>CAVXOH010000006.1:0-325880 GCA_963763295.1 uncultured Alphaproteobacteria bacterium
ACTGCCCGGGCCACTACTCGCGCTTCGACCCCGAAGCCGGCGGCCAGCAGATCTGGGGCCAGGCGACGCAGAACCTGCCGCAGTACGCGCTCCGCGTCGACGACGCCGGCGACATCTATGCCGAGGGGGTCGACGAGCTCCTCTACGGCCGCCTGTCGAACGTGCTCTGAGGGAGGAGATCATGGCTTTCAAGCGCAACATCGACCGGCTGCCGATCATCCCCGCCGACGCCACCGTCCACAACGTCGTCTGCCAGTTCTGCATCGTCGGCTGCGGGTATCACGCCTATTCCTGGCCTGTGAACAAGCAGGGCGGCACCGCACCTGACCAGAACATCTTTGGCGTCGATCTTTCCCAGCAGCAGGAGGCCGGGACCGCCGCCTGGTACGCCTCCTCGATGTACAACATCGTCAAGCAGAGCGGCCGCGACGTGCACCTCGTCGTCAAGCCCGACCCGGACTGCGAGGTTAACTCCGGCCTCGGCTCGGTGCGCGGCGCGCGCATGGCCGAGATGAGCTTCTCCGAGGCGCGCTCTACCCAGCCGCAGCGGCTGACCGACCCGATGGTCTGGCGCCAGGGCATGAAGGTGCCGACCAGCTGGGAGGACGCGCTCGACCTGGTGGCACGCGTTACCGTTGCAGTGATCCAGGAGCAGGGCGAGGACGGCCTCTTCGTCTCGGCCTTCGACCACGGCGGCGCCGGCGGCGGCTACGAGAACACTTGGGGCACCGGCAAGCTCTACTTCGAGGCGATGAAGATCAAGAACATCCGCATCCACAATCGCCCAGCCTACAACTCGGAGGTGCATGCCACCCGCGACATGGGGGTGGGCGAGCTCAACAACTGCTACGAGGACGCCGAACTCGCCGACACCATCATGGCGGTCGGCACCAACGCGCTCGAGACCCAGACCAACTACTTCCTCAACCACTGGATCCCGAACCTTGCCGGGCAATCCACGACCAAGAAGCAGGAGCAGTTGCCCGACGAGCCGCACGCCGCCGCGCGCATCGTCATCGTAGACCCGCGGCGCACCGTGACCGTCAACGCCTGCGAGGTAGCGGCCGGCAAGGAGAATGTGCTGCACCTTGCGATCAACTCCGGCACCGACCTCATGCTCTTCAACGCACTGCTGACTTACGTGGCGGACCAGGGCTGGCTCGACCAGGCCTTCATCGACGCCTCCACCAGCGGCTTCGCCGAGGCGCTGGCTGCAAACCGCACCACGCCAGAAGAGGCGGCGGAGCTCTGCGGCGTCAGCGCTGAGGACATCGTCAAGGCCGCCACCTGGATCGCCGAGCCTAAGGAGGGCGGAGCGCGGCGGCGCACGATGTTCGCGTACGAGAAGGGTCTGATCTGGGGCAACGACAACTACCGTACCAATGCCGCGCTGGTGAATATGGCGCTCGCCACGGGCAACATCGGCCGCGAGGGCGGTGGCTGCGTGCGCATGGGCGGCCACCAGGAGGGCTACGCCCGGCCGTCCGACGGCTTTATCGGCCGGCCCGCGCCCTACGTCGACAAGCTGCTGATCGAGGGCAAGGGCGGCGTGCACCACATCTGGGGCTGCGACCACTTCAAGACGACGCTGAACGCCTCGGCCTTCAAGCGCGCCTTCAACGAGCGCACCAACAAGGTGAAGGCGGCGATGGATTCGGTCCCCGCCGGTGACCGCGCCGCGCAGGTCGAGGCGATCGTCGCGGCGATCCGCGACGGCGGCCTCTTCGCGGTCGACGTCGACCTCATCCCGACCAAGATCGGCGAGGCCTGCCACGTGCTGCTGCCGGCCGCCACCCAGGGCGAGATGAACCTTACCTCGATGAACGGCGAGCGGCGCATGCGCCTGACCGAGCGCTACATGGACCCGCCCGGCCGCGCCATGCCCGACTGCCTGATCGCCGCCCGGCTCGCCAACGCGATGGAGGCGGTCTGGCGCGAAGCGGGCGACGCGGCGACTGCCGACAAGTTCAAGGGCTTCGACTGGCAGACCGAGGAGGAGGCCTTCATGGACGGCTACCACCAGGTGGCCGGCGGCGGCGAGCACGTCACCTACGAGCTGCTGCGCACCATGGGCACCAACGGCTTCCAGGAGCCGGCGACCGGCGTCGAGAACGGCCAGATCGTCGGCACCAAGCGGCTCTATACCGACGGCAAGTTCGGCACCGAGGACGGCCGGGCCACCTTCATGGCCACCGAGTGGCGCGGGCTGCAGGCCCCGGGCAAGCAGGCGCAGAAGGACACCTTCCCCTACCTGATCAACAACGGGCGGGCGAACGTGGTCTGGCAGTCGGCCTACCTCGACCAGGAGAACGACTTCGTCATGGACCGCTGGCCGCTGCCGTTCCTGGAGATGCACCCCGACGACATGGCCGAGCTCGGGGTCGCCGAGGGCGAGCTTGTCGAGGTCTGGAATGATGCCGGCTCGACCCAGGCGATGGTCTATCCGACGCCGACGGCCAAGCGTCACGAGACCTTCATGCTCTTCGCCTTTCCGACGGGCGTGCAGGGCAACGTGGTCAACGACGGCGTCAACGAGTTCGTCATCCCGAACTACAAGCAGACCTGGGGCAACATCCGCCGGCTCGCCGGCAAGCCCCAGTCCGTCGCGCACCTCACCTTCAAGTCGAAGGAATACCAGGCTCTCTGAGAGAACGCCCTCGGCCCGGGCGCTGAACTTCGTCCCGGGCCGAGCGCTCTGCCATGCAGAGGCAATCCGTGAACCAGGTCGCACTGCTCAGCTGTGCTGAGGACCGGCCGGGCCGTACGAATCCGACGGCCGTGGAGGATGTGCCGGGGCTCGTCCGTGACCTCGTCGATGTCGCCGAGGGCGTGGTGCGGTTACCTGTCGCCAGGAGCGCGGGATGGACGCTCGCGAATGACCTCGTCGCGGCCGAACCGCTGCCGCCCTTCGATCAATCTGCTGTCGACGGGTTTGCTTTCTCCGGCATTCCGGATGTGGACGGAGCGCCGTTGGCCGGGGTGGTCCGCGCCGGCGATGCCATGAGACCCCTGCCGCCCGGTGGCGCGCTCCGCGTGATGACCGGGGCGCCCGTGCCCTTCGGCGCCGACCGGGTCGCCATGCAGGAGCAGTGCCAAAGGTCCGCGGAGCCGGTCTTCCCGCCACCGCTCGCGGCGGGCGCCAATGTCCGCCGTCGCGGCGAGGACGTCGCTCAAGGTGACCTTCTGGCGCGGGCCGGCACGCGCCTCGACGCGCGCCACGTCGCGCTCTTCGCGGCATCGGGCCACGTTACGGTGCCGTGCCTGCGGCGGCTCAGGGTAGCCCTGCTTGCCACCGGAGACGAACTCTCCGACCGGCCATCCAACGCGGTGAACTCCGGCCTGATCCGCGATTCCAATACGCCGATGCTGGTGGCCCTTCTCGCCTCGGCGCCGGACCTGGACGTCCAGTGCCTGCGCTGCCGCGACGATGCCGAGGTCCTGACCGAGCGACTTCGAGCCCTGTCGCTCGAAGTCGACCTGATCATCACCACGGGTGGGATGTCCTCCGGTATCGAGGACCACGTGAGGGCGGCCGTGTTCCGCCTCGGCGGCAAGTTCGGGATCGCGGGGGTAGCGATGAAGCCGGGCAAGCCCGTCGGACTGGCGCGGCTTGGCAACGCTGTATTGCTGGGCCTGCCTGGTAACCCGTTTGCCGCCCTGGCATCGTTCGTCGTCGTCGGCCGCGAGGTGCTCGCCCGCCTGCGGGGCCGCCCTGCGTCCGGGCACGTGCAGGCCGCGCGATCCGGCTTCGAACTCGACCGACGACCGGGACGCACCGAGTTCTTCCCGGCGCGTGTGTCAACTCGCGGCGCCGACGGCGCTCCCGTCCTCGATCGGCTTGGAAAGGGTGGAAGCGCCCGGCTGGCGCCCCTCGTCGCGGCCGACGAACTCGGCCTGATCGCCGCCGGCTGTGTTCGCGTGGAGGTCGGCGATGGCTTGGGGTTCCTGCCCCCTTCAACGAGGTGCTTGTGTTCTAACCCACGCAAGAGCGTCGTCGCCACCTTTCGAGAGGCCCGCTCAAGGGTGGGGTGTCTGACCTCTTCCCGTCGCCTGGGAGCTCATGGCGATACTCGAACGCCTTGAGCCGCTCGAGGACGCGCCAGCACCCACAGCGCCGCGACTCCGACCAGGTTCAGTAGAGCCAGGCCGGCGAGTGCGGCGAGGGTGGCCTGCGCACCGTAGCGCTGGAGCAGCAGCGCTCCCGCCGAGGGCGCCAACGCCTGCGCGATCAGGCTCGGCATGGCGAGGCGGCCCATCAGCACCGCATAGCCCTGCGGTCCGAAGAGCGTGAGCGGAAGCGTGCCGCGCGCGATCGACCATATGCCGTTCCCGGCCCCATAGGCGATCAGCGCGACCGCGAGCAGGCCGACCCCCGCCCAAAGCAGCGCAAGGCCTGCCGCGATCAGCACCGCTGCGGTTGCGAGCGTCCAGATCGGGTGATGCCGCCCGCCCGAGGCCATCTCGATGACGCGCGCGCCGACTTGCGCTGGCCCGACCAGCGCCCCGAGGGCCACGGCGCTTGCCAACCCCACGCCGCCGGCTTGCAGGATGGTGATCAGATGCACCGACCAGATCGCGGCAACGACCCCGGCCGCGGTCAGAATGGCCGCCAGCAGCAATACCGTTGACGTTCGGTTGGCCAGCGCCTCGCTGGGAAGAACCGCCGCGTCGGTCTGGGGCGTGACGAGCTCCCCGCGGGATTCACGCGGGATCGCGAAGAGGGCCAGCGGCAGGGTCACCACGAGATGCAGACCGGCGTAGGCAAGACAGGCACCGCGCCAGCCGACGGCCTCGACCAGCCACGCCGACAGCGGCCAACAGACGGTGCTGGCGAATCCGCCCCAGAGGGTCAGCTGGGTGATCGCGCTCCGTGCCTGCGCACCGTAGAGCCGCCCGAGTGTCGAGAAGGCCGCGTCGTAGAGGCCTGCTCCCATGCCCGCCCCGAGCAAAACCCAGGCGGCCAGATAGATCGGCACCACGGGCGCCATGGCCATGACCGCGAGACCGGCGGCGAACAGGAGCGCGCTGGCCGCCAGCACTCGGCGGCCGCCGAACTCCTCGATCGTGCGTCCCACCCGGATCGAGACCGCTCCGGCGACCAGCAGCCCAGCGACACCCCGGCGATCACCCAAGGATAGGACCAGCCGGTATCTCGTGCGATCGGGCCGGCCAGCACCGCCAGAAGATAGTAGGACGACCCCCAGGCAAGGACCTGGATGATGCCGACCGCGGCGATCACCCGCCAGCGGCGGTCGGTCTTTGCCCCTGCAGTCACGCCGAGGCCAGATCGGGCACCGCGGTCCCACAGCCGCAGCCGGCCTTGCCCGCTGCCTTCGCCTCGGAGTCGAGCACGCAGCAGGCGTCGACCTCCGCAGGAGCGGGGCCGCCGCAACATCCCGATCCCGCGGACACTGCTACCGGCGCCGCGCTGCAGACACCTGTCTCGGGCAGCACGAGGCGCACCTCGCGCGCGGCTGTTTGGTCGCCGGCTATCTCGGCAACGACCGAGCGCACCTGCTCGTATCCCGTCGCCATAAGGAAGGTCGGTGCTCGCCCGTAGGACTTCGCTCCGACGATGTAGAACCCGGGTTCTGGATGGGTGAGCTCTGCCGCTCCGTGCGGCGGCACCGTGCCGCAAGAATGCAGGTTGGGATCGATCAGCGGCGCCAGCGCCAGCGGCGCCTCGACAGCGGGGTCGAGCGCCACCCGCAGCTCACGCAGCATGCCGAGTTCCGGCCGGAAGCCGGTCGCAACCACGATCCGATCGACAAGCAACGTCATCGGGCGACCAGCGACGCGGGCCGTCACCCGAAGCCCGTCCCCGTTTGCCGCAATGTGCTCCGCCGCGAAGGGCGCCAGCATGTCGAGTTGCCCCGCCTCGATCGCGTGCTTGGCCGCCAGCCCGAGCGCCCCGCGTTCGGGCAACTCGTCATTGATCCCGCCGCCGAGCAGCCGGTCGAACCGGTTGCGACGCAGGGCCCAAGTTATCCGCGTCCCCGGCGCGTCCTCCCGTAGCCTCAGGAGGTCGAGCGCAATGTTGATTGCCGAATGGCCGCCGCCGACCACCAGAACCCGCCGTCCGGCATAGGCCGCACGATCGCGGCCGAGCACGTCCGGTATCCCGTAGGAAATGCGGTCGCCGGCCGCCCGCTCACCCTCCACCGCCAGCCCGTCCACGCCCATCGGGTTTGGCGCGCTCCAAGTGCCGGAGGCGTCGATGACCGATCGCGCCTCCACGCGCCGCTCGGCGCCGCCGCGATCACGCCAGCGCACCAGGAACGGCGCAGCCTCCCGCCCCAGCGAGGTCACCTTGTCGATCCCGGCACGCGTCACCGCCTCCGCCGTCGCCCCGATGACCACGTGCGGCTCGATCGCCGGGTGGGCCGCTAGCGGCGCGAGATAGTCGCGCACCAGCTCGTGCCCGGTCGGCAGCGCCTGGGAGTCCGGGGCCTGCCAGCCGCCATCCTCGAGCAGGCTCCGCGCGGCGGCATCGACGTTATAGGCCCAAGGTGAGAAGACCCGCACGTGGCCCCAGCCCTCCACTGCAGCGCCCGCGCCGAAGCCGCGCTCCAGGACCAGCGGGCGTATCCCTCGCTCGACAAGTCGCGCCGCTGCCGCCAGTCCAACCGGCCCAGCTCCGATCACGACGACGGGGAGTTCTTCGACCATGTTCATTGTCGTCTCCTTCGCTTGTTCCGGTTTCTTCGAATCATCGAGCCAAAAAAAGAGGTCAGGCTGCCGACTCCGCGGGATCCGCGGCTCGCCCGGCATCTGCGCAACATTCGTCGGCCAGGAACCCGATGAGTGCATTCATCGCCGGGTAGTGCGCCCGGCAGATCAGCGTGGTAGCCTGCCGCTCCTGGGTCACCAGTCCGGCCTCGATCAACCGCTTCAGGTGGTGCGAGAGCGTTGAGGCCGCGATCTCCAGCCGGGATTGCAGCCGGCCAACCGGCAGTCCTTCTCTCCCGGCGCGCACCAGGATGCGGTAGACGCGGAGGCGCGTCGGATTGCCGAGCGCCTCGAGTTGATCAGCTGCTGTTTCGATGTTCATGGAATTAGCGTTGCGCGGGCGGGGGCTCCTGTCAATCCTTATTTCGAGTTCGTGCGAAATGCATGGCTCCGTCAGTGCGGCCTGGCGTTGACGGGCCGCTCGTCGCATCAGAATGCACCTTATCCGCCCGAGCACGGTTGGGAATTAGGAGAAAGCTGCCGATCGTGCGTAGGCGGCCCACGGCCCCATTGCGGACACTCGGGTTGCGGGCTTGCTACTCTTCCACAGAGCCTGAGTCGGGCGGCAACCCCTTGGGAATCGGTTGCGCGAGATCGGAGGTAAATGAGCCCATCAGCCGGGCGGCGGGTCCGTCAGGGTCGACAGGCTCTCGATTAGCCGGCGTCTCGCCGGCCCTGGCGTCCTTCACCCCTAAGTCTCCGATCCGCCAGTTGTTCAGGCTGACGACGCCATAGTCGCGGCCGTCGGCGGCCGAGCGCTCCGACACTGGCCACGTCCATCTCCGGAGCGGCGACTCCCACTCGCTGTTGCGGCGGCACGGCCATCGCACTACCGTCTGCGCATTATTCGGGGGGGTGATCCGGCTCAGAAGCATCGTTCAATATCGCTGGCATTTCCTCCGGGTATGCATCGCGACATCTCGGCGCCGGCGCTGGGCATACCGCCGCAGCAAGCGGGAATGCCGCGATAGGCAACCCTCAAGCGAGCCTGAAGGAGAAACTGCGATGACCACCCACAACATCGTCCTCGTGCACGGCGGCTTCGTCGACGGCTCGGGCTGGCGGGGCGTCTACGACATCCTGAAGCGCGACGGCTACAACGTCACCATCGTGCAGAACCCGACGACCTCGCTCGCCGCCGACGTAGCCGCGACGAAGAGCGCCATCGCTGCGCAAGACGGCCCTGTGGTTCTCGTCGGCCACTCCTACGGCGGCGTGGTGATCAGCGAGGCCGGCACCGATCCGAAGGTCGAGCGCCTCGTTTACATTGCCGCCTTCGCCCCCGACGCCGGCGAGTCGGTGCAGTCGCTGATCGCCAATCCGCCCCCGGGCGCTCCGGTGCCGCCTATCCTGGCGCCGCAGGACGGCTTCTTGTTCCTCGACCGCGCGAAGTTCGCCGACGCCTTCGCCGCCGACGTCGATCCCGCGGAGGCGGCCTTCATGGCGGACTCGCAGGTGGCCTGGGGCGTTGAGGCACTGGCCGGCGCGGTCACCGACCCGGCGTGGAAGCACAAGCCGAGCTGGTATCTCGTCACCGCCGACGACCGGATGATCCCGGCCGACGCCCAGCGCATGATGGCCAAGCGCGCCGGCGCAAGCGTCGCGGAGACCCCCGGAAGCCACGCGATCTACGTCTCGAACCCGGCCGCGGTCGCCGCGGTCGTGGACCGTGCCGCCGCGGCGGCCGAGACGGTAAACTAACTCCGGGGGACCAGGACCGGGCCAGGCGACCCCCGACTGGCCGGGAGCTTTTGGCGCGATCCTGCCGATCCAACGACCGCGAGGACGCGTCGCTGTCGCTGAGCAGCCCGGGTCGGCGGGTAAGCCTATTGTCTTGCCCACCACCTCACCATCGACGGCGATCACCGGCGATTGATGATCGCGGCGCTCCGCTACCTCGACACCTTCGCCAAAGTGGACGGCGCGTGGCTATTCGCAGAGCGCCGGCTCTATGTCGACTGGTTGGAGGAGCGAACTTTGTGAAAGCCGCGTGGGGCCTACCACGGAGCTCCTCCGGCCCTTTGGCCGGCGTCTTCTGCATCAGCGTGCGCCTTAGCCGCCCGATCAGCGTCGGGAATTGAGGAGAAAGCTGCCGATCGTGAGTAGGCCGTTTACGACGCGTTCAACCGTGACGGGTACGGCCGCCAAGCGGTCATCCTGTGCAAGAGACCACCGGTTCCCCTCTCGATGTTGTGTTTCCGCGCCGCTGCGATTACCCGATCTCCAGCTGGGCGATGAGGCCGTCCTTGATGCGGAAGTGGTAGCGGAGCACCGCCGGGCTGCCGGGGAAGTTGCCGCTGACCTGCATGGAGGCGCGCAGGGCTTCACCGTCCCGCTCAGCATCGAGCAATTCGCTGGTCACGCCATATTTCTCGGTCACCTCGGTCTCCCAGGCGCGGATTTCCGCCCGCCCGGCATAGCTCCTGCCCTCGTCCCTGACGGTGGCGTCCGGAGCGAAACAGGCCGTCATCGCCTCCACGTCGCGGGCATTCGTGGCCGCGACGTAACGGCTTAAGACTTCGGGGGTCTCGGTCATCGCCAGGTCCTTTGCTGGAAGCGTCGCCCGGCCGGGGCGGCGCTTGTGCGCGGTCTCGGAGATGGGGCATACTGGCGGGATCGGCAAGAACGCACGGAAAAGTAAGGTACTTACCGATGGGTCAGCACGATCATCTCACTCCGAAATCGGCCGCCGGCGGGGTCGAAGGAGCGCTCGGCCTTCTCGAGGGACGTTTTGGAAGCTGCTGATCCTGTTTCAGCTCTTCGGCGGCAAGACGCTGCGCTTCTCGGAACTGGAGCGCGCGATCCCGGGCGTTTCGCAGAAGATGTTGATCCAGCAGCTCCGGCAGCTCGAGAACGACCGCCTCGTGCGGCGCATCGTGCATCATCAGGTCCCGCCCAAGGTTGAATATGAGCTCACCGGCTGGGGGCAGGACCTGTGCCCGGCCCTCGACGCGCTGCTGACCTGGGCGGAGAAGCGCCCCGAGGCCGCGACCAGCGGACGGGACCGCGCCATCAACGGACCGTCGCAGCCGGGCGAGCGCTAGAGGCGGCGCACCTGCCGGGGAACACCGAAGGCACATTCCAGCGCCTTGCGATCCCAGCCGGCGGCGTCGGCCGCAGCCGAGTAGGTTGTCGACAGGAAATCGAGCAGCACGGTATCGGGCTCTTCGGCAGTTCGGACCGCATCGTAAGGCAGGACGAAGATACCCAGCGTCGCGTCGAAATGCGCACCGGGCGTGACCGGCCGGTCGCGGAACCCTTCCGGCTCCGGATAGGCGTAGGAGTAGAAGGCGGCTTGCGGGAAAGTCTCGCTGCCCGGCCAGTACCCGGCACTGCTCACCTCGTGCGAATACGCTTCGCGGGTGACGGCGTCAGGCAGCCCCGGCATGCCGCCGGGATGGAGCGGAGCTGTGCGTCCGGAGAAGCGCGTGACCGCGAGGTCGAAGCCGCCCCAGAAGAAATGCACCGGGCTCGCCTTGCCGAGAAAGCCGCTCCGAAACAGTTTGAGAATGCGATCGGCCTGGATGAGGACACGCCAGAAGCGATGGGCTGCGGCGGCGTCGTAGGCGGCGTGGGTGCGGTCCTCCGAGAAGCGGATGGGGTCGGGCACTTCATTCGGCACCTCGTCGATCGCCACGGTGATGCCGAGGTCGCGCAGGAGGTCCATAGTCCCGCGATAGAAGTCCGCAACCGCCTGCGGCGCGAGGGCGAGCGAGCTCTCCTCGCCCCTGCTGGTGCGGGCGACGAGCCGGTGGCCGGTGAAGTCGAACTCGATCTCGAGCAGTTCAGTGCCGACCGGGATCGGCGAGGTGCCTAGTCCACGCGAAGAAACGTAGAGCGGGACCTGCCAGCCGTGGTTGACCCACGGGCTGAGTGTGAGGCGGACCTTGCCCACGATCTGGGTCCAGAGGTGCAAGGTCGCCGCCGTCTTGCGCCACGCGTCATACGGCAAATCGGGCCAGACGGGAGCGATGTCATCCACTCATGTCCTCCCGTCGACACCGACTGCCGCGGCCTGATCCTTAGTGGACACGTCTAGGCGGTCAGAAGCGACCGCTCGGGCTGCTCGCGCGCCACCTTCAGCGCATTGGTCCACCAGGCCAGCTGGTCCAGCATATCCTTGGCACTCTGGTTGAGGAAGTCGAACTCGCCCAGCTGCTTGCCTTCCTTGAGGACAGCCAGATAGACCGGCACTTGGATGTGCACCGCCGTGCGGATCGGCGCCATCTGCAGCTCAATGACACTCAGCCGAAGGTGCTCCACCGCGCGCGCCCCGCCGACGGCGCCATAGCCAACGAACGCGACCGGCTTGTTGATCCATTCCTGGAACGCGTAGTCGAGCGCGTTCTTCAGCACGGCGGTTGGGCCGCGGTTGTATTCCGCGGCAGTGAACACATAGGCATCGAATTCCGCCATCTTCTTCTGCCAGCGCTTGGCAACCTCGTCCTCGGACGGCCCCCACGCCGGCGAGACCGCCTCAGCGAACAGCGGCATGGGATAGTCCTTGAGATCGATCAGCTCGACTTCGAAGTCACTACGTCGGGTTGCGATCTCAGTAATCCACCGGGCCGGATGGTCCGCGAACCGGTTCGGCCGGATGCTTCCGATCACGACTGCGAGCTTGGGCCTGCCCATGCTGAAACTCCTTGCTGGAATCCAAAACCTGTCGATCTCGGGACGACCTAGAGACGGCCCTCCTGAACCAGACGCGCTCTGATCGCCGCGATCCGAGCCTCGGCTTCGCGGAGTGCATCGGCGCTGGTGTGTACCGAGTAGTAGCCAAGGACGAGGTCCGGCTCGTGCGGAACGGCTGAGCCGACAATAAACTCCGCATCCGATAGGGCCTCGAACTCGAGAGGGTCGTTCGAGGGCTCGAAGGCCGCCAGATCGCCCTGCCGAAGTTCGTCGGGGACCGTCACGGAGCCGGAGCCGAGGGCGACCATGAGGACTGTATGGCCCGCGGGCGGCTGATAGCGCCAGCGCTCCCCGCTCTTCAGCTGCACGGCAAGATAGTTGATCGGTGATCGGACCTCGATCGGGCTCGTCGCGCCGCCGTAACTGCCGAGGAGCACCGCCGCCGGTCCGTCGCGTGGAATGGTCTCGGGACCAAGGTAGCGGCTCACAGATGGCCCGAGCTCAAGCTTGGGTGGCAAGGCGATCCAAAGCTGGAAACCCCGCGTGTGTCCCGACTCGCCCGCCCCGCCCCGATGCCACACGCCACCACCGGCCTGCATCCACTCGACGCCGCCGGCCGGAACAACGCCGGTTGCGCCGTTCGTGTCCACATAGCTCACGCCGCCCTCGGCGACGTAGATGAGCGTAGCGATGCCAGAATGTGGGTGCAGGTCGACGCCCCCGAGCGGCGTGCCGATGTCGAAGAGATCGAGGAAGACGAACGGCTTTAGGATCTGGCCGAAGTCGGATGGGCTCATCAGGCGGGTGAGGGGGCCGTGGGTCTGGCCGCGGGTGCGCCGCGCAATGCGACGCACCGGCGTCCGGGTGAGGGAACTGGAAATGGCCATGTCGGGTATCCTGGGTTGGCGAAAGAGCTTGGCGCTATCCGCGTCTGTCCCCGAAAAGCTAGGTATTCACGTCAATCCGGAAAACCGGCAAAATGCCGGATATAACGTTCAAGGATACTGAAATGCCGCACGTGGGAACCCCCAGCCTCGACCAGCTGCGGGTGTTCCTCGCCGTGGTGGAGGCGGGCAGCTTCGCAGCCGCTGGCCGCCGGCTCCACCGCGCCACATCAGCCATCAGCTACACGATCGCAAATCTTGAGAAACAGCTCGGCATCGCACTCTTCGATCGCGAGCAAACGCGAAAACCGGTTCTCACCGATGCCGGCACCGCGTTGCTGTCAAAAGCGCGTTCCGTCTCCGATGGGATCGACGATTTGCGGGCGACGGTATGGGGATTACGCGCGGGTTTGGAGGCCGAGGTAGCGCTGGTCGTCGACGTGATGTTGCCCACGTGCTGGCTCATGGATGCCGTTCGGGCTTTCGAGTCGGAGTTTCCGACCGTCACGTTGCGCGTGTACGTCGAGGCCCTCGGCGCCGTCGAGCAGCTCGTGCAGGCAGGCACCGCCGGGATCGGTGTGGGCGGTGCGCTGCACACGACGAGGCCGGGTCTCGAGCATATTCATGTCGGCGAAGTCGACATGATCCCGGTGGTGTCGTCTCAGCATCCCTTGGCACGCAGCAAGCCTGCTCTGCCTGGGGACGTGCGCCGCTACCGGCAGCTGATCCTCACGGTGCGGTCGTCCTTCGCCGAAGACCATGACGTTGGGGTGTTCAGCAATGAGACGTGGCGACTGGCCGATCTCGGCGCCAAACACGCGTTGCTGCTTGCCGGCAGCGGGTGGGGCCTGATGCCGGAACCGGTCGTCCGCGACGACCTCGCATCCGGGCGCCTGGTGCGGCTCGATCTTCCCGAGGTGCGCGGCGGGATCTACCAGTTCCAGGCGATCTATCGTACGGACAGCCCGCCGGGTCCTGCCGCGACATGGATGATCCAACGCTTTGTGAGCTGGGCAAGGGTGGAGAGCCGTGCCGACGCGATCGAGAGGGTGCGCCAGAATTGATCGTCTCTCCTTCGGGATGGGCCGATCGGCCACAGCCGACAGAGTCTAACACCGCCACCGGTGACATGTCCGCGATGCGGCGTGGTCGATGAAGCTCCCCGGATGGCGCGACCCCGCGGGCTAAAGCGATGAGGACGCTGGTGTGGATGTTCGCAGGCTTGCCCTACCAGCGCTCACGGCAGCTCAGCCCACGACGGGATCGAGGCGAGTTTCGATAGCGACGTCCTCCCGAGCGACAAGGTCCTGGAGCAGCTGCTCGGCATGAGCGCGCACCGAGGCGACGCCGTCGGCCCCGAGCTGCAGTCTGAGCGGCGTGGTCTCCGCGCCGAGGGCCAAGTCGATGGCGGCCGCCGCCTTGTAGGGATCACCCTGCTGCGTGCCATCCATGTTGCGCGTGAAATCGCGCATGCGGCCGACGATCTCGCGGTATTCGTCCATCATTGGCATGTACTTCAGGGCATCGCCGCCAAAACCGGTACGGAACGCGCCGGGTTCGACGATCAGCACCTTGATGCCAAAGGGTGCCACCTCCTGCGCCAGCGCCTCTGACATCCCCTCGAGGGCAAACTTCGACGTGGAGTAGGACCCGGCGCCAGGGAACGACATTTGCCCACCATTGCTCGACATGTTGACGATGGCGCCGCCGCGCTGCTGCCGAAGATGCGGCAGTGCAGCTCTCGTAACGGACAGCGCGCCGAGGAAATTGGTATCCATCTGCACGCGGAACTCTGCGTCGGGTGTTTCCTCGACTGCGCCCATCGTGCCGTAGCCGGCATTGTTGATGAGGACGTCGATGCGGCCGAATTGGCGAACCGCTGCGGCGATCGCCTGTTCGGCGTCGGCGGGAACAGTCACGTCGAGCTTGTGCACGAGGACGCGCTCCGGTGCGCTCGCGGCGAGCGCCTCGAGCTTGCCGACCGAGCGCGCAGTCGCAACGACGTTGTAGCCACGATCCAGCGCATACCGGGCGAAGGCCATGCCGAAGCCTGACGAAGCGCCGGTGATGAACCAAGTGGGAGTAGTGTTGATCATGATCAATCTCCGATCGTTTGGCGTGGGGCCGTTCGTGCGGCACAGCCGGAACATGCGGCCGGAGGCGGGAAACGATAAGACGGTTTAGGCCGCATGGATCATGCGATACTGTGCATGAATGGACCGCGATCTCCTTGGCCATCTTCCCGTCCTAATCAGCGTTGCACGCAACAATGGTTTCGCCACCGCGGCGGCCGAGCTTGGCATGAGCCCGTCTGCGGTCAGCCACGCCGTGCGCACGGTGGAAGACCGCTTGGGCGAACCGCTTTTTGTGCGGACCACCCGCAGCGTTTCCGTAACGGAGTCGGGTGCAAGATTCCTCGCGGTCGCGAGATCGGCACTCGATGACATCGCCAAAGCAGCCGAGGGACTGGCGGCCGAGCGGGGTGAAGTGACCGGGCTGTTGCGGATCAATGCGCCACGCGTCGCGCTCGAAATGGCGCTAACGCCAATTCTGGCGAAGCTCGCTTGGCAACACCCGCACCTGACCGTCGAGGTGCACGCGGACGACGCGTTCGTCGACATCGTCGCGGGCGGCTTCGATGCCGGAATCCGGATTGGTGAAGCCGTGCAGCAAGACATGATCGCCATACGGCTGACGGGGTCGTTCAAGGCGATCCTAGTTGCCTCGAACGCCTATGTCGAAGCGAAGGGAGCACCACGGATCCTCGATGATCTGCACCACCACAACTGCATCGGATTCCGGCTGATCGGATCGGGCGGCGTCTATGACTGGGAGCTGAGCGACGGCGCCAAGGAAGTGACCGTCAAGACGTCAGGCAGCGCGCTGGTGACGGATGCGACGCACGCGCGCGATCTAGCTTTGGCCGGCGTGGGCATCGCTTACATCCTCGAACCGCTGGTTCGCCATCACCTCCGCGAGGGCCGCCTAACTTGGATATTGCCGGCAAGCGGGATCGAGATGGACGGCCTGTTTCTCTACTACCCTCGTCGGGCTTCGCTCGCTCCGAAGCTCCGAGCATTTATCGACGCGGCAAAGGCAACGCTCTCGCGTCGCTAGAACGCCAAGCTGCGGAATCGCGGCTGTTTGCTGCGTTTGGGTAGTAAGGCCGGCCTCCCGGGACGAATCGATGCGAGGAGCGTTGATTTGGCGCTAGTCTGGCCCCGAGGCTGGGTCATGGAACGAACCGGTCGAGTTCGATCTCTATTCGGTCGACGGCACCTTGGGCGCAGGCTGAGGGTTTGGTACCAGGAGAGCGCAATGACCCGAGTGGTTGTGACTGGCGGCAGCGGCAAGGTCGGCCGCGCGTGTGTGGCGGACCTGCTCGCGCACGGCTATGAGGTGGTGAACGTGGATACGGTGCCACCGGCCGAGGAAAATTGTCCGTTCGTGCAGGCGGACCTGACTGATTTCGGCCAAGCCCTCGAGGTCCTTTCGGAGGTCGACGACCGCCTGCGCGACATCGATGCGCTCGTGCACCTGGCGGCGATCCCGGCTCCCGGAAGGAACCCGAACGCCGTTATCTTCAAGGTCAATACGCTCAGCACCTACAACGTTTTCGAGGCCGCGCGGCGCGTGGCGATCCGCAATGTCGTCTGGGCATCGAGCGAAACCGTGCTCGGCATCCCCTTCGACACGCCGCCGCCCTATGCCCCGGTGGACGAAGAATACCCCGGCCTTCCCGAAAGCGCCTATTCGCTGTCAAAGTTGCTGGGCGAGGAGATGGCGAAGCAGTTCTGTCGCTGGGATCCGGAGCTGAAGATCATTGGCTTGCGCTTCTCCAACGTCATGGAGATCTCGGACTACACGCGCTTCCCCTCCTTCGACGGCGATGCCCGTCTCCGCAAGTGGAATCTCTGGGCCTATATCGACGCGCGCGACGCGGCCCAAGCGATCCGGCTGGCGATCGAGGCTCCGATCAAGGGCGCTGAAGTCTTCATCATTGCCAACGCCGACACGGTCATGTCGAGGCCGAACGCCGAGCTGATGGCGGAGGTCTTCCCGGCCGTGCCGCTGAAGGGCGACGTTGGCGATAACGAAACCCTGCTGTCGATCGCAAGGGCACGCCGGCTCCTCGGCTATGAACCGCAGTATTGCTGGCGCGGCGCCTGAGGGCGACACCCCGATGACGTCTGCCTACTTTCGACGGACGGGATGCCTGGTCGCGCCACGCGGCCACCGTATGGAAACGCCGCCACAGCCCCGCCGGCGACCGAGCCGGACGAGAAGGCCGGCGATCACCGCCGGCCCCGCTCCCAGTCGTCGAGACGGGCGTAGATCGCCACGGCGATGCCGCCGAGCGCGACGGCGATGAGCATCCAGCGCAGGGTGTCGAGGTAGGGCACAAGCGGCAGCACGCTCCTTGCGTCTCCGCCAGCACCTCCTGCGCCATCTCGACGCCTGCCGCGCCGATCGTGGCGACACCAGCTGCCCCACCGCCCTTCAGCATCCGGCTTTCGGCCAGCACCTCGCGCGCCGGCGGCGTCTCCGCCGCAAAGGCGGTCGGTCGCTTCGGGACCGCCCGCCCCAGCTCCGCGGCGGCCCAGGGTCAATGTGGATGAATCCCGAGCGCGGGTAGAAACCGAGCCCGGGAAGCCGACGGCACGCGCCGCCGCCTCGATCGTGGTTCGGCATGGCGATGTCGAACGCGACGCCTTCGAGGTGCTTCGACGCCTTGGCGCCGCCGACCGCCCGATTGTGCTCCGGGCTGCGGTGGGCCGAGCGGAGGATCAGCGGCCTGCCGAGCTGGTCCCCCAGCGCCTGCAGCTTGTCGAGGGCCGCCTCGTTCACGAGCAGCTTGCCGGTGCCGCGGCGATCTCGGCCGGCGAGAAGTTCGGCCAGCGCCAGGCGGCCGTCAGCACGTCGCGCCAGTTAATGTAGAAGGTCATAGGTCCTCCCTGGACAAGAAAGACCCGCCGGTCTGGCGGGCTTGGGGATGGTGAGCGTTCGGCGCGGCAACGCAGCGCCCGCAAACATTCAACGCAGCGCCCGCAAACATAACGGCCCGCCGCACGACGCGACGGGCCAGTCCAACAGGGAGGTGCAGGGCCGCTTGGCGGCACCTGCAGGGTCCAAGTCGGACGCTCGCTCATTCGTTCCGCAGGCAATGGCGATCGACTGCCGCTCGTGTCGTCGCCGCGTCACTGGCCGTGATTCGCCGAAGTTCAACCGGTTGATACAGCCTGCTTGTGAGCAGACCATCCGAGCCCTATTGCTCGGGTGAACCTTGCAGGGGACGCAAATGGCCGCCGACCAGAGTCTCGATCGCGGCGAGCTTGTCGCCTTGGCTGCCGAGATCGTCGCGGCGCATGTCGGCAACAACGCCGTCGCCGGTAACGAGGTCGGTGCGCTGATCCAGTTGGTCTTCGACACGCTGCAAGGGCTGGCGTCGGACGAGCCGGAGTCGACAATCGAGCTCACGCCGGCGGTGCCGATCCGCCGCTCGGTGACCGACGACCGCATCGTCTGCCTCGAGGACGGCAAGAAGCTGAAGATGCTGAAGCGGCACCTGATGGCTGAACACGGGATGACGCCTGCGGAATACCGGGCAAAGTGGGGTCTCCGGCCCGACTATCCGATGATCGCGCCGAATTATTCGGCGCAGCGCCAGACACTCGCGAAGCAGAGCGGACTCGGCCGCCGGCCGGCCCCGCCGCCACCAGCCCCCGAGCCGGAGAAGCCCAAACGCCGCCGCAAGGGTTGCACTCTCACCGGCATCGCCGCCTTCACCAAACCCGCAGGCTGCGCTTGCGCCCACGCTCTCCAGCCCCGACCCTGATAAGGGGTGGAGGGGAAGCCATGTTGCTGTCCAGGCTGTGGCGAGCTGTGCGGGTGTACGCCGAGACGGCCCGGCAGTACCGAGGGGCGGTTGTGACCGCGGAAGCGCTGATCTGGCATCACGCATACAAAGGGCTCGATGCGGCGCTGAAGGCCGCAGAAGCGCCGACCGGCGATCTTCGCGAGGATGTGCGAGCCGAGTTGGTGGCAAGACTTGCCGCCGATCGATACCTCTGCTTCAAGCACGCCGATCTTGCTCAGCGGGCAACAATGCTCGAGCGCTGGGGCGGGCGTCGGGATCAGATGATCCGGGTGGACGAGACCGCGCCCGCGCAGGCCGTACCGACGCCCGCCTGAGCCATCGCCGCAAGCTTCCGCCGCTCTGAACCGCAGCGCCGGCGCTGTCACTGGCGAAGGTCGCCAGAATGACAGAGGAGGAGGCGCATGACGCGTTCCGCCGCATCCGTTGGGCTGAGAATGACGGCGAGCCGTTTTGCCCGCATTGCGGTTGCCTTGACATCGGCCATATCACCACTCGTAGCCTCTACAAGTGCAAGTGCTGCCACAGGCAGTTTTCCGTTACCTCGGGAACGATCTTCGCGAGCCGCAAGCTGCCGATCCGCGATTATCTCTTGGCCACCGCGATCTTCATGAACGGGGCCAAAGGGCATTCGGCCCTGCAACTCTCCCGTGATCTAAACGTGCAGTATAAGACTGCTTTCGTCCTGGCCCACAAAATCCGTGAAGCCATGGGCTCGGCTCAAATGGCCGCTGGCGAGCTGCGCGGCGTAGTCGAGGTGGATGGCGGCTACTTCGGCGGGCACATCCGCCCGGCCAACTACGAAGACCGGGTTGACCGCCGCCTAGCTCGCCACCAGGCCGGAAAGCGCAAGATCGTGGTCGTGATGCGCGAGCGCGGCGGTCGCACCCTGCCTTTCGTCTTCAAGTCAGAGGCGCAGGGCGTGGAGGAAGTCGCCAAGCGGGTCCACATCAGCGCGACGATCCACGCCGACGAAGCCCCTCATTGGGACGATCTGCACGCGCGCTACCTCACCAAGCGGATCAATCACCAGCACGCCTATTCGGACGGCGAAGCCTGCACGAACATGGCTGAAAGCTTCTTCTCGCGACTGCGGCGGGCGGAAATCGGGATCCACCACCACGTTTCCGGCCGGTACCTGTCATCCTACTCGCTTGAAATGGCGTGGCGGGAGGATCAGCGGCGCGCCAGCAACGGCCAGCAGTTCTAATCGCCACCCATTCCGCGCTCGCGCATCCGATCAGCCGGGCCTGGTAGGGCTACTGGCAGCGAAACACCGCCTAGCGTTTACTTCGAACCTGACCCAAGAAATCCGCCGAAGAAGCCAAGGGCAATTTTAACAACGTCGTGCGACAACTTCGTCTTGCTCGCGCTTTTCGTAAAGGCTGACACCAAAATGCAGGAGAACATGACCAGTGCTATGACGAGCGCAACAAACCAATCGAAGGGATCCCTCGTACTTCTAGTGATTATCTGTTGCGTGATCGTTTGAGCGTCGGCACTGAACGAAAACCAACTAGATGCCTGAGGGAACAGCTCTAAGATAGCTCGTATAGTCACATATATAGCTGTAAAAATGCCGAGCAGCACAGAGGCCTGATCGACCAAATCAAATCGCTCGGTCTCTTCGGACGCAGCATGAGTAAAAGAATGGCCTAGCTCTATCGTTGCGAGAACACCAGTGCCCGACGCCGGCTGTGGCGATACTGGCAAAATTGCTTGATGATGGCGAATGACATGCCCGCGCACAGTCACGGCGCCTTCGTTATCAGAAAACAAGCTTATTGGCTTGGTGCCGGTCGCAACTTGGTTCATTTTGGCAATCCTGACGTTAGCTTCCTCCATTCGTCATCAGACATTCCGATACCTCTTCGCAGTTCGTCCGCCTTTTGTCCCAGCCAAACGTAAAGCGATATAGTAGTACCTAAATCCATAACAACGTCAACTTCGACTTCTCTAACCAGCCCGCGGATACTCTCTACTGTCTTTTCCGGGCCAGGCTGCCCATCAACGATGGGGACTTCGGTCCGCCGAGGTATGGCGTTGCGTTCGTTGTAAAAAGCCATATGTATGTTGCCGCGCGGCGCCACCCCGCCGAACGCGCCATCAGCGTGAATAACTCTAAAATAGTTGCTTTTTTGAAAATGAGCGTCAACGGAAGTAGGAACTTCCGGGGCTGAATCTTCATTCATGGCGGAAGGCCGGTTCTCCTCGTGAGCGCTCCCTGCCAATATGCGCAGAACGGGTCGGCAGATTCAACGCCTCATCACAGGCATACGATAGCCACCACGTCCGCCCCTCGTGCGCCACACGCCCCGCCTTCCGCATCATGTGAAGCTGCGCATAGACGCTGCGGTACATCGCGCCAAAGGCCAGCCCGTGGGCGGCACAGATCCGCTCCACTATCTCCCGCCCGGTAAGCGGCCCGTCCCTCAGCGCGGCCCGTATCGCCTGCGGTAGCCGGTTCCGGCGGAAGTGGACGGTAGCCTTGCGCGGGACCGGGCCAGGTTGTTCCCGCGCAAGACCAGAAGCGCCTCGACATGCTCTAGCCCCGGACCGCCGTCGCGGATCAGTTCAGCCCGCAGCGCCACTAGCGCGCGGGTGATCGTCTCCGGCTTGTAGCGGCGTACTTGGTGCGTTTGCTACTAATGCCGAGCGAGCGCACGTCGTGGTTGGTGAGGACCGCGTCCTTTCCACCGAGACCGACATCGGCGAGCGCCCTGTGCGCGCCTTCTTCGGCAGCGCGCGCCAGCATCACCTCGAGGTCGGCGTCCGACAGGCGAGCGGCGCTGCCGCCGTGGTGCGAAGGGGTCATCGGTGTAGTCCTCCGGGTCGGTATCAAGGCGACGGCCGCCCTGGGCCGTTCGGCCTCAGATGCGGCAGCGGACGATGACGGTGCCGCCGGTCGCCGGCCGAGCTGCCGTTGCGGACGCCGTCGCTGCACCGGTTGCCTGGACCGGGTTGAACTCTACGGCGCCGCGGGCTTGTGGACGGACGGGTCGGCTCCAGAGCCGCGGGTGCGGCGTCAGCTGAGGGCCGCGGGGCCGGCAAGCGGCGCGGCCGGTGTCGGGCTACTCCTCAACGCTGAAGCTATCCCGTAAACGCGGATGCGACCTGACGTTGTCGTCACCTACTCGGCGGCGACCGGCAAACTGGCCTCGTCGCCCCAGCCGGTCCAGCCGGGTCGAGTGCGGCGCGCGAAGAGCTCGATGTACGGCCCGGGGCTGCAGTCCTCGATGACCGGGTAAAGTTCATCCGGCTTGCGGCTGTGCTCGCGCTTACGGGTGGCGATCAGGTTCACCTGCGACCGCGCCGGCGCGAGTGTGCGCGCCTGCTTGCCCCGCACGCCGAACAGTACGGTCTCGGTCACATTGCGGAAGTAGAAGCCGACGCCGCGGCCGTCCGAGGCGCCGTCCTTGCGCACCTTGTGCCAGACTATGACCGTCTTGTAATGGAACCCCCAGGCCTCCAGTACATTGATGCCTTCCCGAAGCAATGCGTTCGGCACCCACAGGTAGAGGTGGGCGGGCTCCGCAACGATCTGCGCAACCGGCAGCGCCTTGATCTCGGGGAGCGGCATTGTCGAGTAGCGCTTCAGACGGCCATGCTCGGGCGCCACCTTCCCCGTGCGGTTCTCGAACTGCCATGGCGGGTCAGCAAGCACGGTGTGGAATGTGCGGCCGCCCATGTCATCGAGGAGGCGTTGTCCTGTGTCCATCTCAAGCCTGTTCCTTTTGTAGCTTGGTTGCCCGGCCTGTTGCCGGGCCTGACGCCGGTGGGGAGCGCTGTCTTGCAAGCGGCCGGCAGGGCGGTCGCCCCGCACGCCCGCCACCGCGCGGGTGGACCTGGTTAGTGCAAGGTCCTGCCAACTGGCCCCTCGCTTTCCATTTCCGTTCCGGCGCTGGCCGCATAGTCATCGGCCCGCTCGAGCCGCTTCCGGCACGGCGGGATCCACGCGAGTTCGGTCGGTCCCGCACAGGTCTTCTGCCAGATGATCCAGGAGTAGCTGGTGGCCGTGGACGCCTTCCCATCGAGACGACCGCGAACCATCGGCACCCGTTCGGTGAACACCGCGACCTTGCTCGGCGGATGCGGCGCAAACATCCGGGCGTGCCTGCCAACGCCCTCGACGAAGACGGTCCGGGTCAGGAAGGCCACGCCGAGCCGCGCGCTCGACATTGCGCGGTGGAAGAAGACCTCGGACAGCCGGAATGGCGGATTGGTCACCACCCAGCCAAACTGGCCGACCTCCGGCGTGCCAAGGGTGAAGTCCACGACGTCGCCGAAGCCGTAGGGGTGGACGTCAGAGGCCTGAACCCTTCCGAAGTACTCGGCAAGGGTGCGTGCCATATGACCGCGCCCACACGCAGGCTCGAGGCAGGACAGATGTCCGGCGTCGCCCAAGGGTTGGATGATATATTCGAGAAGCGCTCTCGTGGCCCAGGGCGGGCTGGGGAAGTCGTCGAGGCTGTCGCGCCTCTCGAACCGCTGCGCCATCACGGCGTGCGACGTGTTCTGCAATTTGATCTCCGAGGTTTTTGGCTAGAGCCGGGTCTGCGAGGGCCCGCGAGGTTCAGCCCACGGGCCCAAGGACGTGGAGCTACACGTCCGAGGCAGACGCGAGACGGACCCCGCTGGCGGCCATCTCGGCGTGCTCGTCGAACTGATCGACAATGAAGTCGAGCACGGCGAGCTTGTCTGCAAAGTTCATGTGAAGATCGGTGAGAGCCGGATGCTGTCGGGTCAGCCGGTCGAGCTTGCGTCCGAATTCGCGCAGGGATCCCGCAAAATCCTCGAACTCGAAGGCAAGGCGGACGATCGGCCTGTCGTCGCCGTCCCTCAGCCGTTTGCCCCACTTTCCGATCGCGCTCTGCGTTTCATCGGGGTCGTCGCTCTCGACCTGCCGCTGCTCAAAATAATCGCTGAGAGCCGCGCGCGCCTCGCTCAGGAAGAGCGCCCGGCTGCACGGCGAGAGAGCGTCAAAGGCGGCGCTCGGCAGGATCTCCGGCACATAGGGCTCAGGATGATCGGCCTCAGGCCCGATCAGGAGGAGCCAGGGAGCGCCCGTGAAGGACGCTTCGGCCGCCGCGAAGAGCATCGCGGAGTCGATCTCCCGTGGGTCGTCGTAGCGGAGGGTAGAGTTGAATGGCGAAAGCATGATGTTGGGTCCTTGTTTCTCGCCGGAACACGGCTAACCGGTCCGACATCCTAAGGATCGCCGAGATCGCCGGAGGGGTCGTCCTTGTCGGAAAAAAAGATATTTGTGCAATCCTAGGTACTTAACGTCAGAATTCCCCGCTCCCAGAGAATTTTTTCGCGCGGGGCGGGACGACCGGTTCCCCGGATTCGCGGAGACCTTGAAGCATCAAAGCAAATCCCGAGGTCTCCCCCATGTCCGCTCAATCCTTCCCTTCCCTTCAGCCTACCGAGGCGCATCGTCTGCTCCGCATGCGCGACCTGATCGAGATGACCGCGCTCAGCCGCGCCACGATCTATCGCGCGATGGAGGCGGGCACCTTTCCCTTGCCCATCCGCATCGGCGGCAACAACCGCTGGCGCATTGCCGAGATCATCGACTTCATCGAGGGACGGGCCGCGTTTCGCGATCGTTGCGGTGCCTGATGCAGCACGAGCACCATCTTTCGGCAGGCGTCCCCGCCCCCGGGTCGGCGCCAGCCATCAACGCCGGGGACGGCACCGGCAGCGAGATGCTGGCGGCCGCCCTCGCCTATGCTGCCGCAGGTCTCCCAGTCTTTCCTTGCAGTCTGGACAAGCGGCCGCTCATCGCCGCCTGGCCGAGCACGGCCAGCATCGACGAGGCGCAGCTCCGCGAATGGTGGAGCCGGTGGCCGACGGCGATGATCGGCCTCCCGACTGGCGCCTGCTCCGGGCTCTACGTCGTCGACATTGACGTCGATGAGAAGGTCGACGGAATGTCCGCCTACCGCGCGTTGGGGCTTCCCCGTGCCGAGATCGCGGTTCTCACGCCGTCCGGCGGGGGCCACGCCTATTTCCGGCTGGCCGGGCGAGGGCTGGCGCAACACCGTCGGCAGGATTGCTCCCGGGATCGACACCCGAGGAGAGGGCGGCTACGTCATCGTGCCACCGAGCGCAGCAGCGGCGGGCGGCTATTGGTGGGTCGCGGAGCCGATGGGCGAGCGGCTCCTTGCAGGCGAAGTCCCCGAGCTCCCCGAGAAGCTCCGGGCGCTGCTCGAGGAGCCTGCGGCGCGGGAGCGCCAGTCGGAACGGATCCCCGACACCTGCGCCAGCTGGGCAGCGGCCGCGCTGCGTGATGAAGTGGCGGGGGTCGCCGCTGCGCCGCCCGGGTCGCGCAATGACAGGCTGAACCGTGCCGCCTTCAACCTCGGCCAGATCGTGGGCGAGGGCCATCTCGAACGGGGCCGCGTCGAGGGCGACCTGTTCGCGGCTGCCACGGCTGCCGGCCTCGCTGACCGCGAGGCCGCGGCAACCATCCGTTCCGGCCTTGGATCCGGGCTGAAGCAGCCGCGTGGACCGAAGGGCGATACGCTAGCGCCCGCTGCGCCCGACGAAGCGGCGTTGCCGGAGCCGAACATCAGTTTGCTAGAACTGCGGGCCGATCCGCCACCGGCTTTCCCGGGCGCCGACGTCTTCGGGGCGGTCTGGGGGAATTGGATCGCCGATGCCGCCAAGGGGGGATCGGCGCCAGCTGACTATGTCGGGCTCGCCCTGTTGGCGGCCGCCGGGTCGCTGGTTGGCAACGCTCGCTGGGTGTCACCGTGGCTTGGCTGGAGCGAGCCGCCGGTGATCTGGGGCAAGATCATCGGCAGCCCGAGTGCGGGGAAGAGCCCGGCGCTGAAGGCCGTCACCGCTCCACTGCGCGCGCTCGAGCGCCGGGTCCGCAAAGAGGCCGAACTGGCTCACGCGGCATGGGTGGAGAAGGTGAAGACGGCGGAAGCGTACCAAAAGGAATGGGAGAAGGACGTCGAGATTGCCGCCAAGGCCGGGCGTACCCCGCCGCCGCGGCCGCTGGAGGCCATCCCGCCTGAAGAGCCGCACATCCCGCGTCTCACCATAAACGACGTGACGACGGAAGCTCTTGGCGCCATGCTCGGCCGTCAGCCGCGGGGAACACTGATGGTGCGCGACGAGCTCGCCGGCTTCCTGGGTGACATGAACCGCTACAACAACGGCAGCGGCGACCGGCCGTTCTGGCTCGAGGCCTACGGCGGCGGCTCGTTCTCCGTCGAGCGGCTGAGCCGCGGCCCGGTTTCCGTCGAGCGCCTGACCATCGGCGTGATCGGCGGCATCCAACCTGACCGTCTTTCCGCCCTTCTGATGAAGGCGCGCGACGATGACGGCATGCTTGCCCGCTTCTGCCCGGTGTTCCCGCTGCCGGCCGAGGTGGGCGTCCCCACGCGCATTCCCGACAACGCGATGGTCGAGGCGGCCTTCACGCGGCTCTACGGGCTCGAGATGGTGACCGACGCCTCCGAGGAACTGCAACCTGTCATCGTGCGCTTCGATGATGCCGCCAGGTCGGCGATGAAGGACTACTACGTCTGGGTCCGCAAGGCGGAGGGAGAGTGCACCGGGCTGATCAGCTCGTTCATGGGCAAGACGCCCGGGATGATCGCCCGCATCGCCCTCGTGCTTGACCTGATGGACTGGGCGGTCGGACCCGAGCACACCCCGCCGTCGCGCATCACGCTCTCGACCTTCGAGCGGGCGCATCACTACGTCCATGGGTATCTGCTGCCGATGGCGCGGCGCGCCTATGCCGAGGCCTCGACCTCGACCGAGGAGCGGGCGGCCCGGACGCTGGCGCAGGTGCTGAAGACAAAACGGATCGAGACCACCACGAGGACCGATATCATGAGCCTCAGGCTGGAGGGCCTTCGCAACGCAAAGGCGGTTGCCGCCGCCCTCGACCTGCTCAAGGACGCAGGCATCGTGTCTGAGCGAAGAATTCCCACCGGGGGTCATCCCAGGATCGAGTATGTCGTGAACCCCGGCATCTGGAGGTGACTCCGGACGCCGTCGACCTGTCCACTTGGACCGCCTTAGCCCCGGCTGAGCAATCTCCCCGGCGGCGTGCCGTCGTGAGGGCTCTACGGCCTGGGTCGACTGGGCGAGCAGTGCCGCCAGATGCCAAAGGCCGCGAGACCCGTGCCGGGGCGGCAAAGAGCGGCCGGTCGTTTTGCACCGCATGCGAGAGCACTCCAGAAACATTCTGCCGCCCGCTCTGCCCTCGATCTGCATACCGTCGCACACATTTCTCCCGATTTAGGCCGCTGCGCGGTCGCGTCAGAGCAGCTTGATCGCGATCTCCCGATGGGGGCCGGTCCGGCCTTTTCAGGCTTTTCGGGCTTTTTGGGCTTTTCTCGCGCTTCACGACTGCAGAGGCTTTTCGACCTTTTCGACCTTTTCGACCTTTTCGACCTTTTCGACCTTTTCCGCCTTTCCCGGCTTCTCGGCTGTTCCAGGCGGCGAGGGTCTTTTCGACCTTTTTGGGCTTTTCAGAGTCTTGAAACAGAGAGGCCTCCCCCTTTTCAAGCTTTTCGGCCTTTTCCAACTCCTTTGACGGCATCCCCATGACAACAACATCACGCAGTAGTCGAAAAGCCAGAAAAGGTCAGAAAGCAGAAAAAGGCCAAAAAGCTCTGCGGCCAATATCCCATTGGTCCGCAAAAAGCCCAAAAAGCCCAAAAAGTCCTGTTAATATTTTCGGTCCGCGACCTAACCCGTATCCGGTCATCTCATCCCCTACCGAAGCCCAAAAAGCTGAAAAAGGGTCAAGAGTCCGAACGCCCTGAACGCCGGGATTGAGACGAGCGACGGCGGACGTGCCGCTACGAGTTGCGACCGCGAACGCCCTGCGTCTGATGGAAAGGCCAACAGGGTGGCGCGTATCAACAGGGCGCTCGGGGCGGCTGCGCTTCCGCACCGCGCAATCTTCGGCAATCGACGCGCACCAAAAATGTGGTTCCGATGAGTGATCCATCGGTTTCTAGGCTCGTCTGCCCTGTTCGGTATCAGGCCCCTCCACCTGTGACAAAGTCGGCCCATTCGTGCATCAGTGCCCGGCGCTTGTCGAAGAGGTCGGTGCGCCGGTATGCCGCCTCCGCCCGGTTCTTGACAACATGGGCGAGGGCCGCCTCCTTGACCTCATGGCTGTAGCTCGTCTCATCTTCCGCCCAGTCCCGAAATGTCGATCGGAAGCCGTGGACCGTGGCGGGGACTTTCAACCGCCTCAGGACCGCCGAGAGCGTCATGTCGGACAGCGGCTTGCCGGCCCGCGCCGATGGAAAGACGAGGTCCCCCGGTTTCGCACCCAACGGCTGGAGCGTGCGCAACAGGGCGAGCGCAGGCCCGGTAAGCGGCACCCGGTGTTCTTTTCCGGCCTTCATCCGCCCGGCAGGGACCTTCCATACCTCGGCATCGAGGTTGAACTCGGACCAGACCGCGCCGCGCACCTCGCCGGTCCTCGCCGCCGTCAGGATGGCAAACCGGAGGGCAATGGCTCCCATGCCGGACGCCTTCTCAAGACGTGGCCAAAGCGCCGGCAGATCGCTCCACGGAAGGGCTGCGAAGTGCTGCTTGGTGTCGGTCTGCCGCGGCAACGCGAGGTCGACGCCCTCGGTCGGGTTCGGACCCGCAAGGTGGCCGCTCGCCCGCGCCCAGTCGAAGATCGTGCGCAGCCGCTGGCGGACCTTCCGTGCCGTCTCCGGCTTGTCGAGCCAGATCGGCGCCAGAACCGCCTTGATATCGGCTACGGTGATCGCGGTGATCGGCCGTCGGGCCAGCGCCGGGTACGCGTAGGACCGCAGCGCATTGAGCCACACCGACGCCGACCGCTCGCTTCGCAGCTTGCCGTCGATCCGATCCGACCAGCACCGCTCGGCGGCGTCGGCGAAAGTCAGGAGCTCGCGTTTCTGCCGGTCGCGAAACTCCGTCGGATCACCGCCCTCGTGGGCGATGCGACGCCAGTCGCGGGCGCGGTCCCTCGCCTCCCTGAGGGAGAGAAAAGAGACGCTACCCATCCCCAGCTCGCGGCGGCGGCCCTGGACAGTCCCGCGCCACTGCCACATCCGCGCGCCGCTGCCGGTGACCACAAGATAGAGCCCGTTCCCGTCGGCATACCTTCCGGGGGTCTTGATCTGCCGGACCGTTACGGCCGACAGTGCGTCCTTCACCTGCTTCGGCATCCGGAATCGAACTCCTCTCCACACCAAAGAAACCACCAAAATTATGCGATGGCAGGACGCAGGTTGCAACAGGTAGATATGCTGATCCGAGCTAAACGCTTGTAAGACTTGGAGATGTGAGACGCTGAGAGATCGCTCGGAACCTGAGTTCGAATCCCTTCGCCCGCTCCAGTTTTAGCCAGAGCTCGTCACGGCAAGCCAGGCCACCGCCGCCGCGGCGGTGCGCAAGGTCCGGCTGCGGGACCTTGCGGCCTTGGCGCGTGCCGTGGTGATATTCGCGCGGCCGGAGCCGCGGGAGCCAGGGATGACCACGCCGACCGTCACGATCGAGCGGTCCGACCGCGGGGCCGTCGTCTCGCTCGCGGGCAGCCTGCTGGTCGGCGGTGTCGATGCGGTCCTCGATCAGCTCCGCGCCGTCGGCGGGCCCGGCGAGGTCGTGGTCGACCTCGAGGGTCTCGACGGTTTCGACACCGCCGGGGCCTGGGCGATCCTCGAGCTCAAGCGCCGGCTCGCGGCCGAGGGGGCGGACTTCCGCATCGAGGGCGCCTCGGACGCGCGGCGAACCCTGCTCGAGACCGTCGAGAGCAGCCTGCCGGCCGAGCCGCCGCCGCCCCCGTCGGGGGCAGGGATCGTCGGCTGGGTCGCCGACATCGGCGAGGCCACGGTCGGCGCCTGGAGGGTCGCGGTCGAGCTCACCGGGTTCCTCGGCGCGATCGTCGCGGCGATCGCCGGCCTCGTGGTCCGGCCATGGCGGCTCCGCTTCACCTCGCTCGTCTTCCACATGCAGGAGGCCGGGCTCAACGCGGTGTCGATCGTGGCGCTGATGTCGTTCCTGATCGGCATCGTGCTGGCGTTCCAGGGCGCGACCCAGCTCCGGCAGTTCGGCGCCGAGGTCTTCGTCGTCGACCTGATCGCGATCTCGATGCTGCGCGAGCTCGGCATCCTCCTCACCGCGATCATCGTCGCCGGGCGCTCGGCCTCGGCCTTCACCGCGGCGATCGGCTCGATGAAGATGCGCGAGGAGATCGACGCGATGCGCACGCTCGGCCTCGACCCGGTCGAGGTGCTGGTGGTGCCGCGGGTGCTGGCGCTGATCCTGACCCTGCCGCTCCTCGGGTTCATCGCCGACATGGCGGGGCTGATCGGCGGCGCCGCGATGTCCTGGATCGAGCTCGGCGTCAGCCCCGGCATGTTCCGCGCCCGGCTGCAGGAGGGCACCGACGTCTGGCAGTTCGCCATCGGCATCATCAAGGCGCCGTTCTTCGCGCTGATCATCGGGCTGATCGGCTGCTACGAGGGGATGCAGGTCGAGGGCAACGCCGAGTCGCTCGGCCGCAACACCTCGACCTCGGTCGTGCTCGCGATCTTCCTCGTGATCGTCGCCGACGCGCTCTTCTCGATCTTCTTCGCGGTGGTGGGCGTCTGATGGCCGAGCGCGAGGCCGTCATCGAGGTGCGCGGGCTCGTCAACCGCTTCGGCCCGAACGTCGTCCATGACGGGCTCGACCTCGACGTCTATCGCGGCGAGGTGCTCGGCGTCGTCGGCGGGTCGGGCACCGGCAAGTCGGTGCTGCTGCGCTCGATCGTCGGGCTCGTCAAGCCCGCCGCCGGCAGCGTCAAGGTGTTCGGGACCGACGTGCTCGCCGCCCCCGACGCCGAGCGCGAGGCGATCGAGCGGCGCTGGGGCGTGATGTTCCAGGGCGGGGCGCTGTTCTCGTCGCTCAGCGTCCGGCAGAACGTCGAGGCGCCGATGCGCGAGCAGCTCGACCTGCAGCCCTCGACGCGCGAGGCGCTTGCCGAGCTCAAGGTCTCGATGGTCGGCCTGCCGCCGGACGCCTGCCCGAAGTACCCGTCCGAGCTCTCCGGCGGGATGCAGAAGCGTGCGGGGCTCGCGCGGGCGCTGGCGCTCGACCCCGAGATCGTCTTTCTCGACGAGCCGACCGCCGGCCTCGATCCGATCGGCGCCTCGGCCTTCGACGAGCTGATCGGCCAGCTGCAGAAGGCGCTGGGGCTCACGGTGTTCCTGGTGACGCACGATCTGGACACGCTGCATGCGATCTGCGATCGGATCGCGGTGCTGGCGGAGAAGAAGGTGCTGGTGACCGGGACGATCGCCGAGATGCTGAAGGTCGACCACCCCTGGGTGCACGAGTACTTCCACGGTCCGCGGGCGCGCGCCGCGTTCGCCTCCGGCTGAGCCGCCATGGAGACCCGGGCCAACTACGTGCTGATCGGCGTCTTCACGCTTCTCGCCATCGTGGGCGGCCTCGGCTTCCTGGTCTGGCTCGCGCGGTTCGAGGTGAACCGGCAATACGACTACTACGACGTGATCTTCGACAACGTCTCGGGCCTGAGCCGGGCGTCCGACGTCCGCTTCAACGGCCTGACCGTCGGCCAGGTCACCGCGATCGACCTCTCCGAGGAGCACCGGGGCAAGGTGCGCGCGCGGATCGAGGTCACCGGCGGCACGCCGATCACCGAGGACACCACCGCGCAGCTCGCGGCCCAGGGCGTCACCGGCGTCTCCTACGTGTCGCTGACCAGCGGCCGCGACGACGCGGCGCTGCTCCGGCCGGAGAGCGGCAAGGTGCCGGAGATCATCGCCCGGCGCTCGGTGGTCGAGGCGCTGACCGAGGACGCGCCCGATCTCGTCAACGAGGCGATCACGCTGGTGAAGAGCCTGCAGAGCTTCATCGGGCCGGACAACCAGGCCCATGTCAGCGGAATCCTCGCGAACCTCGACCAGGCCTCCGGGCAGCTCCAGTCGGCGCTCGACGACTTCGCGTCGATCACCCGGACGGTCTCCACCGCCGCCGGCCAGATCGGCGGCTTCACCGGCCGGCTCGACGGCATCGGCGCCACGCTCGAGACGACGCTCGCCAACGCCGACGAGGCGCTCGCGGCGGCGCGGACCACGCTCGCCGGCCTCGACACGACGCTCGGCGCGGCGGACGGGACGCTGAAGAGCGCGACGGCGACCTTCGACAGCGCGAACGCGGTGATCCGCGACCGGCTTCCCGGCATCGCCGCCGATCTGGCGGAAACGGTCGCCGCGCTCAGGGCGGCGGTCGCCGAGATCAGCGGCGACGCCTCCTCGGTGCTCGGGAGCTTCGGCGGCACGGCCGACGCGGCGACGGCGCGCCTCGAGCAGCTCGAGACGACGCTCGCCGGCCTCGACGCGACGCTGGCGGAGGCGACCGCCACGTTCCAGTCGGTCGACGCCGCATCGAAGAGCGTCGAGACGCTGGTCGCGGGCGACGGCACGGCGCTGGTCAGCGACGCCCGTGCCACCCTGGCCGACGCCAGGACCTCGCTCGAGGCGCTCGACCGGGTGATCGCCGACGACGTGCCGGGGATCGTCGCCGAGATCCGTACCGCCGTCGATACCGCCAGCCGGGTGATCGACGAGACCGGCGCCGACATCACCGCCTTCACCGACGGGCTCGCGCCGCTGACGGCGACGGCCGGCACCACGCTCGACGCCGCGGCCCGGACGCTGCACGACGCCAGCGCCACGCTCAAGCGGCTCGACGCGGCGATGGACACCGCCGAGCGGACGCTGGTGGCTGCCGAGGGCACGTTCACGGGCGCGCAACGGGTGATCGACCAGGAGGTCGGGCCCACCGCCGCCGACATCCGCTCGGCTGCGGCCGGCATCGACGCGAGCGTGGCCAAGGTGGCAGCCGACCTGCCGGCGATCACCGCCGACCTGCGCACGGCCATCGGGCAGGCGAGCGCGACCATCGCGCGCATCGACGGGGTAGTCGCGTCGAGCGCCGGCCCCGTGCGCGAGTTCACCACCACCGGCCTGCCGCAGTTCGTCCGCTTCACCGCCGAGGCGCGGGCGCTGGTCGCCAGCCTCGAGCAGCTGACCCGCCGGATCGAGCGCGATCCTGCCGGGTTCTTCCTCGGCAACCAGGCGCCGACCTACAGGAGATGACCCGCCGATGATGCCGGCCCGCGCCGCCCTCCTGCTCGCCCTCGCCCTCGCGCTGCCGTCCGGCTGCTCGGCGGTGCGCTCGCTCAATTCGGCCGCGCGGCCGCTCGACGCCTACGAGCTGGTGCCGGCGGCGATCCCCGGCGCCTCCAGCACCGGACGCTCGGTCGCGGTGGAGGAGCCGGCCGCCTCGGCCGCGATCGCCACCGACCGGATCCTGGTGAAGCCGAACCCGCTGGCGGTGACCTACCTGCCCGGGGCGCGCTGGATCGAGGCGGCGCCGCTGCACGTCCAGTCGCTGATCATCCGGTCGCTCGCGGAATCGGGACGGGTCGGCTTCGTGCGCCCCGCCGCGACCGGGCCGCTGCCCGACTTCGACCTCTTCACGACCATCGAGGCGTTCCAGGTCGAGGTCGGCGAGACCGCGCAGCCGCCGATCCGGGCGGTGGTGGCGTTGACGCTGACGCTGGTGCGCGACCTCGACGGGCAGGTGGTCGCCTCGCGCCGTTTCGAGCGCTCGGCCGCCGCTTCGGCCGACGACGCGACCGCCATCGTCTCGGCCTTCAACGTCGCGATGTCGGGCATCCTGCAGGAGGCCGGCGCCTGGACGATCGCCGCCATGGCGGGCGGCGGGGTGTGATACGGGATCCGGTTGATCACTTCGCCTCCGAGCGGTGCGCCCGGCCGTGCGCAAGCACGGCCTGCGCCTGCCTGCCCCCCGGCAGGCGCACCCGACGGTCGTGCAGGACGCACCGTCAGTCGCTTGCCCGAGCGCCCGCGCGGGGCGGCGTACGGCAAGGTGCGCCAGCCCAGGCAGGCGCAGGCCGTGCCTCGGCAATCGTCGCAGAGGCCAACGCTCGCATCCGGCGAAGCGATCAGCCGGAACTCGTATGACGCGCCCCTGTTATTTGGTGCATGAGTTGTGCATATGTCGTGCATGATCCGTGCATCAGCCGATTTCGCTACGCGCCTGTCGGCACGGGCGGAATCGGCTCCGGACCTGACCGGAGTGGTGCGGGCAGCCAGGATCGAACTGGCACTCCCTAGGGAAGCGGATTTTCGTACCACCTCGGCTTCCGCCGCCGCCGGGATCCCGGCGTTCGTGGTCTGGACTATCCCTTGGCCCTGGCCGATCCGGCTTTAGGCCCCGCCCGTCTAGTCTCTACACCTTCCCTCCCGGAGGAGGGCTTGGCTCGGGATTGCCACCGGCCTGACCCGTGAGGTTTCCCCGAATTTGAGCGGCGATATCCCGCGGGTTTCCCCCCGGGCACTCAACGTCGCAAGTCCGCTGCGTCTACCGATTTCGCCATGCCCGCACACGCTTCGAGCCCTAGCCGCTTCCGGGCCGCGGATAAAGCCCTCACGCGCGCGACCACGGCCGGCGCAGCCGCGCGAGCCAGCTGCGCAGGCCGCGCAGGTCGTCGGCCTCCTCCTCGAGGCGGGCGAGCAGGCGCTCGTCGGGCTCGACCTGCAGGAGCTCGTCGAGCTGCAGGCCGACGCTGGCGATGCGTCCCGACTCGAGGCGGCGCACCACCAGCTTGCCGCCGGGGACGCCCAGCGTCATGTCGAGTGTTGGCCTGGCCTCGATCCGGCCGGCGACCCAGTCGGCGACGGTGATGTCGGGCGGATGCGGCCCGAAGTCGAGGTCGTAGAACTGCTCGACCTCGGCGACCCTGGTCTCGCCGCGGATCGCCAGCTCGCCGAAAAGGAGGCCGAGGCGTCGCGCCACGTCCGGGCTCTCGCGGAACAGGGTGTCGAGGCGCGGCAGCCGGTCGCGCGAGACGAGGAAGTAGCAGTAGTCGCCGGGCTGCAGCGCCCCCGCGACCGCCGCGTCGAGGATGTGCCCCTTGCGCACCACCATCAGGACGCGCGCCCACGCCGGCAGCCGGCTGAGCCCGAGGATCACGCTGTCGGCGGTCACCGGGTAGCCGACGATCTCCTGCTCGGTCTGGCCGGGGATGTCGAGCTCGACCCGGCTGACCGCGTGCGTCGTCTGCCGGAGCGCCACGCCGAGCCGGCGCGCGGCCGCCCTCAGCGTCGAGCCCTGGACCAGCATCGAGAACAGCACGACAAAGAAGGCGATGTTGAAGTAGGCCGGCCCGTTCGGCACCCCGGCAAGGGTCGGGATCGCGGCGAGGAAGATCGAGACCGCCCCGCGCAGCCCGATCCAGGAGATGAAGAGCTTATCGTTGCGGGCAAAGTCGAACGGCGCGAGGCAGAGCCAGACCGCGATGGGACGCGCCACGAAAGTCAGGACGAGGGCGACGAAGATGCCCTGGGGCGCGTAGTCCCAGAGCGTCGACGGGGTCACGAGCAGGCCGAGGACGAGAAACATCACGATCTGGCAGAGCCAGGTGACGGCATCATGAAACCCGACGATCGAGGGATAGGCCCGCGTCGGCCGGTTCGCCAGCACGAGCCCGGCGACGTAGGCGGCGAGCAGGCCGCTGCCGCCGACGATGTTGGTGAAGGATGCGATCAGGATCGCGCCCGCGACGGCGAAGAGCGGGTGCAGCCCGCCCGGCATCGCCACCCGGTTCAGGATCGCCACCACGCCGAAGCCGCCCGCGACGCCGAGGATCCCGCCGACCATCGCCTCCATGCCGAGCCTGAGCGCGAGGTCCAGGCCGCCCATGCTGCCGCGCGCCAGGACGAACTCGGTCAGCACGATGGCGAGGAAGACCGCGATCGGGTCGTTGGTGCCGGACTCGATCTCGAGCGTGGCGCCGACACGGTGCTGCAACCTGAGCCCGCCGGTGCGCAGGAGGAAGAACACCGCCGCCGCGTCGGTCGAGCCGATGATGGCGCCGAGCAGCAGCGCGCCCATCGGATCGAGGTCGAGCACCACCCAGCCGGCCACGCCCGCCACCGCGGCGGTGATCAGCACGCCCGCGGTCGCGAGGACAAGCGAGGGCGCGAGGATGCCGCGGAAGGCCGAGAGCCGGGTCCGGAGCCCGCCGTCGAACAGGATGACCGACAGCGCGATCGAGCCGACGAGATAGGTGGCCTGGTAGTCGTTGAAGATGATACCGCCCGGCCCGTCCTGCCCCGCGAGCATGCCGACGACGAGGAAGACGAGGAGCAGAGGCGCGCCGAAGCGGGTGGCGATGAGGCTCGAGAAGATGCCGAGAAGCACCAGCGCCGAGGCAACGAAGATCGCCGTGTCGACGAGTTCGATGCCGGTCATGCGCGGGGCGGCTCCTCGTGCGCGGGGATCCGACCCACTATGGCGGCAGCCTCGCGCCGGGCGCAAGCGGGGGAGCAACTCGCGGTCGCCGCCGATCGAGATCCGGCGCAGATTGCCTTCGGGAACGGCGACGCCAGCACGGAGCGGGCGGGCCGGTCAGCCGGTCGCGAGGTCGCCCGCGAGCCCCTGCAGGTCGGCGAAGGCGGCGGCGAGCGCCGCCGGGTCGTCGCTCCGGGCGACGAGATTGGTGCCGAAGCGGCCGTCGCGGGTGAATGGATAGCTGCCGATGGTGACGGTCGGGTGGCGCTCGGCGATCCGGCCGAGCGGCCCGGCGACCTCGCCCTCGGGCCGGTCGACGCGCAGCGTCTCCGACAGGAGCGGCCGCCCGCCGGTCAGCCGCGGCAGCAGTCCCGCCACCATCGCCTCGAAGATCGCGGGGACCCCGGCCATCACATGCACGTTCCCGAGCGAGAAGCCGGGCGCCCTGGAGATCGGGTTCTCGATCAGCGCGGCGCCGGCCGGGATGCGCGCCATCCGGAGGCGCGCCGGGTTCAGGTCGCGCTCCGGGTCGGCATAGTTGGCGGCGAGGATCGCGCGGGCATCCTCGCGCACGTCGAGCGTCACGCCGAAGGCGGCGGCGACGGCGTCGGCGGTGATGTCGTCGTGGGTCGGCCCGATGCCGCCGGAGGTGAAGACGTGGTCGTAGCGGCTGCGCAGCGCGTTCACCGCCGCGACGATCTCGGCCATGTCGTCGGGCACGACGCGGGTCTCGCGCAGGGCGATGCCCTTCGCACCCAGCGCCTGGGCGAGGTGGGGCATGTTGGTGTCGCGGGTGCGGCCGGAGAGGATCTCGTCGCCGATGGTCAGCATGGCGGCGCTGGGGTTGGGCATCGGCGGCTTGTCCTCGTCGCGGCGGCGGTGCAGAACTCCGGGCCATGCGTTTCGCCAGCCCCCTGATCCGCGGCACCCTCGTGCGCCGGTATAAACGATTCCTCGCCGACGTCATGCTCGAAGACGGCCGGGGGGTGACGGCGCATTGCGCCAACCCCGGCGCGATGCTCGGGCTGAACGCGCCGGGCACGACCGTGTGGCTCGAGCCGACGAGCGACCCGCGGCGCAAGCTCGGCTTCGCCTGGCGGCTGGTCGAGCTCGGCGGCGGGCACTTCGCCGGGATCGACACCGGGCTGCCGAACCGGCTGGTGGCCGAGGCGCTGGCGGCGGGCGGCATCCCGGGGCTCGCGGGCTATGCGGCGGTGCGGCCGGAGGTGCGCTACGGGACGGGGAGCCGGGTCGACTTCGTCCTGAGCGGGCCGGGGCGCGCGGATGCCTATGTCGAGGTGAAGAACGTGCACCTGCGCCGCGACGGCGCCGCGGCCGAGTTTCCCGACAGCGTGACGGCGCGGGGCGCGCGGCATCTGCGCGAGCTCGCGGCGATCGCGGCGGGCGGGCAGCGCGCGGTGATGCTCTACGTGGTCCAGCGGACCGACTGCGACGTCTGCCGGGTGGCGGCAGACATCGACCCGGCCTATGCCGCGGCCTTCGCGCAAGCGCGGGCCGGCGGCGTCGAGGTGCTCGCGCATGCGGCGCGGATCGGGCCGGAGGGGGTATGGCTCGACCGGGCGATGCCGTTCGAGGAGTGAGCCGCTGAAAGCGGCTGGAACGCGATGAGTTCAGGCTGTGCGAGCAGGACAGAATCGAAATGATCCTGCTGCCGGCGATGGTTATGCCAAAAAGTGCATAGCATCGGCTATGCCGGGACTGGTCAAGAAACCGGATCATCGCCGCGACGACCTTCTGTTAACGATGATTGACCGCCGATTGACCTGGCAAGAGGGCGCGCAACCCAATCGTTTCGACCGTCGACTGCCTGAATCGCGCCGCCGGCGTCCCTGTGGCCGCCGCCAGCGCCTGCACGGGTTTGGTGCATAGGTTGTGCATACGATGTGCATACGCTGTGCACGCGTCCCCGGACGTCACTTCCGGCAGCTTTCCGAGCGAATTCCGCGCCTTGCCCCGCCCGGTCAACCAAAGTTAACGCCAGGCTCTATTCCGGCGGGAGCAGCGCCTCGAGCGTCTCGAGGGTGTCGGCGTCGCGGGGGAGCTTGTCCCAGCGCAGGCGGGCGATGCGGGGGAAGCGCATCGCGAGGCCGGAGCGGTGCCGCGTCGAGCGCTGCAGGCCCTCGAAGGCGACCTCGAGGACGAGGCCGTGGTCGGGCTCGGCGCGCACGGCGCGGACCGGGCCGAAGCGGTCGGTGGTGTTGTTGCGCACGAAGCGGTCGATCTGCGCCAGCTCCTCGTCGGTGAAGCCGAAATAGGCCTTGCCGACCGGGGTCAGCGTGCCGTCTTCGGCCCAGACGCCGAAGGTGTAGTCGGAGTAGAAGCCCGAGCGCTTGCCATGGCCGCGCTGGGCGTAGATCAGCACGGCGTCGACGATGTGCGGGTCGCGCTTCCACTTGAACCACAGGCCCTTCGGTCGGCCGGGGACATAGGGGCTGTCGCGCCGCTTCAGCATCACGCCCTCGATGATCGGATCGGATGGCGCGGCGCGAAGCGCCGCGAGGTCGTCCCAGGTCGCGAAGGGCAGGAGAGGCGAAAGGTCGAAGCGGGCCGGGTCGAGGCGTGGGACGAGCGCCTCGAGGGCCGCGCGGCGCTCGGCGAAGGGGAGCGGGCGGAGGTCACGCGGGCCGTCCTGCAGCAGGTCGTAGGCGCGCAGATGGGCCGGGTAGCGGCGAAGCTGGGCCGGGGTCACGGTCTTGCGGTTCAGGCGCTGCTGCAAGTCGGAGAAGGTGGCGATCGAGCCGTCGTCGCGGCGCACGAGCAACTCGCCGTCGAGCGCGGCGTCGAAGTCGAGCGCGTCGACGAGGTCGGGGAAGGCGCGCGAGATGTCGTCGCCGGTGCGCGACCACAGCCGGCGGCCGTGGGCGTCGGCGGCGGCCTGGACGCGGATGCCGTCCCACTTCCACTCGGCGGCGAAGTCGGCGGGGTCGAGCTTCGCGAATTCCGTCTCCTCGAGCGCGTGCGAGAGCATGACCGGGCGGAACGGGGTCGCCGCCGCCGCCGCCGGCCGCGGCCCCGTGCCGGTCAGCCAGGCGAAGAGCGGGACGTAGGGCGGGCCGAGGCCGTGCCAGAGCTCCTCGATCTCGGTGACGTCGCGGGCGCCGAAGTCGGCGAGCGCCTGCTTGGCGAGGCGGGCCGAGACGCCGACGCGCAGGCCGCCGGTGACGAGCTTCAAGAGCGCGAAGCGTCCCGAGCCGTCGAGCCGGTCGAGCAGGCGCTCGACCACCTGCGGTCCCTCGCGGCGGGAGGCGGCGCGCAGCCGGTCGATCACCTCGGCGAGCGCGCGGATCCTCGGGCGGCCCGGGCGGTGCGGGCCAGATCAGCGCGATGGTCTCGGCGAGGTCGCCGACGAAGTCGTAGGAGAGCGCGAAGAGCTCGGCGTCGACGCGCTCGACGGTGAGCGCGCGCAGCATCGCGGGTTTCACGGCGTCGAGCGTGAGGTCGCGGGTGATCGCGGCGAGCCCCCAGCCGCGGTCGGGGTCGGGCGCGGCCGCGAGGTAGTCTCCGATGAGCTTCAGCTTGCCGTTGCGGGCAGGCGTGAAGGCGAGGCGCTCGAGCAGCTCGGCGAAGCGGCGCATCAGTCGTCGGCCTCGTCCTCGTAGCCGACGAGGTGCAGCGGCCGGGCCGGGCGGCCTTGGAGCGCGCACCAGCGCACCAGCGCCTCCTCCCGGCCGTGGGTGACCCAGACCTCGGCCGGGTCGAGCTCGGCGATGGTCGCGGTGAGCTCGGGCCAGTCGCAGTGGTCGGAGACGACGAGCGGCAGCTCGACGCCGCGCTGCCGGGCGCGCGCGCGTACCTGCATCCAGCCGGAGGCGAAGGCGATCAGCGGGTCGGCGAAACGGCGGATCCAGGGGCCCTCGAAGGCCGACGGGGGTCCGAGGACGATCTGGCCGGCGAAGTCGCGGGCGCGGCCGCGCTCGAGGGTGGCGTCGGGCAGGTCGCCGAGCTCGATGCCGCGGGACGCGTAGTAGTCGCAGAGCCGCCGCAGCGCGCCGTGGACGAACACCGGGCCGTCGTGGCCGGCTTCGCGCAGCAGCCGGATCAGCCGCTGCGCCTTGCCGAGCGCATAGACGCCGACGAGGTGGGTGCGCTCGGGAAACTGGGCGAGTGAGTGGAGCAGCTTGCGCGCTTCGGCCAGCGGGTCGGGGTGGCGAAACACCGGCAGGCCGAAGGTCGCCTCGGTGATGAAGACGTCGCAGGGGACCGGCTCGAAGGCGGCGCAGGTCGGGTCGGGCGTGCGCTTGTAGTCGCCGGCGGCGACGATCCTGAGGCCCGGCGCCGCGACGGCGATCTGGGCCGAGCCGAGCACGTGGCCCGCCGGGTGGAAGGTGACGGTGATGCCGCGGAGCGCGATCGGCTCACCGAAGCGGGCGGCCTCGGTGACCGGGGCGAAGCCGTCGCCGAGGCGCAGCGCCATGATGTCGAGGGTCTCGCGGGTGGCGAGGATGGCGCCGTGGCCGGCGGTGGCGTGGTCGGAATGGGCGTGGGTGACGAGCGCGCGGCGGACCGGGCGGACCGGGTCGATGTGGAAGTCGCCGGGCGGGCAGTAGAGGCCCTCCGGGCGGGGGATCAGGAGCTCGGCGCCGCGCATGGCCTTCGGTGTAGGGCGCGTCGGACGGATGGCCAAGAAATAAGGCGAAACGCCCGCGGGGTGGCCCACTCAGGCGGTCAGGAGGTCCTGCAGGTCCAGCCGCTCGGTGACCATCCTGAGGTTGCCCTCCGCGTCGCGCGGCCACTCGGCCTCCGGGCGGTCCCAGTAGAGCTCGACGCCGTTGCCGTCGGGGTCGCGCAGGTAGAGCGCCTGCGACACGCCATGGTCGGACGCGCCGTCGAGCGCGATGCCGGCCGCCATCAGCCGGCGCAGCGCGTCGGCGAGGTCGTGGCGCGTCGGGTAGAGGATCGCGGTGTGGAAGAGCCCGGTATGGCCACGCGGCGGCGGCGTGCCGCCGAGGCTCTCCCAGGTGTTGAGCCCGATGTGGTGGTGATAGCCGCCGGCCGAGACGAAGGCGGCCTGGGCGCCGTACTTCTGCTGCAGCTCGAAGCCGAGCACGCCGGAGTAGAAGGCGATCGCGCGGTCGAGGTCGGCGACCTTCAGGTGCACATGTCCGATCCGGGTGCCGGGCGCGACGGGAGTCGCCATGGGAGTCTCCATCGGTTGTTGACGCGCACAAGATAAAGCGCGAAGCCCCCGCGCGAAAGGCGGTCGTCTGGAAACGACCGGTTTCGCGGAGCGTACGATGCCGGAGGTGACGATCGAGCGCCTCGGACGCGCCGGCGACGGGCTCGCCGGCGAGTTCCGCCTACCCTTCGCGCTGCCGGGCGAGCGCTGGCGCATCGGGGCCGGGGGCGACGCGACGCTGCTCGTGCCCTCGCCGGAGAGGGTGGCGCCGCCCTGTCCGCATTTCGGCAGCTGCGGCGGCTGCGCGCTGCAGCACGCCGCTGACGCCTGGCTCGCGGGCTGGAAGGCGGGGACGATCGTGCGGGCATTGGCGGCGCGCGGGCTCGAGGCGCCGATGCGCGCGACGCTGACCTCGCCGCCGCGCTCGCGGCGCCGCGCGGTCTTCGCCGGGCGGCGGACGCGCAAGGCGGCGATCGTCGGCTTCCATGCGCGGCGCTCGGAGGCGCTGGTCGAAGTCCCTGAGTGCCTGGTGGTCCGGCCGGAGATCCTGGCGGCGCGGCCGGCGCTCGGCGAGCTGACCGGGCTCGGGGCGTCGCGCTCGAGCCTGCTCCGGCTCGCCGTGACGAGCGGGCCGGCCGGGCTCGACGTCGACGTGGCGGGGGGCCGCGGGCTCGACGCCGGTCTGCGGCAACGGCTGGCCGGGGTGGCGGAGGCGGCCGACCTGGCGCGGCTCAGCTGGGAGGGCGCGGTCGTCGTCGAGCGCCGGCCGCCCCACCAGGCGATGGGCGGCGCCCGGGTGGTGCCGCCTCCGGCCGCGTTCCTGCAGGCGACGGCCGAGGGCGAGCGGGCGCTGGTCGACGCGGTGCGCGAGGCGTGCGGCGGCGCCGGGCGGATCGCCGACCTCTTCGCCGGCTGCGGCACCTTCGCGCTGCCGCTCGCGGCGGCGGCGGAGGTGCGCGCGGTGGAGGCGGAGTCGGCGATGCTGGAGGCGCTCGGCGCGGCGGCGCGCGATGCGCGGCTCGGGCGGGTCACCACGGCCGCGCGCGATCTCTTCCGCCGGCCGCTGCTCGCGGCCGAGCTCGCCGGCGTCGAGGCGGTGGTGATCGACCCGCCGCGCGCAGGGGCCGAGGCGCAGAGCCGCGAGCTCGCCCGCTCGGCGGTCGCGCGTGTCGCCGCGGTCTCCTGCGACTCGGCGACCTTCGCGCGCGACGCCCGGCTGCTCGTCGACGGGGGATTTCGCCTCGATTGGGTGCAGCCGGTTGACCAGTTCCGCTGGTCGGGGCATGTGGAGCTTGCGGCCGGCTTCAGCCGGTGACGCGATTGGAAGCGACACGAGCGCCCGCGACGTCAACCCGGCGCAGGGATTGACTTTGGCGTTCGGAACACAAAGTGATGGCCGGTCGCGGTGCCGGACTGGGGGTCCACGCATATGCGCGGAAGCGGCGAGGAACCGATAGCGATGATCTGGCGTCTTACCGTGGCTGTGGTGCTGCTCGTCGTCGTGGTCGGCGGCATCGTCGGCTTCAACATGTTTCGTGACCAGGCGATCCAGGGCTACTTCGCCACCATGCAGCCGCCGCCGGTGACGGTCTCGGTGATCGAGGCGAAGGCGGAGCCGTGGCAGCCCGAGCTCGAGGCGATCGGCACCGCCAACGCGGCGCAGGGCGTCGACCTCGGCATCGAGGCGTCGGGCATCGTGCGCGAGATCCTGTTCAAGGCCAACGACCGGGTCGAGCAGGGGCAGAAGCTGATCCAGATCGACGACCGGGTCGAGCGGGCCGACCTCGAGGCGGCGCGGGCCCAGCTCGACCTCGCCGAGGAGACGCTGAAGCGGGTCGAGGCGCTGCGCGAGCGCGGGGTCGTGCCGATCTCCGACCTCGACGTGGCGCGCGCCGATATGGCCGAACGCGTCGGCCGAAGTCCTGAAGCTGCAGGCCGTTCTCGAGCAGAAGGCGCTCGAGGCACCGTTCTCGGGCATGATCGGCATCCCGAAGCTCGAGGTTGGCGGCTATGTCGAGCCCGGCACGGTCTATGCGACGCTGCAGGACATCGACACCATGCGGGTCGACTTCTCGATCCCCGAGCAGCAGATCCGGCTCATCGAGATCGGCATGCCGGTGATTGTCTCTTCCGAGGTCGGCGGCACCGAGCTCGGCGGCGAGATCGTCGCGATCGAGCCGAAGATCGACCCGAACTCCCGCCTCGTCGGCGTGCGCGCCGTGGTCGAGGAGGCGAACGGGCAGATCAACCCCGGCCAGTTCCTTCGGGTGCGCGTGCAGCAGCCGGTCGAGCCGTCGGTGATCGCGCTGCCGCAGACGACGGTGACCTCGAACCTCTATGGCGACTCGGTCTATGTCGTGCGCAAGGACGGCGAGGCGGAAGACGCGCCGCTGAAGGTCGAGCAGGTCTTCGTCGACGCCGGGCGGCGGGCGCGCGGGCTGGTGGAGATCGCCAAGGGCCTCGAGCCCGGGGACCAGGTGGTCACCGCAGGGCAGAACCGGCTCTCGGGCGGCGCGACCGTCGTCGTCGACAACACGGTCAACCCGGCGACGGCGGACGCCTCCGCCGCCGCGACGACCGTCACGGACTGAGCGCCGATGCATTTCACCGAGATCTTCATCCGCCGCCCGGTGCTCTCGACCGTGCTCGGCGCGTTCATCCTGCTCCTCGGGCTGCAGGCGATCTTCAACCTGCCGGTCCGCCAATACCCGGAGGTCGAGGAGACCGTCGTCACCATCACGACGATCTATCCGGGCGCGTCGCCGGAGCTGATCCAGGGCTTCATCACCGCACCGGTCGCGGCGGCCGTCGCGACGACGGAGAACATCGACTACGTGACCTCGCAGAGCACGCCGTCGGCGAGCGTGGTCAGCGTGCACATGGAGCTCGGCTCGAACCCCGACGTGGCGCTGACCGAGGTACTGTCGAAGGTGCAGTCGGTGCGCGGCCAGCTGCCCGACGACGCCGAGGACCCGGTGATCGTCAAGGGCACCGGCCAGCAGTTCGCGATGATGTACCTGACGGCGCAGAACCCGAACATGACCGCCGAGCAGCTGACCGAGTACATCGACCGGGTGATCCGTCCGCGGATGTCGACGATCCAGGGCGTGGCCGAGATCGAGATCATCGGCGCCGCCAACTACGCCATGCGGGTCTGGATCGATCCGCTGAAGCTCGCCTCGCGCGGCGTCACCGCGTCCGAGGTGGCGGATGCGATCGGCAACGCGAATTTCCTGTCGGCGCCCGGCAAGACCGAGAACGAGTTCGTCGCCTTCGCGATCAGCCTCGATTCGACCCTGCAGACGCCCGAGGCGTTCGGGGCGCTGCCGCTGCGCTCCGAACGACAACGACGTGGTGCGGCTGCGCGACGTGGCGCAGGTCGAGCTCGCCTCCGAGGAGCCGGAAGCGATCGTGACCTTCAACGGCGCGTCGGGCACCTTCATCGGCGTCTTCCCGACCCCGGCGGCCAACCCGCTCGACACCGCGGCGGCGGTGGTGGCCGAGCTGCCGGCGATCAACGCCTCGCTGCCGCAGGGCATGGAGATCACCCTCGTCTACAACTCGACCGATACGATCAGCGCGTCGATCGAGGAGGTGTTCAAGACCATCGCCGAGGCGGTGGCGATCGTCGTCGTCGTGATCCTGCTCTTCCTCGGCTCGTTCCGCTCGGTCTTGATGCCGGTGGTGACGATCCCGGTCTCGCTGATCGGCGTCGCGGCGGTGCTGCTCGCCTTCGGCTACTCGATCAACCTCCTGACGCTGCTCGCGATGGTGCTGGCGATCGGGCTCGTCGTCGACGACGCGATCGTGGTCGTCGAGAACATCCACCGCCACATCGAGGAGGGGCTGACTCCGCTCGAGGCGGCGATCGTCGGCATGCAGGAGATCACCGGGCCGATCGTCGCGATGACGCTGACGCTCGCCGCGGTGTTCTCGCCGCTCGCCTTCACCGGCGGCCTGACCGGCGCGCTGTTCCGCGAGTTCGCGGTGACGCTCGCCGGGGCGGTGATCATCTCCGGCATCGTGGCGCTGACGATCACCCCGATGATGGCGGCCCGGGTGCTGAAGTCGGGCCAGCCGTCGCGCTTCCAGCACTTCGTCGACTCGAGCTTCGACCGGCTCGCCAACTGGTACGAGCGCCGGGTTTCGAGCTCGCTCGACTTCCGGGCGGTGACGGTCCTCGTGGTGCTGGCGCTCGCCGGGGCGACCGGCTTCATGTTCTTCAAGACGACGACCGAGCTCGCGCCGGAGGAGGACCAGGGGGCGCTCTTCGCCGTCCTGAACGGGCCGCGCTACGCGACGCGGGACTACACCAAGCTCTACACCGACCAGATCTCGGTGCTGACCAAGGACATCGAGGAGGTCAGCACCGAGTTTTCGGTGGCGGGCTTCGGCGGGCAGACCAATTCCGGCTTCTACATCTGGGCGCTGAAGGACTGGGCCGACCGCTCGCGTTCGCAGGCTGAGATTCAGCAGGAGATCCAGGGCCAGCTCGGCAAGGTGGCGGGGGTCGAGGGCTTCGTCTTCGCGCCGCCGACGCTGCCGGGCGCGGGCGGCGGCCTGCCGATCTCGGTGATCATCCAGTCGATCCACGACCCGCAGCGCGTCTTCGAGGTCGCCGAGCAAGTGAAGAACAAGGCCCAGGAATCCGGCCGCTTCATCGTGGTGCAGAACTCGATGGCGTTCGACCAGCCAGAAGTGACGGTCACGATCGACCGCGACCGCGCCGCCGCGCTCAACGTGCCGATCTCCGACATCGGGCGGACGCTCGGCATCCTGGTCGGCGGCGGCTCGATCGGGCAATTCGACCGCGATTCGAACAGCTACGACATCATCCCGCAGGTGCCGGCCGAGTGGCGGTCCGACCCGAACCGGCTCGGCGACTTCTTCGTGCGCGCCGCGACCGGCGAGATGGTGCCGCTGTCCTCGGTGGTCACCATCGCGACCAACGCCTCGCCGGCGGCGATCGAGCAGTTCAACCAGCTGAACTCGGCGACGATCTCGGCGCTGCCGCTGCCCGGGGTCTCGACCGGCGACGGGCTCGCCGTGATCCGGGACGCGATGCAGGAGATCCTGCCCGAGGGCTTCTTCATCGACTATTCCGGACAGTCGCGGCTGGAGGTGACCGAGGGCAACACGATCATCATCGCCTTCGCCGCCGCGCTCGTCGTCATCTACCTCGTGCTCGCCGCGCAGTTCGAGAGCTTCCGCGACCCGTTCATCATCCTCATGTCGGTGCCGCTGTCGATCTTCGGGGCGATCCTGCCGCTCAACATCGGCCTCGGCACCCTCAACATCTACACCCAGGTCGGGCTGATCACGCTGATCGGGCTGATCACCAAGCACGGCATCCTGCTCGTCGAGTTCGCCAACCAGCAGCGCGAGCTGCACCCGGGGATGTCGAAGCACGCGGCGATCGTCGCGGCCGCCAAGATCCGGCTCCGGCCGATCCTGATGACGACGGCGGCGATGGCGCTCGCGGTGGTGCCGCTGATCACCGCCGAAGGCGCCGGCGCCGCGGCGCGCTACTCCATGGGGCTCGTCATCTTCACCGGGCTGCTCGTCGGCACGCTCTTCACGCTCTTCGTGGTGCCGATGTTCTACACGCTGATCGCCCACCCCGGGCACGCACCCGGGCCGGAACCGCAGCCGCAGCCGGCCTGAGTTCGGCCGGTCAGCTGTCGGGGTCGAAGACGTAGCCCTCGCCGTGCACGGTGCGCAGCGTCCGCGACGAGCGGGCGTCCTCGCCGATCTTCGCGCGCAGGCGGGTGATGCGGATGTCGATCGAGCGGTCGCCGGGCGACAGCGGGCGGCCGTGCGCGAGCTCGGCGAGCCGGGCGCGGGTCAGCGTCTGCCGCGGGTGGCGGGCGAAGACCGACAGCAGGTCGTACTCCATCGCGGTCAGCGCGATCTCGTTGCCGTCGGTATCGCGCAGGCAGCGCGCCTCGGTGTCGAAGCTGCAGCGCCCGATCCGGAGCGAGGGCCGCGGCGCCGGCGCGGCGGTGCGGTCGGGCACGGGCTCGAGCCGGCGGAGCACCGCACGGATGCGGGCGAGGAGCTCGCGCGGCTCGAACGGCTTGACGACGTAGTCGTCGGCGCCGTCGGTCAGGCCGGCGAGGCGGTCGCCGAGCGTCCCGGCGGCGGTCAGGAGGATCACCCCGGCCCGGCAGCCGGCGGCGCGCAGCCGGGCCAGCGCCTGCAGCCCGTTCTCGCCCGGCATGTTGATGTCGAGGACGATCACGTCGGCCGGCGCCTCGGCGAGCCGGGCGTCGAGCTCGGCGGCGTCGGCGGCGGTCGGCGACCGCGTAGCCCTGCATGCCGAGATAGTCGGCGAGCAGCGCCCGCAGGTCGGGCTCGTCGTCGACGACGATGACGCGCGGCCCGCTCATTCCGCCGGGACCCCGGCGATGCGGCGGCGCAGCTCGGCGGCGAGCGCGCCGAGGTCGAGCGGCTTCTCGAAGATCGGCACCCCACCGGCGCCGAGGCGGCCGCCGGGGTCGGCGCCGAGCGCGTCGCCGGTGATCAGCACGATCCGGTCCGCGAGCCCTGGGAAGCGCCGGCGGATCTCCTCGGCCAGCGCCGCGCCGTCCATGTCGGGCATCCTGAGGTCGCTGACGACGGCATCGACGCCGCCGGCCTCGATCGCCTGCAGCGCGCGCCGGCCGCTCGAGGCGGTGGCGACGACGAGGCCGTCGGTGGCGAGCCGCTCCTTCAGGAGCGCCGCGATCTCCGGCTCGTCGTCGACGACGAGGATGCGCCCGCCGGCGGGCGGCACCGGCGGCAGCTCGGGGCGGACCGTGCCGGCGCTCTGCGAGAACGGCAGGTGGACGCGGAACCGGGCGCCCTCGCCGCGCGCGGTCTCGAGCTCGATCCGGCCGCCATGCGCGGCGACGATGCCGTGGCAGACCGAGAGGCCGACGCCGGTGCCGACGCCCTGCGGCTTCGTCGTGAAGAACGGCTCGAACGCGCGCTTCGCCGTGTCGGGGCTCATCCCCGGCCCGTTGTCGGCGACCTCGAGCACCGCCTCGCCTCCCTCGGCCCAGGCGCGCACCGCGAGCCGCCGCGGCGCCGGCCGGCCGATCAGCGCCTGCTGGGCGTTGACGACGAGGTTCACGACCACCTGGTGCAGCTGGTCGGAGTCGGCGTGCACCGGCGCCAGCCCCGGGGCCAAGTCGAGCACGACATCGACGTCGGCGCTCCTGAGCCCGTAGCCGGCCAGGTCGAGCGCCCCCATCACCACTTCGCCGAGCATCACCGGCTCGCGCCGCGGTGGCCGGGCACGGGCCATCGCGAGGAAGGTGCGCACGATGCGGGCGCAGCGCTCGGCGGCGGCGTGGATCTTCTCCACCCGCGCGGTCATCGTCGGATCGCAGCCCATCTCGCAGAGCATCGACGAGTAGCCGACGACGACCGAGAGCGGGTTGTTGAGCTCGTGGGCGACGCCGGCGAGCAGCGCGCCGAGCGCGGTCAGCTTCTCGCTCTGGTGCAGCGCCTCGCGCGAGCGCGCCACCTCGGACTGGGCGGCGCGCAGCGCGGTCAGGTCGACCGAGGTCGTCACGATCGCCGGCTCGCCCTCGAACTGGATCCGCCGCGAGGTCAGCGAGACCGGGATCTCGCGGCCGTCGGTGCGCCGCAGCGTCAGCTCGTAGTCGGTGATCTCGCGGCCGGCGGCGAGCTCGGCGTAGATCCAGTCGCGCTCCGCCGGCTCGGGGTAGAGCGCGTCGCGGTCGAAGGTGTCGAGATCGACGTTCTCGAGCCCGTAGAGCTCGAGGTAGGGATCGTTGACGAAGAGTAGCTTGCGGTCGGAGAGGCGGGCGATGTTCATCGGCACCGGGTTGGCCGAATTGATCGCGTAGAGCCGCGCCTCCGAGGCCTTGAGCGCCGCCTCCGCCTCCTTGCGCTCGGTGATGTCGACGGCGAAGGTGCCGACCGCGCTGACCTTGCCCTCGGCGTTCAGCACCGGGAAGCGGATCGCCATCGCCCAGCGCGGGTCCTCGGGGTTGTAGGTCAGGTACTGCTCGCTGACGTGCATCCTGCCGGTCTCGACCACCGAGCGGTGATGCAGGTCGCTGTTGCCGACGAGGTCGGGCGGGCGGATGTCGCTCGCCATCCGGCCGAGCGCGTCGGCGGCGGGAACCCCGATCAGCTCCTCCATCCGGCGGTTGAACATCAGGTAGCGGCCGTCGGAGTCGCGCAGGTGGACGGCAAGCGGCGCGAAGTCCATGAAGGCGCGGAAGCGCGCCTGGCTCTCGCGCAGCGCCGCCTCGGTCTCGCGCAGCTCGGTGATGTCGACGGTCGCCGCCAGCATCGCCTCGCGGCCACCCCAGGCGATCTTGGTGGCGGAGACCAGCGCCTTGATCCGCCGCCCGTCGGTCATCACCAGGTCGGCCTCGATGGCGCGGGCGATGCCGTGCTCGACGATCTCGCTCTGCAGTTGCTCGCGCTGCTCGGGCTTCTCCCAGACCGACATCAAGGTCTCGACGTCGGCGTCGGCCCCGAGCGTCTTGCGCGCGCGCGGGTTGATGTAGAGCGGCGTGCCGGTGTCGATCTCGCTGATGACGAGGCCGACCGGCACGCTCTCGGCGATGGTGCGGAACTGCGCCTCGCGCTCGGCGAGCGCCCGTTCGGCGGCGCGGCGCTCGGAAAGGTCGCGCATGTAGGCGATGAAGATGGTGTCGCCGCCGCGCTCGCCCTTGACGATGACGATCTCGATCGGGAACACCGTTCCGTCGGCGCGCATCGCGTCGACCTCGATGCGCCGGCCCACGAGGTCCGAACCGCCGCCGGCGACGTGGCGGGCGAAGCCGCGCAGGTGGTCCGCGCGCAGGTGCGGCGGAATGATGAGCTCGGCCATCGGCTGGCCGATGGCCTCGGCGCGCGCATAGCCGAACGTCCGTTCGGCCGCGGCATTGAACTCGACGACGTTCCCGGCCGAGTCGACGCCGATGTAGCAGTCGAGCGCCGCCTCGAGCGCGGCGAGCCTGAGCCGCTCGGCCTCCTCGCGCGCCGCCTCGGCGAGCTTGCGGTCGGTGATCTCGCGTCCGACGCACTGGATCTCGACCAGCTTGCCGTCGGCGTCGAAGATCCCGGTGTCGGTCCAGTGCTCCCAGTGCACGCTGCCGTCCGGGTGGCGGCCGCGCAGCTCGACCGTGCTGGTCGGCTGCTCGGGCGTGATGCTCGCCATGTGGCGCTCGAAGGCCTCGCGGTCCTCGGGCAGGATCAGGTCGATGTCGCGCAGGCCCTTGGCGCGCATGTCCTCGAGCGGCGTGCCGATGTAGCGCTCGGCCGCGCCGTTCATGAAGGTCCAGTAGCCGTCGGCGCCGACGCGGGCGATGAACTCGGTCTGGGTGTCGACGACGGCGCGGTAGCGCGCCTCGCTCGCCGCGAGCGCCCGCGCCTGGGCGCGCTCGGCGGTGACGTCGCGCTTGACCGCGACGAAGTTGGTGATGACGCCGTACTCGTCGCGGAGCGGCGAGATCGTGGTCTCCTGCTCGATCAGGTGGCCGTCGCGGTGCCGGTTGACGATGGTGCCGTGCCAGGTGCGGCCGGCCTCGAGCTGGCGGCGCATCCCGGCGAAGAACTCCGGCGCGTGCAGGCCGCTCGAGAGGACGTGCTGCGGCTCGCGGCCGAGCACCTCGGCCCGGGAATAGCCGGTCGTCGTCTCGAAGGCCTGGTTGACGTAGGTGAAGCCGTGCTCGGCGTCGGTGATCTCCACCGGGTCGCCGGCCTGCTCGACCGCGAGCGCGAGGAGGCGGAGCTGGGCGGCGCGGTGGCGCTCCTCGGTGATGTCGGTGGTGAGCAGCACCCGGCCGCCGTCCGGGGTGCCGCTCTCGCGGATGCGCACCCAGCGGCCGTCGGCGATCCGGTGGACGTGCTCGCTGCCCTTCTCGGTGCGCAGCTTCAGCCGCCGCTTGAGGAAGCCCTCGCCCATCTCGGGATGGTAGACGACGCCGCGCTCGACCCCGTCGCGCAGCCACTCCTCGAAGCGCTTGCCCACCGCCAGGGTCTCGCGCAGGCCCGCGGTCATGTGCGCCGGGTAGCGGCTGTTGTAGAAGGCGATGCGATCGTCGCGGTCGCAGACCACGAGCCCGTCCGGCAGCGCCTCGGCCGCCGCCCGAAGGCGCGCCTCCGCGGTCCGCAGCCGCCAGGCCGCGTGCCCGGTCACCCGGGCCGCGAACCAGGCGGCGAGCCCGGTGGCGACGAGGATCAGCCCGTACGGGGCCGCCTCGGCCAGTCCCTCGCGGGACGCCCAAGCGCCGCAGGCCGCGACGAGCCCCATCAGGAGCCCCGCGGCCGTCCACACCGTGCGGCCCTCGCGGGCCGCATCTGCGCCGTCGTCCCACATCGCCGCGTCCTTCCCCGTGCGCGCCGGGTCCCGCCACTCCCCGGGGTCTCGCGGCCCTTGGCGGACCGAGATGCCCGGCCGACCCTCGGGAGCCGCTGTATCAGCCCGTTGCCAAGACCCCGGCGATTTGTTTCAATCATAGCAGGGTGGCCGGGAGCTGGACATGGCGTGCATCGCCGTCGTCGACGACGAGAGGGACATCCGCGAGATGCTCGTCGACTTTCTCGGCCAGGCCGGGCACCAGGTGCTCGCCGCCGCCGACGGCGTGGCGCTCGAGGCGCTCCTGGCCGGCGGCGCCAGCCCGGACCTCTTCGTGCTCGACCTCGGCCTGCCGGGGCAGGACGGGTTCGAGTTGGCGCGGACGCTGCGCGGCCGCCTCGACGCCGGCATCGTGATCCTGACCGGCGCCGGCGACCTCGTCGACCGAGTGGTCGGGCTCGAGATCGGCGCCGACGACTACCTGCGCAAGCCGGTCGAGCTGCCCGAGCTCGCCGCCCGCATCGCCGCGGTGCTGCGCCGCCGCCGCCCGGCTGGCGCGCCGGCGGGCGGCACCCCGTTCGGCCAGTACAGCCTCGATCTGAAGGCGTTCTGCCTGCGCGACGCCACCGGGCGGCCGGTCGAGCTCAGCCCGATGGAGGTCGACCTCGTCGCCGCCTTCGCCACCAATCCCGGCCGGGTGCTGTCGCGCGACGAGCTGATGCGCCTCGCGCCGCCACGCGACGACGAGAGCCATGACCGCAGCATCGACCACCGCGTCACCCGCCTGCGCCGCAAACTCGAGGTCGATCCCGACCACCCGCAGCTGATCAAGACCGTGCGCGGCATGGGCTACGTCCACGCCGGCTGAGGCCGCTCCCTCAGCCCTTGCGGGCGGCGACCAGGAACTCGGCGTTGCCGTCGCCGCCGGCGATCGGGCTCGGACAGCTGCCGAGCACCGTCCAGCCCGAGCGCTCGAGGAAGGCGCCAACCCCCTCGAGCGCCGCCGCCGCCGCCGCGGCATCGCGCACGATCCCGCCCTTGCCGACCAGCGACCGCCCGACCTCGAACTGCGGCTTGACGAGGGCGACGAGCGTCGCGCCGGGACGGGCGAGCGCCAGCGCCGGCGGCAGCGCCTTCGCGAGGGAGATGAACGCGAGGTCGGCGGTGATCCAGTCGGGCGGCGGCACATGCCCGGGCTTGAGGTCGCGGGCGTTCAGCCCCTCGATCGCGTGCAGGCGCGGGTCGGCGCGCAGCGCCGGCGCGAGCTGGCCGTGGCCGACGTCGACCGCCCAGACCTCGGCGGCGCCGGCCGCGAGCAGCACCTGGCTGAAGCCGCCGGTCGAGGCGCCGAGGTCGAGGGCGACCGCGCCCTTCGGGTCGAGCCCGAAGATGTCGAGGGCGTGACGGAGCTTCAGCCCGCCGCGCGAGACGTAAGGCAGCGGGTCCCCCTCGACGGCGAGCGCCGCGCCTGGGCCGATCCGCGCCGCCGGCTTCGCCACGCGCACGCCGTCGACCCGGACGGCGCCCGCCGCGATCAGCGCCTGCGCCGGCGCCCGGCTGTCGGCGAGCCCGGCCGCCACCAGCGCCTGGTCGAGCCGCCGGGTCACGTCCCTTCCTTCGCGAGTCGCGCCGGCGTCAAGGCTCGCGCAGCGACCGCGCGGCACGCGCGGCTCGGCCTTGACGCCGGCCCAACTCGCAGCCCCACAATCGGAAAGGCGCCCTGAGGAAGCAGCCGCTTCCTCGGGCGCCTCGGAGCAGCTCTTCCCTTTTCCGCCGCCCCACGCACCGACGACTCCGCGGCGGCGTGGGCACGACGCCGCCCCGCGCGCGCGGCCGGCGCGCCGCCACCGCCGGCCGCGCAGGCGGCCGGCCTCATTCGGCGGCGAGGTTGATGAAGCCGCCCGACTGGCGGTGCCAGAAGCGGGCATAGAGGCCGTCGCGGGCGAGGAGCGCCGCGTGGCTGCCCTCCTCGACGATCCGGCCGTCGTCGAGGACGACGATGCGGTCCATCCGGGCGATCGTCGACAGCCGGTGGGCGATGGCGATCACCGTCTTGCCCTCCATCACGGTGTCGAGGGTGTCCTGGATCGCCGCCTCGACCTCCGAGTTCGAGCGCCGAGGTCGCCTCGTCGAGGACGAGCACCGGGGCGTTCTTCAGGATGACCCGGGCGAGGGCGATGCGCTGGCGCTGGCCGCCGGAGAGCTTGACCCCGCGCTCGCCGAGATGCGCGTCGTAGCCGGCCCGCCCCTTCCAGTCGCGCAGGCCGAGGATGAACTCGTGCGCCTCGGCGCGGCGAGCGGCCTCGTGCACCTCCTCGACGGTGGCGTCGGGCTTGCCGTAGCGGATGTTCTCGAGCGCCGAGCGGTTGAACATCGCCGTCTCCTGCCGGACGGTGCCGATCTGCGCCCGGAGCGCGTCCTGGGTCAGCTCGCGGATGTCGGCGCCGTCGAGCATGATGCGGCCGCCCTCGACCTCGTAGAGGCGCAGGAGCAGCGAGACCGCCGTGGTCTTGCCGGCGCCGGAGCGGCCGACCAGCGCCACCCGCTCGCCGGGGCGGACATGGAGCGTGAAGCCGTCGAGCGCGGCCGTCGGCCGCCCGTAGCCGAAGCGCACGTCCTCGAAGTCGACGGCGCCGCGGGCGCGCGCCGGCGCGGCCGCGCCCTTGGCGTCGACGATCGCGTGCGGCGGCGACAGCGTGCGCATCCCGTCCTCGATCTCGCCGATGTTGGCGAAGATGCCCATCGCCGTCATCGACACCCAGCCCGACATCTGGGCGAGGCGGGTGGAGAGGAGCCCGGCGGTCGCGATGTCGCCGGCGCTTGCGGCGCCCTTGGTCCAGAGCCACAGGGCGCCGCCGATCAGGACGACCGGCAGGGCGCCCGCGAGAGCCATCAGCCAGAAGCGGAAGACCGTGCTGGTCGCGCCGAAGTCGATGGTGGCGCCGCGGTAGCCTTCGAGCGCCCTCAGCGCCGCCTGGTCCTCGAACATGCCGTGGCTGAAGAGCTTGACGGTGGCGATGTTGGTGATGGTGTCGACGACCTGGCCGGTGACGACGGCACGGGCGGCGGCGCGCGCCTTCGAGCGGGCGCGGATGCGCGGCATGTAGTGGCGGATCAGCACGGCGTAGCCGGCGAGCCACACCGCCATCGCCAGCGCCAGCCAGAGGTTGACGCTGCCGACGATCGCCACCGCTCCGATGATCGCGGTGACCGCGAGACCGAGGGTGTTGACCAATTCGGAGACGGCGTCGGTAATCGCCCGCGCCGTCTGCTGCTGCTTCTGGGCGATGCGCCCGGCGAAGTCGTCGTCGAAGAACGACAGCGACTGCCCGAGCGTGTGCCGGTTCAGCCGCGACAGCACCAGCGGATAGAGGTTCGGCCCGAGGGTCAGGCCGTTCAGCGCCGCCCCCGCCCCCAGGAGGCCCGGGCGCAGGATCAGGAAGAAGCCGGCCGCGGCGAGGAGCCAGGGCCAGCTTTCGGCGATCAGCCCGTCGGGGCCGCGCGACTGGGCGAGGTCGATCAGCCAGCCGACGACGGCCGCCGACCCGACCTCGGTCGCGCCGACGGCGATCGAGAGAAGGAAGCCGATCCCGATCGCCGGGAACGCGCCCTTCAGCGCCCAGCGCATGAAGGCGAGGAGCCGCGTCGGCGGCGGCCCCTCGGCGCGAGCGAAGGCGTCGATGAGGTCGGAGAAGAGCCTCACTCGGCGGCCTCCAGGCTCAGGAAGCCGCCCGACTGCCGGTCCCAGAGCCGGGAATAGAGGCCGCCCTGCGTGAGCAGGCCGCCGTGGCTGCCCTCCTCGACGATCTGCCCTCCGTCCAGCACGACGATCCGGTCCATCCGCGCAATGGTAGAGAGCCGGTGGGCGATGGCAATGACGGTCTTGCCGCGCATCAGCGTATAGAGCGTCTCCTGGATCGCCGCCTCGACCTCCGAATCGAGCGCCGAGGTCGCCTCGTCGAGGACGAGGATCGGCGCGTCCTTCAGGATCACCCGCGCCAGCGCGATCCGCTGCCGCTGGCCGCCCGAAAGCTTGACGCCGCGCTCGCCGACATGGGCATCGTAGCCGCGCCGGTCCTCGGGGTCGACGAGGTCCATGACCACGTCGTGCACGTTGGCGCGCTTCGCCGCCTCGACCATCTCCGCGTCCGTGGCGGCCAGCCGGCCGTACTTGATGTTCTCGCGCACCGAGCGGTGGAGCAGCGAGGTGTCCTGGCCGACGACGCCGATCGCCCGGCGGAGGCTCTGCTGGGTGACGCCGCGAATGTCCTGGCCGTCGATCCGGATCGCGCCTTCGGCGACGTCGAACATCCGCAAGGTCAGGTTGACGAGCGTCGACTTGCCGGCGCCGGAGCGGCCGACGAGGCCGATCTTCTCGCCGGGCGCGACCCTCAGGCCGAAGTCCTGCACGACCGAGCCCCGGTCGCCGCGCCAGTAGTTGAAGCCGACGCGGTCGAAGACGATCTCGCCGCGCGGGACGGCGAGCTCGGTCGCGTCCGGGGCGTCGACGAGGGTCAGCGGCTTCGCGATCGTGTTCATCGAGTCGCGGACCATGCCGATCTGGCGGAACACGCTGGAGCCCACGTCGAGGATCCAGCCCGAGATGTTCATGATCTGCAGCACGAAGGGGATCGCCGTCGCCACCATCGCCGTCGACATCGTGCCCGCGTTCCAGGCCGCGAGCGAAATCCAGGTCACCCCTGCGACGAGCAGGCCGTTCAGCAGGAAGAGCAGCGACCAGCTCGCGCTGAAGATCGCCATCAGCCGGCGGAAGATGGTGACATGCGTGGTCACCGCCTCCGCGACATAGGCGTCCTCCTCGCCGTCGTCGGCAAAGGTCTTCAGCGTCTGGATGTTGGTGTAGCTGTCGACCATCCGCCCGGTCATCACCGAGCGGGCCTCGCTCACCTCCTCCGAGACCTGGTCGATGCGGGGCATCGACCACCGGAAGAGCACGGCATAGGCGACGAGCCAGAGGCCGATCGGCACCAGGAGCAGCGGATCCATGCCCGCGAGCACGATGATCGCCACCACGACGAAGATCACCGAGTACCAGACCGCGTCGATCGTCATGTTGACGACCATCTCGATCGCCTCGCCCGCCTGCATCACCTTCGTGCCGATGCGGCCGGCGAAGTCGTTCTGGAAGAAGGTCCAGGACTGCCGGATCACATGCCAGTGGCTCTGCCAGCGGACCAGGTCGATCAGGTTCGGGCTCAGCGCGTGGTTCCGTACGAGCTGGTCCATCGCGAAGATCACCGGGCGGATCAGCACGACCGCGAGCATCAGGAGCAGGGTGCCGCCGTGCTCCTGCCAGATCGCCCCGACCGGCGTCGTCGACAGCATCCCGACGATCCAGCCGACGAAGATCGGCAGCATCGCGTCGCCGATCGAGCCGATCGCGACGAGGACGAAGCGGGCGGCGAGCGCGCCGCGGAACTGGTTCAGGAAATAGGCGAAGAACGCCCGTGTTCCGGCCGGCGGCTGCCGGTCGGCCGCGAGCACGGTCGGGGAATAGAGGGTGTCGAAACGGGCGGTGACGCGGTCGAGCATGACGGTCTCATCGGCTTGCGGCCCCGCGCCTGCCCCAGGGCCGGGGTCAGGTTCGGTGCCGTTTCAGAATACGGGCGGCGGTCGGGGCGATGCCGGCGAAAGGGTTATCCATCGGTGTCCTCCGTCAGGGGGTGTGAAAGGCGAGCCTGCACGCGTGAAGGTCAGAACAAGCTGTTGATGTAGAGGGGCTTGACCTCCGTCAATTCCCCTCCGTCGCGCGGGGCGGCCGCGCCGGCCCCGGTCGTGGCCGGCGGGCGCGGGGTGGCGCCCGCGCGCTCCGTCTTGCGGGCGGCGCGGCGGGCGTCGCCGGACCCTTCGCGGACGACGCTGTCCGGTGCGGCCGGCGCGCGTGGATCGGTCGGCATCGGTATCACTCCGGTTCCTTGGCCGGTCCCGCCGGGGCGGCGGGGCCGGGACATCATTCCGCGGCCTCCACGCCGGGGGCGCAGTCGATGAACCCGCCCGACTGGCGGTTCCAGAAGCGGGCGTAGAGCCCGTCGCGGGCGAGGAGCTCGGCATGGCTGCCCTGCTCGACGATGGCGCCGTCCTCGAGCACGACGATCCGGTCCATGTGCGCGATCGTCGACAGCCGGTGGGCGATCGCGATCACGGTCTTGCCCTGCATCACGCCGTAGAGCGTGTCCTGGATCGCCGCCTCGACCTCCGAGTCGAGCGCGCTCGTCGCCTCGTCGAGGACGAGGATCGGCGCGCCCTTCAGGATCACCCGCGCGAGCGCGATGCGCTGGCGCTGGCCGCCCGAGAGCTTGACGCCGCGCTCGCCGACATGGGCGTCGTAGCCGGCACGCCCGTTCATGTCCTCGAGCCCGAGGATGAAGTCGTGCGCCTCGGCCCGGTTCGCCGCCTCGACCATCTCGGCCTCCGACGCCTCGGGCCGGCCGTAGAGGATGTTGGCGCGCACCGAGCGGTGCAGCAGCGAGGGATCCTGCGTCACCATGCCGATCTGCCGGCGCAGGCTGTCCTGCGTCACCGAGCGCAGGTCCTGGCCGTCGATGCGGATCGCGCCGCCCTCGGTGTCGAAGAACCGCAGGAGCAGGTTGACGAGCGTCGACTTGCCCGCCCCCGACCGCCCGACGAGGCCGACCTTCTCGCCCGGCCGGATCGTGAGCTCGAGCTCGTGCAGCCCGCCCGAGGCGCGGCCGTAGTGATGGCTCACCCGGTCGAAGACGATCTCGCCGCGCTCGACCTCGAGCTCGCGCGCCGACGGCGCGTCGGTGAGGTCGATCGGCTGCGCGATCGTCTCCATGCCCTCGCGGATCACGCCGACGTTCTGGAAAAGCGAGGAAAGCGACCACATGATCCACCCGGTCATCGCGTTCAGCCGCAGGACGAGCGCCGAGGCGGCCGCCACGGTGCCGACGCTGGCCGTGCCCTGCTGCCAGAGCAGGATGGCGGCGCCGATGACGGCGACGATCAGGAAGCCGTTGATCAGTGTGAGCCCGAAGTCCATCCAGGTGATGATCCGCATCTGAGCCATGAAGGTCTTGCGCGCGTGCTCGATCGACTCGCCGGCATAGGCCTCCTCGGTCCGCGTGTGCGCGAAGAGCTTCACCGACTGGATGTTGGTGTAGCTGTCGACGATCCGCCCGGTGATCGCGCTCCGCGCGTCCGAGAACTCCTTCGAGGCCCTGCCCACGCGCGGGATCGTCCAGGCGACGAGCCAGACGTAGAGCCCGAGCCAGGCGACGAGCGGGATGGCGAGCCGCAGGTCGGTCCCCGACAGCAGCCAGAGCGCGCCGATCAGGTACACGGTCGCATAGACGATCGCGTCGAACGCCTGGAACGTGACCTCGCCGACCGCGGGCGCGGTCTGCATCATCCGGTTGGCGATCCGCCCGGCGAAGTCGTTCTGGAACCAGCCGACCGACTGGCGCAGCACGTGCCGGTGCGAGCGCCAGCGCACGATGGTGCCGACGTTCGGCATCAGCGACTGGTTGAGCAGCATCGCGCTCACGCCGTAGATCACCGGCCGCGCCAGCAGGATGAAGAGCGCGACCACCGCGAGCTCGAGGCCGTATCGGGTCCAGACCTCGGGCGCCGGCGTGTCGCCGAGCACGTCGACCAGCCGCCCGGCATACCAGATCAGCCAGATCTCGAGCACCGCGACGAGGAAGACCGAGACGATCGTCCAGGCCATGACGCCGCGGGCCGGGCGCAGGTACTCGAGCAGGAACGGCCACAGCCGGTTCGGCGGCGTGTCCGCCTCGGCATAGCGGGCATAGGGGTCGACGAGCAACTCGAAATATCGAAGCATGACGGTAGCCTGGAGTTGGAAGCGGAAGGCGTGCAGAGAGGGGGCCTGGCGGCCCTGTCCGGGCCGTTCAGAAGCGGCGTGGGTTCCGGACGATTCTCATACAGCGACTCCTTCGGCAGCGTTCCGGCGACTTCCTTACAGCATCTTGCCGGCCGTGTCACCCCACCGGGCGCGGTTGGCAGGCATTGAACGCGCGTGGAGGCGCCGGCCGGTCTGTGGCATGGTCGGTCCGGGACCATCCAGGGAGGGAAGACCATGTGCGCCATCCGCGTTTCTGCCGCCGTCGCCGCGGCGCTCGTCGGCGCGCTGCCCGCGCCAGCGCAGGATCTCGGATCCGGGCGGTGGATCGACCTGACGCATCCGTTCAACGAGGAGGCGGTCTACTGGCCGACGGCCGAGATGTTCGAGCTCGAGGAGGTCTTCCACGGCCACACCGAGGGCGGCTGGTACTACACCGCCTACAACTTCTCCGCCGCCGAACACGGCGGCACCCATCTCGACTCGCCGATCCACTTCGCCGAGGGCGGGCTGACCGCCGACGCGATCCCGGTCGAGCAGATGATCGGCCCGGGCTTCGTCATCGACGTGAGCGAGGCCGTTGCGGCAGACGTCGACTACCGGGTCAGCGCCGCCGACATCGAGGCCTTCGAGGCCGAGCACGGGCAAATCCCGCAAGGGGCGATCGTGCTCATCGACACCGGTCGCGCCGGGCTCTATGCCGACCGCGCGGCCTACATGGGCACCGCCGAGCGCGGCCCGGAGGCGGTGGCGAAGCTGCACTTCCCCGGCCTCGGCAAGGACGGCGCCGAGCTCCTGGTCGCGCGCGGCATCGGCGCGGTCGGCATCGACACGCCGTCGATCGACCACGGCCAGTCGCCGAACTTCGAGACGCATGTGGCGCTGATGACCAACGACATCCCGGCCTTCGAGAACGTCGCCGACATGTCGGCCCTGCCGCCCACCGGCGCCACCATAGTCGCCCTGCCGATGAAGATCGAGGGCGGCTCGGGCGGGCCGCTCAGGATCGTCGCCCACCTGCCGGAGTAGGTCACTAGCGCCGCGCGTTCCCTGACCGGACATCGCGGCGCGGCATTCCGGTTCCACGTGGACATCCCAAGGAGGCCTGCCATGCGCCCCACCGCCCGCCTGCTCACCGCCTCGATCTTCTCCCTTACCGCGGGCCCCGCCTTCGCCCAGGCGGCCCTGACCGATGCCGATGTGATGGCGATCCACGATCGGCTCCTGACGATCGACAGCCACGTCGACATCGGCACGCGCTACGGCACCGCCTTGCTCGATCCGGGCGTGATCAACCGGGCGCAGGTCGATCTGCCTTCGATGCGCATTGGCGGCCTCGATGCCGGCTTCTTCATTGTCTACACGCCTCAGGGCGAGCTGACTGAGGAAGGCTACGCCCAGGCTGTCGAGGCCGCCGAGGAGAAGTATCGCGGGATCCTTCGAATGCTGCGCGCCAATTCTGACACGATCGCTCTGGCCACCACCGCCGACGAGGTCGAGGCACTGAATGCGGAGGGCAAGCTGGTCGCCCTGATCGGGATCGAGAACAGCTATCCGCTGGGCACCACCCCCGAGGAGGTGGCCGAATCGATCGCCATGTGGGCCGAGCGCGGCGCGCGGTACGTCTCCATCACCCATTTCGGCCACAACCAGTTCGGCGGCTCCTCCAATCCGTCCAGCGACCGCGGCGACGGCGACGACCCCGGCCTGAGCGAGCTGGGCCGCGCGCTTGTCGCAGCGCTCAACGACCAGGGCATCATGGTGGATGTAAGTCATGTCGGCTCGCGGACGACCGCCGACGTCATGGAGGCGTCCCGCGCCCCTGTCATCGCCTCGCACTCCACTGCCCAGGCCGTCTACGACAACCCGCGCGGTCTTACCGACGAACAGCTTCAGGCGATCCGCGACGACGGCGGTGTAGCCCAGATGACGGCCTATCGGTCCTACCTCGCCAAGATCGATCCTCAGATCACCGCCGCCATGAGCGTCCTCAGGGAGCGCCTCGGCCTCAGTTCCGAAGCCGCATTCGGTACCGCACCGCCCGGAACGCTGGCCGAGTACGGACGGGAGAGCGCCCTGATCCGCGAAAGGTTCGAGGACGTCACGCTGGCGCAGTTTCTCGACCACGTGAATCACGCCGTTCAGGTCGCGGGCGTCGACCACGTTGGCCTGTCGGGCGACTTCGACGGCGGCGGTGGCGTCGAGGGCTGGGACAATGCTGCGTCCTCGCCCGACGTCACCCTCGCCATGCTGGAACGCGGCTATTCCGAGGAAGATCTCAGGAAGATTTGGGGCGGCAACCTCTTGCGCGTTATGCGCGAGGTGCAGGCGGCGGCGACCGAGTAATCGCCGCGACATTGGCTTGGACTCTAGTCCGCGGGGACTGTGCACAGGCCCTGCCCCGCTCGATGACGGCGCGGGCTGTGCTGGACGTTGTGCCGGCGCCCGGCTAATGCGGCGGCGGCGCGAGAGGAGGCGCGGGAATGGCGGGGATCGTTGGCGACAGCGAGAAAGGCCGCGCGGCGGCGTGGTTCTCCGAGCTGCGGGACAAGATCTGCGCCGCCTTCGAGGCGCTCGAGGATGCCCAGGCCTCGGGACCCTTCGCCGGGCTGCCCGCCGGGCGGTTCCAGCGGAAGGCGACGCGGCGCTCCGCCGGCGACGAGGACGGCGGCGGCGGCGTCATGGCGGCGATGCGCGAGGGCCGAGTCTTCGAGAAGGTCGGCGTCAACGTCTCGACCGTGCAAGGCCGGCTCGACGCGCGCGCGCAGCGGAGCCTGACCGCGCGCAAGGAGATCCCGGGGCTCGCCGAGGACCCGCGGTTCTGGGCGAGCGGCATCAGCCTCGTCGCGCACATGCGCTCGCCGAAGACGCCGGCCGTGCACATGAACACGCGGATGTTCTGGACACCCTTCGGCTGGTGGTTCGGCGGCGGCGCCGACCTCAACCCGATGCTCGAGGACGCGGCCGACACCGCCGCCTTCCACGCCGCGCTGAAGGCCGCCTGCGACGCGCACGATCCGGCGTACTATCCGCGCTTCAAGGCCTGGGCCGACGACTACTTCCTGATCCGCCACTGGAACGAGCCGCGCGGCGTCGGCGGCATCTTCTACGACGACCTCTGCTCGGGCGACTGGGAGGCCGACTTCGCCTTCACCCGGGACGTGGGCGAGGCCTTCCTCGCCGCCTTCGTGCCGATCACCGAGCGGCACGTGGGCGAGCCCTGGACCGAGGCCGAGCGCGAGATCCAGCTCATCAAGCGCGGCCGCTACGCCGAGTTCAACCTCGTCTACGACCGCGGTACGAAGTTCGGCCTCGAGACCGGGCACAACCCGGAGGCGGTGCTGATGTCGCTGCCCCCGGTCGCGAAATGGCCGTGACAACGTTGCTTTGAAGACCTCGCGAAGCTGGCGTAGGCGCACACGCGCGCCTGTGCCGTCCGCCGTCGCCCGCGGTCGCTCCATCCGCCGGGCGCCCTCGTCAGGTCGTGTAGTAGAACTCCTCGCGGACGATCTTGCCGCCGTCGTCGACGGTGTAGATCGCGACCTCCTGCATCTGCATGCGGTCGCCGGTCTGCCGGTTGGTGGCGTCGAAGCCGAAGATCACCGCGAAGCGGTCGTCGCGGTGCAGGTAGGGTCCCTCGACCTTCTGCTCGTGCACCTCCATGGCGCTGTCCCACCAGGCGTGCTTGCCCTTGATCGCCTCGACGCCGCGGCTCTCCGGGCTGTCGGTGCCGGCCATCGCGACCGCTTCGACCGAAACCGCGTCCGGCGCGTAGAGTTCGTCGAGGCCCTCGGCCTCGGTATGGGCGCGGCAATGCGCGAGAAGCTTTTCCGCCGTCGCCTTCGTCGCCTCCAGGGACATGTCGGACCCTCCTGTGTTCTCCCTATGTTCTCGCGTTAACCAGTTCCGCCGAGTCGCGCAAGGAGAACTGCGATGGCTCAGCCCGCCTGGGCGGGGTCGAGGGTGACGCTCCAGAGCTCGGTGTCGTCGCGGTCGATCAGGCGGACCGTCATCTGGCCGGTGACGCCGTCGATGTCGACGAGGCCGAAGAACTGCAGCCCGGCCGAGGGGGGCAGGTTGACCTCTCCCGCCTCGGGCGCCTTCACGAACCGGACCTCGGGACCGAAGGTCGGGTCGAGCGCGTTCGGGCCGAAGGTGCCGGCGTGCAGCGGGCCGGCGACGAACTCCCAGAACGGGTCGAAGTCCTGGAACGCGGCGCGCGACGGGTCGTAGCGATGCGCGGCGGCGTAGTGGACGTCGGCGGTGACCCAGACGGTGTTGGCGATGCCGGCCGCCTTGATGTAGCGCAGGATCTCGGCGAGCTCGAGCTCGCGCCCGAGCGGAGCACCGGGTGCGCCGTTGGCGATCGCCTCGATCAGGCGGACGTCGCCGCCCATGTCGGGCACGAGGAGGCCAATCGGCATGTCGGAGGCGATGACCTTCCAGGTGGCGGTCGACCCGGCGAGCGCGCGCTTCAGCCAGGCGACCTGGGCGGCGCCGAAGATCCGGCTCGCGTCGGTCAGCCGCGGCTCCATGCCGTCGGTGTTCGCGGCCCGGTAGCTCCTGAGGTCGACGAAGAAGACGTCGAGGAGCGGCCCGTAGCCGACCTTGCGATAGACCCGGCCCGGCTCGGCCGGGGTGAAGCGGATCGGCGTCATCTCGTGGAAGGCGCGTCCGGCGCGGGCGGCGAGCACGTGCACCGACTTCTCGGTGTAACGGTCGTCGGCGCCGAGATCCTTGCCCGGCGACCAGTTGTTGACGACCTCGTGGTCGTCCCACTGGTAGAAGGTCGGCACCGTCGCGTTCATCGCCCGCACGTGCCGGTCGAGCATGTTGTACTTCCACTGGCCGCGGAACTCGTCGAGCGTCTCGGCGACCTTGCGCTTCTCGTCGATCATGACCTCGCTGATCCAGACGCTGCCGTCGTTGAGCTCGACCCGCTCCTCGACCGGGCCGTCGGCGTAGATGGTGTCGCCGGAGTGCAGGAAGAAGTCGGGCTCGCGGCCGGCGATCGTCGCGTAGGTCTTCATCCCGACCGCGTCGATCCCCCAGCCCTGCCCGACCGTGTCGCCCGACCAGGCGAAGCGGATCGAGCGGCGCGAGGCGGGCGCGGTGCGAAAGCGCCCGACGATCGGCTCGGAGACGAGGTTCACGTCGGCGAGGTCGGCCGCGACCATCCGGTAGAAGATCTCCTGGTCGGAGGGCAGGCCCTCGAGCAGCCGCTTCACCCCAAGGTCGCCCTCGGGCAGCGCGGCCAGCGGCGGCAGCCGGAACGGGTCGGCGAAGCTCTCGGTCGTGGCGACCTCGACCGACACCAGCGCGGGGCGGTCGACCCGGGTCCAGATCATGCCCGAGCTCGTGTCGACGTCGCCCGACTGCACGCCGTGGGTGAAGACCGGGCGCGCGGCTGCCTGCCAGAAGGCGGGCAGCGGCAGGTGCGCGGCGAACGCGGCGCCGGCGAGGAAGCGGCGGCGGGAGAACGCGGGGCGGGCGTGGAGCATGGCAGACCTCCGGCAGGCACGGGCGACCGAGGCTAGGAAGCCAACACGACGCCGGCTTGACCGGTGGATGACGTTTCCGTGACCGCCGGCTCAGCCGCGGCCGGCAACCGCAATCAGCCGCAGTTCGTCGGCGTCGAGCGCGAGGTCGGAGGCGATCCACGCCGCCTCGAGCCGCTTCAGCGCCGCGCCGAGCGCCGGGCCTTCGAGGTCGAGGTCGGCAGCGCGGAGCGGGAAGACCGCGTCGGCGCCGCGGGCGATCTCGGCCTCGAGATCGGCGGGCGGCGGCTCTCCGAGGCTGGCGGCGCGGATCAGCGCCGCGTCGCGGGCGGCGTCGGGGCCGTGGCGGTACGCGGCGACCGCCGGGGCGTCGCCGAGCGCGGCGGCGGTCGCCTCGAGCGCGCGGACATCGGCGCGCGAGAGGCGCAGCGCCTCTCCCCACTCCGGCCGCCCGCCGAGCGCGGCGAGGCGGCGCTGCCAGCGCGGCGCGCACCCGGCCGCGGCCTCGAGGTGGACGAGGGGCGCGAGCGCCGCGGGATCGGCGCCGGGCAGCACGCGGGCGAGGATGCCGGAGGCGGCCATCGCGGCGACGGCGGGGGCCGGGTCGGGCGCGGCGAGGAGCTTCGTCACCTCGGCGCCGACGCGCTCGCGCGAAAGCCGGGCGAGACCGTCCTGCAAAGCGGCGCAGGCGGCGAGGCCGTCGGGGTCGAGCCCGCCGGCCGGGTCGCCGTACCAGGCGTGGATGCGGAAGAAGCGCAGGATGCGCAGGTAGTCCTCGGCGATCCGCGCGCTCGCGTCGCCGACGAAGCGCACCCGGCCGGCGCGCAGGTCCGGCAGGCCGCCGAGCGGGTCGACGACAGTGCCGTCCGGGCGGACGTAGAGCGCGTTCATGGTGAAGTCGCGCCGCGCGGCGTCGTCGCGCAGGTCGCTCGAGTACGCGACGACGGCGCGGCGGCCGAAGGTCTCGACGTCGCGGCGGAAGGTCGTGACCTCGAAGGGCCGGCCGCCGGCGAGCACGGTGACGGTGCCGTGCGCGAGCCCGGTCAGCACCGGCTTCAGACCGGCCGCCCCGGCCAGCGCGATCACCGCCTCCGGCACGGCGTCGGTGGCGATGTCGATGTCGGAGACCGGCCGGCCGAGCAGCGCGTTGCGCACGCAGCCGCCGACGGGGAGCGCCTGGTGCCCGGCGTCGGTCAGCAGGCGCAGGACCCGCTGCGTCGCCGGCGCCGCCAGCCAGTCCGCCTCGATCCGGGTCACGGACCCTGCATCCGGTCCGCGAGCGTCTTCAGCATCCGTGCGGTGGCTCCCCAGATGTAGTGGGGACCGTAGGCGATCACGTAGTAGCGGCGCATCTGGCTCTGCCAGCGGCGGCCGAGCACCTGCAGGTTGGCCGGGTCGAGCACGAAGGCGAGCGGCACCTCGAAGACCTCGTCGACCTCGGCGCGGTCGAGCACCGGCCGGAAGTCCGGGGCGACGAGGCCGACGAACGGGGCGACGGCGAAATCGGTGACGGTCTCGTGCATGTCGAGCGCGCCGAGCACCTCGACGCGCGCCGGGTCGAGGCCGATCTCCTCCTCGGCCTCGCGCAGCGCCGCGTCGAGCGGGGTCGGGTCGCCCGGCTCCTGCTTGCCGCCGGGGAAGGCGACCTGGCCGGGATGGTGCTTGAGGAGCGCGGCGCGGCGGGTCAGGATGACGTTGAGGCCCGCGCCGCGCTCGATCAGCGGCACCAGCACCGAGGCGGGCCGCAGCGCCCGCGACGCCAGCCGGCGCACGCCGGGGGTGAGGTCGAAATCCGACGAGCCGCCGGCCGGCGCCGCGAGAGCGCCGCGGATGCGCGAGACGTTGACGGAGGGCCGGTCCATCGCAGTTACATGGCCGGAGCCCGGCGCGGGCGCAAGGGCCGCTCGAGCGGCGGCGGGTTGCGGGTCAGACAGGGCGGCGGCAGCCACGGGGGAGGACGCGGATGGCACGGGTGAAGTACGCGATCGTCGAGCATGACGGCGGCTGGGCCTACAAGGTCGACGGCACCTATTCGGAGAGCTTCGCGACCCGGGAGGCCGCGCATTTCGCCGCCTGCCAGGCCGCGCTCGAGCAGCAGGTGCCGGGCGAGACCGCGACGATAAGCTGGGAGGACGAGCGCGGCCGCTGGCACGCCGAGATCGCCCGCGGCTCGGACCGGCCCGAGGTGGAGGTCGAGGACTGAGATGCCCTGCAGCCATCGCGGCGACATCGCGACCGTCACCCCCAGCGCCCGCGGCTGCGAGGAGTGCCTGAAGTCGGGCTCCTGGTGGGTGCACCTGCGCATCTGCCGCACCTGCGGCCACGTCGGCTGCTGCGACAACTCGCCCAACAAGCACGCCACCGCGCATTTCCACTCCACCGGCCACCCGATCCTCGAGGGCTACGACCCGCCGGAGGGTTGGGGGTGGTGCTACGTCGACGAGGTGATGTTCGACCTCTCCGACCGCGCGACCCCGCAGCTCGGCCCGATCCCGCGCTTCGTGTGAGGCGCTGGAGGAAAGCATGCCTCTCGAGATCATCGGAGCGGGGTTCGGCCGTACGGGGACCAATTCCCTGCGACTTGCACTCGACCTGATCGGCTTCGGCCCCTGCCACCACATGCACGAGGTCGCGGCGCATCCGCGCCAGGTGCCGATCTGGCAGGCGGCCGCCGAAGGTGGCCCCATGGACTGGGAGTCGGTCTTTGCCGGCTACCGGTCCCAGGTGGATTGGCCCGGCGCGCGCTACTGGCGCGAGCTCGCCGACGCCTTTCCAAGGGCCAAGGTCATCCTGACGGTGCGGCAGCCGGAACGCTGGTACCGGAGCTTCGCCGCGACCATTGCACCGGAACTGCTGGCGCCGCCCGCATCCGACGATCCCGTCGCGGTGGCGCGCCGCCGGATGCAGCGGGAGACGATCGCTCAACAGGTCTTCGGCGGTCGCCCTCTGGACCGGACCCATGCCATCGCGGTCTTCCGGGACCATGTCGCGGAGGTCAGCCGAAGCGTGGCCGCCGAGCGGTTGCTGATCTTCGACGTGACGCAGGGCTGGGGGCCGTTGTGCGCCTTCCTCGCGGTGCGGGAGCCCGACACGCCCTTTCCAAGGACGAACACCGTTCGCGAGTTCCACGAGGGCAGGTGGATCCGAACCCCGGACCCCTAGGGTGCCTGCCGACATACTGCTCCCTGCTCTTGGCCCCGAGCGGCCATCGAAGAATGGCGCTCGCACGCGGGATACGCTCGTCCCGGCACCGCCTTGCCGGCCGCTTCGCCTCCTGCGCAGACGGTGCCGCCTGCCGGATTTGACCGTCGGCAAATCCGGCCGCGGCCGCCCCTGCGGGGGGCGGCCGCGATTCCGCGTCCGCCGGGGCGGATGGAGAACGATGGTCCTGGCGGCACCCCCCCCTTCGCCTCCGCGCTCGCGCGCTCCGCGAACGGCCCGGCCGAAGCAGTGCTTCGGCCCGTCGGGCCGGGGCTCGCGGGGCCGGGCCCCGGTTCGTCGAAGGGCAGGTCGTGGCGCAAGGCAGACGTCACGCAGATTCGGATAACGCTCTCTAGCGGACCAGCAGCCGCCAAGGTCGAGGGGTTCACGAACGGCCGCGAGAACGCTGCCGACAGGCGAGCGGTGGCTGAAAGGCGTGCCGCTGTCCGGCGGCCGTCAGACCAGTGCGTCCGCCGACACGACCTGCGCCGCGCCGATGAAGTCGTCGATCGAGTCGATGGCGCCGCCGATCCCGACCGCCGTGATCGCGATCCGGGCGCCGTCGGCGAAGGCGAGCTCGACCGGCGCGCCGGCGCGGGCCTGTGTCACGCTCTCTACCGCCGCGACGAAGTCGTCGTAGAGCCCCCGCGCGCCGCGGTCGACGAGGCCCGCGACCGCGATCCGGTCGTCTGCCATGAAGTCGGTGATGACGTCGCGTCCGCCCGGTCCCGACCCGAACACGAACGTGTCCGCGTCGGCGTCGCCGGTAAAGGTGTCGCCGCCTTCGCCGCCGATCAGCACGTCCCTGCCCTTGCCGCCATGCAGCAGGTTGCCGTCGCCGCCAACCGACTGCAGCCGGTCGTTGCCGTCGTGGCCGAACATCCGGTTGGCGCCGGGCGAGCCCTCGCCGACCTCCGCGTAGATCGTATCGTTGCCGGCGCCCCCCAGCATCTCGTTCCGGACGGAGCCGTAGGAGTTGAGCGGCGGATTGCCCAGGAACGTTCCGGATACCCACATCGTGTCGTTGCCGTTGCCGCCGACTAAGCGGTTCGTCAGGAGCAACGGCGGGTCTCCATCGTCCCACAGGTCCCATATCTCCGCCCACCCCGACGCCCAGAGGAAGTCGTCGCCGTCGCCGCCGTCGAGGTCGTTGCGCGGGGTCCAGGAGTAGCTCGTGTAGTTCTCGGTCAGCGTCGCCCAGATCGTGTCGTTGCCCTTGCCGCCCGACAGGGTGTTCGCGTGCGCGGCCTCGCCTCGGATCGTATCGTTTCCGGCGTCGCCGGACACGATGTTGGTGCCGACGCTGGCCCACTCGTCCGCCCCGAGCGCGATGGCCTCGATCTGGTCGTGACCATCGCCGCCGGAGATCCGGTTCACGGCCGTCGCCTCCGTCACCCCGTCGTTGTGAAAGCCGATCGCCGCGGCGAAGATCTGGTCGTTCCCGCCCTCGCCATTCACGGTGTTGGTGACGTGAGGGATGTTGCCGGAGGTCTCGATCCGGACCCTGTCGTTGCCGGCACCGGCGTGGATCGTAGGCGCGAGCAACCCGTGGAACACGTCGAAGTTCTCCAGCACCCGGATCGTGTCGTCGCCGGAGCCGCCCCAGATGGTGAACGCGGCCCAGGCGTTCCATGCCGAGCCGCCGAGCGTTGCGGTGATCGTGTCGCGACCGTCGCCACCGGACAGGTTGGCGCGGAAATCGAGATCGAGGTCGCCCGTTCCCTGCACCCTGGCCTCGAGCGTGTCGTCGCCCTTGCCGCCCTGCTGCGTGGCGACGAGGCACCCGACCCAGTCGACGGGAAGGGCCCAGAGGTTGAACACCGAGCTCAGCTGGTCGTTGCCGTCGCCGCCGTCGAGATAGGTGTCGTTCCGGTCGGTGCTGGTCAGGATGTCGGCGCCGCCGAGGCCGAAGAGCTGATCCAGATCGAAGCGCACGGACAGCCGATCCGCGCGTGCGGTTCCATTGAGAGCCACCGTCCCCCTCCCCCCGAAGGTAATCTCATTCCGACAGTCGATGGTTACCGGATTTCGGTCAAGCGTTAACCGCCCCCAACACGTGCGCGCGCGGCCGGAAGGTTAATGAAGCGCGGGGCCGGCGGCGGGAGGGGAGGGTTGAATCGGCGGGCCGGTTCCGCAATGAAGGGGAACGCGCTCCCCTGCCGGCAGGAGCGCGGCCGGGCTCGCGCGCGACCAGCGCCGGCCGGCGGGGGGCGGCGAGAGAGAGGGAGGCGAGGACCGACGTGGCCGACTCCGCCTTGCCGACCACCGCCACGACCGACGCCGGCGCCTGGCGCCTGCTGCCGGCGCTCGGCGCGGCCGCGGCGACGGCCTGGTTCGCCGGCTTCCTGCCGGAGGTCGCGCGCGGCGAGGTGCCGGTCTTCGTCGCGCCCTGGGTGCCGGCGCTCGACATCGACTTCGCCTTCCGCCTCGACGGCCTCGCGCTCGCCTTCGCGCTCCTGATCTGCGGCATCGGGGCGATGGTCTTCCTCTACGCCGCCACCTACTTCCGCAGCGATCGTCGGCTCGGCTCGCTGCTCCTGACGCTCGTCGCCTTCGCGGTCTCGATGCTCGGGCTCGTCGCCGCCGACGACGCGATCACCCTCTTCGTGTTCTGGGAGGGCACGACGATCACCTCGTGGCTCCTCGTCGGCTTCGACCACGAGCGGGCCTCGGCGCGGGCGGCGGCGCTGCAGGCGCTGCTCGTCACCGGCCTCGGCGGCCTGGCGCTCCTCGCCGGGCTCCTCGTCATGGGCGGGATGGCCGGGACCTACCGGCTGTCGGAGATGAACGCGATGGGCGAGATGTTCCGCGCGAGCCCGCTCTACCAAGGCGTCTTCTGGCTGGTCATCCTCGCCTGCTTCACCAAGTCGGCGCAGTTCCCGTTCCAGTTCTGGCTGCCGAACGCGATGGCGGCGCCGACGCCGGTCTCGGCCTACCTGCACTCTGCGACGATGGTGAAGGCCGGGGTCTACCTGCTCGCCCGGCTCACCCCGGCGCTCGGCGGCACCGAGCTCTGGACCTGGGTGCTGGTGCCGGTCGGCGGCTTCACCATGCTCCTCGCCTCGGTCTGGGCGATGCGGCAGACCGACCTGAAGCTCATGCTCGCCTTCACCACCGTGATGGCGCTGAGCCTGATGGTGATGCTGCTCGGGGTCGGCACGCCCGAGGCGATCACCGCGGCCATGGCGTTCCTCCTCATCCACGCCTTCTACAAGGCCGGCCTCTTCCTCGCCGTGGGCATGATCGAGAAGGGCGCCGGGTCGCGACACTACCCGGAGGTCGCCGGGCTCGCCCGCGCCATGCCGCTGACGGCGACAGTGATCGCGCTCGCCGCGCTGTCGATGGGCGGCTGGCCGCCGTTCTTCGGCTTCATCGGCAAGGAGCTGATCTACGAAGCCGGCACCCACGCCACGGCCTGGCCCGTGATCGTCACCGGCGCGGCGATCGCCGCCAACGCGCTGATGGTCGCCTGCGGCGCGATGGTCGCGCTCCGGCCGTTCTTCCTCGCGCCGCGGCGCAGCCCGAAGGACCGGCCCGCCGACCCGGGCTGGGGGCTCGCGACCGGCCCGGTGATCCTGGCCGCGTTCGGGCTCCTCTTCGGGCTCGCCCCGGTGCTGATCGAGCCGATCGTCGCGCCGATGGTGCTCAGCGTCTCGGGCGCGCCGATGCCGGGGCACCTCGCGCTCTGGCACGGCCTCGGCACCCCCCTGATCCTCAGCCTCCTCACCTTCGCGCTCGGGATCGTGCTCTACCTCGGGCTCGACCGCATCCGCGACGGGCTCGCCGCCGCCGATCCGCGGCTCCCACGCACCGAGGGCTGGTACGACGCCGCCCTCGCCGGGACCGCCGCGCTCGCCCGCGCCGTCACCGGCCGGGTGCAGAACGGACGCATGACGACCTACCTGCGGCGGACCTTCCTGATCCTCGGGCTCCTGACCTGGGGCGCGCTCTGGTTCGGCAACGCGACCTGGCCGCGGTTCGTCATCGACATCGAGCTCATCGACTGGGCGATCTGCGGCATCATCACCGCCTCGATCGTCGTGGTGCTGCGCACCCATTCGCGCCTGACGGCGATCACCGCGCTCGGCGGCGTCGGCGCGGGCATCGCGATCGTGTTCGTCGCCTACGGCGCGATCGACGTCGCCATGACCCAGCTCTTCGTCGAGATCCTCGTCGTGGTCTTCCTCGCCATCGCGATGGTGCGGCTGCCGCCGTCGGGCGCGGTGCCCTTCGACGCCCGCAACGCGCTGGTCGCGGGCCTCCTCGGGGTCGCGGTGACGCTGGCGCTGCTCTCGGTGCTCGGCGCCCGGCCCGACCCCTACCTGACCACCTACTTCGAGGAAAAGAGCGTGCCCGACGCGCTCGGCCACAACATCGTCAACGTGATCCTCGTCGACTTCCGCGGCTTCGACACCATGGGCGAGATCTCGGTGATCGTGATCGCCGGCATCGCCGCGATCGCGGTGCTGCGCGCCGGGCGGAAGGCGCCGCGATGAACTCGCTCGATTCTCTCCACACTGACCCGGGTGCTGGTGCCGCTGATCCTCGCGCTCTCGGTCTTCGTCTTCTACCGCGGCCACAACGAGCCCGGCGGCGGCTTCATCGGCGGCCTCCTGGCGGCCACCGCCTTCGCGCTGCTCGAGAAGGCCGAGGGGCTCGCCGCCGCGCGCCGGGCGCTGCGCTTCCACCCGCAGTCGATCGCCGCGGTCGGCCTCGGCTGCGCGCTCCTCTCCGGCATCTGGGGCGGCATCGTCGACGGCGTCTTCCTCAAGGGCGTCTGGCCGTTCATCACCGTCGACGCCGCCGGCAACAAGCACGGGCTGCCGATCGGCTCGATCCCGCTCTTCGACTTCGGGGTCTACCTCGTGGTGCTCGGCACGGTCTGCGGCATCCTCTTCGCGCTCGAGGAGGTGGTGGCGACCGAGGCGGACAAGGGAGACTGAGCGGATGGAGATCATGCTCGCGCTCCTGACCGGGATCCTCGTCGCCGCCGGCGCCTACCTGATGATGAGCGGCAAGACGCTGCCCTACATCTTCGGGCTGACGATGATCTCGAACGCGGCGAACCTGCTGATCTTCTCGGCCGGGCGGCTCACCTACGCCAGGCCGCCGCTGGTGCCGGCCGACGCCAAGACCATCACCGGCGTCGCCAACTCGCTGCCGCAGGCGCTGATCCTGACCGCGATCGTGATCGGCTTCGGGCTGCTCGTCTTCGCGCTCGCCCTCGCCTACCGCTCCTACTACGTGCTGCGCTCGACCGAGATGGACGACATGCGCGTCGCCGAGCCGGTCGAGGAGCGCTGAGTGCTTCTCTTCTGGCCCCTCGTCATCCCGTTCGCCACCGCGGTGCTCTGCGTCCTCGCCTGGCGCTCGGCGCCGATGCAGCGCGGCATCTCGCTCGCCGGCGCCATCGTGCTTTTCGGCGTCGCGGTGCGCATCCTCGTGCAGGTCGCGCAATCCGGTCCCTTCGCGCAGCAGGCGGGCGGCTGGCCGGCGCCCTACGGCATCACGATGGTGGCCGACTGGCTGTCGGCGATCATGGTCGTCCTCGTCGGCCTCGTCGCGGTGGCGGTCCTCGTCTTCGGCATCGCCGACGTGACGGCGGAGGAGGAGCACCACGGCCACCACCCGCTGACCCACGCGATGCTCGCCGGCATCTGCGGCGCCTTCCTCACCGGCGACATCTTCAACATGTACGTCTGGTTCGAGGTGATGCTGATCTCGTCCTTCGGCCTCCTCGTCATCGGCGGCGGCCGCGACGAGCTCGACGGCGCGATCAAGTACGTGGGCCTGAACCTGATCGCGACCGTCGCCTTCCTCTCCGGCGTCGGGCTCCTCTACGGCGCCACCGGCGCGCTCAACATGGCCGACCTGCACGGCCGGCTCATGGGGCGCGAGCTCGAGACGCCGATCATCGCCTCGGCCGCGTTCCTGATCTTCGCCTTCGCCTCCAAGGCCGCGCTCTTCCCGGTGTTCTTCTGGCTGCCGGCGAGCTACCACACGCCCTCCTTCACCACCTCGGCCCTGTTCGCGGCGCTCCTCACCAAGGTCGGCGTCTATGCGCTGCTCCGGGTCTTCACCCTCGTCTACCCGGTCGAGGGCACCCCGATCCAGGCCGTGCTGCTCTGGGGGGCGGTCTTGACCATGGTGGTCGGCGTCCTCGGCGCGCTCGCCATGACCGGGGTGCGCCGGGTGCTCGGCTTTTCGATCATCTCCTCGATCGGCACCATGATCCTCGGCCTCGCGGTGGCGACGCCGCTGGCGCTGGTCGGCGCGGTCTTCTACCTGTTCCAGGACGTGGTGGTGAAGACGAACCTCTTCCTCGGCGCCGGGGCCGCGCGGCGGCTGACCGGCTCCGAGCTGTTCGGGCGGTCGGGCGGCATCTGGCGGCAGCGGCCGTGGTTTTCGCTCCTCTTCCTGATCCCGGCGCTGTCGCTCGCCGGGGTGCCGCCGTTTTCCGGCTTCTGGGCGAAGCTCCTGCTCGCCAAGGCGACGCTCGACGCGGGGCGCTACGAGCTGACCTTCGCCGTGCTCGGCGTCGGTCTGCTCACTCTCTTCGCGATGGCGCGGATCTGGGCCGAGGCGTTCTGGGACCCGCATCCGGACGGCGACAACGCCATCACCGAGCGGCTGCCGGCGACGATGCTGATGCCGCTCGCCGGCTTGAGCTTCCTCGTCGCCTATGTCGGGATCAACGCGGCGCCGTTCGTGGACGCGGCGCTGGCGGCAGGGACCCAGCTGGTCGACCCGGCCGCCTACATCGCCGCCGTGCTGGGGCCGCGGCCATGACGCCCATTCACCGATCCTGGTGCGCGCTCCTCCTCGCCGTCGCGTTCGCCCGCGATCTCGTCGTCTCGAGCCTGCAGGTGGCACGGGCGGTGCTCGCGCGCGGCGACGTCGCCCAGCCGCGCTTCTTGGTCGTGCCGCTCAAGCACGCGCAAACCGGCACGGAGATCACCATGGTGGCGAACTACATCACGCTGACCCCCGGCACGCTCACCGTCGACGTGAGCCCCGACCGCTCGACGCTGCTCGTGCACAGCCTGCTCGCCGGCGAGACCGGCGACGACGTGCGCGCCGACATCCAGGACGGCATCGAGGTGCGGGTGACACGGGTGACCCGGGCATGATCGAGACCGTCCCCGGCGGCGTCCTCGGCGTGGCGCTTTTTGTCACCGTCCTCTGCCTGATCGTGGCGCTGCTCGCGGCGGCCTGGCGGCTCCTGACCGGCCCCACGCTGCCCGACCGCGTGATCGCGCTCGACCTCGTCTCGATGCTGCTCGTGGTCTTCCTCGTCGTCTTCAAGCTGGTCAGCGGGGTCAACGCCTACATCTACGCCGGGATCTCGCTCGCCCTGATCTCGTTCCTCGCCACCGTCGCCTTCGCCCACTACATCGACCGTACCACGGGAGACTCCGATGAATAGCCGGGCGATGCGCGCCCGGCCGTGGCGCTATGCCAGCCTGATACAATCTCCGCTTGGTTGCTTCCTCGAGGCTCCGGCGTCGGGGGGAGGGGCGCAAGGCTTCCCTTCGCGGATTTGGGGTACACAAATCCGCGCGCGCCTGCCTGCCCACGGCAGGCGCAACTCCGCGCCTGCCAGGCAGGCGCGCGCGGATTGCAGCTGTCCGGGTGCTGCCCGACGCCCGTCGGCCTCCGCGCTCGCGCGCTCCGGCCGACGAACCTGCGCGAGGCAGTGCCTCGCTTGTGCAGGTTCGGGGACCGTGCACCGCCGGTCGGGATCGGTCCGAGGCGGGATTTCCGGGGGTGGGGGATGAGTGAGTGGATCGCGGCGGCGCTGATGATGGCCGGCGGCTTCTTCTGCCTGATCGCCGGCATCGGGGTGATCCGGCTCAACGACGTCTTCGCCCGGATGCACGCGGCGACCAAGGCCGGCACGCTCGGCCTGGCGCTGATCTGCATCGCGGTGATGGTGCTGGCCGACACCTGGCTGCAGGTGCTCGAGGCGCTCTTCGTGTTCCTGTTCATGATCCTCACCGCGCCGGTCGGCGCCCACCTGATCGGGCGCGCCGCCTTCCGCACCGGGGTGCCGGTCGACCCGAAGACGCAGGCGGACCCGGGCGCCGACCGGTTCCGCCCCGCCCGGCAGCCCTGACCGGCGCGCGGGCGCCGATGGACTGGGACGACCTCAAGCTCTTCGTCCTCGTCGCGCGGCTCGGCGGGCTGTCGGCGGCGGCGCGGGCGGCGGGACTGAGCCCGCCGACACTCGGGCGGCGCCTGCAGGCGCTCGAGGCGTCGCTCGGCCGCCACCTCTTCGAGCGGCGGGCGAGCGGCTACGTGCTGACGGCGGACGGGCGCGAGCTGCTCGCGCATGCCGAGCCGGTCGAGGCGGCGATGCTCGGCGTCGAGCGTTGGCGCGACCAGGGCGCCGCCGAACGCACGGTGCGGGTCTCGGCCGGCACCTGGACCAGCCGGTTCCTGGCGCAGCACATCGGCGAGATCGTCGAGCCGGGGGATGCCTTCCGGCTGCAGCTCCTTTCCGCCGAGGCGCGGCTCGACATCGGCCGGCGGGCGGCGGATATCGGGCTGCGCAACCGTCGGCCGGAGGAGGCCTGGCTGGCCGGGCAGCGGGTCGGGCAGGTGGCCTACGCAGTCTATCGGCCTGCGGCGGACCCGGCGCCGGCGCGCTTCGTGGCGGCGACCGACCTGATCACGCCGACGTCGCAGTGGCTCCGGGCACATTACGGGGATGCGATCGCCGTGGAAGTCAGCAGCCCGCGGCTGGTGCTCGACCTCGTGCGGGCAGCCGCCGGCCGCGCGGTGCTGCCCTGCTTCGTCGGGGATGCCGAGCCGGGGCTGGTGCGGCTCGAGACGATCCCCGAGATCACCAGCGAGTCGTGGCTCGTCATGCACCACGAGGAGCGGCACGACCCGGCGGTGCACACGGTGGCCCGCCGGATCGCCCGGCTGCTCAGGGCGCATCGCGCGGCATTCCTCGGCCACTCAGGGCCGGAAGAAGAGGCCGGGCGCGATCCGTGAGATCAGCCGCTCGCGCGCTTCCGGATCGCGCGGCTTCGGATTGCGCTCGACCTCGTCGAGCGGCAGCCGCCGCCGCGCCGAGCGCAGGTGCGAGTCGAAGAAGACGATCGAGAGAAACTGTTCCATGGCTTCCTCCGTGTTCGGGATGCCACGGAGATAGACCCCAAGCGCCGGCACCGGGAGCCTCCGGAAATGCAACTGCAGTTGCCTGAATGAAAGGGCGGCGGCCGAAAATCACCCATACGGTTTCCATACGCGTTCCATACGGCTTCCATATGCCAGGATTCACTCCGCCCGGTGCCCGAGCCGCTTCCGGATGCGCCGGACCATGAACCAGACGACGAGCACCACGGGCACGGTCAGGATCGCGAGCAGCGTGCCCGACGAGATGTGCGCCCGCTCGGCGACGGGCGCGAAGACGTGCTCGGCGAGGTTGACCGCGTAGTAGCTGATCGCCACCACCGACAGCCCCTCAACCGTCTCCTGCAGACGGAGCTGCAGCGCGGCGCGGCGGTCCATCGCCCGCAGCACCTCGACGTTCTGCGCCTGGTTCGCCACGTCGACGCGGGTGCGCAGCAGGTTCGCGGCGCGCTCGGCGCGCGACGAGAGGTCGGCGAGCCGCTCCTCGGCCGAGCGGCAGGTGCGCATCGCCGGGTCGAAGCGCCGTGTCATGAACTCGGCGAAGGTCTGCCGGCCGCCCATCCGCTCCTCGCGCAGCACCGCGATGCGCTGGTTGACGATCGCGGCATAGGCGCCGACGGCGCCGAAGCGGAAGCTGCTCGTCGAGGACAGGTGCTCGATCTCGGCCGACATTTTCAAGAGCCGGTCGAGCGTCTCGGGCTCGTGCCCGGTCTCGGCGGCCATCCGCGCCACTACCTCGGTCAGCTCGCGGTCGAGTCGCGCCACCGCGCCGGCGACCGCGCGCGCCCGCGGCAGGGTCAGCATCGCCGCGCACTTGTAGGTCTCGATCTCGAGCACCCGCTGCGCGATGCGGCCGAGCCGGCGCCGGCCGATGCCGGGCCGCGCCATAACCGCGAAGCGCGAATGGCCGTGCTCGTCGACGCGGAAATCGCCGGCGATCACCGCCTCATCATCGACGACGCGGCTGACCGCGAGGCTCTCGGGCACGAACCAGCCGGGGAAGTCGCGCTCGATCCGAGCCTCGCGCGCCTCGGGCGCGACGCTCTCGATGCGCACCAGCGCCGAGGTCAGCACCCGCCCCGGCGCCGCGGCCAGCCAGTCGGCGGGGAGGAGCGCGAACATGTCGCCCGCGAACGGCACCGGCGCGACGCCCTCGGCAAACAGCGTGTAGGTGACGAACTCGGTGTGCAGCTCCCACTTCAGGAAGCCGCGCCCGATCGCGCCCGAATAGTGGCTGGCACCCGGCGGCGGATGGGGCGCGCCATGGCGGTCGAGGAGCGCGGTCAGGTGCGCGCGGTCGCGGTCGCGGTCGCGCTCGGCGGCGTTCTCCGGCTCCATGATCGCGAGGTGCAGCGCGCGGCAGGGCGCGGTCAGCTCGGGGAACGGCCGGGCGTGCAGCTCGTTCACGAGGCCGAAGCGGCCGGGATAGTCGTCGAGCGCGAGCTTGGCCATGCGCGAGGCTCCCCGAGGCTGCGCGAACGCCGCAACCCTGCCACGCCGTGCGCAGAATGCCAGCGCCAAGTTTGCGCCCGGGTCCCGCGCGAACCGGCTGGTGCGACCCGCGGCGGCGCAGTAATTCAGGCGGGCACAGTACGGCCAATCAGACGCGGCAAAAGAACGAGGGACGACATGATCAAGCGACTCGCGGCAGAGGCGATCGGCACCTTCTGGCTGGTGTTCGGAGGCTGCGGCAGCGCCGTGCTCGCGGCGGGCTTCCCCGAGCTCGGCATCGGCTTCGCCGGCGTCGCGCTCGCCTTCGGGCTGACCGTGCTGACGATGGTCTATGCCCTCGGGCCGATCTCGGGCGGACACTTCAACCCGGCCGTCTCGCTCGGCCTCGCCATCGGCGGCCGCTTCGCGCGGGGCGAGCTCCTGCCCTACTGGATCGCGCAGGTCGTCGGCGGACTGGTCGCGGCGGGCATCCTCTTCGTGATCGCCTCCGGGCAGCCCGAGTGGGTCCCCGGCGGCTTCGCCTCGAACGGCTACGGCGCCAACTCGCCCGGCGGCTACGGTCTGTTCGCCTGCCTGCTCATCGAGGTGGTGCTGACGGCCGGATTCCTCCTGGTGATCCTCGGCGCGACGAGCCCGCTGGCGCCGGCGGGCTTCGCGGGCATCGCGATCGGCCTCGCGCTCACGCTCATCCACCTGATCTCGATCCCGGTGACCAACACCTCGGTCAACCCGGCGCGCTCGACCGCCGTCGCGTTCTTCGCCGAGACCGGCGCCGTCGGCCAGCTCTGGCTGTTCTGGCTGGCACCGCTGATCGGCGCCGCGCTCGGGGCGGCGATCTGGAAGGGACTCTTCGCCGACGCGGACTGATCTCGGGGGCGGAGCCCCGAGCCCTCGGGCCGGTCAGCCGACCGGCTCGACGATGCGCTCGGCCGCGGCGAGGTCGACGGAGACGAGCTGGCTGACCCCCTGCTCGGCCATCGTCACCCCGAAAAGCCGGTCCATCCGGGCCATCGTCACCGCGTGGTGGGTGATGATCAGGAAGCGGGTCTCGGTGCGATCGATCATCTCGTCGAGGAGGTCGCAGAACCGGCCGACGTTGGCGTCGTCGAGCGGCGCGTCGACCTCGTCGAGCACGCAGATCGGGCTCGGATTGGCGAGGAAGACCGCGAAGATCAGGCTGAGCGCCGTCAGCGTCTGCTCGCCGCCCGACAGCAACGACAGCGTCGAGAGCTTCTTGCCCGGCGGCTGGCACATGATCTCGAGCCCGGCCTCGAGCGGATCGTCGCTCTCGACCAGCACGAGGCTCGCCTCGCCACCGCCGAACAGGCTGCGAAACAGCGCGCCGAAGTTGCGGTTGACCTCGTCGAAGGCCGCGAGCAGCCGGCCGCGCCCCTCGCGGTTGAGGTTGGCGATGCCGTGGCGCAGCTTGCGGATCGCCTCCTCGAGGTCGTCGCGCTCGCGCGCCAGCGTCTCCGATTCCTCGCGGATCGCCCGCGCGTCCTCCTCGGCGCGCAGGTTGACCGGCCCGAGCCCGTCGCGCGCCCGGCGCAGCCGGTCGGCCTCGGCCTCGAGCGCCCCGGCCGGCGGCACGCTCTCGGCGCTGGCGTCGAGCTCGGCGAGGAGGTCGCCGGCGGCCTTGCCGGTCTCGGCCGCGAGCCGCTCGGTCGCTGCCGCGGCACGGGCGTCGGCCGCCTCGCCCATCGCCTCGGCCCGGGCGCGCGCCTCGCGTGCCTCGCCCGCAGCGCGCTCGGCGCTCCGGGCGGTCGCGTCGCGGGTCCGGAGCTCGGTCTCGCCGGCGGCCAGCGCGTCGGCGGCGCGGCGGCGGCGGGCCTCGGCCTCCTCCGCCCCCGCGGCGAGCTCGGCGCGCCGCGCCGCGAGCGCCGGCGGCCGGGTCCGGGCCTCGGCCAGCGCCGTCTCCGCCGCGGCGGCGCGGCGGTCGAGGTCGGCGAGCCGGCCGGTGGCGGAGGCGCGGCGCGTGGCCCACCCCTCGGCCTCGCGGGCGATCTCGGCGAGGCGGCGCGTGCGCGCGGCCCCGGCGCGCTCGATCTCGTCGGCCTCGGCGCGGCGGGTCAGCATGGTGATCCGCGCCGCCTCGACGCGCAGCCGCTCGGCCTCGACCGCCGCCCGCGCCTCGGCCGGATCGGCGAGCCCCGCCGCGGCCGCCTCGGCTTCCGCCAGCGCGGCGCGCGCCGCTGTGAGCTCGTCGGCCCGGCGCGCGCCGGCGCTGCGCAGGGTGGCGACCCGGGCGGCGGCGGCCTCGCGCGCCGCCTCGGCGCGCGACTGCGCGCGGCCGGCCTCGGCCAGCGCCTGGTCGGCGGCCCTGCGGGCGGCGCGCGCGGCCGTCTCGGTGGCCCCCGCCTCGGCCAGCCGCGCCGCGGCGGCCCCCTGCGCGGCGTGAGCGGCGTCGAGCTCGGCCGCGGCCTCGGCGGCGCCGCGCCGGACCTCGGCAAGGCGGTTGCGCTGCTGCAGCCGCAGCGCCGCCGCCGACGGCGCCGAGCCCGCGGCCACATGCACGCCGTCCCAGCGCCAGAGGTCCCCCTCGCGGCTGACCAGCCGCTGCCCGGGGCCGAGCGCCGCCTGCAGCCGCGCCCCTTCATCCCGCTCGACGACCCCGATCGCCGCCAGCCTTCGCGCCAGCGCCGGGGGCGCGCTCACCTGCCCGGCGAGCGCCACCGCCCCGGCGGGAAGCGCGGCCGCGTCGAGCGGCGCCAGCGCGTGCCAGCCGCTCGCATCGGGCGCGTCCGCCAGCGGCAGCGTCAGGTCGTCGGCGAGCGCGGCGCCGAGGGCCAGCTCGAGGCCGGGAGCGACGGTGATCGCATCGAGGACCGGCGCGACCGCCCCGGCGGGACGGGCGAGCAGCCGCTCGAGCCCCGCCACCTCTCCCTCGAGCGCCCGCGCCGCACCCTCGGCCTCGCCGAGGCGGCTGCGCGCGGCCCCCTCGGCGCCCCGGGCCTCGGCGGCCGCCGCTTCGGCCGTCCCGAGGCCGGTCTCCGCGGCGGTGGCTCCCGCCGTCGCCGCCTCGGCCTCAGCCGCGGTATCGCGGCCCGCCGCCTCGGCCGCGGCCAGATCGCGCGTCGCCGCCGCCAGCGCGCCCTCCGCGGCATCGAGCCCGCGCGCGACCTCGCCGGCGCGGCGTCGCGTCTCGTCGAGCGCGCGGCCGGCGGCCTGGTGCTCGGCCACGAGCCGCGCCGCCGCCTCGGCGCGGTCGTCGAAGCTCGCCTCGGCCGACCGCAGCACGGCCGCCGCCTCGGCGGCGGCGTCGCGCGCGGCCGCCAGCGCCGGCTCGTGCCCGGCGCCCTCGGCTTCGAGGCCGGACCGCTCCTCGGCGAGGCGGCCGTCCATCGCGACGGCGTCGCGGTCGAGCGCCGTCTCGCGCTCGCGGTCGGCGGCGAGCTGGACGAGCTGGGCGTCGAGCGCGGCGATCTCGCGGCGCGCCGCCTCGGCCTCGGCGTCGAGCCGATCGCGCTCGAGCGTCAGGCGCTGCAGCACGGCTCCGGCGATCGCGTCCTCGTCGCGCAGCGCCGGCAGCGCCTCGTCCGCCTCCGCCCGCAGCCGCGCGGCGGCGGCCGCCTCGGCCTGGGCGGCGCCGGCGGCGCGGGTGGCGGCGAGGAGCGCGGCGGCGGCCTCGGCGCGGGCGGCCTCGGCGTCGTGCCAGTGGCGCCAGAGCAGCAGCGCCTCCGCCCGGCGCAGCGCCTCGGCGATCTCGCGGTAGCGGGCCGCCTGGCGGGCCTGGCGCGCGAGGCTCGCGAGCTGGCCGTCGAGCGCCTCGAGCACGTCGGCGACGCGGGCGAGGTTCGCCTCGGTCGCGCGCAGCTTCAGCTCGGCCTCGTGCCGGCGCTGGTAGAGGCCGGAGATGCCGGCCGCCTCCTCGAGGATGCGGCGGCGCGCCTTCGGCCGCGCGTTGATCAGCTCCGCGATCTGGCCCTGCCGGACCAGCGCCGGCGAGGTCGCCCCGGTCGACGCGTCGGCGAAGAGCATCGCGACGTCGCGCGCCCGTGCCTCGCGCCCGCCGACCCGATAGGCCGACCCGGCATCGCGGGTGATCCGGCGGATGATCGTCAGATCGTCGGCGTCGTTGAACCCGGCCGGCGCGGTGCGGTCGCGGTTGTCGATCGTCAGCGTCACCTCGGCGTGGCCCCGCGCCGGACGGGCGGCCGAGCCCGCGAAGATCACATCCTCCATGCCGTCGCCGCGCATGATCGAGGGCCGGTTCTCGCCCATCACCCAGCGCAGCGCCTCGAGCAGGTTCGACTTGCCGCAGCCGTTCGGGCCGACCACCCCGGTCAGGCCCGGCGCGATCACGAGCTCGGTCGGATCGACGAAGCTCTTGAAACCGAGAAGACGCAGGCGGGTGAAATGCACGATGCCTCGCGGGTTGGCCAGCGCCCAGATTTCCCGCTGGGTGGGATTCTGTCAACCGTATATGGCGGGTGGCCGGGACCATGCCGCTATATCTCGGAGTTCTGGACGGCCCCCCGGCATTGTGGCGATATGCCTGCCTGCGCCCCACCCGGGAGAGACCGATGCCCTACCAGTACGACGACCAGAACGTCTTCGCGCGGATCCTGCGCGGCGAGATCCCGAACCAGACCGCGCTCGAGACCGAGCACACGCTCGCCTTCCACGACATCCGGCCGCAGGCGCCCGTGCATGTCCTGGTGATCCCGAAGGGCGCCTACGTCACCTACGACCACTTCGGCGCCGAGGCGAGCGACGCCGAGATCGCCGACTTCACCCGCGTCGTGGCCCGGCTCTGCGCCGAGCTCGGGGTGGCGCCGGGCGACGGCGGCCTCGGCTACCGGCTGATCGCGAACTCCGGGGTCGCGGGAGTCCAGGAGGTGCCGCACATGCACGTCCACATCCTCGGCGGACGCGGGCTCGGCCGGATGCTGCAACCGGCTTGACCGCGCCGCGCGGCTCAGGTACTTAACGGACGTGTTAATTAACGAATCGATTCAGTACCCGGAGCCCGCATGACGCAGGACAGCCTCTCCGCCACCCTATCGGCGCTCGCCGATCCGACCCGCCGGGCGATCCTCGCGCGGCTGGCGGACGGGGCGGCGACCGTGGGCGAGCTGGCCGCGCCGTTCGAGATGAGCCTGCCGGCGGTGTCGCGGCACCTGAAGGTGCTCGAGCGCGCCGGCCTGATCGCGCGCGGCCGCGAGGCGCAGTGGCGGCCCTGCACGCTCGACCCGGAGCCGCTGCGCGAGGTCGCGGGCTGGCTCGAGACCTACCGCCGGCTCTGGGAGGCGAGCTTCGACCGCCTCGACGCCTATCTCCAGGATCTGCAGAAGGGAAATCCCGATGGACACGATCACTGACGCCGCCCCCCGCGCCGACGACGCGACTCTCTGCATCGAGCGCCTGCTGGCGGCGCCGCGCGAGCTGGTCTTCGCCGCCTGGACCGAGCCGCGCCACCTGCGCCGCTGGAGCGCGCCGCACGGCTTCGACATTCCGCTCGCCGAGGGCGACCTGCGGCCCGGCGGCGGCTGGCGGGCGGCGATGCGGGGACCCGACGGCACCGAGCATCGCCTCGTCGGCACCTACCGCGAGATCCTGCCGCCCGAGCGGCTGGTCTTCACCCACGCCTGGATCGGCGAGGACGGGCGGCCGGGACCGCAGACGCTCGTCACCGTGACCTTCGAGGCGGTGGGCGACAGCACGCTGATGCGCTTCACCCAGACCGGCTTCGACAGCCGCGCCGCGCGCGACGGCCACGGCGGCGGCTGGACCGAAGCGTTTGAGCGGCTTGAAGCCTGCCTCGCGGCCGAGGCTTGAGCCGTCGCGCCACGGCGCTATGGTCGGCTCCGGGAGGAGCCGACCATGAACGTCAACATCTACCTGAGCTTCGACGGCCGCTGCGCCGAAGCCTTCGACTTCTACGCGCGCGTGCTCGGCGGCACGGTCGAATCCAGGCACACCTGGGGCGAGACCCCCAATGCCGCCGACATGCCGGCCGAGGAGCACGGCAAGATCATGCATTCGCAGCTGCGCGTCGGCGACCGGATCATCATGGGCGCCGACGCGCCGAAGGCCTGGCGCAGCAAGCCCGAGGGCTTCTCGGTGTCGGTCAACCTCACCGACGTCGACGAGGGCCGGCGGGTCTTCGACGCGCTCGCCGAAGGCGGCACGGTGAAGATGCCCTACGAGCCGACGTTCTGGGCCAAGGGTTTCGGCATGCTGATCGACCGCTACGAGATCCCCTGGATGGTGAACGCCAGCGACCCGGCCTGACCTGCGTGTCCGAGCATTGCCCCCCGGCGGCCCGGCGGGCTAAAGCAGGGCGTCCCGCGCCAGCGACGGAGTGCCCCATGCCCGTGCCCGACCCCGAAGTGATCGAAGTCACCTCGACCCGCATCGCCTGCGACGGCGGCAACGGCCCGGCCGGACATCCGCGGGTGTGGCTGCAGATCGACCCGGACAAGGGCTGGGTCGAGTGCGGCTACTGCGACAGGCGCTACGTCCTGAAGCCGGGCGCGGCGACCGCGGACCATTGACGTGGCGGCATTCGGCAAGGGCCACCACCTGCACCTGATCGACGGCTCGGGGTTCATCTTCCGGGCCTACCACGCGCTGCCGCCGCTGACGCGCAAGTCGGACGGCCTGCCGATCGGCGCGGTCGCCGGGTTTTCGAACATGGTCTGGAAGATGCTGCAGGAGACCAAGGGGGCCGACGCGCCGACCCACGTCGCCGTCGTCTTCGACAAGTCCGAGGTCACCTTCCGCAACGAGCTCTACGCCGACTACAAGCAGAACCGCCCGCCCGCGCCCGACGACCTCGTGCCGCAGTTCCGGCTGATCCGCGACGCGACGCGCGCCTTCAACCTGCCCTGCATCGAGCAGGCTGGCTTCGAGGCCGACGACATCATCGCGACCTACGCGACCCAGGCCGTCGCGGCCGGCGGGCGGGTGACCATCGTCAGCGCCGACAAGGACCTGATGCAGCTCGTCGCCCCCGGCATCGTGATGTTCGACACCCTCAAGAACAAGGCGATCGGGCCGGACGAAGTGGCCGAGAAGTTCGGCGTCGGCCCCGAACGGGTCATCGACGTCCAGGCGCTCGCCGGCGACTCGATCGACAACGTGCCCGGCGCCCCCGGCATCGGCGTCAAGACGGCGGCGAGCCTCATCCTCGAATACGGCGACCTCGACACGCTGCTCGCGCGCGCCGGCGAGATCCGGCAGCCGAAGCGGCGCGAGGTGCTGCTCGGCCATGCCGAGCAGATCCGCATCTCCCGCGACCTCGTGACGCTCCGGCGCGACGTGCCGCTCGAGGAGCCGCTCGAAGCGCTCGAGGTGCGCGAGCCCGACGCCCCGACGCTGCTCGCCTGGCTCGGCGAGATGGAGTTCCGCGGCCTCTCTGGCCGGGTGGCGGCGGTGCTCGGCGTCGAGGCGCCGGCGATCACCCCGATCGCCGCGGCCCGGCAGGGGCCGGCGACCCCGGCCGAGCGCGAGCCGGTGGCGCTCCCCGCGATCGACCCGTCGCGCACCGTCCTCCTGCGCGACGCGATGGCGCTCGCCGAGTGGGTTGCGACGATCCGCGAGCGCGGCGTCGTCGCCATCGCCGCCGAGACGACCGCCGCCGACGAGATGCGCGCCGAGCTCATCGGCCTCGCGCTCGCGGTCGGCCCCGGCGAGGCCGCCTACCTGCCGCTCGGCCACGTCTCCGGCCCCGGCGAGGGCGCCGGCGACCTCTTCGACGCCCCGGCCGAAGGCCAGGTGCCGCTCGCGCAGGCGCTCGCCCTGCTGCAGCCCGCGCTCGAGGACCCGGCCGTGCTGAAGATCGGGCACAACATCAAGGGCCTGGGCAAGTACCTCGCCCGCCAGCGGATCGCGCTCGCCCCGATCGACGACATCATGCTCGTCTCCTACGCGCTGCACGCCGCCCAGCACCAGCACGGTCTCGACTACCTGGCCGAGGCCTATCTCGCGCACATTCCGTCCACCCTGAAGGCGCTGACCGGCGGCGGCCGCGCCGCCCGCCGCTTCGCCCAGGTGCCGATCGAGGACGCCGGCCGCTGCGTCGCCGAGCATGCCGAGGTCGCCTACCGGCTGTGGCTCGCGCTCAAGCACCGGCTGCCGTTCTCCCGGGTCACCCGCGTCTACGAGACGCTGGAGCGCCCGCTCGTGCCGGTGCTCGCGGGGATGGAGGCGCACGGCGTCAAGGTCGACCGCCAGGCGCTGTCGCGGCTCTCGGGCGACTTCGCCCAGCGCATGGCCGCGCTCGAGGAGGAGATCCACGAGCTCGCCGGCACCCGCTTCAACGTCGGCTCGCCCAAGCAGCTCGGCGAGGTGCTCTTCGACCGGCTGAGCCTCGGCGGCGGACGCAAGGGCAAGACCGGCGCCTACTCGACCGGCGCCGACATCCTCGAGGAGCTCGCCGCGCAGGGCCACGACCTCCCCGCGCGCGTGCTCGACTGGCGGATGCTCTCGAAGCTCAAGTCGACCTACACCGACACCCTGCAGGACGCGATCAACCCCGAGACCGGGCGCGTCCACACCTCCTACCAGATCGCCGGCGCCGCCACCGGCCGGCTCGCCTCGATCGACCCCAACCTGCAGAACATCCCGGTCCGCACCGAGGAGGGCCGCCGGATCCGCGAGGCCTTCATCGCCGAGCCCGGCAACCGCCTCGTCAGCCTCGACTACAGCCAGATCGAGCTGCGCATCCTCGCCCACATGGCCGACATCGAGGCACTGAAGCAGGCGTTCCGCGACGGCCTCGACATCCACGCGATGACCGCCTCGGAGATGTTCAACGTGCCGATCGACGGCATGCCCGCCCACGTCCGCCGCCAAGCCAAGGCGATCAACTTCGGCGTCATCTACGGCATCTCCGCCTTCGGCCTCTCCAACAACCTGCGCATCCCGCGCGAGGACGCCAAGCGCTTCATCGACACCTACTTCGAGCGCTTCCCCGGCATCCGCGAGTACATGAACCGCACCATCGCCTTCGCGAAGGAGCACGGCCACGTCGAGACCCTGTTCGGCCGCCGCATCCACACCCCCGAGATCAACGCCCGCGGCCCGCACCAGGCCGCCGCGCAGCGCCAGGCGATCAACGCCCCGATCCAGGGCTCCGCCGCCGACATCATCCGCCGCGCCATGATCCGCGTCCCCGCCGCCATCGACGGGCTGCCGGCGCGGATGCTGCTGCAGGTCCACGACGAGCTCCTCTTCGAGGTCGCCGAGGACGCGGTCGACGACACCATCACCGCGGTCCGCGCCGTGATGGCCGACGCCGCGATGCCCGCCGTCGACCTCGCGGTGCCGCTCGTCGTCGACGCCGGCGCCGGCGCCAACTGGGCGGCTGCGCACTGACTGGATCCGGTTGATTCCTTCGGCCCGGCGACGGGCGCAACGGTGCCGCATTCACTTCGCGGATTTGTCCGTCGACAAATCCGCGCGCGCCTGCCTGCCCCTTGCAGGCGCGTAAACGCACCTGCCAGGCAGGCGCGCGCGGATTACCAGCCGTCGGTGATGCCCGACCCCCCTCGGCCTCCGCGCTCACGCGCTCCGGCCGACGAACCGGCGCGAGGCAGTGCCTCGCTTTCGCCGGTTCGGGGCGCGCGGCTCCCCTGATCGTCAATCCGCTCCTTCTCCTTACATTATGCCCCGCCAACCGGCCCTCGCAGTGTACGCTACGCCGCAGCGCGTCTCCGTGGCCCAGGCCGCGATCGCAGCTCCGGCCTACGACCCGGTGGGAATACATCCGAGCTGCTGGAACAGGCCCAGCCGGTCGAGCTCGACCCAGTCCTCCTTCAGCTTGCCGTCCGCGAAGCGGCCGATGATGACGACGGTCCACGTCACGTTGCGGCCGGACGGGGCGACCCCTTGCCATGGCCCCTGCTGGGTCGCCCGCCAGTGGCCCCGCCAGACCCCTCGGTCATCGGCGAAGAACATGTCGTCGAGGGAATAGGCCGCGTCCGGAAACGCCGCGAAGAACCCCTCCATCGCCGCCCGCCAGGCCGGCAGGCCGCGGATCGTCTCCATGCCGAGCCAGTGCGAGGTCAGATCGTCATCCCAGTACTTCCCCAGGCCGTCGAGACGGTGCCCGTTGAAAACCTCGTCGAGATAGGTGCGGATCAACGCCGCGTGCCCGTCTGTCGCCATGCTCCTCGCTCCTTCTCCCCTCGAGGGAGCGTACCCGCCGCCGGGCAATCCGTCATCGGCGAATGCCACGCAGGCCGGCGCCAGCCTAGCCGGCGCGCCTGAGCGCGGTCGCGTGGTCGTGCGGGGCGACGCCGCGCAGCATCTCGGCGACCCGCGCCTGCGCCGCCCGGAGGTGCGCGGCCGAGGCCGCGGCCTTGTCCAAGCCGCGCCGGGTGTCGGAGAGGACGATCGAGGTCATCCCGGTGCGGCCGACCTCCTTCGCGACCTCGGCCGAGACGGCGCGCATGAGCTCGTCGACGCAGGTCGGGCAGGCATTGCCATACGGGATCAGCAGGCGGTAGGCGTCGGCGACGAGCTGGCGGGCGAGCTTCACCCCGTCATGCACGCCGTACTCGTCGGCCTCGCTGTCGTAGCCCAGTTCGATCATCGTCCGGCTCCATCACCGAAGCCCCGACCCTTCGCCCGGACCGCCCTAGCAGAGACCTGTGAACGAGAGCCTACACCGACGGCCTTCTGTCCTGACTCCTCGCGCCGGCTCCGGCAGCGTCCGGCCTGATTTTCTTGCGGGTCGATGCGGGCTGCCGGCTTCGGCCGTCGACGAAGCCGGCCGCGGACGCCCCTGCGGGGGGGCGGCCGCGATTCCGCGGCCACCCGGGGCGCCCGCGCCCGGCTTACAGACCGACGGTCCAGGCGGCACCCCCCCTCGCCCTCCGCGCTGGCGCTCCGGGCGACGGCCCGGCCGGCTGTCCACTGGACAGCCGGCTTCTCGGGCCGGGACTCGCGGGCCGAGGCCCGCTTCGATCGGATTGAAGCAGCATCGCGAAGCTCATCGCAGGGGGCCGTTGGTGCTAAACCCGATCCCGCCCTAAATCCTGACTGTTTTACTATGCATATGAGTCGTGCATAGGTTGTGCATGCCCTGTGCATCCCGCAGATCGCCCAAATCGCGGCTACTCGCGCCACGCCTCGGCGACCCAGGGCGCCGGCCGCAGGTAGTGGCGCAGGTAGCGCAGCGGCGGGTCGGGCCGGTCGGCGGCAAAGAGGCCGCGCAGGTGCTCGCCCGGCGACATCGGCCGGTACGGCAGCCCCCAGTGCCCGGCGATCGCGTGCGGCGGCAAGAGCCCGCCGGGGAAGATGACGACGCGCGCGTCCTTCGGGATCCGCGGCGGCAGGAAGAAGTTGAGCGGCAGCACCCGCACACAATGCTGGCGGAAGTGCCGCACCCATGGCTCGGGCCAGAACGAGATCCCGCCCGGCGCCTCGCGGGTGACGAAGCGCTGCTCGAACTGGTAGGCGTCGGCGACGCCCTGCGGATCGGCGAGAAATTTCTCCTGCAAGGGCAGCAGCTTGCCGACCGGGAACCGGAAGATCGAGGTCTGGCCGAGCCGCTCGAGCGGCGTCGTCGGATTGCGGGCGAGGATGACCTCGTCGGAGTCGTCGAAGCTGAAGAAACCATCGAGCGCGCCGACCACGACGAGGTCGAGGTCCATGAACAGGACCGGCCCCCTAAGATCGGCGAGCTCCGCGCTCCAGAGCCGCGCCTTCGGCCAGATCCCCTTGGTGCCGGTCGGCATCGCGACGTCGAGCGCCGGCAGCGGCTCGGCCCGGATCTCGGCCCGGAAACCCGCCGCGTCGTCGGTGAAGCAGGTGAACGAGAACGGCGGCGTCAGATGGCGCGCCACCCCCGCATAGAGCCGGTTGACATACGGCGCCCCGTACTTCGGCCCCCAGCTGATGCAGATGACCTGCTTCACCGCGGCCCCGCGCCGCCGTCAGAAGTCGACCGCGATGCCGCGGCGCTCCCAGTCGCCGAAGCGCACCGGCTCGGGGCCGTCGCGGCCGCGGACCTCGCGCGGGCGCTCGGGCGGCTTCGCGGCGGCGCGGCGGGCCTCGGCCTCGGCGAGCGCCCGGGCGGCGGCCGCGGCGCGGCGCGCCTCTTTTTCGCTCGGGTCCGGTGACATATATTCCCCTCGGGTCGCGGCGCGCGATGATAGGGCGGGGGCCACGGCCGCCGCAAGGGTCGGAGGGGGCATGAACCTCGTCAGGACGATGATGCTGCTCGCAGCGCTGACCGCGTTGTTCATGGGCGTGGGCTACCTGATCGGCGGCACCGGCGGCATGCTGATCGCGCTCGTCTTCGCGATCGGCACCAACGCCTTCGCCTACTGGAACTCCGACAAGCTCGCGCTCCGCATGCACCACGCCGAGCCGGTGACCCGGGCGAGCGCGCCGGAGCTCCACGAGATGGTCGGCGGGCTCGCGCAGCACGCCGGCATCCCGATGCCCAAGGTCTTCATCATCCGGCAGGACCAGCCGAACGCCTTCGCGACCGGGCGCAACCCGGAGAACGCCGCCGTGGCGGTGACGACCGGCATCATGCAGGCGCTCGAGCGCGACGAGCTCGAGGGCGTGATCGCGCACGAGCTCGCCCATATCAGGAACCGCGACACCCTGACGATGACGGTCGCCGCCACCGTCGCCGGCGCGATCTCGATGCTGGCGCAGTTCGGCTTCTTCTTCGGCGGCGGCCGCGACCGCGACAACCCGATGGGCCCGATCGGCGTGCTGCTCGCCGTCCTCTTCGCGCCGCTCGCCGCGCTCCTCATCCAGATGACGATCAGCCGGACCCGCGAGTACTCGGCCGACCGGCTCGGCGCCGAGATCAGCGGCAACCCGCTCGGCCTCGCCAGCGCGCTGCGGAAGATCTCGGCCTACGCTCGGCAGATCCCGATGCCGACCGCCGAGCGCAACCCGGCCTCGGCGCCGCTCTTCATCATCAACCCGCTGACCGGCCAGCGGATGGACAACCTCTTCTCCACCCACCCGAGCGTCGAGAACCGTGTCCGCGCCCTCGAGGCAATGGCCGGCAACGCACAGCCGCAGGCCGCCACCCGGCCGAGCCCGATCCCGACGGTCCGGCGCAACCGGTGAGCACGCCGGGCCTCGCCGCCCGCCGGGCGGCGGCGGCCCTGCTCGCGGGCGTCCTCGACCGCGGACGCAGCCTCGCCGACCAGGCCGGGGCCGCCGACGGCCCGCTCGCTGGCCTGCCGCCGGCCGAGCGGGCGCGCGCGCAGGCGCTCGCCGCCGGCACCCTGCGCCACCTCGGGCGGATCGACGCCGTGCTCGACGGCTTCCTCGCGCGCCGGCCACCGCCCACCGCGCTCCACGCGCTCCGCCTCGCGGTGGCCGAGATGCACCTCGACCGGGTGCCGCCGCACGCGGCGGTCGACGCCGCGGTGCGGCTGGCGCGGGAGGGGCCGCGCGGACGGCAGCTCGCCGGGCTCGTCAACGCCGTGGCGCGCCGCGTCGCCGACGGCGGCGGCGCGCTCTGGGACGCCGCGCCCGAGGCCGGGCTGCCCGCCTGGCTGGCCCGGCCGCTCGTCGCGGCCTGGGGCGCCGACGCGGTGGCGGCGATGACCGCCGCGCATCGGTCCGGCGCGCCGATCGACCTCACCCTCAGGCGGCCGGACGAGGCCGCGCGCTGGGCGCAGGAGCTCGGCGCCGAGGTCCTGCCGACCGGCAGCCTGCGCTTGGCCGGCCGGCCGCAGGTCTCCGCGCTTCCGGGCTTCGACGCGGGCGCCTGGTGGGTGCAGGACGCTGCCGCGGCGCTGCCGGCCCGCCTCCTCGGCGACCTCGCCGGCCAGCGGGCGCTCGACCTCTGCGCCGCGCCGGGCGGCAAGACCCTGCAGCTCGCCGCCGCGGGGGCCGAGGCCACCGCCCTCGACCTCTCCGAGCCGCGGCTGCGCCGGCTCCGCGACAACCTCGCGCGCACCGGGCTCGCCGCCGAAATCGTGGTCGCCGATGCGCTCGCCTGGACCCCCCCGCGGCCCTTCGACGCGATCCTCGTCGACGCGCCCTGCACCGCCACCGGCACCATCCGCCGCCACCCGGACCTGCCGCACCTGAAGGCCGGCCGCGAGCTCGCCCCCCTCGTCGCGCTGCAGGCGGCGCTCCTCGCCCGTGCCTGGGGCTGGCTCGCGCCGGGCGGGCGCCTCGTCTATTGCGTCTGCTCGCTGCTCCCGGCCGAGGGCGAGGCGCAGCTCGCCCGTTTCCGCGCTGCCTTCCCCGAGGCGCGGGTGGTGCGCCCCGACCCTGCGGCGCTCGGCATCGACCCGGCCTGGGTCGACGCCGCCGGCGGCCTCCGGCTCCGGCCCGACTACTGGCCGGAACGCGGCGGCATGGACGGCTTCTACGCCGCCTGCCTTGCCAAGCCGGGCATTGCCGCGTGACAGCGCGGCCCGGGCGAGGGTAAGAGAGGATAAGATCTGTCCAAACAACCGCTTCCGGACGAAAACCCGCGCGCATGTCCCGATCCGCACTGACGCTGAGGGCCCTGGGCGAGCGGATCGCCCGGCCGCCGCGGGCCTGGCGCAACCGGATCTGGGCACGGCGGGCCGGGCTCGGCGGGCGGCCGGAGGTGGCGGCGGCCCTGCCCGAGCCGGTGCTGCTCGGCGATGCCGAGCGCGGGCAGGCGCTCCTCGACGGCCACTGGCGGGCGCTCGGGCACGAGGTCGCGATCGGCGGGGCGTCGATGTGGCAAGTGCCGCTGCCCGACCCGCGGCTCGAGGCGCGGCGGCAGGCCTGCTTCTGGCTCGACGACCTCGCCGCGCTCGGCAACCGGCCGGCGCGGACGCTGGCGCAGGCCTGGGTACAGGACTGGATCCACCGCTTCGGCGGCGGTGCCGGACCGGGCTGGCAGCCCGACCTCGCCGGCCGGCGCGCCAAGCGCTGGGCCGTGCACGCGGCGCTCCTGACCCAGGGCCTCGATCCGGGCGGCAGCGACCGCTTCTGGCGGGCGCTGGCGGCGCACCAGCGCTACCTGCTCCGCGCCTGGCCGCTGGCCGCCGACGGCCTGCCCCGGCTCCAGGCGCTGGCCGGGCTGGTCTGGAGCGGGATCGTGCTGCCGCATCCCGGCCACGCCAACGCGCTCGCCGAGATGGCGGCGCTCTGCGAGGAGCTCGTCGACCGCGACGGCGGCACGCCGTCGCGCGCGCCCGACGACCTCGCCGAGATTCTGATCCTCTTGATCTGGACGGCGCGGCTGCTCGAGGACGCGGACCAGCACGCGATGGCGCCGCACCTGCAGGCGATCGTGCGCGCCGTGCCGGTGCTGCGGCCGCTGCGGATGGGCGACGGCGGCGTGGCGCGCTTCCACGGCGGCGGCGCCGGCGCGCCCAGCCGCCTCGACCAGGCGCTGGCCGAGCTCCGGCTGGTCGCCCAGCCGAAGCCGCGGCTGCCGATGGGCTACGCGCGGCTCGCCGGCGGCCGGGTCATGCTGCTGATGGACGCGGCGGCACCGCCCGGCGGCGCGCAGGCGATGCGGGCGCACGCGGCGACCCTCGCCTTCGAGATGAGCGTCGGCCGCCAGCGCCTGGTGGTCAACGCCGGTCCCGGCGCGGCCTTCGGCGGCGACTGGACGCTCGTCGCGCGGCAGACCGCGGCGCAGTCGGCAATCGAGGTCGACGGGCGTTCGTCCGGGCGCTTCGACGTGCCGGGGCTCGCCGCGCGCAGCTTCGGCGCCGAGCTCGTCGACGGCCCGGCCCTCGTTTCGGTGCGCCAGGCGCAGGACGCGACCGGCCAGTGGCTGCTCGCCACCCAGGACGGCTATGTCGCGAGCCACGGGCTGGTGCAGGAGCGCCGGCTCTTCGTCGACGCCCGCGGCCAGGAGCTGCGTGGCGAGGACATCCTGACCGTCGCCGACGCCCGCGCCCGCGTCCAGTTCGACCGGCTGGCGAGCGACGGCCGCATCGGCTTCGCCGCGCGCTTCCACCTGCACCCGGCGGTGCGCCCCGAGCTCGACGTGGCGCGCCAGCTCGTCACCCTCACGCTGCCGTCGGGGGAGGTCTGGATGTTCCGCGCCCGCGGCGGCGGGCTCGAGCTCGAGGAGTCGGTCTATTTCGATCCCGAGGCGCCGGCGCCGCTCCCGGCCACGCAGGTGGTTGTCCGCGCCGAGGTGGTCGAGTATCTCGGCCAGGTCACCTGGTCCTTCAGCCGCATCGCCGAGGCACCCACCGCGGCCGGCTGACCGACCCTCGCGAGGGAGGCCGCCGCCGATGCCCGAAGACCTGGTGCCGATCCGGCGCGCGCTGATCTCGGTTTCGGACAAGTCGGGCCTCGCCGAGCTCGCCGGCGCTCTCGTCGGGCGCGGCGTCGAGCTGATCTCGACCGGCGGCACCGCGCAGGCGCTGCGCGACGCCGGGCTGCCGGTCCGCGACGTCGCCGCGCTGACCGCCTTCCCCGAGATGCTCGGCGGCCGGGTGAAGACGCTGCACCCGATGGTCCATGCCGGCCTCCTCGCGGTCCGCGACGACGTCGAGCACGCCGCGGCGCTCGAGGCCTACGGCATCGAGACGATCGACCTCCTCGTCGTGAACCTCTACCCGTTCGAGGCGACGGTGGCGGCCGGCGGCGACTACGCCGCCTGCATCGAGAACATCGACATCGGCGGCCCGGCGATGCTGCGCTCGGCGGCGAAGAACCACCGCTTCGTCACCGTCGTCACCGACGTCGAGGACTACCCGGCCCTCCTCGCCGAGCTCGACCGCAACGAGGGCGCCACCACCCAGGGTTTCCGCCGGGCGCTGGCGCTGACCGCCTTCGGCCGCACCGCCGCCTACGACGCGGCGGTGTCGACCTGGCTCGCGGCGGCGCTCGGGGCGGCGGCCCCGCGGCGCCGGAGCTTCGCCGGCACGCTGGCGCAGCCGCTGCGCTACGGCGAGAACCCGCACCAGGCGGCCGCCTTCTACCGCGACGGCAGCGGCCGCCCCGGGGTGGCGACGGCGCGCCAGCTGCAAGGCAAGGCGCTCAGCTACAACAACATCAACGACACCGACGCCGCCTTCGAGCTGGTGGCCGAGTTCGACCCCGCCGACGGGCCGGCCTGCGCGATCATCAAGCATGCGAACCCCTGCGGCGTCGCCCACGGCGCCCGCCTCCTCGACGCCTACCGCGCTGCATACGACTGCGACCGCACCTCGGCCTTCGGCGGCATCGTCGCGCTGAACGGCGCCCTCGACGCCGAGACCGCGGCGGCGATCGCCGAGATCTTCACCGAGGTGGTGATCGCGCCGGAGGCGACGCCCGAGGCGGCGGCGGTCTTCGCGGCGAAGAAGAACCTCCGGCTTCTCGTCACCGGCGGCCTGCCCGACCCGCGCGCGCCCGGCCTCGGCTGGCGGCAGGTCGCCGGCGGCTTCCTGGTCCAGGGCCGCGACAACGGCCGCCTCGCGCTCGACGGGCTGCGCATCGTCACCCGCCGCGCCCCGAGCGAGCCTGAGCTCGCCGACCTCCGCTTCGCCTGGACGGTGGCCAAGCACGTGAAGTCGAACGCCATCGTCTACGCCAGGGGCGGCGCCACCGTCGGCATCGGCGCCGGCCAGATGAGCCGGGTCGATTCGACCCGCATCGCCGCGCGCAAGGCCGAGGACATGGCGGCGGCGCTCGGCCTCGCCGAGCCGCCGACGCGCGGCGCCGTCGTCGCCTCGGACGCCTTCTTCCCGTTCCCCGACGGCCTCCTCGCCGCCGCCGACGCCGGCGCCACCGCGGTGATCCAGCCCGGCGGGTCGGTCCGCGACGAGGAGGTGATCGCCGCCGCCGACGACGCCGGCCTCGCGATGGTCTTCACAGGCCAGCGCCACTTCCGCCACTGAAGCGAAGGGTCGTGCCGGTTCGTCCCGTCTGCCGACGCGGTTCAACCACCTCCAGCCACACGAACGCCAATTCGCGGCCAAGCGCCCATGACTTTTACGACGATGGCGCGGCGCGGCGGTCTGCGGTAACCTTGACTGGGGAGAGCGCAGAGGATGGCGGAGCTATCTGGGGGCGATTGGCGCGCGTTCGGGCCTTCCGGTCCTTCTGCTGCCGATCTGTTCAATCCTGCTGACTTCGAGGCCCGACTGTCGGAGGCCCGGGCACGGCGAAGGAAGGCGCTCGCGGAACGGGAGGGCAACCGCGACCGCGAGGCCTCTCCAGGAGAGCCGCCGCCAACGCTGCCCGCCGCTGCCGGCTGGGACCGGTGGGGCTTCCTTGCCGGTATTCTCGCAGGGGTGATCGCCGCGTTGATCGCTCACCAAATCTCCTCGGGTTCCCTCCCGCCGCCCTTGGTGGGAGGAACTCCCCTCGCGCCCGCCCCACCGGAAGCGCCGGTTCCGATTTCCTTCTCGCAAGGCATCGACGCCTACGCCCCGCAGGCCCGGCTGACGGTTCTCGAGAACGTCCTGCCGGAGGCATCCCCCGCAGCCCCCGAGCCGTGGCAGGTCAAGGTCGCCGCGCTCGTGTCGAAGCTCCGGCTCGCGGGACCGCCGCTGCCGGTGCGGCTCCGAATGCAGGGCGCGCCAACTCGATCCGTCAGCCGTGCTGTGCTTTTTCACGGCGGCGGCGCCGACGGCCGGGACACGGGTGGCACACGCATCATAGCCCTCGCGAGGGCGTTCGACGCGGCCATGGATCAGGTCACCCCGGGTCGGGCTGTCGGGCAGCGCCCGCGAGCTACCAATCCGTCTGCGGGCGAACCGCGGCCCTCCACCCTGCCCGATCGGGCGAAACCTGCATCGGGCAGGACCCAGCGCAGCCGCAACTCGGGCCCCGTCCGGGCTGAAGGTCAGCAATCGGCCACCCGCGATCGCCGGGAGGCAGGGCCCGGAAGGGAGACAGCCGGTCGCGCCAGCCAAGACGGGGGAGCGCGCGATCACGCGCAGGGGAGCGGACGAGGCGCTGGGTCTGGCCCCGGCAGCAGAAATGAAAATCATGGCAGCGGCCGCGGCAGCGACACCGGCAGGGGCAAGAGCGACGACAGCAGGAGCGGCAGCGGAAACGGCAATGGCGGAAAGGGCGGCAACAGCGGCAACGGCGGTGGAAACGGCAGTGGCGGAAAGGGCGGCAACGGCGGCCACGGCGGTGGCGGCGGCGGAAAGGGCCGAGGCTGACAACGCGCCACCCAGCCCGTAATTCTTCGGCCTTTTGCGGGACCGCTTTAACGATTCAATCCTGACTCTTTTGCTGGCCATACGGGTTCCATACCGGTTCCATACGGCGCGGATCCTCGTAAACCTTTGACGTCGCTCGCGCTCGACCGTGCTACTCCGCGGCGGTGCGCGGAAGCTCCTGCGCGGCTTCCGCCTCCGGCGCGAAGTCGATCGCCTCGAGCCGCCGCGCGCGGCCCCGCGCCTTGTCGGCGGAGATGCGGATCTCCTCGATGTCCTTCTGCGCCTGGGAGAAGTGGCGGTCGAGGCTGCCGACCCGCGACGACAGCCGCTCGACGTCGCGGTAGAGCAGCCCGAGCTCGCGCCGGATCGCGTGCGCCTCGGCGCGCAGGCGGGCGTCCTTGAGGACGGCGCGCAGGGTGTGAAGCGTCGCCATGCAGGTGGTCGGCGAGACGATCCAGACCCGCATCCCGAAGCCTTCGCGCACGAGGTCGCCGAAGCTCGCGTGGAGCTCTGCATAGACGGCCTCCGAGGGCAGGAACATCAGCGCCCCTTCGGCGGTCTCGCCCTCGATCACGTACTTTTCGGCGATCGCCCGCATGTGGGCGCGGACGGCGCCGCGCATCAGCCGCTGCGCGGCCGTCACCTCCTGCGCCGACTTCGCCGCGCGCAGCGCCTCGTAGGGCTCGAGCGGGAACTTGGCGTCGATGACGATCGGCCCCGGCGGCTGCGGCAGGTCGATCAGGCAGTCGGCGCGCACCCCGGTCGAGAGCGTCGCCTGGAAGGTCACGACGTCGGGCGGCAGCGCGCGGGTGACGATCTCGCGCAGCTGGATCTCGCCGAAGGCGCCGCGGGTCTGCTTGTTCGACAGGATGTCCTGCAGGCCGAGCACGTCGCCGGACAGCTTCTCGATCTTGGTCTGCGCGCGGTCGATGGTCTCCAGCCGCTGCTGCAGCTCGCCGAGCGAACGCGCGGTGCGGACGGCGCTGGTGCTCAAGGAGTCGCCCATCGCCTTCGTTACCTCGGCGAGCCGGTTCTCCATCGCCTGGGCGACGCGGGCCTGCGCCGCGGCCTGCGTCTCGGCGACATGGGCGAGGCCGCCGTGGAGCTGGTGCTGGCCGTCGTTGAGCGCGCGCACCGCGCCGTCGAGATCGGCGAGGTGGCGGGCGAGCGGCTCGACGGCGCGGGCCGAGCGGAGGCTTGCGCGCCAGAGGACGAGGAAGAGGACGAGCGCCGCGCCCGCCGCCCAGAGGCGCAGGTCGTCGAGGGCGATCTGCAGGGTGCCGATCTCGATCATCGCCGGCCGAACAGCCGCTCGATGTCGGCGAGCTTGAGCTCGACATAGGTCGGCCGGCCGTGGTTGCACTGGCCCGAATGCGGCGTCGCCTCCATCGCGCGCAGGAGCGCGTTCATCTCCTCGGCGCGCATCTGCCGGCCGGCGCGCACCGAGCCGTGGCAGGCCATCCGCGAGAGCACCGCGTCGATGCGCGCCTCGAGCCCGCGCCCCTCGCCCTCGGCGAGGGCGTCGGCGACGTCGGCGAGGAGCCGCGCGCCGTTGACCTCGCCGAGCAGCGCCGGCGTCTCGCGCAGGCAGAGCGCCCGCCCGCCGAACGGCTCGAGGACGAGCCCGAGGCGGGCGAGGTCGCCGGCCGCCTCGAGCAGGCGGGCGCAGGCGGCGGCGTCGAGCTCGACGACCTCGGGGATGAGCAGCATCTGGCCGGGGATGCCGCCGGCCCGCGCCGCCTTCAGCCGCTCATAGACCAGGCGCTCGTGCGCGGCGTGCTGGTCGACGATCACCATGCCGTCGGCGGTCTGGGCGATCAGGTAGGTCTCGTGCAGCTGCGCCCGGGCAACGCCGAGCGGCAGGTCGGCCTCGGCCTCGGCGGCGGGCGGCAGCTCGACCCGCGCCGCGGCCCAGCCGCCGGAGGGCTCGGCGAAGCCGTCCGGCCGCACTGGCGCCCATAGCGCGCGCTCGACCGCCGGGCTCAGCGGCCGCGGCGGCGGCGCGCGGAAGGCGCCGAGCATCGCGCCGCCGGTCGTGCTCGATCCGCGGTGGCCGGCGGCGGCGAGCACCTGGCGCAGCGCGCCGACGACGAGGCCGCGGACGAGGCCGGGGTCGCGGAAGCGCACCTCGGCCTTGGCCGGGTGCACGTTGACGTCGACCGCCTCGGGATCGCAGGTCAGGAACAGCGCGGCGGCCGGGTGGCGGTCGCGGGCGAGAAGGTCGCTGTAGGCGGCCCGGAGCGCGCCGAGGAGCAGCTTGTCGCGTACCGGTCGCGCGTTGACGAAGAGGTGCTGCGCCACCGCCGCGCCGCGCGAGAACGTGGGAAGCGCCGCGAAGCCCCCGAGATGCAGCCCGTCGCGGCCGGCATCGATCGGCAGGGCGTTGGCGACGAAGTCCGGCCCGAGCAGTGCCCGCAGCCGGGCGCCCAGCCCGTCGAAGAGATCGCCCGGCTCGGCCGCGAGTCGCAGCAGCTCGCGCGGCGCGTCGGGATCGGAGCGGTCGGTCAGCGAGAAGGCGACCGCCGGGGAGGCCATCGCCAGCCGCCGCACCACCTCGCCGATCGCCTGCGCCTCGGCGCGGTCGGAGCGCAGGAACTTGAGCCGGGCCGGAGTGGCGGTGAAGAGCCCCTCGAGCTCGACCACGGTGCCGCGAGCGAGCGCCGCCGGCCGCGGCGGCGAGACGAGCCCGCCACGCGCGGTGACGCGCGCCGCCGCGAGGGCCCCGGCGGCGCGCGAGGTCACGCTCAGCCGGCCGACCGCGCCGAGCGAGGGCAGCGCCTCGCCGCGGAAGCCGAAGGTCCGGATGTTGATCAGGTCGGTGCCGTCGATCTTCGAGGTCGCGTGCCGCTCGAGCGCCAGCGCGAGCTCGCCGGCCGGGATGCCGTGGCCGTCGTCCTCGACCCGGATCAGCCGCCGGCCGCCGTCGGCATAGGCGACGTCGATCCGCCGCGCCCCGGCGTCGAGCGCGTTCTCGACGAGCTCCTTCACCGCCGAGGCCGGGCGCTCGACCACCTCGCCCGCGGCGATCCGGTTCGCCGCCGCCACGTCGAGCTGGCGGATCGGCCGGCGAGAATCGCCCATGTTGGGTTCAAGCGCAACCATGCCCCAAGGTCTAGCACGACCAGCCGGGCCGGTTCCACCGATTAATGGTTAACGACGGCGGCGCCGCCTACTGGTCGAGCGCGGCCGGCGGCGCCGCCGGGACCTCGACGCCGCGCGCGCGCATGCGGTCGAACTCGGCCGGCGCGTCGAGCACCATCTGCTGGTAGACGAGCGCCTCGCGGTCGCTGCTGAACACGCGCTCGAGCAGGAGGCCCTGATGGGTCGCCCGCCACTCGGCGTCCTCGGCGGCGAGCTCGCTGCGGATCGCCGGGTCGCGCGGCCCGGCGGCGGCGACGAGCGCCGCCCCGCTCGCGGTATTGACGGCCGGACGGCCGGTCAGCCCGGCGACGGCCTCCTGCCGCGGGCGGTAGTCGACGCGGTTGACCGCGCCCGGCGTCGGCGGCGGCAGCGCGCTGAGGTTCTCGGGCATCTCGAGCGGCCGGGTCGGCAGCACCATGAACTCGTCGGGCGTGCCCTGGATGCCGGCCGCGCGCAGGCCGCCGGCGAGGCCGCCCTCGGCGCAGCCGCCGAGCGCCAGGGGTGCCACGGCCAGCGCCGCCCATGCCAGTGCCCGTGCTGCCCGCATCATCCTCCTCGTCCGCGCTCGCGCGCGCCCCGTCTCTAGCGCACTCGGCCGGGCGCGTCACGCCCCGTCGCGCGGCCGAAGACGACGAGGAGCGCCGCCCCGCCGAAGATCGCCGCGTCGGCGAGGTTGAAGGCGAACGGGTTGCGGATGCCGCAGCAGCTCATGTTGATGAAGTCGGCGACCGCGCCGTACTGCACCCGGTCCCAGACGTTGCCGAGCGCGCCGCCGATAATCGCGCCGGCCCCGACCGCCTGCACCCAGCCGCCGCGGCGCACCCAGACGAGGAGCGCGGCGACGATGCCGAGCGCGAGCGCGACGAGAATCCACCGCCCGGCGGCCCCGAAGTCGAAGAGCCCGAAGTTGATCCCCTCGTTCCAGGCCATGGTCAGATTCAACCACGGGTCGAGCACCGGGATGAAGAGCCGCGTGCCGAGGTCGAGCCCGTCGACCACCCAGATCTTCAGCGCCCGGTCGAGGCCGAAGACCAGGACCGCGACGGCGAGCGCGCGGGCGAGATTGCGGGCGGGCATGGCGACTCCGTTCGAGAGGCGGCGACCCTAGCCACCCCGCCCGCCACGGGCAAGCCGACGCTGCGAACCCGCTGCCGCTGCCCTCCGGATTGCGGCGATCGCTCGCCCGGGGTGCCCGGCGTGGAGGCCGAGCCGTCGGACATCACCTTCGCCTCGCAATCCTTCCGGATCCGGCAAGCCCACAATGTGCTTGGCTTACAGTGACTTTGCCTATTTTCGCGGATTGACGCAGTATGAAGGCGGCTCGCGAGGATCCGGGAGAGGAGCGCAAGTGAAACCATCCTTTGCACTCGACACCCATCGGATGGCCATACTTTCCGCCGCAGCGCGTCACAGGCTGGCGAATCCTCGCATCTTTGGTTCAACGGCAAAGGGAACCGATACCGGCGGAAGCGATCTCGATGTCCTGGTCGACCCCCTGCCGAATGCGACCTTGTTCGATCTCGGCGGCTTTCAGGAAGAGATGGAGGAGCTTCTGGGGGTGCCGGTTGACGTCCGCACACCGGGCGACTTGCCCGCTCCCATCCGTGATCGCGTGCTCTCGGAAGCCAAGCCCATATGAGCCCGCCAAGGGTGCCCGACTATTCCGCCACATGCTGGCAGCCGCCCGCGAGACCCGCGGCTTCGTCGAGGGACTGAATCGAGAGACGTTTCTGGCAGACAGGCGCACCCAACAAGCCGTGGTCATGAACCTCCTTATCATCGGCGAGGCTGCGGCGAAAATCATGGATGCCGATCCTGCCGTTGTCCGTACATACCCCGAGATCCCATGGAGAAAGATACGGGGAATGCGAAACCGGATGGCGCACGGCTACTTCGAGACGAACTATGTAGTCGTCTGGGAAACGGTCGGCGCGGAGATCCCGCGATTGATTGCCCAGCTGTCAGACATCATCGGCGGCCCGACCGCCTAGGGTGCGGACTCATATTGCTGCAAGCCAGATGCGGATAGCAGCGAGTTGAAGAGCGGCGAGGAAGTTCTCGGGTTTTCGGTCGTAGCGTGTGGCCAAGCCGCGGAACTGTTTGATCTGGTTGAAGAAGCGTTCGACCAGATTTCGCTGGCGATAGACCCAGCTGGAGAAGGCGAAGCTGCCCTTGCGGATCGTGCGGGGCGGAATGTTGGCCCAGGCGCCGCGCTCGGAGGCGAGTTCGCGGATGGCGTTGGTGTCGTAGGCCCGGTCGGCGATCAGCGTCGCGCCGGGGGCGAGGTCCTCCAGCAAGGTGGCCGCAACCGGCGCGTCGCCCGCCTGACCCGGCGTGAGGATGAGCTTCACCGGTCGGCCGTCGGCGTCGACCAGCGCGTGGATCTTGGTGGTCAGCCCGCCCCGGGAACGTCCCATGCTGCCATCCCCGGCGTCGGGACCCCCCTTTTGACCGCGGCGCCGTGCTGGTGGACACGCACGCAGGACGAGTCGATCATCACGATGTCGCCGTCGTAAGCCTTTGATACCGCGGCGAGGATGCGGTCCCACACCCCTGCGGCCCGCCAGCGCACGAAGCGGTTGTAGAGTGTGGTTCGCGGCCCGTACCGCTCCGGGATGTCGCGCCAGGGTGCTCCGGTCCGGAAACGCCACAGGATGCCGTTCAGCACCCGCCGGTCGTCGACCCGAGGCACCCCGCGCGGCTTGTTCGGCAGCAGCGGTTGGATGATCGCCCACTCCTCGTCGCTCAGCTCGTGACGGCGCATGAAACCCTCCTCTTTCGGAAGGTTGAATCAGAACCGCGACATGAGGGGAATCCTGTTTATAGGGCCAGAGCCTAGTCAGGCCCCGCCCTGGGCGGAGCGTATCCCGGCGGTCCGACCAGCCCGGCCGAGAAGACGAGCTTGGCGGCGTCCTCGATGCTGATGTCGAGCGGGATCACCTCCCGCCGCGGCGCGAAGACGAGGAAGCCGGTGATCGGGTTCGGCGCGGTCGGGACGAGCAGGCCGACGAGATCGGGCTCGCCGAGCTTCTCCGGCAACTCGCCTTCGACCGGGGCGGTCAGGACCACGATCTGCCAGATGCCACGCTCGGGATACTCGACGAGGACGGTCTGCCGGAACGAGGTGCCGCCCTTCCGGATCGCCGTCTCAACGATCTGCTTGGCCCCGCCGTAGAGCTGCCGCGCCACGGGCACGCGCGCCACCAGCTGCTCCACCGCCAGCACCGCGCGCTGGCCGAGGATGTGACGGGTGACCGCGCCGGTCAGGATGGTGACGAGGACGAAGACCACCACGCCCGCCCCCGCCACCTGGCTGAACGGGAGGTCCACCGGGACCAGCGGCAGGACCCGGGCATCGATCAGCCGGACCGCCCAGGTGAGCAGCATCACGGTCAGCCCCGCCGGCAGGACCACGGCGAGCCCGGCGATGAAGTCCGCGCGCAGCCGCTGGCCGAGGCTCCGGCGCCGCGCAGCGGATCGTTTCGGTGAGGCCATGGCTCGCGCCCGCGGTTGAAGCTCCCCTGCATATGCGGGCGGCCGTCACCGCTGTCCATAGCGCGCCACGCCATGACCAAGCAACTCATCGTGACCGTTGACCACGAATCGACTTTGGGCGATTCTCGGGCCGGGCGAGCGGGAGAACCGAGGACCGGCGATTTGAGCACGACCGAACGGAAGGCACGGGAATTCCGCCAGCGCGAGCAGGTGTTCCTCGAGGCGGCGGTGTCGCTGCTCGACCGCGAGGACTGGCAGGCGGTGACGATCGAGCAGATCGCCGATCGCGCCGAATACGCCAAGGGCACCGTCTATCGGCACTTCGCGTCGAAGGACGACCTCTATGCCCGGCTCGCCGCCGACTGGAACGCCGGCACCTACCGCGCCCTCGAGGAGCTCGATGCCGAGCGGCCGTTCGAGGCGGTGCTGCGCGACGTCATCGCCGTGTGCTGGCGCCGCCTGACGCGCGACCGCGTGCATGCGCGGCTGATCCAGCACGTGCAGCGCGCCGACTTCCTCGCCGGGATCGCGCCGGAGACCCGCGCGACGCTCGAGGAGATCGACGCCCGGACGCTCGGCCTCGTCGCCGGCCTGATCGACTGGGGCATCGCCGAGGGCGCGATCCCCAGGGCGCCGCTCGCGCCGCGGCTCTTCGCCGTCGCCGCGATGCTGATGGGCGCGGTGCGGCTGCACCCGCTCTGGGGCGGGCCGGGCGGGATCGGCGATCCCGAGCGCGTCGTCGCCGACGCGGTGCTCGCGATGCTGCGCGCCGAGGCGGCCTGAGTTCAGATCGCCGCGAGCAGCGCCTCGCCGCCGCTGATCTCGCAGGAGGTGCGGCTGGTCTCGAGGTTGAGGAGCCGCACCTCGCCGTCCTCGACCAGCGCCGAGTACCGCTTCGAGCGCGAATAGAGCCCGCCCGCCGGGTTGTCGAAGGTGAGGCCAAGCGCGGCGGTGAACTCGGCCTTCGGGTCGGCGAGCATCCGGATCCCCGCCGCGGTCGCGCCGCTCTGCTCGCCCCAGGCCAGCATCACGTGGGGGTCGTTGACGGAAACGCAGACGATCGCGTCGACGCCGTTCGCCCGGAGCGCGTCGGCGACCCGGATGAAGCTCGGCAGGTGCTGGGTCGAGCAGAGCCCGGTGAAGGCGCCCGGCAGCCCGAAGAGCGCGATCCGCCGCCCGGCGAAGAGCGCCGCGCTCTCCACCGGCTTGATCCCCTCGACGCCCTTCTCGAGGAAGGTGACCTCGGGCAGCCTGTCTCCGGGAGCGATCGTCATCGGCACGTCCTCTTTTTCGCGGGTTGCAGACCTCGGCCGCCGACATATAGACGGACCGGAGCCAAAGCCAACGAGGGCCTGATGGAGCCGAGGACGGCGCGGATCGTGGTGGTGGGCGCCGGGCAGGCCGGGGCCGCGCTGGTCGCGAAGCTGCGCGCGCTCGGCCATGCCGGCCCACTCGCGCTCGTCGGCGCCGAGCCGGTGCCGCCCTACCAGCGCCCGCCGCTCTCCAAGGGCTACCTGAAGGGCGAGCTCGCGCGCGAGCGGCTGTTCCTCAGGCCGATGAGCTTCTACGACGGCGCCGGGATCGAGCTCCTGACCGGGACCGCCGTCACCGCGATCGACCGGCCCGCGCGCGAGATCGTCCTCTCGGGCGGCCGGCGCCTCGGCTACGACCTCCTCGCGCTCACCACCGGCGCCCGGCCGCGCCGGCTGCCCGATGCCCTCGGCGGCGGGCACGGCGGCGTCCTCCTGATGCGCAACCTCGCCGACGCCGACGCGCTCGCCGCCGCCATCGCCCCGGGCGCGCGGGCGCTCGTCGTCGGCGGCGGCTACATCGGCCTCGAGGCGGCCGCCGTCCTGCGCGAGAAGGGCCTCGAGGTCACGCTGATCGAGCAGGCGCCCCGCATCCTCGCGCGCGTCGCCGCCCCCGCCACCGCCGACTACTTCCGCGCCCTCCACCGCAGCCGCGGCGTCGAGATCCGCGAGGGCGCCGCGCTCGCCCGGCTGACCGGCGCCGGCGGCCGGGTGACCGGCGCCGAGCTCGCCGACGGCACCAGGCTCGCTGCCGACCTGGTGCTCACCGGCATCGGCATCGACCCGGAGACGGCGCTCGCCGAGGCGGCGGGGCTCGCGATCGAGAACGGCATCCGCGTCGACGCCAAGGGGCGCACCTCCGACCCGGCGATCTTCGCCGCCGGCGACTGCACGAGCTTTCCCAACGCCGGCGGCCGGGTCCGGCTCGAGAGCGTGCCGAACGCCATCGACCAGGGCGAGGCGGTCGCCGAGGCGATGCTCGGCGCCGGCGCCGGCTACGTGGCGCGGCCGTGGTTCTGGTCGGACCAGTACGACGTCAAGCTGCAGATCGCCGGCCTCAACGCCGGCTGGGACCGCACGCTGGTCCGCCCGGGGGGCCGTCCCGGCAGCCAGTCGGTCTGGTACTGGAAAGGCGACCGCCTCCTCGCCGTCGACGCGATGAACGACCCGCGCGCCTACATGACCGCCAAGCGGTGGATCGAGGCCGGGCACTCGCCCGACGCCGCCGCCGCCGCCGACCCGGCGACCGACCTCAAGGCGCTCGCCTGATGCGCATCGTCGCCGGGCGCTTCCGCGGCCTGGCGCTCGCCGAGGTCGGCGCCGGCGACCCGGCGGCGGCGCTGCGCCCGACCTCGGACCGGGTGCGCGAGAGCCTCTTCAACCTGCTGGCGCACGGCCCCTACGGCGACCCGCCGCCCCCCGAGGGCCGCCGCGTCCTCGACCTCTTCGCCGGCACCGGGGCGCTCGGCCTCGAGGCGCTGTCGCGCGGCGCGTGGCAGGCGACCTTCGTCGAGCAGGGCGCCGCCGCCCTCGCGCTGCTGCGGCGCAACGTCGCCCGGCTCCAGGCCGAGGAGGAGACCCGCGTGATCGCCCGCGACGCGACCCGGCTCGGCCGCAACCCCGACCTTGCGTTCGACCTCGTCTTCCTCGACCCGCCCTACGGCCGCGGCCTCGGCGAGAAGGCGCTCGCCTCCGCGCTCGCCGGCGGCTGGGTGGCGAGGGGCGGCCTCGTCGCCTGGGAGGAGAGCGTCACCCAGACCGCGCCCCCCGGCTTGACCCTGCTCGACCGCCGCCGCTATGGGGAGACGATGATCGCGATCTTCGAGAGCACCGTGCCGCTGCCGAGCTTCGGCGACGCATGACGGCCTCGCGCCGCCTGCTCGGCGAGGTCTTCGGCTTTCCCGAGTTCCGCCCCGGCCAGGAGGAGATCGTCGACGCCGTCGAGGCCGGCCGCGACGTCCTCGCCATCATGCCGACCGGCGGCGGCAAGTCGCTCTGCTACCAGCTTCCCGCCCTCACCCGGCCCGGCGTCACCCTCGTCGTCTCGCCGCTGATCGCGCTGATGCGCGACCAGGTCCGCGCGCTGCGCGCGGCCGGGGTCGCCGCCGGGGCGCTGACCTCGCAGTCGGGCCGCGAGGAGACCGAGGAGACCTTCGCCGCCCTCGACGCCGGCCGGCTGAAGCTCCTCTACATGGCGCCCGAGCGGCTCTCCTCGCCCGGCACCGCGAGCCTGATCCGGCGCATCGGCCTCGCCCTCCTCGCCGTCGACGAGGCGCATTGCGTCTCGCAATGGGGCCACGACTTCCGCCCCGACTACCTCCGGATCGGCGAGCTCCGCCGCGCCGCCGGCAACGTCCAGACCGTGGCGCTCACCGCCACCGCCGACGCCGAGACCCGCGCCGAGATCGTCGCGCGCCTCTTCGCCGGCCGGCCGCCCGCGACCTTCCTGCGCGGCTTCGACCGCCCGAACCTCGGCCTCGCCTTCGCGCCCAAGGACAACCCGCGCCGCCAGATCCTCGACTACGTCGCCGCCCGCCGCGGCCAGTCCGGCATCGTCTACTGCGCGAGCCGCGCCCGCACCGAATCGCTGGCCGCCGCCCTCGGCGAGGCCCGTCACACCGCGCTCGCCTACCACGCCGGCCTCGACGCCGACGACCGCCGGCTGGCCGAGACCCGCTTCCAGCGCGAGGACGGCCTCGTCGTCTGCGCGACCATCGCCTTCGGCATGGGCATCGACAAGCCCGACATCCGCTACGTCGCCCACGCCGACCTGCCGAAGTCGATCGAGAGCTACTACCAGGAGATCGGCCGCGCCGGCCGCGACGGCGCGCCCGCCGACACCCTCACCCTCTACGGCCCCGACGACATCCGCCTCCGCCGCGCCCAGATCGACGAGAGCGCCTCGCCCTTGGAGCGCAAGCAGGCCGACCACAAGCGCCTCAACGCGCTCCTCGGCCTCGCCGAGGCCAAGGCCTGCCGCCGCCAGGCGCTCCTCGCCTACTTCGGCGAGACCCTCGCCGAGCCCTGCGGCAACTGCGACCTCTGCCGCGACGCCCCGGCGCTCTTCGACGCCACCGAGGCCGCCCGCAAGGCGTTCTCCGCGATCCTGCGCACCGGCGAAAGCTTCGGCGCCGAGCACCTGATCGCCGTCCTGCGCGGCGACCGCAACGAGAAGATCCTGCGCCGCGGCCACGACCGCCTGCCGACCTTCGGCGTCGGATCCGACCGCTCGAAGGGCGAATGGCAGGCGATCTTCCGCCAGCTGATGGGCCTCGACCTCGTCCGCCCCGACCCGAGCCGGCACGGCGCGCTCCGCCTCACCGAGGCCGCCCGGCCGCTGCTGCGCGGCGAGACGGCGCTCGAGCTCCGCGCCGACAGCCTCCGCCACGCCGCCGCCAGGCCATCGCGCGCCGCGCCGCCGGCGCTGGTCGCCGAGGAGGACGAGGGACTGCTCGCCGCGCTGAAGGCGAAGCGCCGCGGCCTCGCCGACGCCGCCGGCGTGCCCGCCTACGTCATCTTCCCCGACCGCACGCTGATCGAGATGGCGACGCGGCGGCCGCAGACCCTCGACGCGCTCGCCGGCATCACCGGCGTCGGCGCGGTCAAGCTCGAGCGCTTCGGCCCGGCCTTCCTCGAGGTGCTGACCGGCAGCGCGCCGGCGCCCGTGCATCCCGCCCGCCGCCGCCTCGCCGGCCAGCCGGAAGGCGAGCTCGTCGACCGGCTGCACGCGGCGCAGGTCGCGCTCGCCCGCGGCGCCGACGGCCTCGGCAAGCCGCTCAACTGCACCACCATGACGCTCGCGAAGATCGCCGAGCTCCGCCCCGCCGACCTCGACGCGCTCGAGCGGATCGTCGGCATGGGCCCGCAGAAGACCGAGCGCTTCGGGCCGGCCTTCCTCGCGATCCTGCGCGAGCCGGCCTGACCCGCGGGCCGCTGGCCGCCCTTGCCCCGCCCGGCTTTCGCGGCTATGCGGGGAGCCCGGCACGAACCCCATGGCGACCCGAATGGACAAGAGCGACCCGCAGCTCCTGGTCTCGACCGACTGGCTGGCCGCGCATCTGAGCGCCCCGGACCTGCGCATCCTCGACGCGAGCTGGCACCTGCCGGCGGCCGGCCGCGACGCCCGCGCCGAGTACGCCGCCGCGCATATCCCCGGCGCCCGCTTCTTCGACATCGACGAGATCGCCGACGACCAGTCGAGCCTGCCGCACATGGCGCCGCCGGTCGAGAAGTTCGTCTCCCGCATGCGGGCGATGGGCATCGGCGACGGCCACCGCGTCATCGTCTACGACAGCGTCGGCATGTTCAGCGCGCCGCGGGTCTGGTGGCTGTTCCGCCTGTTCGGCAAGGAGGACGTGGCGGTGCTCGACGGCGGCCTGCCGAAGTGGCGCGCCGAGGGCCGCCCGGTCGAGGACACCGCGCCGCTCCTGCGCGACCGCCACTTCACCGCCCGCCGCAACGCCGGCCTCGTGCGCGACGTCACCCAGGTCGCCGCCACCGTGAAGCTCGGCGACGCCCAGATCGTCGACGCCCGGCCGGCCGAGCGCTTCCGCGGCGAGGCGCCGGAGCCGCGCCCGGGCCTGCGCTCCGGCCACATCCCGGGGGCGAAGAACGTGCCCTGGAGCAGCCTCCTCAACCCCGACGGCACGATGAAGGACACCGGCGGCCTGCGCGAGACCTTCGCCGCCGCCGGCGTCGACCTCACCCGGCCGGTCGTCACCACCTGCGGCTCCGGCGTCTCCGCCGCGGTCGTCAGCCTCGCGCTCGAGCGGCTCGGCAACCGCTCGCACGCGCTCTACGACGGTTCCTGGGCCGAGTGGGGCGCCTTCCCCGACCTGAAGGTCGACGTCGGATGAAGCACCGCGCCGGCGAGCAGGTCGATGTCGTCATCACCTATCTCGCGATGGAGGCGCGGCCCGGCTATCCGCGCCCGCACCTGCCCACCGGGGCGGCGGCGGCGCTGATCGGCGCCGAGCGCCCGCCGGTCTGGTACTTCCTCGGGCTCTACGACCGGGTCGGCCGCGACTACGACTGGACCGACAAGCACCTGGTTCCGACGGACGAGATCGCCGCCTTCCTGCACGACCCCGCGGTCTGCCTCTACACCTTCGTGCGCGCCGGCTGGCCGCACGGCTTCTTCGTGCTCGACGCCCGCGCGCCCGAGCGCTGCGACCTCGCCTATCTCGGCCTCGTGCCGGAGGCGATCGGCCGCGGGCTCGGCACGTTCCTGCTGCAGACCGCCGTGCACATGGCCTGGGACCGGCCGGGGACCCGGCAGGTGACGGTCAACACCAACACCCTCGACCATCCGCGCGCGCTGCCGCTCTACCAGAAGGCGGGCTTCGCGCCGGTCCGCCGCGAGACCCGCACCCGGGTGCTGACCCGCGACCGCGACACCATCGACGCCTGACAGGGGGGACAGATGTTCGAGACGCTGAAGCCGACGCCGCCCGACAAGATCATCGAGCTCATGGACCTCTTCAAGTCCGACCCGCGGACCGACAAGCTCGACCTCGGCGTCGGCGTCTACAAGGACGCCTCGGGCCGCACGCCCGTGATGCGCGCGGTCAAGGCCGCCGAGGCGCGCCTCCTCGCCGAGCAGGACACCAAGGCTTATGTCGGCCTCCTCGGCGACCTCTCCTTCGTCAAGGCGATGGGCGATCTCGCGCTCGGCAACGCCGCGCCTTCCGAGCGGCTGGCCGGGGCGCAGACCCCGGGCGGCACCGGGGCGATCCGCCAGCTCTTCGAGCTGATCCGCCGCGCCAATCCCGGCGCCACCGTCTGGCACTCCGACCCGACCTGGCCGAACCACCCGGCGATCCTCGCCTATCTCGGCATGCCGGCGCGCACCTACCGCTACTTCGACGCCGAGACCCGCGGCGTCGACTTCGCCGGCATGATGGCCGACCTCGTCGGGCTCAAGGCCGGCGACGTCCTGCTGCTGCACGGCTGCTGCCACAACCCGACCGGCGCCAACCTCGACCTCGATGAGTGGCGCGAGGTCACCGCTGCGGTGATCGCGGCCGGCGCGGTGCCGATGATCGACCTCGCCTACCAGGGCTTCGGCGACGGGCTCGACGCCGACGTCGCCGGGCTCCGCCACATGGCGGCGGCGGTGCCGGAGATGATGCTGGCGGCGAGCTGCTCGAAGAACTTCGGGCTCTACCGCGACCGGGTCGGCGCCGCCTTCGTGCTTTCCGCCGACAAGGCGCAGGCGGAGATAAGCCGCTCGAACCTCGCCTCGCTCAACCGGCTCAACTACTCGTTCCCGCCCGACCACGGCGCCAAGGTCGTCTCGATGATCCTCGCCGACCCCGAGCTCCGCGCCGACTGGGCGTCCGAGCTCGAGGCGATGCGCACGGGCATGCTGAAGCTCCGCCAGGGCCTCGCCGACGCGCTCCGGCGCGAGACCAACTCCGACCGCTTCGACTTCGTCGCCGCGCACCGCGGCATGTTCTCCCGCCTCGGCGCCGGCCCCGAGCAGGTGGCGGCGCTGCGCAAGGACCACGGCATCTACATGGTCGGCGACAGCCGCATCAACATCGCCGGCCTCCCCGCCGACGGCCTCGAGCCGCTGGCCAAGGCGATCGCCGCCACCGAACCCTGACGCGCCGCCGCTGCGCTCGCCGCCCCGAACCCGGCATCCGCCCGGGCTCGGGCAGGTTCGGAACCCGAAATGATCCGGCGGCCGCCATGGCCATGCCCGAAAGCCCGAAGCATCGGTGACACCGGGTTAAGTCGAGAAGCCGAATCACCGTCGCGACGACCTTCGAGTAACGATGATTAACCGCCGATCGACTTGGCCGGACGGCGCGCGTCCCATTCGTTTCAACCGTCGGCTGCCGGAATCGCGCCGCAGGCGCCCCTGCGGCGGCCGCCGGCTGCCCCACGGACTCGGTGCATGGATTGTGCATGCGATGTGCATGCGTTGTGCATGCCTGCCCCGAGATCACCCCCGGCAACTTTCCAAGCGAGATCCGCGCCTTGCCCCTGCCCGTCAACCAAGGTTAACGCCAGCGAGCACTCTAGTGGTGGCCCGCCTCCCCTGCGCGGGCGGTGTGGGCGGCGCTGATGTCGCGCATCAGCCAGATGTGGAAGGCGCCGCCGAGCACCGCGCCGATCAGCCAGCCGAAGCCGGCGAGGTTGGCGAGCGCCGGGATCCAGACGGTAGCGATCGAGAAGATCGCCGCCATCCCGAAGGCCTGCATCGCCTTCCGGTTCCAGCCGTTGTCGTAGTAGTAGGCCCCGGCCGGATCGGAGGTGAAGAGCTCCTGCAGGTTCACCCGCTGCTTGCGGATCAGGTAGTAGTCGGCGACGAGGATGCCGTAGAGCGGCGCGAGCACGGCGCCGAGCGTGTCGACGAACTTGGCGATGCCGATGGTCGAGATCACCGTCACCCAGAGCGCGCCGATGAAGAAGGCGATGATGGCGGTGAGGATGCCGCCGGTCCTCGCGCTGATCCTCGACGGCGCGAGGTTCGCGAGGTCGTAGGCCGGCGGGATGAAGTTCGCCACGAGGTTGATCCCGACCGTCGCCGCGAAGAAGGTGATCGCCGCGATGATCGTCAGCCAGATATTATCGACCCGCTCCACGATGTCGGCCGGATTGATCAGGCGCTCGCCGAAGATGACGACGGTGCCGGCGGTGATGAAGAGCGCGATGAACGAGAAGAAGGCGATTGACACCGGCAGGCCCCAGAAGTTGCCGATCCGCATCGCCCGCTCGGTGGTGACGAAGCGCGAGAAGTCGCCGAAGTTGATCACCACCGCGGCGAAGTAGGCGATCATCGTGCCGACCACGGCGATGAAGCCCATCACCGTCGAGCGCTCGGTCTCGCCGGGCGCCTGGAAGATGTTGCCGACCTCGGTCAGGAGCGCGCCGCCGGCCTGCCACCAGATGGCGGCGAGGAGCGCGATCATCACGATGTAGACGAACGGACCGGCCCAGTTCAGGAACTTGCCGACCCAGTCGATCCCCATCATGAAGAGCCCGACCTGGAAGACGCAGACGATCAGGTAGGAGATCCAGTCGACCGTGGTCATGCCGAGGAAGGTCGACCCGCCTTCGGTGCCGAGCAGCGAGTTGATCAGGAGCGCGACGGCGGTCGAGGCGAAGTAGGTCTGCACGCCGTACCAGAAGATCGCCACGATGCCGCGCACGAGCGCGGGAAACTTCGCGCCCTGCACGCCCATGGCGACGCGGGCCATGACCGGGTAGGGGATGCCGTACTTCACGCTCGGCCGGCCGGTGAGGTTGACGAGCACCATGACGATGAAGCCGGCGACGACGATCGCCGCGAAGGTCAGCCAGCCGTTGAGCCCGTAGCTGAGGAAGAGCGAGGCGGCCAGCGTGTAGCCGAACAGGCTCTGGATGTCGTTGTTCCAGACGTTGAAGATCTCGAACCAGCCCCAGCGCCGCTTCTCGGGCGGCAGCGGCGCGAGGTCCTCGTTGTAGAGCGCGCCGTCGTGGGTCGAGACCTCGTGGCTCAGTACGGACATCGGCTCATGCTCCCGTTGGGTGTCGCTGGCGCGGCGCCCTGTCGGTCGGCCGCTCGCGCGTTGATGTTCTGCCTCGCGCGGCCTGGCATCAAGGGAGATGACCAGGCCCCGGGGATATCGTCGGGCGCGTGCGGCATTGCGGGCACGCGCCCGGTCTCGCTATGCCTCGAGCGGCTCGACCAGGATCTCGTCGGTCGTCTCCTCGTGGGTGCCGTCGAGCACCGCATGCGCCCGGGCCCGGTCGATGTCGCCCTCCCAGGCGGCGATGACCACGGTCGCGACGCAGTTGCCGATCATGTTGCCGAGCGCGCGGGCCATGCCCATAAACCAGTCGACCGAGAGCACCAGCACGAGCCCGATGGCCGGGATGACCGGAACCGCCGACAGCGTCGCCGCGAGCACGACGATCGCCGATCCCGGGATGCCGTGCGCGCCCTTCGAGGTCAGGAGCGCCACGCCGAGGATGATCAAGAGGTCGGTGAACGCGAGCGGGGTGTTGGTCGCCTGGGCGATGAAGACGGTGGCGAGCGTCAGGTAGATCGAGAAGGCGTCTAGGTTGAACGAATAGCCGGTCGGGATGACGAGGCCGACGGTCGAGTCCTTGATCCCCATGTGCTCGAGCTTGCGCATGATCTGCGGCAGCACGCTGTCCGACGAGGCGGTGCCGAGCACGATCATCAGCTCCTCGCGCAGATAGCGCAGGAACTTGAGGATCGAGAAGCCGGCGAGCCGCATGATGAGCCCGAGGACGCCGAAGACGAAGATCAGGACCGAGAGATAGAACAGCGCGACCAGATAGCCGAGCTGCTGCAGCGAGCCGATGCCGTAGCTGCCGACCGTGTAGGCGATGGCGCCGAAGACGCCGAGCGGCGCCAGCCGGACAATGAAGCCGATGATCCGGAACAGGATCTCGGTGGTGACCTCGATGACGTGCGCCACCGGCCGGCCGCGCTCGCCGGCCAGGCACAGGGCGGCGCCGAACAGGACGGCGATCACCAGCACCTGCAGGATGTCGCCCTCGGCGAAGGCGCCGACGAAGGTCGCCGGGATGACGTTCATGAGGAAGCCCACCGCGCCGTGGATCTCCTCGGCCCGCTCGGCGTAGGTGCCCATGGCAGCGGCGTCGAGCGAGGCGGGGTCGACGTTCATGCCGTGGCCCGGGCCGAAGACGTAGGCGACCACGATGCCGAGCACGAGGGCGATCGTGGTGACGGCCTCGAAGTAGATGATCGACTTCACGCCGACGCGGCCGACCTTCTTCAGGTCGCCGGCGCTGGCGATGCCGTGGACGACGACGCCGAAGACCAGGGGCGCGATGATCATCTTGATGAGCCGGATGAAGCCATCGCCGAGTGGCTTCATCTGCGCGGCGAAGTCAGGCCAGGCGACGCCGGCGACCACGCCGAGGACGAGGGCGATCATCACCTGGCCGAAGAGGGATTTCATGAAGGATGGCATCGGGGTTCCTTTGGCTTCTTCCGACCCGGTCGGGGAAAGCGGGCGACGATCGCCGCCCGCCGGTGGCTTCGGGTGCGGTTGCCCGCTGCAGCATCGGCCTGTCTCGATCTGCCTCTTGCGCCGCGGCTGCTTCAATTCTATCTGGGATGTTAGATGAAATTCGCTCTGGCATCCAACGTGGAATTCCCTGAAAGTGCTTCAGGCATTTCGCGAAGGTCGCCGGCGAGCGGGGGAAGACGTCCGATGAACCGTGAAATCGTGGCGCCCGAGGCGCTGATGGCGGACCGCGCCTACGCCCGGCTGATCGCGCTCCTGCGCGACGGCTCCCTCGGATCCGGGCAGTTCCTTTCCATGCCGGGCCTCGTCGAGTCGCTCGACCTGCCGCTGGCGGCGACGCGGGAGGCGGTCAAGCGGGCCAACGTCAACGGACTGGTGGAGGTGCTGCCGAAGCGCGGGGTCCGGATCATGCAGGCGTCGACGTCCGCGACGCGCGACTGCATGGATCTGCGCGCGATGCTCGACCAGGAGGGCGCGCGGCGGCTGGTCGCCGCAGCCGCCGACCTGCCGCTCGCCGCGCTCCGCGCCAGCCACGAGGCGCTGATCGAGGAGGCGGAGCGGCGGATGACGCCCGACCTGCCGCGCCAGGCGGTGCGGACCGACCTCAGCCTGCATGACGCCCTCTCGGGCGGGCTCGACAACCCGCTGGCGGCGGAGGCCTACCGGGTCAACCGCGACCGGATCGCGGTGATCCAGAACACCCGCCCGTTCCTTCCCGACCGCATCGTGCCGGCGATGCGCGAGCATCTCGCCATCATCGGGGCGCTGGAGCGCCGCGACGCCGAGGCCGCGGTCGCCGCCATCGCCGAGCACTACCGGATGACGCTGCGCTGGTGGGGGATCCTGATCTGACCCGCCGCCCGGCGCGCTACCCGTTCGCCCGCAGCACGCTTCCGGCGAGGTAGAGGGAGCCGCAGATCAGGATGCGGCAGCCCGGGTCGGCCGCGGCGATCGCTGCGACCGCGGTCCCGACGTCGGCAGCCGGCTCGGCCTCCGCGAAGCCGGCGACCCGGGCGGCCGCGACCGTCTCGTCGGCGGTCAGCGTCGCCGCTTCGCCCGGAATCGACACGCCCCGGAGCGAACGGGCGACCGCGGCGAGCGGGCGCAGGAATCCGGCGGCGTCCTTGGTGCGCAGCATCCCGGTCACGAGGTGGACCGGCCGCGCCGGCAGCCGGCCGAGCGCCTCGGCGAGCGCCGCGCCGGCGGCGGGATTGTGGCCGCCGTCGAGCCAGAGCTCGCAGGATCCGGCGGCGTCCACCAGCGGCCCGCGGCGCAGCCGCTGCAGCCGCGCCGGCCACTCGGCGCGGCTGACCGCGGCGGTGCAGGCCGGCTCGTCCAGCCCGAGCGCGCGCAGCGCGGCGAGCGCGATGCCCGCGTTCGCCACCTGATGCGCGCCGATCAGGAGCGGCAGCGGCAGGTCGAGCAATCCCGCGGCGTCGAGAAAGGCCATCCGCCCGTGCTCCTCCCAGACCTGCCAGTCGTGGTTGGCGATGAGGAGCGGCGCACCGACCCGCTCGGCCCGCGCCTCGATCACGGCCAGCGCCTCGGGCGGCTGCGCCCCGACGATGCAGGGCACGCCCGGCTTCAGGATGCCCGCCTTCTCGCCGGCGATCTCGGGGAGCGTCTCGCCGAGGTACTGCTGGTGGTCGATCGAGACCGCGGTGATCGCGGTCAGCCGCGGCCGCGCGATCACGTTGGTCGCATCGAGCCGACCGCCGAGCCCGACCTCGAGCAGCGCGAAGTCGGCCGCCGTCTCGGCCATCGCGAGAAAGGCGGCCGCGGTCGTGATCTCGAAGAAGGTGATCGGCGCGCCGGCGTTCGCCGTCTCGCAGCGCTCGAGCCCGGCGATCAGCCGGTCCTCGCCGATCAGCGCGCCGGCGATCCTGATCCGCTCGTGAAAGCGCGCGAGATGGGGCGAGGTATAGACGTGGACGGCGTGCCCCGCGCTCTCGAGCCCGGCGCGCAGCATCGCGACGACCGACCCCTTGCCGTTGGTGCCGGCGACGTGGATCACCGGCGGCAGCCGGCGCTCCGGGTGGCCGAGGGCGGCGAGCAGCCGCTCGATGCGGCCGAGCGTGAGGTCGATGACCTTCGGGTGCAGCGATGTCAGGCGCTCGAGAACCCGGTCGCTGGTCGAGGTCATTGCGCGGCGGCCGACGTCTCCTCGACGGGCGCGGGCAGGTCGCCATGGACATAGGGCGCCTGGTTGGTCAGCAGCCGGACCAGCGTCGCGAGCTCGTCGCGCAGGTCCTTGCGCGCCACGACCCGGTCGAGCATGCCGTGGTCGAGCAGGTACTCGGCGCGCTGGAAGCCCTCCGGGAGCGTCTCGCGGATGGTCTGCTCGATGACGCGCGGCCCGGCGAAGCAGATCAGCGCCCCGGGCTCGGCGATCTGGATGTCGCCGAGCATCGCGTAGCTCGCGGTCACCCCCCCGGTGGTCGGGTGGGTAAGGACGACGATGTAGGGGAGCCCGGCCTCCTTCAGCATCTCGACCGCGACCGTCGAGCGCGGCATCTGCATCAGGCTCAGGATCCCCTCCTGCATCCGCGCGCCCCCGGCGGCGGCGAAGAGCACGAGCGGGCACTTGCGCTTCACCGCGCGCTCGGCGGCGGCAACGATGGCGTTGCCGACATGCATGCCCATCGAGCCGGCCATGAACGCGAAGTTCTGCCCGGCGCAGACCACCTTGAGCCGGCCGATCTCGCCCTCGGCGACGAGCATCGCCTCCTCCTCGCCGGTCTTCCGGCGGGCCTCGCGCAGGCGGTCGGGGTACTTCTTCTGGTCCTTGAAGCCGAGCGGGTCGGCGAGCGGCTTCGGCACCGGGATCTCGACGAAGACCCCGCCGTCGAAGAGCGCCGTGAAGCGGTCGCGCGGACTGATCGCCAGGTGATGGCCGCAGTTCGTGCAGACGTTGAGGTTATCGGCGAGCTCGCGGTGGAAGAGCATGGTGCCGCAGTTGTCGCACTTGACCCAGAGATTCTCCGGCACCTCGCGGCGGGAGAACAGCGAGTTGATCTTCGGGCGGACGTAGTTGGAGATCCAGTTCATGCGCTCCGGCTCGCAGGGGCGGCGTCAGTCCGACTAGATAGAACCGGGGGCCTGCGAATGCAATCGCCGCCGCCGGGCGAACCAGAGCCAGATCGCGTAGGCAACGAGCGTCGTCGCGAGGTCGAGAAGCAGGAGGCCGCGGCGAAGCGTCGCGTCCTCGGCCCCGGCCCCGACCCCGGCCAGCCACAGGCTGAAGGCGGCGACCGGCGAGGGAACGGCGAGGACGAGCATCGCGAAGGCGTTGTTGGCGAAATGAAGTCCCATCGCCACCGACAGGTTGCCGGTCGCGGCGGTGACGTGGCCGAGGACGAGGCCGATCACCGCGGCGGCGAGCGCGGCGAGCCAGGCGTCGCCGCCGAACTCCACGGGGTTCCAGTGCAGGATGCCGAACAGCGCCGCCGGCAGGATCCACCAGGCGAGGGGCGAGCGGAAGCGCGCGGCGAGGCCCTGCATCACGTAGCCGCGAAAGGCGATCTCCTCCGCCGCGCTCTGCAGCAGGATCGCCGGAAGCACGAGCGGCAGCCATGCGGCCCAGGTGGCGAGGCCCGCCTGCCGCACCGGCGGCGCGAGCAGGAGGACCGGCGCCGCGGAGCAGGCCGCCACCAGCGCGACGACGGCGATCCCGAGCGCGAAGCCGCGCAGCCGGAAGCCGTCCGGGCCGATCAGGCTCGCGAAACCCCGACCGTGCAGCAGCCGGGCGGCGATCCCGACTCCGGCGACAAGCCCGGCGAAGCCGGCGAGGTAGAGCAGAAGCACGCCGCGCGGACCGCCGGCGAGCGGCAGCAGCGCGGCGGTCGCGGCGAGCCAGCACAGGCCGGCGAGGCCGAAGCCGACGACGAGCCGCCAGAGCGCCGGCCGGGCCATCGCGGGCGCGACGAAGGCCTCGAACCGCGCCGTCCGTGCCGGCAGGACGCCCATGCCGCCTCCCCGCTGTCCGGCCGCGATCCTAGGCCGGGGCGCGCGAAGGTCCAGCCGTTGCCGCTTCGGCCAGCGGCGTGCGATGGTCGCGCATGCCCGACCTCGAGATCCGACCGATCGGCCCGGAGACCCGCGCGGCCGTCGATGCGCTCGCGCTCCGCGAGTGGGGCGGCACCCGCATCTACGACGTGGCCGGGGTCTACGAGACCTCTGGGCTTCCCGGCGCGGTGGCGATCCTCGGGGGCGCCTTCGGCGGCGCGGTGATCTGGTCGCGCGAGCCGGGCCTGCTCCGGATCGTCACCCTCGCGAGCGCGATCGAGGGGCGGGGCGTCGGCCGCGCGCTCCTCGGCGCCGCCGAGGCCGAGGCGCGCGCCGGCGGGGCCGCGCGGATCGTCGTCTCGACGGCGAGCGCAAACCTGCGCGCGCTCGGGCTCTACCAGCGCAACGGCTACCGGCTCGCGGCTCTGCACCTCGGCGCGATCGACGCGTTCCGGCGGCTGAAGCCGCAGATCCCGGAGACGGACCCGACCGGGATCCCGCTTCGCGACATGATCGAGCTCGAGAAGCGGCTCGGCTGAGGCGCTTGCGATCCTGGGGGCGCTCGCCTATGCCCGAGCGGTTATCCAAGAATCTGCCCGAGCGAGGAAGCCCATGGACGCCCCGAAGTTCGACAAGAGCAGGCTGCCGAGCCGGCACGTGACCGAGGGCCCCGCGCGGGCGCCGCACCGCAGCTACTACTACGCCATGGGCCTCGGCGAGGCCGAGATCCACCAGCCCTTCGTCGGCGTCGCCACCTGCTGGAACGAGGCGGCGCCCTGCAACATCGCGCTGAACCGCCAGGCGCAGGCGGTCAAGCTCGGGGTCAAGCAGGCGCTCGGCACCCCGCGCGAGTTCACCACCATCACCGTCACCGACGGCATCGCCATGGGGCACGAGGGCATGCGCTCCTCGCTCGCCAGCCGCGAGGCGATCGCCGACACGGTCGAGCTCACCATGCGCGGCCACTGCTACGACGCGCTCGTGGGCCTCGCCGGCTGCGACAAGTCGCTGCCAGGCATGATGATGGCGATGATCCGGCTGAACGTGCCGTCGGTCTTCCTCTACGGCGGCTCGATCCTGCCGGGCCGGGTGCCGGCCGGAGCCTCGGTGCCGGAGGACTTCGCCAACCGCGACCTGACGGTGCAGGACATGTTCGAGGCGGTGGGCCGGCATCAGAACGGCACGCTCGGCAATGCCGCGCTCGAGATCCTCGAGCGCGTCGCCTGCCCCTCCGCCGGCGCCTGCGGCGGCCAGTTCACCGCCAACACCATGGCCTGCGTCTCCGAGGCGATCGGGCTCGCGCTCCTCAACTCGTCAGGCGCCCCCGCGCCCTACGAGAGCCGCGACCAGTACGCGACCGCGAGCGGCATCGCGGTGATGCGGCTCCTCGAGAAGAACATCCGCGCCCGCGACGTCGTCACGCGGCAGAGCCTCGAGAACGCCGCGCGCGTCGTCGCCTGCACCGGCGGCTCCACCAACGGCGGGCTGCACCTGCCGGCGATGGCGCACGAGGCCGGGATCGAGTTCACCCTCGAGGACGTCTGCGACATCTTCCGCGACACCCCGTACTTCGTCGACCTCAAGCCCGGCGGAAAGTACGTGGCCAAGGATCTCTACGAGGCCGGCGGCGTGCCGGTCGTGCTGAAGGAGCTGCTGCGCGCCGGCCTCCTCCACGGCGACTGCATGACCGCGAGCGGCCGCAGCATCGGCGAGGAGCTCGACGACATCCGCGGCGAGGCCGACGGCCGGGTGATCTTCCCGGTCGACACGCCGATCTCGGCGACCGGCGGCGTCGTCGGGCTCAAGGGCAACCTCGCGCCCGAGGGCGCGATCGTGAAGGTCGCCGGCATGAGCGAGGCGGAGCAGGTCTTCACCGGCCCGGCGCGGGTCTTCGAGTGCGAGGAGGACGCGTTCGACGCGGTGCAGAAGCGCACCTGCGACGAGGGCGAGGTGCTGGTGATCCGCAACGAGGGGCCGGTCGGCGGTCCCGGCATGCGCGAGATGCTGGCGACGACGGCGGCGCTCTCCGGCCAGGGCATGGGCAAGAAGGTGGCGCTGATCACCGACGGCCGCTTCTCCGGGGCGACGCGCGGCTTCTGCGTCGGCCATGTCGGGCCCGAGGCGGCGAAGGGCGGGCCGATCGCGCTCCTCCGCGACGGCGACATGATCACGATCGACGCGATCCGGGGCGAGATCAGCGTGGCGCTCTCCGACGCCGAGCTCGCGGCACGCCGCGAGGCCTGGACCGGGCCGCGGCCGACGATCTACGGAGCGGGCGCGCTCTGGAAGTACGCCCAGCTTGTCGGGCCGACCCGCCTCGGCGCGGTCACGCACCCGGGGGCGAAAGGCGAGAAGCACGTCTATGCCGACCTTTGAGACGCGGCTCGCGGCGCTCGCCGCCCTCGGGGTCCTCCTCGCCGGCTGCGACCCGACGGCGACCGCCGGCGGCTCGCCGTCGCGGGCGCGGGTGACCGTCGCCGGCCAGGCGGTCACCATCCAGGCGCCGCCGGGGTTCTGCATCGACGCGCCCAGCACCCGCGTCGACGCCGCCGGCGCTTTCGTGCTGATGGGCGACTGCGCCCCGCCCGGGACGGCCCCCGGGCGGCCGGGCGGGGAGGCGCTGACCGCGGCGGTCTCGAGCGGCGGGCTGACCGGCGAGGGCGACGCTGGCGGCGGCGAGCTCGAGGACATCCTCGAGTTCATCGACACCCCGGAGGGCCGCGCGCTGGTCGGCCGGAGCGGCCGGCCCGACCGCATCCGCATCGCCGCGACCCAGATGCGCCAGGGCGTGCTCTATGTCCTCGTCGAAGACAGCGGGCCGCAGCCGATCGCCGGCTTCGACCGGCAGTTCTGGCGCGCCTTCCTCGAGGTGAGGGGGCGGATGACGGTGCTCTCCGAGCTCGGCTTCGCCGGCCCGACCGGCGCGCAGGAGGGGCTGAACCAGCTCGCCTCCCTCGCCGCGTCGATCAAGGCAGCCAACGGCGGCTAGCCCGCCGCGACTAGGCCGTAGGCCGACGCCGGGGTCCGCTTTGCCGCCCAGCCGGTCATTTGGGCGTCGTCCGCATGATGACCGAGATGCGGACGAAGCGGACCCCGGAGAAACAGGACCGAACGGCCGCTTCAGCGTTGCGCGGTATTCTCCAGAAAGGTTGGATAGCGTCGAACGAGCGTAGTCATTGCCAGCAATCCCAGAACAGCGAAAGGTATGCAGGCAAGGAATATCCATCGCGCGACGTCTGCCGCCTCTGAGCCGTCTCTATCGCAGTAAAACCAAAAGCATTCGCCACGATCCCGATATAGGCCGCGCCAAGCGCATATCCGAGCCTTTGAACGGTCGGTATCGCGCCGGAAATCCGATGCACTTCATAGGGATTGGCCAAAGCCGTCGTCCGCCTCAGAATGAACGTCCAGGCCATACCGAACCCGGCCCCTTCCGTCGCAGCGAAGACCGCGATCAGCCAGACTGGACCGTTTGGAACAGCGTAAAGGAAACCTGCAATACTGGAGACAACCAACGACATCCCCAGCGCAATCATCAACCGGTCAAGTCGTTCCGGTGAACCGCTCACCAGCACGGCCGTGACGGTCCAGCCGATGGACGAGCATGCAAGGATGTATCCTGCTGTCAATGCCGACGCTTTGTGGATCGTGGTGATAAGAAGCGGTCCAAAAGCAGTGACGGCTATTGTGGCCAAGGATAGCGAAAAGATCATCAACAAGGCTGATCCCGTCGGCTTTCTGAAGTCGAACGGCCTTATCGGAAGTAGCCGGTCATGTCCCGCGCGACCGTCCAGCCAAAGAAAGAAGGCTAGACAGAAGATCCCAAGTGCAAAGCATATCGTGGTCTGAATCATCTCGATTTCGACGCCGCCATATGACAGCAGGAGAACCGCAAGGCATAAAAGCACGAGTTTTTTCAAGGGAACTCCACTGCCCGCGTCCATTTGTGGCGCTGCATGGTCCGGCCGCATCGCGATCCATACCGACAGTCCGAACGCCTGCAACGCGAAAAACGCGAAGCCCCATCGCCAGGTCGCGTATTCAACGAAGAAGCCGCCAATCAGAGGCCCGAGAAAGGCCGATACACCCCAGAACGTCGACACGCTGGCCATCGCCCGGGCTGTATAGCGTCTTGGGAAGATCACACCGACTGCTACGAAGGACATGGCAACAAGACCGCCCCCGCCGAGACCCTGAAAAACCCGTCCAGTCAGAATGACTGGCATGGTGGGTGCGAAGGTGCTCAACAGACACCCGAGACCGAAAGCGAGGGCTGCGAGGCTCATCGTTAATCTGAGCCCGTATCTCATCGTCAACAGGGCGCTCGCGGCACCGGCAACCACGGATGCGATTTCGTAGAGCGAGACCGACCACCCTACGAGACCAGATCCCCCGACCTCGGCAACGATGGAAGGCAGCATCGTTGCGACGATGAGCGCATCGGCGGCGTGCAGCCACACCGCGAGGCATACGAGGGCTAGGGCAGCGGTGTAGGAGCTGCCAAGGAATTCTCTCCATGACACAAACGCTTCGGCTTCCGCTTCTGATGCAGGGGGTGTCTCAGCCATCTTGATCTCCTTGACAGCCGCACCGCTACGGCCTCAACTATGGTTGAGGTAAAGGAGTTTCTTTGTGACGCGGAGTTATCTGTCGGTCGGGGAAGTGGCTGATCGCACGGGATTGCCGATCTCGACTCTGCACTTCTACGAACGGAAGGGGTTGATCGCCTCTACGCGGAATAGTGCGAATCATCGCGTCTACAGGCGTGAAGTCCTGCGTCGTGTGACTGTCATAAAAATTGCACAAAGCGCCGGTGTCCCACTGGCAGAAATAGGGGATGCGCTTTCCAGCCTTCCGGCCCATTCCGTGCCTGACACCGATGATTGGGCGCGTATATCTGAGGTCTGGCACGACGACCTCACACGCCGCATTGAGTTGTTGACAGCGCTCCGGGACAAGATGGCGATGAGTATTGGCTGTGGGTGCCTCAGTGTGAAGCGGTGCCCGCTGGTCAACGCCGATGACCATCTGGCGGCGGAAGGCTCGGGTGCCCGACTACTATAGCATTCAGCAAAGCGGACGTATGCCGGACCGCGGTAGAAATCGGCGGATAAGGGCTCGATCCCGTCGCTCGCTGCACGTTTGCGAACGACGGCACAGGGCCGAAGAGCCGACGTGAGGCATGGCCATTGGCAATGGCCGGTACAGAGATTCCGGCACGCGACCGCTCGGTTTGCTGCCAATGCTCAGACCGCTCGAACTTCGGCAAGCCGCTTGATTGCGTACTCGTCGTCCCAGCAGATGGCCGCTTCCCACGCGGCCCATGCCTGTCCGGCGATGTCATGCGCGCTGCCTTCGAGACCGGCGGCGTTTGTGGGGCAGCACCAGGTCGAGGTCGGCGACGTCGACGTGCGCCTCGTCCCAGTCGATCAGCGCGACCCGTCTTGCGGTCATGCGGACGTTGCCAGGGTTGCCGTGGACGACGCATTTCTGACGGCCGGTGAGCCGCGCCCACGCTGCTCGGCATCGAGCAACGCCCTCGGGCGGCATCGTGGCAAGGTTGATCCTCGTTCCGGTCTCGGCGTGCAGGAGGTCGGTCGACGATCGCCAGCCCGGGCGCTGCGGCCAGCCCTGGGTCGAGCGATGCAGCCGGCGCAGCGTGTTGGCCACGCGACGCCAGTCGGCCGCTGTCTCCGGCGGTCCGCCCTCCATGTGCGTCATCACCATCAGACCGTCCGCGAACAGCCGGCCGTCCGTCGTCGGTATCGGCACTGGCACGGTCAGACCTTGACGGTCGAGGTGTTGGAGGAGCTCGGCCTCCCACGCGAGGTCGTCCTCGCTCCTGCCACCGAGACGACCGACGGCAAGGCTCCCGCGCACACGCACGCTCCAGACGTCGTTGGCAACTCCGCCATCGAGCCGTTGGATGCGAGCTGCGTCTTTGCCCCACAGCCCTAGCAGGCTGCTGAAGAAGTGTCGCGGATGGCTTTGAGGATGGCATCGTCACCGCGATGGTAGTCGAACTCGATCTCCAGCGATCCATCGTGCAGGAGTTCGGCCGACCCCGAGCCGCGCACCTCGTGCATGTCGTCGTCTCCTTCCCAGTCGAAGGAGACGTCCCGGTGGCCGTAGGCGAGGTCCAGGCTCGCCTGCAGCGCCCCGAAGGCGATCTCGCCGCTGCCGTCGGCCCGAATGTCGAGCATGGCCGGCCCGCAGAGGTCGAGATTCGCGCGCTCCCAGAGGTCCGCCTCGACGATCCGCCACCGGCCGATCAGCCGGCATCCCATCGGAGCGCTCACGGCGAGGCCTGTGCCAGCAGCTTCGGCAATCGCACGAGGTTGTAGGCGGCGAGCGAGAGGACGAAGGCGCAGTCGACCCGGGCCAGGCCGCGCAGCTTGACCTGGGCGAGACCGGCGACCTCCTTCACCCAGCCGAAGCCTTCCTCGATCCGCTTGCGGATGCGGAGCGAGACGGCATAGCCGGGATGGCGGGTGGTTCGCCCGTCGATGCGCGAGCCGCGGGTCGAGGTGATGTTTTGCGCGACGTGCGGCGTGACCTTCTCTTCGCGGCATTCCATGACGAAGGCGGCGGTGTCGTAGGCCTTGTCGGGCGCCGAGGGTGATCCGCCGCCTCCCCGCGAATGCCCTCACCAGCTCGATCGCAGCCAGCGGTTCGGCGTCGCCGGTGGCCCGGGTCGCCACCCCGCCCACGATCAGCCCGTTGCGGTTCTCCATCAGCGCGTGCCCGAGATAGCAGAGTTCCGCCGGCTGGCCGCTGCCCTTTCGATAGAGCCGCGCGTCCGGGTCGGTGGTGCTGGCGTGCGTCGCATTCGAGCGCTTCTCGCCCTTGAAGTCCTTCTCGCCGTTCCTGCCCGGACCGGGCGGCTCGTCGCCACCATCCTTGCGCCGGAAGCTCTTCTGGCTCGCCCAGGCCTGGATCAGCGTCCCGTCCACCGAGAAGTGCTCAGCTGACAGCAGCCGCTTCACCTCCGGCCGCGCCAGCAGCTCCGCCAGGAAGCGCTGCGCCACCTCGCCCGCCAGCAGCCGGTCGCGGTTCTTCGAGAAGCTGCTCGCGTCCCACACAGGATCGTCCACCCCGAGCCCGACGAACCAGCGGAACAGGAGGTCGAACTCCAGTCGCTCCATCAGCTGCCGCTCCGAGCGCACCGAGTAGAAGCATTGCAGAAGCAGCGCCCTCAACAGCCGCTCAGGTGGGATGCCCGGCCGCCCCAACCGCGAGTAGAGGCCGGCGAAGTCCGATGACATCGCCGCCAAAGTCGCGTTCACCACCTCGCGGATCGCCCGCAACGGATGGTCCGTTCGAACCCGTGACTCGAGATCGACATAGGAGAACAGCTCTCCCGTCCTCCGATCAGCACCCCGCATCGCTATCCCGTCAGCTGCCAACCTTGCCGACATTCACGGAATCATCGGCCGACGCTCCGCGCAAGCCGGCATTCTTCAGCAGCCTGCTAGGGGCTGTGGACTCTAGGGATTCCCGGGGCTGATGGAACGTGATTCAAGGTTGTCTCCATGGAAGGGAGGCAGCATTGGACTTCGTGTGGTCTTGAGCGACGATCAGTGGGAGCGGATTGCGCCGCATATCATCGGGGACGAGCGGACGCGCGGGAGCAGCGGGCGCGACAACCGGCGGTTCGTGGAGGCGGTGCTGTGGCTCGTGCGCACCGGCGTGCCCTGGCGCGATCTTCCCGAGGAGTTCGGCTCGTGGAATAGCGTGTTCCGGCGGTTCAGCCGGTGGAGCCGGAAGGGAGTCTGGTGGCGGATCTTCGCGGCGATGTCGGATGACCCGGACTTCGAATACCTGATCGTCAACTCCACCATCGTTCGCGCCCACCAGCACGCCTCCGGGGCGAAAAAGGGGGGTCTGAAGATCAGGCCATCGGCCGTTCCCGCGGCGGCCTGAGCACGAAGATCCACATGGTGGTGCGCGGCCTCGGCTGCCCGGTGCGCTTCGCGCTGACCGCCGGCCAGAAGGGGGATGCGCCGCAGGCGGAGGCACTGCTCGCCGAGCTTTCCCGCCGAGGTGGTGATGGCCGACGCCGCCTACGACAGCGACCCCATCCGCGACGTGATCGCCGCGAAAGGCGCCCTGGCCGTGATCCCCAACAATCCCTCGCGCACGCGCAAGCATCCCGTCGACGAGCACCTCTACGCGATGCGGTCCCTCATCGAGTGCTGCTTCTCCAAGCTCAAGCAGTTCCGGCGCGTCGCCACCCGATACGAGAAGACAGCCAGGAACTTCCTCGCCGTAGTCACGATAGCCGCCATCGTCCTATGGATACGATAAGTGTCCACAGCTCCTAAAGTCCACAGCTCCTAGACGAGCCGCCGCCGCTCCTGCAGCGCGGCATCGAGGGTCCGGCGCAGCTCGGCGCGGACCTCGGCGTCGCGGATCGGGAAGCAGCCCATGAACCAGTCGAGCACGTCGGTCTCGCTCGGGTTCCTCGGACCGGACCAGGCGGAGAGCGCGAGGTCGAGGAAGCGGCCCATCGCCCGCCCGGCGCCCTCGCGGTCGCCGAGGTGGACGAGGCTCGCCGCCTGCCAGGCCGGCAGGTTGATGATCGCGTCGCCCGCGACCTCGGCGGCCGCCGAGGCGCCGGCGTAGTCGCCGACGAGGTAGGCGGCCGTCGCGACGTAGCCCTGCGCCGCGCGCGAGTAGCGCATGCCGAAGGCGCGGGCCTGAGCGCCGAGGTCGCGCGCGCGCTCGGTCTCGCCGGCGAAGGCGAAGCCGATCGCGGCCGAGATGATCGTCCAAGGGTCGTTCTCGTTGAGGTCGAGCGCAAGCTCGAGGTGGCTGAGCGCCGCTGCGTGGGTGCCGGCGATGGCGTGGCTCCAGGCGCGGCAGAGATGCGTGCGCGAATCGAGCGGGTCGAGGTTGACCGCCCGCGAGGTCAGCGCCAGCGATTCGGTCAGCTGCTCGGGCTGGCGCCGCACGCCGGGAAAGACGATCGGCCGGGCGTGCAGGATCTGCGCGAGCGCCACCATCGCCGGGGCGAAGTCCGGCGTGGTCGCGATCAGGTCGCGCAGGATCGCCTCGGCGCGCTCCTCGCATTCGGGCCGCCACTCGCCCATCAGCGCCTGCGCCTGCATCCAGAGCTCGTACTTGCGGCCCATCGGGCTCGCGATCTCGCGCGCCGACTGCAGCCGCGGGCGCCGAGAGGTGGACGTTGAGCGCGACCGCGAGGTGGCGCAGCGACGGTGCGGTGCAGGGTCGGCATGCCCTCGAGCGTCGCCGTCTGCCGCTCCGACCAGACGAGGTGGCCGTCGGCCTGGTCGACCAGCCGCATCGCCACCATGATGCTGCCGTCGTGGGCGTGCATGCTGATCCGGAGGCTATAGGCGCGGTAGGTCGGCGGCGTCGTCCCGCCCTCCTCGGCGTCGATGACGAGCCAGTCGCGGAACCGGGCGAGCGCGCCCATCATCTCGTCGCGGAAGATCGCGCCGAAGTAGCCGAAGGCGCCGGGCAGGTCGAGCGCCTGGGTCGGCTCGACGAGGATGGCGATCGGCGCGAGCAGATCCGGCCCGGGCAGCGCCGGCAGCCCCGGCTGCAGCTGGCCCTGCTTGATCGCGACGTAGAGCGCTTGCGTCTTCTCCGAGGGCTCGACGTCGAGATCCTCGTCGAGCACCTGCCACAGCCGCTCGTAGCAGCGCATCGCCTGCGCGGTGTCGCCGAGCGCCATGTGCGCCTGCATCGCCGCCCGGCAGGCGCCCTCGTGGGTCGGGTCGACCCGGGTCAGCGCCTCGGCGAAGGCCAGCGTCTCGATCTCGGTGCGGGTGGCGGCGAGCGCGGCCTCGAGCTTGCCGACGAGCTGGGAGACCAGGCGCTCGCGCTGGACGGCGATCCAGAGGTTGAACTCGCGGTCGATGTCCTCGAAGTCGGCGAAGATGCGCGACAGGTCCACCCCCTGCTCGGCGAGGAGGCGCGGGGCGACACCCCGGTCGGCCTCGCGCCGCGCCTCGACGATATCGAGCGACACCGGACGGGTCAAACGGATGGCGCTGCGGTCGGCTTCGACGAGGTCGCCGGCCGGGCCGAGGTCGAGGATCAGCCGGCGCAGACTCTGGCGCAGCGCGGCGCGGGCGTGGTCCGGGCCCGAGTCGCTCCAGAGCCGCGCTGCGATGCGCTCGCGGCTCTCGACCTGGTCGGGCTGCAGCGCGATGTAGACGAGCATCGCCATCGACTTGCGGCTCGAGATCGGCGTCTCGCGGCCGCCGATGACGAGCCGCGTCGCCGCCCCGGTGGTGATGGTGACCGTGGTGTCGAGCATCAGCATGTCACATCAGCGCCGCGACTGCCCCGGGGGTCCCCGGGCCGCGGCTGGCCGCCCGCCGGGCAGCGGCCTGAGCGCCGGGGCGAAGACCTTGGCGACCGCGAGGCCGCCGGGAGGCGCCGGCAGGTCGGCGACCGTCACCACGACGCCATTCGCCGCCAGCTGCGCGGCCAGGTCGGCGAACCCGGCCGCCAGCGGACCGACCGCCGCGGCCGGCGGCGCCGCGGCGAAGGCGGCGAAGTCCTCCGGCACCAGCGCCGCGCGCGCGAGCGGCCCGTGGTCGCCCGCCGCCGCGCCGGTGCGCGCCGCGCGGTGCCGTGCCATCTCGAGCGCGAGCTCCATCTGCAGCAGCTCGAGCATCGCGCCCATCGCCGCCGCCGCCGGATCGAGCGCCGCCTTGAGCCCGAGCGCGAGGCCGCGTCCGTCGGCGTCGCGCGACAGCGCGCAGACCACCGGCACCGCGAAGCGCGACGGCAGCGCGAGAAAGCCGGTCGCCCGCGGCGCGGCCGCCCCGGCGCGCAGCTCCCCGAGCGCGGCGCCGGCCCCGGCCGCTGCCCCGGCATCGAGCTGGCGCGGGGCCGCGCCCTCGTTCCACCAGCCCGCCGCCGCGTCGCGCTCGATCGAGCTCGAGGAGCGCGGCGAGCCGGGCCGCCGCCGGATCGGGACCCGCGGCCAGCCCGAGGCTCGCCGGCGGCGCCGTCGCCGCCCGTTCCGCCGCGGCCCGGCCGTCGAGGAAGATCGCGGCCGCCGGCACCCCGACCGGCCGGCCGCCGGCGCCCGTCGCCGCCACGCGAAGCGGCGCCGGCGCGGCGGTCCAGGCCGCGTCGATCGCCGGATCGCCCGGGGCGTCGCTGGGGCAGGGGGCGCCGAGCTGGGCCATGACCTCCGCCGTCTCGCCGGCCAGCCGGGCCGCGGCCCCGGCGAGATCGCGGCCGCCGCCGCCGACCGGCACGCCGTGGCAGGCGCCGGCGAGGTAGACGAAGCCCGGTGCCGCCGCGCTCGGCAGCCGCGACACCCAGTCGAGCCCTGCCGGCACGGCTACGGCCCCCGCTGCCTGCGGTGGCTTCGGCGGGTGCCGCGACGGTTCCGGAGCGACGGACGGTTCGACGGTCATGCGCCGGGCGGACCCTCCCCTTTCGTTTCGAGGGAACTCTTAGCGCGATTGTCGGCGCAATCACAGGGCTATCGGCACCGCACCCGTCCGCGGTCAGGCCCGATCCTTGACGAGCAGGATCCAGGCGGAGCCGGCGCCGTCCCAGCCGTGCTTGACCATCGGACGGGAGGCGAGCGGGCGATAGCCGGTCTGCGCATAGAGCCGGCGCGCGCCGGTATTGGCGTCGCCGAGGACCAGGCTGAGGCGCGGGCGGCCCTCGTCGCGGGCGATGACCTCGGCGAGCCGCAGCAACCGGGTCCCGAGGCCGCGGCCGCGCGCCTCCGGCAGCACCGAGACGACGTTGACGTAAAGCGCGTCCGGCGCCAGCGCCTCGAGTTCCAGCATGGGACGGAAGATCGGGGAGAGATCGGCGGGCCAAGGATCGACGGCGGGACGCAGGACCATCAGGCCGGCGACGGGACCGGCGCCCTCGTCGACTACCACCCAGCGGCCGTCCTGCGCGCGCCGGGACTGCTGCGCCACGCCCACCACGGATCGGCGCCGATCCCGACCCTCTGCTGCCAGGCGTGCAGAGCGAGGCCGTACGAGGCCTCGTTGATCAGCACTGCCAGCGTGGGGGCATCCTGCTCCGTGGCCAGCCGGAGCGGCGGATCCAGGGGGACCACGCCGCCCCGGCCGGTCAGATCAGCTTGCCGAAGGCGACCGCGGTGTCGGCCATCCGGCTCGAGAAGCCCCACTCGTTGTCGTACCAGGACATCACCCGCACGAAGGTGCCGTCCATCACCTTGGTCTGGTCCATGTGGAAGACCGAGGAGTGCGGGTCGTGGTTGAAGTCCGAGGAGACGAGCTTCTCGGTCGTGTAGCCGAGGATGCCCGCGAGCTCGCCCTCGGCGGCCGCCTTGATCGCGGCGTTGACCTCCTCGACCGAGGTCGGCCTCTTCGCGATGAACTTGAAGTCGACGACCGAGACGTTCGGGGTCGGCACCCGGATCGAGACGCCGTCGAGCTTGCCGTTGAGCTCGGGCAGCACCAGGCCGACGGCCTTGGCGGCGCCGGTGGTGGTCGGGATCATCGAGAGCGCGGCGGCGCGGGCGCGGTAGAGATCCTTGTGCAGGGTGTCGAGCGTCGGCTGGTCGCCGGTGTAGCTGTGGATCGTGGTCATGAAGCCCTTGTCGATCCCGATGGCGTTGTGGAGCACGTAGGCGACCGGGGCGAGGCAGTTGGTGGTGCAGGAGGCGTTGGAGATGACCCGGTCTTCCCTGGTCAGCGCCTTGTCGTTCACGCCGAAGACGATGGTCTTGTCCGCGCCCGAGCAGGGCGCCGAGACGATCACCCGCTTCGAGCCGTTCTCGAGGTGCAGCGCCGCCTTGGCCCGGTCGGTGAAGATGCCGGTGCATTCGAGCGCGACGTCGACGTCGCCCCAGGGCAGCGCCTTGGGGTCGCGCTCGGCGGTCACCTTGATCGGGCCGCGGCCGACGTCGATGGTGTCGCCCTTGACGGTGACGGTGCCGGGAAAGCGGCCGTGCACGCTGTCGTAGCGCATCAGGTGGGCGTTGGTCTCGACCGGCCCGAGGTCGTTGAGCGCGATCACCTCGATGTCGGTGCGCCCCAATTCGACGATGGCGCGCAGCACGTTGCGCCCGATCCGGCCGAAGCCGTTGATTGCAACCTTCACCGCCATTGCCGTCCCCCTCGCTACTGCCGGCTCAGCGTGCGGCGCACCGCGTCGCGCCAGCCCGCGTATTGCTCCTCGCGCCGCTCGGCGGGCATGGCGGGCTCGAACCGGCGGTCGAGGGCCCAGCTGCGCGCGAATTCGGCGGGCCCCGGATACAGCCCCGCGCGCGATCCCGCAAGCCACGCCGCGCCGAGCGCCGTCGTCTCCAGCACCCGCGGCCGGTCGACCGGCGCGCCGAGGATGTCGGCGAGCCCCTGCAGCACCCAGTCGTTCGCCGTCATGCCGCCGTCGACGCGCAGCACGGTGTCGGCGCCGCCGTCCGGCCAGTCGGCGCGCATCGCCTCGAGGAGGTCGCGGGTCTGGTAGGCGACGCTCTCGAGCGCCGCCCTGGCGAACTCGGCCGGGCCGGAGTTGCGGGTCAGCCCGAAGATCGCGCCGCGGCAGTCCGGATCCCAGTAGGGCGCCCCGAGCCCGGTGAAGGCCGGCACCAGGTAGAGCCGCTGCGTCGGGTCGGCCGCCTCGGCGAGCGCCTGGGTCTCGGCGGCGCTGCGGATGATCTTCAGCCCGTCGCGCAGCCACTGCACGACCGCGCCGGCGATGAAGATCGAGCCCTCGAGCGCGTAGGTGGTGCGGCCGTCGAGCTGGTAGGCGATCGTCGTCAGCAGCCGGTTGCGGCTCGCGACCGGCGTCTCGCCGGTGTTGAGCACCGCGAAGCAGCCGGTGCCGTAGGTCGACTTCAGCATGCCCGGCGCGAAGCAGGCCTGCCCGACCGTCGCCGCCTGCTGGTCGCCGGCGACGCCGAGGATCGGGATCTCGCGGCCGAAGAGGTCGGCGCGCGTCGTCCCGAACTCGGCCGCGCAGTCGCGGACCTCGGGCAGCATCTCGAGCGGGACGCCGAGGAGGTCGCAGATGTCGGGGTCCCAGGCGCCGAGATGGATGTTGTAGAGGAGCGTGCGCGCCGCGTTGGTCGCGTCGGTGACATGGGCCCGCCCGCCGGTCAGCTTCCAGATCAGGTAGCTGTCGACCGTGCCGAACAGGAGCTCGCCCCGCCGCGCCCGCTCCCGCGCACCCTCGTGCGCGTCGAGCAGCCAGCCGAGCTTGGTGCCCGAGAAATAGGGGTCGAGCAGCAGCCCGGTCCGCGCGGTGATCATCGCCTCGTGCCCGGCCTCGCGCAGCGCTGCGCAGGCGGCGGCGGTGCGGCGGTCCTGCCAGACGATCGCGCGTCCGAGCGGCCGGCCGGTCGCGCGCTCCCAGACCAGCGTCGTCTCGCGCTGGTTGGTGATGCCGATCGCGGCGATGTCGCCGGGCCGGATCCCGGCCCGCTCGATCGCGCCGCGGCAGGTGGCCGCGACGGTCGACCAGATGTCGTCCGGGTCGTGCTCGACCCAGCCCGATTGCGGGAAGTGCTGCGGGAACTCCTCCTGCGCGACAGCGCGACCGCCATCGCCGCGTCGAAGACGATCGCGCGGCTCGAGGTGGTGCCCTGGTCGATAGCGAGAATGTGGGTCAAGGCGCTCTCCCTCCCGCGTGCCGCGTGCTGGCGGCTTCGCCGAAGCGGAGCCCGTTCGGAAGGCCGGAGTCAAGCTGACCGGCCCGCGCAAGCTCCGCTCGCATTCCACCGCGGCCAGCAGATGTTGTCGCTTGACGCGCAGGGTCGATTCTAGTAAAAGCAAAGTAATTATTTTTGACAGTACACCCGCAATCTCGGGGGAAGCCATGTTTCGGAAATATCTTGCTCTGCACCTCTTGGTGCAGCTGGCCATACTGAATGTTGTGCCTATGTTGCCGGCCTCCGCTCAAAGTGAAGAGTTTGTCTTTACTGGCAAACCTGCTTCGTTCGAGGACTTTGGATACGGACTTGCCACGACGTTCTGGCCCAGAAATGGTGGTCAGCCGGCGGTGATTTTCGTCTGCTGGGAGTCAACGGCACTCTCGTATCAGCAGGAGCGGCAATGGGTGCGGACCGCTGTCGAAGGCACCTGGCCGCAGCATGGGGCCATCGAGTTCCGGGGCTGGGAAGCTTGCACGGCCCAGAGCGCTGGCATTCGGATCACGGTTCGCGACGAGGGCGCGCATACCAAGGGCATCGGCACCCAACTGCGGGGCGCTCCCGGCGGAATGGTTCTGAACTTCACCTTTCAGAATTGGAGCAGATCCTGCCGAGAGTCGGCCCAGCGCCGCCAGAACTGCATTCGCGCGACCGGTATTCACGAGTTCGGACACGCGCTCGGGTTTGCCCATGAGCATCGACGCCCCGACGTTCCGGGCGAATGCTCGAAGGCCGGCGCCCCCGAGATCGGGGGCCGGGCCGCCGTGGCCCTCACCCCCTACGATCCATCCTCGGTCATGAACTACTGCGACGACATGTATTCCGACGGCGGCACGCTGAGCGCCTGCGACGAGATCAGCATCGCCAACGCCTACCCACGCACGCCGGGGCAGATCACCCGCATTCGGGCATGCGGCGGAGCCTGATATGTGGATCGCCCGACCGGTTTTGCTCGTGGCGGCGTTGCTGGCATCGGCGAACTCTCCCGCCGCTTCCGATACGATCGACCGCGAGACCATCGTCTACATATCGGCGAGGTGCATCGACCAGACGTCGGGAGGCATCATCGCCCCTCAGGGATCGGGGGTTATCATCGACCAGTTCGGATACGTGGTGACGGCGCACCACGTGCTACGCTGCTGGCTCGGCCAGAACGACGTCGATCGGGCCAACTATCCGCTGGAGGGCCGGATCGGCAGCAAGTTCAACGATACAAAGTTTCTGTCCTACATACGTTCCGACGAGGTCTCCGACTTCGCCATCCTGAAGATCGAGGGCACGGGCGAGTATGCGCATGCCAGTTCCTGCGTGCTGCGCGTGCCGGAGCCTGGGGTGACGCGGCTGGTGGCCGCCGGCTTTCCCCGTGACCAGGAGTACCAAGCCACCGATCTCCGTTTCGGAAACAGCGTGGCCAATCTCTGGGGTGTCTCCGGAGAGATGACCGACGGCATGAGCGGCGGCGGGGTATTCCTCGACGGACGGCTGGTCGGAAATCGTGAAGGGCGGTGATCCCGATGCCAGCAACACCCTCAACAGAGTTCTCACCGATCTTTCGGTTCTCGGTTGACCTTGAGCGCGAGACTGGGGTTGGCGAACTGCGCAGTTGTGAGAACTCTGACCCAAGTGGCGGCCGCGCAGGGGGCGACGGGCCGCGCCGATGTCGATGTCGACCAGGTTGCTGCCGAGGCGGCCGAACGCCTGGTCGAGAAGACCGAGCATGCCGCCGGCACTGCCCCGGTTCCGGCGGGCGAAGGCTACGTGATCCCCGGCGCATGGTTCACCCTGAACAGCCGGTCGAAGGCGATCGCCGTCTGCTGGGAGAATCCGACTGAGGCGGACGCGGATCAGCGGCAGATGTTCCGGGACGCCGTCCGTGGCTCGTGGGAACGCTACTCGGCGGTCCGCTTCGTCGGCTGGGACCAGTGCGACGAGAGGTCGGACGGGATCCGGATCAGGATTGAGGACGGCATGCCGCACGCCAAGGCCGTCGGCTACCGGGTCGCCGGCCTCAAGGACGGTGTGGTCGTGAACGTGTCGTTCGAGGAGTGGGGCGGTGCCTGCAAGCAGAACGTGGAGCTCTGCATCCGGTCATACGCAGTCCACGAGTTCGGTCATGTGCTCGGGTTCCAGCACGAGCAGGACCGCCCGGACGCGCCGGCCTACTGCCGCAGCCGATCACGGCCGTCGGGACCGGTGGCGCCGGTTCTGCTCACGCCCTACGATCCAGAATTGGTCATGAACTTCTGTCAGGCCACGTATCTCGGCGGTGGCGTTCTGAGCTGGCTCGACATCGTCAAGGCGCAGGCGGTCTACGGACCCTAGTCACGGCTCGCCCGGGCGGGGCGCGCTACCGGACGACCAGGACGGAGGCCTCGGCGCTCTGCACCACGCGCTGCGCTTGGCTGCCGAGGATGAACCGCTCCAGGCCGTGGCGGCCATGGGAGGTCAGGACGATCAGGTCGCAGGAGCGGGCCTTCGCCGTCTCGAGGATGGCCCTGGCCGGCGCGCTGTTCTCGACGTGCAGCGTCTCGCAGTCGACCCCCGCGGCGGCGGCGGCCTCCGCCGCGCCGCCGAGGATCTTCTGGGCAAGCTTCCTGCAACTCGCATCGTAGGCGTCGATCGCCGTCTGGTCGGTGAACAGTCCGAGCGCCGACCCGAGATCGAACGCCGGGAACGACTCGCTGACGGTGATGACCGTGACCCTGGCGGACGCCGCCTTGGCGAGCGCGAGTCCCGCCTCGACGCCCTTGCCGGACGTCTCCGACCCGTCGGTCGCGATCAGAATGTTCCTGTACATCGAGGATCCCCCGGCATCCGTTCCCGTTCACCGAACCTGTGCGGACCGACCCGGGGATGCAAGGGGCGGTTCGGCAGGGCGGGAGACGGCGTCACGACGGAACGGATGCCCGGTCGGACGCGAAACGATATTGCGCGCGCTTGCATGGTGCCGGGGGCCGGAATATGACGGTGGCGTCAACCAGCGCGAGCCCTGATGGCCCAGAACTTCCGCCATTCCGAGATCCTGACCATCGCGCGCGAGGCGGGCAAGGTCACGGTCGAGGGGCTGGCGACGCATTTCAACGTCACCGCCCAGACGATCCGCCGCGACCTGACCGAGCTCTGCGACGTCGGCCAGCTGACCCGGGTGCATGGTGGCGCGATGATCCCCTCCGGCGTGATCGCGCTCGGCTACGAGGACCGGCGCAGCCTGGCGAGCCACGAGAAGGACGCGATCGCGCGGCTGGTCGCCGAGCAAATCCCCGACGGCGTGTCGATCTTCATGAACATCGGCACGACGACCGAGGCGGTGGCGCGCGCGCTGCTCAAGCATCGCAACCTGATGGTGATCACCAACAACCTCAACGTGGCGAACATCCTCGCGACCAGCTCGAACTCCGAGGTCATCGTCGCCGGCGGCATCCTGCGCCGGGCGGACGGGGCGCTGGTCGGCGACGTCACCGCCGAGTTCATCGGCCAGTTCAAGGTCGACTATGCGATCATCGGCTCGGCGGCGGTGGACGCGGACGGCTCGCTCCTCGACTACGACTTCCGCGAGGTGCGGGTGGCGCAGGCGATCATCAAGAACGCCCGCAAGAGCTACCTCGTCGCCGACCATACCAAGTTCAAGATGGCCGCCCCGGTCCGCATCGCCTCGCTCGCCGACCTCGACGGCTTCTTCACCGACGTCGCCCCGCCGAAGTCGGTGGTGCAGCTCTGCGCCGACAACGACGTCTTCATCCGCACCGTCGAGCACGCCACCCGCGGGCGCTGACGCGTCGCCCAATACGTGGCTCAGACCGGATCGTCCGGGCTGAGGCCGAAGCGGACGATCGCGCTGTGGCCGAGCGAGGCCGTGTCCTCCTCGTAGATGCTGTAGCCGCGCGCGAGGATGCGTTTCTGCATCTGCTCGGGGTCGTTCTGGGAGAAGGTTCCGATCCCGCGCGCCTCCGCCTTGGTCTTGTCCGAGTACTGGAGAACGACGATGCCCCGCGGCTTCAGCACGGCCCGGAAGCTGTCGAGGTACGCCTCGACGATCGGGAGATCGAGGTGGACGAAACAGCCGAAGGAGAACAGGAAGTCGATGCCCGCCTCCGGGACGCCGGGCAGGTCGCTGCCGTTGTTGCGGATCATCGTCAGGTGATCGCCGCGCATCGAGCGGGCGAGCTCGTCGAGCAGCTCCTGGTGGAAGTCGACGAGATAGACCTGCTTCGCCCCGAGCAGGTAGCGGGTCCACCGCCCGCCGCCCGGGCCGATCTCGAGCACGGTTGCCTGCGGCGTGACATAGGGCGCAAGGAAGTGGTCCCTGACGTGACGCAGCGACGGCAGGACCTCCGGGTCGCCCCATTCCAGGCCGTAGATCTGGGGTGGCCCCAACAGCGCGCCGCAGGCAGCCTTCAGGCGATCGAGCGACGTGGCGGTCTCGTGCTCGGCCCAACGGCCCTGCTTCGCCAGGATGCGCCGCGCCATCCGCAGCCGGCGCACCACCGGCCGCTTGCTGTGCGCGAGCATCTTGAGATGGAGCTTGGTGTCCAGCGACGGCATGGCATGTCTCCCGGCCGAGTGCCCCCCACTCGAACAGCGCCGCCCGGCCGGCGCCTTGTCAACCGGAGGTTGGCCGGTGCGCCGAACTCCCGCCGACCGCCGCGGCCGTCTGCCCCCTTTTGCCGGCGCGGGATTTGTGATCGTCTCGGGGTCGGAGCGGAGGCATCGGATGCAGCGAAGCGGGGCGAGGGTGCTGGTCGACTGCCTGATCGAGCAGGGGGTGACGACCGCATTCGGCGTGCCCGGCGAGAGCTACCTCGCCGTGCTCGACGCGCTCCACGACACGCCCGGGATCCGCATGGTGCCGAACCGGCAGGAGGGCGGGGCCGCCTTCATGGCCGCGGCCTGGGGCAAGCTGACCGGCCGGCCCGGCATCTGCCTCGTCACCCGCGGCCCCGGCGCCACCAACGCCGCCATCGGCATCCACACGGCGCGGCAGGACAGCGCGCCGATGATCGTCTTCGTCGGCCAGGTGGCGACCGGCATGATCGGCCGCGAGGCGTTCCAGGAGGTCGACTATCGCGCCGCCTTCGGCCCGCTCGCCAAATGGGCGACCGAGATCGACGACCCGGGCCGCATCCCGGAGATCGTCGCCCGCGCCTTCGCCGTCGCCGCCACCGGCCGGCCCGGCCCGGTGGTGGTCGCGCTGCCCGAGGACGTGCTCGCGGCGTCCACCGCCGCTCGCCCCGGGCCGCGGGTCCGGATCCCGCAGGCGGCCGCGGCACCCGAGGACGTCGCCGAGATCGCCCGCCGCCTCGACGCCGCCCGCGCGCCGCTCGTCCTCGTCGCCGGCGGCGGCTGGGGCGCGCCCGGCCGCGCCGGCCTGCGCGCCTTCGCCGAGGCGAACCGGCTGCCGGTGCTCGCGGGCTTCCGCTGCCAGGACCTGCTCGACAACGCGAGCCCGAGCTATGCCGGCGACGCCGGCCTCGGCAAGTCGCCGGCGGTCCGGGCGCTCATCGGCGAAGCCGACCTCATCCTCGCCATCGGCGTGCGCTTCGGCGAGATCCTGACCGACGGCTACACGCTCTTCGACGTGCCGAAGATGGCGGCGACGCTGATCCACGCGCACGCCTCCGGCGCCGAGCTCAACCGGATCCAGACCGCCGACCTGCCGGTCGTCGCCCACCCCGACCGGCTGATGCCGGCGCTCGCCGGCCTGCGCCTCGACGGCGCCGGGCGCTGGGTGGCGCGGACCGAGGCCGCCCATGCCGCCTGGCGCGCCGGCCTCGCGACGCCGCCGCAGCCGGGCGCACTCGACATGGGCGAAGTCGTCCGCCACCTCGACGCAGTGCTGCCCGACGACGCCATCCTGACCAACGGCGCCGGCAACTTCGCGATCTGGACCAACAAGCACTTCCCCTTCACCGGCAACCGGCGACTGCTCGGCCCGCAGTCGGGCGCGATGGGCTACGGCGTCCCGGCCGCGATCGCCGCGAAGATCGCCCACCCCGAGCGCATCGTCGTCGGGCTCGCCGGGGACGGCGACTTCCAGATGACGGGCCAGGAGCTCGGCTGCGCGCTGCAGACAGGCGCCTGGCCGATCATCCTCATCGTCAACAACGCGAGCTACGGCACGATCCGCATGCACCAGGAGCGCACCTATCCGGGCCGCGTCAGCTTCACCGACATCGTCAATCCCGACTTCGTGGCGCTCGCCGCCGCCTACGGCACCCATGCCGAGCGCGTGACACGCACCGCCGACTTTCCGGCCGCCTTCGCCCGCGCGCTGGAGAGCCCGACCGGCGGGATGCTCGAGCTCGTCATCGACACCGAGTCGCTCACGCCGCGCCAGACCCTGAGCGCGATGCGCGCCGCCGCCCTGGAGGAGAGATGCCCGACTACCACCGCATCCTGATCACCGGCGCCGCCGGCAGCCTCGGCTCGCAGCTGCGCCAGGGTCTCGCCCCGCTTGCCGACCGGCTGCGGCTCGTCGATGCGCAGGACCTCGGTGCGGCGGCGCCGCATGAGGAGCTCGTGCGCTGCGACCTCTCCGACCGCGCCGCCGCGCTCGAGGCGACGCGCGACTGCGACGCGATCGTGCACTTCGCCGGCTACCCGCGCGAGCAGACCTTCGACGAGATCATGTCCGACACGATCCCGGGCTCGTACCACATGTTCGAGGGCGCCCGGCTGCACGGCGCCCGCCGCGTCGTCTACGCGAGCTCGATCCACGCCGTCGGCTTCCACCCGGTCGAGGCGGTGCCCGACACCCGCGTCATGCAGCGCCCCGACACCTTCTACGGCCTGACCAAGACCTTCACCGAGAACCTCGCGAGCCTCTACTGGGACAAGTTCGGCATCGAGAGCGTGATGCTCCGCATCTGCACCTGCCGCGAGGAGCCGGTCGACCGGCGCATGCTCTGGTCCTGGCTTTCCTTTAACGACTGCGTGCGCCTCGTCGCGGCATCGCTGCTGGCGCCGCGGGTCGGCTTCTCGGTGATCTACGGCACCTCCGACAACGCGCGCCGCGCGGTGTCGAACGCCCATGCGAGCCACATCGGCTTCCGCCCGGAGGACAGCGCCGACGGCTTCGCGGCGGCGATCCTGGCCGGCAGCGCGCGCCCCGACCCGACGGCGACCGAGCACCGGGTGGTCGGCGGCGGCTTCGCCGCGACCGGGCACCCCGACGACTGAATGGATCTCTTCGCGGCCCTCCTTGCCACCTGGCCGGCCGCAGAGACCCGCCGGCTCGGCCCGTGGACGCTGCGGCGCGGCGACGGCGGCGGCAACCGGGTCTCGGCGGCGACCCTCGACGGCCCGCCGGCCGACCCCGCCGCCGCCGAGGCGGTGATGCGCGGGTGGGACCAGCCGCCGCTCGTCATGATCCGCCCTGGCGAGGACGCGCTCGACGCCTGCCTCGCCGCCCGCGGCTACCTGGAACGCGACACGACGCTGATCGCCGCGGCCCCGGCCGCCGCCCTCGCCGCCGGGGCGGGGGAGAGCGTGATCCTCGGCTCGGCGCCGCTCGCCGTGATGGCGGAGATCTGGGACAGCGGCGGCATCGGCCCTGCGAGGCGCGCGGTGATGGCGCGGGCGCCCCGGCCGCGCGCCTGGCTCCTCGCCCGGCTTGGCGACCGGCCAGCCGCCTGCGGTTTCGCCGCCGTTCACCGCGGCGTTGCGATGCTGCACGCGCTCGAGGTCGACCGCTCCGCGCGCCGACACGGGCTCGGCGCCGCGATCACCGGGGCCGCCGCCGCCTGGGCCGCGGCCGAAGGCGCCGCCACCCTCGCGGTGGCGGTCACCCGCGCCAACGCCCCGGCCCGCGCGCTTTACGCCAAGCTCGGCCTCGCCGAAGCCGCCGCCTACCACTATCGCATCGCGCCCGAAGGACCCTCGCCATGACCGATCGCCGATCGGCCCGATTGGGACCCGTGCCTGCCGTTACTCCCAGCGGTCCGGTCCCTTGCCCTTGAAGTGGTCGGCGAGGAAGTCGATGAACGCCCGGAGCTTCGGCTGCGGGAAGCGGCCCTGCGGGTAGAGCGCGTAGATGCCAAGCATCTGGGGCGGCCGGTCGGCCAGCACCTCGACCAGCCGCCCGGAGGTCAGGGCGTCGCCGAGCATGAAGGACGGGACCTGCGAGATTCCGAGGCCCGCCTCGGCCGCGCGCATCAGCGCCGCGCCGTTGTTGACCGTCAGCCGCCCGCCGACCCGGATCTGGCGCTCCTCCCCGGAAGGGCCGCGCAGCTTCCAGAAATTGCCGGCCGAGAGCTGCGAGTAGTGGAGCAGCCGGTGCTCGTTCAGGTCGTCGATCGACCTCGGCGTGCCCATCTCGGCGAGGTATGACGGCGCCGCCGCGATCACGCTGCGCGCCTCGGCGAGCTTGCGGGCCTTCAGCGAGCTGTCGGTCAGGTTGCCGATCCGGATGGCGAGATCGAACCCCTCGGCGATCAGCTCGACGAACCGGTCCTCGAGCACCATGTTGATGTCGACCTCCGGATAGCGGCACAGGAATGCCGCCACCACCGGCGAGACCTGCCCGACCCCGAAGCTCACCGGCGCCGAGATCCGGAGCGAGCCCTTCGGCGTCGCCTGCATCGCGGTCACCATGCTGTCCGCCTCGCTGGCCTCGGCCAGCACCGAGCGGGCCCGGTCGTAGTAGGCGAGCCCGACCTCGGTCGGGCTGACCCGCCGCGTCGTGCGGTTCAGGAGCCTGACCGCCAGCCGCGCCTCGAGCGCGGAGACGTGCTTCGAGACGGCCGATTTCGAAAGCCCGAGCTTGCGCGCCGCATCGGTGAAGCCGCCGTGGTCGACGACCTGCACGAAGGCCTCCATCTCGGTGAGACGGTCCATGCACTTCCCGACTTTCTAAGCAGTCGGGCAGGTTAGGCGCCGGTCGCCCCGATCGTCAACCGTCAGCGCCGTGCCGGGCAGGCCCGCAGCTGCCGGTCATAGACGACCGCCCAGGCCTCGACGTCGCGCGCGACCTCGGGCAGCCACGACTTGGCGCGGTAGGAGCCCCGGGCGAACCCGGCCTTGCCCTCGTGATAGGCGAGGTACTGGTTGTAGGCGTCGTGCATCGCGACCCCGTTCACCCGGTTGGCGCCGTGCATGTACCAGCCGATGAAATCGGAGGAATCGGCGAAGTCGTCGCGGTCGGCGCCGCGCCGGCCGGTCGCGCGGCGATAGTCGTCCCAGGTGCCCTCGAGCGCCTGGGCATAGCCGTAGGCGCTCGAGCGCGGCACTTCCCGGGAGAACCAGCCGCTCCCGATGCGCTTCACCGGCCGCGCGTCGTGCCGGAAGCTCAACTCCCGGGCAATGGTGGCGAGCTGCACCGACACCGGCACCCCCCACTTGTCCTCGGTCTTGCGCATCGCCTGGAACCATTGCGGACGCTCGCTCTGCATCCGGCAGGCATCGGACATCGTGCTCGGCGGGTGCTGATTCCCCGAGCACGCGGTCACGAACCCGCATAGTATTATAAGGGCGAGCTGGCGCCCCCGACCACCTGCCTTCATCTCACTGCTCGCGTGTCTTGCTGCACGTCGTGGCGGGGATTGTGCCAGTTCGCGCCTCAGGATCCAAGCGAAAGTTCAGACGAAAAAAGCTAAAAGCAGAGGCAATGCCGGAACGGAGATGAGGGTGGAGACGACGACCAGCCCGGCCACCTCGTCGGGCCGGGCACGGTACTTCGCCGCCAGCAGAGGTGACCGCCACCGGGATCGCCACCTGCAGCACCAGGACCCCGAGCGTCAGCCGCGGCAGCCCGAAGGGGATCGACAGCGTCATCGACAGCCGGATGACGAACTCGACGTCGTAGCTCCAGCCACGCCGCACCCAGCCGGCATCGCGGGCCTCCTCGTGGCGCTTGTGCCGCAGTGCGACAAAGCCTGTCCCGTCCTGTGGACAGAATGTCGCCCGCTCGGTATGATCACCAGTTGGGCGCGTAGGCGGGTTGCGGCGATGTTACCGGTTTCGGCGAAGTTCTCTCTTGGGCAGGTGGTCAAGCACCGCATTCATCCCTTCCGGGGGGTCATCTTCGACGTCGACCCGTCGTTCAACAACACCAACGAGTGGTGGGAGTCGATCCCCGAGGACAGCCGGCCGCGCAAGGACCAGCCGTTCTACCACCTGCTCGCCGAGAACGAGACGTCGTATTATGTCGCCTACGTCTCGGAGCAGAACCTCGTGCGCGACAACTCCGGCGACCCGGTCGACCACCCGGAGGTCGCGGAGATGTTCGGCGCGCTGCGCGAGGGCGGCCGCTACGACCTCGACGGCCACCTGCACTGACCGCTACCAGCCGCCGAAGCGCGGCCACTCGGCCACGAGCCGGCCGCCCCTGACCACATGATACCGGTCGTACTGCGCCGCGGTGGCGCAGGCGTGGTTCGGTAGCACCCGCAGCCGAGTGCCGATCGGCAGGTCGGGCGCCGTCGTCCCGCTGCCCGGGCGCGGCGCGACGATGCCATGCTCCTGGTTCGCGCCGATCACGATGAGGTCGTCGAGCGGCCGGCGGGCGAGGTCGCAGACGACGCCGTAGCCCTGGTCGACCGCCTGGCTCGCCGTGCCGCGGTCGCGCGACATCGCCATCCAGCCGGCGTCGGTGATCGTCCAGCCCTTGTCCTTCTGGTGCCCGATGACCGTGGCGAGCACCGAGAGCGCGATGTCGTCGGTCGAGCAGACGCCGACGCCGGCCTGGAACAGGTCGAAGAAGACGCAGACCCCGGCGCGGAACTCGGTCAGCCCGTCGAGGCGGCGCGCGCTCATCAGCGTGGGCGTCGAGCCGACGCTGACCACCGGGCAGGCGTGGCCCGCGGCGCGCAGCGTCGCGGCGGCGTCGACGACCGCCCGGCGCTCCTGCTCCGCCGCCGCCTCGAGCGCCGCCGTGCCGCGGGCCGCGTAGCTCTCGCCGGCATGCGTCAGCACCCCGCGGAGCGCGCCCGCCGGTGCGAGGGCCTGCGCGATCGCGCGCAGCAGCTCGGAATCCTGCGGCGCCACGCCCGAGCGGTGGCCGTCGCAGTCGATCTCGATCAGCGCCGCGAGCGGCAGCGCGGGACTCGACGCCGCCGCGACCGCCTCCGCCTGCGCGACGCTGTCGAGGATCACCCCGATGTCGACGCCGCGCCGGCGCAGCGCCAGCACCCGCTCGAGCTTGTCCGGCGCGATCCCAACGCCGTAGGTGAGGTCGGTGACGCCGGCCTCGGCGAAGACCTCCGCCTCGCGCAAGGTCGAAACCATCGCCGGTCCGCCCGGCCCCAGCATCTTCCGCTGGGCGACCTCGATGCTCTTGGCGGTCTTCAGGTGCGCGCGGTAGGCGACGCCGCTTCCCGCGAGACGGCCGTGGATGCGGGCGATGTTGCGCTGCATCCGCGCCTCGTCGAGCACGAGGCACGGGGTTTGCAGCGCGCGAAGGTTGGGGGCTGCCTGCATCTCAGTAGCCAAGCGCGCAGCCGTCCTTGCGCGGGTCGCTCGCCCCGGCCAGGACGCCGTCCGGGCCGATTACGATCGCCTGCGCCCCGCCGACCGGCGCCGTCCGGCGAACCACCCGGTGCCCGAGTGCAGCGAGCTCTGCCGCCACGGCCTCGCGGTAGCCGGTCTCGAGCTGCAGGTCGCCCTCCCAGGCGAAGCTGCGCGGCGCGTCGATCGCCTCCTGCGGGTCCATGCCGAAGTCGAGCAGGTTCGTCATCACCCGCACGTGGCCGGTCGGCTGGTAGTCGCCCTGCATGACCCCGAACGGCATGACGACCCGGCCCTCGCGGCGCAGCATCGCCGGGATGATCGTGTGCAGCGGCCGCTTGCCGCCGCCCGCCTCGTTCGGATGACCGGGCGTCAGCGTGAACCCCGCGCCGCGGTTCTGGAAGTTGATCCCGAAGCGGGTCGAGGCGAGCCCAGAGCCGAAGCCGTGGTAGGTCGAGTAGATCATCGACACCGCCATCCGGTCGCGGTCGACGACGCAGAGATAGACGGTGTCGCGGTGGATCGCCTCGCTCGCCGCCGCGGGGTTCGCGATCACCCGCCCGGGATCGATAAGGCCGGCCAGCCGCTCGGCGGTAGCGTCGGCGATCATGTGCTCGAGCCGGAGCGGCGCGAAGTCCGGGTCGGCGATGAAGCGGTTGCGCGCGTCGTAGGCGAGCTTGGCCGCCTCGGCTTCCAGATGCGCCCGCGCCGCGCCAAGCGGGTCGAGCGCGTCGAGATCGAAGTGCCCGAGGATCTTCGCCATCAGGATCGCGGTCGCGCCCTGGCCGTTCGGCGGCAACTCGACGAGCTCGTGGCCGCGATAGTTGCCGGAGATCGGCTCGACATAGGCGCAGGCGGTCGCCGCGAAGTCGTCGAGCGCATGCGGGCCACCGAGCGCCCTGAGCGACTCGACCATGTCCTCGGCCACCTCGCCCGCGTAGAACCCGTCGCGCCCGTCGCGGGCGATCCGGCGCAGTACCTCCGCCTGGCCCGGCGCCCGGAACACCTGCCCCGGCTCCGGGGCGACGCCGTCAAACAGGAAGTGATCGCGCGCCGCGCCGCGCAGGTTCTGCCCGGCCAGACGCCAGTCCTGCGCCGTACGCGGCGCCACCGGGACGCCGGCTTCGGCATGGGCGATCGCCGGCCCCAGGCTCGCGGCGAGGCCGAGCCGCCCCCAGTCGGCCGCGAGCCGCACGAAGGCGTCGACCGCGCCCGGCACCGTCACCGCCGCCGCCGAATGCACCGGCATCACCGCGTGCCCGGCAGATCGCAACACCTCCGCGTCGAGCCCCGCCGGCGCCCGCCCCGATCCGTTCAGCCCGACCAGCCGCTCCTCGCCGGCGGGCTTCAGGAGCACGAAGGCGTCGCCGCCGAGGCCGCACATCGGCGGCTCGGCGAAGCCGAGCACCACGGCCGCCGCGATCGCCGCGTCGACCGCGTTGCCGCCATCGCGCAGGATGCCGACCGCGGCCTCGGCCGCCAGCGGGTGCGAGGCCGCGCACATGCCGTTCAGGGCATAGACCAGCGACCGCCCCGGCTTCTGGAAATCCCGCATGGCGCTCCCCCGCCCTCGTCCACCCATTGAACCGGCTGGCCGCGCGTTAGGCAACGCTCTATCGGCCCGCTTGCCAAAGCCGCCGCCCCCGGCCATGCTCGGCGCCATGAGCGGTGGTGCCGAGATCGCCCAGTTTCCGAGCCTTCCCGACGCGGTCGCCTTCCACCGCAAGGAACTCTCGATCATCCTCGGGCTCTACGGGCGGATGGTCGCGGCCGGGCTCTGGCGCGACTACGGCATCTCGATGCTGCGCGACGCGGCGATCTTCTCGGTGTTCCGCCACAGCGCCGAGCACCCGCTCTACCGGATCGAGAAGCGCCCGCGCCTCGCCGGCCGCCAGGGCCAGTACGCGGTCATCGGCATGGACGGCCGCATCCTCAAGCGCGGCTCCGACCTCGCCCAGGTGATCCGGGTCCTCGAGAAGGCGCTGATCCGCGCGATCTGACCGCGCCCGCTCAGCCGCGGGCGAGCGCGGCTGCCTGCTCGAGGCCGATGCGATGGACGAGCGGATCCGCGTGCCGATGCGCAAGCAGCCACTCGCCGCTCTCGCGGCGGTAGACCTGCGTGACGCGGAGCGACCAGTCCTGGTCCGGCAGGCCGCCGACCTCGCCGTGCTGCCGCTCGATCATCACGAGCACCAGGAGGTCGCCCGATGCCTCGGCCCGAACCAGCTCGACCATCGCCTCGCCCGACTTGAAGAAGCTGGCGGCCGCCAGCAGGCTCTCGCGCCGATCCTCGTAGCGGGTCGCCTCGCCGCCGAACGGGTTCATCAGGCTGAAGCCCGGCGCGTGGCCGGTGAGCGCGAGGTAGCGCACCATGTCGCCGTTTATGAAGGCGGTGGTCGCCTCCTCGGTGCGCCGGACCAGCTCGCCGATCTCCGCCTCCATCACCGGCGCCGGCATGACTGCACCCTCCGATAACAGGAATGCGCCGGACCTCGGGTCCGGCGCATCCTTGGGCAGATCCCGAGCTACTCCGCGGTGAGCAGCGGCGGCTTCTTCGCGGTGATCCGCGGCACCGCCGCCGGCTCGATCTTCAGCGCAATCTCGTCGTTCTGCACCGTCACCTGCACGATGCCGCCCTTGGCGAGCTTGCCGAACAAGAGCTCCTCGGCCAGCGGCTTCTTGATGTGCTCCTGGATCACCCGGCCGAGCGGCCGCGCGCCCATCTTGTCGTCGTAGCCCTTGTCGGCCAGCCACTCGGCGGCTTCCCGCGTCAGCTCGATCTGGACGTTGCGGTCCATCAGCTGCGCCTCGAGCTGCAGCACGAACTTCTCGACCACCTGCAGGATCACCTCCTTCGGCAGCGCCGAGAAGCTGATCACCGCATCGAGCCGGTTGCGGAACTCCGGGGTGAACATCTTCTCCACCGCCGCCGTGTCCTCGCCTTCGCGCCGCGACCGGCCGAAGCCGAGCGCGTTCGACGCCTGCTCCATCGCGCCCGCGTTCGAGGTCATGATCAGCACGACGTTGCGGAAGTCCACGGTCCGGCCGTTGTGGTCGGTGAGCTTGCCGTTGTCCATCACCTGCAAGAGGATGTTGTAGACGTCCGGATGCGCCTTCTCCATCTCGTCGAGGAGCAGCACGCAGTGCGGATGCTGGTCGACGCCGTCGGTCAGCAGTCCGCCCTGGTCGAAGCCGACATAGCCCGGCGGGGCGCCAATCAGCCGGCTGACGGTGTGCTTCTCCATGTACTCCGACATGTCGAAGCGCAGCAGCTCGACGCCCAGCGTCTCCGCCAGCCGCTTCGCCACCTCGGTCTTGCCGACGCCGGTCGGGCCGGTGAACAGGTAGTTGCCGATCGGCTTCTCCGGCTCGCGCAGGCCGGCCCGGCTGAGCTTGATCGCCGAGGCCAGCGCCTCGATCGCCCGGTCCTGGCCGAACACCAGCCGCTTGAGCGACTTCTCGAGGTCCTTCAGCACCTCGGCGTCGTCCTTCGACACGTTCTTCGGCGGGATCCGTGCGATCTTCGCCACCACCGCCTCGATCTCCTTCGAGGTGATCGTCTTGCGCCGCCGGCTCTCGGGCAGCAGGTGCTGCGCCGCCCCGGCCTCGTCGATCACGTCGATCGCCTTGTCCGGCAGCTTGCGGTCGTGGATGTAGCGCGCCGAGAGATCCACCGCCGAGCGGATCGCATCGGCCGTGTAGCGGATGTCGTGGTGGTCCTCGAAGTAGGGCTTCAGCCCTTTGAGGATCTTGAACGCGTCCTCGATCGACGGCTCGTTGACGTCGATCTTCTGGAACCGCCGCGCCAGCGCCCGGTCCTTCTCGAAGTGCTGGCGGTACTCCTTGTAGGTCGTCGAGCCCATGCAGCGCAGCACGCCCGACTGCAGCGCCGGCTTCAGGAGGTTCGAGGCGTCCATCGCCCCGCCGCTCGTCGCGCCTGCGCCGATCACCGTGTGGATCTCGTCGATGAAGAGGATCGCGTTCGGATGCGCCTCGAGCTCCTTCATGACCGCCTTCAGCCGCTCCTCGAAGTCGCCGCGATACCGCGTCCCCGCGAGCAGCGCCCCCATGTCGAGCGAGAAGATCGTGGTCTCGGCCAGCACCGCCGGCGTCTCGCCGTCGACAATCTTGCGCGCCAGCCCCTCGGCGATGGCGGTCTTGCCGACGCCGGGGTCGCCCACCAGCAGCGGGTTGTTCTTCCGCCGCCGGCAGAGCACCTGGATGCACCGCTCGACCTCGAGATCACGGCCGATCAGCGGATCCACGTCCCCCCGGCGTGCCTTCTCGTTCAGGTCGACGCAGTACTTCTGCAACGCGGTCTCCTCGGCTTCCTTGGACCCCTGGGACTGTGCCTTCGTCTCGGGCGCCGCCTCGGCGCCCTTGACCGGACGGGCCTCGCCGTAGGACGGATCCTTGGCGACGCCGTGACTGATGTAATTGACCGCATCATATCGCGTCATGTCCTGCTCCTGCAGGAAATACGCGGCATGGCTCTCGCGTTCCGCGAAAATCGCCACGAGGACGTTGGCGCCGGTCACTTCCGAGCGACCGGAGCTCTGGACATGGATCGCCGCCCGCTGGATCACCCGCTGGAAGCCGGTGGTTGGCGCCGCCTCGGAGCCTTCGATGTCGGAGATCAGCGCGTCGAGCTCCTCGTCGAGGAAGGACATGATGGTCTTGCGCAGCTTGTCGAGATCGACCCCGCACGCCTTCATCACCCGGGCCGCATCCGGCTCGTCCACCAGCGCCAGCAGAAGATGTTCGAGGGTCGCCAGCTCATGCTTGCGCTGGTTGGCCTGCCCGAGAGCGTTGTGGATTGCGGCTTCCAGGGTACTGGAAAAAGAGGGCATCGTCCGCGTCCTTCCGTCTGAACCCGCCGGCCTTTGGGGGGCCGGCGCGGGCAAGGAACTCCAGTCTTACCCGATCACCCGTTAAACTTCGGTTTTATCCATCGCGCTTCAAGGGCCGATTATGCCGCCCCGCGCGCGAAAGCGCAAAAAAATTGCAGTGATGCCGAGCCGTACTGCAGCCCCCTTCGGGGCCTTGCTCAGAAAGCGTCCTTGCGCCGGCGGATCTCGGCGAAAACTTGGGCATCCGGCAATTTTTCCATGCCGAGCCGCCGCTTGAACTCCGGGTCGCGCGCTCGCAAAAACGGGTTCGTCGCCCGCTCGAGATCCATCCGAGCCGGCACCGTCGCGCCGCCCATCTGCCGCATCGCCGCGATCTCCTTCGCCCGCGCCTTCAGCGCCTCGTTCTCCGCGTCGACGGAGAGCGCGAAGCGGGTGTTGCTCTCGGCATATTCGTGCCCGGAGAACACCCGGGTCTCATCCGGCAGCGCCGCGAGCGTGGTCAGCGTTCCCCACATCTGCTCCGGCGTCCCTTCGAACAGCCGCCCGCAGCCCATCACCATCAGGCTGTCGGCGGTGAAGACCGCCTTCGCCTCCCCGAAATGGTAGGCGACGTGTCCGACCGTGTGCCCCGGCGCGTCGATCACCTGCCCGACGTCGTCGCCGACCGCCACGCTCTCCCCCGGCCGCACCGCCCGGTCGAGCGCCGGCAGCCGCCGCGCGTCGGCCGCCGCCCCGACCACCTTCGCGCCGAAGGCCTGCCGCAGCGCCTCCACCCCGCCGATGTGGTCGGGATGGTGATGCGTGATCAGGATCTGGTCGAGCCCCCAGCCTCGCTCCTTCAGCTCGGCCTCGATCGGGCCCGGCTCCGGCGCGTCGATCAACGCCACCAGTCCCGAGCCGGCGTCGCGCAGCAGGTAGGCATAGTTGTCGCTGAGGCAAGGGATAGTGACGATCTCGAGCGACATGGCAATACCCCTCCGCGTGATGCGCTTGGCGGCAGTCTCCCCGATCGGGTAGGATCGCGCAATGCACCTGGACGTGCTCGACCTGCGCGCCTTCTACTATCGCACCCGCCTCGGCCGATCGGCCCAGCGCGTGCTGCAGGAGGCATTGCGGCGGCTCTGGCCCGACACCCGCGACTTGGCGATCGTCGGCTTCGGCTTCGCCGTCCCGATGCTGCGGCCGTTCCTCGGCGATGCCCGTCGTGTCATCGGGCTGATGCCGGGGCCGCAAGGCGTCATCCCCTGGCCGGCCGGCGGCCCCAACGTGAGCGTCCTCGTCGAGGAAACCCGCTGGCCGATCGAGGCCGGCAGCGTCGATCGGCTGATCGTCGCGCACGGGCTCGAGACCTGCGACGGCCCCGACGCGCTCCTCGCCGAGATCTGGCGCGTGCTCGCCCCCGGCGGCCGCGTCGTCTTCATCGTGCCGAACCGCTCCGGCCTCTGGGCGCGGCGCGACGTCACCCCGTTCGGCTTCGGCCGGCCCTACAGCTTCGGTCAGCTCGAGACGCTGCTGCGCCGCAACCGCTTCGCCCCCGAGCGCCAGGCCGCCGCCCTCTACACGCCGCCGTCGCACCGCCACTTCTGGGTGCAGACCGCGCCGTTCTGGGAGCGTCTCGGCCGCCGCTTCGAGCCGCGCGTCGTCGCCGGGGCGCTGCTCGTCGAGGCGTCGAAGCAGGTCTATGCCCGGCTTCCGCCCTCCGGATCGAAGGTGGTGGTGCCGGGGCCGCTCGACGTCATCGAAGGCCTCGCCGGCCCTAAGCCCGAGCCGGTCGGTGGCCACGGCCGCACCGCGACCCGGGCGCGCCGCGCCTGACGAGCCGAGGCGAAGCCAGGCCAGGACGTGGTTCTCCGGTTCGACGCGGTCATGCATGTGGCGGGGGTCACTGCCCGAAGAAGGCGCCGATGAGCCCGTACTCGATCGCGGCCGCGGCCGAGGCCGTGCCGCACGCCGATGCGGCCGCCAGCGCCAGCAGGGTCACGGCGGGCACGGCGCGAAGCCTGCACGGCAGCGCGGGTCTCTCTTCGATACGGAAGCCATCCTCCAATAACTCGGAGAGGCTGGCTGGCGCCAGCATGGCCGCGGCGAGGATCTTGCGAACGTCTTGCATCGTGGTTCTCCTTTCGATGCGGGTGCGATGCGTGCGGCCAGGCGTCAGTCGAGCCCGTTCAGCGTAATGCCCGCCTGAGCAGGCGCGGACCATCCGCCGGCCGACAGCGCGGCGAGCGCCAGCAGCGTTGCGGCAAGCGCGGTGCGACATCTCTGCAGCATCGTCGTCGTCTCCTTTATCTGCGGGATCGCCGTTATCTGCGGGATCGCCGTCCCGGTCACTGACCCCAGCCGGAGAACCCCTCCATGTAGCCGAAGTAGCGCCCTTCTCCGATCAAGCCGGCCGAAGCGCTGCCGGCGGCCGATGCGGCCGCCAGCGCCAGCATGATCCCGGCGAGGGCGAGGCGAAGCTTGCGTGTCGTCATGGTTCTCTTCTTCCCTTCCGGTTGCCCGAGTGATGGGAGCCGGTTCGTGTCCGGACGGGCTCACCACATAAAACCGCCGCCGGTGTAGTAGGTCGGCCTAACGCCCAACCCGGGATTGGCGGCCGAGGCACTGCCGGCGACGGCCAGCGCGGCGAGCGCCAGCAGGATCGCGGCGAGCGCGGTGTGAAACTTGCGTGACCTCGTGGCTCTCCTTTCGGTGCATGGGCGGGAGCTTCGCCGGGACGCCGCGCGGTTGCCCGCGCGGCGCTGCCGGCCTCGCCGACGGCTCAGTAGGGCACGCCGTAAAGGGGGACGGCTCTCCAGGCGAACGGGTTGAACCCGCCGTAGAAGGCCGACGCGCTGCTGGCCGAAACGGCGGCGAGTCCCAGGACGGTCGCAGCGACGGCGATGCGAATTCTGCGCTGTATCATCGGGTTCTCCTTTCGGTGCGGTTGCGCACGGGCAAGGGTACGGAGCGCGGGTCTCGCGAGTTTCACCCTTCGGCGATCACCCGTCCGTGAGGGTCCTGCCGACGATGAAGGCAAAGCACGGCGAGGCCACCGGTGGAGCACCGCCGCAAGCGCCTTCGCAGGCGCAACCTTCGGGCGCGTCCACCATCTTGCCACACCCCCGACCCTCTGCTATCAGCGAGCCGATTTCGCCGGGGAACGCAGGGTTAACCTGCGACAGAATCGCTCGCTTCCGCCCGCGGGGGGCCGGGGTCAGAATAACGGAAGGGTGTGGGTGGCCAGCTCAGCTACATTGACCTCCGGGGTAGCAGGACGCTACGCGACGGCGCTCTTCGAGATTGCCCGGGATTCCAAGGCCCTCGACAAGCTCGAGGCAGACGTCGCCGCCTTCGAGGCGGCGCTGGCCGAGAGCCCGGAGCTGCGCGAGATGCTCGCCTCGCCGGTCTTCACCCGCGAAGACCAGGGCCGGGCGATCGCCGCGATCGCGAAGAAGATGGAGCTCGGACCCACGCTCGCCAACACGCTGGGGCTGATGGCGCAGAACCGCCGTCTCTTCGTCGTGCCGGCGACGCTCGCCCAGGCGAAGGCGCTGGTCGCAGCCGAGCGCGGCGAGGTCACCGCCGAGGTGACCTCGGCCAAGCCGCTGACCAAGGGCCAGACCGAGGCGCTCGCGGCGACGCTCAAGGCGAGCGTCGGCAAGGACGTGCGGCTCGAGGTCACCGTCGACGAGAGCCTGATCGGCGGCCTCGTCGTTAAGGTCGGCTCGCGCATGGTCGACAGCTCGATCCGCTCCAAGCTGGCCCAACTGCAGAATGTCATGAAAGAGGTAGGCTGATGGCGATCCAGGCCGCTGAAATCTCCGCGATCCTGAAGGAGCAGATCAAGAACTTCGGCCAGGAGGCCGAGGTCGCGGAAGTCGGCCGGGTCCTCTCCGTCGGCGACGGCATCGCCCGCGTCCACGGCCTCGACAACGTCCAGGCCGGCGAGATGGTCGAGTTCCCCGGCGGCATCCGCGGCATGACGCTGAACCTCGAGTTCGACAACGTCGGCGTGGTGATTTTCGGCTCCGACCGCGACATCGGCGAGGGCGACACCGTCAAGCGCACCCGCTCGATCGTCGACGTACCCGTAGGCAAGGGCCTGCTCGGCCGCGTCGTCGACGCGCTCGGCGACCCGATCGACGGCAAGGGCGCGATCAACGCCGCCGAGCGCCGCGTGGCCGACGTCAAGGCGCCGGGCATCATCCCGCGCAAGTCGGTGCACGAGCCGATGGCGACCGGCCTCAAGGCGATCGACGCGCTGATCCCGATCGGCCGCGGCCAGCGCGAGCTCATCATCGGCGACCGCCAGACCGGCAAGACCGCGGTGGCGCTCGACACCATCCTGAACCAGCGGGTCTACAACGAAGCCGCCGGCAACGATGAGTCGAAGAAGCTCTACTGCGTCTACGTCGCGATCGGGCAGAAGCGCTCGACCGTCGCCCAGCTCGTGCGTAAGCTCGAGGAAACCGGCGCGCTCGACTACACGATCGTCGTCGCCGCGACCGCCTCCGAGCCGGCGCCGATGCAGTATCTCGCCCCCTACTCGGCCTGCGCGATGGCCGAGTACTTCCGCGACAACGGCATGCACGCGCTCATCATCTACGACGACCTCTCGAAGCAGGCCGTCGCCTACCGCCAGATGTCGCTGCTGCTCCGCCGCCCGCCCGGCCGCGAGGCCTACCCGGGCGACGTCTTCTACCTGCACTCGCGCCTGCTCGAGCGCGCGGCGAAGCTCAACGAGGACTTCGGCGCCGGCTCGCAGACCGCGCTGCCCATCATCGAGACCCAGGCCGGCGACGTGTCGGCTTACATCCCGACCAACGTCATCTCGATCACCGACGGCCAGATCTTCCTCGAGTCGGAGCTGTTCTACCAGGGCATCCGCCCGGCGGTGAACGTCGGCCTCTCGGTCAGCCGCGTCGGCTCCAACGCCCAGACCAAGGCGATGAAGTCGGTCGCCGGCTCGATCAAGCTTGAGCTCGCCCAGTACCGCGAGATGGCCGCCTTCGCGCAGTTCGGCTCCGACCTCGACGCCTCGACCCAGCGCCTGCTGAACCGCGGCTCGCGCCTGACCGAGCTCCTCAAGCAGCCGCAGTACTCGCCGTTGACCAACGCCGAGCAGGTCGTCGTCATCTACGCCGGCACCCACGGCTACCTCGACAAGCTGCCCGTCTCTGACGTCGGCCGCTTCGAGCGCGGCCTCCTCAGCCACCTGCGCACCAGCGAGCAGGCGCTCCTCGACAAGGTCCGCGACCAGGACCAGAAGATCGCCGGCGAGATCGAGAAGGACATCGTCACCGCCATCGACCGCTTCGCCAAGTCCTTCGCCTGAGGATTGCGTGATCCCCCGCCCGCCATGCCCCGCGCGGGACTGGTGGGCGACCGGCCCGAGACTGGATAGACGAGCATGCCGAGCCTCAAGGACCTGAAGATCCGCATCGCCAGCGTGAAGTCCACGCGCAAGATCACCAAGGCGATGCAGATGGTGGCGGCCGCCAAGCTGCGCCGCGCCCAGGAGGCCGCCGAGGCCGCCCGGCCCTATGCCAGCCGCATGGAATCCGTCCTCGGCAACCTCGCCTCCGGCGTCGCCTCGAGCCCGTCGGCGCCGCGCCTCCTCGGCGGCACCGGCCGCTCCGACACCCACCTGCTGATCGTCGCGACCTCCGAGCGCGGCCTCTGCGGCGGCTTCAACTCGTCGATCGTCCGCCTCGCGCGCACCCACGCCACCCGCCTCCTCGCCGAGGGCAAGACCGTCAAGATCCTGACCGTCGGCAAGAAGGGCCGCGAGCAGCTGCGCCGCGACCTAGGCCGCGTCCTCGTCGGCCATGTCGACCTCGGCCAGGTGCGCCGGATCGGCTACAGCGAGGCCTCGGCGATCGCACGCGACGTGCTGCACCGCTTCGACGCCGGCGAGTTCGACGTCGCCACGCTGTTCTACAACCGCTTCCAGTCGGTGATCTCCCAGGTGCCGACCGCCCGCCAGCTGATCCCCGCCACCTTCGAGGCCGGCGGCGAGGGCGGGCTCTACGAATACGAGCCGGACGAGGAGGCGATCCTCGCCGAGCTGCTGCCGCGCGGCGTCGCCACCCAGATCTTCACCGGCCTGCTCGAGAACGGCGCGTCCGAGCAGGGGGCGCGCATGTCCGCGATGGACAACGCCACCCGCAACGCCGGCGACATGATCGACCGCCTGACCATCGTCTACAACCGCTCGCGTCAGGCCGCGATCACCAAGGAACTGATCGAGATTATTTCGGGCGCCGAGGCGCTCTAGAGCTACGGAGACCAAACCCTATGGCCAAGAAGCAGCTTGTCGGCAAGATTACCCAGGTCATCGGCGCGGTCGTGGACGTGCAGTTCGAGGACCACCTGCCCGAGATCCTCAACGCGCTCGAGACCGACAACAACGGCAAGCGCCTTGTCCTCGAGGTCGCCCAGCACCTCGGCGAGTCGACGGTGCGCACCATCGCCATGGACGCCACCGACGGCCTGGTCCGCGGCGGCGTCGTCACCGACACCGGCGAGCCGATCTCGGTGCCGGTCGGCGACGCGACGCTCGGCCGCATCCTCAACGTCATCGGCGAGCCCGTGGATGAGAAAGGCCCGGTCGGGTCCAACGAGACCCGCCCGATCCACCGCCCGGCGCCCGACTTCGCCGAGCAGTCCACCGAGACCGAGATCCTCGTCACCGGCATCAAGGTCGTCGACCTGCTCGCGCCCTACGCCAAGGGCGGCAAGATCGGCCTGTTCGGCGGCGCCGGCGTCGGCAAGACCGTGCTGATCCAGGAGCTGATCAACAACATCGCCAAGGTGCACTCCGGCTACTCGGTCTTCGCCGGGGTCGGCGAGCGCACCCGCGAGGGCAACGATCTCTACCACGAGTTCATCGAGTTCGGGCGTCATCAACATCGATGACCTGACCAAGTCCAAGGTGGCGCTGGTCTTCGGCCAGATGAACGAGCCGCCCGGCGCCCGCGCCCGCGTCGGCCTGACCGGCCTCACCATGGCCGAGCAGTTCCGCGACCAGTCGGGCACCGACGTGCTCTTCTTCGTCGACAACATCTTCCGCTTCACCCAGGCCGGCTCCGAGGTCTCGGCGCTCCTCGGCCGCATCCCCTCGGCCGTGGGCTACCAGCCGACGCTCGCCACCGACATGGGCCAGCTGCAGGAGCGCATCACCTCCACCCACGCCGGCTCGATCACCTCGGTCCAGGCGATCTACGTCCCCGCCGACGACCTGACCGACCCGGCGCCCGCCACCTCCTTCGCCCACCTCGACGCCACGACGGTGCTCTCGCGCGCGATCTCCGAGCTCGGCATCTATCCGGCGGTCGACCCGCTCGAACTCGACCTCGCGCCTGCTCGACCCGATGGTCATCGGCGAGGAGCACTACCAGGTCGCCCGCGACGTCCAGGGCATCCTGCAGCGCTACAAGTCCTTGCAGGACATCATCGCCATCCTCGGCATGGACGAGCTCTCCGAGGAGGACAAGCTCACCGTCGCCCGCGCCCGCAAGATCCAGCGCTTCCTGTCGCAGCCGTTCGACGTCGCCGCCGTCTTCACCGGCTCGCCTGGCGTCCAGGTCCCGCTCGAGGTCACCATCGACAGCTTCAAGCGCGTCGTCGCCGGCGAGTTCGACATGCTCCCCGAAGCCGCCTTCTACATGGTCGGCGGCATCGAGGACGTGGTGAAGAAGGCCGAGCGCATGGCGGCCGAGGCCGCCTGATGGCCGACACCCTGCAGTTCGACCTCGTCAGCCCCGAGCGCAAGCTCGCCTCGGTGGCGGCCACGGCGGTCACCATCCCCGGCATCGGCGGCGACTTCACCGCCATGCCGAACCACGCCGCCTTCCTGACAACGCTGCGCCCCGGGGTCGTGCGGGTGGTCGCCGGCTCGGAAACCCAGGAGTTCGTCGTCACCGGCGGCTTCGCCGAGGTCTCGCCCACCGCCGCGACGATCCTCGCCGAGAACGCCGTCATGCGCGGCGAGGTCGACGGCGGCCTCGTCTCCGACCTGCTCTCGGCCGCCGAGCGCGATCTTAACGAGGCCCCGGACGAGCGCCGTATGGCCGCCGGCCAGCGCGTACGCGACGTCGTCGCGCTGAAGTCGCAGCTCTCGCTCTGAGGGCCGCGGGCTACCCTGTCCCGATACATTGTGGCCAGCTCACAATGCGGCCTGATGTCTCGCGGAGGCGGTGCCGCCTGCCGGATTTGGCCGTCGACAAATCCGGCCGCGGACGCCCCTGCGGGGGGCGGCCGCGATTCCGCGGCCACCCGGGGCGCCCGCGCCCGGATTGGCACCGGCGGTCCAGGCGGCATCCCCCTTCGCCTTCGCCATGGGCTCCGGCGAACGGCCCGGGAAACTCTCCACCGGAGAGTTTCCTTGTCGGGCCGGAACTTGCGGGCAGAGCCCGCTTCGGTCGCCGGGGCAGCTTCGGCCCTCAGCAGCCGATCCGGGCGCAGACCCGCTCGAGGAAGAGCCGGTTCGCGGCCTCGTCCGCCACTCCCTCCCGGACCACGCTGCCGTCCGGCCGCAGGCAGGTGAAGGGATAGGCGGGGTCAAGCCCCTGCAGCACGCAGCCCGACACCTGCCAGCCCGGCGGAATGGCGGCTGCATCGACCGCCCGCCACTTCGGGTGCCCGGTGTCGCGCAGCCGGTCGATCCGCGTCGCGATCAGGTGGCTGACGTCGGCGACCATCTGGCAGCTCGCCGCCTGATAGGCATTCGCCCGCGGGTCGAAGTCGAAGGTGACCAGAACCGACTTCACCGCCACCACCGGCACCGGCTCGGTCACGAACGGATAGGTGCCGGCCGCGAGCTCCGCCGGCGCATAGAGCGCGGCCAGCACCGGATCGGTCAGCGGCAGCAGGTGGAACGCCGCCGGATCGATCCGCGGGTCGGCGAAGAGCGCCGCCGGCGCCCCGCCGACATGGAACAGCGCGTCGATCTCGCCCGCGAGCAGCGCATCGAGCGCCTCCGCCGGCGCCAGCGCCAGCCGCTCGGCCGGCGCCGCCTCGGCGAGATCGAGGACGAGCCCCGCGGTCAGCGCCGTCCCGCTGCCCTCGGCGCCGGTCGCCACCCGCCGGCCGGAAAGCTCGGCGAGCCCGGCGACGTCGCGCCGCGCCAGCACCTGCACCTCCTCGTCGTAGAGCGGGAGCGCCACCCGGATCCCCTCGGCCGCCCGGGCGATCTCCGGGTCGTCCGCCTGGAAGGTGCGGAAATACTCGAGCACGTCGCTCTGCACGAGCCCGAACTGCGTCAGCCGCCGCTCGCGGACCGCCAGCATGTTCTCGACCCCGCCCGCGCTCTCCTGCACGTTCAGCGTCAGCCCGCACTCGGCCGCCAGCGCCGCGATGTCCTGCCCGATCGCCAGCTCCGCGCCGCCGGAGACCCCGGTGAAGATGTTGCCCTCGATCTCCTGCGCCGCCGCCGGCAGCGCCAGCGCGAGCACCGCCAGCGCGGCGCGAATCAGCATTCGCCCAGGCCACGCACCAGCGCCGCCGCGGTCAGGCGGTTGACCGACCCGACAACGGCGACCAGCGCATCGGTCACGCAGGCGCCGTCCTCGAGCTCGGCGATCAGCGCCTCCCGCGCGTCGGAACTCACCGCGGCGAGCCCCGGCGCGGTGCCGACCGCCGCCGTCACCGCCGCCGCCGACCGCCGCCCCGCCGCCGCGACGGCGTCACCGGGATCGGCGACCTGCGCCTCGAGCACCGCGAGCCGCGTCGCGAGATCGCTGGCCCGGGCCTCCTCCGCCGCGATCTCGGCCCGCACCTCGGCGAGGCGCTGCTCCGCCGCCGCGACCTCGGCCGAAGCCGCGTCCGCCGCCTCCGCCTGGCCGCTCAGCTCCGCGAGCCGCGCCTCCGCCGCCTCGACCTGTCCGCTCAGCTCCCCGGCTCGCGCCTCCGCCGCTTCGGCCTGCCCGCGCAGCTCGGCGACGCGGGCCTCGGCCGCCTCGATCTGCCCATTCAGCACCCCGACCCGCGCCTCGGCGGCCGCCGCTTCGCGGTCCTGCTCCGCCCGCCCGCGCGTGCCCGCGTCGATCGAGCCGGATATGCCGGCGGCCTCGTCGCGGAGCGCACTGACGCTGGCTTCCGCCGCCTCCCGTTCCGCCGCCGCCGCGCCGACCGCAGCCTCGAGCTCGTCGAGCTCCCGCTGCCGCTGCCCGACCTCCACGGTCAGCGCGTCGCGCCGCGCCGCCGCCTCCGCAGCTTGCGTTTCCGCCGCGCCCAGGCGTTCCTCGGCGGCCGTCGCAGCGGCGGTGGTCTGGTCGAGCCGCTCCCGGGCGGCGGCCGCCCGGGCTTCGGCGTCGCGTACCAGCGCCTCGAGCGCCGTCCGCGTCGCCTCCAGCTCGGCGACCTCGGCCTGCATGATCGCGAGGAATTCCGGGCCCAGCTCCGGATCGGCCGGCTCCTGGGCGCTCGCCGAAACGGCGCCCGCCAGGGTCACGACGCCCGCAAGCGCCAGCACCGGGCCGACCCGCCCGCGCCGCTTCCGCCGGGCCAGCAAGCTCAGTCCCCGACCCAGAGGTCGAGCCGCCCCGGCTCCGGTTCGCTCAGGAGTTGCCCGTAGTCGCGCACGCCGAGATCGCTGGCCTCGCCGAGCACCGGCGACACGAGCCGGCCGAGCGCCTCCGCCCCCGCCAGATCCTCCGGCCGGTAGTAGCCGACCCGCGACGTCGCGATCTCGAACGGCAGCGGCTCGACCTTGACCGCCGGCACGCCGGCCTCGGTCAGCGCCGCCACGATCGCGTCCTGCCGCTCGGACGGGAAGCCCGGTCCGACCCGCAGCCGCACGCTGGTGATCCCGGCGAGCTCGGGGATTGCCGGCGCGGGCGCGGCTGCCGCCGTCTCGGTCTCCGGCGGCGCCGCCAAGACGCTGTCGTCCGCCGGCGCGACCGGCACCGGCACCGCGGGCGCCTCCGGCGCGGCCGCGATCGGCGTGCCGCTGTCGTCGATCTCGGGCGGCGGCTCGGGCACGCCGACCGACGCGGTCGCCCCGTCCGGGACCGGCTGGTAGGAGTCGGGCCGGAACACCACCGCCGCGACGACGATGCTGGTGGCCGCGACGACCCCGAAGATGAGCCAGGCCCGCGTCGCCATCGACCGCCGCGCCCGGGCGCGCTCATAGGCCTCGACCTCGCGGGTCGGCGCAAGGTCGGTGTCAGCCGCCGCTGCCCCCGCCTCGGCCTCCGCACGGGCAAGCCGCTGCTGCGCCGCGCCCGAGGCGCGCGGCGCGCTCCGCCACGGCCCCGATACCGCGCCGGCCCGAATGCCGTCGCGGCGGCCCCAGTTCTGGGCCGTCTTCCCGGGCGGCCGATCGCGCGTCCCGTCCACTCCTGCAATCACCCGTCTGCGCGCCAGCCGCTCGGCGCGGCCAGCTTCCCCACCCGCAGATCATAGGTCAAAGGCCCCGCGCGTCGAAAGGCCTAAATTTCATCAAGCCTTAAGTCGCCGGTCCGCCGCCGACGGCGCCCTGGTACCACTCGACGATCCGCCGCCGCTCCTCCGGCGCGATCTCGGTGATGTTGCCCGGCGGCATCGCGTGGCTGCGCCCCGCCTGCAGGTAGATCTCGCGCGCATGCGCGGCAATCTCGGCATCGGTCTCGAGCAGCACCCCCTTCGGCGCGCGGTGCACGCCCGGCCAGGCCGGCTCGGCGGTGTGGCACATCGAGCACCGCCCGCGCACGGTGTCGGCAACCTCGCCGAACCCCGCGGCCGAGGCGAAGCGCTCCTGCATCGGCGACAGCTCCGCGACCTCCTCCCCCCGCGGCGTCCCCGGCAGGCTCGACAGCCACATGATGACGAGGAAGATGATCGCCGTCGCCGCCCAGGTCCAGTTCGGCTGCCCCTTGCCGGCGTGCATGGTGTTGAAATAATGCCGGATCGTCACCCCCATCAGGAAGACGAGGCTCGCGATCAGCCAGTTCCACTCCGTCGCGAAGGCAAGCGGGTAGTGGTTCGACAGCATCAGGAACAGCACCGGCAGCGTCAGGTAGTTGTTGTGCGTCGACCGGAGCTTGGCGATCGCCCCGTACTTCGGATCGGGCGTCCGCCCGGCCTTGAGGTCGGCGACGACGATCTCCTGGTTCGGGATGATGACGAGGAAGACGTTGGCCGACATGATCGTCGCCGTGAAGGCGCCGAGATGCAGCAGCGCCGCCCGCCCGGTGAAGACCTGCGTGTAGCCCCAGGCCATCACCACGAGGATCACGAACAGCAGCACCATCAGGAGCGTCGGGTTCTTCGCCAGCCCCGACTTGCACAGGTTGTCGTAGAACAGCCAGCCGACCGACAGCGACGCCAGCGACACCAGGATCGCCACCCAGGCCGGCACGTCCCACACCGCCCGGTCGACCAGGTAGAGATCCGCCCCCGCGTAGTAGACGATCGCCAGCATCGCGAAGCCCGACAGCCAGGTCGCGTAGCTCTCCCACTTGAACCAGACTAGGTGCTCCGGCATCTGCTCCGGCGCCACCAGGTATTTCTGGATGTGGTAGAAGCCGCCGCCATGCACCTGCCACTCCTCGCCGTAGGCGCCCGGCGGCAGGTGCGGCACCTTCTTCAGCCCGAGGTCGAGCGCCACGAAGTAGAACGACGACCCGATCCAGGCAATGCCGGTGATGACGTGCAGCCAGCGCACGCCGAAGGCGAGCCAATCCCAGATGATGGCGAATTCGTACATGGCTGTCCCCCTGTCGACGATCGACCGAGCGTGGCAGAAATCGACTTCCGCGCAAATGCCGGAGATCGACGAGCAGTTTCTTGCTTTGCCTGAAAATGCTAGGCTCACCGCCGATGACCTACGTTAACACGCTGCGCACCTTCGTCCGGGTCTACGAGCTCGGCTCGATGTCGGCCGCCGCCCGCGACCAGCGGGTCTCCGCCGCCGTCGCCTCCGCCCGCATCGGCGACCTCGAGCGCCACCTCGGCGTCCGCCTCTTCAACCGCACCACCCGCTCGCTGCAGCCGACCGAGCAGGGCGCGATCTTCTACAAGGGCGCCTGCCGCATCCTCGAGACCATCGAAGAAGCCGAGGCCGCCGTCGCCGCCGTCTCCGGCAGCCCGCGCGGCTCGCTCCACGTCGCCGCCCCGCTCGGGATCGGCAAGCGCCTGATCGCCCCCCTCATCCCCGCCTTCAGCGACCGCTACCCCGAGATCGACGTCCGCCTCCGCCTCTCCGACCGCCGGATCGACCTGACCGCCGAGGGCCTCGACATGGCCTTCCTCCTCGGCGCGCTCGAGGACTCGAACCTCCGCCTCCGCCCGATCGCCGACTGCCGCCGCGTCCTCTGCTGCGCGCCGTCCTACCTCGACAGCCGCCCGACGCCCCGCACCGGCCAGGACCTCCTCGACCAGCGCCACGCCTGCCTCCTCCACCGCTACCCGGGCGCCCGCGAGTTCGTCTGGACCCTCACGACCCCCGACGGCCCCCGCCGCTTCGAGGTCCAGGGCCCGCTCGAGTCCGACGACGGCGACGTCCTGACCGGCTGGGCCCTCGCCGGCCGCGGCATCATGCTCAAGCCCGCCTTCGAGGTCGCCGACCACCTCGCCTCGGGCGCCCTCGTCCCCGTCGTCGAGGCCAACCCGCCGCAGTCGATCCAGCTCGCCTGCCTCTTCCCCCACAAGCGCCTGCAGGACCCGAAGAGCCGGCTGTTCATCGACTACATGGTCGCCGAGGTCCGGAAGGCGCTTGGGGAGCTACTGGCCCGGCTGCCGCAGCCGGCGTAGTCACGCGACGCGGCGCGTCAAACGAACCCCTCGGACCGACCCCGCCCGACGAGGGTGCTGCATGAGATCGACGTACTCGCGGGAACCATGATCGACCCCGCTACGCAGCCAATGAAAGATCTCTACCGATCCTTGTTATTGCAGCTTGCTCATCACCCCTGTAGATGGGCATGGATAGGGATCGGTTCTGCGCGCGCTGAAACTTACGCTTACTGATTGCCCGCATTTCGGAGTCTTCAATGAGCGCGACGATCTTGACATCTGTTCTCTGAAGCCTCTCTACTTCCATTTGAAGAAGAAGAGCTTCGCTCAGCTTCTCGTTTGTGTTTACAAAGTACAGAGCACCCACGCTTCCGACCCTGTTTGGCCTTACCACCAAGTCTGCTGGGAACTCGCTAAGGCTGCTATCTACCGCCTCGTTCTCATCAAAACGAGCGCTGCCGCCAAACCGCTCCTCAAGGTCGGCGGTAGCGTCTTCGCGAAATGTGGAGCGAACCAGTTCTCTCGTAAGGAACTCTAGGTCGCGCACCCTGATTAACGACGAAATGAAATTCGCCATTCGTAAGCCAATTTCTTCCTCGTTAAGGAAAGGGTCGCTGGAAATCTCGTATGTGTCCTGATTCCAGTACGCACCGCCCTGCGCGAGAATTGCGTTTAGAAGCTGCCCTCGCTGACCTTGGTCGATCGGAATCCCGGAGCCCACAAGACGGGACAGATACTCACCATCGTCCTCTATCCGATATCCCTCAGGCGTCTCAACCAAATATGCACCAATCGGATCTCCGGACCGGTCCGAAAAGACGGTGCTAATCGCGACCCCGCTAGGAACCGCGCGGACGGAGATTGCAGAACAAAAGGTCCTGCACAGCTCATTCTTCAAAATATCTAGCTGTATCATAGCAGAGGTCCCGTCTTCTCACGAACGCGGAAGAACCGCTTCGCAGCCTCCCAGAAAGATGGCTCGGTCCAAGCATTTGTCCTACGATGGTTTGTACCGAGCCCCGCTCTTGGGATTCGTGCTAAATCATCCATGCTGATTGCACCACTTTCGACGCCGCTCCGGACGCAATCGGTATGCGCGTGCAACCCCGGATGACTTCCATGTGCTTCGAACCGAGCGACCACAGATGCAGAATTGTCACGAGTGCAGATGAGAATTGCCTGCCAGTTGTCGCGTCTCTGATTACACTTTGCCAGCAATACGAAAGTGCCGCTCCGGCCGGTGGCTCGGGCGGAACGCCACTTCCATCCCGCCCGAATCGGAGTTGTCCGAGGGAAGATTGGAGCGTGGCGCCGCTGAAGGTCAGTGGACTGCCAGCCGCTGTCGTCCTGTTGTACTTTGGGCTCGCGAACAAGGCCCCTTACCCTCATGCGTCTGCCCTCTGTGTTCTCAGGTAGGGCGCGAAGCGCCTGATTGCGCCCCTTTTCCCAACAAACACAAAGCTGCTTAGGAATCAAGGAGTTGCAATGCCACGACAAGCACGTTTCACTCAGCGTATCAAGGAAGCGGAGCTGGACCGTCGGCTTCACGACGGTAAATCTTCATGGGATCAGCTGTTTGGAGAATTGTGCGTGTGGCTCCCTTTGCGGACGCCACCCGCTCTCAACTCCCCCGATACGTCGAATAGCTATACGGCGCCAGCAGCAGCGGTACGTGATAATGCTCCCCCGGATCCCCGATCCCGAACCTGATCGGGATCAGGTCCAGGAACCGCGGGTTCTCCCCCGCCAACCCGGCGGCGTCGAGATACGCCCCGGCGTGGAACACCAGCTCCCACACCCCGGCCTCGAGCTCCCCCTTCGGGATCACCGGCGCATCCGTCCGCCCGTCCGCGTTCGTCACCACCGACCGCACCAGCCGCCGCCGCTCCCCCTCGATCCGGAAGAGCTCGATCGTCATCCCCGCCGCCGGGCAGCCACGCCCGGCGTCGAGCACATGCGTCGTCACGTATCCGTCCATCGGCCCCTCCCGTTCCCCCCAGCATCGCCCGCCTCGCCCCGCGACTCCAGCCGGGATCCCCGAAAGCACCTTCAGGCCGAATTTGAAAGCCCCGGCGCCGCCGCTCCTCTAGACTGCCGCCAAAAGCCAGGGGAACCCGATGCGCTACCCGAGGAACATGCAGGGCTACGGCGGCCGCCCGCCCTTCGCCGACTGGCCGGGCGGGGCCAACGTCGCCGTCCAGGTCGTCCTCAACTACGAGGAGGGCGGCGAGAACTGCCTGCTCCACGGCGACGCCGCATCGGAAGCCTTCCTCTCCGAGATCCCCGGCGCCCAGCCCTGGCCGGGCCAGCGCCACTGGAACATGGAATCGGTCTACGAATACGGCGCCCGCGCCGGCTTCTGGCGGCTCCACCACCTGCTGACCTCGCGCGCCGTCCCGGTCACCGTCTACGGCGTCGCCACCGCGCTCGCCCGCTCCCCGGCCCAGCTCGCCGCGATGCAGGAGGCCGGCTGGGAGATCGCCAGCCACGGCCTCAAGTGGATCGACTACCGCAACCACAGCCGCGAGGCCGAGGCCGCCGACCTCGCCGAGGCGATCCGCCTGCACACCGAGGTCACCGGCGAGGCCCCGCGCGGCTGGTACACCGGCCGCACCTCCGCCCGGACCGTCGACCTCGCCAGCGAGTCCGGCGCCTTCGACTGGATCGCCGACACCTACGACGACGACCTCCCCTACTGGCGCGAGCACGGCGGCCGCCAGCAGCTGATCATCCCCTATTCGCTCGAGACCAACGACATGCGCTTCTCCGCCGGCACGCTGCAGACCGGCGAGGACTTCTTCATCTACCTGCGCGACACCTTCGACACCCTCTGGGCCGAAGGCGCCGCCGGCGCGCCCAAGATGATGTCGATCGGCCTGCACTGCCGCCTCGCCGGTCGCCCCGGCCGCGCCGCCGGCCTCGCCCGCTTCCTCGACCACGTCCACGCCCGCGGCCACGCCTGGCTCGCCACCCGTGGCGAGATCGCCGCCCACTGGCGCGCCCGCCACCCCGCGCCGCCGATCGCCGAGCGCCCGACCACCCTCGCGAAGGACGCCTTCGTCGCCCGCTTCGGCGGCATCTTCGAGCACTCGCCCTGGATCGCCGAACGCGCCCACGCCCTCGAGCTCGGCCCCGCCCACGACACCGCGACCGGCCTCCACGCCGCCCTCGCCCGCGCCTTCCGCGCCGCGAGCCCGGACGAGCGCCTCGGCGTCCTCAACGCCCACCCCGACCTCGCCGGCAAGCTCGCCGCCGCCAAGCGCCTGACCGCCGAATCCACCGCCGAGCAGGCCGGCGCCGGCCTCGATTCGCTCACCGACGCCGAGCGCACCCGCTTCACCGAGCTCAACGACGCCTACCAGGCGAAGTTCGGCTTCCCCTTCATCATCGCCGTGCGCGGCCTCGATCGGCACCGGATCCTGCGGGCCTTCGAGTCCCGCCTCGCCAACGACCGCGACACCGAGCTCGCCGCCGCCGCGCGCGAGGTCGAGCGGATCGCCCTCCTCCGCCTCAAGGACATGCTGCCATGAAAGACCACCCCGCCCCGCAAGCGACCTACTACGCGCCCACCGGCGGCCTGCCGCCGCAGACCGCGCTCCACACCGGCCGCGCCGTCTTCACCGAGGCCTACGCGGTGATCCCGAAGGGGGTCTATTCCGACATCGTGACGAGCTTCCTCCCGCACTGGGACAAGACCCGCGCCTGGATCATCGCCCGCCCGCTCTCCGGCTTCGCCGAGACCTTCTCCCAGTACGTCATGGAGGTCTCCCCCGGCGGCGGCAGCAACGACCCCGAGCCCGACCCCGCCGCCGAAGCCGTCCTCTTCGTCGTCGAAGGCGGCGCCACCCTCACCGTCGCCGGCGCCACCCACGCCCTGACGCCCGGCAGCTACGCCTACCTGCCGCCGGCGACGCCCTGGCAGCTCCGCAACGACACCACGGCCCCGGTCCGCTTCCACTGGGTCCGCAAGGCCTACGAGCCCGCCGCGGGCATCCCGGCCCCCGACCCCCTCGTCCTCAACGAGCGCGACATCGCGCCCTCGGCCATGCCCGACACGCAAGGCCGCTGGGCGACGACGCGCTTCGTCGACCCCACGGACCTGCGCCACGACATGCACGTGACCGTCGTCACCTTCGAGCCCGGCGGCCTCATCCCCTTCGAGGAGACCCACGTGATGGAGCACGGCCTCTACGTGCTCGAGGGCAAGGCCGTCTACCGCCTCAACCGCGACTGGGTCGAGGTCGAGGCCGGCGACTTCATGTGGCTGCGCGCCTTCTGCCCGCAGGCCTGCTATGCCGGCGGCCCCGGCCGCTTCCGCTACCTGCTCTACAAGGACGTCAACCGCCACGCGACGCTCCACCGCCGCTTCTGACCGCGCCGCTCCGCCGGGACCTCCGGGTCCGCCGGCAGGGATTCAACCGGAGCGGTATCAGTGCCGGACCAGCAGTCGGGCCAACGCTTCCCTGACCAGCGAGGGCACACCCTCGGGACCATCGAGGTACGCGATTTCCAGCAGGCCGTCCGACAAGGCGACGAGGAGCGAGGCGGTCAGGGCAGGGGCCGGATCCCCATCGGCTGCGAGAAGGTCCCGCAGCACGCCGTGGTACCACGCCCGCCGCGCATCGATGGCCTGCCGCACGGGGCTGGCCGGAACGGGGTACTCGGCCCCTGCGTTGAGGAACGGGCAGCCCCGATAGTCGCCCGCGACCGCGGCCTCGCTGATGCGCCCCATGATCGCAGCGATCATCTCGCGCGGAGGCTGCTTCGGCAGCGCCGCGACGGCGTCCCGCCCGAGCCGGTCCTGCTCCTCGACGTACGCGAGGACGAGGTCATCCTTCGACGGGAAATGTTTGTAGAACGTCGCCTTGGCGACTCCCGCCTCCGCGATGATGCGGTCGATGCCCACCGCACGGATGCCCTCGGCGTAGAAGAGCCGCGTCGCAGTGTCGAGCAGGCGGCGGCGCGCCGGGCTGGCTGCGGGGTCGGGAGGGGCGGGCGGCTTCATGGGGGTTGACTTTAGCAGACAGATCGGTATGTTCAACATACAGACCTGTCTGACTAGGAGGATAAGATGCAGTCGACCGAAACCGCCGAGATCATGCGCCGGTTCAACCAGGCGTTTCTCCGGCACGCGCCCGAGATCCTCGACGACCTGATCGCGCCGGATTGCGTGATGGAGTCGATCCAGCCGGCGCCGGACGGCACCCGATACGACGGCTACGATGCGTGCCTCGCGTTCTGGCGCGCCATCGCCGCCGACGCCGTCGCCTGGTTCGATGTGGAGGATACCGTGGCGATGGACGACCGCGCGATCATCCGCTGGCGCTTCAACTTCGGCGACGGCCGGTCGGTTCGCGGCGTCAACCTCATGCGGGTGCGCGAAGGCCGCATCGTCGAGGCGCTGGGCTACGCGAAGTCGCCCGGCCAGTCCGCACCCTTGCCCGAGGCGGCCGCCGCATAGTGGCCGCCGCGGCCGACCCGAACCCGGCATCCGCCCGCGAGGAGGGCAGCGGCACGCCTGCGGGGGGCCGCGCGGCCGCTGCCAGGGCTCGGGGCCCGGGCGGGACGGCTGAGCCGCCGCGCTTCCCTGCCGAGGTGTCGCGCAAGTTGGCGCAGCAGCAACCTAAGGAGGAGCACATGATCATCATCGCCGGCCACTCGCGGGCCAGGAACGCAGACGAGCGCGACGCTGCCGTGGCAGCGTTCGCGGGCATGGTGGAACGAGCGAGGAAGCACGACGGCTGCCTCGACCTGTCGATCGGCGCCGACTCGGTCGATCCGGAGCGCATCAATGTCTTCGAATGCTGGCGCGACCAGCCGTCCCTGAACGCCTGGCGCAAGGTCGCGCGCGCGCCGAAAGTGGCGCTGCGCGAAGCCCGCGTGAAGCTCTACCGCACCGACAAGGCCGAGAAGCCTTTCTGAAAGCGCGCACGCTACACCACACTCACGCCTTTGCAGGAGATGGCGCTGATCCGCTTTCCCCTACCGCACGCGAGAAGGGCAGCGGCACGTCCGCGGGGAGGGCGCGAAGCGGCCGCCCCGGGGGGCGGGCGGCCGCTGCCCCGGGCTCGGGGCCCGGGCGGGACGGTGCAGCCCGCGCGATCGCATAGGCGCGGTCGTGCAGTCTGGAAATCGCCGCGCCTCGAGCTCGCCGCGAGCGGCACGGGATCGCCCCGGACTTGCAGAATGCCCGGCGGCGTGAGAATGCTGGGCCAACGACAGAAGGGAGGGACGCGACCGATGGCCACCGCCCGCGGCTCCCTCCCACGCACGCTCGCCGCGCACGGCATCCTCATCCTCTACACACTGATCGCGCTCTTCCCGGTCTTCGTCGTCGTCGTCAACTCGTTCAAGTCGCGCCGCGCGATCTTCTCCGAGCCGCTCGCGTTCCCCACCCCCGCCACCGTCGACGCGGTCGGGTACCGGACCGTGCTCGCGCAGGGCGACTTCCTGCTCTACTTCCAGAACTCGCTGATCGTCACCGTCGCCTCGCTCGCCTGCGTGCTGCTCTTCGGCGCCATGGCCGCCTTCGCCCTCTCCGAGTACCGCTTCCGCGGCAACACCCTGATGGGCCTCTACCTCGCGCTCGGCATCATGATCCCGATCCGGCTCGGCACCGTCGCGATCCTGCAGCTGATGGTCGCCTCCGGCCTCGTCAACACCCTCACGGCGCTCATCCTCGTCTATACCGCCCAGGGCCTGCCGCTCGCGATCTTCATCCTGTCGGAGTTCATGCGCTCGGTCTCGGCCGACCTGAAGAACGCCGGCCGCATCGACGGCCTGTCCGAGTACCGCATCTTCTTCCGCCTGGTGCTGCCGCTGGTCCGCCCGGCGATGGCGACCGTCGCCGTCTTCACCATGATCCCGATCTGGAACGACCTCTGGTTTCCGCTGATCCTCGCGCCCGCCGAGTCGACCAAGACCGTGACGCTCGGCGCCCAGGTCTTCATCGGCCAGTTCGTCACCAACTGGAATGCGGTCCTCGCCGCGCTCTCGCTCGCGATCCTGCCGGTCCTCGTCCTCTACCTGATCTTCTCCCGCCAGCTGATCCGCGGCATCACCGCCGGAGCGGTCAAATGACAGGTGCATGCGATGTGCATGAACCGTGCATGAACCGTGCATCGGCGTTTTCCGCCAAGCCCCTGATCTCCCGGGCGTCTCCATGACCGCCATCCGCACCCTCGTCGCCGGCCTCGGCAGCATGGGCGTGAGCCACGCCCTCGCCTACCACCGCGACCCAGCCTTCGAGATCGTCGGCCTCGTCAACCGCTCGCCGCCGCCGCTCCCGCCCGAGCTCCGGCTCTACGAGGTCACCCCCGACTTCCACGCCGCCCTCGCCGCGCTCGAGCCCGACCTCGCCTCGATCGCGACCTACTCCGACAGCCACGCCGACTACGCCGTCGCCGCGATGGACGCCGGCGCCCACGTCTTCGTGGAGAAACCCCTCGCCACCACCGCCGCCGACGCCGAGCGCGTGGCGAAAAAAGCAAAGGAAACCAACAGGAAAGTCGTCGTCGGCTACATCCTGCGCCACCACCCGTCCTGGCAGCGCCTGATCGCCGAGGCCCGTGCGCTCGGCCCGCCCTACGTCTTCCGCCTCAACCTCAACCAGCAGAGCTCCGGCCCGACCTGGGAGGTGCACAAGGCGCTCATGCGCACCACGTCGCCGATCGTCGACTGCGGCGTCCACTACGTCGACGTCATGTGCCAGATCACCGACGCGGCCCCGGTCGAGGTGCGCGGCATGGGCCTCCGCCTGAGCGAGGAGATCGCGCCCGACATGTACAACTACGGCCACTTCCAGGTGCTCTTCGCCGACGGCTCGCTCGGCTGGTACGAGGCGGCCTGGGGCCCGATGATCTCCGACACCGCCTTCTTCGTCAAAGACGTGGTCTCCCCGAACGGCGCCGTCTCGATCCGCATGCCCGAGAGCGCCCGCTCCGACGACATCGACACCCACACCCGGACCTCGGCTCTCCGAATCCACCGGATAGGCGAGCCCGATCAGGATCTCAGCATGACCGACGAGCCGGGCCACCAGGACCTCTGCGACCGCGAGGCCGCCTTCGTCGCCCGCGCCATCACCGAGGATCTCGACCTCACCCGCCACATCGAGGACGCCGTCGCCTCGCTCCGCGTCTGCCTCGCCGCCGACGAGAGCGTCCGCTCCGGCCAGCCGGTAAAGCTCTGATGGGCGCCCTCACCCTCGCTCGCGTCACCAAGTCCTTCGGCCCGGTCGACGTGATCAAGGGCGTCGACCTCGAGGTCGCCGACGGCGAGTTCTGCGTCTTCGTCGGCCCGTCCGGCTGCGGCAAGTCCACGCTGCTCAGGATCATCGCCGGGCTCGAGGACGCCACCGCCGGCGACATCCTGATCGACGGCCGGCGCGTGAACACGACCCCGCCCTCGGAGCGCGAGATCGCCATGGTCTTCCAGTCCTACGCGCTCTACCCGCACCTGACCGTCCGCGACAACATGGCGCTCGGCCTCAAGCAGGCCGGCGCCAAGCCCGAAGCGGTGCGCGAGCGCGTCGCCACCGCCTCGGGCATGCTCTCGCTCGGCGAGCTCCTCGACCGCCGCCCGGCCGAGCTCTCCGGCGGCCAGCGCCAGCGCGTCGCCATCGGCCGCGCCATCGTGCGCACGCCCAAGCTCTTCCTCTTCGACGAGCCGCTGTCGAACCTCGACGCCGCGCTGCGCGTCAACACCCGCATCGAGATCGCCCGGCTGCACCGCGAGCTCGCGGCGACGATGATCTACGTCACCCACGACCAGGTCGAGGCGATGACACTGGCCGACCGCATCGTCGTCCTCAACGCCGGCCGAGTCGAGCAGGTCGGCGCCCCTATGCAGCTCTACAACGACCCGGCCAACACCTTCGTCGCCGGCTTCATCGGCTCGCCGCAGATGAACTTCCTCGCCGCCGACGCGCTCGGCGCCCCCGGCAAGACCGTCGGGATCCGCCCCGAGCACCTCGACCTCAGCCGCGAGGCGGGCGCCATCCCCGGCACCATCAGCCACGTCGAGCACCTCGGCGGCGAAACCAACGTTTATGTCCGGACCGAGCGGCACGGGCTCCTGACCGTGCGCCGCTTCGGCGAGCACCGCTACACGGTCGACGAGTCGGTGCATCTCACCCCCGACCCGGCCCGGCAGTTCCACTTCGCCGAGGACGGCCGGAGGCTGGCCGCTTGAAGCGCGGCCGACCTAGGTCCGCCCGTCCTCCCGCGGCACGCGATGTTCGCGACCTTGATCGTGGGCAACTCGGCCCGGGCGGTCGTCTCGGCTTCGGCGGGCGCCTCGGTTCGGGCGCCCGCAGTGTCGCTCGGCGGGCGCCCCGCTGTCAGGCCGCCGGCCGGAGCTCCGAGACCGGCTCACCGCTGACCGGGTCGAGGCCGAGCGCGACCCTCCCGGTGAAGAGCTGTTGGCGCTTCTCCGGCAGCGGGTGAAACTGCGCGCCGTGCACGTCACGCAATAGCCGCTCCAGGCCGACCTTTCGGAAGAATCCGGTCCCGCCCGTCACCTCCAGCGCCTTCTCGGCCGTGGCGATGACGTCTCGCGCCACCAGGGCCTTGCGCACGAAGACCTTGCCGGCGAGGGCCACGCTCGGCTCGAAGTCGAAGTCGTTGGCCAGCCGGACCATGTCCTCCCAGGCCAGCCGCGCCGAAGTCAGCAGGCTCTCCATCTCGCCCACGAGGATCGGCAACACCGGATCGCCGGCTCGCGCCCGGGCGCGACCCAGGGCGATCGCCGCGGCAGCCTCGGCGATGCCGTAGTACACCGACATGACCAGCGGCATCGCAACGGTCACGATCACGCAGAAGGCGGGGTGAAAGGTGCCGCGCGGCCGGCGCAGCGATATTGCCTCCTCGGGCACGAACACGCGGTCGAGCCTGACCGTCTGCGACCCCGTCGCCCGCATGCCGAGCGTCCGCCAGTCGTCCATCAGCGAGACACCCTCCGTCTTCAGCGGCAGCGGGAAGTGGATCACCTGCGCGCCCTCCGGGGCATCCTCCCAGGCGGCCGAGGTCACCAGCAGGTCGCCCATCGGCACGCCGCTCGCGAACGCCTTGGTGGCACTGACGCGAAAGCCGCCGTCGACCCGCTCGGTGGTGCCGTTCAACTCCAGCCAGTCGTTCGCGCCGGTGCTGACCAGCACCGCCTCGCCTGCGACAACGCGGTCGAGAAGCTTGCGGCCGGGCCGGCCGGCGCGATCGTTCGCCACCGCCGCCGCCACCAGGTGCGTATGCATCGACAGCGCCAGTGCCGTCGACGGGCAGCGCTGCGCCAGTGCGCGCAGGAACTCGCACATCTCGCTGTGCCGCGCGCCGCCACCGCCATAGGCCTCGGGCACCAGCGCCGAGAACACGCGGCGCGCCTTCAACGCCGCGTAGCTCTCGCTCACGAAGCGGTCGTCCGCGTCGCGGTCGGCGGCCCGCTCCGCAACTCCCGGGCCGAGTTCATCTAGAATGGAATTCAGATCAATGCGTTTGGCCATGTCCTGTCTCCAATCCAAGCTGGACGCGAGAGCCGGGATTGCCGCCCCCGAAGCCGGACCGAAAGACTTCGCGGCGAAACTGCGATTGCCGGCCTCCCTTAAATTGCGGCCGCCGGCCCCGTCGCAGCTTACCACACTACCCGTCGCGTATGAACCCGGCGTGCCGCTTCGGCGACGATTGGCCGCCGACCGGCAAGTCGCAGGCATCCGCCCCGACCACCGCAGCTGTGGGGCAGTTCCCCTTCGATGCCGAAGGGCGCCGGCTCGCGGCGTGAGCGCTTCGACCGGTTTGCCTCGCGCCGAGGGCTGGTCTAGCCTGCCACGGAGGCAGCACCGGCGGGGCAGGGGGAGGGCGAGGCATGGGGCGATGGCGGGCGATCCGGATCCTCGCGCTCGTCGCGGCGCTGGCAAGCCCCGCCGCCGCGCAGGACACCACCATCGTGCCGATGGGAACCGGTGCCATCACCGGCGCCTACTTCCCGGTCGGGGTGGCGCTCTGCCGCCTCGCCAACCAGCACCGCCGCGAGACCGGCCTGCGTTGCGCCGCCCAGCCCTCGGCCGGATCGGTCGCGAACATCGCCGGGCTGCGCGACGGCGCGCTCGATCTCGCCATCGTCCAGTCCGACGTCCAGGCCGAGGCGGTGGCCGGCACCGGCGCCTTCGCCGAGGCCGGGGCCTTCGCCGATCTGCGCGCGGTCATGGCGCTCTATCCCGAGCCGCTGACGCTCTTGGCCCGCGCCGACGCCGGCATCGCGCAGGTCGAGGATCTCGCCGGCAAGCGCGTCTGGCTCGGGGCGCCGGGATCGGGCACCCGGGCGATCGCCGACGACCTGATGGGCGCCCTCGGCTGGACGGCGGACAGCTTCGAGGCCGCTCCGGCCGTGCCGGCCGACCTGCTCGGCCGGGCGCTCTGCGACGGCCAGATCGACGCCTTCCTCTACACCGTCGGCCATCCGGCCCTCATCATCCAGGAGGCGACCACCTCCTGCGACGCGGTGCTCGTCGACATCGCCGGCCCCGCCATCGAGAACCTCGTCGCGTCGCGCCCCTACTTCGTCGCGGCGACGATCCCGGCCGGGCTCTACCGCGGCACCCGCCGTGCGGTGACGACCTTCGGGGTCAGCGCCACCCTCGTCACCCGCGCCGAGGTTCCCGAGGACACCGTCCACCCGATCGTCGCGGCCGTCTTCGGCGACTTCGAGATGCTGCGGGGCCTCGATCCGGTCCTCGCCGGTCTCGATCGCGAGCAGATGACGAGCGAGGGCCTGTCGGCGCCGTTGCATCCCGGCGCCGCCCGTTTCTACCGCGAGCAGGGTTGGATCGAGTAGCCTGGCCAAGCATCGCGATTTCAAGCGCTTGGCGCTCCGGCGCCGCCATGGGAGGTTTGACAAGCCCCGATGCGCTGATCAATGGTTGGCCCGCCGTACCGAGGCGGGAATTGTCCGGTGTCCGCAAGCGGGCGAGGGGGAGACGGTGGGTTTGGGAGGATATCCAATGCGATCCCTTGCGGAGCCGGCCGGGGCCGGACGGGCCGCGCGCCTCGCCCTCATCCTCGCCCCGCTCCGGTAATGTACCTCGGCATCGACATCGGCACCTCGTCGGTCAAGACGGTCCTCTTCGACCGCGACCAGAAGCTCATCGGCCAGGCCAGCCAGCCGCTCAGGGTCACCCGCCCGCGCCCCGGCTGGTCCGAGCAGGACCCCAAGGACTGGTGGCAGGGCGTCGAGGCGACGATCGGTGCCCTCGCCCGTGACCACGGCCTCGAGGGACTGCGCGGTATCGGCCTGTCCGGCCAGATGCACGGCGCCGTCTGCCTCGACCACGACGACAAGGTGCTCCGTCCGGCGATCCTCTGGAACGACGGCCGGGCGATGGCCGAGTGCGCCGAGATCGAGGCCGCCTTCCCGCGCGCCCACGAGGTCGCCGGCAACATCGCCATGCCGGGCTTCACCGCCCCGAAGATCGCCTGGCTGCGCAAGCACGAGCCACAGGTCTACCAGCACATCGACGCCGTGCTCTTGCCGAAGGACTACGTCCGCTTGCGCCTGACCGGCCACCACGTCTCGGAGATGTCGGACGCGGCCGGCACCTACTGGCTCGACGTCGCCGCGCGCGATTGGTCCGACGACCTCCTCGACGCGACCGGCCTCACCCGCGCCCACATGCCCCGCCTCGTCGAGGGCAGCGCCGCCTCGGGCGACCTCCTGCCCGCCCTCGCCGAGCGCTGGGGCGTCGCCGGCCCGGTCGCTGTCGCCGGCGGCGCGGGCGACAACGCCGCGGCCGCCTGCGGCGTCGGCGTGGTGCGCCCCGGCAGCGCCTTCGTCTCGATCGGCACCTCGGGCGTGCTCTTCGTCTCGAACGCCCGCTTCTCGCCCAACACGCAGGGCGCCGTGCACGCCTTCTGCCACGCCATCCCCGACACCTGGCACCAGATGGGCGTCATCCTCTCCGCCTCCGACAGCCTCGAGTGGCTCGCCCGGATCGCCGGCAGGAAGCCGGCCGAGCTCGCCGACGCGGTCGGCGCGGTCACCGCGCCGTCGGAGATCACCTTCCTCCCCTACCTCTCCGGCGAGCGCACCCCGCACAACGACGCGGCCGCCCGCGGCGCCTTCGTCGGGCTCGCGCAGTCGCACGACCTGCGCGACCTCACCCAGGCCGTGCTCGAGGGCGTCGCCTACGCCTTCGCCGACTGCCAGCGCGTGCTGGCCGACGCCGGCACCGACTTCGCCTCGGCGCTCGCCGTCGGCGGCGGCGCCCGCTCGGAGACCTGGCTCCGCATCATCGCGAGCGTACTCGACCGCCCGCTCGAACTCGCCGCCGACAGCGACGTCGGCGCCGCGCTCGGCGCCGCCCGCCTCGCCATCTGCGCCGCCGAGGGCGCCGACCCGCACGAGGTCTGCGCCCCGCCCGAGATCATCCGCACCATCGATCCCGACCCCGCGCTCGTGCCGCGCTACCGCGAGGGCTACGCCCGCTACCGCGCGCTCTATCCGGCGCTCAACGGCCCTAAGGCAGAAGCTTGATGAGGGTGACGGTCAACCCGATGATCCCGACGGCCTGCAGCAGCATGAAGCGGAAGATCTCGGCCTTCAGCTCGGCAATGGAAGTATCGACGCGAGCTATGTCGGACTTGGTTGCAAGCTCGGAAGTGTCGGCTTCGCTCAGCCCCTCGACGATGGCTTCCGCAACCAGCCGATCCATGCCGGCATCGGTGAGCTTTCGAACGAACTTGAGCGTGTCGAACGCAACGTCGCCGCCATCCACCTCCGCTCTCCAACCAAACATAGGCGATCGCCGGCCGGATTGCGACCGCTTCCTCGCCACCATTCGCACAGATCGGCGTCGGCGCGCAGCTTCCGCGCGCCGACAGGGTAAAGGCATCACTGGTCGGAAAGGCCTCGTCCAATGACTGACTTCTTCAAAGGCATCGAACCCGTCCCGTTCAACGGCCCGGACAGCGACGACCCGCTGGCGTTCCGCTTCTACGACAAGGACCGGATCGTGCTCGGCAAGCCGATGCGCGACCAGCTCCGCATGGCGATCGCCTACTGGCACTCGTTCGCCTGGCCGGGCGGCGACCCGTTCGGCGGCCAGACCTTCGAGCGGCCCTGGTTCCGCGACGGCATGTCCGCCGCCGAGCTCAAGGCCGAGGTCGCCTTCGAGATGCTCCAGATCCTCGGCGCCGACTTCTTCACCTTCCACGACCGCGACATCGCGCCCGAGGGCAAGAGCCTCGCCGAGTCCGACCGCAACGTCCGCACGATCGCCGACATCTTCGCGAAGAAGATGGAGGACACCGGCGTCAAGCTGCTCTGGGGCACCGCCAACCTGTTCTCGAACCGCCGCTACATGGCGGGCGCCGCCACCAACCCCGACCCCGACGTCTTCGCCTACGCCGCCGCGCAGGTGAAGAGCTGCATCGACGTCACCCATGCGCTCGGCGGCGCCAACTACGTGCTCTGGGGCGGCCGCGAGGGCTACGAGACCCTGCTCAACACCGACATGAAGCAGGAGCTCGACCACGCCGGCCGCTTCCTCGGAATGGTCGTCGACTACAAGAACAAGATCGGCTTCAAAGGCCAGATCCTGATCGAGCCGAAGCCGCAGGAGCCGACCAAGCACCAGTACGACTACGACGTCGCCACCGTCTTCGGCTTCCTGCAGCGCTTCGGCCTCGAAAAGGAGGTGAAGGTCAACATCGAGACCGGCCACGCCGTCCTCGCCGGCCACTCGTTCGAGCACGAGATCGCCACCGCCGTCGCGCTCGGCATCTTCGGCTCGGTCGACGCCAACCGCAACGACTACCAGTCGGGCTGGGACACCGACCAGTTCCCGAACAACGTCCCGGAGATTGCGCTCGCGCTCTACTACATCCTGAAGGGCGGCGGCCTGACCCACGGCGGCTTCAACTTCGATTCCAAGCTCCGCCGCCAGTCGCTCGACCCCGAGGACCTCATCGCCGCGCATGTCGGCGGCATGGACGTGATCGCCCGCGGCCTGCTCGCCGCAGCGGCGATGATCGAGGACGGCGATCTCGACGCCGCCCTCAGGCAGCGCTACGCGGGGTGGGAGTCGGCGGAGGCGCAGGCGATGCTGGCGAGCGACCTCGAGTTCATCGCCGCCCGCGTCGACCGCGACGGCCTCGATCCGCAGCCGCGCTCGGGCCGGCAGGAGAAGCTCGAGAACTGGGTCAACCGCTTCGTCTGACCGCCGCGGCCACGCCGTTGCGCGAAGCGGCGCGCCCGGGCACACTGGAGCGGAGGCGCCGGGAGCGCGCACCGGAACTACCGGCAGGCGCCGGACGTTTGCAAGCGACGCGCTCCCGCGCACAAGAGAGGGGATATGAGATGGCTACGACCCGCAAGGAGGACATCGCCGAGTTCGGTGGCCGAGCCGGTGAACACAGAGATCGCGGCGCTTCGGGCCGACCTCACCGAGCTTGGCACGCTGGTCGCCCGCATCGGGCGGCAGCGGGCGGCGGGCCTGAAGGCGGCCGCCGGCGAGACCGCGGCCGAGGGCTACGCCAAGGGCGAGCAGGCGCTCGACGTCGTGCTCGGCGAGCTGCGCTCGCTCGAGGACGAGCTCGCCGCCGCCACCCGCCGCCGCCCGTTCGCCTCGCTCGGGCTGGCCGCGCTGTTCGGATTCCTGCTCGGCGTGATGTTCCGGCGCTGATCGTGGTGCGCCTGTTCGCGACGCTCTCCCATGTCGCGCAGGCGCGCCTGCGTCATGCCGGGCGCCGGGCTGCGCTCCGCGGCGCGCTGATCGGCGGCGGCGTGCTGGCGGCGCTCGGCTGCATCGCCTTCGCCCTCGCGGCCGCGACAATCGCGCTGGCGGCGCGGGTCGGAATCGTCGAGGCGCTGGCGATCATGGCCGCCGGTGCTCTCGTCCTCGTCCTCGTCTTCCTCGGCGCGCTCGCGCTCGAGGCCAGACGGCACCGGCGGCTCCGCGCCCGGCGCGCCGACCTCGACCGTGAGCTCTATCGCGCCGCGGCGGGCTCGATGATGCCGAGCCGCGCGCCATCGCGCCCGGTGATCGGCCTCGGTCTGGTGGCCCTCGGCGCGCTCCTCGTCCTGGCGCGCCGCGGCGAGCGTGACTAATCCTGCCGGAACGGAGCCGCGCCGGGCCGCAGGCCCGACCTCTTCCCGCTCGCCTCGGCCGCCCGCCTGCCCAGCCCGCCCCGGAAGGCTCGCGACCCCTTGAGGTATTCATACTGGCAGAAACCCTATCGGGCAGGACCAGGGGCCCCGCCAACAGGCGGGGAGAATCCCTTCTCAGCGGGCGCAAGCCCGCTTCCGCCGGAGGAGGCCGCAAAGGCGGCCGACCGCCAAGCGCCGGCCGAGCGGGAGCCCTTGCGGCTCCCCGAGGCCGGCGCTCCCCCGGCCGGGCGATCGAAAGGCGACGCGCGCGACCGCGCGCTAACCCCGCTCGCGCATCAGCCGCGCCTTCTGGCGCTGCCAGTCGCGCTTGGCCTCGGTGGCGCGCTTGTCGGCGAGCTTCTTGCCCTTGGCGATGCCGAGGGTCAGCTTGGCCTTGCCGCGGTCGTTGAAGTAGAGCCGGAGCGGCACCAGCGTCATCCCCTCGCGCGCCGTGCCCTGCCAGAGCTTGGCGAGCTCGCGCCGGTTCACCAGGAGCTTGCGCCGCCGCCGCTCCTCGTGGCCGAACGCCTTGGCCTGGGTATAGGCGGGGATGTAGCCGTTGATCAGCCAGAGCTCGCCGCCCTCGACCGCGGCGTAGCTCTCGGCGATGTTGGCCTTGCCGGTCCGGAGCGACTTCACCTCCGAGCCCTCGAGCACGATGCCGGCCTCGAGGTCGTCCTCGATGAAGTAGTCGTGCCGCGCGCGCCGGTTCTCGGCGACGAGCTTCTGTGGTTTCTCGTCCTTGGCCATGGTGCGCTCGCTCTATCGGAGGCCCTCGATCCTGTCCAGCGCGGCCCCGGCTGTGCGGCCAGCCGAGGCGCGCTACCTAGGCAGGCGTGCAGGATGGAGGGATCCCATGCCGACGGTTCTCGTGACAAGCGCCAGCCGCGGCATCGGCCGCGAGTTCGTCCGCCAGTACGCCGCCGACGGCTGGCGGGTGCTGGCCGCCTGCCGCCACCCCGAGACGGTCGGCGAGGAGCTGCGCGCGCTCGGCTCCGGCGTCCGCCCGATCGCGATGGACGTGACCGACCTCGCCTCGGTCGAGGCGGTCGCGGCGGAGGACGATGACCCGGTCGATCTCCTCGTCAACAGCGCCGGCGTGACGGGCCAGCACCACGACGCCCCCGGAACGGTGAACTATCTCGAATGGGCGCGCGTCCTCGACATCAACACGATGGGCCCGGTGCGCGTCCTCGACGCCTTCGCCGACCGGCTGGCGGCGGCCGGCGACGCGAAGGCGCTGACGCTGACGAGCGGCATGGGCTCGATCGGCGATGTCGGCTCCGGCCGGGAGATGATGTACCGCACCTCGAAGGCCGCGGTGAACATGGCGATGCGCGCCCGCGCGCTGCAGCTCGCGCCCCGCGGCATCGTCGTCGCCGTGATCAACCCGGGCTGGGTCCGTACCGACATGGGCGGGCCCGGCGCCACGATCGCCCCCGAGGAGAGCGTCACGGCCATGCGCGGCATCATCGGGAAGCTGACGCCGGCGGACGCCGGCCGCTTCCTCAACTGGCGCGGCGGCACCTACCCCTGGTAGGGAACGCCTCGCGCCGGACGCGCGTTCTCCTCCCGTGAAGGGAGGCTCGCATGTTCCGCCTGAGACACGTTCTGGCCCTGATGACGAACGCGGTCATCGTCGGCAGCCTGCTGATCCTGGTCCTCAGCCTCGGCTGGGTCGGCTGGGTTCCGGTCTTCGGGGCCATCGCCATCGGTTTCCTGCTGTCCTGGCCGGTCGCGCGGATCCTCGCCCGGCGGATCAAGGCCGAGGATCCGGCCTGGAACGAGGAGCGCGATCGCCCGGTCGCCGCCGAGCGGCGCTACCGGGAGCACCGGGACGGAGGAATGTCGCCGTCCGACGCTCAACGCGCCGCGCGGCACGGCAGCTAGCGCGACCCGAGGGATCTCAGTTCAGCAGGCCCGCGTGGCGCATCGCGCCGCGCATCCGGTCCCTTGTCGCCTCCTCGAGCGGCACCATCGGCGAGCGGACCTCGTCGGTGCACTTGCCGAGCAGCGACAGCGCGAACTTGGTCGGCGCCGGGTTCGGCTCGGCGAAGGCGGCGCGGTGCAGCGGCATCAGCCGGTCCTGGTAGGTCAGCGCCCGGGCATAGTCGCCGGCGAGCATCGCGTCCTGGAACTCCGACGAAAGCCGCGGCGCGATGTTCGCCACCACGCTGATGCAGCCGGTGCCGCCATGCGCGTTGAAGCCGAGCGCGCTCGCGTCCTCCCCCGAGAGCTGGATGAACTCGCGCCCGCAGGCGATCCGGGTGTCCGAGACCCGGCTCACGTCGCCGGTCGCGTCCTTGACCCCGATGATCCGCGGCAGCTTGGCGAGCTCGCCCATCGTCTCCGGCGTCATGTCGACGATGGAGCGGCCGGGGATGTTGTAGATGAGGATCGGCAGGTCGACCGCGTCGTGCAGGGCCTTGAAGTGGTGGTAGAGCCCGCGCTGGCTCGGCTTGTTGTAGTAGGGCGTCACCACCAGCGCCGCATCCGCCCCCACCGTCGCGGCGAACCGCATCAGCCGCACTGATTCCGCGGTATTGTTCGACCCGGCGCCGGCGATCACCGGGATGCGCCCGGCGGCGGTCTCGACCACCACCTCGATGCAGCGCTCGTGCTCCTCGTGGCTGAGCGTCGGCGTCTCGCCGGTGGTCCCGACCGCCACGATGCCGTGGCTGCCCTCGGCGACATGCCAGTTCACCAGCTCGACCAGCGCCGCCTCGTCCACCTTGCCGGCGCGAAACGGGGTGACGAGCGCGGGAATGGAGCCTCGGAACATCGGCCTGACCTCTCGGAGAGGGAGACGCGAGCGGCGCCCCCGGAAAGCGGCGCGAAACTAGTCGTGATCTGAGTTAACCGCAAGCGCGGCGGGTGCTGACGGCCGGCACACGCTATGGTATAGTCCGCCAAAACCAGAACACGCTGATCGAGGGACGAGCATGACCTTCCGCTCCAGGATGTTCCCCGTGCTGCTGTGCAGCCAGCTGCTCGGCGCCGCCGTTCCGGCCGCGGGGCAGACTCCGGCCGAGGGCGCCCTGCTGGCCCGGGCGCTCGACGCGACCGCCACCGGCGACTGGCTCGAGGCGAAAGGCCTGGCCCAGCGGTCCGGCAGCCGAATCGCCGTCGACATCGTCACCTGGACCCGGCTGCGCGACGGCGCCGGCAACTGGGACGAGTACGTCGCCTTCATCGCCGCGCATCCCGACTGGCCCGGGCTGCAGACGCTGCGCCGCGCCGGCGAGCGGCAGATGCCCTCGGGCATGCCACCCGAGCAGGTCTTCGCCTTCTTCGGCGCCGAGCCGCCGCAGACCGGCACCGGGTCGCTGCGTCTCGCCGAGGCCCTGTCGACCAGCGGCCGGCAGGACGCCGCGGTGGCAGAGATCACCCGGGCCTGGCGCGAGTACTCGATGACCGGCCCCGAGCGGACGGCGGTGCTGGCGCGCTGGCGCAAGGAGGTCACGCCCTTCCACCGCGAGCGGCTCGACATGCTGCTCTGGCGCGGCATCTCGGCCGAGGCGGAGGCGATGATCCCCCTGGTCGACGCCGACTGGCAGCGGCTGGCCCAGGCGCGCATCGCCGCCCGGCGCGACACCGAGGGGCTGCAATACCTGATCAACACCGTGCCGGCGTCGCTGAAGGGCGATCCCGGCCTCGCCTTCGAGCGCTACCTCTACCGGGTGACCAAGGGCCGCTGGCAGGATGCCGAGGACTTCATCCTCGAGGCGTCGCGCTCGGCCGACGCGCTCGGGCGGCCCGACATGTGGATGGAACGGCGGGCCAACCTCGCCCGGCAGGCGCTCGAGGACGGCGACCCGGCGGCCGCCTACCGGATCGCCGCGCGGAACTTCGGCACCAGCGGCGCCGACTACGCGGATTCCGAGTGGGTGGCCGGCTTCGTCGCGCTCACCCGCCTCGGCGACCCCGAGACCGCGGTCGAGCACTTCCGCCGGTTCCGGGCCGCGGTCGCCACCCCGATCAGCCTCGGCCGGGCCGGCTATTGGCTCGGCCGCGCTTACGAGGAGGCGGGTGACGAAGCCGCCGCGCAGGCCGCATTCCGCGCCGGAGCGCGGCACCAGACGAGCTTCTACGGCCAGCTCGCCGCCGAGAAGCTGGCGAGCCCGCCCGATGCCCACCTCGCCGGCACCGCCACCCCGCCGAAGTGGCGCAAGACGGCGCTCATGGACTCCTCGGTGGTGCAGGCCGCGCTGCTCCTCCACCTCGCCGACGACGAGCAGCGGGCCTCGCAGTTCTTCCGCCACGCCGCCGAGGACAAGCCGGCCGCGACGCGGGCGGCACTGGCGCAGATGGCCCTCGACCTCGGCCGGCCGGCGATCGGCATCCGCATCGCCAAGGACGCCGCCGGCGCCGGCATCATCATCCCCGACCAGTACTACCCGCTGCACCGGATCGCGGCGACGACCTGGAAGGTGCCGACCGAATACGCGATGGCCGTCGCCCGGCAGGAATCGGAGTTCGACGCCACCGCCGCCAGCAGCGCCGGCGCTCGCGGCCTGATGCAGCTGATGCCGGCGACGGCGCAGCGCATGGCCGAGCTCGCCGGCGTGCCCTACCAGCCGGCGAAGCTGACCGCCGACCCGGTCTACAACGCCCGGCTCGGCACCGAGTACCTCGCGCGGATGCTCGACCGCTACGACGGCTCCTACATCCTGGCGACCGCCGCCTACAACGCCGGGCCGGGACGGGTCGACGACTGGCTCGAGAGCGTCGGCGACCCGCGCACCCCCGGGATGGACGCGGTGACCTGGATCGAGTCGATCCCCTTCACCGAAACCCGCAACTACGTGATGCGCGTCCTCGAAGCGCTGCACGTCTATAGGGCGCGGCTCAACGGCGAGGTCGTCCCGGTGCAGATCGTCGCCGACATCAACCGGACCGGCTGACGCGCCTCCCGTGGCCAGGTCTGAGTAAAGTCAAAGCTGCCGAGGACGGAGGGGCGGGCGCCAAAGCGCGTTGGCACCGTCGCGTGAAGTATATTTCGAAATATTTTTATCAGACACGCCTGCAAAACGCCGAATTATGGCCGGACAGGCGGCCGCGGATCGTTCGATGAACTCTGGAGCTGAGACCTCGTTGGTCTCGCTTCGAGGTTTTTCGGTGGACGAGATCGGAATCGGTGGCGTGTGGGGGATCTCAGGACGGGCGGAGGCCATAGAGCCTGAGGAAGCGCCCGCCCTTCCAGACGTTCCAGGCGATGGCGACCAGGGTGAAGTGGGTCCGGTTGCGCGCCAGCCCGAGGAAGCGGGTGCGCGCCAGCCGCCACACCTGCTTGCCATGGCCGAAGATGCGCTCGACCCCGGCGCGCGTCACCCCGATCTCCTTGTTGCGCGCGACCTCCGCCGCCAGCAGCGGGGCGTTGCGGTAGCCCTTGCGTTGCACCCGGTCGGCGACACCGCGGGCAGCCAGGGTGTCGCGCGTCTCCTGCGCCGAATAGGCGCAGTCGGCGTAGAGCTCGGTCTCGCCCCCGGTCATCAGCCCCTTCCAGCTCTTGATCTCGTGCGCGTTGCCCGGCGTCACCGTCTGCGCGTGGATGAAGCCGTCCTCGTCGGCGTTGACCTGGAACTGGTAGCCCCAGGTCCCGACCTTGCGCCCGCGCGCATTGATCTTCACGTGCGCCCCCGCCTCCGGGTCCCGGCCGTCCGTCTCGCCCTCGCCGAGCTTCCCCCGCCCGGTCCGCGCCGCCTCGACCACCGTGGCGTCGATGATCGCCACCCGTCCCTCGCCAATGATCACCTTCTTCGCCGCGAGCTGCTCCGTCACCGCCGCGAACAGTGCCGCGAGCTGCCCCTCCGTCTCCAGCTGCGCCCGGAAGCGGCCGATCGTGGTCGCATCCGGGGTCGCGGCATCGAGCTCCAGCCGGCAGAACTTGCGGAACAAGAGATCCCGCGCCAGCTGCGCCGCCAGCTGCTCGTCCGAAAGCCCGTGCCAGATGCCGAGTAGCAGCGCCCTGAGCAGCGTCTGGACCGGATAGCCGGGGCGGCCGGTCGCCTTCTTGCCCTCGTCGACCAGCAGCCCCGCCAGCGCCTCCCAGTCGAAAAGCGCCTCCACCGGGTCGAGCGCCTTCAGCGCGGGGTGATCGAACAGCTCGGGGCCGGCGAAAAGGGCGGGTTGCGTCGCAAAGCTCTTTCTCATGCCAAAGAGCTTAACCCATCGAGATCCCCAACGGAATCCGTGAGTTTTGCAGAGGGCTCTATCAAAAAGGTGAAATTAGGTGAAACGGTGTCTGCGCCACATTTCGTGGCGCATATCGGTCGGCCGGGAGAGAATGTGTTTCTTTGCCGACGCCGCCCCAGAAGCGGACCTGCGGGTGCGCGCACCCGCAGGTCCGCGGCCCGATGCCCGTGAACCAGCTTGCGAACAAACCGCAAACCGGGCTTCATGCGCCGCATGGATCTCGCCGCCCCCGCCGCCGCATCCGACCCCGGCCACCTCGCCCGGCTGAACCCCGCCCAGCGCGCGGCCGTGCTGCACGGCGAAGGCGCGGTCGCCGGGCCGCTCCTCGTCATCGCCGGCGCCGGCACCGGCAAGACCAACACCCTCGTGCATCGCCTCGCGCATCTCGTCCTCGCCGGCGCCGACCCGCGCCGCATCCTGCTCATGACCTTCTCCCGCCGCGCGGCGGCCGAGATGACCCGCCGCGCCGGGCGCATCGCGGCCGAGGTGATGGGCCCGAAGGCGTCGGTGCTCGCCGAGGGGCTGACCTGGGCCGGCACCTTTCACGCGATCGGCGCCCGGCTGCTGCGCGACCATGCCGGCGCCATCGGCCTCGACCCCGGCTTCACCATCCACGACCGCGAGGATTCGGCCGACCTGATGAACCTCGCGCGCCACCGCCTCGGCTTCTCGGCGACCGAACGGCGCTTTCCGGGCAAGGCCACCTGCCTCGCGATCTACTCGCGCGCGGTCAACGCCCAGGCGCCGCTCGGCGAGGTGCTCGGCCGCCACTTTCCCTGGTGCGCCGAGTGGGCGCCGGCGCTGAAGGAGCTCTTCGCCGCCTACGTCGCGGCCAAGCAGGAGAGCGGCGTCCTCGACTACGACGACCTGCTGCTCTACTGGGCCGCGATGATGCAGGAGCCGGCGCTCGCCGCCGAGACCGCCGCCCGGTTCGACCATGTCCTCGTCGACGAGTACCAGGACACCAACCGGCTGCAGGCGGCGATCCTGCTCGCGCTGAAGCCGGACGGAAGCGGCCTGACCGTGGTCGGCGACGACGCCCAGTCGATCTATGCCTTTCGAGCCGCGGAGGTGCGCAACATCCTCGACTTCCCGGCGCTCTTCACGCCGCCGGCCCGCATCGTCACCCTCGAGGAGAACTATCGCTCGACGCCGCAGATCCTCGCGGCGGCGAACGCGGTGATCGCCGGAGCGAGCGAGGGCTACGCCAAGCAGCTGCGCAGCGACCGCCCGGCCGGGCCGCTTCCGGCGCTCGCCGTGGTGCGCGACGAGGCCGGCCAGGTCGACTACGTCTGCCGCCAGGTCCTCGACGCGCGCGAGGCCGGGACCGCGCTGAAGGAGCAGGCGGTCCTCTTCCGCGCCGCGCATCATTCCGGCCCGCTCGAGGTCGAGCTCACCCGGCGCAACATCCCCTTCGTAAAGTTCGGCGGGCTGAAGTTCCTCGACGCCGCCCACGTCAAGGACACGCTCGCCTGCCTCCGGCTGGCCGAGAACCCCGCCGACCGGATCGCCGGCTTTCGCGTGCTGCAGCTGATCCCCGGCATCGGCCCCGCGACCGCCGAGGCGGTGCTGGCGGCGATGGCCGCCGCGCCCGAGCCGGCGCTCGCGCTCGCCGCCGCCCGGGTCCCCGACCGCGCCGCCGCCGACTGGGCCGGCTTCGTCGCCCTCTTCGGCGGCCTGCGCGCCGGCGCCGCCGGCTGGCCGGCCGAGCTCGAGGCGGTGCGCAGCTGGTACGAGCCGCACCTCGCCCGCCGCCACGACGACGCGCAGGTCCGCCGAGCCGACCTCGTCCAGCTCGAGGCGATCGCCGCCGGCTACCCGAGCCGCGAGCGCTTCCTGACCGAGATCACCCTCGACCCGCCCGGGGCGACCGGCGCCGAGGCCGGGGTGCCGCACCGCGACGAGGACTACCTGATCCTCTCGACGATCCACTCGGCCAAGGGCCAGGAGTGGAAGCGCGTCTTCGTGCTCAACACCGTCGACGGCTGCATTCCCTCCGACCTCGCCACCGGCACCAGCGCCGAGATCGACGAGGAGCGCCGGCTCTTCTACGTCGCGATGACCCGCGCCCGCGACGCGCTCCACCTGGTTCAGCCGCAGCGCTTCTACGTCCACGGCCAGCACCGCAAGGGCGACCGGCATGTCTACGCGCCGCGCAGCCGCTTCCTCCCCGACCGCATGCTCGACCGCTTCGAGGTCTACTCCTGGCCGCCGCTCGCGGCGGCCGCGCCCGGCGCCGCCGCGGCTCCGCCGCGCGAGCAGCTCGACCTCGGCGCCCGCATGCGCGCGATGTGGTCGTAGCGGCGCGCGGCGGATTTCGCACTCTGTGACGGCATTTGCCGTTTCATCGCCGGGACGTTCGGCTATAACCGGCCGCGGACCAGAAAAGGGATGAGGACCGCCCTCGCATGACCCCGATCCGCCGCCGGCGCAACGTCAAGATCGTCGCCACGCTCGGCCCCTCCTCCGACACCTACGAGATGATCCGGGATCTGTTCATCAACGGGGCCGACGTGTTCCGCCTGAACATGAGCCACGGCACCCACGAGGACATCGCCCGGCGGCACGCGCTGATTCGCCAGGTCGAGGAGGAGGTCGGGCGGCCGATCTGCATCCTCGCCGACCTGCAGGGCCCGAAGCTGCGCGTCGGCACCTTCGCCAAGGGCCCGGTGATGCTCGTCGAGGGCGCGATCTTCCGCCTCGACCTCGACCCCGCCGACGGCGACGCGACCCGGGTCTGCCTGCCGCATCCGGAGATCTTCGCGGCGCTGAAGCCCGGCTCGATCCTCCTCGTCAACGACGGCAAGATCCGCCTGAAGGTCATCGAGTGCTCGCCCGAGCACGCAGTCACCGAGGTGGTGGTCGGCGGCGAGATCTCGAACCGCAAGGGCGTGAACGTGCCCGACGTCGTGCTGCCGCTGGCGGCGCTGTCGCCGAAGGACCGCAAGGACCTGGATTTCATCTGCGGCCTCGGCGTCGACTGGCTGGCGCTCTCCTTCGTGCAGCGCGCCGCCGACGTCTTCGAGGCGCGCGAGCTCGCCGACGGCCGCGCCGCCATCCTCTCCAAGATCGAGAAGCCGGCCGCCGTCAACGCCTTCGCCGAGATCCTCGAGGCCTCGGACGGCATCATGGTCGCCCGCGGCGATCTCGGGGTCGAGCTGCCGGTGACCTCGCTGCCGCCGATCCAGAAGCGGCTGACCCGCGCCTGCCGCGCCGCCGGCAAGCCGGTGATCGTCGCGACCCAGATGCTCGAGAGCATGATCACGAGCCCGGTGCCGACCCGCGCCGAGGTCTCCGACGTCGCGACCGCCATCTACGAGGGCACCGACGCGGTGATGCTCTCGGCCGAGTCGGCCGCGGGCGAGTACCCGATCGAGGCGGTCCGCACGATGAACAACGTCGCGGAAGCGGTCGAGGGCGACGAGATCTACCGGCAGGTGATCGAGGCGCAGCGCGCCAGCGCCCGCTCCGGCGTCTCCGACGCGATCACCTCCGCCGCCCGCGAGATCGCCGAGACGACGCAGGTGAAGGCGATCTGCTGCTTCTCCCACACCGGCACGACCGCGCTCCTCGTCGCGCGCGAGCGGCCGCGGGTGCCGATCATCGCGCTGACCCCGTTCATCGGCACCGCGCGCCGGCTGGCGCTGAGCTGGGGGCTGCACTGCGTCGTCACCGAGAAGGTCGACCGCTTCAAGATGGCGGTCGTCTCGGCGGCGCGGGCGGCGCGCGCCGACGGCTTCGCCACCGAGGACGACCGCATCGTCGTCACCGCCGGCGTGCCGTTCAACACCCCCGGCTCGACCAACATCCTGCGCGTCGCCACCGCCAACGAGCGGGCGATCTACGAAGGCGGCGGCGAGGACTGAAGGCATGGGCGACCCCGACCGCGCGCACTGGTCCCGGGTCGCGGCGGCCTGGGTCGCGTGGGCGCGCCGGCCCGGCCACGACGAGTTCTGGTACTATCGGTCGGGTCTTGCCGACCTGATCGGTCGCGGCGACGGCGAGGCGCTCGACGTCGGCTGCGGGGAAGGCCGGGTGTCGCGGCTGCTCGGCGAGCTCGGCTATCGGGTCACCGCCACCGACGCCGTCCCCGAGATGGTCGCGGCGGCGCGCGAGGCGGGCTCGGCCACCGACTACGCGGTGGCGCCGGCCTCCGCCCTTCCCTTCGCGGCGGCGCGCTTCCCGCTGGTCGTCGCCTACAACATGCTGATGGACGTCGACGACCTGGAGGGCTCGATCGCCGAGCTGCGCCGGGTGATCCGGCCCGACGGCCGGCTGTTGATCTCGGTCGTCCACCCGCTGCGGGATCGCGGCGCGGGCGACGACGCCGGCTTCAGGGTCGACGGCGACTGGTTCGCATCGATCCCCTTCGCGGGCCGCGACGAGCGCGACGGGCTCACGATGGACTTCGCCGGCTGGGCGCGGCCGCTGCCCGCCTATGTCGCGGCGCTCGCTGCGGCCGGCTTCGCGGTGACCGCGCTTCGCGAGCCGCAGCCCGATCCCGGCCCGCTGCCCGAACGCCTCGCCCACGCGCGGCGGGTCCTGATCTTCGTCTGGATGGTCGCCGAACCGCACCCGGCGTGATCCGGCGACGAGCGCAACGGTGCCGCATTCACTTCGCGGATTTGTCCGTCGACAAATCCGCGCGCGCCTGCCTGCCCTCGGGCAGGCGCGATTCCGCGCCAGCCCAGGCAGACACGCGCGGATTACCGGCCGACGGTCCCGGCGGCACCCCCCTCGGCCTGCGCGCTCGCGCGCTCCGGCCGACGAACCGGCGCGAGGCAGTGCCTCGCTTTCGCCGGTTCGGCGCGCGTCCCCTGCGCTCACCACGGTTGACGAGCGTACCGACCGGTTGGTATGTATGAGCCGACCCGAGGAATCACCGATGCCCCCCAGCAAGGACGCCCGCACCAAGCTGCTCGACGCCGCGCTCGACGTGATCCGCGGCAAGGGCTTCGCGGCCACCTCGGTCGACGAGCTCTGCCGGGCCGCGGGCGTCACCAAGGGCGCCTTCTTCCACCACTTCCCCTCGAAGGACGACCTCGGCGTCGCGGCAGCCGCGCATTTCGGCGAGATGGCCGAGGCGATCTTCGCGCAGGCGCCCTACCGGAGCCTCGCCGACCCGCTGGCGCGGGTCCTCGGCTATGTCGACTTCCGGCGCGAGATCCTGACCGGCGAGCTGCCCGAATATACCTGCCTGCTCGGCACCATGGTGCAGGAGACCTACGCGACGCACCCGGCGATCCGCGCCGCCTGCGAGCGCGAGATCGTCGGCCATGCGGTGACGCTCGAATCCGACATCGCCGCGGCGCTCGACGCCGCGGGCAAGCGCCGCGAATGGACGCCGCGGAGCCTCGCCCTGCACATCCAGGCGGTGATCCAGGGCGCCTTCGTCCTCGCCAAGGCGACCGGCGGTGCGCAGGTTGCCGCCGACAGCCTTGGCCATCTCCGCCGCTACCTCACATTGCTCTTAGAACCGCAACCGGAAAGGGAGACGCTCTCATGAGCTACGTGGATGGATTTCTCCTCGCCGTGCCCAACGCCAAGCGCGAGGCCTACCGGAAGCACGCCGAGGAGGCGCTGGCCATCTTCAAGGAGCACGGGGCGGCGCGCTGCGTCGAGTGTTGGGGCGACGACGTGCCCGAAGGGAAGGTCACGTCCTTCTCGATGGCGGTGAAGCGCAAGGACGACGAGAGCGTGGTCTTCTCCTGGGTCGAGTGGCCCTCGAAGGCGGCCCGCGACGCCGGCATGAAGAAGGTGATGGAGGACCCTCGCATGCCGCAGGACATGAGCGCCATGCCCTTCGACGGCCAGCGGATGATCTACGGCGGCTTCCAGCCCATCGTCGACGTCTGAGGGAAGTCACGATGCAGAAGCCCATGCAGAAGATCGTTCCGCATCTCTGGTACGACAGCGACGCCGAGACCGCCGCCCGGCGCTACGCCGGGCTGATCCCGGGCTCCGAGATCGGCGCGATCGTGCGCTACCCCGAGGCCGGCCGCGAGATCCACGGCCGCGAGCCGGGATCGGTGATGACCGTCGAGTTCCGGCTCGGCGACACCGCGGTGATGGCGCTGAACGGCGGGCCGCATTTCAGGTTCACCCCCGCCATCTCGCTCTTCGTCGTCCTCGAGGACCGCGCCGCCGTCGACCGGCTGTGGGAGGGCCTCGCCGACGGCGGCACCGTGATGATGCCGCTCGACAGGTACGACTGGAGCGAGCGCTACGGCTGGCTCGCGGACCGCTGGGGCCTCACCTGGCAGATCGCGCTCGGCAAGCATGCCGACACCGGGCGGACGGTCACGCCGGCGTTGCTCTTCGGCGACAAGGCGGCGGGGCAGGCCGAGGCGGCGATGGAGCTCTACACCTCGCTCTTCCCCGGGGCCACCGTGGACGGCATCCTCCGCCACGACGGCAGCGGCAAGGATGCCGCCGGGACCGTCAAGCACGCGCAGTTCCGCCTCGACGGGCAGGCGCTGATGGTCATGGACAGCGCCGAACCGCACGCGTTCACCTTCAACGAGGCGGTGTCGCTGCTCGTCAACTGCCAGGACCAGGCCGAGATCGACCGCCTCTGGGCCGCGCTGTCGGCGGTGCCCGAGGCGGAAGCCTGCGGCTGGCTCAAGGACCGCTTCGGGGTCTCCTGGCAGATCGCGCCGGCGGCGCTCGGCCCGATGATGACCTCGGGCGACGGGGCGGCGATCGAGCGGGTGACGGCCGCGTTCATGGGCATGAAGAAGCTCGACCTCGCGACGCTCGAGCGCGCCTTCGCCGGAACCGAGACGGTGGCGTGATGAGCCAAGCGCAGGATATGACCGAAGCGCGGCCGGCGGCGGTCGCCGAGGTGCGCGCCGTTCTCGACGCGATCGCACAGGGCTTCCGCGACCGCGACGCGGCGGCCGTCAACCGCCACTTCGCGGCCGCTGCGACCCTCGCCGACCTCGCGCCGCCGCTCCTGCATCGCGGCCCCGACACGGCCGCGCTGCAGGCATGGCTCGACGGCTGGGACGGTCCGGTCGAGGTCGACTACCGCGACCTCGAGATCCGGATCGATGGCGGGCTCGCGCTCTGCCACGGGCTCGTCCACACCGCGACCTCGCGGGGCGGCGAGCCGGCGGCCTGGTGGGCGCGGATGACGACCGCGCTCGCCCGCACCGACGACGCATGGCTGGTCATCCACGACCACGTCTCGGTGCCTTTCTACATGGACGGCAGCGACCGCGCCGCCCTCGACCTCGAACCAGACTTGTAGGAGCAAGGGAGAACCGACGATGCCCGACGACATCAAGATCGAGGCCCGCACCATGCAGGGCGTGATCCCCTATCTCGGCATGGACGGCCGCAGCGCCGAGGCCGCCGACTTCTACGTCCAGGCCTTCGCCGCCCGCGACCTCGGCCGGATGCCCTACGAGGACGACCCGAAGAAGCTCATGCACTGCCAGGTCGAGATCAACGGCGGCGCGCTGATGATGTCGGACATGAGCGACCCGAACACCGGCTACGTGAAGCCGCAGGGCTTCCACCTCCAGCTCGTCGTCGCCGACGGCGACCTCTGGTGGAACCGCGCGCTCGAGGCGGGCTGCACCGTCGTCGTGCCGTTCGAGAAGATGTTCTGGGGCGACCGCTGGGGCATGTTCGCCGACCCGTTCGGCATGATGTGGGCGATCAACGAGCCCGCCTGAGCGACACTCCGCAGAAAGGACGAGACCAATGCTCGACCAACCCCGCGACGCCGATCGCGACCTCGTGCTCGATCGGCTGATCGAGGCGCCCCGCACCGCCGTCTGGCGATGCTGGACCGAGCCGGAGCTCCTGGTCCGCTGGTTCACGCCCGCGCCCTGGAGCACGGTCCGCGTCGAGCTCGACCTCCGCCCCGGCGGCTCCAGCCTCGTCGTGATGCGAAGCCCCGAGGGCGAGGAATACCCGAACCGCGGCGTCTACCTCGCCGTCGAGCCCGGCCGGCGGCTGGTCTTCACCGACGCCTTCACCGAGGCGTGGCGGCCCTCGCAGAAGCCCTTCTTCGTCGGCGAGATCAGCCTCGCCGACGAAGGCGCCGGCACGCGCTACGTGGCGGTCGCCCGGCACTGGACCGCGGAGGCCCGCGCCGAGCACGAGGCGATGGGCTTCCACGACGGCTGGGGCAAGGCCGCCGACCAGCTCGAAGCGGTCGCCGCCGGGATCGGCGGCTGAGGGAGGCCGGCGTGCAGGCGGCAGGCTCCAAGGTCGTCATCGAGATGAGCATGTCCCTCGACGGGTTCGTCGCGGGACCGGACGACGGCGAGGCGTTTCCGCGCGGCCGCGACGGGATCCGGCATGTCTTCGGCTGGATGAGTTCGGGGACGGAGAAGGTGCGCGGGACCCGGCCGGCCCCGGGCGCCAACCGGGACGAGATCGAGCGCATGTTCGCCGAATCCGGCGCCTTCATCTTCGGGCGGCGGAGCTACGACATCACCGGCGGCTGGGGCGGATCACACCCCCTGACGGGCGTCCCGCTCTTCATCCTCACCCACGATCCGCCGGATCCCGACACGGTCCCGAAGGGCCATTCGAGGATCGTCTTCGTCACCGACGGCATCGAGAGCGCCGTTAGGTAGGCGAAGACGGCGGCCGGCGGCAAGGACGTCGTGCTGAGCGGAGCGTCGCCCTGCCAGCAGGCCCTGGAGGCCGGTGTGGTCGACGAGGTGGTGATCCACCTCGCGCCGAGCCTGATCGGCAGCGGCGTGCGCCTGTTCGAGCGGTTCAAGGAGCCGATCACCCTGGAGAAGCTCTCCGCCACCGACGGCGCCCTCGCAACCCACCTGCGCTACCGCGTCGTCAAGACCTGAGACGGCCGACGGTCGGGCGGCGAGCCCGCCTGACCGACACCCCCTTGCCCGCGGGCAGTGACACCTCCCGCGAAAACGCCCATATGGATTCCATACGTGTTCCATACGCCTTCCATAGGCGATTTTCGCCGTGATTTCCGGCGGATGGCGCAAGCCGCCGCATATCCCTTGCCTTTCCCCCCACCGCCGCCTATAGACCCGCCTCCATCGACGCGTCCGGCGAACATGGGCTGCCGAGTCGCGTCCGAACCTCTGCCCAAGGAGACGAAATGCCCAAGATGAAGACCAAGTCGGGCGCCAAGAAGCGCTTCAAGGTGACGGCCACCGGCCGCATCCTCGTCGCCCAGGCCGGCAAGCGGCACGGAATGATCAAGCGTTCCAACAAGTTCATCCGCCAGGCGCGCGGCACCACGACCCTCTCGGCCCCGGACGAGAAGATCGTGAAGTCGTACATGCCCTACGCGCGCTAGAGGAGCCCGAGATGTCCCGAGTCAAGGGCGGCCCGGCCTCCCACGCCCGCCACCGCAAGATCGTCAAGCAGGCCGCCGGCTACTACGGCGCCCGCTCGACCAACTACCGCACCGCCAAGCAGGCGGTCGACAAGGCGCTCCAGTACGCGACCCGCGACCGCAAGGCCCGCAAGCGCAACTTCCGCGCGCTCTGGATCCAGCGCATCAACGCCGCCGTCCGCGAGCACGACGCCGGCCTCACCTACTCGCGCTTCATCGACGGCCTCTCGAAGGCCGGGATCGAGGTCGATCGCAAGGTGCTGGCCGACCTCGCCGTCCGCGAGCCGCAGGCCTTCGGCGCCATCGTCGTGCAGGCGAAATCGGCGCTAGCCTGATCCCGCGCCGCTACCGGTCGGGCGCCGCCTCCCCCGGAGCCGCGCCCGTCCGTCGAGGGCGGCGCGGACCCCGTTCTTGCCGAGCATGCGCCCGGCGTTGAGACCGCGCTAGCCCCCCCCGGCGCCGTTCCTTCGGCCCGGCGACGAGCGCACCGGTGCCGCATTCACTTCGCGGATTTGGCGAGTGACAAATCCGCGCGCGCCTGCCTGCCTGGCAGGCGCGTAAACGCACCTGCCAGGCAGGCGCGCGCGGATTGCGAGCCGACGGTGATGCCCGAACCCCCTCGGCCTCCGCGCTCGCGCGCTCCAGCCGACGAACCGGCACGAGGCAGTGCCTCGCTTTCGCCGGTTCGGGGCGCGCGGCTCCTCTGCGCCGTCGATCCATTCCTCCTCCGATCGATTCGACCGGATCCAGCATGAGCCGGCGCCCGGCCGGCGTCTTGCAATCGCGCCGGCTTGTGGTAGGCGTCGCCCGGTCTTGGGGGCGCGACGCATGGACGAGATCACCGGCCTCGGCGAGAAATACATGACCGCGATCGCCGCCGCCGCCGACGAGGCGGCGCTCGAGGAGGTGCGCCTCGCGGCGCTCGGCAAGAAGGGCGAGGTGTCGCAGCTGATGCGCGGGCTCGGGTCGATGAGCCCCGAGCAGCGGCAGGCCGCGGGCCCGGCGCTGAACGCGCTAAAGGACGACCTGACCGAGGCGCTGGCCGAGGCGCGCGCCCGGCTCGCCGACGCCGCGCTCGACGCCCGGGTGGCGCGCGAGTGGGCCGACATCACCCTGCCGCCGCGGCCGCTCGCCGAGGGCACGATCCACCCGGTCAGCCAGGTCATGGACGAGATCACCGCGATCTTCGCCGACCTCGGGTTCAGCGTCGCCGAAGGCCCGCAGGTCGAGAGCGACTGGTACAACTTCGACGCGCTCAACATCCCGCCCGAGCATCCGGCCCGGCAGGAGCACGACACCTTCTACATGGCGCGCTCCGGCGGCGACAACCGGCCGCCGCACGTGCTGCGCACCCATACCTCGCCGGTGCAGATCCGCTACATGGAGACCCACGGCGTCCCCTGCCGGATCATCGCGCCCGGCCGGGTCTTTCGCGCCGACTACGACCAGACCCACACGCCGATGTTCCACCAGGTCGAGGGCCTCGCCATCGACCGCGACATCTCGATGGCCAACCTGAAGTGGGTGCTCGAGGAGTTCTGCCGCGCCTTCTTCGAGGTCGACGGCGTCGAGCTCAAGTTCCGCGCCTCGCACTTCCCCTTCACCGAGCCCTCGGCCGAGGTCGACATCCGCTGCTCCTTCGCCGGCGGCCAGCTCAGGATCGGCGAGGGCGACGACTGGCTCGAGATCCTCGGCAGCGGCATGGTGCACCCGAAGGTGCTCGCCGCCGCCGGCGTCGACCCCGAGAAGTGGCAGGGCTTCGCCTTCGGCATGGGCATCGACCGGCTGGCGATGCTCAAGTACGGCATTCCCGACCTCCGCTCCTTCTTCGACAGCGACCTGCGCTGGCTGCGCCACTACGGCTTCGCCGCCCTCGACGTCCCGACGCTGCAGGGCGGGATCAGCCGGTGAGCGTCGGGAGATCAATGTTCCCAACCGACTGAGGAGGGGGCCACATGCCGATCAACGTGAAGCAGCTCGCCCACGTCTGCATCTTCGCGAAGGATCTCGCCGAGACCCGCGACTTCTACCGCGACGTCCTCGGCATGCCGATCGTCTTCAACTTCACCCGCAAGGGCGAATGGTACGGCTTCTACCTCGACGCCGGCGGCCGCTCGAACCTCGAGGTGTTCCTCAAGCCCGAGGCCGCCCACGAAGAGACCAACGTCATCAACCACCTCTGCCTCGAGGTCGCGAGCATCGAGGACGCCGTCGCCCACATCCACGGCCGAGGCGTCGCCGTCACCGACCCGAAGTTCGGCGTCGACAACACCTGGCAGGCCTGGGTGACCGACCCGAACGGGGTGAAGATCGAGCTCTTCGAGTACTCCGACAACAGCGCGCAGTTCGCCGGCGGCGACCGCGAGGCCGACTGGTAGCCGTGAGGCCCTTTCCCTCGCCGGAGCCTTCGCCTAAATCCCGGCGCTGACGGAGAAAGGCGCCCAAGATGAAGTTCACCCTCGCCTGGCTGAAGGAGCATCTCGAGACGAGCGCCACGCTCGACGAGATCACCTTCGCGCTGACCGACCTCGGCCTCGAGGTCGAAAGCGTCACCAACCCGGCCGAGCGGCTCAGCGCCTTCACCGTGGGTGAAGTGCTCGAGGCCTGGCAGCACCCCGACGCCGACAAGCTCAGGGTCTGCCGGGTCCTGACCGTCGACGGGGAGAAGCAGATCGTCTGCGGCGCCCCGAACGCGCGCGCCGGCATCAAGGTGGTGGTGGCGGCGCCCGGCGCCTGGATCCCCGGCATCGACACCACGATCAAGGTCGGCCGGATCCGCGGCGTCGAGAGCCACGGGATGATGCTCTCCGAACGCGAGATGGAGCTCTCCGACGCGCACGAGGGCATCGTCGAGCTGCCGCCCGGCGCGCCGGTCGGCGCCCGCTATGTCGACGTCGTGCCGTTCGACCCGGTGATCGACGTCGCGGTCACCCCGAACCGGCCCGATGCGCTCGCCGTCGCCGGCATCGCCCGCGACCTCGCGGCCCGCGGGCTCGGCCGGCTGATCACCCCAGCCGTCGAGCCCATCGCCGGCGGCTTTCCCTGCCCGGTCGCGGTCTATCTCGCGCCCGACGTCGCCTCCGAGGCCTGCCCGCTCTTCGTCGGCCGGCTGATCCGCGGCGTGAGGAACGGCCCGTCGCCGCAATGGCTGCAGGAGCGGCTGCGGGCGATCGGGCTCCGGCCGATCTCGGCGCTCGTCGACATCACCAACTTCGTCACCATCGACCGCGGCCGGCCGCTGCACGTCTTCGACGCCGACAAGGTGCATGCGCCGATCACCGTGCGGCTGGCCCGGCCGGGCGAGACCCTGCGCGCCCTCGACGGCAGGGACTACGCGTTCGACGGCTCCGAGACGCTGGTCTGCGACGCGAACGGCCCGGAATCGATCGGCGGCATCATGGGCGGGATGCGCAGCGGCTGCACCGAGGCGACGACCAACGTCTTCATCGAGGCCGCGTACTTCGATCCGGTACGCACCGCGCGCACCGGCCGGCGGCTGCGGATCACCTCCGACGCGCGCTACCGCTTCGAGCGCGGCGTCGACCCGGCCTTCACCCCGCAGGGGATCGAGCTCGCCACCCGGCTCGTGCTCGAGCTCTGCGGCGGCGAGGCGTCCGACGTCGAGGTCGCCGGGGCGATGCCGCGCGCCGAGCGGCGCTTCCGCTTCGATCCCGCCCGCGTGGGGCGGCTCGTCGGCATGGACATCCCCGAGGCCGAACAGGTGCGCATCCTGACCGCGCTCGGCTTCGAGATCGACGCGGAGCGCATGGCGCACGTCCCGTCCTGGCGCCCCGACGTGCAGGGCGAGGCCGACCTCGTCGAGGAGATCGCCCGCGTCGCCTCGCTGACCGGGCTCGCGGGCAGGCCGCTCTCGCGCCCCGCCGGGGTCGCGCCCCCGATCCTGACGCCGATGCAGCGCCGCGAGGGCCAGGCCCGGCGCCGGATCGCCGCGCTCGGCTTCAACGAGGCCATCACCTACAGCTTCATCGATCGCGCGGCGGCCGAGCTCTTCGGCGGCGGCGACGCGACGACGCGGCTGGAGAACCCGATCAGCTCGGAGATGAGCCACCTGCGCCCGGACCTGCTGCCCGGCCTGCTGCGCGCCGCCGCCCGCAACCAGGCGCGCGGCTTCGCCGACCTCGCGCTCTTCGAGATCGGCCACGTCTTCCCGGGCGGCGAGCCGGGCGAGCAGGCGCTGCTCGCCACCGGCCTGCGGACCGGCGCCACCACGCCGCGCAGCAGCCACGCCACCCGGCGGCCGGTCGACCTCTGGGACGCGCGCGCCGACGCCGAGGCGGCACTGGCGGCGCTCGGCGCGCCCCCGACCCTCATGCTGCGCCGCGCCGCCCCGGCCTGGTTCCACCCCGGCCGCTCGGGCGTGCTCTCGCTCGGGCCGAAGCTCGAGCTCGCCGCCTTCGGCGAGCTGCACCCGCGCATCCTGCAGGTGCTCGACGTCCGCGGGCCGGCGGTCGCCTTCACCCTCCGGCTCGAGGCGCTGCCCTTCCCGAAGGCGAAGAGCGCCACCCGGCCGCCGCTCGAGGTCTCCGACCTGCCGGCGGTCGAGCGGGACTTCGCCTTCGTGCTCGACGACCGGGTCGAGGTGGACGCCGTGCTGAAGGCGGCGCGGGCGGCGGACAAGGCGCTGATCGAGGCGGTCAGCGTCTTCGACGTTTTCGCGGGGCCGCAGGCCGAGGCGCAGATGGGTCCGGGCAAGAAGTCGCTGGCGATCGCGGTGCGGCTGCAGCCGAAGGCGGCCACGCTGACCGAGGCCGAGATCGAGGCGGTCTCCGCGCGGGTCGTGGCCGGCGTCGAGACGGCGACCGGCGGCCGCCTGCGAACCTGAAGGGGTTGTCGGGCGACTCGTCCCGCGCTTAGGTGGCTGCCGCGGGGCTGCCCGCGAGAAGGAGGAGGGTTTCCCCATGATCAAGGAGTTCCGCGAGTTCATCGCGCGCGGCAACGTGATGGACCTGGCGGTCGGCATCATCATCGGCGCCGCTTTCACCGCGATCGTCAACAGCCTGGTCAACGACCTGATCAACCCAATCATCGGCCTCGTCACCGGCGGCACCGACTTCTCGAACTTGTTCCTCGCCTTCTCGACCGACAGCTTCCCGACCGTCGCCGCCGCCGAGGCGGCTGGCGTCGCCGTGTTCCGCTACGGCTCGTTCCTCACCGCGGTGATCAACTTCCTGATCATCGCCTGGGTGGTCTTCCTGCTGATCAAGGCGATGAACCGCCTCCGCACCATGGTCGACACCTCCGAGAAGGAGCCCGACGCCCCCGCCGGCCCGACCCAGGAGGAGGTCCTGATCGAAATCCGCGACCTGCTGAGGGGCCGCAGCGCCGAGAGCATCGCCGCGCCCGCTGGCGGGGCCCCGCTGCCTCCCGCGCGCTGACCCCGCCGCCCCGGCGACAAACTCGATCGGGGTGGATCGATCGGATCAGGAACGCCTCCGAACCGGCGAAAGCGAGGCACTGCCTCGCGCCGGTTCGTCGGCCGGAGCGCGCGAGCGCGGAGGCCGAGGGGGGTCGGGCATCACCGTCGGCTCGTAATCCGCGCGCGCCTGCTGGCAGGTGCGTTTACGCCGCCCGCCAAGGGGCAGGCAGGCGCGCGCGGATTTGTCGACGGACAAATCCGCGAAGTGAATGCGGCACCGGTGCGCGCGGCTCCGGGCGCCGGCGCGAAGCAATCAAGTCGCCCGGCCGCTCACCCGGCCGGCGCAGGGCCGTGGCTGCCGCGCAGGACCAGGCGCGGGCGCACGAGACGGGTCTCCGGCGCGGCCGCCGGAGCCGCGATCGCGCGCACCAGCATGTCGGCGATCTCGACGGCGCTGTCGTGGATGGCGGAATCGAAGGTGGTCAGCCCCGGCGAGGCATGCGCCGCCGCCGGGACGTCGTCGAAGCCGATGACCGAGAGGTCGCGCGGCACCGTGATCCCGAGCCGCGCCGCTTCCTCGAGCGTCGAGAGCGCCAGCCCGTCGAAAAGGCCGATGACCGCGGTGGGACGGTCCGGGCGGCCGAGGACGGCCCGGATCGCGGCCGCCCGCCGCTGCTTGTCGAAGCGCGGCGACGCCACCACCTCGAGGTGCACCGCCGGGTCGCCGCGGCGGGCGATCGCGGCCTCGAGGCCGGCGGCGCGATGCCGGCGGAAGTTCATCGGCTCGTCGATGCTGACGAGGCCGAAGCGCCGGTGCCCGAGGTCGTAGAGCATGTCGAACGCCTCGGCGAAGGCCGCGGCCCCGTCGCTGTCATGCCACCAGTAGGCGAGCCCCTCGTCGCGGACCCGGCCCAGCGTCACGAAGGGGAAGCCGCGCCGGGCCAGGAACGCCACCCGCGGGTCGTCCTCGGTGGTGCGGGCGAGCACCAGCCCGTCGGCCCGGCGGGCGTCGACGATGTGCTCGATCGTCGCGAGCTCGGACTTTCCCTCGAGCACCACCGCGAGGAAGAGGTCGATGTCGTGCCGGGCGAGGCCATGGCCGAGCCCGCCGGCGAGCTCGCCAAGGAAGGCGTCCTCGTGGCCGTGCCCGCGGGTCGGCAGCACCAGCCCGACGAAGTCGCTGCGCCCGAGCACCAGCGCGCGGGCGGTCCGGTTCGGCACGTAGCCCGACCGGCGCGCCGCCTCCGCCACCCGCAGCCGGGTCGCCTCGGCGATCCGCTGGTTGCCGGCCAGCGCCCGCGACACGGTCGCGACCGAGACGCCGAGCGAGGCGGCGAGATCCTTCAGCGTCTTCCCCTCGCCAGGCACCGGGCCCTCCCCGCCCCAAGCTCCGAACGCAACGGGGGCCGGCGTTGCCGCCGGCCCCCTCGGTCAGCCTCGCATCGAGCGCGTTGTCCGCCTATTCGCGCTGGCCGAAGAGCTGCAGCAGCATCATGAACATGTTGAGGAAGTCCAGGTAGAGCGACAGCGCGCCCATGATCGCCGCCTTGCCGAGATACGCCTCGCCTTCGGCGGCGCGCATCTGCAGGTAGGTGTTCTTGATGCTCTGGGTGTCGTACGCGGTCAGTCCGGCGAAGATCAGCACGCCGAGCGCCGAGACGGCGAACATCAGCCCCGACGACTGCAGCCAGATGTTGACGAGCGAGGCGACGATCAGCCCGATCACGCCCATGATCAGGAACGAGCCCCAGCCGGAGATGTCCTTCTTCGTCGTGTAGCCCCAGAGGCTCAGGCCCGCGAAGGCGATCGCGGTGACGAAGAACACCTGGGCGATCGACATGCCGGTGAAGACCGCGAAGATCCACGAGATCGACAGGCCCATCAGCGCGGCGAAGAGCCAGAAGACGCCCTGCGCCGTCGCTTCGGACATGCGGTTGATCCCGGCCGAGAACGCGAAGACCACCGCCAGCGGCGCGAACATGATCACCCACTTGAGCGGCGAGGAGAACATCGCCTGCAGCACGCCGGCCGGGATGATGGCGGTCGGCTCGCCGGCGACGGCACGCGCGAAGTCGCTGCCGACCACGTAGGCGACGAGGCCGGTGATGATCATCGCCACGGCCATCAGGCCGTAGACCTTGTTCATGTGTGCGCGCAGACCTTCGTCGATCTGCGCGGTGCGTACGCCGGCGCCTGCCCGACGAACAGTCTCGTATTCGGCCATTCATTCCTCCGTTAGACCAGGCTCCCGGGCGCGGGGCCTGGGAGCTCGCTTTCCCAATATCGGTGGCGCGACCCGCGATTTCAACGGGGACGCACCGCCCGTCATGGCCTAATATGACCAAATCCCTGTTGCTTGTCACCCGGCGATCGCGCCGGCCCCCTATTCGACCCGATGGGCGACGACCGTGCCGTCGAGCATCATCGGCACGATCGCGAGCCGGGCGTCGGGGAGGAACTCGAGGTCGGCGCTGCCCTGGTTCAGGTCGGCGAGCTCGACGACGCTACCGTCCGCGGTGACGTGGTAGAGCCCGCCCGCGACCCAGTCGGTGACGAGCCAGCCTCCGGCCCCGTCCGGCTCCACCCCGTCGAGGTTGCCGACGGGCTCGCTGGTGAGCGGGGCGATTGCCTTGGTCGCGAGGTCGACCGCGAGCAGGTGGCCGGGCTTCTCGGTGGAGAGGTCGTCCTTCAGGCCCTCGCCCCAGCTCCCGACGATAAGCTGGCCGTCCTGCAGGTGGAGGCCGTTCGGGTGCGGCACCCCCGCGTCCTCGAGCCAGACCGTGAAGCTGTCGCCGTCGAGGACGTGGATCCGGTTCGTGACCGTGTCCGAGACGTAGATCCGGCCGTCGGCGTCGGCGACCGCGTCGTTGAAGAAGACCGCTCCTTCGGCCGGCCAGGTTCCGGTGATCGCGCCGCGTTCGACGTCGATCGCCACCAGCCGGTCGATGTCGGTGACGTAGAGGGTGCCGTCGTGGAGGGCCAAGCCCTTCGGCGCCTCGAGCCCGGCGACCCACTCGAGATCGCGCAGGCTTCCGTCGGTCCCGAGGCGCGAGATGAAGCCCTTGCCGTCCTTCTCGTTCACTGCGCCCGCGATGTTCGAAACGTAGAGGACGTCGCGATCCGCATCGTAGAGGGCGCTTTCCGGGGTATCGAGCCCGGTCGCGGTCCAAACCTCCTCGGCCGCGACCGGCAGGGTGCAGGCCAGGACCACGGCGCAGCCGCCCGCGGCCACCGATTGTACGATCATGTTTTCCCCCCGCTGCGCGCCGTGTCGCGCGCCGCCGGGCAGTCTACGCCCGACGCCGCGAAAGCAGAAGCCGCTTGGCGTTCGGGGACTGCATTAACGATTCAATCCTGACTGTTTTACCTGCCATATGGTTTCCATACGCATTCCATACGGGTTCCATACGGCGCGAATCCCCGTAAACCTTTGGCGACGCTCACTCCCGCGCCCGCAGCACCCGGGCCGGCCGCGCCGAGAGTGGCCGCAGCGCAAACCCGAGCCCGGCCAGCAGGCTCGAAGCCGCGCCGCCGGCGACGATGGCAAGCGCGCTCCAGGGCTCGAAGCGGAACGTCCCCTCCATCACGAAGACCGTCACCCACCACCCGGCGATACCGCCGGCCACGATCGCGACGAGCCCGGCCGCGGCGCCGATCAGCGCCGAGCGGGCGGCGAAGCTCGCGAGGATGCGCCGGCGGTCGGCGCCGAGGGTCTTCAGCACCGCCGCCTCGAAGACCCGGCGGCGCTCTCCGGCGGCGGCGGCGCCGATCAGCACGGTGAAGCCGGTGAGGAGCGTGGCCGCCGCGGCCCAGCGGCTGGCGGCGCCGATGCCCTCGAGCGCGGTCGCGACCCGGTCGATCGCCTCGCGGACGCCGACCGCGGTGATGTTCGGGTAGGGTCCGGCGACGGCGCGCAGCAGCGGCGCCTCGGCCTCCGGCCCCGCATAGACGGTGGCGATGTGGGTGTGCGGCGCGCCGGCGAGCGCCGCCGGGTCGAGCATGATCAGGAAGTTGATCCCCATCGTCTCGAACCGGACCTCGCGGAAGCTCGCGATCGTCGCCGTCAGGTCGCGGCCGAGGATGTTGACGGTCAGCCTGTCGCCGAGCTTCAGTCCGAGCTCGCGGCCCTCCTCGGCGCCGAAGCTCATCAGCGCCGGGCCGGCGTAGTCCTCCGGCCACCACTCCCCCTCGGTGATGACCGTGCCCTCCGGCGGGCGCGCGGCATAGGTGACACCCCGGTCGCCGCTCAGCACCCAGTGCGGGCCGGCGACCTCGCGCGCAGGCTCGCCGTTGATCCGGGTGATGATGCCGCGGAGCATCGGCGCGGTCTCGATCGCCTCGACGCCCGGAACCGCCTCGGCCCGCGCGAGGAAGCCCTCGAGCTGGTCGTTCTGGATGTCGACGAAGAAGAAGGCCGGGGCGCGCTCGGGCAGGTCGCGGCTGACGAGGTTCCGCAGGTTCCAGTCGACCTGGCCGACCGCGGCCAGGACGCTGAGCCCGAGCCCGAGGGCGAGGACCACCGAGGCCGTCTCTCCCGACGGCCCGCCGAGGGCGGCCAAGGCCCAGCGCAGCGCCGGGCGGCCGCGGACGAGCGCGCCGCGCCCGAGCCGGCGGGCGAGCCGGCGCAGGCCCCAGGCGGCGGCGAGGAGGACGAGAAGCGCGCCGGCGACGCCGCCCGCCACGCCGAGCGCGAGCTCGGGCGCGTCGGAGAGCCGGGTGGCGCTCGCGACCAGCGCCGCGGCGAGCCCGCCGGTGGCGACGACATAGACGGGGCGCGGCCAGCCCCGGCGGGCGGCGGTCAGGTCGCGGAACAGCTCGGCCGCGCGGATGTCGCGGGCGCGGGCGAGCGGCCAGATGGTGAAGAGGAGCGCCGTCAGCCCGCCGTAGAGCGCGGCCTCGGCCAGGGGGCGGACGTAGATGCCGAACTCCGCCGGCACCGGCAGCCGGTCGGTGACGAACGGGGCGGCGGCGAGCGGCAGTAGGGCGCCGAGGACGAGGCCCGCGAGGATGCCGAGGGCGGCGAGAAGGCCGATCTGGATCAGGTAGACGGCGAAGACCGTTCCGCCCGTGGCGCCGAGCGTCTTCAGCGTCGCGATCGTCGAGGTCTTCGCCTCGAGATGCGCGCGCACCGCCGCGGCGATCCCGACCCCACCCACCGCGAGGCCGGCGAGCCCGACGAGGACGAGGAAGAATCCCAGCCGGTCGACGAAGCGCCCGACCCCGGGCGGGCCGCTGCGCCGGTCGCGCCACTGCAGCCCGGCATCGCCGAAGCGGGCGCGCGCCTCGTCGCGAAGCGCGCTGAGGTCGGCGTCGGGGGCGAGGCGGAGCCGGTACGAGGAATCGAACAGCGAGCCCTCGGCAAGGAGCCCGCTGGCCGCGAGGTCGGCGCGCCGCACGATCACCTGAGGGCCGAAGCTCAGCATGCTCGTGGCCGCGTCGGGGGCGGCGTCGAGGGTGTCGGCGAGACGAAAGTCCTGGGTCCCCAGGCGGACGACGTCGCCCGGCGCGAGGCCGAGCCGGTCGACCAGCACCTTCTCGGCGACGAGCCCGGGCAGCCCGCCCTGCGGGTCGAGCGTGGCGCCGAGCTCGCCGCCGGCGGCCAGCGCGACGCTGCCGTAGAGCGGGTAGAGGCCGTCGATCGCCTTGACCTGCACCAGCGTGCGCTCGGGCTCGGCGCCGTCGCGCGGCACCGCGATGAGCGAGCGGAAGTCTACGATCTCGGACACCGCCCGCGCGCTCGCGTCCATCCAGGCCCGCTCCGCCGGGTCGGCGAAGCGATAGGTGAACTCGACCTCGGCATCGCCGCCGAGCATGGCCGCCGCCTCGCGCGCCAGCCCGCGGTCGATCGCCGCGCGCACCGAGCCGACCGCGGCGATCGCCATCACGCCGAGCGCGAGGCAGGCGATGAACACACGGAACCCCGCGAGCCCGCCGCGGAGCTCGCGCAGCGCCAGCCGGAGCGCGACCGGGAGGCCCGGCCCGCCGCGACTCACTCCGCCGCCTCCGCGAAGTGCTCGAGCTCGCCGTCGCGCAGGCGCAGGATGCGGTCGCAGCGGCTCGCGAGCTCGGGGGCGTGGGTGACCAGGACCAGCGTCGCGCCGTGCCGGTCGCGGAGGTCGAAGAGCAGCCCGATGATCGCCTCCCCGGTGGCGCCGTCGAGGTTGCCGGTCGGCTCGTCGGCAAGCAGGATCTCCGGCCGGGCCACCGCGGCGCGCGCCAGCGCCACGCGCTGCTGCTCGCCGCCCGAGAGCTGGGCCGGGTAATGCTCGAGCCGGCTGCCGAGCCCCATCGCCGCGAGCTCGTCCGCGGCGCGGTCGAAGGCGTCGCGGTCGCCGGCGAGCTCGAGCGGCGTCGCGACGTTCTCGATCGCGGTCATGGTCGGGATCAGGTGGAACGACTGGAACACCACCCCCATGTGATCGCGGCGGAAGCGGGCGAGCGCGTCCTCGCCCATCGCGGTCAGGTCCTGGCCGAGCGCGCTCACCCGCCCGGCGGTCGCCGTCTCAAGACCGCCCATCAGCATCAGGAGCGACGACTTGCCGGACCCGGACGGCCCGACGAGGCCGAGCGTCTCGCCGCGGCGGACCTGAAGCGTGATCCCGCGCAGGATATTGACCGGCCCGGCATTGCCCATGAGGGTGAGCGCCACATCCTCGAGCGCGATGACGGGAGACGACATATGAACCCTTCCTCGACCAGCCGCGGCGTCGTCTCGGGATATGGGGCCCGGGCAGCGTTGCGCAACCTCGCGCTAGCCCTCGGTCTTCTGGTCGCGTGCGCCGGCGCGGCCGCGGCCGAGGTCCGCATCCTCGCCTTCGGCAATTCGCTGACCCAGGGGTTCGGACTGCCGGAGGAGCAGGGCTTCGTGCCGCAGCTCGAGGACTGGCTGCGCGCGCACGGCGCACCCGACGTGACCGTGATCAACGCGGGCGTGTCGGGCGACACCTCGGCGGGCGGGCTCGCCCGCATCGACTGGGCGCTCGGCGACGACGTCGACGGGGTGATCGTCGCGCTCGGCGGCAACGACCTGCTGCGCGGGCTCGACGTCGGCGAGATGCGGCGCAACCTCGACGGCATCCTGACCGCGATCGACGCGCGCGGGCTGCCGGTGCTGCTCGCCGGCCTGCCGGCGCCGCCGAACTACGGCCCCGAGTACCGCAAGGCGTTCAAGGCGGCGTTCCGCGACCTCGCCGAGACGCACCGGGCGATCTACGTCAGCTCGTTCCTCGGCGGCATGGGCCAGGGGCGCAGCGTGCGCGAGGTGATGCGGCTGATGCAGCCGGACGGCATCCACCCGAACGCCGCCGGCGTCGCGGCCAATGTCGACTACATCGGGCCTGCGGCCCTCGAACTCGTCGCCGCGGCCCGGGAGCGGGAATGATCCGCGCCTTCGCGGCGCTCGCCCTGCCCGAGCCGGTTCGCTTCGACCTGATGCTGGTGCAGCAGGGCCTCGCCGTGCCGCGGCCGGTGCCGCCGGAGAACCTGCACCTGACGCTCGTCTTCCTCGGCGACGTGGCGGAGCCGCGCCTCGACGACGTCGACCTCGCGTTCGGCCAGCTCCGCGCCCCGGGTTTCGAGCTCGCGCTCGCGGGGCTCGGCATGTTCGGCGGCTCGAGACCGCGGGCCGTCTATGCCGACGCGCGCGACAGCGCGCCGCTGCACCATCTCCAGGCCAAGGTCGAGACCGCGGCGCGCGGCGCCGGCCTCGATCTGCCCGCCCGCCGCTTCGTGCCGCACGTCACCCTCGCCCGGCTGCCGGAGCGGCTGGCGGGCCTCGGGCGGCTTCAGCAGGAAGTGGCGATGCGGAGCGGCTATGCCGCTCCACGCTTCATTGTCGAGGACTTCCGTCTCTACCGGTCGCGGCTCGCCGCATCCGGGGCCAGCTACGAGGAACTGGCTCGCTATCCACTCGGCCAGACTGATTTCCGATCAGGCGGAATCGCCTGATGCTTAAGAAATCACGCAGTTCAAGTCTCTAGAGCAGCGAGCCCCGCAGCTCCGATGTCACCTCGGCGCGGGTCACGCCGATGTCGGCGAGCATGCGGTCGTCGATTTCGACGAGGTGCACGCGAGCCCGGTGCCGGGCGTCGAGCGCGGCGAGGTAGTCGAGCGCGCCACGCACCGACAGCCGCGGCCGGGCGGTACGGACATGGCGAAGGGTCGAGGTCGCGGACATTGTGTCACTCCATCAAGAGGGTTAAACTTTCCCGGTGCTCTCATCACCGTGCTTGATTCATAGGCCGGCAGGACGCATAATGAAAACGAATAATTGTGAGACGATGCATCAAGGATGGTGATATGGCCCGCAACCTCGACCTGACCGCGCTCCGCTCGTTCGCCGCGGTCGCCGACGCCGGCGGGGTGACCCGGGCGGCTACGCAGCTCAACCTCACCCAGTCGGCGGTGTCGATGCAGCTCAAGCGCCTCGAGGAGACGCTGGGCCTGCCGCTGATCGACCGCTCGGCGCGGACCGTCGCGCTGACCGCGCAGGGCGAGCAGCTGCTCGCCTACGCGCGCCGGCTGCTGGCGCTCAACGACGAGGCCTGGCGGCGGCTCACCCATCCGTCCTTCGAGGGCGCGCTCGAGTTCGGAGTGCCGCACGACATCATCTATCCGCATGTGCCGGGGGTCATGCGCCGCTTTGCCAGCGAGTATCCGCGGGTCAAGCTGCAGCTGCACGCGCTCTACACCAGCCGGCTCAAGGAGCTCTTCGAGCGCGGCGAGATGGACCTGATCCTGACCACCGAGCCCGAGGTCGACGCCGGCGGCGAGAGGCTGGCCTGCGAGCCGCTGGTCTGGACCGGCGCGCCGGGCGGGCAGGCGTGGCGGCAGCGGCCGCTGCGCTATGCCTCCTGCACGCAATGCGTCTTCAAGCGGTCGGTGATCGACTCGCTCGAGCGTGAAGGCATCCCGTGGGAGCTCGCGGTCGATTCGATCTCGACCGAGGCCATCAACGCCAGCGTCGCGGCCGACCTCGCGGTCAGCGTGCAGATGCAGAGCGGGGTGCCGCCGCGCACCGAGCCGGTGCGGCACGGCGGCGCGCTGCCCGAGCTGCCCGAGCACCGGATCAACATGTACGTGACCGCGGGGCCGCGGGCGGCGCTCGCCGAGCGGCTTGCCGGGCTACTGCGCCAGGCCTACGGCGTCGCGGAGTGCCTCGCCGCCGAGTAGGGCTCCGCCACCCGCACCACCACCTTGCCGGTGGCCTTCCGGTTGCGCAGCAGATCGAGCCCGGCATTGGCCGCCTCGAGCGTCAGCACCTGGCTGACATGCGGATGCAGCCGGCCCTGCGCGTGCCAGGCGAAAAGGGTCGCGAAGCTCGCCGCGACCGCGTCGGGCGCCAGCCTGGCATACGCGCTGAAATAGAGGCCGATCACCGTCAGGTTCTTCACCAGGAGGATGTTGGCCGGGATCCGCGGCACCTCGCCGCCGGCGAAGCCGAGCGGCAGGAGTCGCGCCCCTGGCCGGGCGGCGCCGAGGGCCGCGTCGAACGCGGCGCCGCCCACCGGGTCGACGACGACGTCGGCGCCGCCGAGCGCCTTGACCTCGGCGCGGAGATCGGCGGCGGCGTCGAGGACGTGGGCGGCGCCGGCGGCGCGGGCCACCGCCTGCTTCTCGGGGCCGCGGGCGACGCCGATCACCCGGGCGCCCATCAGCGCGCCGATCTCGACGGTGCTCAGCCCGACCCCGCCGGAGGCGCCGAGCACCAGCAGCGTCTCGCCGGCGCGCAGCCGCGCCAGCCAGGCGAGCGCGACATGGCTGGTGCCATAGGCGACAAGGAAGCCCGCGGCCTCCTCGTCCGCCAACCCTGCAGGCACGCCGACGCAGAGCGCCGCCGGGACCGCGAGGTACTCGGCGAGCCCGCCTCGGCCGGCAAAGCAGGCGACGCGCGTCCCCGGCGGCGGGTCGGAGACGCCGGCGCCGAGCGCGACGACGGTGCCGCAGACCTCGAGCCCCGGGGAGAAGGGCAGCTCGGGCTTCTCCTGGTAGCGGCCGTCGACGAGCAGGGTGTCGGCGAAGTTCAGTCCGCAGGCATGCACCCGCAGCAGCACCTCGCCCGGTCCCGGCTCCGGCACCGCCACCTCGGCCAGCTCCAGCGGCCGCCCGTGCTCCACCACCCGCATCGCGCGCATGCAACCTCCCCGCGCCGCGATTGCCGGCGCCGCGCCGTCGTGAAACAAGTTCCTCGGTCGGAGGAGGGAATGGCATGCGCTGGCTCGGTCGTCTAGTCGCCGCCCTCGTTGCTGTCGCTGCCGTGCTGGTGGGCGTCGCCTACCTGCTTCCGCGCGAGGTCACGGTGACCCGCGACACGGTGATCGAGGCGCCGCGCGGGCAGGTGTTCCCGCATCTGAACTCGCTGCAGAAGGTCGCGGAATGGTCGCCGTGGAGCGACATGGACCCGGACATGCGCGTCGAGTTCGCCGGGCCGGAGCAGGGTCCGGGCAACCGGATGACCTGGTCGAGCGCGGACCCCGCGATCGGCGAGGGCAGCCAGGAGATCATCGCCAGCCTGCCGGACCAGCGGGTCGAGACCGCCCTCGACATCGGCGGCATGGGCATCGTCACGAGCTGGCTGGTCCTGCGTCCGGACGGCGACGGAACGCGGGTGACCTGGGGCCTCGAGGCCGACATGGGCAACGCGCCGGTCGGCCGCTACATGGGCCTGATGATGGACCAGTGGGTCGGCGGCGACTTCGAGGCGGGCCTCGCCCGGCTGAAGGCGCTGGTCGAGGCGGAGTGACCGGAACGGTGCGCCGGCTCGCGCGTTGGGCCGCGATGCTTGCCGAAACCCTCGCCGCCGAGATCCGCGGAGGACTGGCGATCCCGCTGCCGGTCGTTGCGTTGCGCCTCGCGGGCGCGGCGCTGCTCTGCGCGCTGATCGGCTACGAGCGCGAGACCGGCGACCATCCGGCCGGCCTGCGCACCCACATGCTGGTCGGCGTCGCCGCCGCGCTCTACGCGCTGATCACGATCAGCATGGTCGAGGTCTATGCCGGGCGCGGCGACATCATCCGCATGGACCCGCTGCGCCTCGCCGAGGCGCTGACGGCGGGCGTCGCGTTCCTTGCCGCCGGCATGATCGTGCTGTCGCGGGGCAAGGTGCGCCACCTGACGACCGGCGCGGTGATGTGGCTCGCCGCGGCGGTCGGGCTCGCGGCCGGCTACGGCTTCTGGGCGATCGCGGTCATGGGCGCGCTGCTCGGGCTCGCGATCGTCGCGCTGAACCGGCTCTGGCCCTGGGCCTGAGCCCGCTCTCGCCGCAATTCCTGACTCTTTTCCTTAGCATATGCGTTGTGCATACGTTGTGCATGCCCTGTGCATGAGCGATTTCCTCCATGTGGCTGTCGACGCGGGAGAAACGTCCAGCCTCCCCGACCGGGTCGATCCGGCGTCCCTCAAGGCTCGGCACGCCGCGCGGCGAAGGCCGCAAACCCCGCGAGGAAGCCCTGCAGCCGGTCGCGGATCTCGTCGCTGACGAGCGCCCCTTCGGCATCGAAGACGCCGGCCGCACGCGGGACCAGGAGCCGGCCCCCGAACCACGGCTCGGTCCCGAGCGTGCGCAGCACCGGCAGCCAGGCGGTCTGCGACAGCGTCGTGCCGTAGGCGCCGGGGGAGGCGCCGATCAGCGCCACCGGCTTTGCGCCGAAGACGCGCGGGATGTCGCGCGCCGGCCGGGTCAGCCAGTCGATCGCGTTCTTGAAGACGCCCGGAATCGAGTTGTTGTACTCGGGCGTGACCAGCAGCAGCGCGTCGGCTGCCGCGATCTCGTCCTTGAGCGCGGCGACGACGGGCGGAATGCCCTCGGCCTCGACATCGGCGTTGTAGAGCGGAATGCCGCGGATCGTCCTTGCGCGGAGTTCGGTGCCGGGTGGCGCGAGACCGACCGCGGCAGTGAGCAGCGCGGTGTTGTACGATGCCCGACGGAGGCTGCCCGACAGGCCGATGATGGTGGTCATGCAGGGGTGGCTCCCGAGGACGGCGCGGGCCAGCATGGCGGGCGCGGGTGAGCCCGGCAAGCGAAAGCGCCGCGCCCGGTGGGATCCTCGGCCCGCGGTCAGCCCTGAAATCGGCCGCCGGCTGCCTCAGCTTTGCTGCTCGACCACGCCGCAGGCGAGGCGCTCGCCAGCGCTGGCCGGGTCCATGTAGGTGTCCGCCTGCGCGTGCACGATGACCGCGGAGCCGTCGGAGTCGAGCAGGTCCTCCAAGGTCAGTCGCCAGTTGAGAAAGCGGGCGGTTCCGGTTCCGTCGGCAGCCACGACCAGGTTCGGCAGATCGCCGGAATGCGGGGTTTCGGTGGCGGCGAAGCCGTGCTCGTGGCCCCCGGGCGCGAGGTGCCCGCCGGCGGCGTCGAAGTCCGGCGTGCAGGCGCCGGTCTGGTGGACGTGGATACCGTGCTCGCCCGGCGGTAGATCGCGCACCTCCACCTTGACGAGCATTCCGGCGCGCATTTCCTGGAAGTTCACCTCGCCGATCGCGCTGCCGTCGGCCGTGGCGAGCGCGGCACTGACGGTGCCGTCCTGAGCGGCGGCGGCTCCGGCAAGACCGAGCACGAGCACCGTGGCGATATTCCTGGGGTTGGGGTTCATTGCGCAATCCTCCTCTGTGGCGGGAACGCGGCCAGCGCGGCCGTGTTCCCGTCACGCGCGTTAGGCGCGGCTCGACGCGTCCCGGCGCCCGGAGCGCGACACGGACACCGCCGGATCCGTAGGCTCGGGCACGCCCTCGCCAGCCTGGGCCAGCGCCTCCGGCAGCTCGGTGCCGGCGTCAGGCGCCCCCGGCTCCGGGGCCTCGCCGGGAGCGCTGTGCTCGGGCAGCTGCGCCGGCCCGAGCTCGGCCTCCGCCTGCGACCAGCGCTCCTTGTCGCGTCCGTCGCGACGCCCTTCCGCCTCCCATCTGGCGTGGGCGCGTTCGGCGATCTGGCGTTCGCGGGATGGGTCGGTCATGTCTGCGGTCTCCTTGCTGTCTCGTCCCCGCTCAACGCCGAAGCTCGGCGGAAGTTCGCCGAAAAGAATGCAATCGCCCGCTTGCCGGTGGGGAACCGCAAGAGGCGTGTTCTCGTTCTCCGCGAGGAGCCGACGGAGGAAGATCATGGCCGAAACCCGACCCAGCTTGTCCGAGCTCGGCGCCGGCCGGCGGGTTTCTCCGGAGGAGATCCGGGATGTGCTCGCGGACGAAGGCTACTCGGCCGGAGCGCGAAAGGCTTGGCTGAAGACCGTGCTGACCGAGCTTCAGGAGGGCGACGGCTCGAGCGCGGAGACCGCCGAACGCCGCCGCCTGATCGAGGAGATCAACGCGGTGATCGACGACAGCCAGGACGACGCCGAGGACGAGCGGCGGAGGCCGGGTGACGTGATGTAGCCGGCCGGCGCATCACTCGAACCAGCGCGGATAGTCCGACACCAGGAGGTGCAGCGGGTCCTCGTCCTCCTCGATCTCGGCGAAGCGGCCGATCGGCTCGGCAAAGATGTTGTCGGTCAAATCGTTGTTGACGGTCGAGACCTCGCCGATCAGCACGTCGCCGCCCTCGCCCCAGAAGGCGTGCCAGTTGCCCGGCAGCAGCGTAACGCTCTCGCCCGGCGACAGGCGCAGCACCGCGCCGGCCTCCTGGCGCCGGAGGACGCCATCGGTCGCCACCTCGACGTCCGAGCTGTAGTCGACATGGCCGTCGGGGTCGGAGTTGTAGAGCTTCAGGGCGAGCGTGCCGCCGCCGCGGTTGATGATGTCCTCGGCCTTCGCAATGTGGCGGTGCATCGGCGAGACCTGGTCCTGGCGCGAGATCATGATCTTCTCGGCGTAGCACATCCCCATGCCGCGGCGGAGGTCCGCCTCCGAGCCGTTGCGCACGGTAAAGAGGAAGAGGCCGAGCTCGGGGAACTTGCCCTGGCCGTAGTCGGTGATGTCCCAGCCGAGGCGGGCGTCGATGATCCCGCCGATCGACGCGCGGCGGTCGCGCATCTCGCCGGGGCTCCAGTATGCGAACGGCGGCAGGATGAAGCCGAACGAGCGGATGAAGTCGTCGCCCGCGCGGATGATGTCGTTGACCTCGGATCGTTTCACGGCGCCCTCCCCTGCGAACCCGGTGCGGCTCTCGTCTACACCGCCGGGCCGCGGCGCGCCACCGGCAACCATGCCGATCGGCCCGCGCGACGACGTTCAACCCCGGGGACGGCGAGCCTGCGGGCGGGGCGAATTTGCTTGACTTGTCCGAGACTTCTCAGAAGGATCGGCGTCAGACAGCGGGAAATCGGCCTTGTCCAACACCTTCCACAGCGGGCCCTGCGGCTCCGGGGCAACGGCGATTGCCTAGGGCCGTCATCGCCTATGTCCGGGGGGTGGAGGCGGTCTCCCGCTTCTTCGGCCGCATCGCCATGTACCTCGTCTTCGCGATGATCGGAGTGCTGCTCTGGTCCGCCTTCATGCGCACCGGTTTCAACCGGCCGCCGCTCTGGTCGGTGGAGATGTCGCAGTTCCTGCTCGCCGCCTACTACATCCTCGGCGGCGCCTGGACGCTCCAGCTCGACAGCCACGTCCGCATGGATCTGCTCTACTCGCGCTGGAGCCCGCGCAGGCGCGCCTTCGCCGACACGATCACCTCGGTCTGCCTGGTCACCTACCTGGTGGTGATGCTCTGGGGCGGCATCTCCTCGACCGAGTACGCGCTCGAGTACGGCCAGCGGGCGGCGACGAGCTGGCGGCCGCCGATGGCGCCGATCAAGATCCTCATGACCTTCGGCATCTTCCTCATGCTCCTGCAGACCATCGCCTACTTCTTCCGCGACCTGGCTCGGGTGCGGGGGCGTGCGATCGAATGAGCCCGAGCGCCGTCGCCATCACCATGTTCGCCTCCATGCTGGTGTTGCTGCTGAGCGGCCAGCGCGTCTTCGGCGCCATCGGCTTCGTCGGCGTCGTCGCAGCGCTCCTGCTCTGGGGCACCGGCGGGCAGGAGCTGCCGTTCAACCAGGCCATCACGGTGATGAACTGGTACCCGCTGCTGACGGTGCCGCTCTTCATCTACATGGGCTACATCTTCGCCGAGAGCGGCATCGCCGACGACCTCTACCGGACCTTCCACGTCTGGTTCGGGCCGGTGCGCGGCGGGCTCGCCATCGGAACGATCGCGCTGATGGTGGTGATCTCGGCGATCAACGGGCTCTCGGTCGCCGGCATGGCGATCGGCGCCACCGTGGCGCTGCCCGAGCTCCTCAAACGCGGCTACGACAAGATCATGGTGACGGGGGTCATCCAGGGCGGCTCGACCCTCGGCATCCTGCTGCCGCCCTCGGTGGTGCTGGTGCTCTACGCGATGATCGCCCGCCAGCCGGTCAGCGAGCTCTGGCTCGCCGGCGTCTTCCCCGGCCTCCTGATGGCCGGGGTCTTCGTCCTCTACATCTACATCCGCTGCCTGCTCCAACCCTCGCTCGGCCCGACGTTGCCCGAGGACGAGCGCAACGTCCCTCTCGCCGAGAAGCTCCGGCTGCTGCGCGCCGGCATCCTGCCCTTCGTCATCTTCTTCGCGATGACCGGCCTCTTCCTCTTGGGCATCACCAACCTGACCGAGTTCGAGCGCGGTCGGGGCGCTCGCCGCGACGCTCGCGGCCTGGTGGCGCGGGCGGCTCAGCGGCAAGATGCTGCAGGACGTCTCCCGTCTGACGCTCGGCATCAGCGCGATGTTCCTCTGGATCATCCTCGCCGCGCTCTGCTTCAGCTCCGTCTTCGACGGTCTGGGCGCCGGGCGGGCGCTGGCGAAGCTCTTCATCGAAGGCTGGGGCCTCAGCCCCTGGGCGATCCTCCTGATGATGCAGCTCTCCTTCATCATCATGGGGATGTTTCTCGACGACACGGCGATGCTCGTCATCGTGGCGCCGCTCTACGTGCCGCTCGTCATCGCGCTCGGCTTCGATCCGGTCTGGTATGGCATCCTCTACACCATCACCTGCCAGATCGCCTACATCACGCCGCCCTTCGGCTACAACCTGTTCCTGATGCGGGCGATGGCGCCGCCGGAGATCACCCTCCCCGACATCTACCGCTCGATCGTGCCCTTTACGGCGCTGATGATCTTCTGCCTCGGACTCATCATCCTCTTCCCGCAGATCGCACTTTGGCTGCCGCAGAACTTCGACCTACGCTGACAACAAACAAACCAGGGAGAACGACCATGACCAACCGACGCGGATTCCTGAAGCAGGCCGGCCTCGCGGGGGCCGGGGCGGTGGGCGCCTCGACGCTGGCCGCGCCCTATGTGAAGGCGCAGGGGCCGATCAAGTGGCGGTTGCAGACCTATGCCGGCGCGCCGCTCGGCGCCTTCGTGATCCAGCCCGCGGTCGAAGCCTTCAACAAGGCCGCGAACGGCGAGATGGAGATCGAGCTCTATTTCGCCGACCAGCTCGTGCCGCAGGGCGAGCTGTTCCGCGCCGTGCAGCAAGGCACGCTCGACGCCGCGCAGTCGGACGACGACTCCATGGGCTCGCCGGCCGACGTCGCGGTCTTCGGGGCCTACTTCCCGTTCGCCACCCTCTACAGCCTCGACGTGCCGGCGCTCTTCGCCAACTACGGGCTCAAGGAGATTCTGGGAGCAATCCTACGCTGACACCGGCGTCACTTGGCTCGGCTCCGGCGCCTGGGACCCGTGCAACCTCGGCACCACCGAGCCGGTCAGCAGCCTCGCCGACCTGCAGGGCAAGCGCATCTTCACCTTCCCGACTGCCGGCCGCTTCCTGACCCAGTTCGGGGTGGTGCCGGTCACCCTGCCCTGGGAGGACGTCGAGGTCGCGATGCAGACCGGCGAGCTCGACGGCATCTGGTGGTGCGGTGCGACGGAAATCCACTCGGTCGGCTGGTCGAACGTGCTGACGAACTACCTGACCAACAACATCAACGGCGCCTGGATCGGCAGCTACTTCGTCAACTCCGAGCGCTGGGCCGAGCTGCCCGAGCACCTGAAGGCGCTCTACCAGCTCAGCATGGACAGCTCGAACTACTTCCGCCAGCACTGGTACTGGTGGGGCGAGGCGCATTATCGCACGAGCGGAAGCCTGACGCTGACCACCATCCCCGCCGAGGAATGGGCGCAGGTGCAGGCGGCGGCCGAGGTGTTCTGGGACGAGATCGCGACCGAGAGCGAGCGCAAGGCCCGGGTCGTGCAGATCCTCAAGGACTACACTGGGGTCATGCAGAAAGCCGGTCCGCCCTACCGCTCCGCCTGAGCGGCGTGAGGCGCGCGGCCCCGGCCGCGCCCCTTACCGCCAGAACGGCTTCTCCTCCGCCATCCGGTCCCAGCGCTCGAAGAGCGCCGGCCGGTCGTCGGCGACCCGGATGGCCAGCGTCCCGAGGGTCCAGCCGACGCCGCGCTGCGCCTCGGGATCGTCCGCAGCCGGCGCGTCCGCGCCGGTCAGCTCTTGGCGCGCCATCGCCGCGTCATTGAGGCTGCCAAAGCTGTCCTGCAACGCCTTGAGCGACTTCAGGAAGCCGCCGACCTTGGCTTCCTTGTAGATCGGCCCGAGGATGTCGACAGCATAGCGCAGCTTCTTCAGGAGCTTGCGCAGCTCGTGCAAGCCCTCGGGGTCGAGCTGGCGGATCTTGCGTCCGCGTTTGAGCACCTTGCGATGGCGCTTCTCGAGCAGCATTGGCGCGACGTGGCCGGTCGGCGCGGCCAACCGCTCGGTCTGCGAGTAGTCGGCGGGAACGAGCCAGCCGCGCGCTTCGATGAACTCGCCGAGGTCGAACAGGAAGCCGACGGTCTCGGGCGCCGCGAGCGCCTTGCGTACCTCGGCCCGGATCCGCCGCCGCCGCGCCTTGAGCGCGGCGACAAGTGCCGACGCGGCGTTCTGGTCGAGGCCAACGGCGCTCGCTGGGCCGACGACCTCGCCGATCAGCACATCGGCGTCGCGCAACGTTCCGACAACCTGCCCGAGCTCGCGGGCACGCTCCGACAGCGACTCCATCGACGGCTTGCCCAGGCTCTGGCCGAAGACGAGAAAGGCGGTGCGCAGCCGGCGCAGTCCGACCCGGAGCTGGTGCGGCCCTTCCGGCAAGTCGGCTTCGGCGACCACGGCGATGTTCTCGGCGATCTGGGCCAGGCAGTCGCGGAAGGTGTCGCGGGCGACGGTCTCGACCGTCGCGTCGGGATCGACCGCGAGCTTGCCGGCGTTGCGCGGCTCGAGCGCTGTCGCCACGCTGCCGGTCCGTGCCAGCGCGTACCCGCGCTCCGCCTTGTTCTCGGTGCCGAAGCGCACCGGCCCGTCGGCGAAGAGCTGCCGCGCGACGCCGAAGACGGCACCGACCTCGCCGGAGACTAGCTCGATCTCGGCCTCGCGGATCGGGGCGCGGCGCTCGCCGGCCACGATCTCGCCGGCGTCGAGCGCCAGCTCCACCTCGCCGCCGGCAGGAGGCGCCAGCCGCTCGGAGATCCGCTGCACCCGGGTCTCGAAGACCGGTCCGAGCGGCGCGCCGGCCACGGCCTCGGTCACCGCCGCCAACGCTCCGTCGGGGTCGGGCCCTTCGAGCACCAGCCGGCCTCCTGGGGCGGGGCACTCCGCCTCCTCATGCGCAAAGAAGCCGCTCGAGGCGGTCCCCTCGGCCCGCCGCTTGATCGTCTGCACCCAGCCGCGGCCGATCCGCCGCAGTCTCAGCGAGATCCCGGCCGCGGCGAGCGCATGCTCGGGCGTGTCGTAGTAGACCGACACCAGCCGCTGCGTCCTGCGCGGCGCCACCCGCAGCGAGGCGAGGGCCGGATGCCGCTTGAGCCGCGCCAGCGCCCGCTCGTCCAAGGATATCTTGAGCTCGGTCTCGATCACGGCGTGTTGCGCCGGCCAGAACGCGGCGTCGCCCGCCAAGGGCTTGGTCGGCGAAGCTGATTCATGATAGTGTCATGTATGAACTGATCTCGTCGGGCCCAGATGACAGCACGCGAAACAAGGCCTTCTCCGCTGACACGCCGCGCCGACGTCATCGTTCGCTTTTCCCGCTCCACCCGACGGCCGCGGCGCAGCCGCCCGGGAACGACGGCCGGTGAGAGAGCGTTAAGAATTGTCGCTTAGGCTTGCAAGGCGAATTGTCCCGTTGGGACGTCCATCGTGAGGTGACCATGGTCGGAAGCGTCCAAGGGGGCACACGCAGAGGCCGGCAGGGCAGAGTTCCCGGTTCGGCGCACGGCGGCACCGGGACGCGACGGCCATGAACAATGCGACCCTCGGCATCGCCACCGACTTTGTCAGGACCGGCATCGCGAGGGCGGGAATACCGCTGACCGACACGCTCGAGGCCTACCTCTCGATCACCTTTGCCCGCTTCATCGGCACCGCCATCGCGGTCGATCAGCTCACCGTCCGGACCGCCCGGGCGATGGACGCCAACGCGCCGCGCGACACGCTGCGGGCGCTCGCCGACGAGTGCCTGATCGCCTGCGCCTTCTTCGAGCGGCGGCTCAGGCGCAACGGCACGATCCGCCACTACGTCGGCCTCGGCCAGGCCAGCTACGACGCCGCCGCCCTCCCCGAGCAGGCCTACGGGTTCGTCCACATGCGGGACGTGATCGCGAGCGCCGCCGGCGGCGAGGCCGACGACCCGCGGGTGCTGGTGGATCGTGCCCGCGCCGGCAGCCCGACGGCGCGCGGCGAGCTCGCGCAGCAGAACGTCGTCGTCGGTCCCTGGGGCGGCGGCGCGAAGTCGGGCCTGCTCTGGCGCTGAGCTTCAGGGTGCCGAGGCGTCATCGCTCCGGCCGAGGCGCTTGCGGCGATGCTCGGCCCGCGCGCGGTCGAGCTTGCTGAACTCGTTCATCACGCTGACGAGCACGCTGCCGGTCCAGCCGAAGGTGAAAAGCCCCGACATCGCGATGACCGGCCCGACGAGGCGCCACTCGTGCGGCAGCGTCACCGCGCCCTCGCCGAGCGTCGTGTAGCTCTCCAAGACGTAGTAGTAGGCGTCGCGCAGATCCGGGATCATCCCGAGCAGGTGCACCGGGATCGCCCAGAGCAGCGTCTCGATCAGGTGGACGATCGCCAGGGCGGCGACCACCAGCCCCAACACGAGGTCGACCCGCCAGAGCGACGTCGCGCCGTCGAACCGGACCCAGGCCGCGCTGAACCGGCGGTTGATGAACCGCATGCTGGCGCCGTGGAAGAACATGATGATCACCAGCCCTACGGTGCCGATCGTGATCTCGAGGACCGGTCCAGGTTGAAGGAGATCGCCCACCGCGCCACCCGATCGCGCGCAGGCCACGGGCTACTGCGGCTTGATGGCGCGACTGTGGCGCGGCGAACCGGCGGCTGTCAACGAGGGGAGAGGCCTGCGCGGGAAGAAACGAGCGGCGCCGGCCGGCGCGGCCCGCTTCCCGCGGGCGAGGGCTCAGGCGTTGATCACGTCCTTGAGCTGCTTGGCGATGGTCACCTTGGCGACCCGGTCGGCAGGCTTCTTCATCTGCTCGCCGGTCGAGGGGTTGCGCACCAGGCGCTCCGGGCGGGCGCGGCAGGCGAACTTGCCGAGGCCGGGGAGGGTGACCGCCCCGCCCTGGGCCACTTCCTTGGTCACGATGTCGGTCAGCGCCTCGAGGGCGCGATTGGCGCTCGCCTTGTCCATCGAGGCGGTCTCGGCAATGGCGGCCACCAGCTGCGTCTTTGTCATGGGCTTTTGTGTCATCCGGCGTCTCCCTAGAACCAGCCAGCTCGGGGGACCCGGCCGGCGTGCCCGGCACTTAATCCGCTCGCTTCGGGAAACTCAATCATCGAATCCGTCAGGAACCCCTTTTTTTATGGGGTGTGACGCAATCCTAGGGCGAGTGTGGCAGAAAAGGTTCGCGCTCCGCGGTCGCCCTCAGAGAAACGCCGTCTCGTCGAAGCTCCGGAGCTTGCGCGAATGCAGCTTCTCGAGCGGCATGTCGCGCAGCGCCTCCATGGCCCGGATGCCGATCCTGAGGTGCTGCGCCACCTGCCGCTTGTAGAAGTCGGTCGCCATGCCCGGCAACTTCAGCTCGCCGTGCAGCGGCTTGTCGCTGACGCAGAGCAGCGTCCCGTACGGCACCCGGAAGCGGAAGCCATTGGCGGCGATGGTCGCGCTCTCCATGTCGAGCGCGATCGCCCGCGCCTGGCTGAGCCGCGCCACCGGCCCGCGGGTGTCGACGAGCTCCCAGTTGCGGTTGTCGATCGTCGCGACCGTCCCGGTGCGCATGATTTTCTTCAGCTCGTACCCCGCGAGCCCCGTCACCTCGGCCACCGCGTTCTCGAGCGCGACCTGCACCTCGGCGAGCGGCGGGATCGGCACCCAGACCGGCAGGTCGTCGTCGAGCACATGGTCCTCGCGCATGTAGGCGTGCGCGAGGACGTAATCGCCGAGCGATTGGGAGTTCCGCAGCCCCGCGCAGTGCCCGACCATCAGCCAGACGTGCGGGCGCAGCACCGCGATGTGGTCGGTGATCGTCTTCGCGTTCGACGGCCCGACGCCGATGTTGACCATCGAGATGCCGGAATGCCGCGGGCGGGTCAGATGGAAGGCCGGCATCTGCGGCACCCGTCCGATCGGAGCGCCGGTCCGGCCCTCGCGGGTGACCACGGCGTTTCCGGGCTCGACCAGCGCGGTGTAGCCCGAGGTGGGATCGGCAAGCTCCTTGAGCGCGAACTCGACGAACTCGTCCATGTAGAACTGGTAGTTGGTGAAGAGTACGTGGTTCTGGAAGTGCGACGCGCTCGTCGCCGTGTAGTGCGCGAGCCGCGCCAGCGAGTAGTCGATGCGCTGCGCGGTGAACGGCGCCAGCGGCCGGGCGCCCGAGGGCGAGGGCCGGGCGTTGCCGTTGACGATGTGATCGTCGGTGGTGTTGAGGTCGGGCACGTCGAACAAGTCGCGCAGCGGCCGGTGCAGGCTGTCCTCGATCGACCCCTCGACATGCGCGCTCTCGCCCATCGCGAAGTGCAGCGGGATCGGCGTGTCCGAGGTCCCGATCCGCACCGGCATCCCGTGGTTCTGGATGAGGAGGCCGATCTGCTCGGTCAGGTACCCCTCGAAGAGGTCGGGCCGGGTGATCGTCGTCTCGTAGACGCCGGGCTCGGCGACATGCCCGAACGAGAGCCGCGAGTCGACCTTGGCGAAGCTCGAGGTGGTGAGGCTGACCTGCGGATAGAAGGCGCGGTAGCGCCCTTCCGGGGTCGCCCCGCGCATCACCTCGGCGAAACGACCGCGCAGGAACTCGGTCGCCGCCGTGTAGCGCGCGCGCAGATCGGCCACCGCCGCCTCGGGCTCGGTGTAGACGCCGTCGCGGTCCTGGGGCGGCGAGATCAGCGGCAGCTCGGTCAACGGGCGGTGGTGCATGGGCTCAGGTCGGCAGGAGGAGGTCGGTCTTTTCGAAGCGATCGACGTCGATAAGCCCGAGGTCGGAGATCCGCAAGCTCGGGATCACCACCAGCGCGAGCAGCGAGTGCTGCATGTAGGCGTTGTTGAGCGCGCAACCGCAGGCCTGCATCGCCGCCACCATGCGCTCGGCCGCCGCCGCCACCTCCGCCGCCGGCGCATCGGACATCAGCCCCGCGATCGGCAGCCGCACCAGCGCGAGCTCGTGCCCCTCGCGCCAGACCGTCACCCCGCCGCCGACCTCGCCGAGCCGGTTCGCCGCCAGCGCCATGTCGGCCTTCGAGGTCCCGACGACGATCATGTGGTGGCTGTCGTGCGCGACCGTGGACGCGACCGCGCAGGGCACGTCGTAGCCGAAGCCCGCGACGAAGGCGTTCATCACGCCGCCGGTGCCGCGATGCCGCTCGACCAGCGCGATCTGGCAGACCTCGCCGGCGGCTGCGACCAGCCCCTCGACCACCGCGAGGTCGGCCTCGAGCGCCCGCGTCGGCGCCTGGTTCTCCACCACGCCGATCACCCGCGCCCGCACCCGGTTGGCTCCCTCCGGGGCCCGGATGTCGAAATCGGCCGCCGCCAGCGTGCGCCCCATCCTCACCGTGTGCCGCGCGGCCTTCGGCCAGCGGAAATCCGGCATCGGCGCGATGCAGACGCCGCCCTCCGCCACCACCGCGCCGCGCGCGATCACCGTCTCGATCGGCAGCGTCCGGAGGTCCGAGGTCAGGATGCAATCCGCCCGCCGCCCCGGGGCGATCGAGCCGATTTCGCGCTCAAGGCCGAAATGCGTCGCGGTGTTGATCGTCGCCATCTGCAGCGCGACCAGGGGATCGAGCCCGCAGTCGATGGCGTGGCGCACCACCCGGTTCATGTGCCCGTCGTTCACCAGCGTCCCCGAGTGGCAGTCGTCGGTGCACAGGATGAAGCTGCGCGGGTCGAGCCCCTTCTCGGTGACGGCAGTGATCTGCGCCTTCACGTCGTACCACGCCGAGCCGAGCCGCAGCATCGCCCGCATGCCCTGGCGGACGCGGGCGATCGCGTCCGCCTCGCGGGTCCCCTCGTGGTCGTCGGCCGGCCCGCCGGCGGCGTAGGCGGGGAAGTCGGTCAGGTCCGGGCTCGCGTAGTGCCCGCCGACCGTCTTGCCGGCCGCCTGCGTCGCCGCGATCTCGCCGAGCATCTTCGGGTCGGCCGCGATCACGCCCGGATAGTTCATCATCTCGCCGAGCCCGACGATGTTGGGCCAGCGCATCGCCTCCGCGACGTCCTCCGGCCCGATCTCCGCCCCCGGCGTCTCCAGCCCCGGCGCCGACGGGGCGCAGGACGGCATCTCGACAAAGACGTTGACCGGCTGCACCAGCGCCTCGTCGTGCATGAGCCGCACGCCGGCGAGCCCGAGCACGTTCGCCACCTCGTGCGGGTCGACGAACATTGTCGTCGTCCCGTGCGGCATCACGGCCCGGGCGAACTCGGTCACTGTCAGCATCCCGCTCTCGACATGCATGTGGCCGTCGCAGAGGCCCGGGATCAGGCAGCGCCCGCCGGCGTCGATCACCCGCGTCTGCGGCCCGATCATCGCCGTGGCATCCGGCCCGCAGGAGGCGAAGCGGCCGACCCTGATCGCGACGTCGGCGCCCTCGATCACCTCGCGCGAGTGGACGCTGACCCAGGCGCAGTGGCGGATCACCAGATCGGCCGGCGCCCGGCGCGCGGCGACCGCGATGAGGTCGGCCGCGACCGCGGACCACGGCAGGAGGTGCGAACGGCCTGTCATCCGGGCAGCTTCGACCGCCCACCCGCGGGCATCAAGCGATATTTCTGCGTCACCGCGCGGTCGCGCGGGCCTTGTTCCGCGCCGCCGCTGGCCGTATTGCGGGGCATAAGGCTGGGAGGAGAGTGCTGATGCCAGTTCCGATCGTCACCATCCTCGGCGGGTCCGGCTTCATCGGCCGCTACGTGGCGCAGCGGATGGCACGGGCCGGCTGGCGGGTGCGGGTGGCGGTGCGCCGGCCGAACGAGGCGCATTTCGTCCGCCCGTACGGCTTCGTCGGCCAGGTGGAGCCGATCCAGGCGAACGTCCGCGACGATGCCTCGACCCGCCGCGCGATCGCCGGCGCCCGGGCCGTGGTCAACTGCGTCGGCGTCCTCGCCGAAAGCGGGCCGCAGACATTCGAGGCGCTGCTCAACGAGGCCCCGGCACGGATCGCCCGCCTCGCCGCCGAGGAGGGGGTCGGCCAGCTCGTCCACGTCTCGGCGATCGGCGCCGACCCGGCGAGCGACAGCCTCTATGCCGCCGCCAAGGGCCGCGGCGAGGCCGCGGTCGCTGCCGCCTTCCCGGGTGCGGTGATTCTCAGGCCCGCGATTGTCTTCGGCACCGAGGACGAGTTCTTCAACCGCTTCGCGGCGATGGCGCGGCTGTCGCCGGTGCTGCCGCTGATCGGGGCCGACACCCGCTTCCAGCCCGTCTATGTCGACGACGTCGCCGCGGCGGCGGAGAAGGGCGCGCTCGGCGAGGCGGGGCCGGGCACCTACGAGCTCGGCGGGCCGGAGGTCGCCACCTTCCGCGAGCTGATGTTGCGGATGCTCGGCATCATCCGGCGCCGCCGGATGCTGGTCGCCATCCCGTTCTGGCTCGCCGGCTGGATCGCCGCCGCCTCCCGCCTGGCCAGCCGGCTGAGCTTTGGGCTCATCGCCGGGCCGGTGACGCGCGACCAGGTGCGCCTCCTCGCCCACGACACCGTCGTCCATCCCGACGCCCGAGGCTTCGCCGCACTCGGGATGACCCCGATGGCGATGGACGCCATCCTCGAGACCTATCTCTACGCGTACCGTCCGGCCGGCCAGTACACCGAGATCCAGGAATCCGCGGCCGGGATGCGCTGAGCTTGCAGGACCAGTCGCTCCTGGTCGCCGCCCTTCTCGGGGTTCTCGAGGGGCTGACCGAATTCATCCCGGTTTCCTCGACCGGGCATATCCTGCTCGCCGGCCACTTCCTCGGCTTCGAGTCCACCGGCAAGGCCTTCGAGGTGCTGATCCAGCTCGGCGCCATCCTCGCGATCCTGTCGGTCTATGCCGGCCGGCTCCTCGTCCTCACCGCCGAACTGCCGTCGAGCCCGCGCGCCCGCCGCTTCGTCGCCGGGGTGCTGCTCGCCTTCCTGCCGGCGGCGGTCTTCGGCGCGCTGGCGCACGGCCTGATCAAGACCGTGCTCTTCGAGACTCCGATGCTGATCGCGGTGATGCTGATCCTCGGCGGCTTCGTCCTGCTTTGGGTCGACCGGCGCCCTGAGCGTCCCGAATACCGCGACGTCATGGACTTCCCGCTGCCGATGGCGCTGAAGATCGGCCTCTTCCAGTGCCTCGCCCTCGTTCCCGGCGTCTCCCGCTCCGGGGCCACCATCGTCGGCGCGCTGCTGATGGGCGCCGACAAGCGCTCGGCGGCCGAGTTCTCCTTTTTCCTGTCGATGCCGACGATGGCCGGCGCCTTCGCCTACGACCTCTACAAGAACCGCGACGTCCTGAGCTTCGACGATGCCACCGTCATCGCCACAGGCTTCCTCTGCGCGTTCATCTCCGCCGTGCTCGTCGTGCGAAGCCTGCTCGGCTTCGTCTCCCGCAACGGCTACGCGGTCTTCGGCTGGTGGCGAATCGCCGTCGGAACCGTGGCGTTGACCGCCCTTCTGATGGCACCTGGAGCGCATTAGGTCAGTTCAGCTGACCTGAATTGCGCCTACTTTTTGATCGCTTTGCGCCAGGTCGAGCGGCTGAAGGAAAGAAGGTCAGCATATTTGACTTTTAATTCGGCCGCGCCTCTTGTAGAGGAAACAATGCGAGCGGGGCGGCGGTCCTGGCGCAGCGATGTTGCGCGGCGAGCGGGCGGGGGAGGCAGATGGCAGCGAACACGATGCTGAAGTTCGTCACCGTCAAGCGTGACATGCCGGACAAGCGCGCCGCCGGCGAGCGGCGCGAGGACTTCGACGAGATTTATCGTCAATTCGCGGCCGCCAAGGCCGCCGAGCAGGCGAGCCGGTGCTCGCAGTGCGGCGTGCCGTACTGCCAGACGCATTGTCCGCTGCACAACAACATCCCCGACTGGCTGAAGCTGACCGCCGAGGGCCGGCTGCGCGAGGCCTGGGAGCTCAGCCAGGCGACCAACACCTTCCCCGAGATCTGCGGCCGGATCTGCCCGCAGGACCGGCTGTGCGAGGGCAACTGCGTCATCGAGCAGGCGGGCCACGGCACGGTCACGATCGGCGCGGTCGAGAAGTACATCACCGACACCGCCTGGGCCGAGGGCTGGGTGCAGCCGGCCCGTCCGATCGCCGAGCGGCCGGAGAGCGTCGGCATCATCGGCGCCGGGCCGGGCGGGCTGGCGGCGGCCGACATGCTGCGGCGCCAGGGGATCCAGGTGACGATCTACGACCGCTACGATCGGGCCGGCGGGCTCCTCACCTATGGCATCCCGGGCTTCAAGCTCGAGAAGGACGTCGTCGTGCGCCGCAACGACCAGCTGATCGCCGGCGGCGTGACCTTCCGCCTCGACTGCAACGTCGGCGAGGACATCGACTTCGACGACCTGCGCGCCAGCCACGACGCGGTGCTGATCGCGACGGGGGTCTACAAGTCGCGCGACTTCGGCGGCCCCGGCTCGGGCCTGCCGGGTATCGTGCGCGCGATCGACTACCTGACCGCCTCGAACCGCAAGGGCTTCGGCGACGCGGTGCCGGCCTACGACAGCGGCGAACTCGACGCCCGGGGCAAGCGGGTGGTGGTGATCGGCGGCGGCGATACCGCGATGGACTGCGTGCGCACCGCCGTGCGGCAGGGCGCGGCCAAGGTCACCTGCCTCTACCGGCGCGACCGCGCCAACATGCCGGGCAGCCAGCGCGAGGTCGCGAACGCCGAGGAGGAGGGCGTCGAGTTCGCCTGGCTGACGGGGCCGAGGGGCTTCACCGGCGACGCCTCGGTCTCCGGCGTCCGCGTGGCCCGGATGCGGCTCGGCGCTCCGGACGCAACCGGGCGGCAGTCGCCCGAGGAGATCCCGGACGCCGACTATACCGAGCCGGCCGAGCTCGTCATCAAGGCGCTCGGCTTCGAGCCCGAGGAGCTGCCGCGGCTCTGGGGGACCGAGGGCCTCGAGGTGACGCGCTGGGGCACGATCAAGGCCGACTTCCTGAGCAAGCGGACGAGCCTCGAGGGGGTCTACGCGGCGGGCGACATCGTGCGTGGCGCGAGCCTCGTCGTCTGGGCGATCCGCGACGGCCGCGAGGCGGCGGAGAGCATCCTGACCTGGCTCGACAGCCGGGCCGCGGTGGCGGCGGAGTAGCGCCGTGCCGGATATGGAACGCGTATGGAAAGCATATGGAAAGCGTATGGGTGCTTTCGGGCCGTGGCGAAGCGGACAGGTCAGTCATGCTGACCGGTGCGTCTGATGCGCGGACAATGCCTCTGCGGTGCCGTGAGCTTCGAGGCCGAGCCGCCGAAGACGGCGATGCACGCCTGCCACTGCGAGATGTGCCGCCGGTGGACCGGCTCGGCGCTGCTCGCGGTGATGGTGCCGGCGGAGGGCCTGCGGCTGACCGGCGAGGAGAACGTGCGGCAGCTGCAGTCGTCGGACTGGGCCGAGCGCGCGTGGTGCGACCGCTGCGGGTCCGGGCTCTGGTACCGGGTGACGCTCGAAGGGCCGATGCAGGGGCAGTACCACTTGCCTGTCGGGCTCTTCGACGAGCCGGACCGGTTCGAGCTGCGCTCGGAGATCTACATCGACCGAAAGCCGGCGGGCTACGCCTTCGCCGGCGAGCGCAAGCGGCTGACCAAGGCCGAAGTCGAGGCGCAGTTCGCCGGGAGCGGGTCGTGACCGCCGTTCAGAGCCCGGCGGTCGGCCGGCAGCGGTTAGCGAGCGGTAAGACAGAAAGCCCTCTTTCTTCAAGCCCGCGGCTTGGCCCGCCTCTGCCAGGATTGATGCCATGACGAAGTACGACGAGGCCTGGGTCGCCCGCATGGAGGCGGAGTTCGCGCGGCTGGAGGCGGAGGGGCTGTACCACCCGGAGCAGGAGCACGCGTCCTGCGGCGTCGGGCTCGTCGTCGCGATCGACGGCAAGCCGCGGCGCCAGGTGGTCGAGAACGGCATCAGGGCGCTGAAGTCGATCTGGCACCGTGGCGCGGTCGACGCCGACGGCAAGACCGGCGACGGCGCCGGGATGCACGTCCAGATCCCGGTGGCCTTCTTCGACGACCAGGTGCGCCGCACCGGGCACGCGCCGCGCGGCGAGCGGCTGGCGGTCGGGCAGATCTTCCTGCCGCGCAGCGACTTCGGGGCGCAGGAGGCGGCGCGGACGGTCGTCGAGACCGAAGTGCTGCGGATGGGCTACTACATCTACGGCTGGCGGCACGTTCCGGTCGACATCTCCGTGCTCGGCCAGAAGGCGAACGCGACCCGGCCCGAGATCGAGCAGATCCTGATCTCGAACGCCAAGGGGGTCGACGAGGAGACCTTCGAGCGCGAGCTCTACGTCATCCGCCGCCGGATCGAGAAGGCCGCGGCCGGGATCCGCGACTTCTACATCTGCTCGATGAGCTGCCGGTCGATCATCTACAAGGGAATGATGCTGGCCGAGCAGGTCGCGGTCTTCTACCCCGACCTGCAGGACCCGCGCTTCGTCTCCGCCTTCGCGATCTACCACCAGCGCTACTCGACCAACACCTTCCCGCGCTGGTGGCTGGCGCAGCCGTTTCGCATGCTCGCCCACAACGGCGAGATCAACACGCTGAAGGGCAACCTCAACTGGCTGAAGAGCCACGAGATCCGGATGTCCTCCGACTACTTCGGCGAGCTCGCCGAGGACATCAAGCCGATCGTGCTGCCCGGGTCCTCCGACTCGGCCGCGCTCGACAACGTCTTCGAGGTGCTGGTGCGCGCCGGGCGGATCGCGCCGATGGCGAAGACCATGCTGGTGCCGGAGGCCTGGTCGAAGCTCGCGACCAAGATGCCGCAGGCCTGGCTCGACATGTATGCCTACTCGAACGCGGTGATGGAGCCCTGGGACGGCCCGGCGGCCCTAGCCATGACCGACGGCCGGTGGGTCTGCGGCGGCCTCGACCGCAACGGGCTCAGGCCGATGCGCTACGTCGTCACCGGCGACGGGCTGGTGATCGCCGGCTCGGAGGCCGGGATGGTGCCGACCGACGACATGACGTCGGTCGAGAAGGGCGCGCTCGGGCCGGGGCAGCTCCTCGCCGTCGACATGGGCGAGGGCCGGCTCTACCACGACGCCGAGATCAAGGATCTGATGGCCGCGAGCCAGCCGTTCGGCGAGTGGGTGGGCTCGATCACCGATCTCGAGTGCCTGACCGGCGGCGACGACGAGCGGCCGATCTTCGAGGGCGCCGGGCTGCGCCAGCGGCAGATCGCGGCGGGCTACACGGTGGAGGAGCTCGAGACCGTGCTCGCCGCCATGGCCGAGGACGGCAAGGAGGCGATCGGCTCGATGGGCGACGACACGCCGCCCGCCGTGCTGTCGGCCGGCTACCGGCCGCTCAGCCACTACTTCCGGCAGAACTTCAGCCAGGTGACGAACCCGCCGATCAACTCGCTGCGCGAGCACCGGGTGATGAGCCTGAAGACCCGGTTCGGCAACCTGAAGAACGTGCTCGACCAGGACAACTCGCAGACCGAGATCCTGCAGCTCGAGAGCCCTTTCGTGTCGAACGCCCGCTTCGCGGCGATGGTCAGGCACTTCGGCGCCGCCGCGGTCGAGATCGACTGCAGCTTCGCGCCCGGCCCCGACGCGCTGCAGGCCGGGCTCGCGCGCATCCGGGCCGAGGCCGAGGAGGCGGTGCGCGCCGGCGCCAACCACATCGTCCTGAGCGACATCGGCCAGGGGCCTGAGCGGGTGGCGATGCCGATGATCCTCGCGACGAGCGCGGTGCATTCCTGGCTGACCCGCAAGGGCCTCAGGACCTTCACCTCGCTCAACGTGCGCTCGGGCGAATGCATCGACCCGCACTACTTCGCCGTGCTGATCGGGTCGGGCGCCACCACGGTCAACGCCTACCTCGCGCAGGACTCGATCGCCGACCGGATCGCGCGCGGGCTGATCCCGGGGACGCTCACCGAGGCGGTCGACCGCTTCCGCACAGCGATCGACCAGGGGCTCTTGAAGATCATCTCCAAGATGGGGATCGCGGTGATCTCCTCCTATCGCGGCGGCCTCAACTTCGAGGCGGTCGGGCTGTCGCGGGCGATGGTCGCCGAGTACTTCCCCGGCATGCTCTCCCGCATCTCCGGGATCGGCATCACCGGCGTGCAGCGGCAGGTCGAGGGCATGCATGCGCTCGGCTGGCGCGGCGGCGACGCGGTGCTGCCGATCGGCGGCTTCTACAAGGCCCGGCGCACCGGCGAGAGCCACGCCTGGGAAGCGCGTGCCATGCACATTCTGCAGTCGGCCTGTGACCGCGGGTCGTTCGACATCTGGAAGCAGTATTCGAAGACGATGCAGGCGCGGCCGCCGATCCACCTGCGCGACCTCCTGGACTTCCAGCCGAAGGCGGGCCCGGCGCCGCTCGACCAGGTCGAGTCGATCACCTCGATCCGCAAGCGGTTCGTGACGCCCGGCATGTCGCTCGGCGCGCTCGGGCCGGAGGCGCACAAGACCTTGAACGTCGCGATGAACCGGATCGGCGCGAAGTCCAACTCGGGCGAGGGCGGCGAGGACCCGGCGCATTACGTGCCGGAGCCGAACGGCGACAACCCGTCGGCGAAGATCAAGCAGGTGGCGTCCGGCCGGTTCGGGGTGACCGCCGACTACCTCAACCACTGCGAGGAGCTGGAGATCAAGGTCGCCCAGGGCGCGAAGCCCGGCGAGGGCGGCCAGCTGCCCGGGATCAAGGTGACCGAGCTGATCGCGAAGCTGCGGCACTCGACGCCGGGGGTCACGCTGATCTCGCCGCCGCCGCACCACGACATCTACTCGATCGAGGACCTCGCGCAGCTGATCTACGACCTCAAGCAGATCAACCCGGCGGCGCGGGTCTGCGTGAAGCTGGTGAGCCAGTCGGGCGTCGGGACGATCGCCGCCGGCGTGGCGAAGGCCAAGGCCGACGTCATCCTGATCTCGGGCCACAATGGCGGGACCGGGGCGAGCCCGCAGACCTCGATCAAGTTCGCCGGCCTGCCGTGGGAGATGGGGCTCTCCGAGGCGCACCAGGTGCTCACCGCCAACAACCTGCGCGAGCGGGTGATCCTCAGGACCGACGGCGGCCTCAGGACCGGGCGCGACATCGTCATCGCGGCGATGCTCGGGGCGCAGGAGTTCGGCATCGGCACCGCGGCGCTGATCGCGATGGGCTGCATCATGGTCCGGCAGTGCCAGTCGAATACCTGCCCGGTCGGGGTCTGCACCCAGGACCCGGCGCTCCGGGCGAAGTTCACCGGGACGGCGGACAAGGTGGTGAACCTGATGAGCTTCTATGCCCAGGAGGTGCGCGAGGTGCTGGCGAGCGTTGGCGCGCGCTCGATCGACGAGGTGATCGGGCGGGCCGATCTGCTCACTCAGGTGAGCCGCGGCGCCGAGCATCTCGACGACCTCGACCTCAACCCGCTCCTGATCAAGATCGACCAGGGCGAAGCGGTCGACTACGACCGCGGCAAGCCGAGGAACCCGGTGCCCGACACGCTCGACGCGCAGGTCGTCACCGACGCCGAGCCGTTCTTCAAGGACGGCGAGAAGATGCAGCTCAGCTACGCGGTGCAGAACACGCTGCGCTCGATCGGCACGCGGGTGTCGAGCCACATCGTCCAGCGCTTCGGCATGAAGAACAACGGCCTGCAGCCCGACCACCTGACGATCAAGCTCGCCGGATCCGCCGGGCAGTCGCTCGGCGCCTTCGCGGCGCCCGGCCTCAAGATCGAGGTGATGGGCGAGGCCAACGACTACGTCGGCAAGGGGCTGTCGGGCGGCACCATCGTGGTCAGGCCGCCGCTCGGCTCGGCGCTGGTGCCGCACGAGAACGCGATCATCGGCAACACCGTGCTCTACGGCGCGACCGCGGGCGCGCTCTTCGCCAGCGGCCGGGCGGGCGAGCGCTTCTGCGTGCGGAACTCGGGCGCCGAGGTGGTGGTCGAGGGCTGCGGCTCGAACGGCTGCGAGTACATGACCGGCGGCGTCGCGGTGATCCTTGGCAAGTTCGGCGACAACTTCGGCGCCGGCATGACCGGCGGCATGGCCTATCTCTACGACCCGGACGCCGAGCACACGCTCAGGCTGAACGGCGAGACGGTGATCGTCATCCCCGTGCTCGCGGCCGCCTGGGAGGCGCAGCTCAAGGCGCTCGTCGAGCGGCACGCCCGCGAGACCGGAAGCCCGCGGGCGACCGAGATCCTGCGGCACTGGGCCGACGAGCTGCCGAAGTTCCGCCAGATCGTGCCGAAGGAGATGCTGACCCGGCTCGAGCATCCGCTCAGCGACAGCGTGCTGGCGGCGAGGGCCTGACCCGGCCCTGCATTGCGCGAGGAGCTCCGGAGCGACGTCATGGCGACCGAATCCTTCCGCCTCGCCCCGTCGGGCGCGATTCCGAACCACCCGCGCTTCCCGGTCGTCCTCCACCGCGGGGTGGTCGAAGCGTCCGGCAACGCCGCTGCGGCGCTCGAGCCGCTCTTCGCGGCGAACGGCTGGCCGCCGCAGTGGCGCGACGGCATCTACGACTTCGACCACTATCACACCCGCGGCCACGAGGCGCTCGGCTGCGCCGCCGGGTCGGCGCGGGTGCTGCTCGGCGGGCCGGGCGGGCGCGAGGTGACGATCGCCGCCGGCGACGTGGTGGTGCTGCCGGCGGGCACCGGGCACCGGCGGCTCGCGGCGAGCCGCGATTTCCTGGTGGTCGGGGCGTACCCGCCGGGGCAGAGTGCGGACATCTGCCGCGATGCGCCGAGCGCGGAGATGCTGGCGCGCATCGCGGCGCTGCCGGCGCCGGAGACCGACCCGGCCGGCCGCCGCGACGGCGTGACGGCGCTCTGGTCGGCCGGCTGAAGGAGGCGCGCATGGCGGTACACTTTCTCGACACGTTCGAGGCGGAGGCACCCCCGCCCGGGGTCTCTCCGCCGCTCGAGGCGCTCTGGTGGCTGCGCAAGGGCGGCTTCGCCACCGGGCCGGCCTGGGAGCGGGCACACGAAATCTGCCAGAGCGGCGAGGGCACCCGCGCCTACGACCTCGTGCACGGCCTCGCGCACTGGATCGAGGGCGACATGGGCAACGCCGACTACTGGTACCGGCGGGCCGGCGCGCGGCGCTCGGCCGAGGACATCCCGGGCGAGTGGGACCACCTGGTCTCGGCGCTCGGCGACTGAGACGAGCCGGGCAAGAGCGCCCGCTGAGCCGGCCCGCCCGGGCCCCAAGCCCGGGCTGCGGCCGCCCGCCCCCCGGGGCGGCCGCAATGCGGCCCCCGCGGGCGTGCCGCAGCCCTCCTCTCCGGCGGGTACCGCATTCGGGTCAGCAACGGTGGCGGTCGGAGCTTACCATCCGGTCGCACCCGGTATCGGCGCATCGCGGCCATTGCCCCGGCCGGCCGTCTGCTGACATCATCGCGGTGCGCCGGGCGCGGGATCTTTGGGGGGGCTGATGCGACAGACGTGGCGGTGGTTCGGGCCGAAGGACCTGTGCTCGATCGACGACATGCTGCAGGCGGGGGTCGAGGGGGTCGTCTCCGCCCTCCACCACGTGCCGACCGGCGCGGTCTGGGAGCCGGCCGAGATCGCGCGCCGGCAGGAGGAGATCGGCCGGCGCGGCGACGGGTCGGCATCGGGGCTCGCCTGGGAGGTGGTGGAGAGCCTGCCGGTCTCGGAGGACATCAAGAAGCAGAAGGGCAACTGGCGCGCGCATTTCGACGCCTACCGGCAGAGCCTGCGTAACCTCGCCGCCGCCGGGATCGAGGTGGTCTGCTACAACTTCATGCCCGTGCTCGACTGGACCCGCACCGACCTCGCCTATCGCGTCGCCCACGGCGGCACCTGCATGCGCTTCGACCTCGCCGACTTCGCCGCCTTCGATCTCCACATCCTCGAACGCCGCGGGGCGGCCGTCGACTATCCCGACGCGCTGAGGGCCGAGGCGGCGGCGCGCTTCGCCGCGATGGACGACGCGGCGCGCCGGCAGCTCGCCGCCAATGTCGCCTTCGGGCTGCCCGGCGCCGCCGAGCACCTGACCCTCGACGACCTGCGCGCCCATCTCGACGAATATGGCGCCATCACCGCAGAGACGCTGCGGTCGCACTTCGTCGCGTTCCTCGAGGCGGTGGTGCCGGTGGCCGAGGAGGTCGGCATCCGGATGTGCTGCCACCCCGACGACCCGCCCTTCGCGCTGCTCGGCCTGCCGCGGATCATGTCGACCGAGGCCGACTACGCGGCGGTCATGGCGGCCGTCGACCGCCCGGCCAACGGCATCACGCTCTGCTCGGGCTCGCTCGGCGCCCGGCCGGACAACGACTTGCCCGGCATGATGCGCCGCTTCGCCGACCGCGTGCACTTCCTGCACCTGCGCAATGTCACCCGCGAGACCCCCGACATCCGCGGCTCGTTCCACGAGGCCGAGCATCTCGGCGGCGGCACCGACATGGTGGCGCTGATCGCCGAAGTCGTCGCCGAGGAGCGGCGCCGCGCGGCCGCCGGGCGCGCCGACGCGAACATGCCGATGCGTCCCGACCACGGCCAGGACATTCTCGACGACCTGAAACGGCGGTCGCAGCCCGGCTATCCGTCGATCGGCCGGCTCAAGGGCCTCGCCGAGCTCCGCGGCGTCATGACCGCGCTCAACCACCCGGAGCTCGGGCTCGCCCGATAAGGGTTCCTTCGGCTCCGGCGACGCGCGCAACGGTGCCGCATTCACTTCGCGGATTTGGCGAGTGACAAATCCGCGCGCGCCTGCCTGCCCCTTGGCAGGCGCGTAAACGCACCTGCCAGGCAGGCGCGCGCGGATTACGAACCGACGGTGATGCCCGACCCCCCTCGGCCTCCGCGCTCGCGCGCTCCGGCCGACGAACCGGCGCGAGGCAGTGCCTCGCTTTCGCCGGTTCGGGGTTCATCCTCTACGCCGTCGATCCCTTTCCTCGCCCGATCGATTCGACCGGATCTCCGCTATCAGACCGCCGGCCGCTCCGGCAGGCCGGTGACGAGCGCCCGCCAGTCCGCGCGCTCGTTGCCGCCCGCGGGCCGGTGGCCGAAGACCTGCACGAAGGCGTCGCCCCCGGCGTCGTAGAGCTCGAGCGAGTGGATCTCGCCGTTGACCGAGGGCTTGCGCACCACCCAGGCCGAGGCGACGCGGTCCTTGCGCAGGTGGAGGTTGAACCGCGGGTCGAGCACGTTCAGCCACGGGCCGACCACCTCGATCCGCTGCACCGGCCCCGAGTGGATCTGGACGCAGCCGGGATTGCCGACGAAGACCATGATCGGCAGCCCCTCCGCCGCCGCCCCGTCCAGCACCGCGCGCGCGGCGTCGGCGCCGACCGCCCGGGCGAGGCGGGGGCCGGCGAGCCGCATCGCCTGCGCCCGGGTGACGCCGAAGCGGCGGAGCAGCAGGAAGAACTCGTGGGTATGCGCGAGCGCCTCCCAGGCGGCGCGAAGGCCGGCGACGTCGACGGCGTCGTCCGGGCGCTCCGCCGCGGCGGCGGCCGACGGCTCGAAGCGCGCCGGCGGCGCCTGCGGGTCCGCCGCCTCCGCGGCGATCCTCGCGAAGGCGGCCGTGTCGGTCGCCGCGGTCGCGTAGATCTTGTGGATCGCCGTGCCGGCGGCGTCGAAGAACTGCAGGCTCCGCCGCGCTCCGGACCGGGTCTCCTCGTCGAACGCATAGCCGAAGCGCCAGTGGCGCATGAAGAGGCGGAGGTCGATCTCGCCGACCACCTGGCCCATGCCGCCCTCGAAGGCCGGCGGCGCGAAGCGGCCGTGCTTCTCGTGCACGCAGGATTCGTTGCAGGTCAGCGCCATCACCTCGCCCGCCTCCGGCAGGCGGGCCAGCACGGCGCCGAAACCCTCGGGCACCTCCGGGCGGCGCAGGCGGCGGGTGGCGCCGGTCCCGCGCCGCGCCTCGAGCAGCCCCGCCTCCGGCACCCCGAGCGCCGCGGCCGCGTCGCGCATCCGCAGGGCGGCGCCGCCTGCGCGGAGCGCGCTCTCCCGGGCCAGGAGCCCGTCCGGGTCGTCGACGAGGCCTGCGTCGGTCATGCGGAGATCCCTCGCCACCGGATGCTTCGCCCCGCAGTCTAGGGTCGCGGCCGGGAATATCAACGCGTCGCGGCGTGCCACCGGCGGCGCCGGCCGCGGACCGTCCGAGGCGAAGCCTTCACGCCGTCGCTGCCGGGTCCGCCCGGTCGAGGACTTCGACCGCGAGGATCGTCGGCAGGTGCCGGGCCACCTCCTGCCAGGTCTCGCCCTCGTCGAGGCTCGCGAACACCGAGCCGCTGTTGGTGCCGAAATAGACGCCGGCCGGGTCGCGCGCGTCGCCGGCCATCGCCTGGCGCAGCACGGTGAAGAAGCATCCCGTCTGCGGCAATCCCTCCCGCATGGCCTGCCAGCTCTGCCCGCCGTCGCGGGAGCGCCAGACCGCCGCGGCGGCGTCCGGCGGGAAGCGGCCGGCGCTGTCGCCGTTGAGCGGCAGCGTCCAGATCGTGTCCGGGTCGCGCGGATGCACTCGGATCGGGAAGCCGAAGGTCGAGGGCAGCCCCTCGGTGATGTCGTCCCAGCTGCGGCCGCCGTCGGCGGACCGCCAGACGCCGTGATGGTTCTGCTGGTACAGGAGATCCTCGGCGCCCGGCGCGCGCATCATGTTGTGCACGCAGTGCCCGATCTCGCCGTCGCGCGGTGCGGCCGGGTGGTCGTGTCCTTCGCTGGCCCCGGCGTTCGAGAGGCGGTTGCGGCGCTCCCAGGTCGCGCCGCCATCCTCGGTGGCGAACACGCCCGCGGCCGAGATGCCGATCCAGAGCTTGTCGGGGCTCCCCGGGTCGGACAGGATCGTGTGCAGCACGAGGCCCGCGGCGCCGGGGTTCCAGCTTGCGGCCGAGGGGTGCTCGCTCAGCGCCTCGATCCGCTCCCAGGTCCGGCCGCCGTCGAGGCTCTGCAGCAGGCTCGCGGGCTTGGTCCCGGCGTAGAGCCGGCCGTGGGCGTGGCAGAGCGACCAGATCTGCGCGAAGCCGTCGCCGAAGGGCAGCGCCGCGTCGGTCCAGCCGATCATCCGGGCGAAATCCGGGTCGTTGGCCGCCCAGTCGTCCATCTCGCCCTTGGTGAGCCGGGCGACCTGCCAGCTCTCGCCGCCATCCTCCGAGCGCCAGACGCCCGCGCCGTGCCAGTCGCCGCCGCCCCCGGCCCAGATTGTCCCGGTTGCCGCATCGCCAGCGAGGTGATTGATCGGCCAGCCGTCGCAATGCGGGCCTGATACGCTCCAGCCGCTGCGGTCGCTGCCGCCCGAGACCAGGAAGGCGCCCTTGGTCGTGCCGACGAGGATGGTGATGCTTTCAGAAGTCACGATGCGCACACTCCAGCCGCCCGGGGCATGTTAGCATCCGGCACTCCGGCCGCCTAGGCGCACCGGCCCGCGGGCTGCGGCGCTCCCCCCCCCGCCTTGAACTCCCGAGCGTTTCGCTTAAGATTACCGCGAGCCACGCATTCACCTGCGGTAGCCATTTGCTCGGTGCACCGGGAGGGTGGGGCTTGTCTCTTCGATCGACAGTGGGATGCGGCACGTGAGCGCCGCGCTGGCCGGCGCGATCCGCGCGCGCCCGGTGACGGCGCGCTGGCTGCTCGCCGGTCCGGGGGCGCTGGCGGCCGCCGTGGCGACGATGATGGCGATGCCGGTCTGGCTGCCGGCCGGGGCGGCGGGGGTGGGCAACATCGCGGTCCCGATGATCCTGGCGCCGCTGCTCTGGGCGGTGCCGTTCTTCTACGCCTGCCTCGAGCCGAACCTCGCGCGCGCCGCCGCGGTCCTCCTCGGGGCGACTGCTGTGCAGGGCGCGGTGGCGGCGCTGGCGATGGCGGGGTAGCGGCGATGCTCGAGGTTTCGCAGGCGCAGATGAAGCGGCTGACCGCGATCCACGGCTGGTCGGCGGTCGTGCTCGGGCTCCTTCTCTACGCGGTGATCGCGACCGGGGCGGTCGCCGTCTTCGCGACCGAGATCGGCCGCTGGTCGGCCGGCGGCGTGCGCGCCGCCGAGCCGCTCGAGGATCCGATCGACGCGCGGATCCGCCGGCTCGCCGCCGAGGTGGAGCCCGAGTATCGCCACGACATCGGCATCTGGGCAGGGAACGGCCGCGACCTCCACGTCTTCTTCCATACCCATGCGGTGAACCCCGAGACCGGGCTCATGGACGACCTCGGCACGATCTTCCGCATCGACACCGACTCGGGCGAGGTGCTCGAGCGCCACGACGGCTTCATCTGGCACGAGCCGGCGGCCTGGGAGACCAGCGCGCTGCGTAACTTCCTCGTCGACCTGCACGTGCAGCTCTACCTGCCGAGCCCCTGGGGGCTGATCCTGACCGGGATCCTCGGGCTGATGATGATGGCGGCCGTCGTCTCGGGCCTGCTCATGCATCGCCACCTGATCCGAGACCTCTTCGTCGCCGAGCGCCCGGGCGCGCGGCTGGTCTCGGCGCGCGACCGCCACGTGCTGGCGGCGAGCTGGAGCATCCCCTTCGCCTTCGTGCTCGCCTTCACCGGCTCGTTCTTCAGCTTCGCCGGCACCGTCGGCCTGCCGCTGGTCGCGGCGGTCGCCTTCGGCGGCGACGAGGCGGCGATGCTCGAGACGCTCTACGAGCCGCCGGTGGCGGAGGACCCGACGCCCGAGCCGCTGGCGAGCCTCGACTACATCCTCGCCAATTCGCGCACGCGCGCCGACGGGCCGGTCAGCTACGTCGACATCGCGCGCTACGGCCAGGCCGATGCGCGCGTGCATGTCTGGCACGACCCGGCGGCGGGCGGGCTCCTCTACGCCGTCAACGTCTACGACGGGCCGAGCCGGGCCTTCCTCGGCCGGCAGGCGCCGCTCGGCACCGCGCCCTCGGCCGGCGGCACGCTCTACGGCCTGATGTATCCGCTCCACTTCGGCCACTTCGCCGGGATCCTCTCCAAGGCGGTCTGGGGCGCGCTCGGAGTGGCGATGTGCTTCGTGACGCTCTCCGGCCTCCGGCTCTGGGTGCGGCGGCGCGCGGAGGCGCCGCTCTGGCGCGGCTTCGGCCGGGCGGTGGTGGTCACCGGCTACGGCCTGCCGGTCGGCATGCTGGCCGCCGCCACCGGGTTCTTCCTGTCGCGCCCGGCCGGCGACCCGTTCTGGTGGACGCCCGCGAGCTTCGTGCTCGGCGCCGCGCTCGCGGTGGCGATGGCCTGGCGGGTGCCCGGCGACGACCGCCTCGCCTGGCTTTACCAGCGGCTGCTCGGCGCCGCCTGCCTCGCGCTGCCGGTGCTGCGCATCGCCACCGGGGGGATGGACTGGGCCGAGGGGGTGCTGACGCGGCAGACCGACATCCTGACCGTCGACCTCCTGCTCTTCGTCGCCGGCGCGAGCTTGTGGTGGCAGCGGCGCGCCCAGCCGGTCGTGCTGGAGCCGGCCGAGTGAGCGTGCTCGCGACGCTCGGCGGCACAGTGGTCAGCCTCGCGGGGCTCGGCTACCTCGCCGCGACCGATCCGAAGCGCCGCCGCGCGTTCCGGCTGCCGGAGGCCGAGCGGCGGAGCGCTGGCCTCGCCTGGGCCGCCGTCCTGCTGCCCGGGGTGCTGGTGCTGGCCTGGAGCGGGGGCGGCGGGTTCCTGATCTGGTTCGGCGCCACCACCGTCGCCGGCTGGGGCCTGGCCGCGACCTCCCCGCCACGGGCCGCCGCCTGGCGTGCGCGCGCCGAGGCGGCCGCCGCGGCGGTCCTGGCCCGGGTGGCGCCGCTCGCCGCCGCGCTCGAGCGTGCCGGCCGAAGCGTTGCCGGCACCGTGTCGGCGCTGTGGCCGGGGGTGGACCGCCTCGGCGCGCTGGAGCGGCGGGTGGAGGAACTCGAGGCGGAGGTGGCGGCGCTGCGGCGGGGCCGCCCCGGCGGAGCGAGCGAAAGCGTCGTCGTCGAGCTCGCCCGGCCGGCCGGCCGGCGCTGAGCGGATTGTTGAGGGCGGGCTGCGGGCTTGCCGTTGCCGAGAGTATTGCAATTGTCCGGAAGGGTGTTCGCGGGGCGCGCATGCGCATTGGCGCTGTCGCGTGAAGTATATTTCGAAATACATTTATCAAAAAAGTGAAAATAAGTGAAACGGCGTCTGCGCCACATTTCGTGGCGCATTTCGACGAAGTTGATATAGGGAGAATGTTCTCTCAGCCCACTGGCGCGATCAAAGCGGGGGCGCGGGTGCGGGCACCCGCACCTCCGCGGTGCCGTGTAGCCACCGTCAACCGGACATCGGCTAGCGGATGTTGAACCGCACCGGCGCGGTGATCTCGTGCGGGGCGCCGGGCGGCGGGGCCGGCACCGGCGAGGCGCGGCGGACCAGCGCGACCACCGCCTCGTCGAGCTCGGGATGGCCCGAGGACCGCACCAGCTCGACCGAGCGCACGTTGCCGCCGTCGTCGATCGCGAAGCGCACGTGCGCGGTGCCCTCCTCGCGCCGCTGGCGGGCGCCCGCCGGGTAGCGCTTGCGCCGCTCGAGATGGGCCATCAGCCGCGACTGCCACTTCGCCGGCGAGACGGCGCCGGACGCGCCGGAGGAATTCGTCGGCGCGGCCACCTTCTCGGCGGCCGGGGCCCGGGTCTGCGCCCGCATCGCCGCCCGCGACGGCGCCGGGGGCTCCTTCTCGCGTTCCGGTTCCGGCTCGGGCTCGGCCTTCGCCACCTGCAGGTCGCGCGGGCGCGCCACCGGGCGGGGCTCGACGACCTCCGCCGGCAGCTCGGGCGGCGGCTCCATAGGCGGCACGGCCTCGGCGCGCGGCATGTCGACCGGCGGCGGCGCCTCGGCGACCGGCGCGTCGGGCACGTCGACCGTCGGCGGGGGCAGGTCCGGCGGTGCCGGCGCCAGCGCGAGGTCGGGGGCGTCGGCCACCACCTCGGGCGCGTCGGCGTTGTCGGGGGCGATCTGCTCCTCGGGAGCCTCCGGCGCTACCGGCGCCGGGGCGAGGTCGACCATCACCGCGGCCGGCGCGGCGGCGTCGGCGGGCAGCAGCGGCGGCTGGCGCAGCGCCCAGGCCACCGCGCCGGCATGGACGGCGAGCGCCGCCGCCGCCGCCGATGCCCAGAGCAGCATCCGCCCGCCGCCGGGACCCGAAGCAGCGGACGCGAGATCGACGGCGCTCATGGCCCGGCCGGCGCCTCGAGGCCGACGAGCGCGACCTTCAGGTAGCCAGCGCCGCGCAGCAGGTTCATCACCTGCATGAGTTCGCCGTAGGCGACGGCCGCGTCGGCGCGCAGGAAGATCCGCGCCTCGCGGTCGCCCGCCTTCGTGCGCTCGAGCGCCGCGCCGAGCGCCTCGCGCGACACGGTCTCCTCGCCGAGGGCCAGGCTCAGATCGTCCTGCAGCGTCAGGTAGACCGGGTCGGGCGGGCGCGGCTGCGGCGTCGCGGTCGAGGTCGGCAGGTCGACCGGCACGTCGACGGTGGCGAGCGGTGCCGCGATCATGAAGATGATCAAGAGCACCAGCATGACGTCGATGAACGGCGTCACGTTGATCTCGTGCGCCTCGTCGAGGTCGTCGGACCCCGGCCGCCGCTCGAGGCTCCCCGCCACGGCGCTACTCCGCCGCCTGCCGGAAGGCGCCCTCGGCCAGCCGGCGGTGGTCGAGGTCGCGGCTGACCAGCCGCTCGACCGCCGCCGCCGCGTCGGCGAGCCGCGCCCGGTAGCCGGCGGTCCAGCGGGCGAAGACGTTGTAGATGACGACCGCCGGGATCGCCGCGACGAGGCCGAGCGCGGTCGCGAGCAGCGCCTCGGCGATGCCCGGCGCCACCACGGCGAGGTTGGTGGTCTGCGCCTCGGAGATGCCGACGAAGCTGTTCATGATGCCCCAGACCGTGCCGAACAGTCCGACGAAGGGCGCGGTGGCGCCGATGGTCGCGAGCACCCCGGTGCCGACGTTGAGCCGCCGCCCGGCCTGCGCCTCGATGCGCGACAGGTGCGAGGCGACCCGCTGCAGGAGCCCGGGGCCGCCGCCGTGGCGGAGCGCCCCGGTCGAGGCGCCGGCCTCGGCGCGCGCCGCGCGCACCATCAGCGCCGCCGGGCCGCCGCGCCCCGCGAGCGCCCCTTCCGCCGCGGCGAGATCGTCGGCGCGCAGGATGGCGCCGAGGCTCCGGCGCAGGCGCAGGCCCGCGAGGAGAATCTCAAGGCTCTTGGCGAAGCAGACCGTCCAGGTCAGGAGCGAAGCCACCGCCAGCCCGATCATCACCGACTTCACCACCACGTCGGCCGCCGCGAACATGCCCCAGGGCGAAAGGTCGCGCGGCAGCGTCGCGACTTCCGCGGCCGGCGTCGCCGGGGGCGCGTCGGCGCGCGGCCCGGGCGCCTCGGCCTCCGGCACCGCGTCGGCGAGCACCGGACCGGGCAGGGCAGGGATCGGCTCCTCGACCGCGGGAAGCTCGACGGCCGTCCCGGCTTCCGCCCCGGCGCCGGGCATCGGCGGCGCCACCGCCGTCGCCGGCGGCGCCGGCTGGGCACCTGCGGCGGCTGCGGCGAAGATCGCCGCCGCGAGCGACATGGCCACCGCCACGCCGCGTGCCGTGCTCGCGCGCCGGATTGTCTCGTCCATCCACCCCTCCACCGGGTGATCGCAGTGGCGCGATCGTCGCTGCCGACCGGTCCGGCCGGCAGCGGATTGGTTCGCGAAATGGCTGGCGGGGAGCGTGGGCCCGTGGCTTGCCGGCAACGGCAGAGGCCGTCGCGTCAGATTCCCGCGCAAATTAGTCGGGATTGCCGGGCTTGCCAAGGGACCGCCGGGCGTGTCCCCTCCGGCCGGCGCCGTTGCCATTTCCCGCCGCGCCGCGTATGGCCGGCGCGGGCGCGCACGCCCGGGCCAGGGCCGCCGGAACATGGACATCCGCAACATCGCGATCATCGCCCACGTCGACCACGGCAAGACGACGCTGGTCGACGCGCTCCTGAAGCAGTCCGGCGCCTTCCGCGAGAACCAGGCGACGGTCGAGCGCGCGCTCAATTCGAACGACCTCGAACGCGAGCGCGGCATCACCATCCTCGCCAAGGCGACCTCGGTCGACTGGCAGGGCCACCGCATCAATATCGTCGACACGCCGGGCCACGCCGACTTCGGCGGCGAGGTTGAGCGCATCCTCGGCATGGTCGACGGCGTGCTGCTCCTCGTCGACGCCGCCGAGGGGCCGATGCCGCAGACCAAGTTCGTGCTGGCCAAGGCGCTGCGGCTCGGCCTGCGGCCGATCGTGCTCTTGAACAAGGTCGACAAGCCCGACGCCGAGCCCGACCGGGCGCTGAACGAGGTGTTCGACCTCTTCGTCACGCTCGATGCTGCCGCGGACCAGCTCGACTTTCCCGTGCTCTACGCCTCGGGCCGCAGCGGCTGGGCCGATGCCGAGCTCGACGGCCCGCGCAAGGACCTGACCGCGCTCTACCGGCTGATCCTCGAGCATGTGCCAGCGCCCGCGCAGGCGGCGCGCCGCGGCGAGCCCTTCGCGATGCTGGCGACGACGCTCGCGGCCGACCCGTTCCTCGGGCGGCTGCTGACCGGGCGGATCGAGCAGGGGACGGTCCGGGCCGGGCAGACGGTGCGCGCCCTCGCCCGCGACGGCCGCGAGATCGAGCGCTTCCGCGTGTCGCGCATCCTCGCGTTCCGTGGGCTGACCCGCCAGCCGCTCGACGCCGCCGAGGCCGGCGACATCGTCAGCATCGCTGGGATGGCGAGGGCGACGGTCGCCGACACCATCGCCGACATGATGGTCGAGACGGCGATCCCGGCGCAGCCGATCGACCCGCCGACGATCAGCGTGACCTTCTCGATCAACAATTCGCCGCTGGCCGGGCGCGACGGCGACAAGGTGCAGAGCCGGGTGATCCGCGAGCGGCTCATGCGCGAGGCGGAGTCGAACGTGGCGATCCGGGTCAGCGACACGGCGGCCGGCGACGCCTTCGAGGTCGCCGGGCGGGGCGAGCTGCAGATGGGCGTGCTGATCGAGAACATGCGCCGCGAGGGGTTCGAGCTCGCCGTCTCGCGGCCGCGCGTGCTCTTCCGCGACGAGGGTGGCCGGCGGCTCGAGCCGATCGAGGAGGTGACGGTCGACGTCGACGAGGAGTTCGCCGGCGTCGTCGTCGACAAGCTCAGCCAGCGCAAGGGCGAGCTCGCCGAGATGCGCACCGGCGCCGGTGGCAAGACCCGGATCGTCGCCCACGTCCCCTCGCGCGGGCTGATCGGCTACCACGGCGAGTTCCTGACCGACACCCGCGGCACCGGCGTGCTGAACCGCGTCTTCCACGGCTGGGCGCCGCACCGGGGCGCGATCCCCGGCCGGCGCAACGGCGTGCTGATCTCGATGGAGGACGGGGTCAGCGTTCCTTACGCGCTCTTCAACCTCGAGGACCGCGGCCGGTTCTTCATCGGTGCCGGCGAGCAGGTCTATTCGGGCATGATCCTCGGCGAGCACAACCGCGACAACGACCTCGAGGTGAACCCGCTCAAGGGCAAGAAGCTCACCAATGTCCGCGCCGCAGGCAAGGACGAGGCGGTGGTGCTGACCCCGCCGGCGCGGCCGACGCTCGAGCAGGCGATCGCCTATGTCGAGGACGACGAACTGGTCGAGGTGACGCCACGGCACATCCGTCTGCGCAAGCGCTTCCTCGATCCGCACGAGCGCAAGCGGCAGTCGCGGCAGGCTTCGTGAGCGGATTCGCACTTTGCGAAGCGGGTTTGCAATTCACGGCGGGGTTGTGTCGCGCAATTGAAAAGCGGGTTTTTGTCTCCCTCTGATTGTGAGAGAATAACCAGACCTTAACGCGCCATTACCGCCGATTGAGCGCGGGCCGGTGCCGACACCCTTGATGAGAGCAGTTGGCACGATACCTGCATAGATCCCGACAGCTGATACAGCGGCACAAATTGAGAGAGTGGAGCACCGATCATGAAGCATCCCGTCGACGTGCATGTGGGAAAGCGGGTTCGTCATCGCCGGTGGATGGTCGGGATGACCCAGCAGCAGCTTGGCGACATCGTCGGCATCAAGTTCCAGCAGATCCAGAAGTACGAGACCGGGATGAACCGGATCAGCGCTTCGCGGCTGTGGGACATCGCGCAGGCGCTCGACGTGTCGATCAGCTTCTTCTTCGAGGGCTTCGACGGCGAGGAGACCGGGCACGAGGCGCCGGCGGTGACCGAGCGGGGCGACCTCTTGGCCGACAAGGAAGCGCTCGAGCTCGTGCGGTCGTACTACGCGATCCCCGAGGCGCAGCGCCGCCGGCTCTTCGACCTGGCCCGCGTCCTCAGCGACGTCGCCTGAACGGCGCTTGACGGCCGCCGCCCGATCGCGGACACCCGCCGCAAGGCAGGGGCCGCGAAGGGCGGGGGGCGATGACGAGGGCGCCGGAACTCGAGCAGGAGCTCTGGCGCCTCGCCGAGGATCTGGCGGACGTGGCCGCCGCCCGGAGCCTGCCGCTCTTCCGGAGCGCCGGGCTCGTCGCCGCCAACAAGGCGGCGCAGGGCTTCGACCCGGTCACCGCGGCCGACCGCGAGGCGGAGCGGGCGATGCGTGCGCTGATCGCGGAACGGCGGCCCGACGACGGCATCCTCGGCGAGGAGTTCGGGCCGGAGCCGGGCCAGTCGGGGCTTACCTGGGTACTCGACCCGATCGACGGCACCCGCGCCTTCATGAGCGGGGCGACCACCTGGGGGACGCTGATCGGCCTCGACGCCGGCGCGGGCCCGATCCTCGGCCTGATCGACCAGCCCTATATCGGTGAGCGCTTCATGGGGGGTGCCGGCCGCGCCGTCCTGGCGCGCGGCGGCACGGTGCGGCCGCTCGCGGCGCGCGGCTGCGCCGGGCTCGGCGACGCGGTGCTCTACACGACCTTTCCCGAGATCGGCAGCCCGGGAGAGCGCGCCGCCTTCGAGGCGGTGCGCGACCGGGTGCGGCTGACCCGCTACGGCTTCGACTGCTACGCCTATGCGCTCGTTGCGCTCGGCCAGGTCGACCTCGTGATCGAGGCCGGGCTGCAGCCCTACGACATCCAGGGCCCGCAGGCGGTGATCGAGGCGGCCGGCGGCATCGTCACCGACTGGCAGGGCGGCCCGGCGCACCGGGGCGGCCGGATCCTCGCCGCCGGCGACCCGCGGGTCCACGCGGCGGCGCTCGGCCTGCTGGCGGCGGCCGGGGGCTGAAAGCGCGACGGCTCGGACCCGGGCTGTAATCCTGACTCTTTTCCTTAGCATATGCGTTGTGCATGCGCCGTGCATGCGTTGTGCATGTCGCGCGCGGGAGCGGGTTCCTCCATCTAGTTGTCGACGCGGGAAAAACCTCCGCCGCGCCAAGTCGCTCCCGCCGGAAGGGCGCATTGTATCAGCCATGCGCCAGCGGCGCGAAAGAAGTCCGTGACCCGATACTTACTCGCGCCACGAGCCGCCGATATATCTTGTCAGTTGAGGAGCGGAGGCGCCGTTAATCTACAATTCGGTGCGATGACGGAAGTGCTAACGTCGTGCTATAGTTTGAGTCGAGAGGGGTTGGCCTGCCGCTCATTTTCAGCGGCGCGACTGAGGCTGGCCGGAGTGGACAAGACGAGATGGGATCGTGGGTGAGAACTGCTTGCTTCGGCAAAGGATCGAACGTGAGGGCCTGCCGGTAGGCTGAGGGCGCCTGCCGGACCGGGCGCGGCAACGGTGCAGCGACCCGGGGTGCGCCTCGGCTCGCGCCGGGGCGGCGAAAGCGGGTGGGCCGGCCTCGTCGGCCGCCCTGCCTTGGCGAAAGCCGGGCGAGCGTTGCGTCATCGGTGATGGTTGCGGGGGCCGGGCCCCACCCACGGGCTGACGGCCGGCGTCTTTTGGAACTTGTGGCGTCGCGTAGTGGGTGGGGGGATCGATGATTTCGGACAGGCTGAGCTTCGAGGCGATTGCCTGCTTCGACGCCGAGATCGGGGTGATCGGCGCCGGTCCGGTCGAACTCGTGCTCGCGCTCGAGCTCGCGCGCCGCGGGCGGCGGGTGCTCGTGCTCGAGAGCGGCGGGCGCAGGAACCGGCCCGAGGCGCAAGCGCTGTCGGTGGCCGAGAACCTGCGTCCGGGCGCCCATCACGCGGCGGAGATCACCGTCGCGCGCCAGCTCGGCGGCACGTCCAACCTGTGGAGCGGGCGCTGCGTGCCCTTCGATCCGATCGACTTCGTCCCGCGGCCCTGGCTCGGCGACCTGCCGGCCTGGCCGATCGGCGAGGCCGACCTCGCGCCGTGGCTCGCGCCGGCCTGCGCCTGGCTCGCCACCGGCGATCCGATCTACCATGAGGCGCTGCCGGGGGTGGCGGCGGATCCGGCCTTCGATTTCGAGAGCCTCGAGCGCTGGAGCAACGCGCCGCGGACACACGTGCTGCACCGCAAGGAGCTCGCCGCGAGCCGCAACCTTCTCGTGGCGCTCGAAGCGACGGCGCTGGGCTTCGACTACGACGACGGCGGCAGGATCGCCGCGATCAAGACGCATCTCGAGGGGCGGGGCCGGGGGCGGATCGCCGTGCCGCAGGTGGTGCTGGCCGCCGGCGGCAACGAGAGCACCCGGCTGCTGCTCACCGAGCAGCGGGCGCACCCGGATCTGTTCGGCGGACCGCTCGGTCCGCTCGGGCGCTACTACATGGCGCACGTGGTCGGGCGGATCGCCGACATCGCCTTCCAGGACCCGGTGCTGCACGACGGGCTCGATTTCCACGTGGCGCACGGATCCTACGTGCGCCGGCGGCTGGTTCCGAGCGCCGCCACCCAGGAGGCGGCGCAGCTCAGCAACGTCGCCTTCTGGCCGGTGGTGCCGGAGGCGGCCGACCCGGCGCACCGCTCGGGGCCGCTCTCGGCGGCTTTCCTCGCGCTGTCGGTCGGGCCGCTCGGGCGGCGGCTCCTGCCGAGTCGCTGCGGCAGCGGATGGTGGGCGACCCGCCCTACCGGCGCGGGGCGCACGTGCTGAACGTGCTGCGCGACCCTTACCGGACGTTCGTGGCCGTGCCGCGCCATCTCTGGCTGGCCCACGTGGCGAAGAACCGGCTGCCGTGCTTCTTCCTGCGCAACCCGGCGCTCCGCTACGGGCTCGAGTATCACGCCGAGCAGCTGCCGCGCGCGTCAAGCCGGCTGACGCTCGGCAACTCCTTCGACCGGCTGGGCCAGCCGCGGCTCAGGATCGACTTCAGCTACGGCGAGGAGGATGCGGAGCCGGTGGTTCGCGCGCACGACGCGCTCGCGGCCTGGCTGACGCGCAACAAGCTCGGCCGCATCGAGTACCGGATGTCGAACGGGAGCCGTGCCGCCGAAGTGGTCGCCCAGGCCAAGCACGGCAACCACCAGATCGGCACCCTGCGCATGGGACGCGACCGGAGCGAGTCGGTGATCGACGGCGACTGCCGCGCGTTCGACGTGCCGAACCTGCACGTGGTCTCGACCGCGGTGCTGCCGACCTCGGGCCAGGCGAACCCGACGCTCACCGCGGTGCAACTCGGGCTGCGGCTGGCGGCGCGGCTTGCAACTCCCTGAACCGTCAGGCCCGGCCGAGGACGCGCTGGAGCGGTCGCGGCTGGCGGTCGAGATCGAGGGCGAGAACGAACAGGCGGGCGTAGCGGAGCTTCCGGCGGGCGCCCGCGCCCAGGAATCGGCGGACCTGATCGACGAAGCAGGCCTCCCGCCACGCGGCCTGCTTCTGAAGCGTGCGGAATGAGCCGAGATCGCCCTGATCGGCCAGGATCAATTCGATGGCGGCGGGTCCGACGGCGCGAATGAGTTCGTCCTCGAGGTCGCGGTCGCAGACGAAGAACCCAGCTCGCGCGAGTTCGGAGCGTGTCCGAAGTTGCCCGTAGCCGGCCCGCGCCAACGCCTGGCAGACGTGCCGCTCCTCGGCAGCGTCGCACAAGCCCGTGAGGCGCAGACCGTCGCCGTTCGGGCCGAAACGGGCGAGGAAGGCCGTCAGGGACTGAGCCCCGCCGACCGGCACCACGACGACGCCTTCCCGCGTCAGGTCCCTTGCCTGGAGGCCTGCCAGAGCCTCCACCGCGATCTGATCGCTGATCCCCTCGACCAGGACGACGGATCGGGCGTGCCGAGCGCGCTCCAGTGCCGTTGCGGTCGCGCGAAGCGGCGCGTCGGGACCGCTCGCGTAGCCGGACACGGCAAGAATCCGGGCGCCGACGCCGCGCGCCCTCGGTGCGGTCTCGCCTTCCCGTCGATGTCAGGGTCTGCGGCTTCATGATCGTGGTCAGGAGCGGGCGGCGGTGGCGCTGGCGCGCGGGGGGGCGAGGAAGCGGTCGACGGCCTGCCAGACCCGGGCGCGGATCGCCGGGCGCTCCATCAGGATCTCGTGGCGGGCGCCGTCGAGCTCGACGAGCTCGCCCGCGGCCATCTTGGCGACCTGGTTGCGGATGACGCTGGTCGAAACCACCTCCTCGGCGCTGCCGAGAAGGACGAGGATCGGCAGGTTCGGCAGCGGCGCGATGTAGAGGCGGGCCATCTCCTCGAGCGCGGCGTAGGTCCACTGCATGCTCGGGCCGCCGAGGCCGAGCTCGGGATGGGCGGTGACCTGGGCGACGCACCAGGCGAAGACCTCGGGGTCGGAGGTGAGCGGGTTGCCCTCGAAGGCGGCGGCGAGCGCGGTCGGCCGGGCGTGGGTGCCGGGCATCAGCCGTCCGCCGAGGCCGACGACGTTGGCGAGGCGGGTCATCTTGCTGGTGAGCTCGCGGGTTGCCGCGCGCATCTGCAGGTGCCACATCGGCGCGGAGAAGATCGCCCCGGCGAAGTCGGCACGCTCGAGGAGGGTGCGCAGGCCGATGCAGCCGCCCATCGAGTGGGCGAGAACGGTGCGCGGCGCCGGGAGGCCGAGCCGGTCGACGAGGCCGATCAGGGCGGCGACGTCGCGCTGGTAGTCGCGGAAGTCCTGGACGTGGCCGAGCATGGCGTTCTTCGGGTGACGGTCGGCGAGGCCCTGGCCGCGCCAGTCGACGACCGCGACGGCGAGGCCGCGCGACACGAGCTCCCCGGCGACGCGGCCGTACTTCTCGGCGAACTCGGTGCGGCCGGGGAAGACGACGGCGGTGCCGCGGGAGCCGCCCCGCCAGACGACGGCGCGCAGGCGGACGCCGTCGGACGTGGTCAGCCAGTACGCTTCCGCCCCTCCGGGCGCGTCGGCGACCTCGGCGAAGAATGGCGCCGCGGTCATCGGCGCCGTCATCCCAGCAGGCTGGCGAGCCGCATGGCGAGGCCCATGTCGCCGTCGACGGTCAGCCGGCCGCTCATGAAGGCGCCGGTCGGGTCGAGGTCGCCGTCGAGGAGCTCGCGGAAGGTGTCGGCGCTGGCGGTCAGCGTGCAGTCGGCGTCGCCGTCGCCGGCCGAGGCGCCGGCCGCGTCGATTCGCACCACGCCCTCGTCCTCGATGACGAGCTTGACCGAGCCCTCGATGCCCTCGCCGTCGAGGCGGGCGTTCAGGGCCTTGACGGCGGCATCGACGATCTCACTCATCACACTCTCTCCGGATCCGGGCGCGGAGGCCCTCGATTTCTGGCGACGGATCGCTAATCTAAGGTTCATGCCGGGGTTTCGGAAGCGCCAACTCGTCCTCGTCCTCACCGCCGCGCTGGCGCTGGCCGGGCCGTCGGCGGCGGGGCAGACCCCCGAGCAGGCGGCCGAGCTCGACGCGCTCTTCGCCGAGCTCAAGGAGCCGGGGCAGGAGGACTGGGAGCGGATCGAGGGCGAGATCAGCCGGATCTGGTCGCAGTCGGGCTCGCCGGCGATGGACCTGCTGCTCAGCCGCGGCAACGCGGCGCTCGAGGCGGAGGACTACACGACGGCGATCGAGCACTTCTCGGCGCTGACCGACCATGCCCCGGACTTCGCCGAGGGCTGGAACGCGCGCGCGACCACCTTCTACCTGATGGGCGAATACACGCTGTCGATCTCCGACGTCGAGCACGTGCTGGCGCTTAACCCGCGGCATTTCGGGGCGCTGGCCGGCCTCGCCTTCATGCTGGAGGCCATGGGCGAGACCGAGTTCGCGCTGAAGGCGCTGTACCAGGTGCAGGCGCTCAACCCCAACCGACCGAACATCAACGAGGCGGTGACCCGGCTGGAGCGGATGACCGGGGATACCGAGCTCTGAGCGCCCGGCGAGATCTGACCATGGCATTCGACGGCGCCGCGCGCGTCACGGCCGTCCTCGGCCCCACGAACACCGGCAAGACCCACTACGCCGTCGAGCGGATGCTCGCGCACCGCAGCGGCGTCATCGGCCTGCCGCTCCGGCTGCTGGCGCGCGAGGTCTACGACCGCATCGTCGCGATGCGCGGCCCGTCGGTGGTCGCGCTCGTCACCGGCGAGGAGCGCATCGTCCCGGCGCGCGCCGCCTACTGGGTCTGCACCGTCGAGGCGATGCCGGTCGACATCGGCGCCGACTTCCTCGCCGTCGACGAGATCCAGCTCTGCGGCGATCCCGACCGCGGCCATATCTTCACCGACCGGCTCCTGAACGCGCGCGGCCAGTCGGAGACGCTGTTCCTCGGCGCCGAGACGATGCGGCCGCGGATCGCGAGCCTGGTGCCGGGGCCGCTCCTGACCCGGCGCGAGCGGTTCTCGAGCCTCAGCTATACGCGGGCCGCGCAAGATCAGCCGGATGCCGCCGCGGAGCGCCGTCGTCGGCTTCTCGGTCGAGGACGTCTATGCGATCGCCGAGCTGCTCCGCCGGCAGAAGGGCGGCGCGGCGGTGGTGATGGGCGCGCTCTCGCCCCGCACCCGCAATGCCCAGGTCGCGCTCTACCAGAACGGCGACGTCGACCATCTGGTCGCGACCGACGCGATCGGCATGGGGCTCAACCTCGACATCAACCACGTCGCCTTCGCCGGGCTCGTCAAGTTCGACGGCCGCCGGCACCGACACCTCGGCGCGAACGAGCTCGCGCAGATCGCCGGCCGGGCCGGGCGCTTCACCACCGACGGCACCTTCGGGGTGACCGGCGAGGCGTCGCCGCTCGAGCCCGAGGTGGTCGACGCGATCGAGAGCCATCGCTTCCGCCCGCTGGCGCGGCTGCAGTGGCGCAGCTCCGCCCTCGACTTCGCGAACCCCGAGGCGCTGGTCGCGAGCCTCGAGGCGGCGCCGGACCGGCCCGACCTGCAGCGCGCCCGCGAGGCCGACGACCTCGCGACGCTGAAGGAGCTCGGCCAGGTGCCCGACGTCCGCGACCGGCTGCACGGCGCCCACGACGTGCGGCTGCTCTGGGACGTCTGCCAGATCCCCGATTTCCGCAAGGTGACGCTCGCCGAGCACGCGAGCCTCTGCGTGCGGCTCTACGGCTTCCTGCACGGCGGCGGCGGCATCCCGACCGACTGGCTGGCGCGCCAGATCTCGCGCATCGATCGAACCGATGGCGACATCGATGCGTTGTCGAAGCGGCTGGCATATATCCGCACATGGACCTACGTCGCGCAGCGCGGCGCCTGGGTCGACGACGCGGACCATTGGCGCGACGAAACCCGTGCGGTAGAAGACCGCCTGTCGGATGCGCTGCACGTGCAGCTGACCCAGCGGTTCGTCGACCGCCGCACCTCGGTCTTGATGCGGCGGTTGAAGCAGAGGGAGAGCCTGGTGGCGACTGTGACCGAGAACGGCGAGGTGTCGATCGACGACCAGTTCGTCGGCCGTCTCGAAGGCTTCCGCTTCCGCCTCGATCCCTCTGCCGACGCCGATCAGGCCCGGACGCTCCGCTCGGCGGGCATCGCCGCGCTCGCCCCGGCGCTGAGCCTGCGCGCCGACAAGTTCTACAACGCCCCCGACACCGAGATCGACGTGACCGAGCAGGGCGGGCTGATGTGGGGCGAGCACGCGGTCGGCAAGCTCCTGCCCGGCGCCGACGCGCTGTCGCCGCAGGTGCAGCCCTTCGTCGACGAGGACGCCGACCCGCAGATCGCCGAGAAGGTCCGCCGCCGGCTCGGCCATTGGATCGACCGCAAGATCACCGCGCTGTTCCAGCCGCTGATCGCGCTTGCGCGACGACGAGGCGCTGACCGGGATGGCGCGCGGCATCGCCTTCCGGCTCGTGGAGGCGCTCGGCGTGCTGCCGCGCGCGGAGATCGCCGACGACGTCAAGGCGCTCGACCAGGACGGCCGGGCGAGCCTGCAGGAAGCACGGCGTCCGCTTCGGCCAGTACACGGTATTCCTGCCGCTGCTCTTGAAGCCGGCGCCGACGCGGCTGCGGCTGGTGCTCTGGTCGCTCGCGAGCGGCTTCGAGGTGTTTCCCGAGGCGCCGCCGCCGGGGCTCGTCACCGTCGCGGCCGTGCCGGACGCGCCGCCGGGCTACTATCCGCGCGCCGGCTACCGGCTGGCCGGCGAGCGGGCGATCCGCATCGACATGCTCGAGCGGCTCGCCGACATGATCCGCGCGCTCGACCTCCGCGCCGGGTTCGAGGCGGCGCCCGAGATGCTGTCGATCACCGGGCTCGGCCTCGAGCAGTTCGCCCGCCTGATGCAGGGCATGGGCTACGTCGCCACCGAGGGCACCCGGCCGAAGCGCAAGCCCGTGCCGGTGGTGCCGGCCGCCGCCGCTGCCGCCGCGGGCGAGCCCGAGCCCGACGCGCCCGAGCCCGACATCCCGGTGCCGCAGGACCCCGACGTACCGGTTCCCCAGCCGGGCGAGCTGCCTGACGCGCCGACCGGCCCCGACGTGCCGCCGCCCGACCTGCCCGAGATGCCGGAAACACCGTCGCCCGAGCCCGAGATCCCGGTCGTGCCCGATCCGCCGGCGGCCGCCGGCCCGGACGCGGTCGCGGCCGATCCTGCCGAGGCCGAGGCCGAAGCCGCCGAAGCGGCGCAGGAGGAGGCCCCGGAGGTGCAGGAGACCGAGACGTTCTTCACCTTCACCCGCGCGCCGCGGCGGCGGCCGGAGCGTCCCCAGCCCGAGCGGCGGCCGCGCGAGGAGCGCAAGGGCAAGCCGCGGCCGCCGGCCGAGGGCGAGCGCAAGGGCAAGCCACGCCGTGGGCCGGACGAGGGCCGCAAGGGCAAGCGCGAAGGGCCGCGCGAGGAGGAGCCGGTCGTGCGGGCGCGGCCGCCGCGGCCGGAGAAGCCGATCGACCCGGACAACCCGTTCGCGGCGCTGATGGCGCTCAAGCTCAGGCCCTGACGCCGGCGCGATGCCCGGGTCGCCCGACGCGATTCGCCTCGACAAGTGGCTGTGGCAGGCCCGCTTCTGCAAGTCGCGGGCACTCGCCGCGCGGTTGATCGCCGACGGCGCGATTCGGGTCAACGCGGTCCGGGTGACGAAGCCCGCGACCACGGTCCGGGTCGGCGACGGGCTTAGCTTCGCCCAGGGCGGCGTGGTGCGCGCGATCCGGGTGCGCGCGCTCGGCACGCGCCGCGGTCCCGCCCCCGAGGCCCGCCTGCTCTACGCCGAGATCGACGCCGCGATCCCCGAACCCGGGCCTTGAACCCCTCGGGCAGGCTGATACATACCGCGCTACGGAGTGTGACAGGCTGCGTGAGTGAAGGACGAAACGATCGAGGCCTGGAGCGATGACCTACGTCGTCACCGAGAACTGCATCGCCTGCAAGTACACCGATTGCGTCGAGGTCTGCCCGGTGGACTGCTTCTACGAAGGCGAGAACATGCTCGTCATCCATCCCGACGAGTGCATCGACTGCGGCGTCTGCGAGCCGGAATGCCCGGTCGACGCGATCAAGCCGGACACCGAGCCCGACATGGAGAAATGGGTCGAGTTCAATCGGAAGTTTTCCGAGGCCTGGCCGGTGCTGGTGACCCGCCGCGATCCGCTGCCCGAGGCCGAGGAGCGCGACGGCGAGGCGGGCAAGATGGAGAAGTACTTCTCCGAGGCGGCCGGCGAGGGCGGCTGAGCCCAGCGGGCGGGAAGACGCGCATTCTGCCGCGCGGGATCGGGGTTCTGCGGGTGCGCCGTCCCCTTGAAACGTTTGCGTGCCGCCCCCACCTTCAGGGAACCACGACGGTTTGACTTCCCACGGAGCGGATTTTCTGCTATGAAGGGCGTCCTACAAGTGGTCCGGGAACAAGGCCGAGCTGAACTGGCCTAACAACTTGTTTGCCCCGATGACATCCGCCGAGCGGGTTGCATGCGCACCCCGGGGTGGATTTGTCGGCCCGGCGACAGGAAAACCCGGCGGTCAGTCAGAAGGAAAAGACGCGCAAGATGAGCAAGGCGAAGAAGGCGACGGAGTTCCGTCCGAACGATTTTGTCGTGTACCCCGCGCACGGCGTCGGACGGATCATCTCGATCGACGAGCAGGAGGTGGCCGGCCTGCGGCTCGAGATGTTCGTCATCTCCTTCGAGAAGGACAAGATGACGCTGCGCGTTCCGATCGCCAAGGCGACCTCGGTCGGCATGCGGCCGCTTTCGTCCGCCGACATCGTCGAGCGCGCGCTCGATACCCTCAAGGGGCGGGCGCGGGTGAAGCGTGCCATGTGGTCGCGCCGCGCCCAGGAGTACGAGCAGAAGATCAATTCCGGCGACCTGATCTCGATCGCCGAGGTCGTGCGCGACTTGCACCGCAACGACGACCAGCGCGAGCAGTCGTATTCCGAGCGGCAGCTCTACGAGGCGGCGCTCGAGCGGCTGACCCGCGAGGTCGCCGCGGTGAACGGCATCGAGGAGCTCAAGGCGCAGCAGCACGTCGACCGCGTGCTCGGCGGCCGCGTCGCGGCCTGAGCGTCTGATCCCTTCAGCTCCGGCGGCGAGCGCAACCGTGCCGCATTCACTTCGCGGATTTGTCGTCGACAAATCCGCGCGCGCCCTGCCTGCCCCTTGGCAGGCGCGATTCCGCGCCCGCCAGGCAGGCGCGCGCGGATCACCAGCCGACGGTCCCGGCGGCACCCCCCTCGGCCTCCGCGCTCGCGCGCTCCGGCCGACGAACCGGCGCGAGGCAGTGCCTCGCTTTCGCCGGTTCGCGGCGCATCCTCAGCACCGTCGATCCGTTCCTCATCAGATCGATTCACGCGGGATCCACTTGCACGGCGGTGTTGACAGCCCAGGCCTGTGCAGGATCCCGTGACCATGACCGCACCCCTCGCCCCCGCCCGCCGCCGGATGGCGCTGACGCCGGAGCTCGTCGCCCGCGCCTTCCGAGTCGAGCCCCAGCTGCCGCTCCCGGCGGACTTCACGCATCCGACCGACGACGAGTTCGCCGCGCAGGCGGATCGGCTGCTCGACGGGCTGGACGGGGCGCCGGTCTGGGTCTTCGCCTACGGCTCGCTGATCTGGAAGCCGGTCTTCGCCCCGGAGGCGGTGCGGCGCGGCGTGGCGCACGGCTGGCACCGCGCCTTCACGCTGCGAATCGAGCGCTTCCGCGGCACGCCCGAGCATCCGGGCCTGATGATGGGGCTGGCGCCGGGCGGCCGCTGCGCCGGCTTGCTGATGCAGCTCCCGGGCGCGGATCCGCGCGGGGCGCTGATCGAGCTCCTCCGCCGCGAGATGCCGTTCCGGCAGTTCGCGACGATGGTGCGCCGAGTCGGCACCACCAGCGAGGCGGGCCTGGTGCCCGCGCTCGTCTTCTGGGCCGGCAGCTTGCCGCTGCTGACCCGGACCGGCCTGTCGCCGGAGGAGACCGCCGGCATCCTTGCCCGTGCCTGCGGCCACGGCGGCTCCTGCGCCGACTATCTCTACCAGACGATCGTCCATCTCGAGGAGCACGGCATCCGCGACCGCAACCTCTGGCGGCTGCAGGCGCTTGTGGCCGCCGAGATCGCGCGCTGGGACGCCTGAGCGATATCCCATCGGACGGCATCGCCCGATGTGAGATATCGCGGCACTTCAAGACTCTAGCCCGGCGCGGGGTCCTGCGCGCAGAAGCGGTTGCCCTCCGGGTCGAGCATGACCGTGTAGGTCTGGTGCACGTCGCGAACCTTCGCGCCGAGCGCCTCGAGCCTCGCCACCTCGGCCGCGCGCGGACCGCCGGCGAGGTCGAGGTGGAGCCGCCCGCCCGGCGGCGCCGGCCGGCCGCTCTGGAAGAAGAGCGTCGGGCCGGGGCCGTCGACGGCGACACTCGGATCGGTGTCGGGCATCAGCCCGAGGGCGGCGAGGCGGGCGATCTCGGCGGCGTCGTAGGCGCGCACGGCGTAGCCGTCGAGCGCCGCCGCCCAGAACCGGGCGAGCCGCGGCGGATCCTCGGCATCGACAACGATCTCCCTGAGCCGCGCCATCGCCGGCCTCAGGCCATCGCCGCCGGCCCTGGGGGCCCGGTTCGCGCGTCGTCCTGCATGCGGCACTCTCGCGCCGGCCGGCCGGGGCCGCAAGACGCTTCAGGCGGGCCTCCGCGCGGCCGGCCGCAGGGCCGCGCGCAGCCACGCGGGGAGCAGGGCCGGCCGTGGCGCGGGCTCCGGCTGCGCCTCCTCCGCGGGCGCGGGGACGGCGGGCTCGCGCCAGAGCTTGCCCTGGTCCAGCGAGAGGATCGACAGAGGGGTCAGCATCGCGGGTCTCCTCACCTGCGCCGATATGGCGTCGCTGCGGAGGATTCTGCGGCGCGCGGGCGCTTTGGGTCTTTGGGCGAGCGATTAAAAGTTCCAAAACGTGACGAAAGGATGGAGGAGCCGAATGGACAAGCCGCGAATCTTCCTGGGCTCGTCGGGCAAGCAGGAGAAGCTGCTTCAGGCCCTGACGCGCGGTCTCGGCGACATCGCGCGCGTCGAGCCCTGGACGACATCGTTCAATCCGGGAACGTCGACGCTGGAGCGCCTGCTCGAGCTCACCCGGGAGGTCGACTTCGCGGCGTTCGTCTTCGCGCAGGACGACTGGACGAGCAGCCCGTCGGCACAGCCCGATTCGGGCCAGGCGTCGCCGCGCGACAACGTCGTGTTCGAGGCTGGACTCTTCGGCGGCGTGCTCGGCATGCGCCGGACCTTCATTCTCCATGCCAGCGGGGCGAAGCTGCCGAGCGACCTCCTGGGCCTCACCTGCGTGCGTTATGCCGGGGCGATGACGGCGGCCGAGATGCGCGGCGTCAACCAGAAGATCCGCAAGGCGATCGAGAACGAGAGCCGCCTGATGCACGTCGAGGGCGCGTGGTGGCAGTTCTCGCTGACGGAGCGCACCGAGAAGGAGCCTTCCGCGCTCGGCACGTTGAAGATTTCACGCGATCGCCTCGGCGCGCTCGAGCTGACGGGCCGCGCATGGCGGGAGGACGGACGCCTGTCGGCGCGATACTGGAGCGAGGCGGTGAAGGAGAAGGAGGGCTCCTCGGGCGTCTTCTACTACTGGAAGGGCGAGCGCCCGCTGGATCCGAACGCGCCGCAGCTGTACGGGACCGGCGAGGTCCGGCTGGAATCCGGTGACCGCGCCTCCGGGTACTTCACCACGCGCGCGGAGAACGATCCGGAGCTGAACGCGCGCACGTCGGGCGTCTACTGGCGCGCCGACCCGGGCGACATGGCCGTTCTGGACGGGCGCGACGACCGGAAGCGCGCGGAGCTCATCGCCGAGCGGCTGGCGCAGTGGAAGGCGGTCAGGAACGCCTGAGGGCAGGCCCTAACCTTCCTCGAGCCCTGCGAGGCGCAGCCCCTCGTAGGTGTGTCCCTTCCGCGCCGGATCCTTGGCCGGCTGCCCCGCCCTGATCCGTGCCAGCGTGACCCCCGGTCGAATTTGACGGAGCTCGGCCAGGAAGCGGTGCGCAGCCTCCATTCGCCCTAGATGCGCGTTGCCGGCGATGAGGTTCCAGAGCGTCGGGTCGAAGTTCGGGTTCAGCGCCAGCGCGCGGGCCGCCCACTCGACCGCCTCGGCATAGTTGCCGCGGATCATGTGTAAGTCGGCGATGGTGTTGTAGGAAAAGTGCACGTGCGGGCCGCGCGGGCTGAGGCGCAGGGCACGCTCGGTGTGGGCGAGCGCCGCATCGAGGCTGCCGCAGTGCATCTCGCCCACCCCCGCCATGATCGCAGTCATGAGGTCGTTCGGGTTGGCCTCGGCCGCCGCGCGCAGCACGGCGAGGCCCCAGTCGTAGTCCTTGACCGTCTGCATCAGCGCGATGCCGCAGGGCGCCATCACCGCCGCGTCGCCCGCGGCGAGCTCGAGCGCGCGGCGGGCGTAGCCGGCGCAGCGTGCGACGTCGTCGGGGCCGAACGGCGGCCAGCCCATGGAGGTGCGGTGCTCGATCGCCCAGGCGGCCTGGGCGAGGATGCGTGGATTGTCGGGGTCGAGCGCCAGCGCCTCGCTGAGGAGCGCATAGGCGGCCGCGTTCTCGGCCGGAGTCTCGGCGAGGATGCGGGCGCGGGCCTGCAGGTAGGTGTCGTAGGCGGCGCTGCTGCCCGGCCGTTCGCGGCGGCCGCGCGCGAGCTCGGCCGCCTGGATCTCGGGCTCGATCACCGTGGCGACGCTCGCGGTGATGTGGTCCTGGAACGCGAAGACCTCGGCGAAGGCGCCGTCGTAGCTCGCGGCCCAGAGGTGGGCGCCGTCGGTGCCGTCGACGAGCTCGGCGGTGATGCGCAGCCGCTCGCCGGCCCGGCGGACGCTGCCGCGCAGCAGGTAGCGCACGCCGAGCTCGCGCGCCACCTCGCGCGGGTCGCGGCGGTCGCGCATAAGGAACGAGGTCGAGCCCGACAGGACGGTGAAGCTGCGGAAGCGCCCGAGCGCCCCGATGATGTCCTCGGCCACCCCGTCGGCGAAGTAGTCCTCGCCCTCGGCGCCGCCGATGACCTGGAACGGCAAGACCGCGAGCGCCGGCTGGGCCGGCGCTTGCGACGTCGCCGGCGGGGGGTCCGGCGCCACCAGCCGGTAGCCCACGCGCGGCACCGTCACGATCCAGTCGCGCCCGTCCGGCATCGGCCCCATCGCCTTGCGCAGCGCTGCCACCTGGACGGTCAGGTTGCCTTCCTCGACGATGATGCCGGGCCAGGCCCGGGCGAGCAGCTCCGACTTGCCGACGGTGCGGCCCTCGGCCGCCGCCAGCACCGCCAGGACCGCCGCGGCGCGCTGCCCGACCGCCAGCGGCGCGCCGTCGCGCAGCAGCGTGCCGCGGTCGGGGTCGAGCTCGAAGGGTCCGAAGGCGATGCGCGTGGCCGTCATGGTCGGCAGTCTAATACGATCTCCGGTCGAATTGCTCGGATCATGGGCGCCCCCGAACCGGCGAAGGAGGCACTGCCTCGCGCCGGTTCGTCGGCTGGAGCGCGCGAGCGCGGAGGCCGAGGGGGTCGGGCATCACCCTCGGCTGGCAATCCGCGCGCGCCTGCCTGGCAGGTGCGTATACGCGCCTGCAAGGGGCCGGCAGGCGCGCGCGGATTTGTCGACGGACAAATCCGCGAAGTGAATGCGGCACCGGTGCGCTCGTCGCCGGCCGAAGGAACGAACCGGATCCAGTCCAGTCCGTCGCGGGGCGCGCGGGAATTCCGCTCCGGCGGGGCGTCCCTTGAAGCGGGGGGCGTTTGCGGGCACATGACCGGCAATGACCCCCGGTGCCCGCCTCTCCGCCGCCATCGAGCTGCTCGACGCCGTCATCGCCGGCGAGCCGGCCGAGCGCGAGCTGACGCGCTGGGCGCGGGCGAGCCGCTTCGCCGGCTCAAAGGACCGCGCCGCGGTGCGCGACCTCGTCTATGACGGCCTGCGGCGGCGGCGCTCGCTCGGTTGGCTCGGCGGCGGCGACAGCGGCCGGGCGATCGTGCTCGCCCATGCGGCGCAGGAGGGGGCGGGGCTCGACGGACTTTTCACCGGCGAGGGGTTCGATCCGGCGCCGGTGACGCCGGCCGAGCGGGCCGCGCTGGTCCGTGATCTCGGCGATGCGCCGGAAGCGGTGCGGCTCGACTACCCGGACTTCCTGCACGACGAGCTTTGCGCCTCGCTCGGCGAGGACTTCGTGCCGGTGATGGCGGCGATGCGCGACCGGGCGCCGGTCGACCTGCGCGTCAACACGCTCAAGACCAACGCCGACGCGGCGACGGTGGTCCTGGCCCGCGACGGCGTGTCGGTCGCCCGCCATCCGCTGGCGCGCAACGCGCTCAGGGTGCTCGGGAACCCGCGCCTCGTCGCCGCGAGCCGCGCCTATACCCAAGGGATGGTCGAGCTGCAGGACGCGTCGAGCCAGGTGGTGGCCGAGACCGCCGGCGCGCGGCCGGGCATGACCGTGCTCGACTACTGCGCGGGCGGCGGCGGCAAGACGCTGGCCCTCGCCGCCGAGCTCGCCGGGCGGGGCCGGCTGATGGCCTGGGACGTCAACGCGCGGCGGATGGCCGACCTGCCGGAGCGGGCGCGGCGCGCCGGCGCCGAGGTGCGGATCCTGAGCGACGCCGAGTGCGCCGGGCTGAAGCCGATCTGCGACTTGGTGCTCGTCGACGCGCCGTGCTCGGGCACCGGCGCCTGGCGGCGCAAGCCCGAGGGCAAGTGGCGGCTGACCCCCGAGGAGCTCGATCGCTTCCCGCCGCTGCAGGACGCGATCCTCGACGCCGGGGCGGCGCGGGTGAAGCCCGGCGGCCTGCTCGTCTACGCCACCTGCTCGCTGCTCGCGCGCGAGAACGAGGAGCGCGCCCGCGCCTTCGCCGCGCGGCATCCCGACTGGCGTCCGGACGGCAGCCGGCGGCTGAGCCCGCTCGACGGCGGCGACGGCTTTTTCATCGCCCGCTTCAGGGCCCCCCGGCGCGCCTGACGAGCCTTCAGTCTCGCTTAACAAAACCTGTGGTTGAAGTGCTCGATCTAGGGTAGAGTAAATGGCGAGCCGGAGGGACGTGGTGCACGAAAAGGTTGAGGCGCAGGCCGGACCCGCGAGCGGCGACCTTCGCGCCGGGGCGGGGCTCGCCACCGCCGGCGCCCTGCTCCTGGGCGCGATCCTGACCCGCCTCTGGGGCGGGCCGGCCGTGGTGCCGGGGGCGCTCGCCATCGCGCTCCTGGTCTTCGGGGCCTACCTCTTCGCGCTGCGGCTCGCGCCTGCCTCGGGCGCCGCCGGTTGGCGCCGCGGTGCGCTCCGGCACTTCGAGAGCCACACCGAGCCGGTGTTCCTGACCGACCTCGACGGCCGCCTGCTCGGCCGCAACCCGGCCGGCCGCGGCAGCCGGCTGCTCGACGGGTCCGCCGCCGAGGCGATGCGCTACCGGATGAGCCGGGAGGCGCGGCTGAACGGGATCGCCGTCGAGCCGGCCGGCGACGACCAGCGCGTGGTCGTCACCCGGACCGGGGCGCGGACGCTGCTCTGGCGCCTCGAGCGCAGCGCGCCGGTGCGCCCGCCGGTCTCGAGCTTCGACCAGGCCGGCATTCCCTGGCTGCGCATCGACGGCGACGACCGGGTGCTGCAGGCGAACGCCGCGGCGGCGGCGCTCGGCGGCGGCCGGACCGAGCTCGACAGCCTGCTGGCCGACGGGCCGCTCCGGCCCGACGGCATCCACGTGCTCGCGGGCTCGGGCCAGGCGGTGCGCGCGGTCGTGGTGCCGGGACCTGAGGGCCGGCGCGACCTCCTGCTGATGCCGCTCGACGGCGCCGAGGTCTCGGGGCTCGTCCCCGATCATTTCCTCGACGAGCTGCCAGTGGCGCTGGCCCGGCTCGAGGCCTCGGGGCGGCTCACCTACGCCAACAAGGCCGCGCGCGCGCTCCTCGGCGAGCGGGCGCAGGCCGGCGTCAACATCGCCGACCTGATCGAAGGGCTCGGCCGGCCGATCGCCGAGCGACTGGCCGACACCACCCGCGGCCGCGCGCTCGGCCGCTCGGAGATCGCGCGCGGCACCGCCGACGGCCAGGAGATCTTCCTGCAGGTGGCGTTCACCCGCACCGTGCTCGACGGCGCGCCGTCGCTCCTCGCCGTGCTCTCCGACGCCACCGAGCTCAAGACGCTCGAGGCGCAGTTCGTGCAGAGCCAGAAGATGCAGGCGGTGGGCCAGCTCGCCGGCGGGGTCGCCCACGACTTCAACAACCTGCTGACCGCGATCAACGGCCACTGCGACCTGCTCCTGATGCGCCACGAGGTCGCCGACGTCGAGCACGGCGACCTGATGCAGATCCGCCAGAACGCCAACCGGGCGGCGGCGCTGGTCCGCCAGCTCCTCGCCTTCTCGCGCAAGCAGACCCTGCGCCCGACCGTCATCAACCTGCAGGACACGCTCTCCGAGCTCACCCACCTCCTGAACCGGCTTCTGACCGACAAGGTGGCGCTGAAGATCGAGCACGGGACCGACCTCGCCCCGGTCCGGGTCGACGAGCGCCAGATCGAGCAGGTGATCATGAACCTCGTCGTCAACGCCCGGGACGCGATGCCGCGCGGCGGCGAGGTCAGGATCACCACCCGCAACGTCCATCTCGCCCGCGACCTGCACCGCGACCGGGCGGTGATCCTGCGCGGCGACTACGTGGTGATCGAGGTCGCCGAACTCGGGCCACGGCATCCCCGAGGGCAAGCTCAACAAGATCTTCGAGCCGTTCTTCACGACGAAGCAGGTCGGCGAGGGCACCGGCCTCGGGCTCTCGACCGCCTACGGCATCATCAAGCAGACCGGCGGCTTCATCTTCGCCGAGAGCCCGTTGGGGCAGGGGGCGATCTTCACCATCTACCTGCCGGCCTACGACAAGGTCACGACGCCGCCGGCGCCCGAGCCCGAGCCGAAGCGGGCCCGCGACCTGACCGGCCGCGGCCTCGTACTTCTCGTCGAGGACGAGGATCCGGTGCGCTCCTTCGCGGCGCGCGCGCTCAGGCTGCGCGGCTACACCGTCGTCGAGGCGGCTTCGGGGGAGGAGGCGCTCGAGATCCTGAAGGACCCTGGCCTCCACGTCGACATCATGCTTTCCGACGTCATCATGCCGGGCCTCGACGGGCCGGCCTGGGTGCGCGAGGCGCAGAAGGCGCGGCCGGGCGCCAAGGTGATCTTCATGTCGGGCTACGCCGAGGACGCCTTCGTCGGCGGCGACAGCGGCATCCCGCACTCCGCCTTCCTGCCCAAGCCCTTCACGCTCAACGAGCTCACCCAGCGGGTGAAGGATCAGCTCGAGGCCTAGTCTCGCGCGAATCCGGACGCCGGAAGGCGCATTAGCGCCCGCCGCGGTCCGCCCGGAAGCGCGCCGCCCAGGCCCGGCTCTCCGCGTCGGCGATCCGCGCGGTTCGGGGCGCGGCACGCGCCGCGGCCGCCGGGTCGAGGCCGAGGCCCGCCAGTGCGCGCGCGAGCGTCGCGCGGGGATCGCGCGCCAGCGCCTCGTAGGTCAGGCGCGTCGGCGAGATCCGGTTCGCGGCGAACCACCGGCGCCAGGCCGCGTCGTGCGCCTCCGCCTCGGCCGCGTAGGCGGCGATGCGCTCCGGGTCGTAGGCCGGCGCGGCAGGCGGCGTCGTGCGTTCGCGCTCGGTGCCGTCGGCGCCGAGATGCCAGAGGCCGGTCTGGATCGCCCGCAGGTGCGACACTCCTTGAGTGACCTTGTCCGCGCGCGAGAGGTGGAGGAAGCGCACCGGACCGAAGGCGGCGGCGAAGCGGGCGGCGTCGCCCGGGAGCCCGGGCCGGACGCGATCGAGGAGGGCCGAGAGCTCGCCGACGCTCTCCCACATCAGGCGGAGGCCGAACACGCCCGTGCCGCCGGCCCCCTCGCGCAGCACGGCCGCGAGGTAGGCCCGCGCGAAGCCGGCGCTGTCGGGCGGGCCCTCCGCGACGCCGAGGCGGCGCGCCCAGTCCGGCACCGACTCCTTGCGGAAATAGGATGCGGGCCGGCCGGCCACCGCGGTGGCCTCGAGGAGATCGCAGAGCAGCGTGCTCCCGCTGCGCGGCGTGGCGCAGATCACATATGCGCGCCGGGCGGTCAGGCGATCATGATCGCGATGACGACGACGAGCACCACCCCGGCAACAGCCCAGACACCGCCGCGGAAGCGCTGCAGCAGATCCCGATGCTTGCCCATGACCCGCTCTCCCTGCTGCCGGCACCCTAGCCGAAGGCATCCCCGGCGCAAGTCCGGATCAGCCGGCGGCGTCGCCGGCCGGCGGGGGCGGCGCGCGGGCGTCGCGCTCGTGGCGGCGCCGCGCCCGCGCCGCGCTGCGGCGTCGCGCGGGTTGCGGCGTTGCAAGGAAAAGAAGATTCTGCGCCGAGGCGCCTGATGAAGCGGCTGCTTCATCAGGCGCCTTTTCCAGTGTGGGGATGCGAGTTCGGGCCGGCGTCAAGGGCAAGCGGGCTTGCGCCCGCGGCTTCGCCGCCCTTGACCCCGGCCCGACTCTGCGGGAAGGAAAGGGAAGAAAGCGGGCGGCTTATACCGGTCGTTAACTCTGGCGGGGCAAGCGTGGCGGCATGCTCGCGCCTGCCTCCGCCAAGATCCCGGCCGATGCCGTGCCGCGCTCCGAAGCGGCGCGGCTCGACTGGCTGCGGCTGGCGCGGTCGCGCCGGGTCGGTCCGGCCACCTTCGTGCGGCTGATCCGCGAATACGGGTCGGCTCCCGCCGCGCTCGAGGCGCTGCCGGCGATCGCCGCGGCGGCGGGGGCGGGCGGCTACGCGCCCGCCTCGCGCGCCGCCGCGCTCGAGGAGTGGGAGGCGGCGGCGGCGGCCGGGGCGCGGCCGCTGCTGCTCGGGGCGGCCGACTATCCGGCGCTCCTCGCCACCATCGCCGATCCGCCGCCGCTCCTCTGGGCGCTCGGCGACCCGGCGCTCGCCGAGCGGCCGGTGGTGGCGCTGGTCGGCGCGCGCAACGCCTCCGCCCTCGGCTGCCGGATGGCCGCGCGCCTCGCGGCCGAGCTCGGCGAGATGGGCTTCGTGGTCGGCTCCGGGCTCGCCCGCGGCATTGACGCGGCCGCGCATCGCGCCGCGCTCGTGACCGGCACCGTCGCCGCCCAGGCCGGCGGGGTCGACGACGTCTACCCGCCGGAGAACGCCGCGCTCGCCGACGAGATCGCCCGCTGCGGCCTCAGGCTCTCGGAGATGCCGATGGGCCACGCCCCGCGCGCCCAGGACTTCCCGCGGCGCAACCGCATCGTCTCGGGCCTCGCGCTCGGCGTCGTGGTGGTCGAGGGGGCGACGCGCTCGGGCAGCCTGATCACCGCCCGCAACGCCCTCGACCAGGGCCGCGAGGTGATGGCGGTGCCCGGCAACCCGATGGACGCCCGCGCCGGCGGCTGCAACCAGCTGATCCGCGACGGTGCTGTGCTGGTGCGCTCGGCCGCCGATATCGCCGAGGCGCTGGCCGAAATCCTCGGCGCGCCGCCCGCGGCGCGCCGGCCCGAGGCCGTGCCGCCCGCGCCGCCCACCGCCGCCGACCCGGTCGAGGCACGGCTCCTCGCGCTGCTCGGACCCTCGCCGGTCGCCGAGGACTGCCTGATCCGCGACCTGGCGCTGCCGGCGGCGGCGGTGGCGGCCGCGCTCCTCGGGCTCGAGCTGGCCGGGCGGGTGCTGCGCCACCCGGGCGGGTTCGTCAGCCTCGCGGCGTGAGGAGCGGGCTCAGGGCCGCCGCGCGAGCAGGTCGTCGATCAGATCGAGCGTCTCGGGCGGCAGCGCGCTCTCCGGCAGGTCGAAGCGGGCCGCCTCGCCGCCCTCGCTGACGACGATGTGGTAGACGATGCGGTCGACCGCCTCCCGCCCCGGCGCCGCGGCGAGCGATCCGAGCGCCGCCGGATCGAGCCGGGCGCAGGTCTCGACCCGGAGCGGCTCGGGCAGGCTCTCGACGGTGACCTCGGTCGACTTCACCAGGCCGAAGCCGCCGATGCCGCCGCTCGTCGTGATCGTTATCATCATCGCCAGGCACCCCCCTGCGCCACCCATCCCCTCAGACCGAGATCCCGACCAGCTTCCAGGCGCGCCGGAGCATGGTGGCCTCGAGGCTGCCCACCGAGTAGAGCGCGATCGCCGCCTGCACCGTGCCGACCGCCCAGTCCGCGAAGCTCGCGAACGGGTTGTTGAGCTGCTGCAGCGTCCGGTACCAGACCTGGCCGGGCGCGCCCCAGGAATTGCCGCCGGAGAGCATGCAGTAGAGGTAGAACGCGTGGTTGGGGATGCCGGAATTGATGTGCACCCCACCGTTGTCCTCGGTGGTGTTGACGTAGAGGTCCATGTGGTAGGGCTGCGGGTCCTGCCCGAGCAGCGCGTCCGAGTAGGCGGTCCCCGGCAGCTTCATCGAGCGCAGCGCATCGCCGCGGATCTCCGGACCGAGGATGCCCTTGCCGATCAGCCAGTCGCTCGCATGGACGTCGGTCTTCTCGACGTACTGCCGGGTGATCGCGCCGAAGACATCGGAGAAGCTCTCGTTGAGGGCGCCCGACTGGCCCTCGTAGACGAGGCCGCCGGAGAACTGCACGACGCCGTGGCTCATCTCGTGGGCGATCACCGAGGTCTCGATGAAGGTCGAGAAGATCTCGCCGTCGCCGTCGCCGTAGGCCATCTGCTCGCCGTCCCAGAAAGCGTTGTTGTAGTTGCGCCGGTGATGGACGGTGGCGATCAGCTTCAGGCCCAGGCCGTCGAGGGAATCGCGGTTGAACTCGTTGAAGTAGAGGTCGTAGACCGCGCCGGCGCCATCGTAGGCACCGTCGCAGTCCGGATCGCCGGTCGGCCCGTCGTCCTCGCTGCGCCGCAGTGTCCCCGGCAGGGTCGCCCGGCTCTCGCCGTCGTAGATCGCGCGGTTGAGGTTGCGCTGCGGCGCCGGCTCGACGAAGGCGCGCGCCACGAACTCGGCATCCGGGCCGGCGCCGGCGCGCAGCATCGGCGCCGCCGAGGATGCGGCGCGCTGCTGCCGGACCTGGCTGCCGCGGGACAGGAGCTCGCGCGCCATCTCGGTCTGTCGGGCGTCGCCGCGGAGCTCGAGCACGCGCAGCATGTGCGGCGGCACGATGCAGCGCAGCGGATCGCGGTGATGGTCGATGCACATATCAGGCCTCCCGGCGTTCCAGCCACGATCATACACGTCCGCGCGAGGAATCTCGACCGTCGGCGCGACGCCGGGAACGCCGGCGCGCGGCGCGCATTGATCGTCTGTCCGACCGATCCCGCCCGGAGCCCGGCCATGAAGATCCTGCTGATCGCAGTCGCCGTTTCCGTCTTCGCCGCCAGCGCCGGCGCGCAGCAGGCCCCGCCGGTGGAGAGCAGGGCCGAGGCCAATCCGGACGCCGACAAGAGCGTCTTCGTCACCACCACCGACGCCGACCTCCTCGCCTCTCGGCTGGTCGGGACCAGCGTGACCAACCGCGAGGGCGAGACGATCGGCGAGGTGACCGACCTGATCATCCGCGGCGGCAGCGAGCTGACCGGCATCGTGGTCAGCGTCGGCGGCTTCCTCGGCATCGGCGAGCGGCTCGTGGTGCTCGACCCGAGCGGCATCGCCTTCACCGCCGACGGCGACAACCTGACGGCGGCCACTGACGCGCGGCGCGAGGCGTTGGAGGTCGCGCCCGAGTTCAAGCCCGACGCGGAGATGGTGCGCTAGGCTATATCTCCCACCCCGCCTCCCAGCGCGGGGGCACCCAGACCGCTCTGGCAATTGCCCCGCAACATTGTTAGCGTGCCGCGAACTGATGTTTCGGGACGGGTTGCAGCGCGGGGCGTTGCCCGTCCGTTCGAGATGATCGGTTCAAGGCACGGGCGGGGGCGATGTGACCACTTCTCCTGATGGCATCATTCTATCGGCGAAGAATCTCGCCAAGCAGTTCGCCGGATTCATGGCGGTCAGCGGGGTCGATCTCGACGTCCAGCGCGGGTCGATCCACGCGCTCATCGGCCCGAACGGCGCCGGCAAGACCACCTGCTTCAACCTCTTGACCAAGTTCCTGCAGCCCACCTCGGGCACCATCACCTTCAATGGCCGCGACATCAGCAGCATGGAGCCGGCCGACATAGCGCGGCTGGGACTGATCCGCTCGTTCCAGATCTCCGCGGTCTTCCCGCAGCTGACCGTGCTCGAGAACGTGCGCGTGGCGCTGCAGCGGCGGCGCGGCGACAGCTTCGACTTCTGGCGCTCGGAGAAGGTGCTCGGGAGCCTCGACGGCGAAGCCCTGGCGCTGATCGCCGACGTGGGTCTGACCGAGTTCGCGCACACCACCGCCGGGGAGCTCTCCTACGGGCGCAAGCGCGCGCTCGAGATCGCCACCACGCTCGCGCTCGATCCCGAGATGATGCTGCTCGACGAGCCGATGGCCGGCATGGCGCAGGCGGACGTGGAGCGGATCACCGAGCTGATCCGGCGGGTCTCGAAGAACCGCACCATCCTGATGGTCGAGCACAACCTCTCGGTGGTGGCGACGCTGTCGAACCGCATCACCGTGCTCGCCCGCGGCCAGAAGCTGGCGGAAGGCGACTACGAGACCGTCTCCAAGGACCCGCGCGTCATCGAAGCCTATATCGGAGTCGGTCATGGCTGAGGCAGCCCGCGCCACCGCACCCGCGCCGCTGCTGGCGGTCCGCGATCTCGAAGGCTGGTACGGCGAGAGCCACGTGCTGCACGGGATCAGGTTCGACGTGCACGACGGCGAGGTCGTCACCCTGCTCGGGCGCAACGGCGCGGGCAAGACCACGACGCTGAAGGCGATCATGGGCATCCTCGGCAAGCGCAAGGGCTCGGTGCAGTTCGGCGGGCGCGAGCTGATCGGCCTGCCGGCGCGGGCGATCGCCAGGGCCGGCATCGCCATCTGCCCCGAGGAGCGCGGCATCTTCTCGAGCCTCTCGGTCGAGGAGAACCTGATGCTGCCGCCGCGCGTCCAGCCCGGCGGGCTTTCGGTCGAGCGCATCTACGAGCTGTTCCCGAACCTCAAGGAGAGGCTGTCGAGCCAGGGCACCAAGCTCTCGGGCGGCGAGCAGCAGATGCTGGCGATCGGCCGCATCCTCAGGACCGGCGCCAAGCTGCTGCTGCTCGACGAGCCGACCGAGGGCCTGGCCCCGGTGATCGTCCAGCAGATCGGCCGCACCATCGCCCAGCTGAAGACCGAGGGCTTCACCATCGTGCTGGTCGAGCAGAACTTCCATTTCGCCGCATCCGTGGCCGACCGACACTACGTCGTCGAGACCGGACGGGTGATCGACATGATCCCCAACGCCGAGCTCGACGCCAACATCGACAAGCTGCACTCCTACCTCGGAGTTCTGATCCCCCCTTTCCACGATCCAACGGAGGACTCTACGTGAAACTCGGAAGCTTGGCCCTGGCTTCGGCCGTCGGGCTCCTGATGGCCTCGGCGGCCTGGGCCGTGGACGTCAAGATCGGCGTGCTGAACGATCGCTCGGGCGTCTATGCCGACCTGTCCGGCGAGGGCTCGGTCGTGGCCGCCCAGATGGCGGTCGAGGACTTCGACGCCGCCTCCAAGGGCATCAACGTCGAGATCGTCTCGGCGGACCACCAGAACAAGCCCGACATCGCCTCGAACATCGCCCGGCAGTGGTACGACCAGGAAGGCGTCGACCTCATCGTCGACGTCCCGACCTCCTCGGCGGCGCTGGCGGTCAGCGAGGTGACCAAGGAGAAGAACAAGGTCTTCATCAACTCGGGGGCCGGCTCCACCGACCTGACCGGCAAGGCCTGCACGCCCAACACCATCCACTGGACCTACGACACCTACGCGCTGGCGCACGGCACCGGCAGCGCGCTGGTCGGCGAGGGGCTCGACACCTGGTTCTTCATCACCGCCGACTACGCCTTCGGGCACGACCTCGAGGCGAACACCATCGCCGTGGTCGAGGCCGCAGGCGGCCAGGTGCTCGGCACGGTCCGCCATCCGTTCCCCGGCCAGGACTTCTCCTCCTTCCTGCTCCAGGCGCAGGCTTCGGGCGCCCAGGTGATCGGCATGGCCAACGCCGGCGGCGACACGGTCAACACCATCAAGCAGGCGAACGAGTTCGGCATCGTGCAGGGCGGCCAGACCCTCGCCGGGCTGCTGATCTTCATCACCGACGTCAACGCGCTCGGCCTCGAGACCGCGCAGGGACTGGTGCTGACCGAGAGCTTCTACTGGGACCTCAACGACGACACCCGCGCCTGGTCCGAGCGGTTCGCGGAAGCGCACGGCGGCGCCAAGCCGACGATGGTGCATGCCGGCGTCTATTCCGGCGTGCTGCACTACCTGAAGGCGGTCGAGGCGCTCGGCGACAAGGAGGCCGGCGACGCCGTGGTCGCCAAGATGAAGGAGACACCGACCTCCGACCCGCTGTTCGGCGAGGGCGAGATCCGGGTCGACGGCCGCAAGATCCACGACATGTTCCTGTTCAAGGTCAAGGCGCCGGACGCCTCGACCGGGCCGTGGGACTACTACGAGCTGGTCGCCACGATCCCCGGTGCGGAGGCCTTCCGCCCGCTCGCCGACGGCGGCTGCCCGCTGGTGCAGTAGCCCCTGAAACCCGGGGGGACGGCCTTCCCGTCCCCCCGGCTTCCCGATCCCAAGGAGCCCGCGGCCCCCATGTTCGAACTCATCGGCATTCCACCTCAGGCGCTGTTCGGGCAGCTGCTGCTTGGGCTGATCAACGGCTCGTTCTACGCGATGCTCAGCCTCGGGCTCGCGGTCATCTTCGGGCTGCTCAACATCATCAACTTCGCGCATGGCGCCCAGTACATGATGGGGGCGTTCGCCGCCTGGATGCTCGGCAACTACCTGGGCCTCGGCTACTGGTGGGCGTTGATTCTCGCGCCCATCATCGTCGGCGCCATCGGCATCGTGATCGAGCGCACCATGCTGGCGCGGCTCTACCATCTCGACCACCTCTACGGGCTGCTGCTGACCTTCGGGCTGGCGCTCATCATCCAGGGCCTGTTCCGCAACGCCTACGGCGTCTCCGGCCTGCCCTACACGGCGCCCGCGCAGCTCGCCGGCGGGCAGAACCTCGGCTTCATGTTCCTGCCCAACTACCGCGCCTGGGTGGTGGTGGCCTCGCTCATCGCCTGCTTCGGCACCTGGTTCCTGATCGAGAAGACGCGGCTCGGCGCCTATCTGCGCGCCGCGACCGAGAACCCGACGCTGGTCGGCGCCTTCGGCATCAACGTGCCACGCCTGATCACGCTGACCTACGGCTTCGGCGTCGGCCTCGCGGCCTTCGCCGGCGTGCTGGCGGCGCCGATCTACTCGGTCAACCCCAACATGGGAGCCGACCTCATCATCGTCGTCTTCGCGGTCGTGGTCATCGGCGGCATGGGCTCGATCATGGGCGCCATCCTCACCGGCTTCGGCCTCGGCCTCGTCGAGGGCCTGACCCGGGTCTTCTACCCCGAGGGGTCGGCGGTGGTGATCTTCGTCATCATGGCGCTGGTCTTGCTGGTGAAGCCCGCCGGGCTGTTCGGGAGGGCCGCGTGATGACCGACCAGGTCGTATCCGACATCGCCATGCCCGCCGAGGCGCCGACGCTCGGCATGCCGCGGCACCACATGGCGATCTTCGCCGGGCTCCTGGTGTTCATGCTGGTCGCGCCGTTCTTCCTCTACCCGGTCTTCCTGATGAAGGTGCTCTGCTTCGCGCTCTTCGCCTGCGCCTTCAACCTGCTCCTGGGCTACGGCGGCCTGCTTTCCTTCGGGCACGCCGCCTTCTTCGGCTCGGCGAGCTACATCTCGGCCCACGCCGCCAAGGTCTGGGGGCTGACGCCGGAGCTCGCCATTCTCAGCGGCACGGTCGTGGCGGCGGTGCTCGGGCTCGCCATCGGCGCGCTCGCCATCCGGCGCCAGGGGATCTACTTCGCCATGGTGACGCTCGCCTTCGCGCAGATGGTGTTCTTCTTCTGCGTGCAGGCGGCGTTCACCGGCGGCGAGGACGGCATCCAGGCCGTGCCGCGCGGGCGCCTGTTCGGCGTGTTCGACATCGCCAGCGACCGCACCTTCTATTTCTTCGTTCTGGCGATCGTGTTCGTCGGGCTCTTGATCATCTACCGGATCATCCACTCGCCCTTCGGCCACGTGCTCAAGGCGATCCGCGAGAACGAACCGCGCTCGGTCTCGCTCGGCTATCGCGTCAACCGCTACAAGCTCGCGGTGTTCGTCATGTCGGCCGCGCTGGCGGGGCTCGCCGGGGCCACCAAGGCACTGGTGTTCCAACTCGCGTCACTGACCGACGTCTACTGGACCATGTCCGGCGAGGTCGTGCTGATGGCGCTGCTCGGCGGCATGGGCACCGTCTTCGGCCCGATCGTCGGCGCAGCGATCGTCGTCGCCCTGCAGAACTACTTCGCCGGCTTCGGAGCGTGGGTCACCGTGATCGAGGGCGTCGTCTTCGTGTTCGGCGTGCTGTTGTTCCGCGAAGGCATCATCGGCGTCATTGCCCGCTGGACGAAGCGCTCTCTTTGATCGCGGCGCGGCCGAGCCGCTCGGCCCGATCCCGCGCCAGCCGCGAGCCGGCAGCCCGGAAAGGTGAAATGGTGCGGTCGAGACGCATTGAACTGCTGTTGCTCCACGTCTCCTCATGCGTCTGGTTGTTCAGGTTTCTAAAGCTTACCAGCCATTTGCTCGATTGGCTGTTGCCCCATCCGCTCATCCTGTATCATTCTATCGCAGACTGAAAGGTGGACAGAAAGGTGGACGAGAATTGCGTGCCTTGAACCGACTGAGCGCGGCCCACGTCAGGAATTGTCCGGTCGGCAAGTTCAACGACGGCGGTGGCCTGTGGCTTCACCGGCGTGCCGAAGGTGGAGCGCAATGGTTCCTGCGCGTCACTGTTGCCGGACGCCGCCGCGAGATGGGACTGGGTTCGCTGTCGGCGGTGTCCCTGAGGGAGGCCAGGGAGGCGGCGGAAAGGTGGCGTAAGCTGGCTGCCGCCGGCCACGACCCGATCAAGGAACGCGAGCGTCTCCGCCGCGAAACCGCGGCCGAGCGACCCACCTTGGCAGCTGTGGCAGACCAGGCGTTCGAGGCGCGCAAGGCCCAGCTCAAACGCGACGGCAAGGCCGGCCGCTGGTTCTCGCCCATTGAGCGTCATGTGATGCCGAAGCTTGGGCCGATACCGATCGAGGATCTTGACCAGAACGACATCAGGGTGGCGCTGGCACCGATCTGGCACGAAAAGGGGGAGACGGCCCGTAAGGCGATCGCGCGCCTGCAGGTGATCCTGAAGCACGCGGTCGCCATGGGACTCGACGTCGATCTGCAGGCGACCGACAAGGCGCGGGTCCTGCTTGGCAGGTCCCGGCAGAAGACGGAGCACATCCCCGCCCTGCCGTGGGCGGAGGTCCCGGCTTTCTATGCGACGCTCAGCGGGAACACCGTGTGTCACCTGGCGTTGCGTCTCCTCATCCTGACCGCCGTGCGTTCCGCCGGGGTCCGCTTCGCGCGGCTCGACGAGATCGAGGGGACGACCTGGACGATCCCGGGCGAGCGCATGAAGGCGGGCATAACGCATCGCATAGCGCTGTCGGAGGAGGCGCTGGCGGTCATCGCGCAGGCAGCCCCACACAGCCGCGACGGCTACCTGTTCCCCAGCCTCCGTAAGGGTGTGATCAGCGACGCCACCATGTCGCGGATGATGGAGCGACGCGGCATGAGTGAGCGGCCGCACGGCTTCCGCAGCAGCTTCCGCGACTGGTGCGCCGAGGTGACCGACGCCCCACGCGAGGTCGCCGAAGCCGCACTCGCCCACGCCGACGGGACGAAGACGGAGCGCGCCTATCGCCGCACGGACTATCTGGAACAGCGTCGGGTACTCATGGAGCGGTGGGCAAGGTTCGTGACGGGCCGTGGCGCCGAGGTCGTCGAGTTTAAAGCGGGGTATCGGCGTAGCCCCCGAAAGGGCAACAGCGGGGAAGTGAGTGGGCGACGAGCCGATCGCGCCAGCGTCCGCGCGCAGTCAGGCCAGTGTTGCGCAGCTTGAGGCTGGAATGACTGCACGCTTTGATATTCTCGACGAGGCGGTCGCAAGGCTTGACGAGCGGCTGCGCCATCGACCAGAGGCTCGACAAGCTCGTTCCTGTTCGGGCCCGCCACGCCGAGGCTATGCGCTGAGCTCATGGCCGTTCGGCACGCTTTCCCCGGAGAAGCAGATGCGCGCTGACGGGGACCGCCTCGATGACCGTCGGCGCCAATGGAGCGCGCTGGCGGCTCTTCGTCACGGGCCGCCGGGCCGGGGTCGCGGTTCATGGTCTCGATCCCGGTGTTCCAAGGGCGCTCGGACTTTTGACCCTTTTCCGGCTTTTTGCGCTTCACTGTGCGATTGGATAAGGCGGACGCCGGTGAGGTCACCGGTCGGAAGTATTAACAGGAACTTTAGGGGCTTTCATGGCTTTTTTGCTGCCCATACGATTTTAGCTGCAGGGCTTTTGGACCTTTTCCTACTTTCTGACCTTTTTGGGCTTTTTGAACATTGGTTGATGTTGCGCATACGCATTCGCGTCGAAAGCCCGACCAGAGAAATGGCAATAACTCCGTGTTCGCCAAAGGCTGAAAAGCCTAAAAAGCCCGAAAAGGGCAACTGCTCTCTGGTTCATGGAGCCTGAAAAAGCTCGAAAAGGTTAAAAAGCATAGAGGCGCCGTGGTTTGAAACTGCGGAGTGCCGGAAGGCAGAAAAGGTCGAAAAGGTCAAAAGGGTCAAAAAGGTCAAAAAGCCTCTGCCGTTCTGAAGCACGAGAAAAGCCCAAAAAGCCTGAAAAGCCTGAAAAGCCTGAAAAGCCTGAAAAGACCCGCCCCTCTCGGGAGGGTGCGGCCATCTGATCTACCGCTTAACCCGCGCCGCTCGAACCGAGGAAAATGTGTGCGACGGTATGCAGATCGAGGGCAGAGCGACGGCTGAACGTTCAGGATTGTGCTCGCATGCGGTGGAACAACGACCGCAGCCACTTTGCCGACCGGCCTCGCGCCTCTTTGCATGGGCGGCGCTCCTCGTCCGTTCGAGCCGGGCCGGAGGCCTCACGACGGTTTGCTGCCCGGCACAGCCAACATCAGCGAGACTGAGATGGCGCGAAGCGACAGAGCCGACAGCGCCCGGAACTATCTCCAGATGCCGGGGTTCACGAGGTACTCGGTCCTGGGGTGGCCCCCGGTGGGGATCTTTCGCTCGGACAGGATGTTCGCGTCCTTCAGCAGGTCGAGGGCGGCCACAATCGCCCTTGTGTCGCGCAGACCCTCCAGCCGGAGGCTCCGGACGTCGGATTTCGTGGTGGTCTGGATCCGCTGCGCCTTCAGCACCTGCGCCAGCGTTCGCGCGGCCCGCTCCTCCGAGGAGGTCGAGGCCTCCGCATAGGCCCGCCGCGCCATCGGCAGCAGATACCCGCGCACGTAGCGATGCGCCCGCTGGAACGTCGAGAGCGTGATGCGCGACGGCGGAACCGGCTCGGGTCCGACTGCCCACTCCATCAGGTCAAGCACGAGGGCGATGCGGGCAATCATTCCGGGCGTCTTGCCCATGAACGAGCTGATCAGCCCGGTGCACTCGCCCTCCGCCTTGCGGACCCAGACGTAGTAATCCCGCATCGCCGACCTGGCGGCGTCATCGAAGCGCACGACGACGGGCACCAGTTCCTCGGAGGCGTCGGTGACCATCTCAAGCCCGTAGAGCCGAGTGAAGGCCGCCTCGACCATCGCGTTGTCGGGAACGTGCGTGGGGACGCCCACCTCGGCGGGCAGCGGGAACACCGGGCAGAAGCGGGCAAGCATGCCGTCATCGTCGCGCGCCTTCATCAGAAGGGCGGAAAGGCGGTCAGGCTGGATGCCGCCGATCACGCCGATGGTCAGGCGCTCGATGGACACCGGGCCTCGGCTCAGCCGCTCGACGGAGAACGAGCCGCCGCCGTAGGCCTCGAGCCAGAACGGCCGGTCGCCGCTGCCGTTGTTGTAGCGGTTCATGTCCCCGAGGAAGCCGGCGAGCTCGTCGCGCACCATAAGTGTTCCCCGCGGCTGGCGGCCGAGCATGGCGCCGAGAGCTTCCGTCGTCACGTCGTTGACGGTCAGGCGCGGGATGTGCGGTTCCTCGGGCGGGATAGCCTCCGGGGGCCGCGGGGGCGGTGTCCGCTCGGCCTTGGCGGCAATCTCGACCGCCTTCTCCCACTCCTTCTGATAGACTTCCGCCGCCTTCGCCTTCTCCACCCACGCCGCGTGAGCCAGTTCGGCCTCCCTGCGGACCCGGCGCTCGAGCGCGCGCAGCGGAGCGGTGACGGCCTTCAGCGCCGGACTTTTCCCGGCACTCGGGCTGCCGATGATCTTGCCCCAGATCACCGGCGGCTCGCTCCAGCCGAGCCACGGCGACACCCAGCGTGCGTTGCCGACCAGCGACCCCGCGGCCGCCAGCAGCGCGAGTCCGACATAGTCAGGCGGCGCCGATCCCCCCTTGGCGGCATCGGCGATCCAATTACCCCAGACCGCCCCGAAGACGTCGGCGCCCGGGAAAGCCGGTGGCGGATCGGCCCGCAGTTCCAGCAGACTGGTGTTGGGCTCCGGAAACGCCGCTTCGTCGGGCGCAGCGGACGCTGGCGTATCGCCCCTCGGTCCACGCGGCTGCTTCAGTCCGGACTCAAGGCCGGAGCGGATGGTAGCTGCGGCTTCGCGGTCGTCGAGGCCGGCGGCGGTGGCCGCCGCCAACAGCTCGCCCTCGACGCGGCCACGGTCGAGATGACCCTCGCCCACGATCTGGCCAAGGCTGAAGGCAGCCCGGTTCAGCCTGTCATTGCGCGATCCGGGCGGCGCGGCGGCGACCCCCGCAACCTCGTCGCGTAGCGCGGCAGCGGCCCAAGCGCGGCCGCCGGGTGTCCCGCCCGGCTGGCGCTCCCGCGGCTCAGCCTCCTCGAGCAGGGCGCGGAGCTTCTCCGGGAGCTCGGGAACTTCGCCTGCAAGGAGGCGCTCGCCCATCGGCTCGGAAACCCACCAGTAGCCGCCCGCTGCTGCTGCGCTCGGGGGCACGATGACGTAGCCGCCCTCCCCTCGGGTGTCGATCCCGGGAGCAATCCTGCCGACGGTGTTGCGCCAGCCCGGGCCCGGCCAGCGGAAGTAGGCGTGGCCCCCGCCCGAAGGCGTTCGTACCGCGATCGCGGCACGGGGAAGCTCCATCGCGCGGTAGGCGGACATGCCGTCGACCTTCTCGTCGACGTCAATGTCGACGACGTAGAGCCCGGAGCAGGCGCCAGTCGGGAGGCCGATCATTGCGGCGGGCCACCGGCTCCACCATTCGCGGATCTGCGCCTCGTCGGTGCTGGCGGCGCTCGGCCAGCCCGCGATCAGCGGCCGCTTGTCGAGGCCGCAGGGAAACACGGGCAAGCCGGCGGCGGCATAGGCCAGGGCAGCCGACAGCATCTCCCCGCCGGCGCTCGAAGTCGGCTGCGGCCGCCCTCCGACATTTCGGAAAGCGTCACCATTGTCATGCATCATCGGGCGGCACTCCCGTCGCGGACCGCCCGGCGGGCCTCGATGAAGGCGAGGACATCAGCAAGCGGCCAGCGGTTGCTGCCGCCGATGCGGATCGGCAGGGGGAAGTTGCCGGCATCCATCTCGCGGTAGATCGTCGCGCGGCTGAGCGCCGTCAAGTCGATCAGGTCGCGCATGCGGAGCAAACGGTTGACATCAGTGGGGATCAGGGCGGGGGATGGCTGGATCGACATTGGAACCTCATGAAACGGATCGGTGTCTTTCAGCATCCGCGCATTCCAGGAATCGGTCGTCCCCGCCCGTCCAGAAAATTCCGAAGGCGTCGAGACCCGACTTAAGCGACTGTTTTTCGCTGTCTCTGTCCATCGAGGCGCGCGGCTCTGAGAACGACCTCACGTCGGCGCGCCTGCCTTCGCCCCTCGTGGGACAACTCAGCATTTGACGGCACTGAATTGCCCCAGACGGCGGTGAGCATGGCGGGAAAGGAGGAGGCGGCCCGATTCGCCTGATTCCCCGTCTGATGGGTCGCAGGATCGCGCAGTCCCGAAAAAAATTCACCAACCGCAGAAAACGGGGAGCAAGAGACTGGGATCAAACGATATAATTTTGGAGCGATCGGGACGACCGGATTTGCACTTCCGGAGAAAATAGAAGGATCGGAGAGGCAGAAACCTCCCGGTTGAAAACAAAACAGGACACTCTAATGAAGACCACTAACGACGAAAGTACCCGTCAGGAACACCGGACCGCGGGGAACTACAACGCCGCCCTCCCGGCGGAGATCACGCCTTTCCTCTCGATCCTGGGGACGCCCGATCTCGAGGTCGGTCACTGTCCGCCCCGGGCTGTGCCGAGCGGCGAGTTTGCCGCGCTTACTGCCGAGGAGAAGGTCCGTTTCCTGCGTCAGGCTCAGGCGGCGCTGAGGTTTCTGGAGGCCGATCTGACTGACGAGCCCCGCAAGGTTTCCGATCGCCACCAGGCTCTGGCCCACCTGACAGGGGGGGCGCCTACCCTTCCCGGGTACGATGAGCGCGCGGTGCAGGACGGCCTCCCGAGCTACTGGCCGTACTGGAACGCCTATATGGTGGCCGACTACGTGCTGTCCCTCTTCGAGGATGGATCTGACATTGAACCGGACATGCTCAAGGAGCGTGGGCACTTCGAGGAGGTCATGAAGCATCTGCTTGGCTTCGCCCGGGACGAAGCGGCGCTGGTGGGCTTCGACCTCGACGACCTCATGCGCGGGTGGTTCGAGAACGCTCCTGTGCGTGTGCCGCACGGGTCGCCGACCGCCGGCCTTTCGACGATGTAGCAGTCAGTGGAACGCGCACGGCAGCTCGCCGAGTGCGTTCCCCAAACGCGGGAGTTCCCAGCGCTCCAGTCAGGTCAAGGCGCTTGGGAGCCTCCCTTCGCTCCCTGACGCTTGCTGACCGACAAGCGCCGCAGTCGCAGTTGGATAATAGCTCAGTGAACCCCAAGATCAGTATCCTCACCGCGTTGGGCGGCCGCACCTACCACACCATACTTGCCGACCCGCCCTGGCAGTTCGAAAACCGGACCGGGAAGGTGGCGCCCGAGCATCGCCGTCTGATGCGCTATCCGACGATGACGCTCCCCGAGATCAAGGCGCTCCCGGTGGCGCAGATCGTGGTGGAGCCCGCCCATCTCTACCTCTGGGTGCCGAACGCCCTGCTGCCGGAGGGCCTCGAGGTAATCCGGGCCTGGGGCTTCAAGTACAAGACGGTCATAGTCTGGCACAAGGTGCGCAAGGACGGCGCCTCGGACGGCCGCGGCGTCGGCTTCTACTTCCGCAACGTCACCGAGACCATACTGTTCGGCGTGCGGGGCAAGCAGGCGCGCACACTCGCGCCGGCGCGGTCGCAGGTGAACCTGATCGCCACCCGTAAGCGCGAGCACAGCCGCAAGCCGGATGAACTTTACCCGATCATCGAGGACTGCAGCCCAGGGCCGTATATCGAGCTCTTCGCGCGCGGCACCCGACCCGGCTGGACGGGCTGGGGCGACGAGGCCAGTTTGCCGGTCGCCGCCGAGTAGGTGACGACAACATCAGTTCGCATCCGCGTTTACGGGATGGCTTCAGCGTAGAGGAGTAGCGCGACACCGGCCGCGCCGGTTGCCGGCCCGGCGGCCCTCAGCTGACGCCGCACCCGCGGCACTGGAGCCGACCCGTCCGTCCGCAAGCCCGCGGCGCCGTAGAGTTGCAACCCGGTCCAGGCAACCGTTGCAGCGACGGCGTCCGCAACGGCAGCTCGGCCGGCGACCGAGGCACCGTCATCGTCCGCTACCGCATCTGAGGCTGAACGGCCCAGGGCTGCCGTCGCTTTGATACCCGACCCGGAGGACTACACCGATGACCGCACCGCACCACGGCGGCAGCTCCGCGCGCCTGTCGGACGCCGACCTCGAGCTGATGCTAGCGCGCCGCCGAGGAAGGCGCGCGCCGGGCGCTTTCCGACGTCGGGCTCGGCGGCAAGGACGCCGTGCTCACCATCCACGACATGCGCTCGCTCGGCGTTATGTAGCAAACGCACCAAGGCCGCGAGGGGCGGGAGCGGCCATACCAAAGGGACTCCACCGTTCCTTCTGTTTGCTGGTATCAGAAACCAATGGATCGCATCAGAAGCCTATTCCTCTTGGGCGGGGGGCTGCTTGTCACGGGCGGGGCTCTCTTCGCTAAAGAGACCTTCGCTTGGCTTATTGGAAAGGGATGGGACGCGGCGACACGGGCATTCAGATCGGAGGCTCCTGCCATGACTGGGGGCTTCGGCGACTTTCCTTGGCTAAATGCCTTAGGTCTGTTGGCGTTTGTCGCGGGATTTTATTGCGTTTTCGCAGGGTTTAGAACGGCAAAGGCCATCACAACAACGGTAAATGATCTAAATATTGACGAAAGATGGGACGGTACGCCCCAATTTAACCACCGCGGCCTCTATGTTGGGCAAATGATTGTAGATACCCATGAAGTTACAACCCATAGGATGGTAAAAGTCCTCGTAAGAATATTAAACGGAACTAATCGCCATCTAAACGTCTTACGCATCGAGGGAAACTTTCGTATTGAGAATAGTAATGGCCCCGACGAGTTGGCGCTACGTCCGATACTTAATACCCCCGTGCTATCTCAGGATAGCACCTCGACGGTTGAGGTGAACGCAGAGGCCACAATAAAGCTAGATCAGCACGTTACTGCTGATCTAGCGGCCCACTTGGCAAGATTGTCCGAAGACATCGAATTGGTCTTGTTTTGCAAGCACCTGCGAATTATTATGGAGGAACTGGAGCGGAATCGGCGCATTGACCTCCCGCTTTGGGATGGAGTGCTTCTGTCTAAGAAGACAAATGAGTTTTCCACAAGACGAGGATTTTGGGACCCGATGCGCAAACGGCCTGAATTCAATTAAGATCGAAGCTCTTGCACGCCGATGGCCTTCAGGTACTGGACCAAGAACACTGCTGAGAACCCGCCGCGCGCCACCTTGTTCCGCAGATTGACCGGCGTGTCTTTCACCCCAAATCGGCCAACCGCTCAGATAGCTGCTCATAGGTCATGCCGCGCCGGATCATCTCGGCCCGCAGCGTCCCACCCACAAGGAGGTGGACGAATTCCTTTCTCGGCTAGCGGCAAAACGCGGCCGGGTCCTAGAAACCGTATGGTGGGCGGCGTTTCCCGGTACGGCTGTGGATTTTCGTGATCAGATGAAAACCATTCTCGGGTCAGAGGATCTTCTATTGGCGATCGAGTTTAAGAGTGCTGCATGAACAAAGCTCCTTGTTGACAGCGCCAAGTTCAAGGCAGCCTTCGAAGCTGTCTAGCCAGAAAACGGAACTGCCCGGTTAACCGGGCAGTTCCACAACCGCCCCTTATGGACTAACTTCCTGCCTCGCTTCATAGCGTCCAGTTGGGCATAGGCGCTCCGGTACATCGCCTCATAGGCCAGACCGTGCGCCTCAGATACCCGCCGCACTATCTCCGGGGCCGGTCAGCTGCCCTTCCGAGCGCTGCGTATATCGCCACCCGGAGCCGGTTGCGCCGGAACCTGGCGGGCGTCACCTCACCACCTTCTGCGGCACCGGCCCGAGGTTGTGGCCGCGTAGCTGCAACAACGCCTCGAGATGCTCCGGCCCCGGCCCGCCGTCGCGGATCAGTTCAGCCCGCAGCGCTACCAGCGCGCGGGTGATCGTCTCGGGCTTGTAGCGGCGTAGCTGCGTCCCCATGCCGGAAGGATAGCCGCCGGGGATTCCAATTGCTTGGTGCCTTTGCTACATAACGCCGCGATCGCTGCTCGAATGCATCCAGTTCGTGAGGCGGACGGCGGTGCAGACAGCGGTGCACGTCATTACCACCGGCGTGCTGATCGCGCTCCTCGTCGGTATCGCCACGAAGCGGCGGTGGTTCGGGCCGAACCCCTGATCAGCCCGCGGTCTTGCGCCGGCGCTTCGGCTTCGGTCCCGGCTCGGGCGCCGGTGGCGGAGCCGGCTTGCGGCCGAGGCCGATCCGCTTCGCAAATGCCTGGCGCTGCGCCGAATAGTGCGGCGCGATCATCGGATAGTCGGGCCCGAGGCCCACTTCGCCCGGTATTCCGCAGGCGTCATCCCGTGTTCGGCCATCAGATGTCGCTTCAGCATCTTCAGCTTCCTGCCGTCCTCGAGGCAGACGATGTGATCGTCGGTCACCGAGCGCCGGATCGGCACCGCGGGCGTCGGTTCGGCGGCAGCAGCGGCCGGCGCGTCGGACGCCAGCCGGCTGAGCGTGTCGAAGACCGACTGGATCAGCGCGGCGACATCCGAGCCGGCGACGGCGTTGTTGCCGACATGCGCCGCGACAATCTTGGCAGTCAAGGCGAGAAGCTCGCCGCGGTCGATACTTTGGTCTTCGGCCATTTGCGTCCTCGGCAAGGTTTACCCGAGCAATAGGGCTCGGATGGCCTGCTCACAAGCAGGCTGAAGCAACCGGCTGAACTTCGGCGATTCACGGCCAGTGACGCAGCGACGAGACGGCGGCTCGTTCGCCATTGCCTGCGGAACGAATGAGCGAGCGTCCGACTTGGACCCCTGCAGGCGCCCTGCGATCCTGCACCTTCCTGTTGGACTGGCCCGTCGCCTCGTGCGGCGGGCCGTTTTGTTTCCGGGCGCTGCGTTGCCGCGCCGAACGCTCCCACCCCCAAGCCCGCCAGACCGGTGGGCCTTTTTCTTGTCCACGGAGGACCCGATGACCTTCTATACCCACTGGCGCGATGTGCCGGCCGCCGCCTGGCGCTCGCCGAGCTTCTCGCCTGCCGAGATCGCCTGCCGCGGCACGGGCAAGCTGCTCGTCAACGAGGCGGCCCTCGACAAGCTGCAGGCGCTGCGCGACCGGCTCGGCAAGCCACTGATCCTGCGTGCAGCTTACCGCAGCCCGGAGCACAACCGGGCTATCGGCGGCGCAAAGGCCTCGAAGCATCTCGAGCGCATCGCCTTTGACATCGCCATGACAAACCACGATCCCAAGACTTTCGAGGCGGCGGCCCGTGCGATCGGCTTCCAGGGGTTCGGCTTCTACCCGCGTTCAGGCTTCTTCCACGTCGATCTCGGCCCGGCGCGGAGCTGGGGCGAGCGGTTCCCGAAGCGGGCGACCGCCTTCGCCGCCGAGACGCCCCCGGCGCGCGAGGTGTTGGCGGACAGCCGAACCTTCAGGGGCAGCGGCGCGGCCGGGGTCGCCACGGTCGGCGCGCTGGCGTCGAGGTGGCGCAGCAGGTGTTGGCCGAGACGCAAGGAGCGGTGCTGCCGCTGGTGCCGTACCTCGACACGCTGCGGTGGGTCTTCATCGCGGTGGCGCTCGGCGGCATCGCCGTCACGATCTACGCCCGTCTCGACGACTGGCAGCGGGGCCGGCGGTGATCGCCGGCCTCCTCGCCGCCGCCGGCGGCAGCCGCGTGCTGCGCGTCGGATTGGCGGTCGCCGCAGTCCTCCTCCTCCTGCTGCTCGCTTGCCGCCGCTCCGGGGAGCGGCTGGGACGAGTACTGGAGCGCCTCGAAACCTCGGAGAGAAGCAATGCTGTTCACCGGAAGATGCTGGAGGCGGCGGCTCGTCGTCCTCGCGATCGTGGCGAGCTTGCCGAGCGCCTGCGGGACGGCAGGTTCTGAGCGCGGGGCGGCGGTCGTGTGCCCGCCGGTCGTCGACTACGGCGTCGGCGTGCAGGTGCAGGCGGCGGCCGAGCTCGAGCTGCTCCTGGAAACGTCGGCGGTCGGAACACTCCTGTCTGACTACGCCGTGATGCGGGATCAGGCGCGGGCCTGCGCTGCGCGGTAGCCGCTACAGATGAGAGGCAAAGCCCCGTCCAGAAGTGGATCAACGACCACGCGCCGGCTCGACCGGCTTTCCGCGAAACGCTGCCTTCCCGCTGACCCTCGGGATGGCGGCGTGCGCGACCGACGCGGGCGTCTTACCATCTGCCCCGAGGGAGCCGTCCATCATCACCGACGAGAACCCGAGATCGACGGCCTGCCGGCACGTCTCCAGATTGTTCCCGTGGTCCTGATGCATGCAGACGGGCAAGTGCGGGTAGCTTTCGAGTGCGGCCTTCACCAGATAGCGAATTGAGATATCGCCAGCGAATTCGCGCGCGCTTCGGGTGGCCTGCAGAATAACTGGGCTATCGGTCAAGTCTGCCGCCTGCATCACCCCAAGCATGGTCTCCATGTTGGTGATGCTGAAGGACCGCAGCCCGTAGCTGTACTCAGCGGCATGATCAAGAATGGTGTGCAACGATACTAGCGGCAAAGCGGGCTCCTCCGTGGGCTCAAGGTCTCAACGCTCAGATCCTCGCGCGCCAGCGCACCCTTTGGTAGGCTCATGGGAGCCAAGACTTGTACAGCGGGTGGTCCTCCCCGATGGGCAGGAGCGTCGGGGCTCCGGTCCGCTGCGATTGATAGGCAGCGGACACGAGTTCGAGGGAGGCCCGGGCGTCCTGCAGCGTAACCGGGGGCTCGCTCCCCGCAACCAGCGCCTCGTGGAAGAGATGGAACTGGCGGGTGTAGCTGTCCTCGGTTTCCTGGAAGTCCGCGAGTGCCTGGTCCACCACGGCCTGATGCTCCGGGGTGCCGGCTACGAATTTCCACGGATCGCGATACATCGTGTAGGGCGCGGTGGTGCTTTCGGCTGCGAGGTCGAGGAAGCAGAAGCGAAGCCGTGAGATCTCCTCGCGCGAGCCGAGGGTCATCGACAGGGTCGCGAGCGAACCGTTGGCGAGCCGAACCGACAGCGCCGCTGTATCCTCGACCTCGATGGGATTCACCAGGGTCGCGCCGAAGGAGAAGACCTCGGCGATTGGGCCCTGGATGTAGCTCAGCATGTCGTGGGCATGGATCGCGTGGCCGAGCAGGCCGCCGCCGAGTTCGGTCGCCCACTTGCCCCGCCAGGGCACCGCATAATAATCGGGCCCCCGCCACCAGTGCGTCTCGATCGTCGTCATGATTGGTCGGCCGGTCAGGCCCCGGTCGACCAGCATTTTCAGCTTTTGGAGCCCAGTCCCGTAGCGGTACTGGAAGATCGGCATGAACTTACGGTCGGTCCGCGCCAGGATCTGCTCCATTTTGTCGCAGTCAGCCAGCGAACCGAATAGCGGCTTTTCGCAGATGACGTGCTTCCCCGCCGCAAGGGCGCGTTCGGAGAGCTCGAAGTGATTGTCCGGCGGCGTGCAGATATCGATGATGTCGATATCCTCACGGGCGAAGAGCGAATCCGTGTCCTGGGTATACTCGGGAACCCCGTATTTCTCTGCAAGCGGCCTGCCGCGTTCCTCGTCCAACGAGCAGAGCACCGTGACGTCGAATAGATCCTTGATCCAGGAATAGCCGAAAAGGTGGCGTTCAGCGATGCCTGCGCCGATTAACGCGACACGATACTTCTTGGTCATGTTCTTCCTCAGCGGGGTGAGAGCGTGGTTGCCTTCTGCTGCGCCTCGAGCGACAGGCGGCAGACCTCGAACACATGCTCCTGCGGCATCGCCGTTTCGGTACGATCTCGCACGTCCGCGGCGAATTGCTCGAAGTACTCGAGCCCAACGTCGGAGCAGTTGATGTACTTGGTTCCCTCCTGGTTCACCAGGAACAGGTGGTTCTCGCCATCCCGACCCGCGATATCGATGTACTTTCGCAGCTCAATGTAACCGTCGGTGCCGAGGATAGTCAGGCGGCCGTCCCCCCAGGTGCCGAGCCCAGCCGGCGTCAGCCAGTCCACCCGGACATAGCCCGTGCCCTTGTCCGACCGAAGGACGAAGTCGCCAAAGTCCTCGAACCGTATATGCTCGGGCGTCGCGACGTTGCCTACCTGGGCGCAGACGACCTCGGCGGACGTCGAGCCAGTGTAGTAGAGGAACTGGTCGACCTGATGCGATGCTATGTCGACGATGATGCCGCCGAAATTCTCCACGTCCCAGAACCAGTCCGGCCGGACCTTGCCCTTCTTGTGCGGTCCTATGCCGATCGTCTGAATCACCCGACCGATCGCCCCCTCCGAGATCAGATGGCCGGCCTTGACCGCGGCCGGCACCGTGTGCCGCTCCGAGAAGCAGATCGAGAAGATCCGCCCGGTCTCGGCTTGGGCCTGCCGCACCTCGTCCAGCTGGCTGAACGAGGTGACGCCTGGCTTGTCGATCATCGTGTCCTTGCCGGCGCGCATCGCGCGGACGGCGAGGTCGGCCCGGTCGCGCGGGATCGCGGCGATGCAGATCACGTCGACGTTGGGGTCCGCGAAAATCTCATCGCGGCTTCGGGCCGGCACGTCGGGATAGGTGCTGCGAAACTTGTCCATCAGCACCGGAATTGAGGTTTCCGGGCAGAAGCCGACGAACTCGCCGCCAGCCGCCTGTAGGCCGTCGACGTGAGTGAAGATGTGGCCATGGTCTATTCCCACGACTGCAAAACGTAGCATTGGCGGTTACCTCGCAGGGGAAGATGCGTTGGCGGCGTTCTCGGGAGTCAGGCCGGGCCGATCCGTTCGCCTTCGGCGTCAAAAAGATGCCAGCTTCCGGCGCGGGGATGGACGCGCGGTTTGTCGCCGCGCCTCAGGTTGCTCTGACCTGGCTGGTGGAGCAGGACCGGCTCGCCTCCCGGGAACTCGCAGTGGAGATAGGTGTCGGCGCCGTGCTGCTCCGAGACGCTGACAAGGACGTCCCAGCCCGACTCGCCGCTCGATGCTGGCTCAAGGTCCTCAGGCCGAATGCCGAAGGTGACCGCCCCGGTCGGCTGCAGATCCATGCCGCGAAGCGGCAGGCGCAACGGATCGAGGCCCTTCCCCTGGAAAGTGAAGGCATCACCATCCACCGCCGTGATCGCGCCCTCCACGAAGTTCATCCGTGGTGACCCAATGAAGCCGGCGACAAACGTGTTGCATGGCCGGTTGTAGAGCTCGAGTGGAGCGCCAACCTGCTCGATGACCCCCTTTCGCAGCACAACGATCTTGTCGGCCATAGTCATTGCCTCGACTTGATCGTGGGTGACGTAGATCATGGTATTGCCCAGGCGTTCGTGCAGGCGAGTGATCTCCAGGCGCATGAACACGCGAAGCTCGGCGTCCAGGTTGGAGAGGGGCTCATCGAAGAGGAAGATCTTCGGGTCACGCGTGATGGCGCGACCGATGGCCACTCGTTGCCGTTGGCCGCCCGAGAGCTGCCTGGGTTGACGGTCAAGCAATTGGTCGATCTGAAGCAGCCGGGCGGCCTCATTTACGCGGCGCTGAATCTCCTCCTTTTTCATTCGGATGTTTTCAAGGCCGAAGCTGAGGTTCTCCCGCACGGTCATGTGCGGGTAGAGCGCATACGACTGGAAGACCATGGCAACGCCACGGTCAGCGGCTGGCGTCCGTATCACGCTCTTGTCGTCAATACGGATATCGCCGGACGTCGACTCCTCCAGACCGGCGATTATCCGCAGGAGCGTCGACTTTCCGCAGCCCGAAGGACCGACGAAGACCACGAACTCTCCATCATTGATCTGAAGGTCCACGTTGGGGATCACCTCGACGGTGCCGAAGGTCTTATTCAGTTTCTCAAGAACGAGATCGGCCATGCTATCCTCCAGTATTACTTGATGCCGGTCGAGGCGATGCCGGCGGTGATGAAACGCTGCAGGAAAAGGAAGGCGCAAGCGAGGGGCAGCGCCGTAAGCGTGGTCATGGCGAGCAGAAGGTCGTACTCGATGCCCGTCTCGGTCTTGAACGACGCCAGCGCCAGCTGGAGCGTATGCACCTCAGGACGATTGAGGATGATGAGCGGAAGAAGAAAGTCGTTCCAGCGCGACATCACCGAGAAGATTGCGACGACTGCAAGAGCCGGTGTGGCCAGCGGAAGGATGATCCGCCAGTAGATCTGCCACTCGCTCGCGTGGTCCATGCGGGCCGCCTCGAGCAACTCGTCGGGAATGGTGAGCATGTACTGTCGGAGCAGGAACACGCCCGTCGGTGTCGAAACGACGGGCAGGATCACGCCCCACAGATTGTTGGTTAGACCGAGGCCGGCGACGATGAGATAGGTTGGCACCAGGACGACCGTCGCGGGCACCATCAGGGTGACGAGGATGAGCAAGAGGGCGACGTTGCTGCCGCGGAACCGATACTTCGACAGTGCGAAGGCGGCCATTGAGTTCATGATTAGCGTGATGATCGTCGCCACAATAGTAATGAAGGCACTGTTGTATAGGTTGAGCCAGATATTGGTTCGGGGCGAAGCGAAGAGCCGCGTATAGTTCTCGAAGGCGAGGTGGACCTTGCGAACCGGCGTCGCGTCTTCGACCGGCACCACGACACGGCCGGCCTCGGGGTTCTCCGGATCGATCATCTGTGCGCGGATACCGACCCGGCGGATTTGCGCAAGCCTGACAGTGCCGCTTTCGGTTACGACATCGAAAAGCGGAAGCGGCTCGTCGAAGCCCTCGACGACAGCTGTCTCGGTGGCTTGGGGCAGGACCGTCGGCGGGAACTCGAGAAGGTTGGCGGGCGACTTGAACGAGGAGATTACGACCCAGATGACCGGTGTCAGCATCACCAGAACGCCGAGCATCAGATAGGAGTAGGTCGCCCAGTCGGTCCAGTCGGCTCGTTGGCCGCCCCGGCGACGAGTGAGAAACGCGATCGGGGACGTGCGGGTTGGGGTAGTCTGCATGTCAGCCATTGTTGGACCTCCTCGAGATCTGCATTTGGACAATGGTGAAGATCAGGAGCACGACGCCGAGCAGCAGCGAGGCGGCGGCCGCAAGACCGAAGTTGCGCGGCTGGGCGGCGAAGCCGACCTCGTAGATGTATTGGACCATAAGCATGGTGGCGGAGCCCGGCCCGCCCCCGGTCAGGACGAAGATCTCATCGAAGGTCTGCACCGACCGGATCACGCAGAGGATGAAAACGACCAGCAACGTCGGCTTGAGCAGCGGAAGGGTTATCCGCCGAAAAGAGCGCCATGGCGAGGCGTGGTCCATCTTGGCAGCCTCGTAGACGTCGCCGGGGATCGCCTGCAGGCCCGCCAGGAGAATGATCGTGTAGAACCCAACGTGCGCCCAGACCGTGACAAAGATCGACCAAGCGAAGGCAGAGTTTGCGTAGACGAGCCAGTTCACCGGTGACAGGCCGAGGCTGCTGATGATGCCGTTGAGGGCGCCATCACGCTGCAGGATCCACTGCCAGGTCAGGGCGACGACGACCGGTGAGAGCATCACCGGGAAGAAGAAGACTCCGCGAAAGAAGCCGCGACCCCTGATTTTCCTGTTGAGGCATACTGCCGTGAGCAGCGCCACGCCGACCATGAAGACGACTTGCAGGGGAACGAAGTAGATCATATTGCCAATTGCTCGCCAGAAGAGGTCGCGCGAGCAGGTCGACGGGTCGAGATAGTTCTGGCAGTCGAGCAGCGTTGCATAGTTTTCGGCGCCGACGAATGGCCGTTCGCTTGGGAACAGGTCGTCTGAGCCAGTTACAGAATAGAGCAGGTTGATGAAGACCGGGAGGAGCGCGAAGAGCGAGACCATCAAGAGGTTCGGGAGCAGGAAGAACCAGGGCATCCGCCGGGTGCCTATGATCTTCTGAATTCGGATCATGGCTGGTTCGACGAGCCGGGCCGGTAGCGACGCGACACGACCTGCCAAGCTCATGAAAACGCTTCTGTCGCTCATGGTTCTCCCCCCGGAGCTGGTTGGATTGCTTAGTTGGCCGCCTTCGTCGCGAGATCGACGTCTTCCTTGATCCGTGCCAGGGCGCCGTCGACGTCGAGTTCGTCGTTCAGTACCTGGCTGATCCGCGTCGTCATTGAGTTCATCATTGCCCGTTGGAAGCGCCACCCCTGGAACCGGTAGGCCGCGTCGTCCATCTTTGGAATCTGCTTGATGAAGGTCGCGAGCGCCTCCTGGGTCGCCGGCGACGCATCCGGGTACTCAAGGCCTGACTCGATAAGCGAATTGGCGGCAGGGATCTCGTCCGCGGCCGCGATTGCCGGAGCGTAGTTCTCGGGTAGCGAAACGTATTCGATGAACGCTCCGACCAGCTCCGGCTGAGCCGTGTGCTTGAAGCCGACGAGTGCACCGCCGCCGGGCATGACAGTGCAGGAGGACGGGCCGCAGGGAGCTGGAACGACCGTCCAGTCGAAAAGATCGCCCACCTCCGTGTCCATCTGGGCGAGGGTCCAGGAGCCCCCGAAGTAGAGGACGGTATTAGCGTTCACGAAGTCGGAGAAAAGCTCGCGATGGGTCGAGCCGCCAACGGCCCCCCACAGGTCCATCGGCATCGTACCGTCCTTGTGCCACGCCGCGAACTGAGTGATGGCGTTCCGCAGGCCGTCATCGATCACCGGCTGTCCCTGCGCGTCGACCATTTCTGCTCCGTAGCTGATCGCGAGGCTGGCGAAACGGTGCCCGGAACGATCCATTTCCATCGAGAAGTCGGTGCCGGTGGCCTCGGAAACCTTCCGGGTTGCCTCCGCCCATTCCTCCCAGGTCGCCCCTTCCCCCGGTACCGGAACGCCGGCCTGTTCGAAGAGCGTGAGATTGACGTAGGCACCGTTCACGGTCATCGAGGTCGGCACGCCGTAGATCGCCTTGCTGGCAGGATCACTCCCGCGCAACCAGGTAAGCGTGCGACCGAACTCCGACTCGAAGCGCTCGGTGTCGACGTAGGGAGATAGGTCCAGGTAGAACTTACTGAGACCCCCGAGGTCGTTGATGATGGCCGCGTCAGGCCCTTGGCCCGAGGCCAGCTGCACGGGAAGGCTCTCGAGGATGTTCTGGTAGCTGACCAACTCCAGGTTGATCTTCTTGCCGGGGTTTTCCGCTTCGAAGCGTTCGACGATCGGAGCGAGTTCGTCGCATCCGAAGCCCTCCTCACCGCATAGGACGGAGATCTCTTGGGCCGAAGCCAAGCCGGCGAACGCAGTTGTCATCGTCAAGAGAAGTGCCGGCCGCACAGCGATCTTAAAGGCAGTCATTTGGGATTCCTCCAGGTGGTTGAAGCTGGTTGTCAGCGAATCGGCTTATTGTCGAGTAGTCTACTACCATACCACACACAACACAAGCTATGTATCGAGGCGAACGTTCGTTCCAGCTGTTAGATGGTAAGCGGACTTGGCGAGCTGATATGACAGGGCTTCGGCCAGCTCAAAGGCCTCGTCCTCCATCAGACGTCCTGTTGCCACCAGCGTCGCCAGATAGGCACAATCCACTCGCCGAGCCATGTCGTGGCGAGCAGGAATTGAGCAGAACGCCCTGGTGTCGTCGTTGAAGCCAACAGTGTTGTAAAATCCAGCGGTTTCGGTCGTAAGCTCGCGAAAGCGCCGCATGCCCTCGGGGCTGTCGTAAAACCACCACGGGGGCCCGAGACGAAGCGCCGGATAAACTCCGGCGAGCGGCGCAAGCTCACGCGACAGCACGGTCTCGTCCAGCATGAAAACAATCACGGTCAGCGACGGCTCGTGACCAACGGCTTCAAGGAGCGGATGCAAGGCATGGACGTAGTCTGTGGGTCGCGGGATATCGAATCCCTTGTCGCGGCCAAAGGTCGCCAGAATGCGCGAGGAATGGTTGCGGTAGGAACCGGGGTGGATTTGCACTACGAGCCCATCATCAAGGCTCATGCGCGCCATTTCGGTCAGCATCTGACCGCGAAATGCGTCCGCCTCCGCCGACGTCGCTTTTCCGGTGAGTGCCTTCGCGAAGAGTTGCGCAGCCTCGTGCTGCGGCAGATCCTCGGTCCGCGCCGTCGGGTGACCGTGGTCGGTGCTAGTGGCACCCAATTCGATAAAGTGCGCGCGTCTTCTTCGGTGGGCATCGAGATAACCCTCCCAGCTGGTAGCATCGCAGTTCGCTGCCGCGCCGAGGCGCTCGACATTCTCAGTGAAGTTTGTCTGCTCTGGGTCGACCACCACGTCCGGTCGATAGGTCGGAATGACCCGGCCGCGCCAGTCCGACGCGACGATCTTCGCATGCCAGCCGAGGTCCTCGAGCGGGCTGTCGGTGGTAGCGATGACCTCGATGTTGAACCGCGCGTAGAGGGCTCGCGGCAGAAATTCTGGCAAGCCAAGACATGCATCGATTCGGTCGAAAATTGCGTCCGCAGTCGCCGCCGTCAGGCGGTCCTCTATGCCGAAGACCGTCTGGAATGCGTGATCCAGCCAAATTCTTGAGGGCGTGCCCCGCAGCAAATGATAGTTCTCGGCGAAGCGTCGCCAGATGCGCCGCGGATCGGTCTCCACCGGTGCGCCGTCGATGCGCTCCACCCCCAGGGCTTCCAATGGCACGCCCTGAGAATGAAGCATCCGGAACACGTAGTGGTCCGGTGTGACAAAGAGGCTGGCCGGGTCGGGAAACCTGGTGTTTTCGGCGAACCAGCGAGGGTCGGTGTGCCCGTGCGGACTGACGATCGGCAGTCCGCTTACGCTGTCGTGCAATTGCCGAGCAAGTGCGCGAGCAGTGGGATCGATCGGGAAGAGCCGATCCTTACTAAGTAGCGCCATGCAATTCCTCCTGACGATAACTGGAGCTGCTGTCGTTCACGGGCGGGATCGAGGCCAAGTCAGTTCATCCGATGTAGGCCCTGCGGCTCATTGCTGGTTTTCCCCCGCCAGCCTACTCAACTCGGCGCCCACGGCCGCTGCCATTCCCCGCTGGAGCATGACGTCCAGGATCGTTGCGACGGTACCGCTCCAGACCGCGCTCTCGCGCAGACGGGTCGGAAAGAAACCTGGCAGCGCCTGCAGTTCGGCAACCTTTGCCTGCGGCGCGGCGCCCGCCCTCCGGAGTGCCTCCTCGATGGCTTCCTGGCGTGGATCGCGCAACTCGTAGACTTCGCCGGCGTCCGTACGACCATGTGCATACCGCGCCCAAGCGGCCACGGCGAAGGCAAACGGTCGAATGTCCCCGCCGCGGGCCAGCACCTCGGCGGCCGGTGTCAGAGTTCGCTGTGGCAGCTTCTCGCTCCCGTCCATTGCGATCTGGTAGGTCTCGTGCGCGATGGCTGGATTGCGGAAGCGCGCCTGCAAATCCTCCCCGTAGACATCAAGGTCGATCCCAGGCAGCGGCTCGAGCGTCGACGCGGCGGCGACAAGATGGCGTGCCACCAGCGGCGCGAACGTCGGTTGCGCCATGACGTCGCGTACGTAGCGGTGTCCAGCGACGTATCCGGCATAGGCGATGAGCGAATGGCTGCCGTTTAGCATCCGTAGCTTCATGGTCTCGTAAGGCGATACGTCGTCGACGAAGAGCGCGCCGCCCGCATCCCAGGCCGGCCGGTCGGCGCTGAAGCGATCCTGGATGACCCACTGGGTGAAGGGTTCGGTCTCGATCGCAGCAAGGTCGATCAGCCCTGTCACGTGCTCTGCCAGCGAGAGCGTCGCATCCGTGATCGATGGCGTGATCCGGTCGACCATCGTCGAAGGAAACGCAACCGCCGTGGCGATCCAATCGCGCAGGCCAGGATCGACGCGTGCTGCGAAGTCGAGAACGCCTCCACGGAGCAGCGAACCGTTCTCCGGAAGATTGTCACAGCAGAGAACCGTGAAAGCCGGACTCCCGGCGGCCCTCCGCCGGCGCAAGGCCTCGACGATCAGCCCCACGGGTCCGCTTGGAGCCGTCGGAGCCAGGAGGTCGGGGGCTATGTTCGGATGGTCCGGAAGTACCTGGCCCGAAGACCGGTCGATGCCGTAGGCCTTCTCAGTTACCGTGAGGCTCACAATGCGCGTAGCCGGTGCAACCAGTGCCGCCAGGACGGAGTCAGGCTGGCGGCGGGCGGCGATCACTTTCGCAATGCTGCCAATGATGCGGGCCTCGCTGCTGCCATTGGACCCGGGGATGAGCACGGTGTAAAGCCCATCCTGCGGGTTGAGGGCGTCAGCTATGTCGGTGCCCCGGAGGCTAACTCCAGTGATCCGCCAATCACCCCCTTCCGCGGCGAGGGCGTCATCAGTGTAGATGGCCTGGTGCGCCCGATGAAACGCGCCCACGCCAAGATGAACGATCCGGGGTCCGGCCTGCGACCGCGCCGTATGGGAGGGGCGGCGCACACCCGGAGGCACCTGGTTCAGGGCCGCGAGGCTCAGCCGGTCCGTCATCACGCTAACCCGAAACGGGGATGGGTCAGGCCAGCAATGACCCCGCGCAGCTCCGCCAGGCCCTTCAGGCGGCCGATCGCGGGATATCCCGGCTGCGCCTTGCGCTTGAGATCGTCGAGGATGTCCTGGCCATGGTCGGGCCGGAAGGGGATCGACGTGTCCGATCGCCCGTTTTCTCGCCGCCGGCGCTCCTCTCGAACGGCGGCCGCAACGAGCGCCACCATATCGGTGTCGCCCCCCAGATGCTCGGCTTCGTGAAACGATCCTCGTACGTCTGTGCTTTCCCGTCTCACGTTTCGCAGGTGCAGGAAGTGAACGCGGTGGCCCAGTCGCTCCATCATTTCCGGCAGGTCATTGTCCGGCCGGGCACCAAGCGAGCCCGAGCAAAGCGTAATGCCACTTGCGGGGCTGTCCACCGCCGCCATGATCGCAGCATAGTCCGCCTCGGTCGACATAATCCGCGGCAAGCCCAGCAGGGCGAAGGGCGGATCGTCGGGGTGGCAGCAGAGGCGGAGGCCGAGCTCTTCGGCGGTCGGAACCACTTCCTCGAGGAAGGTGATTAAATGTGACCGGAGGTTGTCGGGCGAAATCGAGCCATACTCGGCCAGATGGGCGCGTAAACCGTCGATCGTCAGGTTCTCAGCCGCCCCCGGCAGACCGAACGCGACGTTGCGCGCGAGCTCCCGGCACTGGGCGTCGTCGATTCCCCGGAAGCGCCGTGCAGCCTCCTCCACGATTTCGGGGGCATAGTCGTCGGCGGCCCCAGTCCTCTCGAGGATGTGCAGGTCGAAAACCGCGAAGTCGATGAAGTCGAACCGCATGCAGGTTCCGCCGTGATGGACCCGGTAGGCAAGGTCGGTCCTGGTCCAGTCGAGCACCGGCATGAAGTTGTAGCAAACGACCTCAATGCCCGCCGACGCCAGGTTTCCTAGGCTCTGGCGATAGTTGGCGAGATGGGTGCGCCACTCGCCCTTCTGCTTCTTGATGTCCTCGGAGACCGGCAGGCTTTCAACGACCTCCCAGAGCAGGCCCGAAGGGGATCCGTCTGCGCGTCGCCCGATCTCTTCCTGGCGCCGGGCGATCTCTTCCGGCGTCCACACTGCCCCGGTCGGGACGTGATGAAGCGCCGAGACGACGCCTTCGACTCCCGCTTGCAGCATGTCGTCAACAGAGACCAAGTCGTGGGGTCCGAACCACCGCCAAGTCTGCCGCATCGCTTCCTCCCCTGCCTTCCCCCTGGACGGCCAGCCCCCTGGCTCGGCCATCACAATGTCTTCTAGTATGGAAGAATGGTGTCGTCAAGGAAATCCGCGGCCGCGAGCAGATTCTGTGCCGCAGCCTGCTGTCACCTGACGCAGCGCGTTCCACCCGAGACCGGCAGCCATACCGACGGTGGGTTGTCTTCGCGCTCAAAAACGCTAATGCTTCGACAAGTATGGAAGCCTACAAGAACGCTGTGCCCCTATGACGGAGCAATCCCCGATGCCTGCTCGCAGTTCGGCCGCCGTCCCTGAGGCGGCTCGCATCCTAGGCACGGCCCCGGTCGGAGCCCAGGTCTATTCTTTGCTGCGAGAAAAATCATAAACATGACCCTGCTTCCGGGTCAGCGAATTTCGGAAGCAGAGATCGCAAATTCGCTCGAAACCAGCCGGCAACCGGTTCGGGAAGCCTTCATCAAGCTCAGCGACGACGGCTTGCTGGAGGTCCGTCCACAGCGGGGCACCTATGTGCGGCGCATCTCGCTGCAGGCGGTGAAGGATGCGCGCTTTGTGCGTGAGGCGATCGAGGCGGACATTGTTCGGTTGGTGGCCGAGCAGTCGGATGCCGCGCTCATCGCCGATCTGCGCGACCAACTCGCCGAGCAGGCGGCCGTGGGAAAGGATGGAACGGGCGCGTTCATACAACTCGACGAGCGTTTTCACGAAACACTCGCCAAGGCGGCCGGCAAGCCTTTCGCTTGGTCCGTAATTCGGGACATCAAATTCCAGATGGATCGTGTGCGCTACCTAAGCGCACAGCAGTTTCCCTTGGGCAAGCTCCTGGACCAGCATACCGCGATCGTGGACGCCATCGCTGCGGGGGATGCTGACCGCAGCGAGGCGGATATGCGCAAGCATCTCCGGGAAATCCTTACCGATCTGCCGGAGGTGGATAAGCAGCATCCCGGGTATTTCGACATCGAATAAGCTAGGTGTTGGTCGCCGCCTGCGAGGGGGCTAGGACGACCTACCAGAGCGATCGCCTCTATAGGCGCTGGTGTGTGGCGCTCGACCAAGCGCGGGGCTGGGCGCGCGAGAAGTTCGTTGTGGAGGGCTTATGGCGAAGGACCAATCCCTGGATCGCGACGCCTTCCTATCCAGGCTCAAAGCGGCTCCAGAGTTCTGGGACATGATCGTGATTGGTGGCGGCGCGACCGGTCTTGGAACTGCGCTCGACGCGGTCGGCCGCGGCTACCGCACACTCCTCCTGGAGCAGCACGACTTTGCCAAAGGTACGTCGAGCCGCTCGACCAAGCTCGTGCATGGCGGAGTGCGCTACCTACAGCAGGGCAACGTGTCGCTGGTCATGGAGGCGCTCAAGGAGCGCGGACGGCTGCTCGCCAACGCACCACACGTGACCCGAAACCTGCCGTTTATCGTGCCGATCTATGACTGGTGGGAAGGGCCCTTCTACGGCGTCGGCATGAAGCTCTATGACCTGCTTGCGGGGAAGCTCGGCCTCGGCCCGTCGAAGGTGCTCACGCGGGAGCAAACGCTCGCCATGCTGCCGAACGTGGAGCCGAAGGGACTGCGGAACGGCGTTGCCTACTACGACGGGCAATTCGACGACGCGCGGCTTGCCATCAATTTAGCCCAAACGATGGCCGATAGGGGCGGTGTGCCGCTGAACTACGTGAAGGTAACGGAGCTCCGAAAGCACGGCGGTCTCGTGATTGGGGTTCGCGCCCGCGACATGGAGGCCGGGGAGGAGCTGGAGTTCGACGCTCGCGTGGTAGTCAATGCAACCGGCATCTTCTCCGACCAGATCCGGGCTATGGACGACCCCGCGGAGGAGCGGCTGATGGCACCTAGCCAGGGCGTGCATCTTGTGCTCGACGGCTCGTTTCTAGCGGGCAACACAGCAATCATGGTGCCGAAGACGGCGGATGGGCGGGTGCTGTTCGCGGTACCCTGGCACGGCCGCACCATAGTCGGCACCACTGATACCGAGCTAGCTGATACGCCGCTTGAACCGCGAGCACGCGAGGAAGAGATTACCTTCCTTCTGGAGCATGCGGCCATCTACCTCGCCCACGATCCGAAGCGCTCCGACGTACTCAGCGTCTACTGCGGTGTGCGCCCGCTGGTGCGCACTGCCGGCGACAAGGGGACTGCGGAGCTGGCGCGTGATCACGTGCTGATGCTCTCGAAGTCGAACTTGGTCACAATCACCGGCGGCAAGTGGACAACCTACCGAAAGATGGGCGAGGACGCGGTAGACATGGCGGCTCTGGTCGCCGGGCTGGAGGAGCGGCCGTCGGTGACTGCCGGCATGCGCCTGCACGGCTGGCTTAAGAGCCCGGTCGAAGCCGAGGGGCTGCTCGCGCTTTACGGCTCTGACGGGCCAGCGGTGCGCCGCTTAATTGGCGAGCGGCCGGGATGGGATGCACCGCTGCATGCCCGCTTGCCCTACTTCGTCGGCGAGGTCGCCTGGGCGGCTCGTCGAGAGATGGCGCGAAGCGTCGAGGACGTACTCGCGCGCCGCACCCGCGCATTGCTGCTCGACGCTCGTGCCAGCGTCGAGGCCGCTCCCGTCGTCGCTGCCATTCTTGCCGAGGAACTCGGCCACGACGAAGCTTGGCAGCGCGATCAAACAGTCGCCTACCGCGCCGTGGCCGCGGCCTACATAATCGACTGAGTTTGTTCACCCGACAGGCCGCGGGCCGATGCCCCTGGTTAGCCCCAGCTGACGATCGATGCGCTCAGGGAATCGCTTCGACCTACGGCTCCCGCGCCTCCATCGACTGGCCTCGCCGCGCGGGCGCATAAGCGCATTCTGATGCACGGCTCAACCGCCGAGCTTCGAGTTCATTTCGTCGAGCAGCGCGACCTGTCCCTTGTGGATCTTGCTCCGAGCCTCGGCGAGATCGAACCAGGCGGCGCAATCAACCTCCGGAAACTGCCGCACCTGGCCTGAACGGTGTGGCCACTCCAGCGGGAACGAGTTGCTCTGAATCACGGAGGGATCGATGTCCGCTTCGATTGCCCAAACGTGGACCAGCTTGCCGCCGGCCTGCCGCACCGGAGCGAGCGGGATGGCGGGTCCCGCTAACCTGAGTCCAGTCTCTTCGAAGAACTCCCGGTGCGCGGAATCCAGAAGCTCTTCGTCCGGCTCGACCTCTCCCTTGGCGACTGACCAGGCATGCTCATCCTTGTTCACCCAGAACGGGCCGCCGGGATGAACGAGGAAGACCTGCACCCGTCCCTCGCGACGGCGGTATGGAAGCAGGCCTGCGCTCGTCCTCGGCATGAACCTACTGAGACCCGCGTGTGCGCGGCACCCTGCTCCATGGCGCAGGCTGCATTCGGCCGGGACCGAAGGCGGCGAGGTCGAGGGTGCTCGCCCTGCCATCCAGGATCAGCTCGGTCATCGCCTCCCCGGTTGCCGGTGCATTCAAGATACCCCAGACGCTGTGGCCGGTTGCGACGTAGGCGCCTTTGACGTCGCCGATCGGTCCGATCAAGGGGAGCCCGTCGCGAGTCACCGGCCGAAAGCAAGCCTGCCGCGCGAGCACCGGACTGCGCGCAAGCACCGGGGATAGCTCGGCGCAGATGTCGTGCAGCCTTTCGATCGCGCCCGGATCTGGCACCACGTCGGCTGGATCGACCGGCACTTGGCTCTCGCTGGAAATACCGCAGACGTAAGTCGTGCCGTCGCTTCTGGGGAACACCTCGGGCGACACCGCGCCGACCCGGTCACGCAACTCGAGGAAAAGCGCCTCCGCTGACACGGCACTGCCGGTATCGAACACGATGCTGTGTCCCTTCAGCCCGAACACCACCGGCATGGGCAACCACGCCGCGGCCAGGATCGACCATGGTCCCATGGCGATGACGACCGCGTCGCCGAGCAAGTCCTCACCGTCCACCCGGATACCCGCGACAGAGTCCCCGCTGCCATCGCGCAGCAGGCCCGAGACCTGCCAAATCCGGAGCTCGGCCCCTTTCGCCTCCGCCGCTCGCATGAGGGCGCGAGTGAACCGCGCGGGGTGAACCTGCGCAGTCGTTTCCGGCAAACCCAGGCGTTGGCGGATGGCGACGCGATCGGACACCCAGCTCGGGGCATGATGCTGACTGGGCGAGAACCCAACGATGCCGCCGAAGGTGTCCAGGCGGCGATAGCCCCAGTCCTCACCGACGTCTTCAGCCAACCTCGCGTGCAGCGCGAAGCTGCGGCGCGCCAGCGCCTCGAGCGGGGTTCCGTCGCACCAATCCAGCGCGAGGAAGCCGCCAGACTTTCCGGAGGCTGCACAGGCGACATCCGTCCGCTCGATGACGACGGCCCGGGCCCCACGGCGGCTGAGGTAGTACGCGATGGCCGCCCCGATCACGCCGCCGCCACAGATCAATACTCTCACCGCAACGCCCCCTTCACAGCAACCCAGGCTGCGGATCGGCCCAGCGCTTCAGCTGAAGCCGACGACCTCGTGCGGCACGTAGGGCGCCTCCAGCTCTGTGATCTCCTCGTCCGAGAGCTTCACCGACAGCGCAGCCGCCGCATCCTCGAGGTGCGAGAGCTTGGTGGCACCGACGATCGGCGCGGTGATCCCGGGCTTCTGCATCAGCCATGCGAGCGCGACCTGCGCGCGGGGGATGCCTTGGTCGGCAGCAACCTTGGCAACCGCTTCGACGACCCGCCGGTCTGCATTGGCCGTCTTGGCATAGAGCGTCTTCCCGAAGTCGTCCTTCTCGGCCCGGGCGCTCCTCGCGTCCCAGTCGCGGGTGAGGCGTCCGCCCGCCAGCGGGCTCCATGGCATCACCGCGATGCCGCCGTCGCGGCAGAGCGGCAGCATCTCGCGCTCCTCTTCCCGGTAGAGCAGGTTGACGTAGTTCTGCATGGAGACGAAGCGCGCCGTGCTGCTCAGAGAGAGCGAGCGCCTTGGCGAACTGCCAAGCGTACATCGACGAGGCGCCGATGTAGCGCGCCTTGCCGGCGCGCACCACGTCGTTCAGCGCCTCCAGCGTCTCCTCGATCGGAGTGCCGTAGTCCCAGCGATGGATCTGGTAGAGGTCCACATAGTCGGTGCCGAGCCGAGTTAGGCTCGCGTCGATCTCCGCGAGAATCGCCTTGCGCGACAGCCCGGCGCCGTTCGGCCCGGGGCGCATGCGCCCGTTCACTTTGGTGGCGATCACCACCTCCTCGCGCGGAACGAAGTCCTTGAGCGCGCGCCCGACGATCTCCTCGCTGGAATCCGTCGGAGTAAACGTTCGCCGTGTCGAAGAAGTTGATCCCGAGATCGAGCGCCTTACGAATGAACGCGCGGCTGTCGGCCTCGGGCAATGTCCACGCATGCCCGCCCCGCTCCGGCTCGCCATAGGACATGCACCCCAGGTAGATCCGCGAGACCTCGAGGCCCGTGCGGCCGAACCTGATCGTATCCATGCTCCCCCCGGCTTCGCTCCCGACCGCAACCCTAGCCTCGTCCTTACGTCGGGCAAGCCCTGCCTCCGGTCGGGTTTCGGTCGGGTGAGACCTGAGCAACTGCCAAGGTGTGCCCATTGTGGTGAAAGCCCTGCACTCTGATGTACGATGGCGTGGCGCGCCAGGCGGTGTCGGATCCAGAAGACCCTCGCGGCGAACCCTCCGTCTTACTTGGCAGCATCCGACTGGAGGAGTAGGCGATATGGCCACGCAAAGCGAATCGTCCGGCCCGGACCTGACGCAAGGCGTTCCGGCAGCCTCACTGCCTGATGGCGGCATGATCAGCGGGCACGTCGGAGAGGAGCCCGTCCTGCTCGTCCGTCTGGGCGAGGAGGTTCTCGCCATCGGCAGCAAGTGCACGCACTATGGCGGACCTCTCGGGGAAGGTGTCGTGTCGGGCGACACGGTCCGGTGCCCCTGGCATCACGCATGCTTCAGCCTGAGGACCGGCGAGGCCATCCGGGCGCCTGCGTTCGATCCCGTTCCCTGCTGGCGCGCGGAAGTTCTCGGAGACCAGATCGTCGTTCGGGAGAAGCTGCCCAAGCCGTCGGCTGAGACGGCTTCGATCCAGCCCGACGCACGGTTCGTCATTGTGGGCGGCGGCGCTGCCGGCTTCGCGGCGGCGGAAATGCTGCATCGCGAAGGCTTTGCCGGTGAGTTGGTGGTCCTTTCCTCCGACGCCGAGCGCCCGGTAGACAGGCCGAACCTCTCCAAGGATTTTCTCGCGGGTAAGGCACCCAAATCCTGGGTCTTCCTCAAGGGAGCCAAATACTACGAGCGACGCGACATTCGGCTGGAACTCTCCACCACCGTCACCGGCCTGGATACCAGCACCCGCAGCCTTCGTCTGAGCGACGGCCGCAGCATGACGTTCGACAGGCTGCTGCTGGCCACCGGCGCCGAGCCCGTCCGCCTGCCGATCCCCGGCGCCGACAGGCCGCATGTCTTTACGCTCCGCTCGCTCGATGACAGTCGCGCCATCGTCAGCAAGGCCGAGGAGAGCAGAAGCGCGGTCGTCGTCGGCGCCAGCTTCATCGGCCTCGAGGTCGCGGCGTCTCTCGTCGAACGCGGGCTGAGAGTGCAGGTCGTCGCGCCGGAGTCGCGACCGCTTGAGAAGGTGCTCGGCAGCGAACTGGGCGATCTCGTGCGCGCCGAGCACGAGGCGCACGGCGTGATGTTTCACCTCGGGCGGAAGCCGGCGGTCATCGAGGACGCGCGGGTCGTCCTTGACGATGGCACCGGGCTCGACGCGGACCTCGTAGTTATGGGCGTGGGCGTGCGTCCGCGAACGGACCTCGCCGAGCAGGCGGGACTGAACGTTGACCGGGGTGTCGTGGTTGACGCCTTCATGGAGAGCAGCGTGCCCGGCATCTTCGCCGCGGGAGACATCGCACGCTTTCCTTACGCGCTCGCCGGCGGCGGTTCCGTGCGCATCGAGCACTGGGTCGTCGCCGAGCGCCAGGGACAGGTTGCGGCGATGAACATGCTGGGGCGTCGAGAAAAGTACGAGCAGGCGCCGTTCTTCTGGAGCCAGCACTACGAGGTGCCGATCAACTATGTCGGCCACGCGGAAGCCTGGGATGCGACCGAGACTGTCGGCGACATTGGGGCTCACGACGGGCTCGTGAGGTTCCGCAAGGACGGGCAAACTGTCGCAGTCGCCTCGATCTCACGAGATCAAGAGAGCCTCCGTGCCGAACTGGAGCTCGAGGGATCGAAATAGACCGAGCTCCGGCGCCCCGTTTTCTGGCTCGAGGGTTCTTCGCAACGTGATCCCGTCGCGATCGGGCGCCTAACCTGGCACCCGATATTGTTCGGTCGTGAAGACCTTCTGGTACGTCAGACTTTGCGTCCGATCACATCAATAGTCGTCCATGCCGCCCATGCCGCCGGGCATGCCGCCACCGGCCGCGGCCCTCGGCTCCGGCTTGTCGGCGATCATCGCCTCGGTGGTGATGAGCAGGCCCGCGACTGATGCGGCGTCCTGCAGCGCGGTGCGCACGACCTTGGCCGGGTCGATCACGCCGAACTTGAACATGTCGCCGTATTCTTCGGTCTGGGCATTGAAGCCGTAGGCGTCGTCCTCCGAGTCGGTGATCTTGCCGGCCACCACCGAGCCGTCGACGCCCGCATTTTCGGCGATCTGCCGCAGCGGCGCCTGCAGCGCCTTGCGGACGATCGCGATGCCCGCGGTCTGGTCGGAGTTCGCCGCCGCCGCCGATCACCACGCCTTCCTGCACGGCGGCGCGGGTGGCGTGCCGCGCATCTTCGACGCGATCCTTGCGCTCCTTCACCTCGGTTTCCGAGGCGCCGCCGACGCGGATGATCGCGACACCGCCGGCGAGCTTCGCCAGCCGCTCCTGCAGCTTCTCCTTGTCGTAGTCCGAAGTCGTGTCCCCAATCGTCGCGCGGATCTGCGCGACCCGGCCGTCGATCTCCGACTTCTCGCCGGCGCCGTCGACGATCGTGGTATCGTCCTTGGTCATGGTGATCTTGCGGGCCTTGCCGCCCTTGTCGCGTGGAGAGTGGCGGCAGGTCTGCAAAAAAAGATTGCTACATTCGCAACTGATCTATAGGCATCCTCTTGACACCCGCAAAAGTAGTGTCAGCTTAGGACAAGCTGAGCGTTTTGGATAAGCCGCCGCAAATACTGATTGTTGAGGACTACTGGTTGGTCGCGATGCAGGTGCAGCTTATGGTTGAGCGCAACGGCTGCAAGGTCGTCGGTCCGGTCGGCAATGTTCAGGGGGCCCTGGACGCCATTCGGGATGGAAATTTGTCGGGCGCGATCCTCGACGTGAACCTTGGAGGCGACACGTCGATATTTGTGATGCGTGCCCTCGTGGCCGGGCAAATCCCCTTCGCCATATCGACCGGATGCGATGCGTCCTTGTTGCCGGAGGAATACCGCGATCGGCCATATCTTCCCAAGCCGATCCGGGAGTCGATGATCATTGCGTTTCTTGGAAGCCTCGGCTTGGCCCCGGCGCTGTCGGCGGACGGTGCTACGGTCGGTTGACGATGTTGGCGAGTACGGGCAGTTCGATCGTGCAGATCGCCCCATCGGGCGGATAGGACAAATCCACTTTCGCGCCGAGTTCATGGGCCAGCCCGCGTTCGAGGACGAGCGAGCCGTAGCCTCGGCGGCTCGGTGGCGCGACCACGGGTCCGCCCGTCTCGCGCCAGAGCAGAACGAGCCGGTCGCCGTCCGGGGCCGTTTCCGTTGCCCAATCCACCGCAACCATTCCAGCTTCATTCGAGAGCGCGCCATATTTCGTTGCATTGGTCGCGAGTTCATGCAGCGCGATGCCGAGCAGCATGACCGTCCGCGGGTTGAGCCGGAGGTCCGAGCCCGAGAGCGTGATGCGCTCCGCCTCGCTGTCGGCGCTACCGAAGGGGAGCAGCGCCTCAGCGATGACGCTTCGGATCGTGGCGCCGGTCCAGTTCTCGCGTGAAAGGAGATCGTGCGACGCCGACAGCGCCGCGATCCGCGCGCCGATGGCGTCGAGAATTTCGGTTGGATCGGAGGTGTGCTGGAACGCCTGCCAGACGATCGACTCGACAGTCGAGAGCGTGTTCTTGACTCGATGGTTCAACTCGTTGATGAGCATCCGAGAATGCTCCTGCTCCAGCTTGTAGGTTGTCAGGTTCACGATCGAGACAAAATACTGGATGACGACGCCCTCGCGATCGCGCACCGGCGTAACGAAAAGCGAACCCCAGAATTCGTCGCCGTTCTTTCGGACAAAACGTATTCCCCCGCCCCAGAGTTTCCTGAGACACCCCAGACGGCCTATTGAGCCGGGATGGAGGTGCCTTGATGGATGACGTTGAGAGCGGAGGAGCCGCGGGCGCGGAGACCTCGAATATCGGAGCGGTCGCGGCTCCGGGCCGTGAGCGGCGGATGACGGCGGGTCGCAAGCGGGAGGCGGTGTTGCGGCTTCTGCGAGGCGAGCCGCTGGAGCTCGTGGCGCGCGAGCTCGCGGTGACGGCGGCCGACCTGAGCGGCTGGCGCGACGCCTTCCTCGACGGCGGCTCTGCGAGCCTGAAATCGCGGCCACGGGATGCGCGCGACGAGACGATCGACCGGCTGCGGACCAAGGTCGGCGAGCTGACCATGGACACCGAGCTTCTGCAGACGAAGATCGCGCGGCTGGAGGCGGGCGGCACCCCTTTTGCGGCGCGGAGGTCGAAGCGATGAGCACCGTCATCTCGATCTCCACGGAACGCCGCTACGGTGTCGCCCGGGTCTGCCGGGTCTGGGGCGTCGCCCGGGCAGGCATCTACCGTGGTCGCCGGGCGGCGATGGCGCCGCCCCCGCCGCGACGTCGGCCGGGGCCCGTGGGGGCGATGTCTGACGCCGACCTCGTCGAGGCGATCCGGCAGGTGCTCGCCGACAGCCCCTTTCATGGCGAGGGCTACCGCAAGGTGTGGGCGCGGCTGCGCCATGCCGGGTTGCGCACCTCGAAGGAGCGCGTGCGCCGGCTGATGCGCGAGAACGGCCTCGCGGCGGCGACCCGGGCGGGCCGCCCCCGCGGCCCGCGCAGCCACGACGGCACGATTGTCCCCGAGGTCATCGACGCGATGTGGGGAACCGACATGACCGCAGCCCTCACTGTCGAGGATGGTCAGGTCGCGGTGTTCGTCGCCGTCGATCACTGCTCGGCGACATGCGTCGGCATCCATGCCGCCCTCCACGGCACCCGCCACGAGGCGCTCGAGCCGGTCCGCCAGGGCGTCACCGAACACTTCGGCGGGGTCGAGAAGGACGCTGCCCAGGGTCTCGCCATCCGCCACGACCACGGCAGCCAGTACATGTCGCGCGACTTCCAGAAGGAGATCGCCTGGCTCGGCGCCATGTCGTCGCCGGCCTTCGTCCGCGCCCCCGAGGGCAACGGCTGCGCCGAGCGGTTCATCCGGACGCTGAAGGAGAACCTCCTCTGGGTCAGGACCTTCCGGACCGTAGAGGAACTCCGCCTCGCCCTCATCGAGTTCAGGCGGACCTACAACGAAAGCTGGCTGATCGAGCGGCACGGCCATCGCTCCCCGGCCCAGTTCCGACGCGACATGATGGACACGATGCCGATGGCCGCCTAATCGCAATCGGGTGTCTCAGAATCCAGGGGCGGTACAGTATCGTCGGATCCGTTTCGTCGGCTGACGTACTAAGCGCTTCGAGCGGGGTCCCGCTCGCGTCGTCGATCAGGATGTTGAATGACCGTCCGACCAGGTCTTCGCGCTCGTATCCGGTCAGGGCGAGTAAGCTGTCGTTGGCGAAGACTATGGGATCGCCGGCCACTTTCGCATTCGTGAAAACCATGGGCATCCGCGTCGTTTCGGCGGCGATCACGAATGGTCCCAAGGCCCTGCGGAAACTTTCGATGTCGGCCTCCGCAATTTGCTGCTGTGCGGGATCCGGATCCGGGGTCTCTGTCACCATGGCGGAGGAACTTCCATCTCAAATTTCTCGGGAACGTTGCTGGCGACTATCGCTACGGGTTTCCCTAACCGATTGCCCCGACGCGCAAGGGCCGAGGCGAGCCGGCAACAACGAGCGTTCGTTTCTCCGCAACTGCGTCTGGCCTACCCCCTTTAGGTGGCCCGGTCTCTAATCTAATGCATGGTGGGCTTAGCGGCCATGGTTGATGGGCGCGGCGCGGCCGGCCAGAGCACGGCTGGGGGCGCCGGCGGCTTGTAGCCGAGGCTCGAGTGGGGGCGCTGTGTATTGTACAACTCGATCACAGAACGCCCACGGGACCGGGCAGCGCGAGCTTCTCGATCAGTGGCATCGCTGGGTTGGGCGACGTGTTCACGTTCACGAGGTGATCGAGAAGGCAGGCGGGGTAACGTTCCGCTGTAGCCTGACCGGGATCGCTTCCGATCGGCGGCTGGAGGTCCGGTCTGGATGCTCGATCGGCTCGCCAGCCAGTCGTGGCATTTGAGGGGCGCTCCGGTTGCCTCGGTGGAAGCTCTCCAAACTCTGGCGGCATTGCTGCACGACGGGGCAGGCGATTTGGGTGAGGCATCGCAATCACGGGATTCGGGCGCAGCATCGGGGTCGCAAGAGGCGATTCCAGGAGATGCCCATGCGACGCCGACCGACACCGCAGCAACTGACTTGTTCGCCCATCCCAGCGACGCCGATCCGGTCCCGACGACGTTGCCCGACGGGGCGCGGGTGACGCTGACCAAGCTGATGGTCCGCCTTATCCTCGACCACGCCGTCGGCGCTCAAGCGCCTCACCGGACGGAGGCGCGGCATGAAGCATGAGAAGATCGGTTCGCACCATCTCGAGGTCCTTCAGGCGCTTGACCTGGTCGCTCTTCAGCCCGCCAAACTCCCCTTGCGCCAGCGGTAGTAGGTGTACGGCGTCTCGCTATTGCTCGGATCGCCTCTGCGACTGGCCGTCCCTGCGACAACAGCACGTCGACCTGCCTCAGCTCCGCGACGATCTCTTCGGGCTTGTGCTTTCTCTGCGGCATTCCTGGCATCCTCCAAAGGCTCAAAAACCTACTTGAGGGAGGGCCACTTTTCAGGGGGAGACCAGATCGGCATGCCCATGGCCCGGTCGCACCTCGGCATCATGTTCCGATCGACCCTCAGAGATGGGGTGGATGCCGCTCTCTCCCCAACGGCGTCGCAATGCGCTAAGCTTGTGATGCTGAGTCACAAGAGGAACGAGAGTGTGGATCGGCGCCCGTCAGAGACCCCTTTGGGGTCGGCCGCAAGGCCTTCGAGCAGGCGCTGGGCATGGTCAGCCGCGGCGGCACTGTGGTGCTGAACGGCCTGCCGCCTGGGGACTTTCCGCTCAATATCTTCGGCATGGTGCTAAACGGCATCACGGTGCGCGGCTCGATCGTCGGCACGCGGCTCGATCTGCAGGAATTGCTGGAGTTCGCGGCGCAAGGCAAGGTGAAAGCGACGGTGTCGCGCGCCAGGATCGAGGACATCAACGATATCTTCGTGCGCATGCACAAGGGCCAGATCGAGGGCCGGATTGTCCTCGACATGGCCGCCTGAGATGAGCGCGGCCGATCCCGACCGGGTGACAGCGACCCCTGCCGCGCTGGAGTTGGTTGCCGAACTGACCGCGGAATACGGTCCAGTGATCTTCCACCAGTCGGGCGGCTGCTGCGACGGCTCCTCGCCGATGTGCTACCCAGCCGGGGATTCTGTGCTGGGGGACGGCGATCTCCGGCTCGGCACCATCGGCGGCGCCGGCGTCTATATCAGCCGCTCACAGGGCGCCGCCTGGGCCCATACGCGGTTGATCATCGACGTGGTCCAGGACGCGGCGGTATGTTCTCGCTCGACAACGGCCGCGAAAGGCGGTTCCTGACCCGCTCGCGCGGGTTCAACCCAGCCGAGGCGTGAGGAAATTGCGAGGTGGCGGCCAACGCCACCGCGCACTTTATTAGACCTGTTTGAGAGGCCCGATCCGCGCGGTTTCCTCCTGCTCGAGAACGGATTGCCTTTCCGCTTTGAGAGGGGCTGGCCGAGATGGAGCAATCGCCGGCCAGCAACGTCGCCTTGGCATGCAGAAAGCTCAATCGTGCAAAATCAATGCCTTACGCCCCAGAGAAGGTTCGGCGATACCACGTCGGAGGGTGATATGAATTACTTGCCGATGCGCGAGATAGCCAAGGCTTTTCTGCCTGACCGCGGTCGTCGACACGTCGATCCCAGGCAAGCGCGTCGCGCGGGAGCTGACGGCGCTCGTCGCCCGCCGCGGCAGACCGGAGTTGATCGTCAGCGACCACGGGACGAAGTTCACCTCGAACGTCATGCTCGAATGGACCCAGAAGACGGGGATCGCCTGGCACTTCATCGCGCCCGGCAAGCCGATGCAGAACGGCATCTGCGAGGCTTTCAACGGCCGGATGCGGGACGAACTCCTGAACGAAACCCTGTTCTTCAGCCTCGGCCACGCCCGCGCCGCCACAGCCCGCTGGATCGCCGACTACAACCAGCACAGGCAGCATTCGGCCTTGGGATACGCAACCCCGGCGGCCTATGCCGCCCAACTCACCGCAATGAGCGATCGCCTCCGCGAGACGGGAGCGCTCCGCCGATCGCCCATTGCTCCGTCGGCGCAACCGCGCCAGTTTGACCGCCGGTCTCCGGCTTCAGCTGGGTGAAAGGCGGGGGTCACAGCACATGCCAACTCTGTGTGCGCCGCAGTGGTCCAGCAAGCGCCATTGTATACCCTCGCGGCTCGCGGGCCTATTCGGATACATGAGGGGTAGTTTCTCAGTTTGAAATCGGGCGCGATTGCCGCGCCTGTCGCATCCGGCCCGGCATCCCTATATGCTTAGCGAGAAGCATGGACACGAAGCAGAGATGGCTGACCCGCATTATTTCGATATCGATGTCGATTGGCTCTCAGGCGTGACCATAAAACCGCTCGCCGATCGCATCACGACATCCGCGAAAAACGAAGGCGAGATTGACCAGCTGATCGCGGCCATGAAGCGCGACCTGGACCTAGTCACCTGGAACTGTAATTCGTATCATTTCAGAGCGATTGTTATGGGAGATGATGCGATGGCGGGTCGGTTGGCGGACGAGGTGGTGCTGAGCGTCGAGGAGCGCAGCTTTCTCGAAGCGCAGGTTCGGCGGCACAAGGCGGCGCGGTCGCTCTCGGACCGTTGCCGGATGATCCTGCTCTGCGCGGAGGGTCTTCGAAGCAAGGAAGTCGCGGAGCGACTCGGCGTGCATGAACACACGGTGGGCAAGTGGCGCAGGCGTTTTGTGAAAGACCGGATCGAGGGGCTCACAGATGAATACCGCCCCGGCCGTCCGCGCACGGTGATGGACGCACAGGTGGCCGAGGTGATCGAGCGCACGCTGCGCACCACTCCCAAGGATGCGACCCATTGGTCGATCCGCGGCATGGCCGCCGAGACGGGGCTTTCGCACACCACCATCCGCCGGATCTGGACTGCGTTCGGCCTGCAACCGCACCGGAGCGAGACGTTCAAGCTGTCCACCGATCCGCTGTTTGTAGACAAGGTGAAGGATATCGTCGGGTTGTACATGGCCCCGCCAAACCGGGCTATCGTCTTGTGTGTAGATGAGAAATCGCAAATCCAGGCGCTGGACAGGGAGCAACCGGTGCTGCCGATGACGCCGGGTGTCGCCGAGCGCAGAACCCACACCTACATCCGCCATGGCACGACGTCGCTCTTCGCCGCGCTCGACATCGCCACAGGAGCGGTCATCGGCAAATGCTACAAGCGCCATCGCGCGACCGAGTTTCTGGATTTCCTCAAACAGATCGACCGGCGCGTCTCGGCAGACCTGGACGTGCACATCGTCATGGACAACTACGCCACCCACAAGACGCCGAAGATCAAGGCGTGGCTGGCGCGGCGCCCGCATTGGCATGTCCACTTCACGCCAACCTCGGCCAGTTGGATCAATCAAATCGAGCGCTGGTTCGCCGAGCTGACCCGGAAGCAGTTGCAACGCGGGGTGCACATATCCACGACGGAACTCGAGGCCGACATCACCTGCTTCATCGAGACGCACAACGAAAAACCCAAACCCTACAAATGGGTCAAATCCGCCGACGAAATCCTCGCCTCCGTCAAGCGCTTCTGCCAGCGAACGCAGAAAACCCTATGCGGCGAACTTTAGATTCGGGTGACTAGTGGGCGAGTTGGCTAAAGAGGCTGTCAAGAAGGTGCAGCCTCCCACGGCTCAATGAGGAAGATCCATGCCTGGGGGACCGAAAGGCGAGAAGCTCCCCGCCGACGTAATCGGCGCAGCCGTGATGGTGGCGAACATCGCCGCGGGCGAGGTCGAGGACACATCGGAAGATGACGGTACGGGCCCGGCCGCTAAGGCGCTCGCGGCCAAGGGCGTTAAGGCACGAGCGGAGCGGATGACGCCGGAGCGCCGAGCGGAGATCGCACGGACGGCAGCGGCTCGGCGGTGGGGTAAGCCCTGACCGTCGTTGCCTTCGGCCAGCGAGCTGGACACCCGCATCAACGCCTGGTTTTCGCGGGACGCGCTCTGTCGGCGTCGCCGTGCCCGGCGTGGCGGCGTTCCGGCCGCCTGAGGCCTGATGGCTGGGCGGTTTTGCGTGCGATCCTAAACATCCGGACGGAGTCATCCCATGACGCCTCTGCGCTCATGGAAGATCAGGCGGTCGAAGTTGTAGGCGAGGTTGGCGAGCGTCAGTTTGGCCTCGGCGCGGGCCAGGCCGATCGTGCGGATGAACAGTCCGAAGCGGTTCTTCTGATGCGCGAAGACGTGCTCGATCCGGGCGCGGACGGATGACTTCTTCCCATTGGCCCTGGCCGTCGCCGGCGGCATCGGTTTGCCCGCAGGCTTGCGGCGGTGGATCTGGCTCGTCAGCATTTTCGAGGCGAGCCATTTCTCGTTGCTTTGAGAGCGGTAAGCGCTGTCGGCCCAGACGTCGCTCGACGTGTTCCCGGTCGTGACGAGCTGTCTGAACATGCGCCCGTCGGCGGCCGAGGCCGATGTGACGGCGCTCTCGCGGATGAAGCCGAACCGGCGGTCGATGGAGATGTGGGATTTGTACCCGAAAATAGGCACGGCGATCATCGGCAGCGGCGTCCCGTCGGGCCGATACCGGACCTTGCCGCCGATCTTCAGCGTCCAGCGGGCGTTCGTGTCCTTCTGGGCCGCCTTGTTGGGATCGTCGGGCCAGATCTCGCTGGCTGACTTGCCGGCCTTGATCGCTTCTTTCTCTCCGTCCGTATTGCGCTGCTTCGGCGCCGGAACGAGCGCAGGCATCTACGATCTGACCGCCCATCGGGATGTAACCCTTCTTCTGGAGCTGCCAGTCGAACGCCTTCATCACCCGCTTGAGCGTCCCGCTCGCGGTGAGCTTGTCGCGGAAGAGCCGGATCGTGTTCTCGTCCGGCGTCGGCCCGCCGAGATCGAACCCCAGAAACCGCATCCATGAGAGCCGGTCGCGGATCATGAACTCCATCCGCGCGTCGCTCAGGTTGTGCTGCGCCTGCAGGATCAGCGCTTTGAACATCGACACGGGGTCGAACGGCGGCCGCCCGCCCTGCGACCCATCGCCATAGCCGAGACCCTCGACCAGCCAGCCGCGGAAGTACTCGAAGTCGACCGTCGCATCGAGAACTTCCAGCGGATCGCCATGCTTGCTGAGCGCCGCGAGATGCTCCGTCAGGCCGAAAAGGCTTCGCTGATCCATGAACCTGTCCCTTGGTCATCCCTCAGGCCAGAGTGAATCACAAACCTTCAAAGCCCGATAGGTTGATGCGGGTGTCCAGCTTGCTGGCAACTGTTTCGACGAAGCCCCCTTGGCCTAGCGCGTCGAGGGGACCTCACGACCCGGCCATGACCGCCTGCTGCGCTGCATGGGGGCTCCGCAGCCGGTCATGGCCTCCTCAACCGGCAGCTTCCCGATGTGCTACGGCACCGAGTTCACCGCCTCGGCCGTCCTGGCCTTCGCCCAGGCGGCCGGGCTCGACTGGCGCCACATCGCGCCGGGCAAGCCCACGCAAAACGCCTTCGCCGAGAGCTTCCAGGGGCGGATGCGCGACGAATGCCTCAACGAGTACCTGTTCTTCTCGATGAACCATGCCCGCGTTGTCATCGCCGGCTGGGTCGAAGACTACAACACCGCGCGGCCCCATTCGGCAATCGGCTACATGACGCCGGCCGCCTACGCCGCGACCCTGAAGCCGCAACGGGCACCGGCGCTGCGCCACCTGGAAAGCTCCGCGCCGATGCCCATTGCTACCGTCGCGCTCACGCGCAATTCTCAACCCCGGATTCCACCGACCCCTGGATGAACAAAGGGGGTCACGTCACGCCGTCGCCGGTAAAAAAGCAGCAATTTCGGGTAGTGTCTCAGGTTGAAATCCGGCGGGGTTGACGCACCTGTCGCATCCGTCCCGGCGCTCCTATATGCTTAGCGAGAAGCATGGGGAGGATGCCATGGGCGACGAGTTTCTCCAATACGCTGATGACGAGGCTTACATAGTGCGCAGGCTAGTGGATCGAATCCAACGTTTGGTGCCCTCGTTTGACGGCGGCGATGATCCTGTCGGGATCGGCGGTCCAGACGAAGGGCTTGGGTTCTGTGTTGTGCTCGCTGACGAAGCGGTTGATGGCGGCCTGGAGGTCGACGATGGAGCGGAAGACGCCGCGCTTGAGCCGGCGCTTCGAGAGCTTGGCGAAGAAGCCTTCGACGGCGTTGAGCCAGGAGCAGGATGTCGGCACGAAGTGGAAGGTCCAGCGCGGGTGGCGGTCGAGCCACCGGCGGACCTTCGGGTGTTTGTGGGCGGCGTAGTTGTCGAGGATCGCGTGGACGTGCTTGCCGTCCGGGACTGCGGCCTCGATGGCGTTGAGGAAGCGGATGAACTCCTGATGGCGGTGCCGCTGCCATGTTGCGGCCGATGACGGTGCCGTCGAGCACGTTCAGCGCGGCGAAGAGCGTCGTCGTGCCGTGCCGCTTGTAGTCGTGGGTCATCGTGCCGGCGCGGCCCTTCTTCAGCGGCAGACCGGGCTGGGTGCGGTCGAGCGCCTGGATCTGGCTCTTCTCGTCGACCGAGAGCACGATGGCGTGCGCCGGCGGGTCGAGGTAGAGCCCGACCACGTCCCGCAGCTTCTCGACGAACCGCGGATCGTTGGAGAGCTTGAACTGCCGGACCCGGTGCGGCTGGAGCCCGTGGGCGCGCCAGATGCGCTGGACCGAGCTGACGCTGATGCCGGCCGCCTTCGCCATCATCGCGGCGGTCCAGTGGGTGGTCTCGGCCGGCGGATCGGTCAGGGTCAGCGCGACCACGCGCTCGGCCACTTCGGCCCCGAGCGGCGGGATGCGCGGCGGCCGCGTCTTGTCGCGCAGGAGGCCTTCGCAGCCTTCCTCGGCGAAGCGCTCCTGCCAGCGCCAGACGCAGGTCTTCGACTTGCCCGTCCGGCGCATGATCGCGACCGTGCCGAGGCCGTCGGCGCTGAGCAGAACGATCTCGGCCCGCCAGACGTGCTTCTGGGCCGTGTTGCGGTCGCGGACCAGCGCCTCCAGGCGGCGGCGGTCGGCGGGCGAGACGTCGAGGGAAATCCCGGTGCGCATGCACCAAACTCGCACGCCACTCAGCTGGCGGGAATCCCCCGCCGGACTCAACCGTCAGATTTCATCCACTAGGGACTGCATTCGTGGCCCTTTGGCCAGAAATTCCCGAGGAGGTCCGCGAGCAGATCTTCAGGAAGTCTCTAGAGGTTGTCGACGCGTATGATGCCGCACAACTAGACGAGAAGATTTGGAACTTTATCGCCAAACATGCGGGTGAACGCTAGTGCCCAAGGGGCCTAAGGCGAGAAGCGGCCCGCCGACGTTATCGCCGTCCTGGTGGCGAGGATCGCCACGGGCGAGGTCGAGGATACGCCTGAGGATGAGGGCAAGGACAAGGTAGCGCAAACTGAGACACTACCCATTTGTGGCCAGAGTTGACTGATCCTGGCAGGCGAGGCCGCCAGCGCGACGATCAGCCCCATCCTCGGCGGTGGAAGGACGTGAACTTCCGCGCGTTGGTCGGCACGGCGTGACAAGCGAAGTAGCCGCGCATCACCTGGCCCAGTGAGCGGCGCTGTTCGGGAACCGGTAGGTGGCGCATGCGGTTCAGCGTCTCCTTGATCTCGACGAGTTTGGCTCGCATCCGCTTGGCGATGGTGTGCCGCACCAGAGTGAACCATCCTCCTTCCTTCGCCTTCCCGCAGATGTGCGTGCAGCCGAGGAAGTCGAAAGTCTCCGGTTTCCCCAAGCCCCGCGCCTAGCGTTGCTGGGCCGCGTAGCGGCTTTTGATCGGCGTGGAACGTGGAATTAGCCTTTTGCGCGTCCTTCCCCTCGCTGACCGGGCCGTCGCCACCTCGTTCCCCGACAGGTTCCACTTCGACGCCGAGGGTCGCTTCGGCCACATCATCGACCCGCGCACCGGAGCGACCTCTGGCCGGTACGCCCGCGTGACGGTCACGGCCCTGGCCGCAGCCACTGCCGACGCCCTGTCTACCGGCCTCATGCTTCTGGAGCCGGAAGCGCTCCGCGCTTCTCTCGACCGCTCCCCCGATATAACAGCAAACGTTGATCCGGCGTGATAGACCGCCGCGTACCTTCAACCGCCGCTCAAACTCTTACGCCGGCTGGATGAACATCCGCTCGCTTTGGCGGTTGCCGCCGCGGATCGCGCTGTAGGCATGCCAGGTCGCGTGACCCAGCACCGGGAACACGAGGATCAATCCGAGAAATCCCGTCGCCACGGAGAGGACGAACAGGCCGAGCACGATTGCGCCCCAGGCGATCATGACCGCGAGGTTGTTCCAGACCATGGCCATGCTGGTGCCGAGCGCGGTCATGGCGTCGGTCCGTTCCTCGAGCAGCATCGGCACCGCGAACACGCTGATCGCGAAGGCGAAGGCGGCGAAAAGCGCGCCCACGGCGCTGCCCACCAGCAGTAGCGCCCATCCGGTCGGGGTGGTCAGCAGCATCGGCACGATCTCGTCCATGCCGGGAAAGGCGGTCATTCCGAAGAAGAGCGCATAGAGCAGCACCGCCGCGCGCAACCAGAGCAGGAACAAGCCCAGCAGCAATGCGCCCATGAACAGCGCCTGGTAGCCGGAGCGCATGCGCACGAAGAGCATCGAGGCGAAGGTGACGGGCTCGCCCGCCTCCAGTCGCCGGCTCTTCTCGTAGAGACCGTTGGCGATCAGCGGTCCCAGCACCATGAAGCCCGCCAGCGCCGGAAAGAGGAAATAATCGAACTCGAGCCGGTAGAGCAGCCAGACTACGAGGATCGACACCACGAACACCCCGACGCCGTAGAGGAGGCTCGGCAGCGGGTTGGTCATCGTGTCCGACCAGCCGGCGCGGAGCCAGGCGAAAGCCGTATGCCACGGCAGTGCGCGGGCGTGAGGGTTCTCGCGCGGCAGCGGCGGCACGACCTTGGGGATGACGCCGTGCGCATGTGGATTGTCGGGCGGCGGCGGGCCGCTGCGATCGCTCAGCATGACGGGCTCGCCGCGCGGAAGCCGCCGGCGCCTTCTGCGGTGGTCTTCAGGTGCGGGACGCAGTCTGGCTGCGACCGGAGCGAGACGGCGATCAGGTGCAGGTTGGCGGCGACGAACAGCGTCGCCACTCCCAGCGCGACCGCGATCGCCCACGGCGTCCAGAAGCTTCTCGGCCCGGTCGTCGTCATCGCGGATGCACTCCGGGCAGGTCCTGAATGTAGATTGTGAGAATCTTGCGCTCCGCCAGGCCCATGCGGTTCTCCCATGCCGGCATCCAGCCCTGCCGGCCGTGGAAGATCGTCTCGAAGATCGCCGCATCGCCGCCGCCGTAGATCCAGAAGGCGTCGGTCAGGTCCGGAGCGCCGAGCTCGGTGGACCCGCCGCCGTCGCCCCCATGGCAACTCGCGCAGTTGTCGGCGAACAGCTGCGCCCCAGCCGCGCGCACCTCCTCCGGTGCGTCGGCGCCGCTCAGCGACCGGACGTAGCCGACCAGCGTGCGAATGTCGTCGCGGGTCAGGACGCCGTCGCGCCCGAAGGCCAGCATCTGCGCCGTCCGGGTATCGGGATGCCCGGCGTTGATGCCGACGCGCAGGGTCTCGAGGATGGTGTCGGCGTCGCCGCCCCACAGCCAGGCGTCGTCGACGAGACTCGGAAAGCCCGGCCCCCCGGCGGCGTCCGCGCCGTGGCAGACCGCGCAGTTGTCGCCGAAGAGCGCCGGCGCCGTCTCGTCCACCACCCGCATCAGCGCCGGGTCGGCGCGGACCTGCTCGATCGGCATCTCCTCGATCGCCCGCGACCATGCCGAACGCTCGAACTGGGCCTCGACGACCTGCCTTTCGACCTGCTCCTGCTCGTCGTAGCCGAGCAGCCCCTTGGTGTAGGTGGTCACCAGCGGCCAGGACGGCATCAGAATCCAGTAGATCAGCGCCCAGAGATGGGTGATGCCGATGAACCACCAGATCGCCCGAGGCACGCGGGTGTTGAGCTCGGTGATGCCGTCCCACTCGTGGCCGGTGGTGGCGTGCCCGGTGAGCGGATCGCGTTCCCTTACCGACATGGGCCGTCCTCGTCGTCGAGCACGCTCTTCGCCGCTCGGTCGAAGCGCTTCCCCAGGGACGGCCAGAACGCATAGACCGCCACCCCGACGGACATGGCGATCAGGTAGAGGAGCCCGAACGACTTCGCGAACCCCACGAGCCAGTCGTGTGAGATGTCCACGTCAGTACTCCGCCGTCGGCTGGGTCTCCTCCGGCAGATCGGTCAGATTGCCGAGGATCTGCAGATAGGCCACCAGCGCGTCCATCTCGGTCACCCGCCCGATCTCGCCGTCGAAGGCCCGGACGTGGGTCGCCTCGCCGTAGCGCTCGACCACGCCGCCGGCGGCTTCGGTGTCGGGGCGCGCCTGGCCGACGGCGTCCCGGGCGGCGTTCTCGATCATCGCGTCGCTGTAGGGGACGCCGACCGCCCGCAGCGCCCGCAGGCGCGCCGGAAGGCTAGCCACCTCCAGCGTCTCGGCCAACAGGAAGGCATATTGCGGCATCACCGACTCCGGTACCAGCGCGCGCGGATCGACGAGATGCGCGACCTGCCAGCCGTCGGAGTACTTCTCGCCGATCCGTGCCAGGTCCGGGCCGGTGCGCTTGGAGCCCCACAGCATCGGATGATCGTACTGCGACTCCACCGCCAGCGAATAGGGGCCGTAGCGGTCGACCTCGTCGCGCAGGGTTCGGATCATCTGGCTGTGGCAGGCGTAACACCCTTCGCGAACGTAGATGTCGCGCCCGGCCTGCTCCAGCGGCGTGTAGACGCGCATGTCCGGCGCCGCCTCGACGGTTTCGTCGATGGTGAACAGCGGCGCGATCTCGACGGCGCCTCCCACCATAGCGGCGGCGATGATCCCGAGCGTCAACCCCAGCGAATAGCGCTCGAGCCGGTAGTGGGCGGCAGCATGTGCCTCGAAGAACCTGGCGAAGGGGGCGAGGAGCTTGCGGAACATGCGCCTACTCCGCCGCCGGCACGGCCGGTTCCGACGCCTCGGACTCGGTCGGATAGTCGAGCGTCGCCGCCCCGTACGGCACCCGGCGGATGGTCATCAGCACGTTGTACAAGCCCACGCAGGCGCCGATGAGGAACAAGAGGCCCCCGAAGGCGCGGGCGATGTAGTAGGGGTGCATCGCGACGAGCGAGTCGACGAAGGAATAACGGAGCGTGTCGCTCTCGGTGTAGGTCCGCCACATCAGCCCCTGGGTGATGCCGGAGTTCCACATCGCGAAGACATAGATCACCGTTCCGGAAATCGCGAGCCAGAAGTGCACTTCGACCAGGCGCCAGGAGTACATGGTTTCGCGCCGCCAGAGGACCGGTACCAGGGCATAGATCGATCCGAAGGAGATCAGCGCGACCCATCCCATCGCGCCGGCGTGCACGTGGGCGACCGTCCAGTCGGTGTAGTGCGACAGCGAGTTGACCGCCCGGACCGCCATGAACGACCCCTCGAAGGTCGAAAGTCCGTAGAACACCGCCGCCATCATCATGAAGCGCAGCGTGGCGTCGTCGCGCACCTTGTGCCAGGCGCCGTTCAAGGTCATCAGCGCGTTGCCGGCCGAGGCCCAGGACGGCACCAGCAGCATCACCGAGAAGGTCATGCCCAGCACCTGCGTCCATACCGGCAGCGCGGTCCAGTGTAAGTGGTGCGACCCGACCCAGATGTAGAAGAAGGTGATCCCCCAGAAGCTGAGGATCGACAGACGGTAGGAGTAGATCGGCCGCTCGGCGCGCTTGGGCAGAAAGTAGTAGAGCATCCCGAGAAACCCCGCAGTCAGGAAGAAGGCGACCGCGTTGTGGCCGTACCACCATTGCGTCATCGCGTCCTGGACGCCGGAGAAGGCCGAATAGCTCTTGGCGGCGCCGAACGACGCGGGGACCGCCAGGTTGTTGACGATGTGCAGCACCGCCATCACCAGGATGAACGCCATGTAGTACCAGTTGGCGACATAGATGTGAGGCTCGTTGCGGCGGGCGAGCGTGCGGAGGTAGAGCACGAAATAGACCACCCAGACCACCACCAGCCAGATGTCCGCGTACCACTCGGGCTCGGCATACTCCTTGGACTGGGTGACGCCCATGAGGTAGCCGCTGGCGGCGACGATGCAGAACAGGTTGAAGCCGAGCAGCACGAACCAGGGGCTCAACTGGTCCGGCAGCCGGGCGCGGCCGGTACGCTGCATCACGTGGAAGGAGGTGGCGATCAGTGCGTTGCCGCCAAAGCCGAAAATCACGCCCGAGGTGTGCAGCGGGCGCAGCCGGCCGAAACTTGACCAGGCGGCGTCGAAGCGAAGGTCGGGCCAGGCGAGCTGCGACGCGACCCAGACCCCCATGCCCATGCCGATCACCGCCCAGACGAGCGAGATGATGATGCCGGCCTTGGTCGGATCGTCGTAGTAGGACGCGAACCGGTCCTCGCGAGGCTCCGGAGCGTAGAGCTTCTTCCCGACCACGAAGAACAGCGCGCCCGCAAAGGCCATGACGATAAAGCCATGCACACCTATGGCGTCGCCGCGGCCCGCCGCCGCCATTGTCAGGCCGGCGACGGCAACGATCGCGAGGATCGACAGGGCGGTCCGCCGTTCGGCGACGGTCAGGTTGTTGATCAAGCGCCCCTCCCTCCAGCTCCCGGCAAGGCCGGCCCCGTTCTGCCTGACGGGGGCAGCGGTTCTTCGATCTCGTTGAGCACGCGCTCGGCGGCACCCGCCATGTCCTCGTATTGATCGCTTTTCACGCTCCAGAGAAAAGCGGCTAGGGCGATCACCCCCATGATGATCGCAACCGGAATCAACAGATAGAGAATTGTCATTCCGCTACCGTCGCGCGCGCTGCCTCATGTTGCAAGTCGCCCCGGGCCTACCGGCTCCGTAATTCAGGCGCAGTGCGTTCACCACCACCAGGATCGAAGACGCCGATATGGCCAAAGCCGCGAGCAGCGGCGTGGCCAGCCCGGCCACCGGCGTGGGATTGCTAAGGCAATTGTAGAGCACCGCCAGTCCAAATGCTGCCGGAGCCGCAATGCAGCGCGGACCCGCGACGTCGTGCGCCACCCGAGATCGATCGCGTCGAACCGCTCGCGCGGGAAGACGAGGTCCGCGCGCCCGCCTCGCGTCGGCGAGGGTGGCGTGATCACCAGGCGGACCTCGGCAATCACACGCTCGCTAATGCGAACGCCATTGACAGCTTCGATCCTGGAGAAGGGCTGGAGGCCGGTGTTGGAGGGGGAAATCGCGCGAGCTTGAGGCTGCACAAGAGCCGGATCTCTCCCAAGGGCACGGCGGCACGGCCGGTAGTCCGCGGCACGGCCGGTGGTCTGCGTGGGCATGTCGCGGCATCAGGACAGGAGTGCTGCCTCATGTAAATTCAATGGCTTACGGCCCAGAGACTGTTCGATCCCAGTTCCCATTCCTCCGCCAACGCCTCCCGCAAACCCGCTCTCCGCCATCGGGCGTAGGCGAATTTTCTCGTTGTTTTCGAGGGTTGTAGCGGAGGGGGTCCCCACCACGCCCATCCCGACACTGGCGAAATCGGTTCTCTCCGGGCCGATATTCTCCGGACCTGTTGACTTTGGGTGTTTTGGTGGGGAGCCTTAAGTTGTTGTCTTCAGGCGACTTTCTTGAAGGCCTCTCGGTCGGAGTTCGTCAAAGTCTATGGGTTGCGTAGAAGTCTGAGATCCAACTTCGCTCCCCTCCACCAATCCCCGATCGCCGCGATGATGCCCACGCGCCATCGGCATCGAACAGGACGGCCGCCACTAGCGCCGGAATGCTGCTGGTCGCGATCGTGGCGCGAAAGCGCTCACCCGACCGTGGAGGCGGCAGTAGCCTGGCTTGGCCTGCCAAAAAGCTGTCGTGGGGATCGTCATCGCGACCGTGGTGTCGCTTCCTGAATGCCTGACAGCGCTAAGCGCCGCCCGAGCGACCCGATTGCAGTTCAGTCTGAACCTGGCGTTGGGATCGGCACTCGCCGCGATCGGTCTGACAATCCCGATGGTTGCGCTCGTTTCGATCGTCATTGGGTCAGCCACTGGAAGGGCTGGACGATGACAGTTGTGTACCGCCCCTGGAATTTGAGACACCCGATTGCGATTAGGCGGCCATCGGCATCGTGTCCATCATGTCGCGTCGGAACTGGGCCGGGGAGCGATGGCCGTGCCGCTCGATCAGCCAGCTTTCGTTGTAGGTCCGCCTGAACTCGATGAGGGCGAGGCGGAGTTCCTCTACGGTCCGGAAGGTCCTGACCCAGAGGAGGTTCTCCTTCAGCGTCCGGATGAACCGCTCGGCGCAGCCGTTGCCCTCGGGGGCGCGGACGAAGGCCGGCGACGACATGGCGCCGAGCCAGGCGATCTCCTTCTGGAAGTCGCGCGACATGTACTGGCTGCCGTGGTCGTGGCGGATGGCGAGACCCTGGGCAGCGTCCTTCTCGACCCCGCCGAAGTGTTCGGTGACGCCCTGGCGGACCGGCTCGAGCGCCTCGTGGCGGGTGCCGTGGAGGGCGGCATGGATGCCGACGCATGTCGCCGAGCAGTGATCGACGGCGACGAACACCGCGACCTGACCATCCTCGACAGTGAGGGCTGCGGTCATGTCGGTTCCCCACATCGCGTCGATGACCTCGGGGACAATCGTGCCGTCGTGGCTGCGCGGGCCGCGGGGGCGGCCCGCCCGGGTCGCCGCCGCGAGGCCGTTCTCGCGCATCAGCCGGCGCACGCGCTCCTTCGAGGTGCGCAACCCGGCATGGCGCAGCCGCGCCCACACCTTGCGGTAGCCCTCGCCATGAAAGGGGCTGTCGGCGAGCACCTGCCGGATCGCCTCGACGAGGTCGGCGTCAGACATCGCCCCCACCGGCCCCGGCCGACGTCGCGGCGGGGGCGGCGCCATCGCCGCCCGGCGACCACGGTAGATGCCTGCCCGGGCGACGCCCCAGACCCGGCAGACCCGGGCGACACCGTAGCGGCGTTCCGTGGAGATCGAGATGACGGTGCTCATCGCTTCGACCTCCGCGCCGCAAAAGGGGTGCCGCCCGCCTCCAGCCGCGCGATCTTCGTCTGCAGAAGCTCGGTGTCCATGGTCAGCTCGCCGACCTTGGTCCGCAGCCGGTCGATCGTCTCGTCGCGCGCATCCCGTGGCCGCGATTTCAGGCTCGCAGAGCCGCCGTCGAGGAAGGCGTCGCGCCAGCCGCTCAGGTCGGCCGCCGTCACCGCGAGCTCGCGCGCCACGAGCTCCAGCGGCTCGCCTCGCAGAAGCCGCAACACCGCCTCCCGCTTGCGACCCGCCGTCATCCGCCGCTCACGGCCCGGAGCCGCGACCGCTCCGATATTCGAGGTCTCCGCGCCCGCGGCTCCTCCGCTCTCAACGTCACCCATCAAGGCACCTCCATCCCGGCTCAATAGGCCGTCTGGGGTGTCTCAGGAAACTCTGGGGCGGGGGACCAGCGCCTTGCCCATCGCGTTGTCGACACGCGGCCGCGGCGCGCACTCGGCCCCGTCCGGCGTCACCACCAGCTTCCGCCCGCCGCGCTTCGTGAACGTTGACGGGATGTGCAATGTGATCGTCTCCCGCCCATCTCAACCGTCGCCCGGGTCACGCCGCCGTTCTCCCGCGCCCGATGTTCGTGCATCCGGTGACGGCGGAGGATTGGCGGGTGATCTGCAAGATGGGCGGTTACGAGGCCTAATGAGGCTGCCGGATCATCGTCACGACGTCGGGCGTGAAGTCCGTTGGCCGAATGAAGCCATTGTAGTCGGTCGCCACGGACAGGCCGCCGGGCGTCTGGATCAGAAACATCGAATGGTCGATGTAGCTGATGCGGACGGTTTCGGGCGGCACGACCGACCGAAAATTAACTGCCTGCGCCCCGTCGGTTGCAATGCGACGGCGGCCGGCCCTCCGCCGCTTCCTGCGCCAGGGCCGGCTCGGCCATCGCAAATGTTATGGCGATTAGCGACAACAGCGTGCGTCGCATCGGGCGCCTCCTTTCCGGACTTGCGATAGGGAGCTAGGCCGGAGCGGCGGCGCGGGAAAGGATCGTGGACGCCAACCGCTGGCACAGCGAGATGGCCGGACTTGGCCGTCAACCGAAGAGGAGGTGCTGCCCCTCCCACTCCAGCGGGAACCCCCGCAACAGATCATCCAGCTGCAACTCCGCCAGCTGCCGCCCGTCAAGGATCGCCTCCACGATATCCGGCGTAAGTCAGGCGCAAAATCCGGCTGACGTAGGTCACATTGACACCCTTCGCCCGGGCCAGATCCTCGATCGTCGCGTAACACGCCGTCATCCAGCATCTTCCGCCACCGGAACGCCCGCGCCAGCGCCCTTGACCATGGCATTGTCGACCCGCGGCCGCGGCGCGCCGTCCGGCGTCATAGTCACACCATCCTCCCCCGCCTCGCTTGCGGAACATGAGTGGGACTTTCACAGCGATCGATCTCATCGAGCACTCCTGCTGCCAACCCTTTGCCGGAGCCATCGGCGCCACGCCCCACGCGGCGGGGCGTTTGACGGCCGACCGGCGAGCCACGCCCGCGCCGCGGCGAGTTCCCGGTCGTAGAAGGCCGCTTCGGTCTCACCAGGCTCAGGCCCGCGCCCGAGGGCGGCGGCGCGATCGTAGAAACCGCGGGCCGGCAGGCCGCCGCGCGGACGTCCGACGACCAGAGCGGCGAGGAACGGACGGCCGGCGGCCGCGTCCTCGCCCATGGAAGCCTCCAGCGCGCGAGCCACGTGACCTACGCGGTGCGGTGGCGAGACGTCGAGCGCGTCGGCCAGCTGGGCGTAGCCAACCGAGGGCGAGTCGGGCGGCAGCGCCTCGAGAAACGCACGGACGCCTGCTGCCAGGGCCGTGTCGCGCTCGGGGTCGGTGGGCTCGGTGTCAAGCGGCGCCGGAATTTCGATGACGCGGCCATCGGGCCGGATGAGCGCGCTCCACGCACGGTCGCCATGACGGAAGGTAAGCCGCACGCAGTCGGCGACCTCCCCTTCGCCGCGTTCCTCGCGGCTGAGAACCCGGCCGGCGTGCATCTCGACGCGCAGTGCCTCCACGTCGAGCCCGAGCCGGGGCGCGAGATAAGCGCTGTCGACAACGTGGCGCCCGTCCTCGAGCGAGATGACCCCCTCGGGCACCGCGCGCGCGAGCGGGCTCGCGGTGCGTCCATCGGCGTGGGAGTAGTAGGGGTTGAGGCCGGAGTCATGGTCGGTGATGTCGACGATTCGCACGATCTCGGGGACCGCGGCGCGGACCATGCGCTCTACTCCGTC
>CAVXOH010000007.1:0-618468 GCA_963763295.1 uncultured Alphaproteobacteria bacterium
GGCGCCGCGCGTTGGCGAGACGTAGGCTTCCCTCGACGACGTGCGTGATGAGAAGTCCAAGATCGACTTGATGGTCTCCGCCGGCAGACCTGGCCCGTTGTCGGCGATCGAGATCGTCCCGGCGTCGTCGACGCGGATGTCGATATCGGGCGCAACTCCGGCCTCCTCGGCGGCGTCGAGCGCGTCGTCGACGAGCTCCTTGACGATCACCAGCGGCCATTCGGCGACGGCGTGCCGGTCTGCGCCTGGAGCTCCTAACGGAGCAAAAGTCCATGAGCCTCGAGGGGACGAAGGTGGAGCGAATCAAGACGCGGCGCCGGGCGCACGGCACGATCGGCGTGAGGGCCGTCATTGTCCTTTACCTTGATGATGGTTCGTTGCAATTGGATGTGCGTCGTAGCTGGTTCATGCTCGTGGACCCCTACCCTGGGCGCGGTGCTGGAGCCGCTGGCGCTGGAGTACGTCGGTGCGGATCGGACTTGATCAGGCCTTCTTCCCGAAGTCGCCGGGGGCAGGAACACGCGCGTCGCGCGCGGAGAAATCGCCGATGTTTGATTCGTCGATGACAGCCCGAACAACTTCGTTGCAATCGCCGCTTCCCAGGCTGGACGCAGTAGTTACGCCCGAAGCGGATACGACGTCGACGCTCATGACGCCTCCCCCAGAACCTGCCTGGCTCGTCGGCGCTGCCTGGCGGGTCGTGTCCCAGGTGGTGGTGTAGCTCGACGGTAGCGCCGCCGCCCGCTCGCGCGGATTGAAGCGCTGGCGGGCGGGCGGCGGCGCGGTGGTCATCGCGGGTTCTTCGGTAGGGTCGGGTTGCGAGACGCCAACCTGAACCGGAGATCCACGATGACCGACGAGATGATGACCCTGCGCGGCCTGGTCGAGAAGACCCCCGATGCCGATCTGCTGCGCGAGATGATCGGCTTCGCCGCCGAGCGGCTGATGGAGCTGGAGGTGGGCGGCCTGACCGGCGCGGCCTGGGGCGAGAAGAGCCCGGATCGGCTGGTCCAGCGCAACGGCTACCGCGACCGGGACTGGGAGACGCGGGCCGGAACGGTGGAGCTGCGCATCCCGAAGCTGCGCCGCGGCTCGTACTTCCCCGGCTTCCTGGAGCCGCGGCGGATGGCCGAGAAGGCGCTGACGGCCGTCATCCAGGAGGCCTACATCCACGGCGTCTCGACCCGCTCGGTCGACGACCTGGTCAAGGCGCTCGGCATGAGCGGCGTGTCGAAGAGCCAGGTGAGCCGGCTCTGCGAGGAGATCGACGAGCGGGTGACGGCGTTCCTCGAGCGGCCGCTGGAAGGCGACTGGCCCTACCTGTGGATCGACGCGACCTACCTGAAGGTGCGCCAGAACGGGCGCATCGTCTCGGTGGCGGTGATCGTCGCGGTGGGCGTCAACACCGACGGCCGGCGCGAGGTGCTGGGCATGGACATCGGCCCGTCGGAGGCCGAGCCGTTCTGGACGGCGTTCCTGCGCAAGCTCGCCCGCCGCGGCCTGCGCGGGGTGAAGCTCGTCATCTCCGACGCGCACGAGGGGCTGAAGGCGGCGATCTCGAAGATCCTCAGCGCCACCTGGCAGCGCTGCCGCGTCCACTTCATGCGGAACGCCCTCGCCCATGCCGGCAAGAGCGGCCGGCGTGTGGTCTCGGCCTTCGTCGCCACCGCCTTCGCCCAGGACGACGCCGACAGCCGCCAGGCAGCAGTGGCGCCGCGTCGCCGACCAGCTGCGGCCCAAGGTCCCGAAGCTCGCCGCGCTGATGGACGAGGCCGAGCCGGACGTGCTGGCCTACATGACCTTCCCCCAGCAGCACCGGGCGAAGCTGCACTCCACCAATCCGCTCGAGCGGCTCAACGGCGAGATCAAGCGCCGCACCGAGGTCGTCGGCATCTTCCCCAACGAGGCCGCCATCACCCGCCTGGTCGGCGCGATCCTGCTCGAGCAGAACGACGAGTGGGCCGTCCAGCGCTCCCGCTACATGACCCTTGAGACCATCGCGCCGATCCCCGATGATCCCATCATCGGCCTGCCAGCCATGGCGGACTGATCAGCCCGGCCATGCCGGAGCTCGTGCTGGCCCTCGCCAGCTACACCACGCCATGGGACACGACCGCCGGCGCGCACCACCGTCGCGCCACTCCCTGAAACACCACCCTGTGTGGTAAAATGTAGAACTGGCACAGCTGGAGTGTCAGGCTCGGGGCCGAAATCGCCGCGAATCGGCACAACTGGAGTGCCAGGTTGGCACACTAGGAGTGCCAGGCTCGTCGAAACGGCACAACTGGAGTGCCAGGGCTGCACTCCGATCGTGCCAGGGTTCTGTTTTTTTAGCGGCGCGCGAACGACCGGGAAATCGTTGCCCGGCGACCACCGCAGGAAGTCCTTTGTCGGCCGGCTTCCCATGTGCCCCAGCTCTGTCAGGCGCCACTTGGTTGCCTTCCCCAACCCCTCGGCGCCGAGATGTCCGACTTCCGTCGCCACGATCAGGCCCTTGGCCTGCAGAGCCCAGAACGACCGCAGGGCGGTGTTTCGGTGGCCGCCGCATTCCTCGGCGGCATCCCGGCTGGGGAGCGCGACAAGCGGATGAACTTCCCGAAGCCCATCCGGATCGGGCGCTACAAGTACTGGAAGCTCAGCGACCTTGAGCAGTGGGAGCGCAGCCTGCCGAGGGGCGTGGCCTCGAAGACCGAGGAGGCCGCGTGAGCCGATGGCCCAGAAAAGAACGAACCCCGGCGTTGGCGACGCCGGGGCTCTGGAACCGCACACGAAGCTTGACGAGTCCGGTTCGCCGTAGCGTTCCCAGACTTTACGCGCCGGCAGGAAGGTATCGTCTTTCTCGGTAGTCATTTCGTAAGCCTCGTCCTCGTGTGGTTGGCAGGAACGCACACAAGGCTACGCTGCGCGGAATAAATAGGAAGGCCCGTTTTGCACGTATGGGTCACGAAAAGGCCGTTGGGAGAATCACTTCCGCGTGGGCGGTGTCCGATACTCCAAATTACTTGGTGCCTAGAACGAACACATTGTCCACCTGCCGCTCGCCGACGTAATTCAGCAGGTATCGGCCCCACGCTTCGAGGGCGGCCCGCTTCTCGGCGGCGTAGTCATGTCGGTTGTAGATCGCCGCGACGCCGCTGATTTTGCCACTGGCGTGATTTAACACCACCTCGACGACGTGGATCGGTATGCCCAGCCGGGCTAAACCGGTCGCGCACGTCCGCCGCAGGTCATGAAAACCCCACGGGGGGATCACCACCGCCTCACCGCGCTCGTCAGCAGCCACGGCCTCTGCGCGCGACCGCAGGCGCTTGATCGCCCAGGCGAAGCCGGCGACGGGCGTGCTGCCGTTGGTGGTGAAGACGAAGCCCTTCGGCCCCCTGACGCGCTTCACGCCGGCCAGGACGTCGCGAGCGGCCTCGGACAACGGCACGTCATGGGGCCTGCCGTTCTTCGTCCGGTGGCGGCAAGGTGCCAGACGTCGCCCTTCAGCTCGCGGTCGGTCATCCCGGCGCCCTCGCCGAGGCGCTGGCCAGTAAGCAGCAGAAGCCGGGCGAGCGGCCCGAACGGCTGCCCCTCGGCCTCGGTTGCCTTCCAGAACCACCGGATTTCGTCGTCGGACAGGACGCGGTCGCGGGTCGTCTTCCTTCGCTGGCGCCCTTACGCGATCCGTCGGTGCCCGCTCTAAGACGTCGCGCTCGACGCACCAGTTCATGAACTTGCGGGTGTAGGCGAGCACGCGGTTCGCCATCGTGGGCGTGCCCCGGTCGACGATCGCGTCTAGAAGGTCTAGGACATCCCTCTTCGTGATCGTCTTGACGTCGCGGTCGCCCCACGCCTTCACGACGAACCGGTCGAGAGCCTGGCGGACGTCGCGGCCGCTCCTGAGGTGCGACAGGTGCCGTTTGTCAAACTGCTCGACGACGGCGGCGACAGTGTCCCGCCCGGCCCCCTGAGCCTCCCTGGCGGCAGCCTTGGCCTTGGCCTTGGTGGCACCGGGGTCGGTGCCTAGTTCGACTGCCTGAGCCGCCCTGCGGGCTGCCTCGCGCGCCTCCGAGAGCGATAGGGCAGGGAAACGGCCGAGGGTGAGCTTCCGCGTCTTGCCTCCGTACCGGAACCGGAAGGCCCAGGACTTGGCGCCGCCGGGCTGCACCACGAGGTACAGCCCGGGCATGGCAGCGTCCGGGACCTCCAGCCGCTTAGCCGGATCGGGCCGCTTCGCCTCCACCGATTTCGCCGTCAAAACCCTCGCCATGCCGTCCGCCTTTCCCTCCGTCAGGGTAACGCTGGGGTATACGATTCGGGGTGTCAGGCCGCTTTACCCGGTGTACCTACGTAAGGCTACACCGGGTGGCAAGCAATGGCGCCCGCACGAAAAAACCGCCGTCAGTGTTGATTCATGTAGGGTAATGAAAGGGGCCGGTAGTTGATCTGCACGCAGCCGACGTCGAAGCTCCGTCGCCCCTCGGCAAGGCTCTTTTTCGCGAAGGCGAGCGCCTCCTCGTAGGTCTCGAACCAGTGGCCCCTGCCCTCGCGGTTGATCGCCCAGGGCCAGGCGCGGAGCCGCCCGTCCTGCTTGCGGCCGGTCTCGGTCAGCGCCACGGCGTGCAGCACCTCATGCGGCACGCCGCCGCGACGCGCCGCCTTGACGATGGCCATCTCGCAGAGGTCGGACGGGTCCGCCGTCTCGGCACGCGCCCCGACGCCGGCCGCAAGCAATGCGACCGCCACCGCGAGGCCGAGCCGCAGGCCGGACCGGGGCGTCATTCAGGGCTTCTCCTCTGGCCGCCGCCGCTCCGGTCTAGGCAGCCAGGGTTACCAAGCCGTTAGCGCGCTCCCGCGCGGTTCAACTGCGCAGCGGGATGGGCGGCCTCAGCCGGCGCTCCCCTGAAGGTACTTCTCGAACCAGCCGAGCGTGCGCTCCCAAGCGAGCGTCGCCGCCGCCTGGTCGTAGCGCGGGGTGGTGTCGTTGTGGAAGCCGTGGTTGGCGCCCTCGTAGAAGTAGGCCTCGTAGACTTTGCCGTTCGCCTTCAGCGCCTCTTCGTACGCGGGCCAGCCGGCGTTCACCCGCTCGTCGAGCCCGCCGTAGTGCAGGAGCAGCGGCGCCTCGATCGCCGGCACGTCGGCGGCGTCGGGCTGCCGGCCGTAGAACGGCACCGAGGCCGCCATCTCGGGGTAGGCGACCGCGAGCGCGTTGCAGACCCCGCCGCCGTAGCAGAAGCCGACCGCGCCGACCTTGCCGGTCGAGTCCGGATGGTCGACGAGGAACTCGAAGCCGGCGAAGAAGTCCTGCATCAGCTGCGCCGGATCGAGCTGCTGCTGCAGCTCGCGCCCCTGGTCGTCGTTGCCCGGATAGCCGCCGAGCGAGGTCAGCCCGTCGGGCCCGAGCGCCAGGTACCCGGACTTGCCGAGGCGGCGCACGACGTCCTCGATGTAGGGGTTGAGGCCGCGGTTCTCGTGCACGACGAGCACCGCGGGCAGCGGGCCGGTGGCCCCGGCCGGGCGCGCCATCAGGCCGCGGATGGTGCCGGTGCCTTCGGGCGACGGGTATTCCACCGTCTCGGTCACGATGGCGGGGTCGTCGGGTGCCACCTGCTGCGCGAGCGCATAGTTGGGCTGCAGGCTCTCGAGCAGCGTGATCGCCGTCGCTCCGCCCACTGCGTACTTCGCGGCATGGTCGAGGAACTGCCGCTTCGACATCCGGCCGTGGACGTAGCCGTCGTAGAGCTCGAGGATCCGCGGATCGAAGTCGCGGGCGGTGCGTCGTTGCATGTCGGTCCTCCCCCTTTGGCTCGGCGCGGCCTCCCACCGCGCCCTTCCAGCCTAAGCCAGCCCGTCGTCCAGGCCGGGTCACGATCGCGCCAGATCGGCGAGAGACCGCCGATCGCGGGTTAACCCATCAATATCCTTGAACTTGTCTTTGATTGGAGGCGAAGGCAGTCTGCCGGATGTGGGAACGGGGGACTTGGGGCAATGATTCCGAACCTGGAAGCGCGCGTCGCCTACGGGCGTTCGATCCGCCAGCGGGCGGCCTGCCTGCTCGAGGCGCACGGGCCGGAGGCCGAGGCCGAGGCGCTGAGGGCCGCGGGGGAGCCCGGCCTCGCCGCGGCCGAGCGCTCGTTCTGGGAGGCGGTCGCCGCCCGCGTCGCCCGCCACCTCAACACCCGCAGCTTCGCCCCGGCGCTCTGATCCGGATTGCCGCCCGCACGTCCGCGGCCGCCAGCCGGCAACGCGGGTTGCGATCGCGGAGACGCGGGTGCACGCACCCGCACCTCCGCTTTGGGAGAGTTGGTCGGCAAAGAAGAGTTCGGCCTATATTGACCGGGCGGATAAGCGCCACGAAATGTGGCGCTGGCGCCGTTTCACATTATTTTCACCAATTTGATGAATATTCTAAATATACCTCACGCGACAGCACTAACGCCCATGCACGCCCGCCATCACCCTTCCGGACCTTAGTCAATACTCAGCGAAACGGGCAGTCCGTCGCGAAGACGCCGTTCGCAAGCTAGCATTTGGCCCTACGCCGCCTCGCGCGGGCCGGTCCGCTCCTCCGGGCGCAGCTCCAGCTCGAGGAACCGGCCGCCGCGGATCAGCCGCGCCGGCATCGCCCGACCGATCGCGTCCGACGCCAGCCGCCGCAGCAGCGCGTCCGGGCCGGTGACGGGGACGGCGTCGAGCTCGAGCAGGATGTCGCCGCTCCTCAGCCCGGCCGCGGCCGCCGGGGTGCCGGGCTCGACCGACTGGATCATCACCGCGGTCGCTTGCGTCGACCCCGCGGCGTCGGCGACCCGCCTCGGCAGCGCCACCGTGCCGACCGACACCCCGAGCCAGGCGCGGCGCACTGCGCCGAAGCGCAGGATCTGGCCGACGACGAAGGCGACGGTGTTGGCCGCGATCGCGAAGCAGATGCCCTGCGCGCCGCGGATCACCGCGGTGTTGACGCCGATCACCTCGGCGGCGGAAGAGGCGAGCGCGCCGCCCGAGTTGCCGGGGTTGAGTGCCGCGTCGGTCTGGATGACGTCCTCGATCGGCCGGCCCGAACGGCTGGCGAGCGTCCGCCCGAGCGCCGAGACCAGCCCCGCCGTCACCGTCGCCTGGAACCCGAACGGGGCGCCGATCGCCACGGCGATCTGCCCCTGCCGGAGCCGGGCGCTGTCGCCGAGCCGGGCCGCCGCCAGCCCGTCCGCCTCCGCGCGCAGCACGGCGAGGTCGGTGTCGGCGTCGCTGCCGAGCACCCGCGCCGCGCTCTCGCGTCCGCCGGCGAAGTGGACGACCGCCTCGCGCGCCGCGGCGACGACGTGGTGGTTGGTGACGATCAGCCCGTCCGGCGACAGCACGACGCCGGAGCCGGCCCCGCGCCCGCGCAGCTCGAGCGCGCAGACCGCCGGCCCGACCGCCTCGGCGACGCCGGCGACGGTCTCGGAATAGGTGTCGAGCAGGGCGGGATCGTCGGGCATGGTCGCTCCTTTGGAAGATCGCATCGCAGATAGGCGCGCCGGCCGGACCCCGCACCTGCCCATGAGACCAGCTTCCGCCCCGGGCGCCGCAGGCAGACCCTGCCGCCAGCTCGATCCCAGAAGGAGGACCCGATGTCCGAGACCGAAGCCGGGGGGCTCGCCGCCCTCTCCCGCGCCACCGCCGCCGCCGTCGCCGGTGCCGCCGTCCGCGTCGTCGGCCTGACCGACGGCCGGCGCCGCCTGAGCGGGCTGATCTGGTCCGAGGGCCGCATCGTCACCGCCGAGGAATGCCTCGACGGCGACGATGGCATCACCGCTCTGCTGCCGGACGGGAGTAGCGTCCCGGTCGAGCTCGCCGGGCGCGATCCCTCGACCGATGTGGCGCTGCTCAGGGCGGAGACCGGCCCGCAGCCGGACTGGCCCGCTTCGGAGCCGCCGGCGGTGGGCGCCCTCGCGTTCGCGGTCGGGCGCGGCGGGGACGGCCCGATCGCCGCCTTCGGCATCGTCGCCGTCGCCGGTCCGGCCTGGACCAGCGCCGCCGGCGGCCGGATCGATGCCCGCCTCCGGCTCTCCTTCCCGCTGGCCCCGACGCTCGAGGGCGGCGCCGCGATCGATGCCGAAGGGGGCCTCCTCGGCCTCGTCGTCGCCGATCCGCGCCGGCGCGCGCTGGTGATCCCCGTCGCGACGGTCGGCCGCGCCGTCGCCGCGCTCGAGGCGCACGGCTATGTCGGGCGCGGCTATCTCGGCCTCGCGCTGCAGCCGCTGCGCCGCGATGAGGGCGGGCTGATCGCCGCCGAGGTCGCCGAAGGCGGGCCCGCTGCGGCTGCGGGCTTCCTCGTCGGCGACATCGTCACCACATGGGAGGGCGAGGCGCTCGGCTCGATGCGCGCGCTGGCCCGCCGGCTCGGGCCGGAGACGGTCGGTCAGAGCGTCCGGCTCGGCGTGCTCAGGGCCGGCAGCCCGCTCGAGGTCGCGGTGACCATCGGCGAGCGGCAGCCGCGAGGGCGCAAGTGAGAGGCATGGGTCGGCATGTGGCTGCGATCGGGGTCGGAACCGCGCTACCGGGTCGCGCTCGACCTCGCCGACCCCGAGCTGCGTGACGCGCTCGCCGAGGCGCTCGACGCGCATCCCGCGCTGGCCGCCGCCGAAGGCGCCGCAGCCGCCGACGTGGTCATCGTCGACCACCCTGCCCCCGCCGGCGCCGCGCCGCTGCTCCGCGTCGGCGCGCCGCCGCTCGCCGGGGCCTCGCCCGAGCTCGTCCTGTCGGCCGCCCATCTCCTCGCCGCCGGCTTCCGCGTCGAGGCCGCCGCGCCGCCGGCCGCCGGACGTCCCGCCCCGCCGCTCAGCCCGCGCGAGCGCGAGGTTCTGGCGCTGATGATCGACGGTGCGCCGAACAAGGTGATCGCCCGCGCCCTCGGCATCTCGGTCAGGACTGCCAAGTTCCACGTCGCAGCGGTGCTCGCGAAGCTCCGCGCCCGCAACCGTGCCGAGGCGGTCGCCATCGCGCTTCGCGACGGCCTCGTCGTCCTCTGACCCGCCCCGCGCTCGCCGTCCCGAACCCGGCATCCGCCCGCGAAGAGGGCAGCGGCACGACGGGCGGCCGAGAAGCGGCCGCCCGTCGTGCCGCAGGCACGCCTTCGGCGTGACGGGCGGTCGGCCGCTGCCCGGGCTCGGGGCCCGGGCGGGACGGCTGAGCCGGCGCGCTTCTTCAGCGGACCGTTAGTGAAGCATCGCCCGGCCTCCGTCGGCCCGCGCTCACGAGCGCGCCCGGCCGAGCCGCGCCTGGCGCAGGATCGTGTAGAGGCCGGCCGCCAGGATCAGCGCCGCGCCGGCGACGGTCCAGCGGTCCGGCCGCTCGCCGAAGAGGGCAAAGCCCATGATGCTGACCCAGACGAGCTGCAGGTAGGCGAGCGGCTGGATGGTGCCCGCTTCGGCCACCTCGTAGGCCTTGATCATCAGGAAATGCCCGAGCACGCCGAAGGCGCAGAGGGTCAGCATCCAGAACCAGTCCTGCGCGCCGTGGATCGGCGTCCAGAAGAACGGCCCGACCAGCGTCATCGCCACCGCGCCGGCGACGCCGGTGTAGAAGAGGCTCGTCTCGGCGCTGTCGCTCCGCGCCGCCAGCCGGGTCAGGAGCGCATAGAGCGCGAAGAGCAGCGCGCCGGCGAGCGGCACCAGCGCGGCGAGGCTGAACACCTGGAACCCGGGGCGCAGGATCACCAGGACGCCGGCCAGCCCGACGGCGATCGCGAGCCGGCGCCGCCAGCCGACGTACTCGCCGAGGACCGGCCCGGCCAGCGCCGCCACGAGCAGCGGATAGACGGCGAAGATCGCGTGGGTGCCGATCAGGCCGAGGATCACGAAGGAGAGCACCGTCAGGCAGATCTCGGCCGCGAGCAGCACCCCGCGGAAGATTTGCAGCCCCGGCTGCGCGGTGCGGGCGACCCGCGCGATGCCTCCCTTCTGCGCCGCCGCGACGGCGAGCACGAAGGCGGCGAAGAACCAGTAGCGGATCATCACCACCGTGATCACGCTGTAGTTGGCGCCGAGGTGGCGCGACATGCCGTCCTGGCAGGCGAAGACCACCGTCGTCAGGACCATGAGCGCGATGCCGAGGCGCGGGTTGTCGGCCCGCGGCGGCGCCGTGGGCTCGTCGACGGGGTCGGGCGCGCCGACGCTCAGCTCAGGCCCGCCGCGGCGAAGAGCGCGCGCAGGTCGGCCTCGGGCCGCGCGCCGATGTGCGAGATCACCTCGCCGGCGGCGAGGTTGCCCATCCGCGCGCAGGTCAGCCAGTCGCGGCCGCCGGTCAGCCCGTGCAGGAAGCCGGCGGCGAAGAGGTCGCCGGCGCCGGTGGCGTCGACCACCCGGACCGGGGTCGCCGGCGCATGCAGGCGCTGGCCTTGCCCGAGCACATGCGCGCCATCCGCCCCGACCGTGCAGACGGTGATCGGGATCTCCGCCGCCGCGCGCGCCATCGCCGCCTCGAGGTCGCCGGTCAGGTAGAGCGACCTCAGCTCGTGCTCGTTGGCGACGAGCAGGTCGACGTCGGCGCGGATCATCCGCAGGAACTCGTCGCGGTGGCGCTCGACGCAGAACGGGTCGGAGAGCGTGATCGCGACCTTGCCGCCGGCACGTTTGGCGGCGCGTACCGCCTTCCCGAAGGCGGCGATCGAGTCCGGCCCGTCGTAGCGGTAGCCCTCGAGGAAGATCCACTCGGCCGAGGCCACCTCGCGCTCGTCGATGTCGGCGGGCGCCAGGAACTCCGAGACGCCGAGGTAGGTGCTCATCGAGCGCTCGCCCTCGCCGGTGACGAGAATCATGCAGCGCCCGGTCTCGTGCGGATGGTCGGCCGGCGCCGGGGGCGTCGCGTAGGCCGCCCCCTGCGCCTTGAGGTCATGGGCGAAGATCGCGCCGAGCTGGTCGTCCTTGACCTTGCCGACATAGGCGGTGCGCGCCCCGAGCGCGGCCAGCCCGGCGATGGTGTTGGCCGCCGACCCGCCCGAGATCTCGCGCGCCGGCCCCATGTGGCCGTAGAGCTCGACCGCGCGGCCGCGGTCGATCAGCTGCATGATCCCCTTCTCGACGCCGTTCCTTGCGAGGAAGCCGTCGTCGGTATGCGCAAGCACGTCGACGAGCGCGTTGCCGATGCCGACGACCTGGTGGGCCTTGGTCACAGGGTCTTCTCCTCGTAGGGGCAGAGGTCGCGGATCGGGCAGGCCGGGCAGGCGGGCTTGCGCGCCGTGCAGACGTAGCGGCCGTGCAGGATCAGCCAGTGGTGCGCGTGCAGCTGGTAGGGTGCCGGAACGTTGTCCTCGAGCGCCCGTTCGACCGCCGCGACGTCGCGGCCGCGGCCGACGCCGGTGCGGTTGGCGACCCGGAAGATGTGGGTGTCGACCGCCATCGCCGGCAGCCGGAACCAGGTGTTGAGCACGACGTTCGCCGTCTTGCGCCCGACGCCGGGCAGGCTCTCGAGCGCGGCGCGCGACGACGGCACCTCGCCGCCGAACCGCTCGGCGAGGATCGCCGAGAGCTTCATCACGTGCCGCGCCTTGTTGCGGAAGAGCCCGATGGTGCGGATGTGCTCGATCAGCCGCTCCTCGCCGAGCGCCAGCATCTTGGCCGGCGTGTCGGCGACCTTGAAGAGCGCCTCGGTCGCCCGGTTGACGCCCTTGTCGGTCGCCTGCGCCGACAGCGCCACGGCGACGAGCAGGGTAAAGGCGCTGGTGTGCGCGAGCTCGCCCCTCGGCTCCGGCTCGGCGGCGTGAAAGCGGCGGAATATCTCGGAGATCGTCGGGTAGTCGAGCTGGGCGGGCATCGCTCCTCGTGGCACGGCCCGCAAGGCGCCCGCAACCCCCGTTTCCGCAGGAAACGGGTGGTGACGGCGGGCCGTTGCGATACCTTGGGGCAAGCAATCCGACGAGACCGAGCATGACCCAGATCGAGCCCTACCACTACGCGGTGATCGGCCGCGCCATCGACCAGATCGCCGCCCGCGCGCCGGAGCAGGCGTCGCTCGACGAGATCGCCGCCAGCGTCGGCCTGAGCGCCGCGCATTTCCAGCGCGTCTTCAGCCAATGGGTCGGCGTCAGTCCGAAGCGCTACCAGCAATACCTGGCGCTCGACCACGCCAAGCGGCTCCTCGCCGAGCGCCACAGCGTGCTCGACACCGCCTATGCGAGCGGCCTCTCGGGCTCCGGGCGGCTGCACGACCTCTTCCTGCGCTGGGAGGCGATGAGCCCGGGCGAGTATGCGCGCGCCGGCGAGGGCCTGGAGATCGCCTGGGGCTGGTTCGACACGCCGTTCGGTCCGGCGCTCGCCATGGGCACCGACCGCGGGCTCTGCGGCCTCGCCTTCGCCGCCGAGAGAGGGCGCGAGGCGGCGATGGCGGACTTGCGCGGCCGCTGGCCGAAGGTCTCCTTCGTCGAGGCGCCCGAGCGGCTCGAGGCCTGGGTCGGCGCAGCGTTCGGCGGCACCGGCGAGACGCGGCTCCACCTGATGGGCGCGCCGTTCCAGATCAAGGTCTGGGAGGCGTTGATGCAGATCCCGAGCGGCCACGTCACCACCTATTCCGACATCGCGACCGCGATCGGGGCGCCGAGGGCGCAGCGCGCCGTCGGCACCGCCGTCGGGCGCAACCCGGTCAGCTGGATCATTCCCTGCCACCGCGCGCTCAGGAAGGCCGGCGGCCTGGGCGGCTACCACTGGGGCCTCGGGGTCAAGCGGGCCATGCTCGCGTGGGAATCCGCTCGCTACGAAGGTGCCGCGTAGAAGGCGGTTCCAGCGATTCGTTAGTGTGCTATGAAGCGGCCACGATAACCAAGAAACCGCTTCGAGGCAGACAGATGAAACACCTGAGCAGGACCCTGATCCTATCCTTCGGCGTGGCCGCCATCGCCGGCTGCACCAACATGGACGGCAGCCCCGACCGTGCCGCGACCGGCGGGCTGATCGGCGCCGGGACCGGGGCGCTTCTCGGCAGCATCGTCGACGACGGCGGCCGCACCGGGGCGGTGATCGGCGGGACGCTCGGGGCCCTCGCCGGCACCGCGATCGGCGGCAACCTCGATCGCCAGCACCAGGAGCTCGAGCAGTCGCTGAGCGGCTCCGGGGCGAGCGTGGTCAACACCGGCGACCAGCTCGTCGTGACGCTGCCCGAGTCGATCACCTTCGACACCGGCAGCGCGAGCGTGCATCCCGACTACGTCGACGAGATCGCGGTGGTCGCCCGGAGCCTGCGCGACAACCCGAACTCGACGGTGCTCGTCGTCGGCCACACCGACGACGTCGGCGCCACCGACTTCAATCAGGCGCTCAGCGAGCGGCGGGCCGCGGCGGTCGCGCAGATCCTGACCTCGAACGAGGTCGACACCTGGCGGGTGCAAACGACCGGCCGCGGCTACCATCAGCCGGTGGCGAGCAACGACACTCCGGGCGGGCGCGCGCAGAACCGCCGCGTCGAGATCGTCATCACCCCGACCGACGCCCGGGCCTGAAGCCGCCGCCCTTCCCGAGCTCACTTCTCCGGGAAGGGCACCTCCGGCAGGTGCACGGCCTCGAGCTTGTTGCCGTCGGGATCGCGCACGAAGGCCGCGTAGTAGTCGGGCGTGTAGTCGCGCGGGCCCGGCGCGCCGGCGTCGCTGCCGCCGGCGGCGAGCGCCGCGGCGTGAAAGCGATCGACCGCCTCGCGGCTCGGCGCGATGAAGGCGACGTGGGTGCCGTTGCCGGCGATGGCCTCGCCGCCGTCGGGCAGCTGTGCCCAGAACTCCGGCCACTCGACCCCCCAGGCACAGCCGAAGCTCTCCGAGAAGGTGCGGCGGTAGCCGAGCGCGCCGAGCGTGGCATCGTAGAACCGGCTTGCCTGGTCGAGGTCGCGGATGCCGACCGACACGTGGTTGAACATGGGACTGCCTCCAGTGGATCGGGCTGCCGCCCGCCGGCGCCCGCGCTTCTCCTAGCGTACCGCTCCTGACAGCGACCTGTCAGGAATGCGGCCGGTCATCGCTGTGCGGCGCAGTCCCGGCAGATCGGCGTCGCCGGCAGCACGTTCAGCCGCGCCTCGCTGATCGGCTCGCCGCAGTTGACGCAGGTGCCGTAGGTGCCGGCGGCGATGCGCCTGAGCGCGGCGTCGATCATCCGCACCTCCTGCACGCCGGCGGCACCGAGGTCCTCGAGGACCTCTTCCTCCTCGCGCTCGACCGCCTGCTCGGAGAAGCTGTCGCTGACCGGCTGCTCGAGCTCGTCCTCGATGCGGGTCAGCCGGGTCCGGAGCTCGCCGAGCCGCGCCTCGAGCTGCTCCTTGCGCTTTTCAACCGGCACCATCGCAGTTCCCCCGGGATCGGCCGCGTCCACCCCGGGGCCGTCCGTCGATCCTGATCCAAGTTCGCCGGCCCGTCCACCCGCGGTTTCCGCCCCGACCACCACATGCACAAGGCATGCACAACGCATGCACAATGCATACAGCAAGGGAAAGAGTCGGGATTGACGCCCCGGCGGTCAGTGCAGCTTGGCGCCCACCTCGGTGATCGCGGCGTCGATCAGCCGGTTGGCCTCCGCCGCCTTGATGTTCGCGCGCAGCACGTCCCCGGCCGCGGCGACCGCCACGGTCACCGCCCGGTCCTTGATCTGGCGCACCGCGGCCTGCTCGGCCGCGGCGATCTGCTCGCCGGCCGTGTGCAGCCGCCGCGCGACCGAGCGGCGGATCTCCTCCTTCGCCGCCTCGGCCGCCTTCTGCGCCTCGGCGCGCGCCGCGGTCACGATGTCCTCGGCCTGGGCGCGGACCTCCTTCTGCCGGCGCTCGTAGCTGGCGAGCAGCGTCTGCGCCTCGTCGCGCAGCTCGCGCGCCTCGTCGAGCTCGGCCTTGATGCGCACGGCGCGCTCGTCGAGCTTGCGGGCCAAGAGCCCCGGCACCCCGAAATAGACGATGATCCCGACGAAGATGACGAAGCCGATGGCGACGACGATGTTGGTGTCGTTGAGGAAATCCATGGGATCAGCCCTTCAGCCGGTTGGCGAGCGCGGTGTCGAGCGTCGCGGGGTCGGCGGCCTCGGGCAGGAACGCCTGGACGATCGCCGCCGCGGTCTCCCGCGCGACCTCCTCGACGCTCCTGGCCGCGCTGTCGCGGATCTCGGCGATCCGCGTCTCCAACTCCGCCGCCTTGACCGCGATCTCGGCGTCGGCCTTGGCGAGCAGCGTGGAGAGCTCCTTGTCGATCTGCCCCTTGGTCTCGGCGGCGATGCGGTGCGCCTCGTCGCGGGCCTGCGCGAGCGCGGCGTTGTAGGCAGCCTCCGCCTCGTCGGCGCGCCGCTTCAGGAGCGCGGCCTCCTCGATGTCGTTCGAGATCGCGTCGCTGCGCTCGGCCATCACCGTGCCGATCCGCGGCAGCGCGATCCTGGTCAGGATCAGGTAGAGCGCGACCAGCGCCAGCACCAGCCAGAAGATCAGGTTGGGGAAGATCGTCGGGTCGAGCTGCGGCATGCCGGCCTCGGCATGCTCGAGGTTCTCCTCCCCGAGCGTCTCCGTCGTGTGCTCGGCCGCGGCGTCGCCGTGTTCGGCCTCGGCCTGCGCGATCACGATCACGGCGTTGTCGGTCGCCATCTCTCCCTCCGTCCTCGGCGGGCCGAGCCGGCCCGCGTCCCCAGCTGTCCCGGCGTCGCGGTCAGACCGCGAACATCAGCAGCAGCGCGACCAGGAACGAGAAGATGCCGAGCGCCTCGGCGAAGGCGATGCCGATGAAGAGCGTCGCGGTCTGCTCGCCGGCCGCCGCCGGGTTCCTGAGCGCGCCCGACAGGAAGTTGCCGGCCACGAGGCCCACGCCGATGCCGGCGCCGCCCATGCCCACGCAGGCGAGGCCCGCGCCGACGAACTGGCCCATGTCCGCGATATTGCCTTCCATGTTCTGTCTCCTTGGTGGAATGGCGAGAGGTGGTCGCGCGCCGCCTAGTGGCCCGGGTGGAGCGCGTCGTTGAGGTACACGCAGGTGAGGATCGCGAAGACGTAGGCCTGGATCACCGCGACCATCAGCTCCAGTCCGTAGACGGCGGTGATGGCGAGGATCGGCACGAAGGCCGCGACCCCGAGCGCCCCGGCGAAGCCGGCGAAGACCTTCAGGACCGCGTGGCCGGCCATCAGGTTGCCGGCAAGTCGGACCGAGTGACTGAGCGGGCGCACGAAGTACGAGATGAGCTCGATGACCGCGAGCACGATTCGGAGCGCCAGCGTCGGGGCGCTCGCTACCCAAAAGAGCTTCAGGAAATGCGCGCCGTGCTTCATGAAGCCGATCACCGTGACCGTGATGAAGACGGCGACGGCGAGGAGCGCGGTGACGGCGATGTGCGACGTCGAGGCGAAGGACGTCGGGATGCAGCGCGAGGAGATTGGCGAAGAGGATGAAGAGGAAGAGCGTCATGATGTACGGGAAGTACCTGGTGCCTTCCTTGCCCGTGACGTCCTCGATCATCTTGTAGACGAAGCCGTAGACCGTCTCGGCGACCGACTGGGCGCGCGACGGCACCAGGGCCCGCCCGCGCGCGCCGTAGATCATCAAGACGCTGACCGCGGCGACGGTGAGCGCCATCCAGAGCGTCGCATTGGTGGGGGTGTACCAGTGCACGGCGTCGCCGCCGAACAGCGGATGCACCTCGAACTGGTCCATCGGGTGGATGTTGAAGCCGCTGCCGCCGTGTTCCGCTTCTTCTTCCATCGGCCCTCACCTGTCGTCCGGATCGCTCCGGCCCTCGTCGTCCCGTCCGCCCATCAGCGCGGCCTCGCCCCGCCGGTGCCGGACTTCCTCGGCCGTCCGCATCATCGTGCGTACCCCCGCCGCGAACCCGAGCAGCACGAACACCACAAGGAACGCCGGGCTGGTGCCGAACAGCCAGTCCAGCCCGTAGCCGGTGCCGAGGCCGAGCAGCATCCCGGCCACCAGCTCCGTCACCATCCGCCAGGCGAGCGAGCCTTGGGTGTATTCCCCCCGGTGCCCCCGCGCCGGCTCCGCCCGTCCCTTGCGGGCGGCCTCGATCCGGTCCTCGAGCCGCTTCAGCCGTTCGGAAAAGGGCTCTTCCGGCATCCGCCCAGCCACTCCCCGCCCGGCCGGACGGTTCCCACCGGCCATGACTTGGCAAGGGTGGTACTGGAAAGGCTGCCGGGCTGTCAAGCGAAAGCCGGTGGGCGCGGTTTCGCTATAATTATTTGATTTTATGCGATTTTCTTGCTGAGAGCGTGGTTGCGGCGGGTCTGCCCAGCGTCGCGCCTGGTCCGCGCGAACGGGCAATTCACTCTCAACCGAATGGTTGACTTTTGCTGCCGCGGGCCGCAGGAGCGTCGGATGCCGGTTCCCGAAGATGCTCTCGACCTGGTTTTCGCTGCGCTCGGCGATCGTACCCGCCGGGCGATCCTGAGCGCGCTGATGGCCGGCGACCGCACGGTGGGCGAGCTCGCGGAGCCGCACGCGATGTCGCTCGCGGCGATCTCCAAGCACATCCGGATCCTCGCCCGCGCCGGGCTGCTCGAGCAGGCCAAGCATGGCCGGGTCGTGACCTGCCGGATCCTGCCCGACGGGCTGCGGGCCGCCGGGATCTGGCTGGAGGGCATCGGCGGCTTCGACGCCGCCGATGTCGACGCCCTGGAGCGGCTGCTCCAGACCGCGCTCCAGGACTAGACTAGGGCGTGTCCCCATAAGCCGCCCCGAGCGATCCCGACTTATTCCGCTCTCGGCCGAGGCTGTGTGAAAACGTACCGCCGCGGTCTGAGCCCAGAACAATCGCCTACGTGAGCGTCACAGCACGCGTCTGTGTAGCGCCAGACTTCTTTAAGGGTGGTCAGATCAGAACGAAATTCTCCAGCGATCGGGTGGAGTTGAGTTTTCGCACGGCCTCGGCCCCAAGCGACCACCTTGCGCGGCATCCTCAGTCGCGGTCGCGTCGCTAATGGCCAAACGTGTGCTACCGAGCAAGCGGCATAACTGTCACTACCTTCCCCCTGGTTTAAAGTTTGCAACCGGAGCTATCGAATGAAGCTCTGTGCCGTCGAGAGTAAGAATCCGAACGTGCGATACTATCGCCGCGTAAGCAGGGAACGCATCTGCAGAGAAGCCCCAACCAAGACGCGGAAAGTTCTGCCTGTCTCGGTCATTATTTATATACATTTCTGTAACTGGAAATTTCTTATTCGACTTTGCGTCTCGAACTCGGCTGTAACCACCATACCATGATGTTGCATGCCAATCGAACTCACGTCTAGCAGAAACCAGTTGCGTGTGTGGCGTCTCGCAGAGGAATCCCTCGTGTTGCATCTCCCAGTTTGGATTAAAGATATTCGCGCCCATCAATTTATTACCTGGGAGCACGGTCTTGTCAGTAGCCACTGAATACTGGCCGACGCCAGAATAACATGTTGGACAAAGCAGGTTGTTCGACGAGAAATTTGCGATACTGCGGCGGTGTTCGTGATTGCATGAGGGGCAACCAACTACCGCATCCAGAGCGTACCTGGTGGCCCATTCAGCGGCGCCCGTCACGGCTCCCGTTAACAGAACCGAGAACAGCTCCAGCATTCAGTCCCTCCACCTCCCTCCCCAGGCAATTCCTCTACCAGAGAAACGGTGGTTAAGCCATCGACCGTCCGCTAGGCGCCGCCAATGAACGACAGCTCATGGCGGATTTCGTTGAAGAAGGCGGTGGAAGTCGTTCAGGCGAAGCGATCCTGAATAGTCGAAGGTGGCCGCACCCTTTCAGGCCGCCATCCGCATGGGAGGCGCCTTCAGCTTGGCGAGCTTCCGGAGGTTCTGGGCGGCGGCGGCGAGGTGGAACTCGTCGCGGGCGCCGCAGGGGCCGCGGAGCCGAAGCCGGTCGAGGTGCAGGATGCGCTTGAGGTGGGCGAAGAGCATCTCGACCTTTTTCCGGAGGCGCCGTGAGACGACGTACTCGTCGGTCGTGGCGATCTCGCGGGCCATGTCGCGCGCACCCTCATGGATCGAGCGCATGAGCTTTCGCTGGGGTTGGCCGGGGCAGCAGCGCGGCTTGAGCGGGCAGACATCGCAGTCCCGCTTGCTGGCACGATAGCGCATCATGCCCTCGGCATCGACGCCACTGCGCGGCGTGGCGTAGGAGCCGGCCGGCCGGTGGAACTGCCTGAGCGTCTTGCCCGCCGGACAGACGTAGGCGTCGGCGCGGCGGTCGTAGGCGAAGTCGGCGCGCTCGAGGGTCCCGTCGCTGCGGCCCGACTTGTCGAAGACGGGGATGTGCGGTTCGATCCCGCGCTCCTCGACGAGCCAGCCGAGCATTGGCGCGGAGCCGTAGGCGCTGTCGGCGATCAGCCGCTCGGGATAGAGGCCGAAGCGGTCCATCGTGCGGTCGATCATGGTGCGCGCGGCGCCGACCTCCGCCTGGCGGATGGCGCGCGTCGTCTCGACGTCGACGATGATCGCGTTGTCGGTGTCGACCAGATAGTTGGTCGCATAGGCGAAGAAGGCGTGACCCTTCTGAGCGCCGGTCCACTGCGCCGCGGGATCGGCGGGCGAGGTGAACTTCGGCTCGACCGGGCTCGCCGCGCCGAAGGCCGCGTCGTCAAGCACCGCGAGGTACTCCCGGACCGCGCGCGGCGCCGTGTCGGGATCGATCGCCGCCGGGTCCCAGTCCTCGCGGGCGGTCGAGCGCTGCTTGTTCGCGTCCGCCTCGATCAGGCTGGCGTCGACGGCAAACCGCTCGCCGCCGACGAGCCCCTCCGCGACGCATCGGCGCACCGTTGCCTCGAAGACGTGGCGGAGCAGGTCGCAGTCGCGGAACCGCCCGTGCCGGTTCTTGGAGAAGGTCGAGTGGTCCGGGACCCGATCCGCCAGGTCGAGCCGGCAGAACCACCTGTAGGCGAGGTTGAGGTGAACCTCCTCGCACAGCCGCCGCTCCGAGCGGATCCCGAAGCAGTACCCCACCAGCAGCATCCGGATCATCAGCTCCGGATCGACCGACGGCCGACCGGTCGAGCTGTAGAGAGGCGCCAGACGCGCCCGGACGTCATCAAGGTCGACGAACCCGTCGATCGACCTCAGCAGGTGATCCTCGGGAACGTGGCGTTCGAGCGAAAACTCGTAGAACAGCGCGCCCGGCGCCACCTGCCTCGGTCCCATCATCGCCTGCGCCCCCAACAGCCTCAGAGAGGATGGAATCAGCGATCAACCCCCGGAACAAGCGAGTTTTTCAACACAATCGGCGCTAAGCTGACGTGGCGCCAGCTTATGGGTACAAGTCCTAGCGAAGGTCCCGGCGCGCGAAGATTTCGCCGACGAGGCCTTCGAGCGCCGCGGCGTCGGCCGCGTCGAAGGCGGCCGGCGTGTCGCTGTCGATGTCGAGAACCGCGATCAGGTCACCGGCCCGGTCGAGCACCGGCACGACGATCTCCGAGCGCGTGCTCGACGCGCAGGCGATGTGGCCGGGGAAGGCGTCGACGTCGGCCACCACCTGCGTCCGGCGCTCGCGCGCGGCGGCGCCGCAGACGCCCTGGTCGAAGCGGATCGTCAGGCAGCCGTGGCCGCCCTGGTACGGGCCGATCTTCAGGAGCCCCGGCGCGGTCACCCGGTAGAAGCCGACCCAGTCGAAGTCGGGAAAGCCCTGGCGGAGCTCGCACGCCAGCGTCGCCATCAGCGCAACCCCGTCGTCCTCGCCGTCGCAGACGGCGCGGACGCGGCCGCTCACCTCGCGATAATCCCGCCCCATCGCGTCCTCCTCGCGAGAGGAGGTACTCCCCGGCGGCGGGCCGTACAAGCTCAGAGCGCGTCGTCGCCGGTCTCGCCGGTCCTGACGCGCATCGCCTGCTCGACGTCGACGACGAAGATCTTGCCGTCGCCGATCTTGCCGGTGCGCGCCGTCTTCGCCACCGCCTCGACTACCGCCGGGACGATGCCGTCCGGCACCACCAGCTCGAGGCGGATCTTCGGCACGAAGTTCACGACGTACTCGGCGCCGCGGTAGATCTCGGTGTGGCCGGATTGCCGCCCGTAGCCCTTGACCTCGGAGGCCATCAGGCCCTGCACGCCGACGGCGGTCAGGGCCTCGCGGACCTCCTCGAGCTTGAAGGGCTTGATCACCGCAATGACGAGCTTCATCGGCTTCCTTTCCCGGCGGGCCCGCGCCGACCCGGCCGCGATCCTGCGCAGCCGGCGGCCGGGGTCAAGAGCGCCCGGCGTCCCGGGCCGGGGAAAGGAGCCGGAGGCGCACCTCCGGCTTCGGCCGGCTCACATCGTGTAGGCGCGCTCGCCGTGCTCGGCGAGATCGAGGCCCTCGCGTTCGGCCTCCGGGGCGACCCGGAGCCCGACAAGCATGTCGACAAGCCTGTAGAGCACGAACGAGGCGACCGCGCACCAGCCGACGGCGATCGCGACCGCGACGAACTGCACCCAGACCTGATGGCCCATCGCATAGCCGTCGAGGCCGACGCCGCCGAGCGCCGGGCTGACCAGGACGCCGGTGAGGATCGAGCCGATGATGCCGCCGACGCCGTGGATGCCGAAGACGTCGAGGCTGTCGTCGTAGCCGAACGGGTGCTTGACCGTCGAGCAGAAGAAGTAGCACACGACCCCCGCGATGACCCCGAGCACGATCGCGCCCATCGGCCCGGCGAAGCCGGCCGCCGGCGTGACCGCGACGAGGCCGGCGATCGCGCCCGACACCGCGCCGAGCAGCGACGGCGTGCCCTTGCGCATCCACTCGATCGCGAGCCAGCCGAGCGCCGCGCCGGCGGTGGCGACGAAGGTGTTGATCACCGCGAGCGTGGTGCCGCCGTTCGCCTCGAGGTTCGAGCCGGCGTTGAAGCCGAACCAGCCGACCCAGAGCAGCGCGGCGCCGATCAGCGTCATCACCAGGCTGTGCGGCGGCATCGCCTCGCGCGGATAGCCGACCCGCGGCCCGAGGATGATGGCGCCGACGAGCGCGGCGATCCCGGCGTTGATGTGCACGACCGTGCCGCCGGCGAAGTCGAGCGCCCCCATGGTGAAGAGCAGCCCGTCGGCATACCAGACCATGTGGGCGATCGGCATGTAGACGAAGGTGCTCCACAGCACGCAGAACAGGATCACCGCCGAGAACTTCATCCGCTCGGCGAAGCCGCCGACGATCAGCGCCGGGGTGATGCAGGCGAAGGTCATCTGGAAGCAGATGAAGATGTATTCGGGGATCACGACGCCGTCGGTGAAGGTCGCTGCCATCGAGTCGACGGTGATGCCGGCGAGGAACAGCCGGGAGAAGCCGCCGACATAGGCGTCGAAGGCGCCGCCGGCGTTCAGCGCCAGGCTGTAGCCGTAGACGACCCAGACGATCATCATCACGCAGGTGACGACGAAGCACTGCATCAGCACCGAGAGCATGTTCTTGGCCCGCACCAGGCCGCCGTAGAAGAGCGCGAGGCCCGGCACGATCATCAGGAGGACGAGGATCGTCGCCATGATCATCCAGGCGACGTCGCCCTTGTCCATCTGGGCCACGACCTCGGCCGGCACCTCGACGGCCTCGCCGGCGCCACCGGCGGCTTCCTGGGCGAAGGCCGGGCCGGCAGCGGCGGCGGCGAGGACGAACCAGGGCAGCGTCTTGAGCAATCTCATTGTCTCTCTTCCTTGCAGTTGGACGTCCGCGCCGGTCACAGGGCTTCCTCGCCGGTCTCGCCCGTGCGCACACGCAGGGCCTGCTCGACGTCGAGGACGAAGATCTTGCCGTCGCCGATCTTTCCGGTCTTGGCCGTGGCGGCGAGGGCCTCGACCACCTGCGCCGACGCCGCGTCGCTGACGACAAGCTCGAGCTTCACCTTCGGGACGAAGTTCACCACGTATTCGGCCCCGCGGTAGATCTCGGTATGCCCGGACTGGCGCCCGTAGCCCTTGACCTCGGACACCATCAGGCCTTGCACGCCGAGCGCGGTCAGAGCCTCGCGGACCTCCTCGAGCTTGAACGGCTTGATCACCGCCACGATCAATTTCATCAGGAGCCTCGTCGTTGATTTCCGGGACGCGCGCAGCGCTCTTGTCGCCAAGCACGTTCCGTGCCAACCGGCGTTGCCCCGCCTAACCGATTGTATTTCATGACTTAACCTGAGTTACCGGTTTGCTCGGGCGGCGGAGCTGCCCAAGGAATAGGCGAATATTGCCGAGCTGGCGGGCTCTGCCGCCGGAATGAGCAGCGCGCGATCGCGGCAACGTCAGGCGGCCGGGCCGCGGGACGGCTGGCGCTCCGGCGGGAATCCGCGTAGGATCCGCGCAAAGAATGAGCAGAACGAGCAGAACGAAGAGGGGCATGGCCCACACAGGCAAGAGACGGGCGAAGGCCAAGCCGCGGCTTGGCCTCCTGGAGCGCATGGTCCGAGGCTTCTTCGGCCGGATCTTCCGGCTGCTCTGGTGGATCGGCACCCGGGCGGGGGTCGCCGGCGCAATCGTGCTGGCGGTCGGCACCGCCTATTACGTGAGCCAGCTGCCCGACCTCGAGGGGCTGCTCGACCCGCGCGAGGGCGGGTCGGTGACGCTGCTCGACACCTCGGGCCAGACCTTCGCCTGGCGCGGCCAGCAGCTCGGGCTGACCCGGGCCGACAAGGTGTCGCCGCACCTCATCAACGCCATCGTCGCGACCGAGGACCGCCGCTTCTACTGGCACTTCGGCATCGACCTGCAAGGCACCGCCCGCGCCGCGCTCGTCAACCTGCGCGCCGGGCAGACGGTGCAGGGCGGCTCGTCGATCACCCAGCAGGTCGCGAAGCTGGTCTGGTTCGACAACAGCCGGACCTGGGAGCGCAAGATCAAGGAGATCCCGGCGGCGCTGGCGCTCGAGTGGAAGTTCTCCAAGAACGAGATCCTGTCGATCTACCTGAACCGCGCCTATCTCGGCGCCAGCGCCACCGGCTTCGAGGCGGCGGCCGAGCGCTACTTCGGCAAGTCGGCGGCCGAGGTGAACCCGGCGGAGGCGGCGATGCTGGCCGGGCTGCTGCGCGCACCGTCGCGCTTCGCGCCGACCAACGACCTCGCGAGGGCGCAGGCGCGCGCGAAGATCATTGTCGGGCTGATGGAGGAGCAGGGCTACCTGACCGCCGCGCAGGCGCGCGAGGCGCGCGCGCACCCGGCGGTGCTGTCGCAGGCGGCGGCGGCGCGGGCCGGCGGCGCCTTCGCCGACTGGGTGATGTCGTCGGGGCCCGACTTCCTGACCCGGCGCACCACCGAGGACGTCGAGGTCGTCACCACCTTCGACCCGCGCATCCAGGCGGCCGCCGAGGCCGGGCTCGACGCGGTCTTCGAGACCAAGCTCAAGCCCGGCTCGAACGCCCAGGCCGCGGTCGTGGTGATGTCGCCCGACGGGGCGGTGCGGGCGATGATCGGCGGGCGAGACTACGGCGCCGGCGAGGGCCAGTTCAACCGGGCGACCCAGGCCGAGCGGCAGACCGGATCGCTCTACAAGACCTTCGTCTATGCCGCCGCGCTGCAGGCGGGCGCCAACCCGTTCGACCCGGTGCTCGACGCGCCGCTCTCGCTCTACATCCCGGGCTCCGGCGAATGGAGCCCGCAGAACTACACCCGCGAGTACCTCGGCCAGATCACCCTTGCCGAAGCGATGGCGAAATCGATCAACACCGCGACCGTGCGGGTCTCCGAGGCGACCGGGCGCGCGCGGGTGCAGGCGGTGGCGCAGGACCTCGGCGTCTCCGGCCCGGCCGCCGACGGCCCGGCGCTGGCGCTCGGGGTGTCGGAGGCGACGCTGCTCGAGATGACCGGCGCCTATGCCGGCATCCTCAACCACGGGCTGCGCACCAGGCCGTACGGGATGAGCGCGCTCAGGCGGAAGTCCGACGGCGCGCCGCTGATGCAGGTCGCCCCGCCGGCACCGGTCAGGGTGCTCGACGAGAAGACGGCGGGCGAGCTCGTCTGGATGATGCGCCAGGTGATCGAGACCGGCACCGGCGGCCGCGCGCGGCTGCCCGACGGCCGGCCGGCGGCGGGCAAGACCGGCACCACCCAGGCCGCCCGCGACGCCTGGTTCGTCGGCTACACCGCCGACTACGTCACCGGGGTCTGGATGGGCTACGACGACAACACGCCGCTCTCCGGCACCAGCGGCGGCGGGCTGCCGGCCGAGATCTGGCGCGAGGTGATGGCCCGGGTCGAGGAGGGCCTGCCGGTCCGCCCGCTGCCCGAGTGGACGCCAGAGCGGCCGGCCGCCACCTCCGGCCTGCCCGCACCGGTCGCCGGCGTCGAGACCGCGGTGCGCACCGTCGTTCAGAACGTGCTCAAGGGGCTGTTCGGCCGCAACTGACCGCGCGGGCCGGACGGCACGGATCGCGGCAAGCCATCGGCATCGCTCGGGCGGCCGACCGGTCCTCGATGGTTAACCAGTCCTTTACGCGGCCGTTGAATGCCGTACGCCGGGGCGCGATGATCTGCGGGCGGGAAGATCACGCGTGCGGCTGGTGGTTTGACGGGTCGCCCCAGCCAGACACCCACGCTCCATCTTTCCGCACCACTCCACGTTCTGCCGCATCGGCGGCCATCGGAAAACATCCGGGCAGAAGCAAGAACTTAAGCGTGGCCGGCGTGGCCGCGCGCCTGTCGGCCCTTGCCTCCGGCGCGATCGCGTGCGAAGGGCCGTGACCGGTTCTCCTCGGTGAAGCTCCCATGGCGACGACGACCCTTCCCGGCGGCCCGGCCGAGCCGCGCACCGCGTTCTGGGTGCTCGGCGCGCTCAGCCTCTGCCACCTGCTCAACGACACCATCCAGTCGCTGCTGCCGGCGATCTACCCGGTGCTGCAGGCGAACTTCGCGCTGAGCTTCACCCAGATCGGCCTCCTCGCCTTCGTCTTCCAGGCGACCGCATCGCTCCTGCAGCCCGCGGTCGGGCTGCTGACCGACCGCCGGCCGATGTTCCGGCTGTCGACCGCCGGGATGGGCGCGAGCCTCCTCGGCCTCGTGATCCTCGCCTTCGCCACCCACTACTGGCTGCTCCTCGTCGCCGCGATGTCGATCGGCCTCGGCTCCTCGATCTTCCACCCGGACTCGTCGCGGGTCGCCCGCACGGCCTCCGGCGGCCGCTACGGGTTCGCCCAGTCGCTGTTCCAGGTCGGCGGCAACACCGGGTCCGCCCTCGGGCCGCTGCTCGCCGCGTTCGTCGTGCTGCCGTTCGGCCAGACGAGCATCGCCTGGTTCTCGGTGCTCGCCTTCATCGCGATGCTGCTGCTCTGGAACGTCGGGACCTGGGCGCGCGCCCAGCACCAGCGCCGAAGCGCGTCCGCCCGGACCGTCGCGCCGGCGGCGTCGGCGTTGCCGCGGCGGCGGGTGATCGCGGTGATCGCCGTGCTCGGGGTTCTCGTCTTCTCGAAGTACATCTACCTGACCAGCCTGACGAGCTACTACACGTTCTTCCTGATCGAGCGCTTCGGCGTCAGCGTAAGGGACGCGCAGCTCCTGCTCTTCGTCTTCCTCGCCGCCGTCGCCGCCGGCACCTTCGTCGGCGGCCCGGTCGGCGACCGGGTCGGGCGCAAGGCGGTGATCTGGGTCTCGATCCTCGGCGTGCTGCCGTTCTCGCTGGCGCTCCCCTTCGCCGACCTGTTCTGGACGGCGGTTCTGAGCGTGATCATCGGGCTGGTGATCGCCTCGGCGTTCTCGGCGATCCTCGTCTATGCCCAGCAGCTGGTGCCCGGCCGGGTCGGGGCGATCTCGGGGCTGTTCTTCGGCTTCGCCTTCGGCATGGGCGGGATCGGCGCCGCCCTGCTCGGGCTCCTCGCTGACGCGAAGGGGATCCTCTTCGTCTACCACGTCTGCGCGTTCCTGCCGCTGCTCGGGCTCGTCACCGTCTTCCTGCCGCCGGACGCCGCGCTCAGGCGCCGCTGACGCCAGGGGGTCAGGATACCGCGCGCAGCTGCGCGATCAGCGCGTCGAGATCGCCGCGTTTCGCCTCGAGCTGGGCGCCGATCTCGGCACGCTCGTTGGCGAGCATCGAGACCCCCTCGATGATCAGGTTGACCGCCTTGGTCGCGCCGCTCCGGTCGCTGATCTGCCAGTCGACGGCGATGTCCTCCTGGCCGGGGCGGACGACGACGGTCTCGACCAGCACCCCGGCCTTGCCGCCGTCGCGCGCGCCGAGCACGTCGATGCGGGCGTTGCGGTACTCGCGGAACTGCTTGCCGTAGCGGTAGGCGAGGTAGTGCTGGAAGGCCGCGACGAAGGCCCGGCGCTGCGCCGCGCTCGCGCTCCGCCACGGCGGGCCGAGCACGCTGGCGGCGACGGCCGGCATGTCGGCGTAACGGGCGAGGATGCTCTCGAACCCGTCGTACATCTGGCGCTCGCCGCGGCCCGAGCCGACCAGCGCGGTCAACTCCCGGGCGAGCCCGGCGACGAAGGCCTGCGCCCGCGCCGTCGCCTGCGCGCGCGCCGGGCGGCCGAGCGCGGTGAGCGCGCCGGTGGCGAGGAGCCCGAGCAGCAGGCTGCGACGGGTGAGCTCAGTAGCCGGCATAGACATCCTCCAGTTGTTCGACGTCGGTCCCGCCCTCGAGCCGCGCCCGCATGTTCTGAATGTAGCTGATCCGCTGCGCGGTGTAGCTGTCGGCGGAGTCGTGCAGGAGCGTGTCGAGCGTGGTGTCGAGCTCGTAGCGGCCGTTGACGAGGTCGAGGCCGCCCGCGACCAGGAGACCGGTCGTCGCCGCTCCGGGCAGGATGAACCAGGTGGGGTCGAGCGCCTGGTCGAGGACGTAGCCCGTCCAGTCGCGCTGCGTGCCCGGACCGACGAAAGGCAGCTCGAGGTAGCCGCCCTCGGGCAGCCCCCAGACGTAGAAGGTCTCGTCGAAGTTGGTCTCGTCGTAGGGCAGGCCCATGGCGGTGGCCGGGTCAATCACTCCGCCGAGGCCGGCGGTGGTGTTGATCAGGAAGCGCGTGGTCGATTCCGCCGCTTTGACGCCCCTGCCCTGCAGCGCGTACTGGATGACGTGGCCGGGCAGGCGCCAGTTGTCGCGCAGGTTCGTGATGCCGCGCCGGACCGGCGGGGGAACCGTGTTGCCGTAGCCGCGGGCGATCGGTCCGTAGGCGGTGGCGTCGATCTGCTTGTTGACCTCGTGGACCTCGCGGTTCTGCGCCTCGAACGGATCGAAGGCGAGGCTGTCGGGATCGGGCGCCGCCGCACAGCCGCCGAGCGCGGCGGCAAGCCCGATTGCGATCCCGAGTTTCCGCACGGCCGTCCTCCTCGGAGGCCTGCTTAGCGGGCTTCGCCGGGGGATGCCACCACTGCGAGTGGCGCAATCAGATCCAGGGCTGGAAGGGCGTGCCGGCTATCCGATGGACCGGCGGGGCCGGCCGCTGGCGTCCTTCGAGGCCGCGACCGAGCAGACGAGCGCCAGCAGAGAGCGGCGGGTGTCGAGGTCGGTGATCGACAGGAACGCGTCGTCGAGCGCCGTCACATCGGCATCCTTCAACCCGGCGTGACCGGTGCCGTTCCTGACGGCCTGGGTCTCGTCGACCCCCTCGTAGAAGTAATGGACCGGCACGCCGAGGAACGCGGCGAGCAGGTAGAGGCGGCCTGCCCCGATGCGGTTCGTGCCCTTCTCGTACTTCTGGACCTGGCTGAAGGTCAGGCCGAGATGGCGGCCGAGCCGGCCCTGGCTGATCCCGAGGGACTCGCGGCGCTGGCGCATTCGTCGACCAACATGTACGTCGACCTCGGCTGCAGTCACGGCCATGTCGCCTTACCCCCCAACTCGCCAAAGGCTTTTCTCTTCTGCCGGACATTTCAGTTGAGCGGCCCGGCGGAAGCCAGCTGTCTATTTGTATAGTTCGCGTCGGGCTGCCGCCGCACCGGGCCGAGCCCGGCACGCTACTCGGCGGCGAGAAGATGGGACGACTGCATGGCCGGCATCCGAAGCACCGCGTATTTCCGCCCGTCGCCTTCGTTCAGGTACGGCTCGCCGTACCGGCTGGCGGCGAAGCCGAGCTGGCGAAGCGCCCGCATCAGCGGCAGCGGCGAGAGCGACACGAGCTCGCGTCCGCCGTTGCTGTTGGCGATGTCGACAAGGCCCCCGACGATCAGTGACAGGCACTCGGCGCGATCGCAGTGGCTGGCGACCCGGTCCGAGATTACCAGCCGCGTGCACTCCCAGACCTCGTCGGTGGCGATGTCGCTCGGCATGACTTCGGCCGGGATCTGGTCGAGGTAGCCGCGCAGGGCGTCGCGCAGCATGTAGGTGTAGTGGCCCCAGACCGCATTGGTCCCCATCGTGCGGGCGCCGCCGATCACTTCTCCGCGATCAAGGACCAGGGAATAGTGCGCGCACGGGTTGTCGTACTGGTCCATCTCGACATCGTCGTTGTGCGGGATTTCCCAGCCGAGCGCATCGACGAAGAAGCTCTTCCGCAACCGCAGGTACTCGTGGAACGCCGTGCCATGCCGGTGCTGACCGAGGAAATCGAAGGTAACGTTTTGCATGACTCACTCTCCAGGGTGGAGAGTGAAGCTAAGCCGTTACGCAGTGGTTTGTTAATGATCGTTCTGCGCCAGGCGGCAGGGCGATTACCCCTTGCCGGTCGAAATGCCCGAAATCCAGTCAGATCATGCCAAGCATCGTCGCGCGCGCCGCGGCCTGGGATCCGGTCTTTGCCTTCAATTTGAGACGTGCATTCTTAAGTCGTTGTTTGATCGCGCTCTCCGACACCCCAAGAAGGCAGGCGATCTCCTTCATGAGCAGACCGTTCTTTACGAGGCTCAGGGTCTCGAGCTCTGCCGGGGTCAGGTTTCTCGGCCGCGCATGGTCCTGATGCGCCGCCAGGAGCATCGCTCGCAGCAAGTCGAGCTCGGTTTGCGAGTAGTCGCGGTCCGATCGACAGAAGAACCCGAAACTCCGCTCCGACGCCGTTAACTCGTCCATGCAGCTGGCAACCGCGCCGAAGTTGAGGCCATGGTTCTTGGCGAGTTCCAGAACACCTTGAGTATCGGGTTCGGCCAGTTCGCTCCACCGCGCGGCGCCGCAGTTCTTGTAGACCCACGACATCACGGGATCGTACACGATCAGCCCACTGACCGTGTATTCCCGAACCCAGCTCGTCGGCAGGTGGTTGTACTCGACCAGCGGAAAGGCGAACCCGACTCGGATCGCGATATAGAACCCCGCGGGCGCAAGCGATCGGAACTCGTTCGGATTCATCAACCCATTCATCTCAATGCGGTTCTCAAGTCGGCTGTAATTCCGCTTCCGCCACCGCGCCGGAGCATCTACTGTCGTGTCGCGACGAGGTTAGGGTGGTTAAGGCCACGATGCAACCCTATCGCGAGCGGGTGAGATGAACCAGAGGGCGAGCATTGCCGTCATGCTCCACGAATTCGACAATCGCAGCCCCGCGGGCTTCGCGATCGCCCTGCACATCCGCTTCACCACGCCCACCTACCTGTTCCAGACCTACCCGAAGCGCTGGATGGACCACTACGCGGCCGCCGGATTCGTCCTGCACGACCCGACCGTCCGCTGGGGCCTGAACAACCTCGGGCACATCCGCTGGAGCGCGCTCGAGGCGATCGACGGCGCGGGGGTCCTCGAGCGGGCGAAGGACTTCGGGATCATGAACGGCGTGACCACGTCGGTCCTGATCGCCGACTCCCGCAGCATCGCAAGCTTCGCGCGCGCCGACCGGGAGTACGAGGAGTGCGAGATGGCGGAGCTCGAGAAGTCGCTCGGGCAGCTGCACCGGGCGACGCTCACGCCGGGCGAGCTGAGCCCGCGCGACCGGAAGGCGCTGACCGAGCTCTCGATCCGGCTCTCGCACTGATCGCGCCCCGAGGCTAGTCGCTCGGCCGCCCGATCACGTTCACCGGCACCTTCAGATAGACGGTACCGTTGTCCTCGGCCGGCGGCATGTGCCCGGCGCGCATGTTGACCTGGATCGAGGGGATCAGGAGCTTCGGCGTGCCGAGCGTCGCGTCGCGCGCCTCGCGCATCGCCACGAACTCGTCCTCGCTGACGCCGTCGTGCACCTGCGGGTTCAACTCGAGCTGGGCGCCCACCGTGGTGCGCCAGGCGAACTCGTCGCGCCCGGGCGCCTTGTAGTCGTGGCAGATCCAGAGCACGGTCTGCGGGTGGTAGTCGAGAATGCGCCGGATCGAACGGTACATCGTCCGCGCGTCGCCGCCCGGGAAGTCGCAGCGGGCCGTCCCGTAATCGGGCATGAAGAGCGTGTCGCCGACGAAAATGTTGTCGGCGACCTTGTACGAGCCGCAGGCGGGGGTGTGCCCGGGGGTCGCAAGGTACTCGGCCTCTAGGTCGCCGATGCGGAATCCCTCGCCGTCGGCGAAGAGGTGGTCGAACTGCGAGCCGTCGCGCTTGAAGCCGCGCTCGGCGTTGTAGATCTCGGCGAAGGTGTGCTGGACCGTGGTGATCCTCTCGCCGATGCCGATCCGGCCGCCGAGCACGTCGCGCAGGTAGGGCGCTGCCGACAGGTGGTCGGCATGCACGTGCGTCTCGAGGATCCAGGCGAGGGCAAGGCCCTGGCCGCGGATATGCGCGATCATCGCATCGGCATGGCCCGTTGCCGTCCGGCCCGACTCCATGTCGAAGTCGAGCACGCTGTCGATCGCCGCGCAGGTCCGGGTCGCGGGATCGGCGACCACGTAGGAGACCGTATTGGTCGGCGCGTGGAAGAAGGCGTTGATCTCTGGGGTCATCGCGGCGCTCCCTGTGCCGCGCATCATCGGCCCACCGGCCCGCGCCGATCAAGCGCGATCTCGCGGCGCAAGACCGTTTCGCCCGAACGTGATCTCGCCTAGTGTTGGCCGAGGAGGAAGGAGGCCGCATGAGCAGCAAGTTCGACACCCGCCTCGCCGAGCTCGGCATCACCCTGCCCGACACGCCCGCCCCGGCGGCGACCTACGTCTCGTTCGTTGCGTCGGGCAATACCGTCTACATCTCCGGCCAGATCAGCCGCGACGCGAGCGGGCTGATCCTCGGCAAGCTCGGGGCCGGGACCGACGCCGCCGCTGGCGCCGCCGCGGCGCGCACCTGCGCGCTTGCCCTCATCGCCCAGCTCCGGGTGGCCTGCGACGGCGACCTCGACCGGCTTCGCCGGGTCGTGAAGCTCACCGGCTTCGTCAACTCGGCGCCCGACTTCACCGACCAGCCGAAGGTCATCAACGGCGCCTCGGATCTGATGGTCGAGGTCTTCGGAGAGCGCGGCCGCCACGCGCGCTCGGCGATCGGCGTCGCGAGCCTGCCGCTCGGGGTGGCGGTCGAGGTCGAAGGTGTCTTCGAGATCGCCTGAGCTGCCGCGCGCGTTCCTCGCCGCGCCGATCGCCCATCGCGGGCTGCACGATCGGGCCGCCGGGATCGTGGAGAACAGCCGCGCCGCCGCCGAGGCCGCGATCGCCGCCGGGTACGGCATCGAGCTCGACGTGCAGGAGGCCGCAGACGGCGAGGCGATCGTGTTTCACGACGACGAGATGCCGCGGCTGACCGGCGCGCCGGGGCTCGTCTCCGACTACACCGCGGCCGCGCTCGGACGGATCGCGCTCGTCGGCGGCGGCGAGACCGTCCCGAGCCTCGCCGAATTCCTCGCCCTCGTCGCCGGCCGCGCGCCGCTGCTCATCGAGATCAAGGACCAGGACGGGGCGCTCGGTCCCGACGTCGGCCGGCTCGAGGCGCGCGTCGCCGCGCTCCTCGCCGCCTATGACGGCCCGGCGGCGCTGATGTCGTTCAACCCGCATTCGGTCGCCGCGCTGGCCGGTTTGGCGCCGGACCGGCCGCGCGGCCTGACCACCTGCGGCTTCGACGCCGCCGACTGGTCGCTGCCCGATTATCGCCGGGCCGAGCTCGCCGCCCTCGCCGACGCCGAGCGGACCGGCGCCGCCTTCGTCTCGCACGACCACCGCGACCTCGGCAACCCGGCGCTCGCCCGGCTGAAGGCCGAGGGGCTGCCGGTGCTCACCTGGACGATCCGCAGCCCGGCGGAGGAAGCCGAGGCCCGGCGCGTCGCCGACAACATCACCTTCGAGGGCTACAGGCCGGCGATCGGCCGTTGACGCAGCGCAAGAAGCTCCCAAGTCTCGTCTCTCGGGAGGACGCGTTGGACGGCGGCGAACGCATCGAGATCTTGGTTTTGGGCGGGCTTGGCGATGTCGCCGCGGCCGACTGGGACGCCTGCGCCGGCGACGGCGGCGCCTGCCCCGTCGATCCCTTCACGACCCATCGCTTCCTGCGGGCGCTCGAGGAGTCGGGTTCGGTCGGCCGCGGCAGCGGCTGGAGCCCGCGGCATCTCGTCGCACGCTCGGGGGGGACCGTCATCGCGGTCATGCCGCTCTATGCCAAGGGACACAGCCAGGGCGAGTACATCTTCGATCACAACTGGGCGCATGCCTGGGAGCGCGCCGGCGGGCGCTACTACCCGAAGCTGCAGGCCGCGGTTCCCTTCACCCCGGCCACCGGCCGGCGCTTCCTGACCCGGCCGGGCTTCGAGGCCGAGGGACGCGCCGCGCTGCTGCAGGGCTCGCTGGCGCTCGCCGAACAGTCGCGGGTCTCGAGCCTGCACGTCACGTTCTGCACGCCTGAGGAGCGGGACTGGGGCGAGGCGGTCGGGCTCCTTGCGCGCACGACCCAGCAGTTCCACTGGGTGGACCGCGGCTATCCGGATTTCGACGCGTTCCTCGGCGATCTCGCGTCGCGCAAGCGCAAGGCGATCCGCAAGGAACGCGCCCGCGCCCAGGCCTTTGGCGGCGACATCGTCGCGCTGACCGGCGACGCGCTCGAGCCCGCGCACTGGGAGGCGTTCTGGCGCTTCTACCAGGACACCGGCGGCCGGAAGTGGGGGCGGCCCTACCTGACCCGCGCCTTCTTCGACCGGGTGCAGGCGACGATGCGCGACGAGGTCCTGCTCGTCCTCGCCCGCCGCCGCGGGCGCTGGGTCGCCGGCGCGCTGAACTTCATCGGCCGCGACACGCTGTTCGGCCGCTACTGGGGCTGCGTCGAGGAACATCCGTTCCTGCACTTCGAGCTCTGCTACTACCAGGCGATCGAGTGGGCGATCGCCAACGGGCGCGGCCGCGTCGAGGCCGGCGCGCAGGGCGAGCACAAGCTTGCGCGCGGGTATTTGCCGACGCCCACCCACTCGCTGCACTGGATCGCCGACGAAGGCTTCGCCCGCGCCGTCGCCCAGTACCTAAAGGCGGAGGCGGCCGCCGTCGACCAGGAGATCGAGGTTCTGACCGCCTACGGGCCGTTCCGCCGCGGCGGGGCGCCTGAGGAGCGGGACTGAGTGCGGGCGCTGGTCCAGCGGGTCTCCCGGGCGAGCGTGACGGTCGACGGGCGGGTGACGGGCGAGATCGGCGCGGGGCTCGTCGTCCTCGTCTGCGCCATGCAGGGCGACGGCGAGGTCCAGGCCGAGCGGCTGGCGCGTAAGGTCGTGAATCTGCGCATCTTTCGCGATGCCGAGGGGCGGATGAACTGGTCTCTGCTCGATGTCGGCGGCGCGGCGCTCGTCGTCAGCCAGTTCACGCTGGCCGCGGAGACGAAGGGCAACCGGCCGGGGTTCTCGACCGCGGCGGCGCCCGGGGCCGGGGAGCGGCTCTACGAGGATTTCAGCGCCAGGATAAGGGCTTATGGCGTGACGGTCGCGACCGGGATGTTCGGCGCAGACATGCAGGTCGCGCTGGTCAACGACGGTCCGGTGACGATCTGGCTCGACACCGAGGCGCGTTAGGGCATGCACAAGGCATGCACGGAGTATGCACGGATCATGCACGGGGCATGCACCGGAAGTCAGGCTCCTAGCCGGTCCGGCCCTCGTAGAGCCAGAGCGCGTCCTCGCGCAGCGACCGGCGGGAGTCCTCGCGCAGGTAGAACATGTGGCCGCCGCGGTAGTTCTCCTGGCGGACCCGGCCGGCGGGGTCCCGGACCCGGAGCTGGCGCAGGATCAGCTCGCTCGCGAAGTAGGGGGTGACGAGGTCGGTGTAGCCGTGCACGACGAGGACGCGGAGCTCGGGATCGAGCGCGAGCACCCGGCGGAGCGCGCCCATCGCCTCGGGCTGCCCGCGGCCGGCGTCCCAGTCCCAGGCCCGGCTGATCCCGCCGTTCAGCACCAGGTAGCGGCGGTCCGGCAGCCAGCGCAGGGTGTCGCGGTAGTGGGCGATCGCCGCGCTGGTCAGCGGCGCCGTCATCGCGTCGAGCACCGGGTCGGCGGCGCGCCCGCCCGGGCTTTCCGGCGTCGGGTCGGGGCTCGCCACGGTTGCGTCGTAGACGCTGATCCGCCTGCCGTCGTCGCGCAGAGCCTGACGCACGAAGGCGCCGGCGTCGATCCGGCCGGCGGCGCGCGCGACCGCCTCCCGGTCGATGCCGGTCAGCGCGCTGACCCGATCGACCAGCCGGCCGACGGCCGCCTCGTCCTCGAGGCCGAGCAGCAGGTCGGTGACGAAGTCGCCGGCGGCGTAGGCCTCGGCGGCCTCGAGCGCCGGCTCCGAGAAGGTGCCGCTCTCCTCCATCGCCGCGGCGGCCAAGGCGGGCAGGAGCGCCACCTTGGGCAGCGGCGCGTAGTCGGGCTGCTGCCACCAGCCGAAGTCGAGCACCGGCGAGAGCAGCGTCATGCCGTCGAGCGCGACTCCGAGGTCGGTCTGCAGCGCCTCGGCGACCAGCGGCCCGCGGAACCCGCCATAGCTCTCGCCGACGAAATACTTCGGTGACCCGAGCCGCCCGCTCTGCGTCAGCCAGCGCAGGATCATGTCGGCGAGCGCCTCGACGTCGCCGTCGATCGACAGGTAGCGGTCCCTGAGCCGGTCGTTCGGCTCGATCAGCCGGCTGAACCCGGTGCCGACCGGGTCGATGAAGACGAGGTCGGTGAAATCGAGCCAGGTGCCGGGGTTCGGCACGAGATCGACCGGCTGCGACGGCACGATCCGTCCCGCATCCATCGGCAGGAGCCAGGGGCCGAGCACCCCGAACTGCAGGTAGGCCGAGGCCGCCCCCGGCCCGCCGTTGACCACGAAGGTAACCGGCCGCGCCGCCGGGTCTTCGGTCTCGAGCTGGTAGGCGACATAGGCGATCTCCGCCTCGGGCCGGCCGTCGGTCGAGGTCACGGTGATCGCCCCCGCGGTCGCGGCGAAGGCGAGGCCGCGATCCTCGAGCGTGATCTGCTGCGGCGTCGTCCGGGGCTCGGGAAGCCGCGCGCGGACGGGCGCGGCCGGCAACTCCGCGGCGTCGGCAGCGGGAGCCTCCGGCTGCGCGACGCCCGGCCCGGCGGCGAGCACGAGGACGAGCAAGGCGGAGAACAGATACTGCAAACGCGACGGCGTGACGAGGCTCGGCATGGCCGCCACTCTGCGGGAGATCCCTGGCGAGCGCGAATAACGAATCCGTTCGCGACGGGTTGGCGCCGCCGCCCGCGACGCCCTATGTGGTCTCGGCGCATCACGATGGAGCATGGCATGACGGAGAAGCTCGACGAGGCGGCGCGCAACGCGGCGCTGCCGGCGCTAGGGGCGGCCGGCTGGGGCGCGATCCCCGACCGGGACGCGATCCGCAAGATCTGGAAGTTCAGGAGCTTCTCGGAGGCGTGGGGCTTCATGTCCCGCGCCGCGCTCATCGCCGAGAAGATGAACCATCACCCGGAGTGGCTGAACGTCTACAACGTCGTCGACGTCACGCTCACCACCCACGCCTGCGACGGGCTGAGCCAGCTCGACATCGACCTCGCCGCCCGGCTCGACAAGCTGGCGGGCGACGGCCCCGAGGTCCAGCGCGACCACTCCGAGCCGGTCGAGTGCCTGTGCAAGCTGCACCACGCCGGCGGCTAGGATGGGTGATGGCGCGCTGAACCTGCCGGATGGCCGGCGGATCGCCTATGGCCGGACCGCGGGCCGGGGGCCGGGCGTGGCCTTCCTCGGCGGGTTGCGCTCGGACATGACCGGCACCAAGGCGCAGTTCCTCGAGAGCTGGGCCCGGGCGCGGGGGCAGGCCTACCTGCGCTTCGACTACACCGGGCACGGCGCCTCGTCGGGGGACTTCCGCGAGGGGTGCATCGGCGCCTGGGCGCGGGACGCGCAGGCGGCGATCGGCGCGCTCACCGACGGGCCGCAGGTGTTGGTCGGGTCGAGCATGGGCGGCTGGATCGCGCTCCTCCTCGCCCGCCGGATGCCGGAGCGGGTCGCCGGGCTGGTCGGCATCGCGGCGGCGCCGGACTTCACCGAGGACGCCATGTGGGCGAACTTCGACGCCGGGCAGCGCGCCCGGCTGGAGGCCGAAGGGGAGGTGGAGCTACCATCGGAATACGATGATGTCCCCTACCCGATCACCTTGCGACTGATCGAGGACGGGCGGCGGAACCTCGTGCTGCGCGAACCGCTCGCGCTGCCGTTCCCGGTGCGGCTGCTGCACGGCACCGCCGACCGCGACGTCGATCCGGCAGTGGCGCTGCGGCTCATCGACCACGCCGCCGGGCCCGACATCCGGCTGACGCTGGTGAAGGACGCCGACCACCGCTTCAGCACGCCGGAGAACCTGGAGCTGCTGGCGAGGACGCTCGACGAACTGATCTAGGACCGGGATGGGAATAGGCGGAGGCGCCCGCCGAGCGAGCGGACGGTGAGCCGGGAAGCAGCAACGCGGGCCGAAATCACCGACCTTGCACGGCGGGCGCGGGCGTGCCTGCGCATTGGCGCGGTCGCGTGAAGTATATTTACAAATATATTTTTCAAATAGGGAGAATAAGGTGAAACGGTGCCTGCGCCACGTTCCGTGGCGCATAGTTGCAGCATCGATATAGGGAGCCCGTTTTTGATTAGCGCTGTTGTTTCAAGAGCGGAGCCGCGGGTGCATGGCACACGCGGCTCCGCGGTGCCTTGCCAAGGCCCCGGTCGAGCGACCGGGCGCCTTGAGTCGCCGGCGGACGGGAGCCCCGGCCCCCGCGCCGATCCGCGCGGGGCACCGGGGCCAAGTGGGCCGGTCCCGAGGTTCAGGCCTGGGCGGCGGCCAGACGTTCGATTTCTTCCTTCAGATGCAGTTTCTTGAGCTTGAGTTGCTTGATGTCGAGGTCATCGCTCGAGGGCTTGCGCTGCTCCTCCTCGATGATTTCCGAGAGGGCCTGATGCTTCTTGCGAAGCTCGCTCAGGTGGGAACTCACGCTCATTCCATGCCTCCTGGTGCTGTCATCAACCCGTCAACTTAAGCATGGAAAGTCGGGCCTGTCACGCGGTGCGCAACCGCGGGACGAATGGCAGCGGCAGGGACAGGGCGACGCGCTCCGGGTTCATCAGGGTGACGAGGCCGCCGGCCGCGATCGCGACGAGGCCGAGGATGCTGGCGGCGCTCAGCGTCTCGCCGAACCAGACGAAGCCGACGGTCATCGCGGTGATCAGGTTGAAGTAGAGGAACGGCGCGAGCAGGGTCGCCTCGGTGCGCTGGTAGGCGGCGACGGTGAGGAAGTGGCAGACGGCCGAGATGGCGCCGAGCGCGAAGGCGCCGCCGAGGAGCGCCGGGGTGAGCGCGGGGAGGCCGCCGGCGAGCGCGAACGGGGCGATCAGCGCCGAGCCGAGCAGCGACTGGACCGCGAGCGTCGACAGCGCGTCGGTCTGGCTCTTGGCGCCGCGCGTGGCGGCGAGGTAGGTGCCAAGCAGCGCGCCGCCGATCAGCGCGAAGACGCAGCCGGGCTCGAGGCCGGCCTCGGGGCGTAGCAGGACCGCGGCGCCCATGAAGCTGACCGCGGAGCCGGCGAGGCGGGTCGAGGTCGCCGGCTCGCGCCAGACGAGGATGCCGAGGAGGCCCGAGACGATCGGCGCGATCAGGAAGCCGCCGACCGCCTTGGCCATCGGGACCATGCCGAGTGCTGCGATCAGCGCGGTCATCGCGCCCATGATCAGCGCGGTGCGCACGAACTGGCCGACGCGGTCGCCCTTGGCGACGACGATGGTGCGGCCGGTGCCGCGCGCCACCGCGAGCGCGATCAGGCCGGCCGAGAGGTAGCGGATGAACGCGATCATCATCGGCGTATGGTCGGCCGAGAGCGTCTTGGCGACCCCGTCGACCGCGGGGGTGAGCAGCATGGCGAGGACCAGGAAGCAGACGCCCGCGTTCATTCGATGGTTCTCCCGCTCGTCCCTTCGGAACAACCTCGAGGACACTCAATAGTTGATCGGTGGATCTTGATACCACCTTAGCGTGCATCCGGCAACAGTTCACCCATGTCGCGCAACAGCCTCTGCGCTTCCGCAGTATACGACTTCGCCGTCGCGCGTGTGGGAACTGCCGGCGTGGAAGGTAAACGGCGGCCAAAGGGTTAGCGGACCGGCCCGGTCCTTGCGGGCCCGGACCAGCACCCGGGAGGCCGGCCGCCCCGCTCGCGACGCGATCGGCAGCACCTCGATCGCGCCGGCGCGGGGGGCGAGCGCCGCGAGGATCGCGTCGAGCCGGCCGGCGCGATGGACGAGGACGAGCCGGCCGCCGGGGGCGAGGCGGCGGAGCCCGGCCGCGATCCAGTCGGCAAGCGTGGCGCCGGCCTCGCGGTTGGCGCGGTCGCGGCCGGGGTCGGCGGCGGCGGTGGCGTCGCGGTGGTGGAACGGCGGGTTCGCGAGCACGTGGTCGAAGACGAGGCGGCGGAGCGCGGCAGGCGGCCGGCTGAGGTCGCCGTCGTGGACGGTGAGCGCGAGGCCGTTCTCGGCGGCGTTGCGGCGGGCGAGATCGGCGTAGTCGGGCTGCAGCTCGAGCCCGTGCAGGTCGAGGCCGGGGACGCGGGCGGCGAGGCAGAGCGCCGCGGTGCCGGCGCCGCAGCCGAGGTCGAGCACGCGCTCGCCGGGCCGGGCGGGGACGAAGGCGGCGAGCAGGACGGGGTCGGTGGCGGCGCGGTAGCCCGCGCGCGGCTGCCAGAGCCGGAGGCGGCCGTCCAGGAAGGCGTCGCGGGTGAGCTCCGCCGGCGCCGAAGCTCATCCGAGGACGTCGGGGACGTCGTTGTCGCGCAGGACGGCGCGGGCGCGGAAGGCGTCGCGCTCGGCGACCATCAGCCGGCGGGGCAGGATGCCGATCGAGCCTTCGAGCACGCTCATGTGGACGTCCAGAACAAAGCAGTCTATATCCTCGCCCCGCAGCAGCGCGGTGCTGAAGGCGATGACGGTCGGATCGTTGGTGCGCAGGAGTTCCCGCATGGCGCGCAGCCTAGAGTCCGCCCCCGCCGAGGTCGAGAGCCAAGAAACCATGGACGTTACCGCGCGGGCCGAGACGCCCTTCGAGGAGCTGCAGGCGACGCTGGCCGAGGACATGGCGGCGGTGAACGCGCTGATCCGCGAGCGGATGGCGAGCGAGCACGCGCCGCGCATCCCCGAGGTCACCGCGCATCTGGTCGAGGCCGGCGGCAAGCGGCTGCGGCCACTGCTGACGCTGGCGGCGGCGCGGATGTGCGGCTACGGCGGCGCGCACCACGTGCGGCTCGCGGCGACGGTGGAGTTCATCCACACGGCGACGCTGCTCCACGACGACGTGGTCGACGAGAGCGCGCGGCGGCGCGGCCGGCCGACGGCGAACCTGCTCTGGGACAACAAGTCGAGCGTGCTGGTCGGGGACTACCTGTTCGCCCGCGCCTTCCAGCTGATGGTCGAGCCCGGGTCGATCCGGGTGCTCGACATCCTGGCCAACGCCTCGGCGGTGATCGCCGAGGGCGAGGTCTTGCAGCTGACGGCGGCGTCGAACCTCGCGACCGACGAGGCGACCTACCTGCAGGTGGTGCGGGGCAAGACCGCGGCCCTCTTCGCGGCGGCGAGCGAGGTCGGCGGCGTGATCGCCGGCGCGCCGGAGCCGCAGGTGCAGGCGCTGCGCAGCTACGGCGATGCGCTCGGGATCAGCTTCCAGATCACCGACGACCTGCTCGACTACGGCGGGTTGAGCGCGACGCTCGGCAAGAACGCCGGCGACGACTTCCGCGAGCGCAAGATGACGCTGCCGGTGATCCGGGCGCTGGCGGCGGCGGACCCGTCCGAGCGCAGCTTCTGGCAGCGGGTGATCGGCAAGGGCGAGCAGCGCGACGGCGACCTCCCCGAGGCGATGGCGCTGATGGCGCGGCGGGACGCACTCGCCAGCACGCATGAGACGGCGCTCGCCTTCGCCGCGCAGGCCCGCGTGGCGCTCGCGCCGCTGCCGGGCGGGAGGATCAAGGAGCAACTCGCGGCCCTCGCCGACTTCGTGGTGGCGCGGCTGTCCTGATCCGGCCGGAGGGACCGGCGATCAGGTGCCGACGCACCTGACACGCAGGTCGCGGTAGACGGTCGCGAGCTGTTCGGGCGAGGCGGCGAAGAGCTCGGGGAGCGCCCGGTAGGCGGCGAAGGCGCTCCTGAGCCGGTCGCGGCCGAACCGCGACCGCAAGCCCATGCCGTAGCCGAGGATCTTGTAGAAGCAGAACAGATAGGCGTCGGAGACGATGCGGCGGCCGAGCGGCTTGTGCTTTGAGAGCACGTAGCCGCGGTTGAGGATGTGCATCGCGCCGAGCGTCCGCTCGGCGTCGCGGCTTCCGGGCACCTTGTGGTGATAGACGCGCGCGCGGTTCGCGGCCACGAGGCAATGGGTGTCGAGGACCCGCAGCGATGCGTCGACGTCCTCGAAGAGCGCATAGCGGCCGAGGTTCTCGTCGAAGCGGAGCCGCCGGATCACCTCGGTGCGGAACGACATCCGGAACCCGGTCATGTGCCCGACCAGCGTGGCCTCCTCCGCGGCGAGCCAGCCCGGCGCCCGCAGCCGCGCGTACTTACGGTCGGCGAGCTTGGCGAAGGGATCGGCGACCAGGCGCGCCTTGAGCTTCCGGCGGCGACGGAACGAGAGCCCGGCCGCGCCGGTCCTGGCTTCGCGGGCGTAGCTCGTTTCGGCGGCACCGGCGATGTCCTGCGGCGGCCGGGCGACCTCGGTGCCGCAGACGCCGCCGACAAGGCCCTCACTGTCGCGCTCGTAGATCTGCATGATCCGCTGCATGGCGTCGGGGAAGAGCAGCGAGTCGTCGTCGGGGAACAGCGTGACCTCGCCCTTCACCCGCCCCAGGCCGATGTTGCGCTGCACCGTCATGCCCGGGGCGCTGTGGATGTATTCGAACGGGATCGGCGTCGACCGTGCCACTTCGTCGACGATGGCCCGGATCGGCGCGGGGTCATCGGTCGAGTCGACCACGATGACCTCGAGCGGCGGCCGCGATTGCCCGACGAGGAGCGGAAGGCTCAGCTTCAGGGCATCCCTCCGGTTCCGGGTCACGACGACGACCGAATACTCCATTCCCGCTTCCTCCTGCACGCCTGCCCGTCGAACCGATGCGGACCGGGTTATCGCCCGAATGCCGTCGCTTGCGCCAGACCCTTAACAGGCGGGGATCTCGCGCAATCGTTGCGCGATTGAGGTAAATCTTGCGCGTACGCTGCAATCCTTGTAGTTTCCGGGGCGGAGGGGAATGCTGGATCGGGTCCCGCACAGACGGCGGGAGCAGGAGGCCTGGGTTCGATGTCGGTGCTTGAGCGTAGTTGGGCGTCCGTGGCCGAAGGTCGGACGGATCGTAGAGTTCTAGAGGGCCGGCTCCACGATGCCCGCCGGTTCCTATTCAGGGTGGTCGCTCCCGGCCACTTCCGGCGGTATCAGACAAGGCGCGTCTCGTCGGGCGAGAAGCGCTCGTCCTACGACTGCTTCGATCGCACGCGCTCGATCTTCGTCCATATCCCGAAGGCGGGGGGCGTGAGCGTCGCGATCAGCCTCTACGGCAATCGCGCCGGCAGCCACACGTCGGTCTCGGGCTATCAGCTGGTGTTCAACGCGGCGGAGTTTCAGAGCTACTTCAAGTTCACCTTCGTGCGGAACCCCTGGGACCGGCTCTACTCGGCGTACCGGTTCCTGTCGGCGGGAGGCATGAACGACCTCGACAGGAGCTGGTCCGAAAAGCATCTGGCCGGCGTCGAGGATTTCGAAGCCTTCGTTCTCGAGGCGTTGCCGCGACGCAGCGTTCGGCGCGCGGTTCATCTGCGGCCCCAGGTCCAGTTCCTGCGCAATTCCATCACCGGCAAGATCGGCGTGGATTTCGTCGGCCGCTTCGAACGGTTCGAGGAGGATTTCGCCACCGTCGCGCAGCGGCTTGGCAAGGACGTGCCGCTGCCGCATATCAACGGCTCCCACTTCGAAGGCGACTATCGCGGCGCCTACTCGTCGCGGATGCGATCGGTCGTCGAGTCGGTCTATGCGGCCGACATCAAGGCCTTCGGCTATCAGTTCTGACCGGGTCGTCCGGGGTCACCGGACCGGCGGCGATCCACCACTCCGGCCGCGCCCGCCGGAGGGCGTCGGCGGCGGCGAGCGCCGCCGGGCCGGTGGCGAAGAGGCCGAAGCAGGTGGCGCCGGACCCCGACATCCGGGCGAGCCGGCAGGCGGGCTGGGCGGCGAGGGCGGCGAGGACGTCGGCGATCGCCGGCACCGCCTCGACCGCCGGCGCCGCGAGGTCGTTGCGCTGGCCGGCGAGGAAGGCGAAGAGCGCGTCGGCATCCGGGAACGCGGGCAGCGCGGGCAGCGGCGGGTTCGCCGGATCGGCGAGGCGGTCGAAGACGGTCGCGGTGGGCAGCGGCATGCCCGGATTGGCGAGGACGATCCAGAACGGCGGCAGGTCGATGCCGGCGAGATCCTCGCCGATGCCGGTCATCCGGCAGGCGCGGCCGGCGAGGCAGACGGGCAGATCGGCGCCGAGGCGGAGGAGCGCCGCGGGCTCGGGGAGCGCGACGTCCCAGAGCCGGGCGAGGAGGCGCAGCGCCGCCGCGGCGTCGGCGGAGCCGCCGCCGATGCCGCTTGCCACCGGCAGGTTCTTCTCGAGCCGGAGCGCGGCGCCGCGGGCGGCCGGACGGATGAGCTGCGCCGCGCGCAGGACCAGGTTGTCGGCGTCGGCCGCGAGGTCGCGGGCGAACGGGCCGGCGAGCGCCAGCGAGAGCCCGCCGGCCGGCTCGGCCGCGATCCGGTCGCCGAGGCGCGGGAAGACGACGAGGCTGTCGATAAGGTGGTAGCCGTCCGGCCTCCGGCCGGTGACGTGCAACGCGAGGTTGATCTTGGCGGGCGCGAGCTCCGCCGCCGGGACGCCGGCCAACGGGCTCATGAGGGATCCGGTTGATCACTTCGCCTCCGAGCGTAGCGCCCCGCCGCCCTCATCCCTGGCCGTGCGAAAGCACGGCCTGCGCCTGACTGCCCCCCGGAAGGCGCACCCGGCCGTCGTGCAGGACGCGCCGTCAATCGCTTGCCCGAGCGCCCGTGCGGGGCGGCCGTAGGGCATGGTGCGCCAGCCCAGACAGGCGCAGGCCGTGCCTCGGCAACCGCCGCAGAGGCCAACGCAGCGGCCCCGTTGCCCTCGTCGCCGGAGCCGAAGGGATCAACCGGTTCCAGTATCAGCCGTCCCTGACGGGCTCGCTCTCGAGGACCTGGTCGAGCCCGACCTCGAGCTTGCGGCGGACGCGGTCGAGGTCGAGATCGTCGGAGGGGCCGAACGAGAGGGCGCGGCGCCACTGGAACTCCGCCTCGCGCTTGCGGCCGACCTTCCAGAGCACGTCGCCGAGGTGGTCGTTGATCACCGGATCGTCGGGGGTGAGCTCGACGGCGCGCAGCATCGGCTGGACCGCATCCTCGAAGCGGCCGAGCCGGTAGAGGACCCAGCCGAGCGAGTCGGTGATGTAGCCGTCCTCGGGCTCGCTGCGCACGGCCTTCTCGATCATCGCCAGCGCCTCGTCGAGGTTCTGGTGCTGCTCGACGAGGCTGTAGCCGAGATAGTTGAGCACCAGCGGCTGGTCGGGCTCGATCGTCAGCGCCTGCCGGAAGTCCGCCTCGGCGGCGTCCCACTCGCCCGCCCGCTCGCTGGCGATGCCGCGGGTGTAGTAGAGCACCCAGTGCGCGGGCGCCGGCGCCTCGATCAGCGCGATCGCCTCCGTGTAGGCGGCGACCGCTTCCGGATAGCGCTCGGCCATCCTGAGCGCGTCGCCGAGCGCCGATTGCACCTCGATCCGGCCGCCGTTGCTCGCCGCGAGCGCCGTCAGGGTGGCGATGCCGGCGTCGGGATCGCCGGCGGCGCGCTCGGTGTTCGCCCGGCGCACCTGGGCGGTCACGTACCAGGGCGAGGTCCCGGGCACCGCCGAGAGGGACGCGGTCGCCAGTGCGTACTGCTCCTCGGCCTCGAGGATCTCGGCGGCGACGAGCTGGGCCTCGACGAGATCGGGGCGGATATGGGCGGCGAGGCGGGCGTGCACGAGGGCGACCCGCTGCGACTCGCTGCCGTTCAGGGCATCGGCGAGGGTCAGGAAAGCTTCCGCCGCCCCGTCGCGCGCGCCGGTGACCTGGTCGAAGGGAACCTCCTCGCCGGCGGCGAGCCGGTCGCGCAGCTCGAGCAGGGGGGCGTCGGGCAGCCCGGCGGACAGCGCCTCGTCGATGAGGGCGACGGCGTCGGCCTCGCGGCCGAGCTGGGCGAGGATCTGGGCGTGGGCGACGATGGCCGAGCGGTTGAGGTGCAGCGGCCCGTCCTCGCCGCCGGCGAGGATCGCCTCGGCGGACACGAAGTCCCCGGCGAGCGCGAGCACGAGGGCCTTGTGCAGCTGGCCGTAGGCGGCGAGCGCGTCGTTGCCGGTCATCGCGTCGAGCTTGGCCTGGGCGGCGGTGAAGTCGTCGCGGCCGACCTCGATCCAGGCGGCCAGCAGCCCGCCGAGCAGCGGGTTGACCGTCTCGCCGGCCCCGGCGAGCACGTCCGCGGCGAGGCCGAACTCCCCCGCCGCGAGCGCGTCACCGAGCCTGACGAGGGCCGCGACCTGGTTGCCGGGGTCGACGGCCTCGAGCTGGTCGGCGAGCAGGCCGGCGTCGGCGACGTCGCCCATCGCGACCTTGGCGACGACGGCGTTGGTGAGGAGGCCCACGTTCTCCGGATCGAGGGCGAGCGCCTGGTCGTAGTAGGCGGCGGCCTCGCCGTAGTCGTCGCGGAAGTCGGCCTGCATCGCGGCGAGGTAGGCGCCGGCCAGGCTGGACGCAGCCGCGGGGAGGGCCGTCACCGCGAGCGCGGCGGCCAGCGCCACGCGGCGGGCCAGGGTGGCGAGGGTGCTCGGCACGTGAGGGATCTCCCGGTGTTTCGATCGGCCGACCCTATGCCGCCGTCCCCCCGATTCAATCGGGCGAATCGCCCGGAGCGGGCGCCCGCCGGTCACATGTTGGGGTAGTTCGGCCCGTCGCCGCCCTGCGGGGTCACCCAGACGATGTTCTGCAGCGGATCCTTGATGTCGCAGGTCTTGCAGTGGACGCAGTTCTGGAAGTTGATCACGAAGCGCGGGTTCGAGCCGTCCTCGTCGCGCACGACCTCGTAGACCCCGGCCGGGCAGTAGCGCTGCGCGGGTTCCGCGTAGCGGGGCAGGTTGATGTCGATCGGGATGTAGGGGTCCTTCAGCGTCAGGTGCGCCGGCTGGTCCTCGTCATGGTTGGTGAAGGAGAAGGCGACGTTGGTCAGGCGGTCGAAGCTGAGCACGCCGTCGGGCTTCGGATAGTCGATCTGCGGGAAGCGCTCGGCCCGGCCGGTGGCGGCGGCGTCGGTCTTGCCGTGCGACATGGTGCCGAAGGGCGAGCGGTTGCCGAGCAGGCTGTTGATCCACATGTCGAGGCCGCCGAAGGCGAGCGAGGGGAACATCCCCCACTTCGACCACATCGGCTTGACGTTGCGCACCGGCTTCAGGTCGGCGGCGATCGGGCCGGTCTCGACGGCGGCGGCGTACTCGGCGAGCTCGTCGCCCTCGCGGTTCAGCGTGATGGCTCGGTGGGCGGCCTCGGCGGCGGCGATGCCGGAGAGCATGGCGTTGTGGTTGCCCTTGATGCGCGGGACGTTGACGAACCCCGCCGAGCAGCCGATGAGCGCGCCGCCGGGGAAGGTGAGCTTCGGCACCGACTGCCAGCCGCCCTCGGAGATGGCGCGGGCGCCGTAGGCGATGCGCTTGCCGCCCTTGAGGACGTCGGCGATCAGCGGGTGATGCTTGAAGCGCTGGAATTCCATGTAGGGGTAGAGCCAGGGGTTCTCGTAGTTCAGGTGGACGACGAAGCCGACGAAGACCTGGTTGTTCTCGAGGTGGTAGATGAAGGAGCCGCCGCCGGCGTTGGCGCCGAGCGGCCAGCCCATCGTGTGGGTGACCTGGCCGAGCTTGTGCACCTCGGGCCGGACCTCCCAGATCTCCTTCATGCCGAGGCCATACTTCTGCGGCTCGCGGCCGTTCGCGAGGCCGTAGCGGGCGATGACCTGCTGGGAGAGCGAGCCGCGGACGCCCTCGGCGAGGAGCACGTACTTGGCCCTGAGCTCCATGCCGGGCTCGTAGTTCGGGCCGGGCCGGCGCTCCTTGTCGAGGCCGAACTCGCCGGCGACGACGCCGCGCACCTCGCCCCCGTCGCCGGTGACGAGCGCGCTCGCGGCCATGCCGGGAAAGATCTCGACGCCGAGCTCCTCGGCGATCCCGGCCATCCAGCGGCAGACGTTGGCCATCGAGACGATGTAGTTGCCGTGGTTCGACATCAGCTTCGGCATCGGCCAGTTCGGCAGCCGGAACTGGCCGGCATGGCCGAGCAGGAAGAACCGGTCCTCGGTCACCTCGGTCGAGATCGGAGCGCCACGCTTGCGCCAGTCGGGGAGCAGTGCGTCGAGGCCGCAGGGATCGAGCACGGCACCGGAGAGGATGTGGGCGCCGACCTCGGAGCCCTTTTCGAGCACGACGACGGAACGCTCCGGGTCGAGCTGCTTGAGCCGGATCGCCGCCGAGAGGCCGGCCGGTCCGGCGCCGACGATCACGACGTCGTACTCCATCGACTCGCGCTGGATCTCGGTCATGCTCCGCCTCCCCATCGCCGAGTTCCTTTAGGACCCCGGCCCGCCCGCTGCCTATCGCGGCCTGCCCTGCGGGTCAATCGGACCTGCCGCCTGCGCCGCCGTCGCGACCGTTCCGTCGTTTCCAGGCTCCAGCTTGCGGACCAGCTTGCGGGAATCTATGTTGGCCGGCAGCGGTCGCGATGAACCGCAGATCAGGCCGTGGCTTCGTGCTCCGGCCTGATCTTTTGCTATGTGCGGGCCGGGAAACGGCGCGCGACGGAGGATGCGATGGAGAAAGTCCCCCTGACCGCAAAGGGGTTCGCGAAGCTCGACGCCGAGCTCAAGAAGCTCAAGAGCGTCGAGCGGCCTGCGGTCATCGCGGCGATCGCCGAGGCGCGCGAGCACGGGGATTCTGAGCGAGAATGCCGAGTACCACGCGGCCCGGGAAAAGCAGAGCTTCATCGAGGGACGGATCCGCGAGCTCGAGGCGATGATCGGGCGCTCGGAGGTCATCGACCCGAGCCGGTTCTCGGGGTCGATCAAGTTCGGCGCCACCGTGGTGCTGCTCGACGAGGACACCGACGAGGAGAAGACCTACCAGATCGTCGGCGAGCCGGAGGCGGCGATCGAGGATGGTCTTTTGAACCTGAAATCGCCGCTGGCGCGGGCGCTGATCGGCAAGGAGCCGGGCGACAGCGTCGAGGTGCGCACGCCCGGCGGGCTCCGCTCCTACGAGATCCGCGCGGTGAGCTTCCAGTGAAACCGGCGGGCGGCGCATGACGGAGCGCCGGTTCTCGCTGCCGGCGGCCGTCGGCGACCGCCTCGCCGCGCTGCCGCGGTTCCGCCGCTGGGCGCTCACCGTGAGCGCCGGCTGGGCGGTGGTGGTGATCGGGTACGCGATCGGCTTCTTCAGCGTCGCCGCGGCCGGCGCGTCGCGCGGGACGCTGTTCATTGACGCGATGTTCTTCCTCGCCACGCTGACGGTTCCGCTGGTCCTGGTCTGGCTGGCGGCCTGGCTCGCCGAGGAGCTCGAGACGCAGCGGCTGCTGGTCGGGGCGCTGGCCGAGGCCGTCGCGCCGCTGATCGAGGCGCTGGCGGCGACGAGGGCGGCGGTGGAGCGGCACGGGCCGACCTCGCCGGACGCGATCCAGCGGGCGGTGCAGGGCGCGATGCAGGGCGCGATGCTCGGCCAGCGCGGGCCGGATCTCGCCGCGCATCTCGACCGGCTGCAGGGCGGGCAGGCCCGCCTGGAGGCGGCGCTGCAGAAGCTCGCCGCCGCGCCGCAGCCGGCAGCGGCGCCCGAGCCGGAGCCGGAGCGGGCCGGAGTTGTCGGGACCGCCGCCGAGCCGGTCGCGACGCTCGAGGCGGAGCCCGCCGCGGCCGAGCCTGCCGCGGAGCCCGCGGCAACCGCGCGGCTGGACTGGCGCGAGCTGATCAAGGCGCTCGACTTCCCGCGCGACGCCGAGGATCAGGAGGGATTCCGGGCGCTGAGGACGGCGCTGCGCCACCACCGCCTGGCGCTAACGCTGCAGGCGGCGGAGGACGTGCTGAACCTCCTGTCGCAGGAGGGCGTCTTCGTCGACGAGCTGGCGATGGAGCCGGTGGACGCGGCGGCGTGGCGGCGCTTCATGGCCGGGGTCCGCGGCCCCGAGGTCGCGGGGCTCGGCGGCATCCGCGACGAGCGGGCGCTCGAGACGGCGCGCGGGCTGATGAAGTCGGACTTCGATCTTCCGCGACTCGGCGCTGTTCTTCCAGCGCCGCTTCGACGGGGTGCTGAGGGAGTTCGCCGGAGAGGCGAGCGACACCGACATCGACGATCTGGCCGGGACGCGCTCGGGCCGCGCCTTCATGCTGCTGGCCCGGCTGAGCGGCTCGCTCGACTGAGGGCGAAGGCTTCGAGGCCAAAGGTTTACGCGGATTCGCTCGATCTGGAACGCGTATGGAACCCATATGGGAACCGTATGGCACCTGAAATAGTCGGGATTGGATCGTTAAAACGCAGGCGCGGAGCGCAATGATACGGTCTACGGGTGATCGCTTCTTCCCCGCAGAGGCGCGACGGGTCGACGCGAAGCGATGACCCGGAGCCGGCATGAGCCGGCGCAGCAGCGGCTCGAGCAAGATGGGAATGGGCGGAGTCTCCCGCGGTGCCCGGCGCTCGCTCGCTGGAGCCGAGATCGTCGGCCGAAGGAGACTGTGGGCCGCATCCGAAGCCGAAGCAAAGAGGCCACCGATTGCCTGGTTCGGAAGGCGGTAGCGACGTAAAGGCGCGCGCGTTCACCGTCGCGTGAGGTATATTTATAAATATATTTATCAAAAAGGTGAAAATAAGGTGAAACGGTGCTTGCGCCACATTTCGTGGCGCATGTTCGCGACGTTGAGATATGGGTTATTTCCTTACGTTCACCGGAGCAGACACGCAGGTGCGTGTCCGCGGCGCTGTTGCAAGCGGACCTCAACTCATCCCGCCCTAGACCGCGATGCCCTCGCCGCGCCAGCTGCGGCCGAGGACCCAGGCGAAGCCGAGGCCGAGCGCCGACAGCGCGGCGCCGATGCCGTAGGTGAGGCCGCCGAGCGCCGGGTAAACGACGGCGGCGAGCGCCATGCCGAGCGCCATCACGCCGCCGGCGGCCATCGAGCCGGTCGCGCCCTGCGCCGCCGCGGCGTCGCGGTCGGGCACGGCGCGGGCGATGAAGGCGATGGCGCCGAGATGCGCCATGGCGAAGGTCAGCGTGTGCAGGCCCTGGATCGGCCAGAGCCAGAAGCCGGTCGGATCGGCCATCATCGCACCCCAGCGCAGGATTCCGGCGAGGCCCGAGCAGGCGAGCGCGCGGACCGGGCCGAGCCACTCCGCGATGGCCGAGCCGACGGTGACGAGGAAGACGATCTCGACGGCGACGGCGGCGGCCCAGAGCGCGCCGATCTCGCCCTCGCCGAGGCCGAGCGCGCGCCAGTGCAAGGTGCCGAGCGCGTACATGACCGCGTGGCTCGCCTGGGTGAAGGCGACGGCGGCCATGAAGAGCGCGAAGGTCGGATGCATGACCAGCCGGGCGATCTCGCCGAGGTCGGGCGGGATCTGGCCCCGGACCTTGCGCGCGCCGGGATGGCGCAGCGCGAGGGCGAGGACGGCGGCGAGGCCGATGACGACGAACCAGAGCGCGATCCAGGCGCCCGTGCGGGCGATCACCGCCCCGGCGGCGAGGTTGGCGACGAGGAAGCCGAGCGAGCCGATGCCGCGGGCCTGGGCGTAGGGGAAGCTCCAGAACCGGGCGGCCGCGACGCCGAGCGCCTCGGCGATGGGACCGATGCCGGCCATGACCGCGCCGACCGCGAGCGTCGCGGCGAGGAGCAGCGGCCGGGTGTGGATGCCGAGATGCGCGAGGTAGAGCACGATCCCGGCCGCGGCGCAGGCGACGATGGTCAGGCGGCGCTGGTCGAGGCGGTCGGCGAGGGCCGGGATCGCCAGGCCCGCCACGACGCGGACCGCCATGCCGAGCGCGGTGTAGAGGCCGATCTCGGCCGGGGTCGGGCCCCAGTCGGCGAGCCAGAGCGGCCAGAACGGCAGCTGCACGCCGGTGGTCATGAAGAGCGCCGCGTAGAAGGCGGAGGTGTGCAGGCCGGGGCGGGTGAAGAGGCGCGGCACTCAGAGCCCGAATTCGGCGAAGGGCAGGTAGCGGACCGGGTCGCCGGGGCGGATCGTGCGGGCCTCGTCGTCGAGCTCGACGAGGCCCTCGGCCCAGGCGAGGCCGGAGATGCGCCCCGAGCCTTCGGAGGCGAAGACCTCGACGGAGCCGGCGGGGTCGAGGCGGGCGCGCAGGTACTCGCGGCGGCCGGCGCGCTTCCGCTTCTCGAACGCGGCGGGGAGGGTCAGGCCGCGCGGCACCGACCAGGGGGCGCCGGCGAGGCGGAAGAGCGCGGGCCGGGCGAAGACGAGGGTGCAGACGAAGGCGGCGACCGGGTTGCCGGGCAGGCCGAAGACCGGCCGGCCCTCCCAGCGGCCGAGCGCGAGCGGCCGGCCGGGCTTCACCGCGATGCGCCAGGTGTCGAGCGTACCACGGGCCATGAGGAGTGCGGCGACATGGTCCTCGTCGCCGGCCGAGGCGCCGCCGGAGGTGAGGATCGCGTCGGCCTCGGCGCCGCGGTCGAGCGCGGCGGCGACGGCATCGGCGGAGTCGGCGGCGTGGCCGAGGTCGAGTGGCTGCATCTGCCAGCGGCGCAGGATCTCGGCGAGCATCGGGCGGTTGGCGTCGTAGGTCTGGTGCGGCTCGGCGGCGCTGCCGGCCGGGCGGATCTCGTCGCCGGTGGAGAGGACCGCGACCCGGAGGCGGCGGCGGACCTCGAGCTCGGCGAGGCCGACGGCGGCGGCGAGCGCGAGATCCGGGGCACCGAGGCGGCGGCCCTCGGGCAGGATCTCGGCCCCGGCGGCGACGTCCTCGCCGGCGGCGCGAGTGTTGGCGCCGGGCCGCGGCGACCGCTCGAAGGCGATGGCGTCGCCGTCGCGGACGACGTGCTCGTCGAGGACGACGGTGTCGACGCCCGCCGGGAGGAGGGCGCCGGTCAGGATGCGCAGCGCTTTGCCGGGCGGCACATCGGCCCCATGCGGCGCGCCGGCGGCGGCGCGGCCCGACGCGAGTGGCAGGCGGTGCGGCGGCGGGCCGAGGCTCGCGTGGGCGAAGCCGTAGCCATCGACGGCGGCGTTGGCGGCGGGCGGGTTGGCGCGGCGGGCGCGGACAGCCGCCGCCAGGATGCGGCCGCCGGCGTCGGCGAGCGGCACGGTCTCGACGGCGGCGACGGGCGCCACGCTCGCGGCGAGGCGGGCGAGCGCGACGTCGGCCGGCACCCAGTCGACGCCGGGCGGCAGGGCGAAGCCATCGTCGCGGGCCGGGCTCACCGCAGGCCGACGCGGGTCAGGATGAAGTCGGCGATCGCCGGCACGTCGTCGAGGTCGAAGACCGGGACGGCGAGGCCGGCGAGCGGGGCGTCGGAGGCGACGGCCTCCACGGTTTCGTCGCCGGCGGCGATGAGATCCTGCGCGGTGGCGGCGCGGCGGACTTCGATCTTCGGGTGGCGGTCGCGCTTGTAGCCCTCGACGAGGACGAGGTCGACCGGGTCGAGCCGGGCGACGAGGGCGTCGAGGCAGGGCTCGGGGCCGCCGCGCAGCTCGGTCATCAGCGCCCAGCGCCGGCCGGAGGCGACGAGCACCTGGCTGGCGCCGGCGGCGCGGTGGCGGTGGCTGTCCTTGCCCGGCTGGTCGACGTCGAAGCCGTGGTGCGCGTGCTTGAGCGTCGCGACGGTGAGGCCGCGGCCGGTGATCTCGGCGACGAGGCGCTCGACGAGCACGGTCTTGCCGGAGTTCTTCCAGCCGGTCACGCCGTAGAGCCTCATGCGCGGGCGGCCGCGAGCATCGCCTGCGCCTGCACGAGGTCGTCGGGGGTGTTGACGTTGAAGAAGGCTTGCGCGTCGGGGAAGCGGGCGCGGGCGCAGCCGTGCGGCTCGGTCCAGGCGACGACCTTGCGCAGGCCGGCGGCGAGGGCGGCGCGCAGGTCGTCGCGCAGCGCGACCGGCCAGAGGCCGAAGGTCGGATGGCGGTCGAGGCCCTCGGCGCCGGGGGTCGTCGCCATCGCGAACGGCGTGCCGGCGGCGGCGGCGGTCAGCACCGCGACGAGGTCGCGGGGGAAGAACGGGGTGTCGGCGGCGGCGGTGACGATGCCCTCGGCGCCCTCCTCCGCCGCCCAGTCGAGGCCGGCGAGGACGCCGGCGAGCGGGCCGGCGTGGCCGGGGACGCTGTCGGCGAGGACCGGGAGGGCGAAGGGGGCGAAGCGGGCCGGGTCGCCGTTGGCGTTGAGCGCGAGGCGCTCGACCTGGGGGGCGAGGCGGTCGATCACGTGGGCGAGGATCGGGCGGCCGCCGAGCGGCAGGAGGCCCTTGTCGCCGCCGCCCATCCGGGTGGCGCGGCCGCCGGCGAGGATGACGCCGAAGATCATGCGGCGTCGTCCGCGGCCTTGCGGCGGTGGCGGGGCGCCTCGTCGGGGACGGCGGCGGGATCGGCGTCGCGCACCAGCCGCTCGGCGCCGGCGAGGCAGAGGAAGCGCCTGCCGCGCATCCGGCCGATCAGGGTCAGCCCGACCTGGCGGGCGATCTCGACGCCCCAGGCGGTGAAGCCGGAGCGGCTGGCGAGCGCCGGGATGCCCATCAGCGCGCACTTGATCACCATCTCGGAGGTCAGCCGGCCGGTGGTGTAGAGGAGCTTGTCGCCGGGTTCGACGCCTTCGCGCGCCATCCAGCCGGCGATCTTGTCGACGGCGTTGTGGCGGCCGACGTCCTCCATGTAGACGAGCGGCCGCGCGCCCTCGCAGAGCACGGTGCCGTGGATCGCGCCGGCCTCGAGATAGAGGCTCGGCGTCGTGTTGATCCTGTGCGCGAGGGCGTAGAGGTCGGAGGTGCGCACGGTGGCGGGCGGCAGCGTCAGGCCCTCGAGCCCCTCCATCACGTCGCCGAAGACCGTGCCGACGGCGCAGCCCGAGGTGCGGGTCTTCTTGCGGAGCTTGGCCTCGTAGTCGGTGGCGCGCTCGGTGCGGACCACCACGGTCTCGAGCTCGTCGTCGTGGTCGATCCCGATGACGACGTCGTCGCGGCGGAGCATGCCCTGGTTCATCAGGTAGCCGACTGCGAGGTACTCGGGGAAGTCGCCGATCGTCATCGCGGTGACGATCTCCTGGGAGTTGAGGAAGATCGTGAGCGGCCGCTCCTCGACCACCCGGGTCGCGACCTCGCGGCCCTCGTGGTCGACGCCGGTGACCGGCCGGGTCAGCCGCGGCGCGTCGGGGTCGGGGGCGATCAGGTAGGGGTCGGGCACTTCGCGTTCCGCCGGTCGGTATCGGTGGCCGACGATAGCCCGCGCGCTGGCGGGTGGACAGGGGCGTTGGCGCGCGAAGCGACGCGGGCACCGCCGGGCGGTGCCCGCCGCGCGCTGCTATTCCTTGATCACGTCGACGATCAGGGCATCGGGGCGCGACACGCAATCGGCGGCGAGCTTCTCGTGGATCGCCTCCGCGGTCAGGTTCTCCGCCGACGCCATCTCGCTCGTCTCCGACTCGAGCTCGGCGATCGCGGCCATCTGCGCGGTGTTGTCCATGCCGAGATAGTCGTCGCACACGACTTCCATCTGCGCCATGGCCGGCATCGCGATCGATCCCAACACGGCGGCCGTGATCAGAATCCGCTTCATGGTAGTCCCCCTTAAGAGAATGCGGCCGCTAACCGGCCGGCGTATTTATACCACGGCCGGGCGCCAGTCACTGTCGGAAAGCTGCCACTTCCGTGGACTTAGGCGGGGAAAAGCGCAGGCCGGCGGGTCGGCGTGGCTCGGCCGGGCCGCCGCATCGTGGGTGCGGCGACTCACCCGGGCCGGTGATTCCCGTTGAAGCGCCCCGGCCGGCGCGCGATAGAGCGGGCGCAAAGCAGACGGGGCAGGCGATGGCCGACACGACGATCCGGCGAGCCTTCTGGCAGGGCGTGCGCGACGCGCTGCCGTTTCTCTTGGTGATCGTGCCGTTCGGGATGGTGTTCGGCGTCGTCGCCGACGAGGCCGGATGGGCGCTGCCGGAGACCCTGGCGATGAGCGTCACGGTCGTCGCCGGCGCGTCGCAGTTCACGGCGCTCCAGCTGCTCACCGAGCAGGCGCCGCTCCTTGTCGTCATCGCGACGGCGCTGGCGGTGAACCTGCGGCTGGCGATGTACTCGGCGTCGCTCGCGCCGCATTTCGGGGCGACGCAGCCCTGGCAGCGGGCGCTCGCCGCCTACGCGCTGACCGATCAGTCCTACGGGATTTCGATGAACCGCTACGCGCTGCAGCCGCAGATGACCGGGCCGCAGAAGCTCGCGCATTTCTTCGGCGGCGCCCTCCCGGTCTGCGTGCCCTGGTACGCCGCGACCTGGGCCGGGTTCGTGGCGGGATCGGCGATCCCGGCCGGGTTCGCCATCGACTTCGCGGTGCCGGTGACCTTCCTCGCGCTGGTCGGGCCGGCGCTGCGCGACCTGCCGCACGTCGCTGCGGCGCTCGTCTCGGTGGCGGTGGCGCTGGCGCTCGCCTCCCTGCCCTACAGCATCGGCCTCCTGATCGCGGCAGGCGCGGCGATGGCCACCGGGGCGCTGCTCGAGGTCCGCCGGGAGGCAGCGGCGTGAGCGAGACGGCGCGAATCTGGATCGTCATCGTGGTGCTCGGGCTCGGCACCTACCTGATCCGGTTCTCCTTCATCGGGCTGGTCGGCGACCGCAAGCTGCCGGAGTGGGTGCTGCGGCTGCTGCGCTACGTGCCGGTGGCGGTGATGCCCGGGCTGGTGGCGCCGCTCGTCGTCTGGCCGCAGGCGACCGGCGGCCAGCCGGACCCGGCGCGCATGCTCGCCGCGGTGGCGGCGCTGGCGATCGGCGCCCTCACCCGCAGCGTCCTCAGGGCGATCGCGGGGGGCATGGCGGTGCTCTACGCGGCGCTCGCGGTGATCGGGTAGTGATACGAAATCCGGCTGATCGCTTCGCCGGATGCGCGCGTTGGCCTCTGCGACGATTGCCGAGGCACGGCCTGCGCCTGCCTGGGCTGGCGCACCCTGCCGTACGGCCGCCCCGCACGGGCGTTCGGGCAAGCGACCGACGGTGCGTCCTGCACGACGGTCGGGTGCGGCTGCCGGGGGGCAGGCAGGCGCAGGCCGTGCTTGCGCACGGCCGGGGATGCGGCCGGCGGGGCGCACCGCTCGGATGCGAAGCGATCAACCGGACCCAGTATCACGCGGCGGTTCCCTGGGCCGGCGTCTGGTCGGCGAGCACGGTCGCGGCGTCGGCATCGACGGTGAGCCGGAGGCCGGTCTCGGCGAACTCGAGGTCGGCGGTGGCGGCGAGCTCGCTCGCCAGCGCCGCCCGGATCAGGCGGGTGCCGAAGCCGCGGTGGCTCGGGCTCCCGACCGGCGGGCCGCCGCTCTCGGTCCAGGCGAAGTGGAAGCGGGTGCCGGCCTCGCCGGGGGTGAGGCGCCAGCGCACCGCGACCCGGCCGGCCGGGCTCGAGAGCGCGCCGTACTTGGCGGCGTTGGTGCAGAGCTCGTGCAGCGCCATCGACAGCGCGAGCGCCGCCTTGGCGGTGATCTGCATCGGCGGCCCCTCGAGCGCGAAGCGCGACCCGCGGTCGATGCCGAACGGATTCAGCGCCGCCGTCACCGTCTCGTGCAGGTCGGCGCTCTCCCAGTTCTCGCTGACCAGGAGGTCGTGGGCGGCGGCCATCGCGGTGAGGCGGCTGCCGAAGGCGCGCAGGCTGTCCGGGGTCGCCCGGTCCTTGAAGGTCTGGTTGGCGAGGGCCTGAACCGCGGCGAGGATGTTCTTGATCCGGTGGTTCATCTCGCGGAGAAGCAGGGCGCGGTGCTCCTCGGCGGCCACGCGGGCGGCGCGCCCGGCCACGAGGCTGTCCATGTACTCGTCGATCGAGGCGGCGAGCGCCGAGAGCTCGCTGCCATCGGCGGGGATGCCGGTCCGCGCGGTGTCGTCGCCGGAGCGCCAGATCGCGATGGTGCCGAGGATGCGCCGGATCGGCTGGCGCAGCAGCCGGTCTCCGACCAGCCAGGCGACGAGGAACGCGGCCGACGCACCGAGGCCCGCGAGGGCGAGGCTCCGCCAGGTCGAGGCATAGATGGGCGCGAAGACCTCCCGGGTCGAGAAGCCGGCGCCGACGTAGAGGCCGATGCCGGTGGCCGCCGGCGGCTGGAACCCGAGGATGCGGCGGCTCCCGTCCGCGGCCTCGATCTCGACCGCGCCCGGCGCGGCGGCGTGCACCAGCGGCAGCAGCCCCGGCGTGATGCTCCGGCCGACGAACCGGTCGGGGTCCGGCTCGCGGGCGATCAGGACGCCGTTGCGGTCGGCGATCGCCAGCGCACTGCCTTTCGCGAGGTTGCGCTCGCGCATCCGGACGCCGAGCCAGGCGAGGTCGATGCCGGTGACAATGACGAGCGGCTGCCCGCCGACTTCGGTCCGGACCGCCACCGGCAGGTAGGCGGCCTCGTCGGGGCGGCCGCCGGTGTACTCGCCGACCACGAAGGCGGCTGCTCCAGCCTGCGACGCGGCGAACCACGGCTCGCCGGCGAGGCCGTCCGGGCCGAAGGCCAGGCCGGTCGAGCAGCGCACCGTGCCGTCGGCATAGGCGACCGCGAAGCCGCGCAAATGCGGCAGGCGCGCGGAGACCTCGTCCAGGTAGTCGTCGCAGATACCGATCCGCACCGACGGCGCGAGGGCGAGGGTCTCGAGGATGCCCTGGGCGTCAGTGACGATTCGCTCCATCTCCAGCGCGGCCATCTGGCTCGTCCGCACTGCGACGTCACGGACCTCGCGTTCGCGCTCCGCATGGATGGCGCCGATGAAGTAGACGAGGGCGAGGGCGGCCGGGAGAACGGCCACCGCGACGAGCGCAAGCAGCCGCTGGGTGAGCGTCAGTTTTCGCGCGACCTCCCACATGTCCCCGACCCCCGCCAAGGCATGTGCCGATCCCTGCGCCGAGACCGCCTCGGGCCGCAAAAGCCTTGTTGTCCCGCTCCTTAGCATGCCGGCGCAAACGACGCCAAGCAACTCCTTTCGGGTCCGCCGCAGCGCGGCGCGCGCGCGTCACCGATCCTCGACGATGCGCAGGTAGGCGGCCGTGACGAAGAGGATGATCGCCCCGAACAGCATGCGGCGGAAGCCTTCGGGCATCTGCAGGAGGGTGAGCAGCGTCGTGAGCACGGTCAGGATCAGCGCGCCGATGATGGTGCCGGCGTAGCCGCCGCGGCCGCCGAAGATCGAGGTGCCGCCGATCACGGCGGCGGCGACCGAAGGCAGGAGCAGCGGGTCGACGAGCGAGAGCGAGGGCGCCTTGATCAGGCCGACGTAGAGGAGGCCGGTGACGGCGGCGAGCAGCGCCGAGGCGATGTAGAGCGCGACGATCACCTGCCAGTAGAGGACGCCGGAGATGCGGGTGGCCCGCTCGTTGTCGCCGACCGCGTAGAGCAGCCGGCCGAAGCCGGTGCGCCGCAGGGTGAACATGATGAGCGCGGCGACCGGCACGAAGACGAGGAGGGCGTTCGGGATGCCCCAGGTCAGGCCGGTGCCGAGCCAGGCGAGGCCGTCGGGGATCCGGGTGCCGGTCGCGATCACGGTGCGCTGGTAGACCTGCAGGCAGCCGGTGCCGATGAGGCTGGTGCCGAGGGTCATGATCAGCGGGTGGACGCGGAAGATGCCGACGCCGATGCCGTTTGCGAGACCGATCAAGAGCGCGGGGGCGAAGGCGAGGAGGAGCGCCATGCCCGGGTCGTGCTGCACGCCCTGGGTCGCCATGATGAAGGCGGCCATGGTCGCGACGGTGGCGACCGAGAGGTCGATGCCGCCGGTCAGCATGGTCAGCGTCTGGCAGCCGGCGAGCATCGCGAGCGGAATCGCGAACTTTACCGTGTTGGCGATCCAGCGCTCGTTGACGATGCCGGGGCGCAGGATCTGCAGCACGGCGACGAGCAGGATCAGAAGGATCAGGAGCGGCACCAGCGGGTAGTCGGCCATGAAGCGCTTGAGGCGGCGGCCGGGCGTGGGGCGCTCGGGGGTGGTGGTCATGGTCATGCCGCGCGGCCCCGCATGGCGATGAAGGCGCCGAACATGACGACGACGACCATGATCGTGCCCTCGATGATCGAGGTGACGTTCGGATCGACGGCGAGCAGCGTCAGGTCGGTGCGCACGAGCCGCAGGATGAAGACGGCGACGATCGGGCCGAGCAGCCCGCCGCGCCCGCCGCCGAGGACGACGCCGCCGAGGACGACGGCGGCGACGCTGGCGAGCAGGTAGGGGCCGGGGATCGGGGCGCCGATCCCGGTCGACATGGTGAGCGAGAGGCCGCCCATCGCGGCGAAGAGCCCGGAGATGGCGTAGGCGGCGATGCGGGTGCGCGCGACGGGGACGCCGCTCCGGAAGGCGGCGAGCTCGTTCGAGCCGATGGCGTAGATCGAGAGGCCGAGCTTCGAGCGGCGCAGCGGAATCCAGACGGCGGCGAGGCAGACGAGGAGGAGGACGAGCGCCTTGGGGATCCAGGGCAGGCCGACCGTGCCGGCGATGAGGCCCCTGAGCCAGGGCGCCGCGGCGCCGCCCGGCGAGGGCAGGACGAGGAGGGCTGCGCCTTGCAGGACGAAGAGCATGGCGAGGGTGACGACGATGTCGGGGACGCGGGTGACGACGATGAGGAGCCCGTTGAGCGCGCCGAGGACGAGGCCGAGCAGGAGGACGAGGACGACGACGAGCGCGGCGGTCTCGTCGCTGGCGCTGGCCATGGCGCGGGCGGCGGTGACGCTGGTGAGCGCCATCATCGAGGCGACGGAGAGGTCGATGCCGCCGGCGATGACGACGACGGTCTGGGCGGCGACGGCGAAGGCATAGGGCAGCACGGCGCTGGCCAACGAGCCGAAGTCGCCGCCGCCGTAGCCGGGCTGGATCAGGCGGGTCGCGACGAGGAGGAGCGCGAAGAGGGCGACGAGGCCGACCGTCCAGCCCTCGCGGCGGAGCCAGCGGGTCATGGCGCGGTCGCCTCGGCGAGCCGCGGCAGGCCGTAGGCGGCGCGGGTGAGGGTCGCCTCGTCGGCGATCTCGGCGGGGAAGGTATCGACGACGCGGCCGGCGAAGATGACGACGACGCGGTCGCAGACCAGCGGCACCTCCTCGAGGTCGGAGGTGTAGAAGAGGACGGACTTGCCTTGCCCTGCGAGCTCGCGCAGCAGGCGGTAGATCTCCTGCTTGGTGCGCACGTCGATGCCGCGGGTCGGGTCGAGGCACAGCAGCGTGCGGGCGTCGGCGGCGATCCAGCGGGCGATCGTCACCTTCTGCTGGTTGCCGCCGGAGAGGCGCTGCACCTCGGCCTGCGCGCGGGTGTCGATCTGCAGGCGCTCGATCGCGGCGCTGACGGCGGCGCCCTCGCGGCGGCGGTTGATCGCGCCCCAGGCGGCGACGCGGGCGCTGAAGGGGAGCGCGATGTTCTCGCGCACGGAGCGCTGCATGAGGAGGCCCTCGGCGCGGTCGCCGGGGACGAGCGCGATGCCGGCCCGGATGGCGTCGGCGGGGTGGGTGAAGTGGACCGGGCGGCCGTCGACCTCGATGGTGCCGCCGGCCGGGCGGGTGGCGCCGGAGAGCGCGGCGAAGAGTTCGTCCTGGCCCTGGCCCTCGAGGGCGACGATGCCGGTGACCTCGCCGTCGCGGAGCTCGAAGGAGACATCCTCGAGCTTGGCGCCGACCTTGAGGCTCTTCGCCGCGAGGCGGGGCGGCGCTTGCGGACCGGCGGCGGCGGGGCGGCGGGCGGCGGCGCGGGCGCGCTCGATGCGGGCGCCGAGCATCAGCTCGACGATGCGCTCCTCGACGCCGGGGGCGATGGGCAGCGTGCCGACGGTCGCGCCGTCGCGCAGGACGGTGGCGCGGTCGCAGAGCACGGAGATCTCGAGGAAGCGGTGGGAGATGAAGATGACGGCGCGCCCAGTGTCGCGCTGGCGGCGGACGACGTCGAGGACGCGCTCGGCGAGGTTGGCGGGCAGTGCCGCCGTCATTTCGTCGAGGATGAGGACGTCGGGCTCGAGCGCGAGGGCGCGGGCGAGGTCGAGCACGCGCTGGACGGCGAGGGGGAGGTCGCGGGCCGGCTGGCGGAGGTCGAGGTCGGGGACGCCGAGCTCGCGCACCCAGTCGAGGAACGGGGCCGGGGGCGTGCCGGTGAGGCGCAGGTTGTCGGCGACGTCGAGGTCGGGGATCAGCGAGGGCTCCTGGTAGACCGGGACGAGGCCGGCGCGGCGGGCATCGGCGGGGGAGCGGATGTCGCGCGGCTCGCCGCGGACGAGGATGCGGCCGCTGTCGGGGCGGACGGCGCCGGTGAGGATCTTGACGAGGGTGGACTTGCCGGCGCCGTTGGCGCCCATGAGCGCGTGGACCTCGCCGGGGAGGACGGAGAGGGAGGCGTCGCGCAGCGCGGCGACGGCGCCGTAGCGCTTGGCGACACCGGAGGCGTCGAGGATCGGGGCGGCGGTCATCGGCGCGGGACCGCGGATCGCGCGCGGGCAGGTCCGGACCGGCTCGGGATGGGCTTGCGGCCGTCCGCGAGGCGGTCGGCGCGCCGTTGCGCGCCGGCGGCCGTTCTCCCCGCGCAAGCGCGGGGCCCCTCGCGCGCCGTTGCGCGCGGTTCTCCCCCACCCCCCTTCCCCCCGCCCCCCCAGGGGCGGGGGAACCTGCCCGATAGGGGAAGTCGGACGGGGCGGCGGCCCGGCTCGGCGGTGCGTGACGGGGCGCCGGCGTCTGTGGTCATCCGCGGCCGGGGCTCAGCTCTCGCCCGGGCCCTTGCAGGCGACGATCTGGTCCTTGGTGTAGCTGGTCCAGTCGGGGATCGAGATCGAGACCGGCCATTCCGGGCTGAGCGACGGGTCGGCGGCGGCTTCGAGCTTGGCCTTGCCCTCCTCGGTCACGTTCTCCCAGAGCTCGGGCTGCACGAGCACGGTCTGCGCCTCGGGCTTCTGGCCGTCGAGGATGTTGACCGCGAGCGTCACCCCGGCGCCGCCGATCGAGCCGGGGTTGGTGACGGCGGCGCCCTGCAGCCCCTCGACGTTGAGGAGCTGGCCGACGAAGCCGGCGTTGTCGGCGCCGACCACCGGCACCAGGGTGGCGCCGCTCTCGACCAGCGCGTCGACGATCACGTTGTCGATGCCCGAGGTCCAGATGCCGTCGAAGGGCAGGCCGGTGGCGATGTAGTCGAGGATCTGCTGCTTGCCCTGGTCCTGCTGCCAGCCGGTGAAGACCTCCTGCACGACCTTGACGTCGGGGAATTCGGCGAGCGCGCGCTTGAAGCCGTTGTCGCGGTCGCTGTCGGCCGAGGCGCCGGCGGCGCCGCGCATGTAGACGACGTCGCCCGACCCGCCGATGGTCTCGAACAGCCACTTGGCGCCGAGATAGGCGTATTCCTCCTGGTTGTTGGAGATGATGTAGGCCGAGGGCTCGGTGACGGCCTGGTCGACGGCGACGACGGTGATGCCGGCGGCGGTCGCCTCGGCGAGCGCGGCCTGGATGCCGGCGGGGTCGGCCGGGTTGACGACGATGGCGTCGACGCCGGCCGAGATCAGGTTGCGGATGTCCTCGAGCTGGCCGGCGGCGTCGGTGTTGCGGTGGGCGATGTTGAGCGAGGCGACCTTGCCGGAGGCGAGCGCCTGCGCCTTGATCGCGCAGATCATCTCCTCGCGCCAGCCGTTGCCCTGCACGGTGTTCGAGACGCCGATCGTGTAGCCGTCCTGCGCCAGCGCAGGCAGCGCCGCGACGAGGGCCGCCGCACCGGCGAGCAGCAGCGTGAACTTCGAGACTTTCATGGGAACTTCCTTTCCTCCCAGTTGCATAGAGCGGCTCTTGCGGCTGCCCCCTCACTTCACATACGGCCTGAGCACGTCGCGGGCCAGCAGGAAACCGCGTTTGACTGAATCGTCGCTGCCCTCGAAGGTCCGGTCCTCGTGCTCGATGACGACCGGCCCGTCGTAGCCGGCGCGGTAGAGCCCGGCGAAGAATCCGGGCCAGTCGACCTCGCCGAGGCCGGGCATGCGCGGCACCTGCCAGCCGATGCCGGCCGAGAGGATGCCGCGCTCGTAGAGGCCGTCGCGGTCGATCATCAGGTCCTTGGCGTGGGCGTGCAGGACGTGCGGCCCGAACTCGCGCACGAAGCGGCCGGCGTCGATCATCTGCCAGACCAGGTGCGAGGGGTCGTAGTTCATGCCGACGTCGCCGCCCCAGGCCTCGAGGATGCGGCGCCAGACGTCGGGCGAGTAGGCGATGTTGTGCCCGCTCGGCCATTCGTCGGTCGAGAAGATCATCGGGCAGTTCTCGAAGGCGAGCTTCACGCCCTGGTCGCGGGCGTGGGCGACGATGTCGGGCCAGACCTCGAGCGCATCCTGCCAGTTGGCGTCGACGTGCTTGGCCGCGTTGCCGCCGCAGAAGGTGGTGACGAGGCCGACGCCCATCCGGCTCGCGGCGGCGATCACCCGCTTCAGGTGGCCGATCACAAGCTCGCGGTGGTCGGCGTCCGGGTGGAGCGGGTTCGGGTAGTAGCCGAGGGCGGAGATCGCGAGGCCGCGCTCGGCGAGGGCGGCGGCGAGCTCCGCCGCCTCGGAGAGGTTCGCGACATCGACGTGGCTGGTGCCGGCGTAGCGGCGGGTCGGACCGGAGGTGCGCGGCCAGCAGGCAACTTCGAGCGCCTCGAAGCCGGCGGAGCGCGCCCAGTCGGCGACCTCGAGGAGCGGCGTGTCGGGAAACGGGGCGGTGAGCAGTCCGAGCTTCATCTTTCCTCCATTCGGCGGACGACGGCCATCGGGTCGGGCGAAAGCAGGCCGGCGAGGGCGGCGGCGAGCGGCCGGCGGAAGTCCTCGCGGGCGGCGAGGGCCGGGTCGAAGACGGTGTCGAGCGAAAGGATGCCGGCGGTGAGCGCGGCGGCATCGTCGCCTGTGCGGTCGGCGATGGCGGCGACGCGGGCGGCGTCGGGGTCCTCGGCCGGCCACTGGCGGCCGAAGCGGCCGGAGGCGCGGACGAGCCAGGCCATCCAGGCGGCGATCGCGACCGTGAGGCGGGGTATCGGCTGCCCGCGGGCGAGGCGCTCGGCGGCGGGGTTGATCAGGCGCTGCGGCAGCTTCTGCGAGCCGTCGGTGGCGATCTGGTGGCAGCGGTGGCGGATGGCGGTGTTGTGCAGGCGTGCGAGGCTCTGCTCGACGTAGGCGAGCGGGGTCGTGCCGGGGACCGGGGGGAGAGTGGGCACGCTCTCGGTGGTGAGCATCCGGCGGGTGAAGGCTTCGAGGAGCGGGTCGGCGACGGCGTCGCAGGTGCAGGTGTGGCCGGCGAGGACGCCGAGATAGGCGAGCGTCGACTGCGCGGCGTTGAGGACGCGCATCTTCAGCTGCTCGAACGGGGTGACGTCGGCGACGAAGGCGGCGCCGGCGAGGTCCCAGGGCGGGGTGCGGCCGGCGAAGCGGGTCTCGATCACCCACTGGCGGAACGGCTCGCCGCCGACGGCGGCGGCGTCGCGGTAGCCGTGGTCGCGCTCGATCGCGGCGAGGTCGGCGGCGGTCGTGGCCGGGACGATGCGGTCGACCATGGTGGAGGGGAAGGCGGCATGGTCGTCGATCCAGGCGGCGAGGCCGGCGCGGCGCTCGGCGAGGGCGTGGACGACACCGGCGAGGATGGCGCCGTTGCCGGGGATGTTGTCGCAGCTGACGAGCGTGATCGGGCGCCCGTGCGTCTGCCGGCGCAGGTCGAGGGCGCGGGCGAGGAGGCCGGGCAGGCTGCGCGGCGCCTGCGGGTGGGCGAGGTCGTGGCGGATGTCGGGGTGGTCGCGGTCGAGGGCGCCGGTGGCGGGACGGTGGCAGTAGCCCTTCTCGGTGACGGTGATGGTGGCGACCTCGATGGCGGGGTCGGTCAGGGCCGCGAGGGCGGGGTCGGGGGAGGCCTGGGCGTCGACGGTGGCGAGGAGGCAGCCGATGACGCGGGCGTCGCGCGCGTCGCCCGAGCGGAGAACGCGGGTGTAGAGGCCGGCCTGGCGGCCGAGGGTTTCGGCGAGGAGGGGCGGGCGGAGGTTGATGCCGACGATGCCCCAGCGGTCGAAGCGGGCCTCGAGCATGTCGTCGGTGAACTCGGCCTGGTGGCAGCGGTGGAAGGCGCCGACGCCGATATGGGCCATGCCGGGGCGGAGCGCGCTGCGGTCGTAGCCGGGACGGCGCACGGCGGCGGGCAGGCGGTCGAGGCTGGCAGGCCCGAGGTCCGGGAGGCCGACGGTCGCCGTCACGACGCTGCCCCGATGACCCGTTGCTCCTGGTCGATCAGCGCGCCGGTCATCGGGCCGGCGGCGTCGCTGAGCAGGAAGACGGCGAGGTTCGCCACCTCCTCCGGCGCGAAGAGGCGGCCGAAGGGGGCGGCGCGGCCCGCGTCCTCGATCCAGCCCGGCCCGTGGCCGAGGGTCTCGGCCTGCATAACCGCCTCGGCCGGGGTGAGGGTCCAGCCCATGTTGATGCCGTTGACGCGGATGCGGTCGAAGCGGTGGGCGTGGGCGGCGTTGCGGGTGAGGAGCGCGAGCGCGGCCTTGGTGGCGGAATAGACCGCGAGCTCGGGCGTGCCGCAATGGGCGTTGATCGAGACGATGTTGACGATCGCGCCGCCCCGCCCCTCGGCGCGCATCGCCCGGATCGCCGCCTGCATCAGGAAGAACGGCGCGCGGGCGTTGACGGCGAAGAGCCGGGTCCAGTGGTCCGGCGTCGCGTCGAGGAAGGAGGCGCGGTCGGTGAGGCCGGCGGCGTTGACCAGCGCGTCGATCCGGCCGAAGCGGGCGAGGCAGTCGCCGACCAGCCGCGCGGGCGCCTCCGGGTCGGCGAGATCGGCCGGCGCGAAGCTGGTGGGCGTGCCGGCAGCAGCGAGGGCGGCCGCCACGGCCTCGCCGCGGGCGGCGTCGCGGCCGGTGAGGAAGAGGCCGGCGGCGCCGCTGGCGGCGAGGGCCTCGGCGACGGACCGGCCGACGCCCTGCGTCGCGCCGGTCACGAGCGTGACCTTGCCCTCGACCCGAGCCTCCACGTCGTCTCCCTGGTGCGGTGTTTCCGTTTCGCCAGCATGGAACGCGGCTTACCGGCGGTCAACCGGGGCGCGCGCTTCCCTCGCGGTGCGTTCTGGGCCACGGTAGCGCGGCCGTCTCCACATGGAGCGCGGCGAAGGGAGGGTGCGATGGTCCATGCAACCGCCGGAGGGCCGGCGGCCGACCGGCTGCGGATGGGGATGGTCGGCGGCGGGCGGAACGCCTTCATCGGCGCGGTCCATCGCTTCGCCATGCGGCTCGACGACCGGATCGCGCTGGTCGCCGGGGCGCTGTCGGCCGACCCGGAGAACGCCGCCGCCTCGGCCGCCGACCTCGGCATCGCGCCGGAGCGCGCCTATGCCGACTGGCGCGAGATGGCGCGCGCCGAGGCGGCGCGGCCGGACGGGATCGAGGCGGTGGCGATCGTGACGCCGAACCACCTGCACGCGCCGGTCGCGACCGCCTTCCTCGAGGCCGGGATCGACGTGATCTGCGACAAGCCTCTGTCGGTGACGCTGGCCGAGGCCGAGGCGCTGGTGGCGCTGGCCGAGGCGCGGCGGCGGCGCTTCCTCGTCACCCTCAACAACACCGGCTATGCGATGGTGCGGCAGGCGCGCGAGATGGTGGCGGCGGGCGAGCTCGGCACGCTGGTCGCGGTCCACGCGAGCTATATCCAGGACTGGCTGACGCGGCCGATCGACGCGGAAGGGCAGAAGCAGGCCGAGTGGCGCACCGACCCGGCCCGCGCCGGGCAGTCGGCGGTGCTCGCCGACATCGGCGTGCACGCGTTCAACCTCGCGAGCTTCGTCTCCGGGCGCGACGCCGAGGCGGTGGCGGCCGATCTCTTCACCGCGGTCCCCGGCCGGCGGCTCGACGACAACGCCCACGTGCTGGTGCGCTGGGCGGGCGGCCCGCGCGGCACGATCGTGGCGAGCCAGACCTCGCCCGGGCACTACAACGACCTGACGCTGCGGGTCTATGGCGACCGGGGCGGGCTCGAATGGGCGGGCAGCCGGCCCGAGGAGCTGCGCTTCGCGCGGTACGGCGAAGAGGCGCGGGTGCTGATCCGCGGCGGACACGGCGCCTCGGGCGAGGGGGTGCGGCTGTCGCGGATGCCGGCCGCGCATCCGGAGGGCTACATCGAGGCCTTCGCCAACCTCTACCGCGACGCCGCCGAGATCATCCGCGCCCATCGCATCGGCGCGCCGGTCGACCCGGCCCGCGCCGCACTGGTGCCCGACGTGCGCGACGGGCTGCGCGGCGTGAAGTTCGTCGCCGCCGCGGTGGCGTCGGCCGCGGGCGGCGGGAGCTGGACCCCGGCGGGGATCTAGCGCGGGATGAGGCTCGGCGGAGGCGGCGTTAATCTTGGTTGACGGGCGGGGCAAGGCGCGGATTTCGCTCGGAAAGCCGGCGGGGGTGATATCCGCGGAGGCATGCACGACGCATGCACAACGTATGCACAATCCATGCACCGGATCCGTGCGGGAGCCGGCGGCCGCCGCAGGGACGCCGGCGGCACGAGTCCGGCAGTCGACGGTCGAAACGAGAGGGACGCGCGCCGTCCTCGCAAGTCGATCGGCGGTTTACCATTGTTACGCGGAAGTGGTCGCGAGGGTGCTTCGGTTTCTTGACTTGGCCAGGTATCGCCGATGCTTTGGACTTTCGGGCATGACCGTCGCGGCCGCCGGATCATTTCGGTGCCGGTGAGGGGCCTCGCCGTCCGAACCCGGCATCCGCGCGAGAGGAGGGCAGCGGCACGACCGCGGGCGGCCGAGAAGCGGCCGCCCGTCGTGCCACAGGCACGCCTTCGGCGTGACGGGCGGTCGGCCGCTGCCCGGGCTCGGGGTCCGGGCGGGACGGCTGAGTCGGCGCGCATTCCTTCCGAGGTGCCCCGGCTCACGAAGGCTTCGCCGCCACCGCGACATGGGCCGGCGCCGCGAAGGCGACGCGCCCGTCGGGGCCGGCGAAGCCGCGCAGCTCCTCCTGCGCGGCCCGTTGCAGCCGGGCGTAGCCGGCGCCGTCGATGAGGTCGGCGAGCGTCCAGCCCTTGACGTCGGTCTTCACCCAGTCGTCGATCGACGGGAAGCGGGCGGTGCCGGGCCGGGTCTCGACCCGGGCCGGCAGTCCGGCGGCGGCCAGCGCCGCCGCGAAGGCCGCGGGGTCGCCGAGGACGAAGGGCGCGCGCAAGGCGTCGCCGACCTCGCGCCCGAACAGGCGGTCGATCAGCGCGATCATCGCGGCGTAGCCGGGCGACCGCTCGGCCGCGTCCCAGACCGCGACGACGAGGCGTCCGCCGGGCCGGAGCACGCGCCACATCTCGCCGAGCGCCGCGGTCCGGTCCTCGAAGAACATCAGGCCGAACTGGCTGACGACGGCGTCGAAGCGGCCGTCGGGGAACGGCAGCGCCTCGGCACGGCCTTCGCGCCAGTCGATGCCCGGCTCGGCCCGGCGCGCGACCGCGAGCATGCCGGCGTTGCGGTCGAGCCCGACGACCACGCCGGACGGCCCGGCTCGCCGCCGGGCCTCGCGGGCGAGCACGCCGGTGCCGCAGGCGACGTCGAGGACGGCGTCGCCGGGGCCGATGCCGGCGGCTTCGGCGACGGGACCGGCGAACTGCGCGAACAGCGCCGGCAGGAAGAAGGCTTCGTAGACCTCGGCGGCGGCCGTCGAGACCTGGCCGAGCTCGGTGGCGTCCATGGCTCCCCTCCTTTCGCTCACGGCGGGATGGTCGCAGGTCGCGGCCGCGCCGGCTACTGCAGGATCTGTAGCTCGAACCGCGCGCGTGGTATCCTCGGGCGATGCGGGGCTACGGCCAGTTCTGCCCGGTCGCCAAGGCGGCGGAGCTCTTCTGCGAGCGATGGACGCCGCTGGTGATCCGCGACCTCGCCGCCGGCGCCACCCGGTTCTCCGAGCTGCAGCGCGGCGTGCCGCTGATGTCGCCGAGCCTGCTGTCGCGCCGGCTGAAGCAGCTGGCGGCCGAGGGCGTCGTCGAGCGCCGCCGCGCCGCGCGCGGCTGGACCTACCACCTGACCCCGGCGGGGGCGGAGTTCGTGCCGCTGGTCGAGGGCCTCGGCGCCTGGGGCCAGCGCTGGTCGCGCCGCGAGCTCGTCGACGCGGAGGTCGATCTCGGCCTGCTGCTCTGGTCGATCGAGCGGGCGGCCCGCGCCGACGCCTTCGGCCACGACCGCGCGGTGGTGCGGCTCGAGCTCGCCGACCAGCCCGGCGGCAAGGCGCTCTGGTGGTTCCTGAACGAGGGGCCGCGCTGCACGCTCTGCCTGAGCGACCCCGGCTTCGAGGTCGACCTCTACCTCGCCGCGACGCTGCGCGACATGATCTACGTGATCCGCGGCGACCTGCCGCTCGCCCGCGCCCTCGCGAGCGGCCGCCTCGAGGCGCTGGGCGCCGCCGCCGCCCGCAGCGCCCTCGGGCGCTGGCTGAACCTCGGTCCGGTCACCCGCATCGCCCCGCAGCGCCCGGGGGCGCGCCTGGCGTGACGGCACCCGGGGACGGAAGAGGCCGCATCCTGCCGGATGCGGTCCCGATCCTGGCCTCGAGCTGGCGGGGCTCAGACGAACTCCGGCTGATCGCTTCGCCGGATCCGAGCGTTGGCCTCTGCGACGATTGCCGAGGCACGGCCTGCGCCTGCCTGGGCTGGCGCACCCTGCCGTACGGCCGCCCCGCGCGGGCGCTCGGGTAAGCGACTGACGCTGCGTCTTGCACGACGGCCGTGCGCAACCGGCGACATGGGTGACAGATCTGACCGACGACATGGGTGACACAATTCACGTTACGTTCCCGTCGTCTGTGGTTGTGGCGGCTGTGGGCCCTGTGGGCGACGCCTTGCGTCGTCCACAAGTCCATCAGCCCCTCTGCGCAGCCGGATCAGCGCGTCGCCGCGGTCGGGGAGCAGCCCGAGCAGGATCGGGCCGTAGCGGACCGTCCAGAGGCCGTCGTCGCCCTCGCCGAGCCCGATGGGCTCGCCGCCGAGCGCCTCACTGATGTAGACGAGGCCGCCGTGCCACCTGATCAGCCCGTTGCTCTTCACGCGGCGGACCGTGTCGGCGGCGGGCTCGGGCGAGCGCAGCACCCCGTCCCAGCGCCGCGGCGAGGCGGCGTAGCGCTCGGACGGCGTGGCGTTGCCGAGGGCGGCGTGCGGGCGCTCCTCATTGTAGCTGTCCCGGAAGGCGCGGAACCGCTTCGCCTGCGCGGGCAGGCTCGCCGCCGGCGGGCTGGCGGTGTCCTGCAGGAGCGTCAGGTGCAGCCGCTCATGCCGGCCGTTCTCCTGCGGCTTGCCCGGGGTGATGCGCTCGGGGGTGACGCCGGCCTTGATCACGTTGACCGAGAGGCGGGAGAGCCCGCCCGCGCCCGTCGTCGCGAAGGGCGGTCCGTTGTCGGAGCGCAGCCTCCGCGGCAGGCCATGCTCGCGGAAGGCGGCGTCGAGGATCGGCCAGACATGCGCGCCGTCGGGACGCGTCACCGCCTGGCAGCGCAGCAGATACCGGCTGCTCGCGTCGCTGAGCGTCAAGGGGTCGATGCGGGTGCCGTCGCCGGTGCGGAACCAGCCCTTGAAGTCGATCGCCCAGACGTCGTTGGCCGCGTCGGCGGCGCACAGCGGCCCTCCGGGCGGCGTGCGCCGCCGGGTCCTGCGCCTGACCGTCAGCCCCTCGCGGTCGAAGCGCGCGCCGATCGTGCTCGCCGCCGGCCACGGCCGACCGGGGCTCCGCCGCTCGAGCGCCGCCTTCACCTTCGCCGGCCCCCAGGTCGGATGCTGGCGCCTGAGCGCAAGGCAAGCCTCGAGCAGTTCCTCCGCCACGGCCTGCGGGTGGTGCCGCGGCGCCCGCGACCGGTCGGCGAGCCCGGCGACGCCCTCCGCCTGCCACCGCCGCAGCCACTTGTAGCCCTTGTCCCGGCTGATCCCGAACCGCCGACACACCGCTGCGATCGGCTCCTCGTCGGCTTCCACCGCCAGCACGAAACGCGCGCGCTCGTCCATGACACGGGTCTCCCTCCACGGCATCGGCAAGGTCCTCCTCGCCGACAGAATGACCTGTCACCCATGTCGTCGGTCAGATCTGTCACCCATGTAGCCGGTTTGGACCGCCGGGTGCGCCTGCCGGGGGGCAGGCAGGCGCAGGCCGTGCTGGCGCACGGCCGGGGATCGGGGCGGCGGGGCGCACCACTCGGAGGCGAAGCGATCAGCCGGAGTTCGTATCAGGCCGCGCGTTGGCGGAGCCGGCGCACAGGACCGCTGGTATGATCAACCGGATCCAGTATGACGCAGTGACGGAAAGGGCCGCATCCTCGCGGATGCGGCCCCGATGCCTCGCCTCGAGCCCGCGGCGCTCAGACGCTCTCTTCGATCCAGCCCTTGAGCGACGCCTTCGGCGCCGCGCCGGTGCGGTTCGAGATCACCTCGCCGCCCTTGAACATGAAGAGCGCCGGGATGCCGCGCACGCCGTACTGCGCCGGCAGGTTCGGGTTCTCGTCGACGTTGACCTTGGCGACCTTGATCTTGCCCTCGAACTCGACGGCGAGCTCCTCGAGCGCCGGGTGGATCATCTTGCACGGGCCGCACCACTCGGCCCAGAAGTCCACCAGCACGGGGACATCGGCGCCGAGCACCTCGTCCTCGAACGTCATGTCCGTTACCTTGACCGTCGCCATCTGGTGGCCTCCGCTGATCAGTTGGAGGCTAACCTATGGTTGGCCCCCCGGTCGGTCAAGGTCGGCCCTCGGCGCGGACCAGCGCCGCGGCGACCAGCGGACCCGGCAGGGCCATCAGGTGCCCGGTGCGGGTCCAGAGGATCGCCGTCTCGACCGTCCGCCCGGGCCAGATCTGCGCGAGCGCCGCGCGGTAGGCGCCCATCTGCCGCAGGATCCCCTCGGGGACCGTCTCGGGCGCGGCCGGGACCGCGCGGTTGCTCTTGAAGTCGACGGCGAGGACGCGCTCGGCGGTGACGACCAGCCGGTCGATCCGGCCGACGAGGCGACGGCCGCCGAGCTCGGGCAGCGGCGCCGCGACCGCGACCTCGGCGAGGCTGTCCGGCCCGAACAGGGGCGCGAGGCCGGGCGCGTCGAGGACCGCCGCGGCCTCGGCGAGGAGCGCCGGCAGGGCGGGCTCCCCGGGCAGCAGCCGCGCCGCGAGGGCGGCGCGCTCGGCGGCCGGGCGGCCGTGCAGCATCTCGAGGAGCCGGTGCACCGCGGTGCCGCGCGCCTTTGCCGCCGCCTCGTCGAGGGCGCCGGGGGCCTCGCCGGGCAGGGCGTGCGTGCCGCCGAGGCCGGACGGGGTCACCGGCAGCGGCGTCCCGGGCGGCACCGGCGCCGGGCGGCGGGACCAGTCCGGCAGCGGGGCGGCGGCAGGCGGGACCGTGCCCGCCGCCACGGCGGACGCGACGCTCCAGTTGAGCGCGAGCGCGAGGACGTCGCCGTCGGGGCCGGGCTCGCGCGCGGCGCCGAGCGCGGCCATCGCCTCGCGGACGAGGCCGTGCCAGCTCTCGCCGTTCGCCGATACCTGGCCGGCGCCGCAGACGACGAGCCAGCTCTTCGCCCGGGTCAGCGCGACATAGAGGAGCCGGCGGTTCTCTTCCCGGACCAGGGCGCGGCGCGCCTTCTCGGCGTCGTCGAGCGCGGGCGGGGCTTCCTCGGCCTTCACCCGCCAGGCCGGCTGGCCGTCGGCGAGCCGCACGACCTGCGGCGGGTTGCGCCCCTCCGGGCGGACGGCGGTGTCGGGCAGGATCACGATCGGCGCCTCGAGGCCCTTGGCGCCGTGCACGGTCATCACCCGGACCTGGTCGGCCTCCTCCTCCATCCGCCGCTTCACCGCCACCTCGTCGCGGTCGATCCAGTCGAGGAAACCGGTCAGGCTCGGCGCCTCGACCGCCTCGTAGGCGAGCGCCTGGTCGAGCAGCGCGTCGATGCCGTCCTCGGCCTCGGCGCCGAGCCGGGCGGTGAGCTTCCGCCGCCCGTCGTGGCGGACGAGGATGCGGGTCAGCATCTCGAACGGCCGCAGGTAGTCGGCCTGCGCCAGCAGGTCGTCGACGAGCGCCCGCACCTCGGGCCAGCGCCCGGGCGGCTCTTCGCGCAGCGCGCGGCGCAGGCTTCCCTGGCGCGGATGCGCGAGCTCGAAGAGCTCGCGCTCGCTCATGCCGCCGAGCGGGCTCCGGAGCAGCGCCGCGAGCGAGAGGTCGTCGCCCGGGGTCGCGGCGACGCGCAGCGCGGCGAGGAGGTCGTTGACGGCGAGCTCGCCGCCGATCCGGAGCAGGTCGGCGCCGGCGACCGGGACGCGCTCGCGCTTGAGCGCCCGGATGATCGCGTGGAAGAGGTCGGCGCGCCGCTGGACCAGGATCATCACGTCGCCGGCGCGGACCGCCCGGCCGTCCGGGTCGCCGGGCAGGGCGCGGCGGCTCGCCAGCCAGCCGGCGATCTCGCGCGCGATGCGCCGGGCCAGGACCTCGATCGGGTCGTCGGGAGCGCGGGCGTCGACCGGCTGGTCCCACGGGCCTTCGTCCGGCTTCTCCGGCTTCGGCAGGAACGGCCAGAGCTCGACGCGTCCGGGCTTCTCGGGGTCGATCGCATGGTGGGCGATCGCCTGGGCGAGCCCCTGCCCGGCCGGGCCGCCGAACACCGCGTCGACGAGCGCGAGGATCGGGCGCGCCGAGCGGAACGAGTAGAGCAGGTCGCAGCGCTGCAGCTCCGAGCCGATCTCGGTCAGCACCCGGTCGTAGTGGGCGCAGCGGGCGCCGAACTCGAGCGGGTCGGCGCCCTGGAAGCTGTAGATCGACTGCTTCTCGTCGCCGACGACGAAGATCGTGCGGCGGGTGTCGCGGCCGCCGTCGCCGGCAAAGAACTCCTCCGAGATCGCCTCGATCACCCGCCACTGCGCCGGGCTCGTGTCCTGCGCCTCGTCGACGAGGATGTGGTCGAGGCCGCCGTCGAGCCGCCAGAGCACCCAGGCGGCGGTGCCGGGGAGCGCGAGCAGCGCCTCGGCGCGGTCGATCAGGTCGTCGAAGTCGAGGAGGCCGAGCGCCTGCTTGCGGTCCCTCCAGGCATCGAGCCAGGCGCGGCCGAAGCGGTTGAGCGCCGCCGACCTGGCGAAGGCGGCGTTGGCGAGCCGGAGCGGCCGCGCCGCCTCGACCCGGCGCATCAGCGCGTCGAGCTCCGCGATCAGCCCCGGATGCGCGGCGCGGACCGCGCGGGTCGGGACCTGCCCGATTTTGGCGGCGAACGGGGCCTTCGCGCTGGCGCCGAACAGGAGGACGGCTTCGAGCTGCTCGAGCCGGGTCGACGGGTCCGTTGCGACGAGCGCCGCCGCAAGCCGCTCCGCGGCGGCGCCGTCGTTGCCGGGCCGCGGCGCCAGAATTGGCACCAGCCGGCGCAGCAGCGCCTCGGAGTCGGGCGGCAGCACCTCGGCGGCCAGCGCCTCGACCGTCACGTCGGGCCGGGCGCCGAGTGCCGCGGCTAGGCGCGCGGGGTCGAACGGCGGCGCGAAGCCGGCGCGGTGCTGGCCGATCTCGAGGAGGAGCGCGTCGGGATCGTCGCCGGCCATGTGGCGGGCGAGGGCGGTGAACGCGTCGGGCCGCGCCAGGGCGAGCTCGTCGAGGACCTCCTCGCGCAATGCCTTGGCGCGGCGGTCCTCGAGCACGCCGAACTGCGGCGCCACGCCGGCCTCGAGCGGGAAGCGGCGGAGCAGCGCCTCGCAGAAGGCGTGGATGGTCTGGATTCGCAGGCCGCCCGGCGTCTCGAGCGCGCGGGCGAAGAGCGTGCGGGCGCGGGCGAGCCGATCGGGCGGGATCGCCTCGCCGGGCTCGCCGAGCTCGCGCAGCGCCGCCCGGAGCGCGGCGTCGTCGAGCATCGCCCAGGCCCCGAGCGTCCTGAACAGGCGGTTCTGCATCTCGGCTGCCGCCGCCTTGGTGTAGGTGAGGCAGAGGACCTTCTGCGGCTCGGTGCCGGCCAGGAGCAGCCGTGCCACCCGGTCGGTCAGCACGCGGGTCTTGCCGGAGCCGGCGTTGGCCGAGACCCAGCTCGACGCCGAGGGCGCCGCCGCCTTGACCTGCGCCGCGACCGCGTCCCTCACCAGTCGGCCTCCCAGTCGTCGCCGTCCGCCCATTCGCCCTTGCGCGACAGGTGGTCGGTGTCGCTGCCCCAGGTGAGCTTCTGCGGCCGGAGCCGGGCGGGAAAGCCGTTCGCGGGATCGAGGTAGTGGGCGATCAGCGCCGTGAAGCGCGCCCAGGTGGTGTCGAGCGCCTCGGCGTCGGCGTCGAGGGCCAGGGTCTCGCCGGTCCTGCCGAACTTCAGGAGCTCGAGGTGCCGCGCCGGGGCGGGCGGCAGGCCCTCGAAGCCGCCGGCCGCGGCGATCGCGGCTTCGAGCAGAAGCTGCAGGTGGAACGCCCTCGCCTCGGCGGGCGAGGGGTTGGTGCCGGACTTGTAGTCGTAGATCGCATAGCCGCCGGGGACCCGGTCGATGCGGTCGGCGCGGGCGGTGATGGCGAAGGGCCGGGCCAGGCCCTCGACCTCACGCCGGCCCTTGACCTCGCGCGCCGCCGGTGCGCCGCGGGCCCGGCGGGCGGCCTCGCTGTCGAGGAACCAGCCGGCGGCGCGGGCCAGCCGCGCGGTCCAGATCGCCTGGACCGCCGGCCAGGGCGCGTGCGCCGCCAGCGCCGCCGCGACGGTGTCGCGGAAGAGCCGGGCGGCGTCGGGCGGCAGCCCGGCCACAGTGGCGGTGACGAAGTCGTCGAGCGCGGCGTGGATCAGCTTGCCGCGCGTCAGCGCGTCGGGCCGGCGGCCGGGCGGGTCAAGGCGGTAGAGGCGGAGCACGTAGCGCGCGTAGACGCCGTAGGGGTCGCGCACCAGCTTCTCGACCTGGGTGACGGGAAGCTCGGCCGGCCGCGCCGCCGCCGGCGGCCGCGGGGCGGGGCGGCGCGCCGGGGCGACAGGCGCCGCCGGCAGGTCGAGCCGGAACGCCTCGGCGAGGAGCCGCACGCCCCGCGCCTTGGCGGCGCCGAGCGCCGCCTCGCCCTCGGGACCGAGCCCGAGCAGCAGGTTCTCGAGCCGCAGCAGCCAGCGCGAGGCGACCGTCGGCGCCTCGGCGTCGCGGGTGGCGCGAGTCAGCACGACGCGGCGCGCGCCCGTCGCCTGCTGGAAGTCGTGCGCCGAGAGGCCGATCCGCCGCTCGGGGCTGGTCAGGCCGATCGCGCGGCGGATGCCGCGGCCAAGCCAGGGATCGGCCGCCGGCAGCCGCGGCCAGATGCCCTCGTTGAGCCCGCCGAGGATCACGAGATCGGCCGACTGCACCCGCGCCTCGAGCGTGCCCCAGATCGCGATGCCGGCATGGGTCACCACCGCCTCCTCCGGCACGTCGCGCGTCGCCATCAGCGCGGCGAGGAGCGCCCGGTACTCGTGGGCGGAGAGCGCATCGGCGGCGTCCGCCTCCGTGGCGATCTCGTCGATGAGTGCGAGCGCCTCGGCGCCGGCGGCCTTCTCCCAGAGCGCGTGCGCCGGGGCTCCGGACGGCCCGGCGGCCAGCGCCTCGGCCGCCGCCCGGTGGCGCGCGACGTGCGCGGCGAGCGGCAGCGCGCCGCCGGGCTCGAGCGGCGCCAGCGCGGCCCGGAGCCAGGCGAGCCAGGCCGGCGCCGCGCCACCCTCCTGCACCGCCCAGCCGGCGAGGTCGTCCCAGTCGATCCAGGGCGCGCCGCCGCGCAGCCGGCGGGTCTCGAGCCGGGCGGTCAGCCGCAGGTGCTCGCGCCGCGCGCCCGGCGCGCTGTTGACCAGCGGATGCTTGGCGAGGACGAGGAGGTCGGCCGGGGTCGGCCGCGTCCCCGGCAGTTCGGCCAGCCGGCGCAGCAGCACCCCCGGCGGGGTCTGCGCCAGCGGCTGCCCGGCGCTGTCGTCGGGGATCAGGCCCCAGCGGCCGAGCTCGGCCGTCACCCGGCGCGCGAGCGTGCGGTCGGGCGTCACCAGCGCCGCCCGCTCGCCGGTCTCCGCCGCCTCGCGCAGCCGGAGCGCGATCGCCAGCGCTTCGCCGCGCGGGTCCGGCGCCTCGACCCAGGCGAGCCCGGCGCAGGCGGCCGCGAGCGTGCCGGCGAGGGCCGCGCCCTCGCTCCGCCACTGGTCCGTTACCGGTGCCGGGCGCAGCGCCAGCGAGACGAGGGCGTTGCGCTCGGGCGCGGGCGGCGGCACCGGATGCCAGCAGGGAACCGCCGCGGGGTCGAAGCCGAGCGCGTCGGCGAGGCCGCGAAAGCCGTGCTGCGGATGATCGGCCGCGCCGGGGTCGTCGGCGCCGAGCCGCTGCCAGATCGCGGGCGGCAGCCCGGCGTCGAGCCCGGGCAGGACGACGGCGCCCTGTGGCAGCCGCGCGACCGCAGCCATGAAGGCGCGCGTCGCGCCGCGCGAGCCGGTCGAGCCGGCGACGATTACCGGGTGCGGCGGCGGGTCGAGCGCCCAGGCGGCGGCCAGCGCTTCGGCGGCGGCGCGCATCCGGCCCTGGCCGGAGCCGGGACCGGCGGCGGCGAGATAGCCTTCGAGCAGGCCGAGGAAGCGCAGGCTCCGCTGCCAGTGCGCCGCATGCTCGCCGGCCTCGACGCCGGCGAAGGCCGCGGGCCCGATCCCCTCGCCCTCGAGCTCGTCGAGGAGCTCGGCGAGGCTGCCGGCGAGGTCGAAGACGGCCGTGCCGGAGGCGAGGTGCGGCTCGGCGTCGGCGAGGGCGCCGACCAGCCGCGCCAGTTCGAGCCGGCGGCGCAGCTCCGGCACCGGCGGCCCGAGGTCGAGCGGGCCGAGCGGGTCGGTCGCGAGCTCGGTCACCACCCGGATCCGCGGCAGGAGCCGCGCCGGCCCGGCGGCGAAGAGCGCCGTCAGCGCTCGCGCCGCCCGGCGGGTGTTGACCCAGATCTCGACCCGCGCCATCGCCTCGGGCGGCTGCCCGGCGAGCCGCGCCTCGAGCCCGGCGACGAGCGCGCGGGAGAAGTCGACGCCGGGTGCGAGCGCGAAGACCCGCGGCCCGTCGGTGGGCGCGAAGAGCCGGGTCACCGCGCGAGCTCCGCCTCGGCGAGCGCGATGCCCTCGGGCCGGCCGACGTCGGCCCAGCCGCCCGGATGCACGATCCCGCGCAGCCGGTTGTCGGCGATGAGCGCGTCCCAGACGCCGTTGAGCGAGTAGGCGCCGTCGGGAAAGCCGTCGAGCGCGGTGGGATCGATGATCTGCGCCCCGGTATAGACGAAGTCCGCCGTGTCGGCGGCGCCCCGGCGCCGCAGGTGCCCGCCGGGTCCGAGGAAGAAGTCTCCCGGGCCGCCGTGGCCGTTCGCCCGGGCCCGCGGCACGAGCGCGAGGAGGGCGCCGTCGCCCGGTCGCCAGGCGGCCGCGAGCGCAGTCAGCGGGTTCGGCCCGCGCCAGACCATGTCGGCGTTGAGCGTGAAGACGGGGCCGGGTCCGAGCAGCGGCAGCGCCTGCTTGAGGCCGCCGCCGGTCTCGAGCCGCACCGGCTCGTGCGAGATCAGCGCCTCGGGGGCGACGCGCGCCAGGTGGGCGTGCATCTGGCCGGGATGCGCGTGGGTGTTGACGACGATGCGCCGCACTCCGGCCGACCGGGCCAGCGCCAGCGCGTGGTCGATCAGCGGCAGGCCGGCGACCTCGAGGAGCGGCTTCGGCCGGTCGCGGGTCAGCGCGCCCATCCGCGTCCCGAGCCCGGCGGCGAAGATCATCACCGCCTGCGGGGTCATGCCGCCGCCTCGATGCGGTGGACGATGTCGGGTTCGGGCGGCGGGAAGTGCCGGGCGACGAGGCCGGCGAGCCCGGCCAGCGCCGGGTGGGCGAGGTCGCCGGCGAGGTTGGCCCAGACCCGAGGCAGGTAGCCGAGGTAGCGCGGCTTGCCGTCGCGCCGGCAGAGCCGGGTGAAGAGGCCGACGATCTTCAGGTTGCGCTGGGCGGCAAGGACGGCCGCCGCCGCGCCGAACGCCTCCGGGTCGGCGCCGCTCCGCTCGAAGTAGCGCGCGAGCATCGCGGCGCGGAGCTCCCCGGAGACGTCGCGGCGGGCGTCCTCGAGCAGCGATATCAGGTCGTAGCCGGGGTGGCCGACCAGCATGTCCTGGTAGTCGAGCATGCCGACGCGGGCATGGCCGGCGCGACGCGGCAGCCAGAGCAGGTTCTCGGCATGGTAGTCGCGCAAGACCGCGGTCTGTCGCGCCGCCGCCACCCCGGCGAAGGCGGCCTCGGCCAGCGCGTCGAACTCGGCGGCGAGGTCGGGCGGCGCCGGGCGGCCGGTCGCGGCCGGCAGGTACCATTCGACGATCAGCCGCGCCTCGCGCAGCATCAGCGCCATGTCGTAGGGCGGCGGCGTCCAGCCGACGTCGGCGCCCGGTGGCGGCCGGCGCTGCAGGTCGGCGAGGAGGTCGACCGCGGCGCCGTAGAGCCCCGCCTCGCGCTTCGGCTCGCGGGCGCAGAGGACGGCGAAGAGGTCGTCGCCGAGGTCCTCGAGCAGGACGAGGCCGCGCCGGCTGTCGGCGCCGAGCACCTCGGGCGCGCTGAAGCGGCCGGCGCGCAGCCAGGCGGTGACCGCGAGGAAGGGCCGGACGTCGAGGCCGCTTTCGGGCGGCATGTCCATCAGGATGGCGCCGGCGAGCCGCCCGCCGCGCCGGAGCCGCTCGTAGCGCCGCGCCGAGGCATCGCCGGCCAGCGGCTCGCGTTTGGCCCAGCCCCAGCCTTCCTGGGCGAGGAACTCGCCGATCTCGGTCGCGCGGGTCATGCGGCCGCCGCCTCGGCCAGCGCGGACGGCAGCCAGTCCCAGCCGGATCCGTGCGCCTCGAGCCGCGCCAGGCGCCGCTGCTCGCCGCCGGACGGGATGCGCAGGTCGAGCATCAGCCGGCGGAGCGGCAGCGCCCGCCCGAGGCGGTCCGCCCATTCGACGAGGCAGATGGCGGTGGCGAAGGCCTCCTCGAGCCCGAGCTCGGCGATCTCGCCGGCGCCGCCGAGCCGGTAGAGGTCGGCGTGCCAGAGCTCGACCGCCCCGAGGTCGTAGGTCTGCACGAGCGTGTAGGTCGGCGAGGGGATCTCCTCGCTGCGGCCGAGCGCCGCCAGCCGGGCGCCGATCAGGGCGCGCGCGAAGTGGCTCTTGCCGGCGCCGAGCCCGCCGGTCAGGCCCAGCATGTCACCGGCGCCGAGATGCGGGGCGAGGGCGCGGCCGAGCCGCTCGGTGGCGGCCGCATCCGCGAGCGTCAGGGTTGAATCCAATTCCGTGTCGATCCGCCAGGCGTGATTGTCCGGCCGTTCTACAGGCCCGGTTCGCGAGCGCAAGGGCGCCCCGCGGCCTTGGCTCGGTCGTCATGCTCGGAGCGCGATGTCCTCGCTGGCGCCGGTCCGCCGGGCGGGCGGCAGGTCGGCGGCGAGCGTGCCGCGGCCCTCCTCGACGGCCAGCGTGAGCGTCCCGCCCGCCGCCTCGACGACGCGGCGCGCCAGCGCCAGCGCGATCCCCTCGCCGCGCCCGACGCGCGATCCGGCGGCGACGGTCGCCGTCAGCCGCCGCCGCCCGTCCCGGGCCTCGAGCGCCAGGGTGACGCCAGAGCCCGCCTCGGCGAGCTCGGCGGCGGCGAGGCCGAGCACGAGCGCCGGCCGGCGCAGCTCGGGAGGCCAGGTGGCGGCGTCGGCCGGCGTCGCCAGGGTCAGCCGCCGCGTGGCGAGCGCCGCGGCGAGCTCGGGCAGCGGTCCGTCGCCGGCGACCGGCGCGCCGGCCAGCGCGCGCAGCTCCCCGGCGCGGGCGAGGCCGTCCTTGAGCGCCTGGGTCGCCGCGCCGAGCGCCTGGAAGGCCTCGGGCGAGTGGGCTGCCGGGATCGCCGCCATCAGCCGCTGCACCGTCGCCTCGACCGGCACGATCAGCTGCTCGAGCGCGAGGTCGTCGAGCGCGGCGTCGCGGGCCGGATGCTCGGCGGCCGCGTCGCCCGCCTCGGTCGCCGGGTCGCGGAACACCACGAGCGCCGAGGCGTCGGGCAGGGGGGCCACCAGCATCTGCAGCCGCGTGCCGTCCCGCGTCGCGATCGGCGCGGTCCAGCTGGTGCGCGCCTCGGCGGCGGTGGTGAACTCGCTCAGCCTGGCCCAGGCCGGGCTCGGCACGCAGCGCTCGGCCCAGAGCGCCGTCATGTCGGCGACGCCGGGACCGTCGAGCCGCTCCATCGGGTCGAGCCCCCAGAGCCGCTCGAAGGCGGTGTTGACGAAGACGAGCATCCCCGAGGCGTCGAACACCGCCACCGCCTCGGACATCCGGTCGAGCGTCGCCTGGCTGAGCTCGAGCTCGGAGCGGTACTTGCGCTCGAGGATGATCGAGGTCGAGATGTCCTCGAAGAGGAACGCCAGCGCCCCCTGCGGATGCGGCCGGCCGGTGACGCGGAAGATCTTGCCCGAGGGCAGCTGCCAGTTCTCCTCGTAGGTGCCGTCGCGCGCGCCCTCCTCGAGCTCGCCGAGCTTGCGGCGGAACGAGGCGAAGTCCTTCTGCTCGGGCATCTGCCGGGTCTCGCGCAGCCGCTCGAGGAAGTCGCGCAGGCTGGGCCGCCCGGCGAGCCAGACGGCGTCGATCTTCACGAGGTCAGTCAGCGCCGGGTTGAAGAGGCCGAGCCGCCGGTTCTTGTCGAAGACCGCGAGCCCGATCGGCAGGTGCGCGAAGGTCTCGGTCAGGGTCTCGACGAAGCGCCGGAGCGACGCCTCGGCGGCGACGAGGTCGTCGGCGTCGAGCGCGAAGCCGAGGCTCTCGCCGGACGGCCCGGGGCTCTGGCTGATCTCGTACCAGCGCGGCTCGGCGTCTCCGCGGCCGGGCACCGACACCCGCCGCCGGCTGTCGGCGCCGCGCGCGGTCAGCGGGACCTCCTCGATGACGTGGCCGAAGGCGTTGGCGATGCGGTGGTCGGGCAGCTCGCCCGCGGGTGCGTCGAAGCGGTCGCGGTAGGCGGCGTTCGCCCAGGCGACCTGGCCGTCGGGCCCGTGGCTCCAGGCGAGCACCGGCGCCCGGTCGAGCACGTCGCGCAGGAAGCGCAGCTCGGCGCCGGCGCGGTCGAGCGCCGCCTCGGCGTCCTTGAGCGCGCGCGCTTCCTCGCTCGCCGGGCGGATCGACAGGTAGGCGGCGCCGCCGCGCGGCTCGCCGAGGATCTCGAAGGCGGTGCCGTCGCCGCGCGGGCAGTGGTGGCGGAATCCGGTGCCGTAGAGCACCAGCGCCTCGAGGTCGGCCTGCAGGCCCGGGCAGTCGGTGGCGAGGTGCGCCGAGAGCGCGGCGAGCCGCGGCCCGCCCGGCGGCAGGCCGGCGAGCAGCGCCCGCGCCGGCTCGTTCAGCGCCTTCAGGCTCGCGCCGCTGATCAGGTAGTCGCAGGCCCCCGCGGCCCCCGTCTCGGGCGCCGCCGCCCGCCGTCCGGAGGGCAGGCGCGGCGCGAAGCTCGCGATCAGCGCCAGGGTCGCGACCGCGCTGACCAGCGCCGCGAGGAGACCCTCGGGCAGCTCGAGCCCGCCCGCGAACGACGACCAGCCGGAGAGGGAAAAGCGCGACAAATCCATCGGGTTGGCCCTGAGGAGAACTCCGGCGCATCTGAGGCGACGAGGTTTAAGGAAGGTTTAACCCTGCGCGCGCTGCAACCGCCCGAAGGCGCGACGGTCGGTCCGGCCGGGAACGGCCGCCTCAGGGCGCCGCCTGCCACCGGATCGGCGCGTTCGCTTCCAGCGACGGCTCGGGGGCGAGCGCGGTGCGCGACCACACGACGGTGACGACGGCGCCGCTCGGCCGGGCGAACTCGGGCGGGCCGGGCTCGGCCGCCGGCGTGCCGTTGCCGAAGCTCAGGGTCGCGCCGCTGCGCTCGAGCAGGGTCTTGGCAATGAAGAGCCCGAGCCCCATCCCCTGGTAGCCCGGCCGCTCGCCCGGAGGTCCGGCGCGACGGCGCATGAAGGGCTCGCCGATGCGGCCGATCAGGTCCGCCGGATAGCCGCGGCCGTCGTCGCCGATCGCGACCCTGAGCTCGGTTTCGCTCCAGTCGAGGTCGATCCACACCGTCGAGCGGGCGAAGTCGACGGCGTTCTGCACGAGGTTGCGCAGGCCCTGGATGATCTCCGGCCGGCGGGCGACGAGCGGCTGCACCTCGGGCCCGTCCTCGAGCGGGGCGCCTTCGACGCGGGTGATGATCCGGATGCCGCGGTCGGCGTGCGGCGCCGCCGCCTCCTCGACGACGCTCGAGAACGGGGCGTGGCGGACCAGCGCGTCCTCCTTGCCGCGCGGCCCCATCGCCCGCAGGATCTCGGTGCAGCGGTCGGCCTGCGCGCGGACCAGCGTGGCGTCCTCCTGCAGGTGCGGCCGGTCGGCGAGCTCCTCGACGAGCTCGGTGGCGGCGAGCTTGATCGTCGCGAGCGGGGTGCCGAGCTCGTGCGCGGCCGCCGCGACCACGCCGCCGAGGGCGGAGAGCTGCTGCTCGCGCGCGAGCGCCATCTGCGTCGCGGCGAGCGCCTGCGCCATCGAGAAGGTCTCGTCGGTGACCCGCCGCGCATAGATCGCGAGGAACACGGTGCCGGTGAGGAGCGCCGCCCAGTCGCCGAGATTCAGCACCTCGGCGCGCACGAGCGCCTCTCCCGACGCGAGCTCGAGCGGTACGTAGAAGCGGACAAGGAGGGTGATGATCAGCGCCGCCGCCCCGGCGAGCAGGATGGTCGCGCGCAGCGTCAGCACCGAGGCGCTGATCGTCACCGGCGCCATGATCAGGAGCGCGAACGGGTTGCCGAGCCCGCCGGTCAGGTAGAGCAGCGCCCCGAGCTGGCAGAGGTCGAAGAGGAGCGTCAGCACCGCCTCGCGCTCGCTCAGCCGCCGGTTCTCCGCCGCCACCGTCATCGCCACGAGGTTGAACGCCACCGACGCGCCGATGACAAGCGCACAGGCTCCGTGCGGGATGTGGATGCCGAGGCCGAAGCCGGCGACGAGCACGGCGAGCGACTGTCCGATGACCGCGACCCAGCGCAGGAGGATCAGCGTGCGCAGCCGCACCCAGGCGCTGCGGGCGTCGGTCGCGAGGGGCGGCAGGCTCGGCTGGGCCATGGCGCCGGCTTAGCAAGCCCGCGCGGCGGCCTCAAAGGGATTTGACCGCGCCCCGGCCTTGAGAAGCCGGCGGCACCGTGCCACAAGCCTCGCGGATTTCCACGGGGGAGGGGCGTCCCATGACCCGCGTCTACGCGCTGCTCGCATCCGCCGCGGTCGTCGTCGGGCTCGTCGGGTTCTTCGTCGCGCCGCGGTTCCTCGGCGGTGACGACCCGTTCGCCGACTGCCGCCGCGCCGCCGTCGCCGGGGGCACGGCGGCGATCGGCGGCCCGTTCGCGCTGACCGGCGCGGGGGGCGAGCGGGTCACCGACGCCGAGGCCATCACCGGGCCGACCCTCGTCTACTTCGGCTACAGCTTCTGCCCGGACATCTGCCCGACCGACCTGTCGCGCAATGCGCTGGCCGCCGAGGCCCTCGCCGAGGACGGCACCGAGGTCGCGCAGGTCTTCATCTCCATCGACCCGGCGCGCGACACGCCCGAGGTCGTGGGCGACTACGCCGCCGCGATCGACCCCGGCCTCCTCGGGCTGACCGGCACGGCGGAAGAGGTCGACGCGGCGGCCAAGGCCTACAAGGTGTACTACCGCAAGGCCGGCGACGACCCCGAGTACTACCTGATGGACCACTCCACCTTCACCTACCTGATGGCGCCCGGGGTCGGCTTCCTCGAGTTCTACCAGTCGGACGCGACGCCCGAGGCCGTCGCCGAATCGGTCTCCTGCTTCGCCGAGGCGCTGTGAGCGCCCGGGTTTGACGCTGCCGCCGCGCGAGGCTAGCCTGCAGCCAGGTTAGGGAGACCGAGATGGTGGCGCTGCCCAGCGACGACCTCGGGGTGGACCGGTCGCTGCTGATCCTCGACGACGACGAGGCGTTCCTGCGCCGGCTCGGCCGCGCGATGGAGAAGCGCGGCTTCGAGGTGACAGCGGTCGATTCGGTGGCGGCCGGGCGGGCCGTCGTGGACGACCATCCCCCGGCCTATGCGGTGGTCGACCTGCGGCTCGAGGACGGCAACGGGCTCGAGCTCGTCGGCGCCCTGCGGGCCCGCCGCCCCGACGCGCGGATCGTCGTGCTGACCGGGTACGGCGCGATCGCCTCGGCGGTGGCCGCCGTCAAGATCGGCGCCACCGACTACCTCGCGAAGCCCGCCGACGCCAACGACGTCACCGGCGCCCTGCTCGCGCGCGAGGTCGGGCGGCCGGAACCGCCGGAGAACCCGATGTCGGCCGACCGGGTGCGCTGGGAGCACATCCAGCGGATCTACGAGCTCTGCGACCGCAACGTCTCGGAGACGGCGCGGCGGCTCAACATGCACCGGCGCACCCTGCAGCGCATTCTGGCCAAGCGCAGCCCAAGGTAGCGAAACCGTTTGTCAACGCATTCCGGGCGAAGCTGACGCAAGGGCACCGTCGTGATGTGGCGTTTCGGCAACGATGGCGCCTTGTTTGGCGGCAAACTAACCAAAGGCGTGGACAGATGAGCGGATTTCCGCCATTTTCAACCCATGATCGAGCCATTGACCGTTGAATACACGCCAGAGGCGTTTCTGCAGGCGGCCGGAGTGGTGATTCCCTTCGACCCGGCCGTCATCACCCCCGCGATCCGCCGGGCGATCCTCGGCGGCCGCTTCGAGGCCGAGGAATCCAGCCAAATCCCTCAGATCGTCCGCCCCGGCGACAGCGTGCTCGAGATCGGCGCCGGAATCGGCTTCATCTCGACGCTGCTGTCGCGGCAGCGCCGGGTCGGGCGGGTGATCGCGGTGGAGGCGAACCCGCACCTCCTCGACTACATGACGCGGCTGCATGTATGCAACCGTGTACGAAAGGTCCGGCGCATCAACGCGGTGCTCACCAACGAGGATCGCGAGAGCGCGACCTTCTACCTGCGCCGCGACTTCTGGATGGGCTCGCTCGCGCCGGAGCCGAACCCATATATCGGCACCGTCGAGGTGCCGACGATGAACCTCGACATCCTTCTGCGCGAGGAGGCGATCGACCTCATCGTCTGCGACGTCGAGGGCGCCGAGACGGTCCTTTTCCAGGGCGCCGACCTCTCGGGCGTCGACCGCATCTTCCTCGAGATGCACGACCACGTCACCGGCCTCTCCGGCGTCCGCGGCCTCTTCGCCACGATGGCCGACCACGGCTTCGTCTACGATCCCCGTCATTCGCTTGGCAGCGTCGTGCTGTTCCAGCGGCTCGGCGAGCAGGACATCCGCCGCCCCTACGCCGGCTGAGAACGATCGGCGGTCCGTGCCGCGATTGGGCTTGCATCGCCGGGATCGCGCGCCTATATCGGCGACATCAGCGGCGGATCGGCCTGACGGACGATCCCCACCGGAAGTTGCAACGGGCCGCTCGGCCCGTTTCTTGTTTTCTGGAGCCCTGCTTGGTCGACCTGATCGCCAAAGCCGCCATCGACCGCCAACTCGCCGCAATCGTCACGCCGACGATCGAGGGGCTCGGCTTCGAGCTCGTGCGGCTGCGGCTGATGAGCGGCCGCAGGGCGGTGCTGCAGATCATGGCCGAGAAGCCCGAGGGCGGCATCGAGGTCGAGGACTGCGCCCGGATCAGCCGCGCGGTGTCGGCGGTGCTCGACGTCGAGGATCCGATCAGCGGGGAATACACGCTCGAGGTGTCGAGTCCCGGCATCGACCGCCCGCTGACCCGGCTCAAGGATTTCGACCGCTACGCCGGCTACGAGGCCCGGCTCGAGACGAGCGAGATGATCGACGGCCGCCGCCGCTTCAAGGGCATGCTGGCCGGCGTCCAGGACGGCGAGGTGCTGGTCGAGATCCCCGAGGGCACCATCGGCCTCGCCTACGACATGCTCGCCGACGCGAAGCTCGTGCTGACCGACGCGCTGATCGCCGAGAGCCTGGCGGGCCGCAAGGCGCAGGGGTTCGACCCCGACGCCTTCGACGAGATTGAAGAAGAGACCGACGAAGAAGCGTCCGATGAGGAAGAAGTGAAATGAGCGTGACCTCCGCCAACCGGCTCGAGCTCCTGCAGATCGCCGATGCCGTCGCCCGCGAGAAGATGATCGACCCCTCGCTCGTGATCGAGGCGATGGAAGATTCGCTCGGCAAGGCCGCGCGCTCGCGCTACGGCGCCGAGTACGACATCCGCGCGAAGATCGACCGCAAGTCGGGCGAGCTCGAGATGACCCGCTACCGGCACGTGGTCGAGGAGCCCGAAAACCTCTTCACCGAGCTCACCCTCGGCGAGGCGCGGGCGATCAAGCCGGACGCCGAGCTCGGCGACTACCTGACCGACGCGCTGCCGCCGATGGACTTCGGCCGCATCGCCGCCCAGTCGGCGAAGCAGGTCATCATGCAGAAGGTCCGCGAGGCGGAGCGGCTGCGCCAGTACGAGGAGTTCAAGGACCGCGTCGGCGAGATCATCAACGGCGTCGTCAAGCGCACCGAGTACGGCAACGTCATCGTCGACGTCGGCCGCGGCGAGGCGATCCTGCGCCGCGACCAGCTGATCCAGCGCGAGGCGTTCCGCAACGGCGACCGCGTCCGGGCGCTGATCCGCGAGGTGCGCCACGAGACCCGCGGGCCGCAAATCTTCCTCTCCCGCACCGCGCCCGAGTTCCTGGCCGAGCTCTTCAAGATGGAAGTGCCGGAGATCTACGACAACATCATCGAGATCAAGGCCGTCGCCCGCGACCCCGGCTCGCGCGCGAAGATGGGCGTCATCAGCTACGACAGCTCGATCGACCCGGTCGGCGCCTGCGTCGGCATGCGCGGCAGCCGCGTGCAGGCGGTGGTCAACGAGCTGCAGGGCGAGAAGATCGACATCATCCCCTGGAACCAGGATCCGGCGACCTTCCTCGTCAACGCGCTGCAGCCGGCCGAGGTCTCCAAGGTCGTGTTCGACGACGACAGCGAGCGCATCGAGGTCGTCGTGCCCGACGAGCAGCTCTCGCTCGCCATCGGCCGGCGCGGCCAGAACGTGCGGCTGGCGAGCCAGCTGACCGGGTTCGACATCGACATCCTGACCGACGCCCAGGAGAGCGAGCGGCGCCAGGCCGAATTCGCCGAGCGCACCCAGCTCTTCATGGAGACGATGAACGTCGACGAGATGGTCGCACAGCTTCTTGTAGCCGAAGGCTTTGCGACTCTCGAGGAAGTGGCTTATGTTGACACCGACGAGCTGACGTCGATCGACGGCTTCGACCAGAATACCGCCGAGGAGCTGCAGGCCCGCGCGCGCGAGAGCCTGGAGGAGATCAATGCCAAGGCGATCGAGCACGCCCGCGAGCTCGGCGTGGAGCAGAGCCTCTTCGACTTCGAGGGCCTGACGCCGCAGATGATCGAGGCGCTGGCCGAGGACGGGATCAAGACGCTCGAGGACTTCGCGACCTGCGCCGACTGGGAGCTCGCCGGCGGCTATACGACGGTCGACGGCAAGCGGGTGAAGGATACCGGCCTTCTCGAGAAGTTCGACATGAGCCTCGAGGAGGCGCAGACGCTGGTGATGAATGCCCGCGTCCAGCTCGGATGGGTCGACCCGGCGGATCTGCTGCCGGCCGAGGAGGAGGCCGCGGAGGACGCGGAGCCTGCCGAGGGCGCGGCGGAGGGCCGGGCCTGAGGACGGCGTGACGCGCGGGGGGCGGGTGAAGGACCGGAGCGAGCCGGAACGACGCTGCATCGTCACCCGCGCCACCGGCCCGAAGACGGGGCTGATCCGCTTCGTCGCCGGACCCGACGGCGAGGTGGTGCCCGATCTCGCCGGGCGGCTGCCCGGCCGCGGGATGTGGGTGAGCGCCGACGCCGCGACGTTGCGGCTGGCGGCGGGAAAGGGGCACTTCGCCCGCGCCGCCAAGCGGCAGGTGCGGGTGCCCGAGGACCTCGCCGAGCGGGTCGAGGCGCTGCTTGCCGCCCGGCTCGTCGAGCTCGTCGCGCTGGCTCGCAAGGCCGGCGAGGCGGTGGCGGGACTGGAGAAGACCAGGGCTGCGCTCGTCTCCGGAGAGGCGGCGCTGCTCCTGCAGGCGGCGGACGGGTCGGCGCGCGAACGCGGCCGGCTGCGCCCGCCGGGGGGTGAAAACAGCCTTGTTTCGTGCCTTTTCGCGCACGAATTGGGTGTGGCCTTCGCCCGCGATCGTGTGATACATGCCGCCGTGCTTGCAGGCGGTCTTGGAGACCGGATCAGGGACGAAGCCCTGCGGCTGTCAGGCATCCGGGACGTGAATGTGGGGACCGCGTCGGCGGAGGCCGGGACGGACGGATTGGCGGGGGAAGGCCCCCGCGGGAAAGGCTAGAGACGGAATGATGGATACCAAGGACGGGACCGGGAAGGGCAAGTCGCTCGGGCTGCGCGGGGGCGGCACCGAGACCAGCCACGTGCGCCAGAGCTTCAGCCACGGTCGGACCAAGTCGGTGACGGTCGAGCACAAGCGCAAGCGCATCCTGGTGCCGAAGCCCGGCGCGCCCGCCGGCTCCTCGTCCGGTCCGGTCCGGCCCGGAACCACGCCGCACCTCTCCGACGCCGAGTTCGAGCGCCGCCTGAAGGCCGTCGAGGCGGCGAAGGCGCAGGAGGCCGAGCGCCGCCAGAAGGAGCAGGAGGCGACCGAGGCCCGCGAGGCCGAGCTCGCCCGGCTGCGCGCCGAGCGGGAGGCCGCCGAGCGGCAGGCCCGCGAGCGCGAGATCGCCGAGCAGCGCGCCGCCGCCGCGGCGGTCGAGCAGGCCGAGGATGCCGCCCGCGTCGCGGCCCGGGCGAAGCCGCAGCCGGCCGCGCGCACCGCCGCCGAGACGCTCGATCCCGCCGCCGCGCAGGCCGTCGCCGCGCGCGCCGAGGCCGGCCGCCCGACGGGCCCGAAGAAGGTCGGCGAGAAGGCCCCGGTGGTCGAGGAGAAGCGCGCCCGCCCGAAGGGCGACGACGACCGCCGCCGCTCGGGCAAGCTCACCATCGCCAACGCCACCGACGAGGAGGGGCGCCAGCGCTCGATGGCGGCCATGAAGCGCCGCCAGGAGCGCGAGAAGCGCCGCGTGGCCAGCCATTCCGGCGAGCGCGAGAAGGTCGTACGCGAGGTCAACGTCCCCGACGCGATCACCGTGCAGGAGCTCGCCAACCGCATGGCCGAGCGGGTCGCCGCCGTGGTCAAGACGCTGATGCAGAACGGCATCATGGCGACGCAGAACCAGACCATCGACCCCGACACCGCCGCCCTCATCGTCGAGGAGTTCGGCCACAAGGTGGTGCGCGTCTCGGAGTCCGACGTCGAGGACGTGATCACGCTCGCCTCGGGCGACGACGAGGGCAGGCTCAAGGCCCGCCCGCCGGTCGTCACCATCATGGGCCACGTCGACCACGGCAAGACCTCGCTCTTGGACGCGATCCGCAAGACCAACGTCGTCTCCGGCGAGGCCGGCGGCATCACCCAGCACATCGGCGCCTACCAGGTGACCACGCCGAACGGCGCGCTCGTCACCTTCCTCGACACGCCGGGCCACGCCGCCTTCACCTCGATGCGCGCCCGCGGCGCGCAGGTGACCGACATCGTCGTGCTCGTGGTCGCCGCCGACGACAGCGTGATGCCGCAGACCGTCGAGGCGATCAGCCACGCCCGGGCCGCCGGCGTGCCGATGATCGTCGCGATCAACAAGGTCGACAAGAACGGCGCTGACCCGAATCGGGTGCGCACCCAGCTCCTCAACCACGAGGTGGTGGTGGAGGAGATGGGCGGCGAGGTGCTCGACGTCGAGGTCTCGGCGCTGACCGGCAAGGGTCTCGACACCCTCCTCGAGAACATCGCGCTCCAGGCCGAGCTGCTCGATCTCGAGGCCAACCCCGACCGCCAGGCCGAGGGCGCGGTGATCGAGGCCAAGCTCGACGTCGGCCGCGGCCCGGTCGCGACGGTGCTGGTGCAGAAGGGCACGCTCAGGCGCGGCGACATCTTCGTCGTCGGCGAGCAGTGGGGCCGTGTGCGCGCGCTCCTCAACGACAAGGGCGAGCGGGTCGAGGAGGCCGGCCCGTCGGTCCCGGTCGAGGTGCTCGGCCTTTCCGGCACGCCCGAGGCTGGCGACGTCCTCAACGTCGTCGACGACGAGGCCAAGGCGCGCGAGATCGCCAGCTACCGCGAACGGCTCGCCCGCGACAAGCGCGCGACCCAGGGCTCGGCGACCACGCTCGACCAGCTCCTCGCCAAGGCGAAGGCCGACAAGGACGTCAAGGAGCTGCCCGTCCTCGTCAAGTCCGACGTGCAGGGCTCGGCCGAGGCGATCGTCCAGGCGCTGGAGAAGATCTCGACCGACGAGGTGCGCATCCGCGTGCTGCACTCGGGCGTCGGCGCCGTCACCGAGTCCGACGTGACGCTGGCCGAGGCCTCCCACGCCCCGATCATCGGCTTCAACGTCCGCGCCAACGCGCCCGCCCGCGAGGCGGCGAACCAGAAGGGCGTCGAGATCCGCTACTACTCGATCATCTACAACCTGGTCGACGACGTGAAGGCGGCGGCCTCGGGGCTGCTTTCGCCGGAGATCCGCGAGAAGTTCATCGGCTACGCCGAGATCCTCCAGGTCTTCAAGATCACCGGCGTCGGCAAGGTCGCCGGCTGCCGCGTCACCGAGGGCGTCGCCCGCCGCTCGGCCGGCGTGCGGCTCCTGCGCGACAACGTGGTGATCCACGAGGGCAAGCTGAAGACCCTCAAGCGCTTCAAGGACGAGGTGCGCGAGGTGCAGGTCGGGCAGGAGTGCGGCATGGCCTTCGAGAACTACGACGACATGCGCGAAGGCGACGTCATCGAGATCTTCGAGACCGAGACCGTCGAGCGCCAGCTCGCCTGACGCGTCATCAAACCTCAGACCGCCGCGACCGGCGGTCGAGCCTCTGCCTGACGAAGAGTCAGTCCCCCGGCGCATCGGTGGGAAGCGAACAGTAGTGGCCGGAAGTCGCCAGCACCTACACCCTTGGCTGGTAACTAGCGTGATGAGGTAAGATCGCCGCGCTACGACACCGCGGAGCCGCGGGTGCGATGCACCCGCGGCTCAGCTTTCGAAGCAACAGCGATGATCAAGAAACGGCTACCTATATCGATGTTGCAAACATGCGCCACGAAATGTGGCGCAGACACCGTTTCACCTAATTTCACCTTTTTGATAGAGCCCTCTGCAAAACTCACGGATTCCGTTGGGGATCTCGATGGGTTAAGCTCTTTGGCATGAGAAAGAGCTTTGCGACGCAACCCGCCCTTTTCGCCGGCCCCGAGCTGTTCGATCACCCCGCGCTGAAGGCGCTCGACCCGGTGGAGGCGCTTTTCGACTGGGAGGCGCTGGCGGGGCTGCTGGTCGACGAGGGCAAGAAGGCGACCGGCCGCCCCGGCTATCCGGTCCAGACGCTGCTCAGGGCGCTGCTACTCGGCATCTGGCACGGGCTTTCGGACGAGCAGCTGGCGGCGCAGCTGGCGCGGGATCTCTTGTTCCGCAAGTTCTGCCGGCTGGAGCTCGATGCCGCGACCCCGGATGCGACCACGATCGGCCGCTTCCGGGCGCAGCTGGAGACGGAGGGGCAGCTCGCGGCACTGTTCGCGGCGGTGACGGAGCAGCTCGCGGCGAAGAAGGTGATCATTGGCGAGGGACGGGTGGCGATCATCGACGCCACGGTGGTCGAGGCGGCGCGGACCGGGCGGGGGAAGCTCGGCGAGGGCGAGACGGACGGCCGGGACCCGGAGGCGGGGGCGCACGTGAAGATCAATGCGCGCGGGCGCAAGGTCGGGACCTGGGGCTACCAGTTCCAGGTCAACGCCGACGAGGACGGCTTCATCCACGCGCAGACGGTGACGCCGGGCAACGCGCACGAGATCAAGAGCTGGAAGGGGCTGATGACCGGGGGCGAGACCGAGCTCTACGCCGACTGCGCCTATTCGGCGCAGGAGACGCGCGACACCCTGGCTGCCCGCGGTGTCGCCGACCGGGTGCAACGCAAGGGCTACCGCAACGCCCCGCTGCTGGCGGCGGAGGTCGCGCGCAACAAGGAGATCGGGGTGACGCGCGCCGGGGTCGAGCGCATCTTCGGCCATGGCAAGCAGGTGTGGCGGCTGGCGCGCACCCGCTTCCTCGGGCTGGCGCGCAACCGGACCCACTTCACCCTGGTCGCCATCGCCTGGAACGTCTGGAAGGGCGGGCGCTTCCTCAGGCTCTATGGCCTCCGCCCGTCCTGAGATCCCCCACACGCCACCGATTCCGATCTCGTCCACCGAAAAACCTCGAAGCGAGACCAACGAGGTCTCAGCTCCAGAGTTCATCGAACGATCCGCGGCCGCCTGTCCGGCCATAATTCGGCGTTTTGCAGGCGTCTCTGATAAGTATATTTTCGAAATATTCTTCACGCGACGGTGCAGCGCGGGCATGCGCCGCCATCATCCTTTCGGACCCTCGACAATACCTAGCGGGACGGCAAGCCCGTCGGAGGAAACCGCCGCCCGTTGCGGTTTGCGGCCGTGAGGGCAACCCGATGGCCGGACCGCCGCGTGTATTACAATCGACCGTCAACCCGCTTCGCTTTCCCCGCGGGGGCGACGAGCAGCTGCCGCACAAGGGCGGCGCGGCTGGCGCGGAAGGCCTCCGGCGTCCAGCCGCGCTCGACCACGAGGTGGCGCCAGGCATCGATGTGCGTGAGCGACCAGGCGAGGTCGGCGGCGGTGTCGGCGCTACGGCCCGGCCCGCCGCGCGCCGTCCGCGCCGCGCCCGGCCGCAGCCTCAGGGGCAGGTCCGCGTGACCCCTGGTATCAGGCGACGGGTCGGGCCGATGGTCCGCTCGGCCCGGCGACCAGCCAGGCGATGAAGCCGACCACCGGCAGGATGACGATCGCGAGGACCCAGAGGATCTTGGTGAGCCCGGAGGCCCCGCTGGTGACGATCTTGTAGATCGCCCAGACGTCGAGAACCACGATGACGAGGCCGAGCAGGAATTCCATCGCTGCGCTCCCTTCCGCTTGTTCTGCCAACGCCCTCCGGCGCCGCCCGGTTCCCGCGACACCCGCTTATGCGGGCCGGATATTGTGGTTGAGGTGGAAGACGTTGTCAGGGTCGTGCTCCCGCTTCACCCGCCCGAGCCGGCGGTAAGCCGCGTCGCCGAAGCCGGCCCGCACCCGGTCCTCGCCCTCGTCGCCGATGAAGTTGAGGTAGACGGCCCCTGTCGCCCAGGGCGCCACCGCCGCGCGGACGTCGCGCGCCCACTGCCGGCCGCGCGCATCGTCGGCCCGGTCGGCCCAGAGGCCGAACGGGTGCACGCACCAGGGCGCCTGCCGCCACGGCACCGGCCAGTCGGCGGTCTCCCGCGCCACCGCCCCCCCGCCCGGGAACAGCGCATGCTGCGACGGCGAGGGCACGATCATCGCGCCGGCCTGGCCGATGAAGGCGTCGATCGCCGCGTCGGGCAGCGCGCCCAGAAACTCGGCCGACCAGTAGTTGCGAAAGCCCGGCGGGTCGTCGAGCAGGCACTGCAGCTCGGCATAGGGCATCTCGGCGATCATCTCGGCCCGGTGCCCGAGCCCGAGCATCGGCGCCATCGTCGCCCGCGCCGTCGCCTCGGGCTCGGCGATCACCAGCAGGATACCGAGCGCCATCCGGTCGTGCATGTCCTCCGGCACGAAGGCCTCGGGCGGCGCGGTCAGGAACACCGAGCCGCCGCCGACGTCGTCGGAGGCCACCTCGACGAAGTCGCGATAGGCGCGCAGCACCCGCCCCGCCTCCTCCGGCTCCCAGAGCAGCAGCGCGACCGTCACCCGGTCGAGATCGTGCAGGCGGAGCGTCAGCGAGGTGGCGACCCCGAAGTTGCCGCCGCCGCCGTGCAGCGCCCAGAAGAGCTCGGGATTTTCGTCCGCCGATGCGGTCAGCACCCGCCCGTCGGCGGTGACCACCTCGGCCGAGACGAGGTTGTCGCAGGCGAGCCCCATCCTGCGATCGAGCCAGCCGTTGCCGCCGCCGAGCACGAAGCCGCCGACCCCGGTCGTCGACACCCGCCCGCCCGTCGTCGCCAGCCGGTGCGGCTCGGTCGCCCGGTCAAGATGGCTCATCGTCGCGCCGCCGCCGACCACCGCGACCCGCGCCGCCGGATCGACGGTGACGCCGTTCATCCGCCGCAGGTCGATCACCAGCCCGTCGTCGCAGAGCGCCCGGCCGGCGACGCCATGGCCGCCGCCGCGCACCGCGATCTCGAGCCCGGCATCGCGGGCGAAACGCACCGCCGCCACGACGTCGGCGGTCGAGGCGCACTGCGCGATCACCGCCGGCCTGCGGTCGATCATCGCATTGAAGAGCACCCGCGCATCGTCATAGGCGGGGTCGCCCGGCTCGAGCACCGCTCCGGCAAGGCCGTCGCGGAACCTCTGGAACGAAGTCCCCTCGATCAATGCCATCGCTGTCCCCCGCTGCTGCGCCCGGCTCGGGCCCCGACCGCCCCTCGCCGCCGGTGCGCCCGCATGGTAGCACGGACAGAGCTCCGGATCACTCTGGCGAGACCGATGAAACCGATCGTCACCCTGACGCTGAACCCGGCGATCGACGGCGCCGCCGAGGCCGAGGTCGTGCGGCCGACCCACAAGATCCGTACCACCGGCGACCGCTACGATCCGGGCGGCGGCGGCATCAACGTCGCCCGCGTCATCGCCGAGCTCGGCGGTCCCGCGCTGCCGGTCTATCTCGCCGGCGGCGCCACCGGCGTCGTGCTCGACGAGCTGCTGGTCGAGCGCGGCCTCGCCTTCCGCCGCATCCCGATCGCCGGCCACACCCGGATCAGCCTCGCCGTCCTCGAGCGCTCGACCGGGCTCGAATACCGCTTCGTGCCGGGGGGGCCGGAAGTTACCCCCGGGGAGTGGCTCGAGTGCCTGGGCGTCGTCGACGGCCTCGACTTCGACTGGCTGGTGATCAGCGGCAGCCGGCCGCCCGGCCTCCCCGACGACTGCTTCGTCACCCTGGTCCGCCGCGCCGGCGCGCGGGGCGCCCGCGTCGTCCTCGACAGCTCCGGCCCGGCGCTCGCCGCCACCCTCGGCGCCGGCGGCGTCGCGCTCGTCAAGCCGAGCCACGGCGAGATGCGGGCGCTGACCGGTCTCGCCCTCGAGACCGTCGACGAGACCGCCGAGGCCGCCCGCGCGCTGGTCGAGTCCGGCCGGGCCGGGATCGTCGCCGTGACCATGGGCCACGAGGGCGCGATCCTCGCCAGCCGCGCGGCGACGCTGCTCCGCCGGCCGCCGCCGGTGCCCGTGGTCAGCGCCACCGGCGCCGGCGACAGCTTCGTCGGCGCGATGACGCTGGCGCTCGCCGAGGGCCGCCCGGTGGTCCAGGCGTTCCTGCTCGGCATGGCCGCCGGCAGCGCCACCGTGATGTCGCCCGGAACCGACCTCTGCCGCCGCGCCGACGTCGAGCGGCTGCACGCCGAGCTCACGGCAGGCCCGGGCATGGCGCCGCCGACCACATCGGGCGCCGTGCGCCCCTAGCCACGCCGGACCCGAGCCCATATATCCGGCGCCGGAGAGCGGGAGCGGACATGGGCGAAGAGCGATTTCCCGGCTGGCACGGCACGACGATCGTCGCCGTGCGCAAGGGCGGCAAGGTGGTGGTGGCCGGCGACGGCCAGGTCAGCCTCGGCCAGACCGTGATCAAGGGCACCGCGCGCAAGGTCCGCCGCATCAGCCCCGGCGGCCAGCCGGTCGTCTGCGGCTTCGCCGGCTCCACCGCCGACGCCTTCACCCTGCTCGAGCGGCTCGAGAAGAAGCTCGAGGCCGCGCCCGGCCAGCTGCAGCGCGCCGCGGTCGAGCTCGCCAAGGACTGGCGCACCGACAAGTACCTGCGCAACCTCGAGGCCATGCTGATCGTCACCAACGGCGCCGACCTCTACGTCATCACCGGCGCCGGCGACGTGCTCGAGCCCGAGAACGACGTCACCGCGATCGGCTCCGGCGGCAACTACGCGCTCGCCGCCGCCCGCGCCCTCTACGACCAGGAGCTCGACGCCGAGGCGATCGCGCGCCGGGCGATGGCGATCGCCGCCGAGATCTGCGTCTACACCAACGGCAACGTCGTGGTGGAGAGCCTCGATGCCGCGTGACTCCGGCGAGCGCCAGGCTCGGCCGGCCGGATGACCGCCCCCACGCGCGAGCAGCGCTGGCTCCTCGTGGCGGGGGCGCTGGTGATCGTCCAGGCGCTGGCGCTGCGGGCGATGGGCCAGCCCTGGATCTGCGAATGCGGCACGGTGAAGCTCTGGCACGGCGTCGTGCAGAGCAGCGAGAACAGCCAGCATCTCGCCGACTGGTACTCGCTCAGCCACGTCATCCACGGCTTCCTCTTCTACGCCGCGCTCTGGCTCGTCCTCCCCCGCCGCATCGGCTTCGCCCGGCGCCTCGCGCTCGCGGTCGCGATCGAAGTCGGCTGGGAGCTCTTCGAGAACACCGACTTCATCATCAACCGCTACCGCGAGACGACGATCTCGCTCGACTACTTCGGCGACAGCGTCGTCAACTCCGTCTCCGACACCCTGTGGATGGCGGCGGGCTTCCTCCTCGCCGCCCGGCTGCCGGTTCCCGCGACGGTCGCGCTCGCCGTCGCGCTCGAGCTCGTCGCGGCGTACGCCATCCGCGACAACCTCACCCTCAACATCCTCATGCTGATCGCGCCGAGCGAGGCCGTCCGGGCCTGGCAGGCAGGCGCGTGACCGGGAGTCCCTCATGACCGAACTCACCCCCCGCGAGATCGTCTCCGAGCTCGACCGCTTCATCATCGGCCAGAAGGAGGCCAAGCGCGCCGTCGCCGTGGCGCTCAGGAACCGCTGGCGGCGCAAGCAGCTGCCCGACGACATCCGCGACGAGGTCTACCCGAAGAACATCCTGATGATCGGCCCGACCGGCGTCGGCAAGACCGAGATCTCGCGCCGGCTGGCGAAGCTCGCCAAGGCACCGTTCCTCAAGGTCGAGGCGACCAAGTTCACCGAGGTCGGCTACGTCGGCCGCGACGTGGATCAGATCGTGCGCGACCTCGCCGACGCCGCCGTCGTCATGGTTCGCGAGGAGATGCGCGAGCGGGTCAAGGCCCGCGCCCACGAGGCGGCCGAGGCCCGCGTGATCGACGCGCTCGCCGGCGACGGCTCGCGCGACCAGACCCGCGAGATGTTCCGCCGCAAGCTCCGCTCGGGCGAGCTCGACGACAAGGAGATCGAGCTCGAGGTCGCCGACACCTCGAGCCCGTTCCCGATGATGGACATCCCCGGCCAGCCCGGCATGGGCGCGCTCAACCTCGGCGACATCTTCGGCAAGGCGTTCGGCGGCCGCAGGGTGCGCCGGCGGATGAACGTCGCCGCTTCCTACGAGCTCCTGATCACCGAGGAGGCCGACAAGCTCCTCGACGCCGAGGCGGTCAACCGCGAGGCGATCACCGCGGTCGAGCAGAACGGCATCGTCTTCCTCGACGAGATCGACAAGGTCGCCGCCCGCGCCGAGACCCGCGGCGCCGACGTCTCGCGCGAGGGCGTGCAGCGCGACCTGCTGCCGCTGATCGAGGGGACCACCGTCTCGACCAAGTACGGCCCGGTGAAGACCGACCACATCCTCTTCATCGCTTCGGGAGCCTTCTCGATCGCCAAGCCCTCGGACCTCCTGCCCGAGCTGCAGGGCCGCCTGCCGATCCGGGTCGAGCTCCGCGCGCTGACCGAGGCCGACTTCGTGCGCATCCTGACCGAGACCGACAACGCGCTGACCCGCCAGTACGCGGCGCTGATGCAGACCGAGAAGGTCTCCGTCAGCTTCACCCCCGACGGCATCGAGGCGCTGGCCCGCATCGCCGCCGAGGTGAATCGGGCGGTGGAGAACATCGGCGCCCGCCGGCTCCACACCGTGCTCGAGCGCGTCTTCGAGGAGCTGAGCTTCACCGCGCCCGACCGTCCCGGCGACGCCGTCACCGTCGACGCCGCCTTTGTCGAGGAGCATCTCGGCGAGCTCAGCCGCTCGGCCGACCTCAGTCGCTACGTGCTCTGAAGGCCAGCAGGGTCGCCGGCACCAGGCAAAGCGACGCGGTGACGCTGCAGAGCGCGATCGCGGCGAGCACGCTCCAGCCGGCGATCAGCGCGGCCGCGGCGGCGCCGATGCCCACGGCGGCGCAGGCGAACAGCCAGATCACCAGTCTCGGGTTCACTTCTTCTCCTCCAGTTCACCCGATCTATTCATGGCACACTTAGAGAAGCGTGAAGCCTGGCTGCATAACGCTGCTGGAGCGCCATCTATAAAGAAAGACTCCATCTAAACTTGTTTCGAACTGCCGCGATGTGACGAGCGGATCAGCCGGTGCATCGCCGCGACCCCGGCCATCGGCCCGAGCGCCATCAGCGCCAGGGTTGCCGGCCAGCCGGTCGCGGCGGCGACCGCGGGCACCGCCTGCACCGTGAAGAAGGTCAGCGTGAACCCGAGCGCGGTCTGCAGCGTCATCAGGCTGCCGGCGCGCTCGGGCGGGGCGGCGTCGGCGACCAGCGCGGAGAACTGGGCCGAATCCGGCACCACCGCCGCGCCCCAGATCAGCACCAGGAGCGCCGACAGCCAGATCGGCCCGCCGAAGGCGAGCGCCGTCGCCACCGCCGCCGCACCGCTGACCGCCATCGCCGCGCCCGCGACCTGCGCCTTGCCGACCCGGTCGGCGAGCCAGCCGGCCGGCACGCACATCACCCCCCCGAGCGCCATCGCCGCGAAGGTGATGAGCCGCGCGGCGTCGAGCCCGCCGTCGGCGAGCCGTCCGCCGAACGACGCCTGCAGCGCGGCGGCGATCCAGGCCCAGAACGCGTAGAGCTCCCACATGTGGCCGAAGTAGCCGGTGAAGGCCAGCCGGACCTGCCGGTTGCGCCAGGCAAGCCGCAGCGCCCCCGGATCGAACCCCGCCGCCCGCGCGTGGTGAGGCCCGAGCCCGACCCGGGCCACCAGCCCGGCGGCGAGCAGCGCCAGCGCGGAGGCGGCGCCGACCGTGATCCGCCAGTCGGCGCCGCCGAGGAGCGCCAGCAAGTGCGGCAGCGCCGAGCCGACCGAGATCGCCCCGACGAGCAGCCCGACCAGAAGCCCGCGATCGCGCTGTCCCCAGCCGATGACGATCTTCATGCCCACCGGATACACGCCGGCGAGGCAGGCCCCGGTCAGCCCGCGCAGCAGCACCTGCGCGATGCCGCCGAGCGGCGTGACCAGGAGGAGCGCATTGGCGACCGCGGCGATCAGCGCCGCCCCTGCCATCACCCGCCGCGGGTCGTGGCGGTCGGCGGTCCCGTGCACGGCCAGCGCGAGCGCGCCGACGACGAAGCCGATCTGCACCGCGCTCGACAGCGCCGCCGCCCGCCCCGGCGTCAGCCCGGCCTCGGCGACGATGTCGGGCAGGATCGCCGCCGAGACGAACCAGAGGCTCATCGCCAGCACCTGCGCCGCCGCCACCAGCGCCACGCTCCCGGCCTTGCCCGCCGTCATGGCGCGCACGCAAACGCGGTCATCTCATACGAACTCCGGCTGATCGCTTCGCCAGATGCGAGCGTTGGCCTCTGCGACGATTGCCGAGGCACGGCCTGCGCCTGCCGGGGGGCAGGCGCAGGCCGTGCTTGCGCACGGGCGGGATGAGGGCGGCCGGGCGCTGCGCTCGGAGGCGAAGTGATCAACCGGATCCCGTATCATACGCTCTCTGAACGCTTCGCACCTGCGTTAACGATCCAATCCTGACTCTTTCAGGTGCCATATGGGTTCCATATGGATTCCATACGCGTTCCAGATCGAGCAACTCCGCGTAAACCTTTGGCATCGAAGCCTTCACCCGGAGCCCGTGTCAGAGCGCCGGGATCAGCTCGGCGAGGATCGCCTCGATCTGCCTGCCGGCGACGGCGGCATGGGCGAGCACCTCCTCGATGGTGTCGGGCTGCTGGTCCGGCCCGCCGTTGGCGTCGTTGGTGATCGCCGAGAACCCGATCACCTGCATCTCGGCATGCACGGCCGCGATCACCTCCACCACCGTCGACATCCCCACCGCGTCGCCGCCGGCCGCCCGCATGAAGCGCCGCTCGGCCGAAGTCTCGAGCGACGGTCCGGCCACCCCCGCATAGATGCCGTAGCGCAGCGGCACGCCCGCCGCCTCGGCAGCCCGCCGCGCCGCCTCGCGCAGCTCCGGGTCGTAGGCGCGCGACATGTCGGGGAAGCGCAGGCCGACGGCGTCGTCGTTCGGCCCGGTCAGCGGGTTCGCCCCGGTGAAGTTCAGGTGGTCCTCGATCAGCATCACCTCGCCAGGGCCGAATTCCGGGTCGAGCGCGCCGGCGGCGTTGGTGACGATCAGCCGCCGCGCCCCGAGCCCGCGCAGCAGCCGCACCGCCAGCGCGATGTCGCCGGCGCTCCACCCCTCGTAGAGGTGCAGCCGCCCCTGCATCAGGACCGCTCTCCGGCCGAACAGCTCGCCGATCACCAGCCGTCCGGCATGGCCCGGCGCCGTCGAGACCGGGAACCCGTCGATCTCCGCGCAGGGGATCGCCACCGCGCCCTCGACCCGCTCGGCCAGGTCGCCGAGCCCCGAGCCGAGGATCAGCGCGTTCTCCGCCGGCGCCCCCGCCCGGCCGGCCACCGAGGCCAGCGCCGCGGCCAGCCGCGCCGCGCCGCTCATGCCACGAGGCTCGCGGCGATCCGCGGCGCGAGCGCACGGACCTCCGCCAGCAGTCCGCTGAGGTCGAGCCCGGTCAGCGCCCCGTCGCGGACCACCTGCCGGCCGCCGACGAAGACGTGGCGCACATCCGACTTGGCAGCCGAGAAGACGACATGGGTCAGCGGGTCGAACAGCGGCGCCGCATGCGCGCGCTCGAGGTCGAGCACGATCATGTCGGCGAGCTTGCCCGGCTCCAGCGTCCCGAGCCGGTCGCCGGCGCCGAGCGCGGCCGCGGCCTCCCGCGTCGCCATCGCCAGCGCCTGCGCGGTCGACACCGCCGCGACGCTCCGGCTCACCCCGCGGTGCAGCGTCGCCGCCAGCCGCAGCGCGAGCCACGGGTCGATGTCGTTGCCCGAGATCGCCCCGTCGGTGCCGAGGGTCACGCGCACGCCGGCTTCGAGCATCTCCGGCACCCGGGCGATGCCGCTCGCGAGCTTCAGGTTCGACGCCGGATTGTGCGCGACCGCGGCCCCGCTCCGCGCCAGGATCGCGATCTCCTCGTCGTCGAGCCAGACGCAATGCGCAAGCACGGTGCGCGCGTGGAGCAGCCCGAGGTGGTCGAGGTGCCGGATCACCGACCGGCCGTAGCGGCGCTCGATGTCGGCGCGCTCGGCCTGCGTCTCGGCGGCATGGGTGCAGAAGAGCCCGCCGTGCGCGTCCGCCAGCCGCTTCGCTTCCTGAAGGTTCGCCGGCCCGACGGTGTAGGCGCCGTGCGGAAAGGTGCCGGGCAGCACGTCATCGGCGTCGGCGAATTCCGCGAAGAACGCGACCGCGTCGTCGATGCGCGCCGCCTCGCTGCGCCCGTCGACCCCGGGCCCGTCGAAGAAGATGCCCCCGGTCGACACCCTGAGGCCCACGCTCCGCGCCGCCGCGACCGTCTCGCGCGGGTGCCAGTACATGTCCATCACCGTGGTCACGCCGGCGAGCGCGAGCTCGGCGAAGCCCAGCGTGGCGCCGAGCCGCACGGTGTCGCGGTTCAGGATCACCTCCTGCGACTTCCAGACCCGCTGCAGCCACGGCTCGAGCGGCAGATCCTCGACCAGCCCGCGGAACAGGCTGTCCGCCGCATGGCAATGCGTGTTGATGAGCCCCGGCATCACGAGCATGCCGCGCGCGTCGATCAGCTCGCGCGCCCCGGTCCCGATCTCGTCCGCCGGCCCGACCCGCGTGATCCGGCCATCCGTCACGGCCACCGCCGCGTCGCGCAGCACCGCCCCGCTGGCGCGCGCGGTCACCACGAGCGCATTGGTGATGATAAGATCGGCTGTCATCGTCGTCCGCGCGCGGCCCCGCCACGGGGTGGCATGGGCGATTCCCGCTGTCAACCGACGGCCTTGGAGGGGTTGAATCGTGATGCCCGACTGGCTGATCCCCGGTCCGTTCCCGCCCGAGTTCGCGACGGCGGAGCGCTGCTTCATGACCGAATTGATGAACCTCGACGCCAGCCCCGAGGTGTCGCTCGCGCTCGCCCGTGTCGCGCCCGGCGTGACGACGCGGCTGCATGCCGTCGCCGGCACTATCGAGCGCTACGTCATCCTGAGGGGAGAAGGGATCGTCGAGATCGACGGCCGGGCTGCCCCGGTCCGCCCGGGCGACGTCGTCGTCATCCGGGGTGCCGCAACGCATTTCCAATGCCGGGCCCACCGATCTTGAGCTCTACGAGGTCTGCACGCCTCGGTTCCGGCCGGAGGCCTACATCGACCTCGGCGACTGAAACCGCGCCGCCACGTGAACCGCCGCCGGCCGTGCCAGCGTGCCGAGGAGGGCGATCGATCCGAGGGTGCCGAAAGCGAGCCAGAGCGCCAGGAGTTCGGTTGTCATGATACTATCCGATCCGATGCTTCTGCCCAATGCCTCGGTACCGTCCGGGTTCCACCCGCCCCGAGGCTCACGGCGCCGTTCCGCCGATCGCCTGGGTGATGCGGTCGGCCGCGGCACGCACCCGGTCGCCGAGATCGGCCGCCGAGCGCCGTGCCATCCGCACCGTCGGCCCCGACACCGACACCCCGGCCACCGCCTCGCGGAACTCGTTGAAGATCGGCGCCGCCACGCAGCGCATGCCCTCGGTGCGCTCCTCGTCGTCCATCGCCCAGCCCTGTGCACGGATCGCAGCCAACTCTTCGGTCAGCCGCGCCCGGTCGGTGATCGTGCGCGCCGTGAAAGCGGCGAGCCCCTGCTCGCGGACGATCCGCTCGATCGCCTCGTCGGGGTGATAGGCGAGCAGCGCCTTGCCAATCCCCGAGGCGTGGATCGGCCCGCGCGTGCCCGGCCGGAAGAAGGCGCGGATCGGCTCATGCGTCTCAACCTGGCTGATGAAGATCACCTGCCCGCCGTCGGCGATGGCGAGGTTCGCCGTCTCGCCGGTCTCCGCCATCAGCGCGTGCATCACCCCGCGCGCCTGCTCGACGAGGCTGGAGCGGCCGAGGAACGCGCTGCCGATCCGGAACGCCTCCTGGCCGACGAACCAGAGCTGCGTCGCCGCCTGGGTCTCGACGATGCCGTGCCCCTCGAGCGTCGAGAGCACCCGGTAGACCGTCGCCGGCGCCTGCCCGGCCGCCTCGGCGAGCTCGGTCAGCGACATGCCGCCCTCGCGCTCCGCCAGCACCTTCAGGATCGCCATCGCCCGGTCGAGCGTCTGGATCGTCGTCTGCTCGGGGCTCGGGTTGAACGCCTTCGGCCGGCCGCGGCTGCGCTTCGTCGTCGTGCTCATGCCGCGATCCTAGGCCAAGCCGTGCGCCGCCGCCATCGGCGTGCGCCCGGACGGCCGCGGCCCGGATCATGCGGCTTCGCCGGCTCGCCTGGCACGACAGCAGGAAACGGGTCGCTCCCGGCCGGTCCCGCCCATACCTCGGTGCGGACCGAGAGAGGAGACGACCCATGGAACTTCAAGGCAGGACGATCATCATCACCGGCGCGAGCAGCGGCATCGGCGCCGCGGCGGCGCGGCTCTTCGCCGAGGAGGGCGCCAACCTCGTCCTCGGCGCCCGCCGCGGCGGCGCGCTCGACGCGCTGGCCGGCGAGATCGGCGGCCGGGCGGTCGCCCTCGCCGGCGACGTCCGGGATCCCGGCTACGCCGAGGCCCTCGTCGCGCGCGCGGCCGACGTCTTCGGCGGGCTCGACGGCGCCTTCAACAACGCCGGCACCGTCGGCGCGATCACGCCCGTCACCGAGATGACCCGGGCGACCTGGGACGAGGTGCTCGAGGTCAACCTGACCAGCGCCTTCCACGCCGCCAAGGCCCAGATCCCGGCGCTCCGGAGGGCCGGCGGCGGCGCGGTCGTCTTCACGTCCTCCTTCGTCGGCTTCAGCAACGGCGGGCTGCCCGGCATGGGCGCCTACGCCGCCTCCAAGGCCGGCATGATCGGCCTCGTGCAGTCACTGGCCGCCGACCATGCCGCCGAGGGCATTCGGATCAACGCCCTGCTGCCGGGCGGCACCGTCACCCCGATGGGCGGCGAGGGCCACCCCGACGCCCAGGCCTTCATCGCCGCCCTCCACCCGATGAAGCGGATGGCGTCCGCGCGCGAGATCGCCCAGGCCGCCCTCTTTCTGCTCAGCGACCGGTCGGCCTTCGTGACCGGCAGCCCGATGATCGTCGACGGCGGCATGTCGGTGCGGCTGCTGTGACGCGTGCCCTCACCCCGCGGCGGCCATCCGCCGCGGGGTGAAAAACCGCAACCTGCAGTAAAATAACCAGATTTACCTTACCTTCTGGTTTTGAAAAATCATTTCAAAAAAATTGCCATCGATGGCGAATCGCGGCTATAACCCCCGTCAACAAACGGAGGGAACGCCCATGTCCAGCCAGAACCCGGTCTTCATCCCCGGCCCGACCAACATCCCCGAGCGGCTGCGGCACGCGTGCAACGTGCCGACCATCGACCATCGCTCGGCGAGCTTCGCGGCGATCTTCAAGCCGCTGTTCCCGGGGGTGAAGGCAGTGCTGAAGACGAAGGCAGGCGAGGTGATCCTGTTCCCCGCCACCGGCACCGCCGGCTGGGAAGCGGCGATTTCCAACACGCTCTCGCCCGGCGACAAGGTCCTCGCCTGCCGGCACGGCATGTTCTCGCACCGCTGGATCGACATGTGCCAGCGCCACGGCCTCGACGTCCAGCAGCTCAACGCCCCCTGGGGCGCCGGCGCGCCGGCCGCCGAGTTCCAGGCCGCGCTCGAGGCCGACAAGGGGCACGCGATCAAGGCCGTCCTCGTCACCCACAACGAGACCGCGACCGGCGTCCGCTCCGACGTCGCCGCGATCCGCCGGGCGATGGATGCCGCCAAGCACCCCGCGCTCCTCCTCGTCGACGGAGTGAGCTCGATCGCCTCGATGGACTTCCGCATGGACGAGTGGGGTGTCGATGTCGCCGTCACCGGCAGCCAGAAGGGCTTCATGCTCCCGGCGGGCCTCGCCATCGTCGGCGTCAGCCCGAAGGCAATCGCCGCGATGGAGACGGCGAAGCTGCCGCGCTGCTTCCTCGACTTGCGCGACATGCTCTCGACCAACCCCAAGGGCGGCTTCCCCTACACGCCGCCGGTCAACCTGCTCTACGGCCTCGGCGAGTCGCTGCGGATGCTGGAGGAGGAGGGTCTCGACAACGTCTTCGCCCGCCACCACCGCCTGGCCGAGGGCATCCGCCGTGCCATCGCCGCCTGGGGGATGAAGCCCTGCGCGCAGTCGCCCGAGCTCTATTCCGAGACGGTCACCGCCGTCGTCGTGCCGCAGGGCTTCGATGGCACCCGCGTCGTCACGCTCGCGGCCGAGAAGTACCACGTTGCCTTCGGCGTCGGCCTCGGCGAGGTCGCGGGCAAGGTCTTCCGCATCGGCCACCTCGGCAGCCTCACCGACGTCATGGCGCTCTCGGGCATCGCCACCGCCGAGATGGTGATGGCCGACCTCGACTTCCCGATCCGACTTGGCAGCGGCGTCGCGGCGGCGCAGGAATACTATCGCACCAACGCCGCCCAGCCGCTGCAGAAGGTCGCCTGAGCATGACCGTCGACGCCGCCGAGGATCTCCATATCCCGACCTACCAGGACGTGCTCGCCGCCCACGAGCGGGTGAAGCCCTGGATCCACCGCACGCCGATCCTGACCTCGCGCTTCCTGAACGAGCTCGCCGGCGCCGAGCTGTTCTTCAAGTGCGAGAACCTGCAGAAGGCCGGCGCCTTCAAGGTGCGCGGCGCCTGCAACGCCGTCTTCGGGCTGTCGGACGCGAAGGCCGCGAAGGGCGTCGCCACCCATTCGAGCGGCAACCACGCGCTCTCCTTGAGCTACGCCGCCGGCCGCCGCGGCATCCCCTGCCACGTCGTGATGCCGCGCACCGCGCCGCAGGCGAAGAAGGACGCGGTCCGCGGCTACGGCGGCGTCATCACCGAGTGCGAGCCCTCGACCTCCTCGCGTGAGGAGATCTTCGCCCGCGTCCAGGCCGAGACCGGTGCCGACTTCGTGCATCCCTACAACGACGAGCGGGTGATCGCGGGGCAGGGGACCTGCTCGAAGGAGATCATCGAGGATCTGGGCGAGCTCGACGCCGTCGTCGCGCCGATCGGCGGCGGCGGCATGATCTCCGGCACCTGCCTGACGCTGTCGAACATCGCGCCCCGGACCAGGATCTACGCCGCCGAGCCCGAGGCGGCCGACGACGCCTACCAGTCGTTCAAGCAGGGCCGGATCGTCGCCTACGACGCGCCGGAAACCGTCGCCGACGGCCTGAAGGTGCCGCTGAAGGAGCGCACCTGGCACTTCGTCTCGCGCTTCGTCACCGACGTGCTGACCGCGTCCGAGCAGGAGATCGTCGACGCGATGCGCCTGACCTGGGCGCGGCTCAAGATCGTGATGGAGCCGAGCTCGGCCGTGCCGCTCGCCACCATCCTGAAGAACCGCGACACCTTCGCAGGCCAACGCGTCGGCGTCATTATCACCGGCGGCAATGTCGACCTCGACAAGCTGCCCTGGCTCAAGTGAACGGAGGGGATCCCGTGACCAAGTACGAGAAGATCGACGAGCTCGAGGTCGGCTACGACATCCCGGCCTCGATCGGCATGGCCTACGAGGACATCCAGACGCCCTGCCTGGTCCTCGATCTCGACGCGCTCGAGCGCAACGTCAGGAAGATGGGCGATTATGCGCGCAAGCACAACATGCGCCACCGCGCCCACGGCAAGATGCACAAGTCGGTCGACGTGCTGAAGCTGCAGATGGAGCAGGGCGGCGCGATCGGCGTCTGCTGCCAGAAGGTATCGGAGGCCGAGGTTTTCGCCCGCGCCGGCATCAAGGACATCCTGGTCTCGAACGAGGTCCGCGACCCGGCCAAGATCGACATGCTGGCGCGGATGCCGAAGCATGGCGGCCGCGTCATCGTCTGTGTCGACGACGTGGCGAACGTCGCCGACCTCTCGAAGGCGGCGCAGAAGCACGGCACCACCCTCGACGTCTTCGTCGAGATCGACTGCGGCGCCGGCCGCTGCGGCGTCACGACCACCGAGGCGGTCGTCGAGATCGCCAAGGCCGTCGCAGCCGCCCCCGGGCTGCGCTTCCTCGGCATCCAGGCCTACCAGGGCGCCATGCAGCACATGGACAAGTACGAGGACCGCAAGGCCAAGCTCGACGCCGCCGTCGCCCAGGTCGGCGAGGCCGTCGAGGCGCTCAAGGCCGTCGGCCTCGAGCCGGAGCTGGTGTCCGGCGGCGGCACCGGCAGCTACTACTTCGAGTCGAACTCGGGCGTCTACAACGAGCTCCAGTGCGGCAGCTACGCCTTCATGGACGCCGATTACGGCCGCATCCAGGACAAGGATGGCAACCGCATCGACCACGGCGAGTGGGAGAACGCGCTCTTCATCCTCACCTCCGTGATGAGCCACGCCAAGCCCGACAAGGCGATCTGCGACGCCGGCCTCAAGGCGCAGTCGGTCGAACTCGGGCCTCCCGTTCATCTACGGCCGCGACGACGTGAAGTACATCAAGTGCTCGGACGAGCACGGCGTCATCGAGGACAAGGGCGGCGTCCTGAAGGTCAACGAGAAGCTCAAGCTCGTCCCCGGCCACTGCGACCCGACCTGCAACGTCCACGACTGGTACGTCGGCGTCAGGGGCGGCAAGGTTGAGGCGATCTGGCCGGTCAGCGCCCGCGGCAAGGCCTACTGACCACCGCTCGCGCGCCCTTCCCCGGAAGGGCGCAACCCCAGGCTTTCATACGGCCTTGAAACCTGGAGAGCAGTCGTTTTCCGCCAACAGGCGGAAAACAAGCAAAGCAACAATGCGCGCACCTGCGCGCTCCTCATGGCCGCAACGGCGGCCTCCCGCCGCCCGGGCCAGCGCGTCGCTCCCCGGACTTTCGCCCGCCCGAGGAACCCATGATCGTCGTCCCCGAAGCCGCCTGCCCCGACCTGCTCGACCTCGACGCCGCCTTCGACGCCGTCGAGCAGGTGTTCGCCGCGATGGCGCGCGGCGACGCCTATAACTTCCCCGTCGTCCGCGAGGCGATCGGCCACGCCGACGCGCTCTACGGCTTCAAGGGCGGCTTCGACCGCGCCGGCCAGACCCTCGGCGTCAAGGCCGGCGGCTACTGGCCGCACAACCTCGAGCGGGGCCTCGGCGGCAACCACCAGTCGACGGTCTTCCTGTTCGACCCCGACACCGGCAAGGCCGCCGCCTGCGTCGGCGGCAACTACCTGACCGCCGCGCGCACCGCCGCCGCTTCCGCCGTCTCGATCAAGCACCTCGCCCGTCCCGACGCCAAGGTCCTCGGCATGGTCGGCGCCGGCCACCAGTCCGCCTTCCAGCTGCGCGCTGCCGCCCGCCAGCGGGCGTTCGAGCGCATCGTCGGCTGGAACCTCCATCCCGAGATGCTCTCCCGCCTCGCCGACACCGCCGCGGAGCTCGGCCTCCCCTTCGAGCCCGTCGACCTCGACCGTCTCGGCGCCGAGGCCGACGTCATCATCACGATCACCTCCTCGTTCGCGCCGATCCTGAAGCGCGCCCAGGTCCGGCCCGGCACCCACCTCGCCTGCATGGGCACCGACACCAAGGGCAAGCAGGAGGTCGAGGCCCGGATCGTCGCCGATGCCAGCCTCTTCACCGACGAGATCGCCCAGGCGATCACGATCGGCGAGAGCCAGCATGCGATGGAGGCGGGCCTGATCGGCGACGCGGCGCTCACCCCGCTCGGCGCCGTCATCAACGGCACCCACCCGGGCCGCCGCTCGCCCGACGAGATCACGCTCTTCGACGGCACCGGCGTCGGTCTCCAGGATCTCGCCGTGGCCGCCCGCGTGGTCGAGCTCGCCCGCGCCTCGGGCAAGGCGCTCGACGTCGAGATCTGACCGATCCGGGAACCGGCCGCTTCGGGCCGCGTTCCCGGATCCACTGTCCCTCGACTTCGGCCGAAGCGGCAGCGCGCTCCGGCCGCCTCCGTCCCGGTCAGAACAGAAACCGTCCGGCAGCCCTGCATCGCCGTCGAAGAGGTCCGAGACATCGCGGTGGGTGAAGGAATTGTAGAGCACCCGCGTCCGGTCGGCGCTTCCTGGCCCGTCGATCAAATGCGCGTAATTGTCGTCTTCCCGGATGTTCTCGCCCGCCCGCATCCGCTTCGTCCATGCTGCCGAGAGCGCGTCCTCATCGAACGCGAAGGCGTGCGATCCGGCGTCCGAGCCATCGAGATTCGAGCGGAAGATCGCGCCCTTCGCCAGCTTGCCGGCGTCATAGGCGCGGTTGCCGATGCCGACGTCGAGCGCGCGGTCGAAGGCGTCGCCGAACTCCGAGCCGTCGATCTGCCTGCGGTCGTGGATCGTCCTCTCTAGGTCCGGGCCCTTCCAGCCGTTGGCGTAGACCCGCTCGTCCTGACTTGTGATCGCGATCGTGAACTCGCGGGTCAGGTTGCGCGCCTCGGGCTCGTACTGGTAGGTCCAGTTGCGGTTGCCGTGCTGGATCACGGCGAAGTGCGGCACGATCTCCGCCTTGGTGTACCCGCTCTCGAACAGATAGCCGATCGCCTCCGCCGCGACGTTCGCGCCGCCGCCCGCGCTGTAGACGACCTTGTCGTCCTTCGTCGCCATCGCTTGGAGAATGTCGTCGACCAGGTCGCGCGAGGCGGGCGCCAGCTGAGACTTCGACGTCGCATCAAAGTCCCACGCCCGCATCCCGCCACGGTCGGTTGCGAGCATGTCATAGGAAGGGATGCCGAGCGACTTGAACGCCGGGGTGGAATAGTCCTTCCAGAACTCGTAGTTGCCAAACGCCTGCTTGCTCTTTTCCACCTCATCGTATCGCGGACTATCGGTGATGAAGGAAGGCGTCCTCCCCGATGGATACATCATGTGAAACTGGCTGCCATCGAGCGTGTCGCCGAACACCATGCCGGCGAGCTCGAAGCCGGGATCGTTGGCTGAAACCACGATTCCCAGAGCCGCGCCGATCAGCTGCGCCACGTTGTCGTCCGTGTCCCGAAACCCGTCGGCGGAAAGCCAGACCTTGACTGCCAAGACGTTACCTCCTTCTACAGCGACCACCATGGACGCCGACTCTACCTTGGGTTGAATGGTTGCTTGCGCACTCGCCTGGGTCAACGCCGGCGGGCGAATGCGCCATCGGGCAGCGGAATGTTGCCAAACCGAGATTGATCTCGGCGGCGCGATCGGCGTCCGCTGCCAGAAGGTATCGGCGGCCAAGGCCCGCGCCCGCGCCGGCCACGGCCGGTCAGCCGCGGCGGGGCCCCCTCCCGGAGGCAGGCTTTCATACGGCCTTGAAACCTGGAGAGCAGTCGTTTTTCCGTCAACAGACGGAAAAACAAGCAAAAAAGCAATGCGCGCACCTGCGCGCGCAATATGGCCGCAACTGCGGCCTCCTCGCGCTCACTGGTTGCCGCCGGGGAACCTCGAACCGGCCGGCGGGTCCGCGCCACATGGCGCGACCGCCCGTCGGTCGGCGCCCGACCGCCGTGCCCTCGTGGCCCCTGTTGCGCCCGCCGGGACAGTCACGCATTGTGCGCGCGGGGACGCCGGATCGAGGGACAATGGCGACGCTTATCGAGACCGCCGATTTCGGTGCTGACGCGCCTGTCGCCCACGGCTGGCGCCGCGAGGTCGACGGCCTGCGCGCCGTCGCCGTCCTCCCGGTGATCCTCTTCCACGCCGGCTTCACCGCCTTCGCCGGCGGCTGGCTCGGCGTCGACGTCTTCTTCGTGATCTCCGGCTACCTGATCACCGGGATCCTGCTGCGCGACCTCGCCGCCGGGAGCTTCTCCATCGCCCGCTTCTACGAGCGCCGCGCCCGCCGCATCCTGCCGGCGCTGATCGCCGTCCTCCTCGCCTGCATCCCCTTCGCCCTCGCCTGGCTCTCGCCGCTCGAGCTGCGCGACTTCGCGCGCGGCTTCATCGCGACCGTCCTCTCGGTCTCCAACGTCCTCTACTGGCAGGAGCTCGACTACTTCGGCCCCGCCGCCGAGCATCTGCCGCTGCTGCACACCTGGAGCCTCGGCATCGAGGAGCAGTTCTACCTCCTGTTCCCGCCCGCGCTCGCCGCCCTCTGGCGCTGGCGCCGCCTCCTCGTCCCCATCCTCGCCGCCGGCGCCGCCAGCCTCGCGCTGGCCGCCTGGGCCGCCGCGGCGCACCCGCAGGCCGGCTTCTTCCTCCTCCCCTTCCGCGCCTGGGAGCTCCTTCTCGGCGCCGCCCTCGCGATGGCCCCGGCGCCCACAACCCGCGCCGCCCCCGCCCTCGCGCTCGCCGGCCTCGTCGCCGTCCTTACGGCCATCGCCGCCGCCCCGCAGCTCCCGAACGTCCTGCCGGTCGTCCTCGCCTGCGCCGGCGCCGGCCTCGTCATCCGCTACGCCGGCGCAGGCGACCCCACCGGCCGCCTGCTCGCGACCCCGCCCCTGGTCGGCATCGGCCTCGTCAGCTACTCCGCCTACCTCTGGCACCAGCCGATCCTCGCCTTCGCCCGCCTCCGTTTCGGCGACACGCTGCCGCCCGCGACGCTCCTCAGTCTCGGCGCCCTCGCGGTCCTGCTCGCCTGGCCGACCTGGGCCTTCGTCGAGCGCCCCTTCCGCCGCCCCGGCACCAGTTCGCCGCGCCGGCCACTCACCATCGCAGCCGCCGCCCTGGCCGCGATGCTCGCAGTCGGCGCCGCCGGCCTCGCCACCAACGGGCTGATGGGCCTCAAGTCCCCCGCCGTGCAGGCGATCCTCGCGACAGTCACCGACACCAACCCGTACCGCGACGCCTGCAAGACCGACCTCGCCGAGGGCAATCCGGCCCACCCGGTGCCCGCCTGCCTCGTCCCCGGCAGCAGGCCCGGCGTCGCCTTCTACGGCGATAGTCACGCCGACGCGCTGCAGGGCGGCCTCTGGCCACTCGCCGAGGCTGCCGGCTTCCGCTGGTATTCGGTCACCCGCAGCGCTTGCCCGCCGATCCCCGGCCTTGACCGCACCGGCGAGGCCGCCTCGCCCGCCTGCGACGACTTCGTCCGCGGCGTCGAGGCCTACGTCGCGGACGCCGGTTTCGAGGTCGTCGTCCTCGCCGCCCGCTGGACCGCCGGCGTCGCCGCCACCGGCTTCGACAACGGCGAGGGCGGCGCCGACGGCCCGCCCGGCGACTTCCTGGTGCCGATCGGCGCCGACCCGGCCACGGCCGACGCGCGCGCCGCCGCCGTCGTCGCGACCTATGTCGCCGGGATCGAGCGCCTGCTCGCCGCCGGCCACCGCGTCGTTCTCGTCTATCCGATCCCGGAGGCCGGCTGGAATGTGCCCGAGGAGCTTGCGCGCCGCCGCGAGGGTTCGCGCACGCCGGTCCAGCTCTCCACCGCCTACGAGGTCTACCTCGCGCGCAACGCCGCCGTCCTCGCGGCCTTCGATGCCATCGACAGCCCGAACCTCTTCCGCGTCCGCCCGGCCGAGTTCCTCTGCCAGGGCTCGGTTCCGGGCCGCTGCATCAATAACATCGGCGACCGCCCGCTCTACTTCGACAGCAACCACCTGAACACCTTCGGCGCCGGGCTCGTTTCGCGCGGGATCGTCGACGCCATCGAGGCAGCCCGCGCCGCATCGGACGCGCGCGCCGACGCTCTTCCCCATCCCGCGAGCCGGGCCGGGGCCAAGGGCGGCGCAGCCCGTTCACCCTCGACGCCGCCCGGACCCGCACCCCACCCCGGATAAGGCGGCTGATGAAGCCGCCGCTTCATCAGCGTCGCGGCGCGTCAAGGAAGAGCGCTGGTGCCCCCGCGCTCGCGGCTCGCGCTACCCAAATGCGACCCGAAGGGCCGTCATCGTCATTGCACACTTCCGACAGGATCCACGCTTTTTCCGGCAAGAAACCTGGAGAGCAGTGCCGGGGGTGCGGGGGCGGCGAGCGCCCCGCCGGCGCAGGCGAACACGCCTGCGCCAGACGAAAGACTCTGCGCGCACCTGCGCGCGCACTTTGGCCGCCAACGGGCGGCCGCGCGGCAACGCCGCGCTCCGCCGGCCGTCAATCCGGTCGCTCCGCTTGCCGTTGCGACGACCCACATCACCGCTCGGGACAGGATCAAGCAGGCGCGGCTTCGCGCGACCGCCCGACTTGGCCTTTGGTCGTTTTGCATTCGCCGGCGCAGGCTTGTAAGCTTGCCGCCGAACCGCTCCACCGGGGCGGGTGACGAAAACGGCCAGGAGGGGAACGCCCATGTCGGACCAGCTGCTGCACGAGCCTGCGGCGGAGATCGTCTCCCACGCCCTGATCGACGCGGGGGGGTACGCGTCGAAGTACGCGGCGTCAATCGCCGATCCGGAGGGGTTCTGGCGGGAGGAGGGCAAGCAGCTCGACTGGATCCGGCCCTATACCCGGGTGAAGGAGACGAGCTTCGCCTGGCCCGACGTCTCGATCAAATGGTTCGAGGACGGCCAGCTCAATGTCGCGGCCAACTGCATCGACCGCCATCTCGCGACCCGGGCCGAGCAGACCGCGATCATCTGGGAGAGCGACGACCCCGGCGTCTCGCGCCACATCAGCTACCGCGAGCTGCACGCGGAGGTCTCGCGCTTCGCCAACGTCCTGAAGGCGCTCGGCATCGGCCGCGGCGACCGCGTCGTCCTCTACCTGCCGATGATCCCCGAGGCCGCCTACGCGATGCTCGCCTGCGCCCGGATCGGCGCGGTGCACTCGGTGGTCTTCGCCGGCTTCTCCGCCGAGGCGCTGCGCTCGCGCCTCGAGGACTCGGGCGCGAAGCTCCTCGTCACCGCCGACGAGGCGCCGCGCGGCGGCCGCCGCACGCCCTTGAAGGCGAATGCCGACAAGGCGACGGCCGAGCTTTCCGGCCTGCGCCAGCTGGTGGTCAGGCGCACCGGGGCCGAGGTGCCCTGGGACGCCGGCCGCGACGTCTGGCTCGACGAGGCGGCGGCGGGCGTCGCCGCCGACTGCCCGCCGGAGGCGATGGCGGCCGAGGACCCGCTCTTCATCCTCTACACGAGCGGCAGCACCGGCAAGCCCAAGGGGGTGCTGCACACCTCGGGCGGCTACCTGCTTTATGCCGCGATGACGCACCGCTACGTCTTCGACTACCACGACGGCGACATCTACTGGTGCACGGCCGACGTCGGCTGGGTGACCGGGCACAGCTACATCGTCTACGGCCCGCTGGCGAACGGCGCGACCACGCTGATGTTCGAGGGGGTGCCGACCTGGCCCGACGCCTCGCGCTTCTGGCAGGTCTGCGAGAAGCACAGGGTCAACATCTTCTACACCGCGCCGACCGCGATCCGGGCGCTGATGGGACAGGGCCACGAGTGGGTCGACCGCTGCGACCTCTCGTCGCTCAGGATCCTCGGCTCGGTCGGCGAGCCGATCAACCCCGAGGCCTGGAACTGGTACGACACCGTGGTGGGCCGCGGCCGCTGCCCGATCGTCGACACCTGGTGGCAGACCGAGACCGGCGGGATCATGATCTCGCCGCTGCCCGGCGCCATCCCGGCCAAGCCCGGCGCGGCGACCCGGCCGTTCTTCGGGGTGCAGCCGGCGGTGCTCGATCCGGCGAGCGGCGCCGAGATCACCACGACCGAGGCCGAGGGGGTGCTGGCGATCAAGGACAGCTGGCCCGGGCAGATGCGCACGATCTTCGGCGACCACGCCCGCTTCGTCGAGACCTACTTCAGCCAGTACAAGGGCTACTATTTCACCGGCGACGGCTGCCGCCGCGACGCCGACGGGTATTACTGGATCACCGGCCGGGTCGACGACGTGATCAACGTCTCCGGCCACCGGATGGGCACGGCCGAGGTCGAATCGGCGCTCGTCGCCCACGCCAAAGTCGCGGAAGCCGCGGTGGTCGGCTACCCGCACCCGATCAAGGGCCAGGGCATCTACGCCTACGTCACGCTGATGACGGGCGAGGAATACACCGACGAGCTCCGCCGCGAGCTCACCCAGTGGGTCCGCCAGGAGATCGGCCCGATCGCCTCGCCCGACCTGATCCAGTGGGCCCCCGGCCTGCCCAAGACGCGCTCGGGCAAGATCATGCGCCGCATCCTGAGGAAGATCGCCGAGAACGACTACGCCGCCCTCGGCGACACCTCCACCCTCGCCGACCCCACCGTCGTCGAGGACCTCATCGACAACCGCATGAACCGCGGCTGATCCGCTAAATTCCTTCGGCCCAACTCCATGGTTCCGCTTCTTGCGGGACGTTTCGGTTCTGCCGAATTCGACCGTCGGCGAAATCGGCCGCGACTGCCCTCCCGGGGGCAGTCGCGCAAGCGCGACCGCCAGGGCAGCCGCGTCCGACACCGCGCCGTCCGGCGGCGCGCGGCCTTGCCAACCGCCCGCCGCCGTGCTTGCCTCGGCTCCCGACCAAGGAGGGCAGCCCGATGATCCCATTTCCCCGCAAGCTCGGCCTCGGCGGCCTCGCCCTCGTGCTGGCGCTCGGCGCCTGCGCGGAAATGCAGCAGGCCGGCCTCGGCGCAGGCGAGGGCAGCTGCGGCGCCGCCGACCACCAGGCCTGGGTCGGTCAGCGGGTCGATGTCCTCAACGACGCCAGCCTGCCCGCCGACACCCGCGTCCTCTTCCCGACGACGCCGGCCACGATGGACTACCTGCCTGAGCGGCTGAACATCGCCGTCGACAAGGCCGACACGATCACCCGCGTCTACTGCGGCTGACGCCGCCCCACCGCGGCCAGCAGCAGCACCGGCGCGAGCCCGAGCGGCGCGAGCAGCGCCATCGCCACCGGCAACCCGAGGTGGTGCGCGAGTGTGCCGATCGCCGGCGGCCCGATCAGGAAGGCGGTGAAGGCGACGAGCGCCAGGGTCGCGACGTTCTTCTCCGGCCGCGGCCCCGGCACCTGCCCCACCATCGACATCGCCAGCGGATAGATGTTGCCGCAGCCGATCCCGGTCAGCACTGCCGCCGGGATCGACACCCAGAGGCCCGGCGCCAGCGCGAAGCCCACGATGCCCACCGCCATGACCACGCCCGAGCCCCAGATCACCGGCCGCGGCCCGAAGAGCTCGGCCAGCCGGTCGCCGGCGAGGCGGATCCCGGCCATCGCCAGCGCGAAGACGCCGAAGGTCAGCGCGGTGACGAACGGCCCCGCCCCCTTCAATTCGCGCATCAGGAGCGCCGACCACTCCATCATCGCCCCCTCGATCAGGAGCGCCCCGATCGGCACCAGGCAGAGCGTCAAGAGCGCCGCCGACGGCAGCGTGAAGCCGCGCTCCGGCTCTGCCTCGGGCGCCGGGTCGTCGGGCAGCAGCCGGAACGAGAAATAGATCGTCGCGAGCGCGAACAGCGGCTGCAGCACCAGCTGCTGCGTCAGAAAGCCGATGCCGCGCTCGGCGAAGGCGCCGCCGAGGATCGCGCCTGCCACCGTCCCGAAGCTCCAGAATGCGTGGCACTGCGTCATGATCCGCCGCCCGCTGACCCGCTCGGTCTGGCTGGCCTTGGCGTTCATCGACACCTCGATGGTGGCGATGGTCAGCCCGCAGACGAAGAGCGCGAGGCCGAGCGTCACCGCGTTCGGCGCCAGCCCGGGGCCGATGAAGCTGAGGAGGAAGATCGACCCGCCCCAGCGGACGGTCGCCCGGGTGCCGAGCCGGCGGATGATCCGCCCGACGCTGAGGAAGCCGAGCATGGTTCCGACCGGCATCCCGAACAGGCAGAAGGCGAGCGTCAGCAAGTCGAGCCCGAGCGCCTCCTTGACATCCGGAATGCGCGGGAACCACACGGCGAGGCCGATCGCGTTCAGGGCGAAGACCATCTGCAGCGCGAAGAGGAGGGCGCGTTCGCTCGACATGTCGGGACACCGGAAGGACTGGTGCTGCCCGGTTATCCCGGATGCCGGGCGGGGTCCAGTGCGGCGGGAGGCCCGGGACTCAACTCTGTCCGCCGCTGCGGTAGGATCGGAACATATAGAGAACAGACAGCCCCGAGTCGTCCGTGCCGCAACGTCGCATCCTCTCCCTCTGGTTCCCCCGCCTCGCCGTCGAGCGGACGCTGCGCGCCGAGCCGCAGCTCGCCGAGCAGCCGCTCGCCATCATCGGCGAGGTGCGCGGCGCACTGCTGCTGGCCAGCCTGAGCCGGCGGGCCGAGACGGTCGGGCTCCGCCGCGGCATGGCGCTCGGCGATGCCCGCGCCATCTGCCCCGATCTCGTGACCCGGCCCGAGGAGGCACGCCGCACCGCGCTCTTTCTCGCCGCGCTGCGGCGCTGGGCCGGCCGCTTCACCCCCTGGGTCGCCGAGGAGGACGAGGCGCTGGTCCTCGACATCACCGGCTGCGCCCACCTCTTCGGCGGCGAGGCGACGCTCGCGGCCCGGGTCGAGGCGGAGGCGGCGGATTTCGGCCTCACCGTCCGGCTCGGCCTCGCCGACACTCTCGGCGCCGCCTGGGCGGTGGCGCGCTACGCCGGCGCGGGCACCTGGGCAGCGCATGCCGGCGATGCCATCGACCAGGAGGCGCGCGCCACCCGCTCGCGGGCGCAGAAGCGGCGCTGGGAACGCGGCGGCCCGCCGCCGGCCGACCGGGCGCGCTCCGACGCGGTCGGCTGCATCGTGCCTCCGGGCAAGACCATCTCCCATATCGGCCCGCTGCCGGTGGCGGCGCTCAGGATCGCCGCCGCCGAGGTCGCGGCGCTGCAGGAGCTCGGCCTGCGCCGGATCGCCGATCTCGCCGCGCTGCCGCGGGCGCAGCTCGCCCGGCGGCTCGGTCCGGCGGTGACGCACCGGCTCGACCAGGCGCTCGGCCGCGCCCCTGAGCCGGTCTCGCCGGCCCGGCCGCAGCACGTCTTCGCGCTGCGGCTGACCTTTCCCGACCCGATCGGGCTCGAGGCGGACGTGCTCGCCGGCATCGACCGGCTGCTGCCGCCGCTCTGCGCCCGCCTCGCCGCCGCCGGCCGCGGCGCCCGCCGGGTGCGGCTGACGCTGGTCCGCACCGATGGCCGGCCCGAGATCCGCGAGGTCGGGCTCGCCCGGCCCGCCGACCGGCCGGAGGCGATCCGGCCGCTCCTGGCGCTGAAGCTCGGCGAGATCGACGCGGGCTTCGGCATCGAGGTGATGCGGCTCGAGGCGCCGGCGGTCGAGCCGCTCAGCCCCCGCCAGCACCGCGGCCAGCTCGCCGTCACCGCCGCCGCCCGGCAGGGCGGTGACGAGGCCGAGGGCATGGCCGACCTCATGGGCCGGATCGGCGCCCGGCTCGGGCTCGAGGCGCTGATCCGCCTGCATCCCGCCGACAGCCACATCCCGGAGAAGAGCGCGACCGAGATGGCGGCCGCCTTCACCGCCCCGGCCGCCGGCTGGCCACCCCCGGCCGCGCCGCGCCCGGTGCTGATCTTCCCGCCCGAGCCGCTGACGCCGCAGGATGCCGGCATCCCGCCCGCGGCCTTCGTCTGGCGCCGCCGCCCGCGCCGCCGCGCCGTCGCCTTCGGTCCCGAGCGCATCACCCCCGAATGGTGGCTCGACGACCCCGCCTGGCGCTCCGGCCCGCGCGACTACTGGCGCATCGAGACCGACGAAGGCGTCCGGATCTGGATCTACGAGGCGAAGGGCGGCGAGCTCTCGCCCGGCTGGTTCGCGCACGGACTCTTCGCATGAGCCGCGCCGCGAGGTTTTCATACAGGTTTGCTAACCTGGAGAGCAGTCGTGATGCGCCCACAGGCGCATCACAGCAAAGAAACAATGCGCGCACCTGCGCGCACATTATTGGCGGCAAAGGCCGCCGCGCGGCGCAAGCCGCGCTCTGCGACTCAGCTGGCGTTCGGCCCGCGCAGCACCCGGATCGCCTCGCGCACCTGGCGCCACTGCTCGGCGGTTTCGGTATCGCCCTTGGCGGCGCTGTCCTTCGCCTTCTGCGCCGCCTCGTACTCCGCCCGGTCGCCATGCGCCGAGTAGAGCTGCCGCGCGTAGTCGTCGATCTGGATGATGCTCATCGAGAGGCCTCCTTTGCCGTCGGTTTCCCACAACCATAGCACGCAGGCCCGGATTCGGAACCCTGCGCACCCGTTGCGGGAGCTATGCGCGGGTCCGGGAAAGGTTCCCCGGACGCCGCGGCGGAGCTAGCGGACCCCCGCCCATGGCCTTCGCCGAGCTCGCGATCACCTCCAACTTCACCTTCCTGACCGGAGGCAGCCACCCGCAGGAATACGCGCTCCGCGCGATCGAGCTCGGCCTGCCCGCCTTCGCGATCGCCGACCGCAACTCGGTCGCCGGCCTCGTCCGTGCCCACCAGGAGCTCAAGGAGGCGGCTCGCGACGGCGCCGCCGTCCCCCGCCTCGTCCCCGCCGCCCGCCTCTGCCTCGCCGACGGGCTCGAGGTCACCGCGTTGCCCCGCAACCGCGCCGGCTGGGCCCGGCTCTGCCGCCTGCTCACCCTCGGCGCCCGCCGGACCGAGAAGGGCAAGTGCCTGCTCCACGCCGCCGACCTCATCGAGCTCGACGACCTCCACCTGCTGCTGCATCCGCCGCCCGGCCGCGGCTTGCGCGCCTGGCTGCCTGGCGCCCGCGGCTTCGCCAAGGCGCACGGCCACGCCCACCTCGTCGCCAGCCCGCGCTACGACGGCCAGGACCCGGCGCGCATCGCCCGCGCCGCCCGCCTCGCCGCCGAGCTCGGCCTGCCGCTCGTCGCCTCCGCCGAGCCGGTGATGCACCACGGCGCGCGCCGCCGCCTCGTCGACGTCCTCACCTGCATCCGCGAGGGCCTGCGCATCGATCGCATCGGCCGCGCCGCGCTCGCCAACGCCGAGCGCCGGCTGCGCTCCGAGGCCGACATGCTGCGCCTCTTCGCCGGCCACGAGGCCGCCGTCCACCGCGCCGGCGCGATCGCCGCGGACTGCCGCTTCCGCCTCGACGAGCTCCGCTACGAGTACCCGAAGGAGGTCTGGGACGGCGAGGATCCGCAGGCCCGCCTCGCCCGCCTGACCGCCAGGGGCCTGAAATGGCGCTACCCGTTCGGCGTCCCCGACAGCGTCGCCACCCAGGCCGAGCACGAGCTCGCCCTGATCGCCCGCCTGAACTACGCCCCCTACTTCCTGACCGTCAGCGACGTCGTCGACTACGCCCGCGCCCAGGGCATCCTCTGCCAGGGCCGCGGCTCGGCGGCGAACTCGGTCGTCTGCTTCGCGCTCGGCGTCACCTCGGTCTCGCCCGAGATCGGCACCATGGTCTTCGAGCGCTTCGTCTCCGAGGCGCGCGACGAGCCGCCCGACATCGACGTCGACTTCGAGCACGAGCGCCGCGAGGAGGTGATCCAGTACATCTACCGCCGCTACGGCCGCCACCGCGCCGGCCTTTGCGCCACCGTCATCCACTACCGCGGCAAGCGGGCGATCCGCGAGGTCGGCGCCGCGATGGGCCTCTCGCGCGACACCGTCGCGGCACTCTCCTCGCAGATCTGGGGCTGGGGCTCGTCCTCGCTGCCGACCGAGCGGCTCGTCGAGCTCGGCCTCGACCCGACCGACCGCCGCCTCGCCCTCACCATGTCGCTCGTCGACGAGATCATCGGCTTCCCGCGCCACCTCTCGCCAGCACGTCGGCGGCTTCGTGATGACCGAGGGCCGGCTCGACGAGCTCGTCCCGGTCGAGAACGCCGCGATGGAGGACCGCACCGTCATCGCTTGGGACAAGGACGACATCGACGCCCTCGGCATCCTCAAGGTCGACGTCCTCGCGCTCGGCATGCTCTCCTGCATCCGCAAGGGCTTCGACCTCCTCGCCGAGCACACGGGCACCCGCTATACGCTCGCCACCCTCCCGCCCGAGGACCCCGCGGTCTACGACATGCTCTGCCGCGCCAATTCGCTCGGGGTCTTCCAGGTCGAGTCCCGCGCCCAGATGAGCTTCCTGCCCCGGATGCGGCCGCGCTGCTTCTACGACCTCGTCATCGAGGTGGCGATCGTCCGCCCCGGCCCGATCCAGGGCGACATGGTCCATCCCTACCTGCGCCGCCGCCGCGGCGAGGAGAAGGTCGCGTTCCCCTCCGACGCGCTGGGCAAGGTGCTCGCCAAGACCCTCGGCGTGCCGCTGTTCCAGGAGCAGGCGATGCAGATCGCCATCATCGGCGCCGGCTTCACCCCCGACGAGGCCGACCGGCTGCGCCGCTCGCTCGCCACCTTCAAGAACGTCGGCACCATCCACACCTTTCGCGAGCGCTTCCTCGCCGGCATGGCCGCGAACGGCTACCCCCCCGACTTCGCCGAACGCTGCTTCAGCCAGATCGAGGGCTTCGGCTCCTACGGCTTCCCCGAGAGCCACGCCGCGAGCTTCGCGCTCCTCGTCTACGCCTCGGCCTGGCTCAAGTGCCACCACCCCGAGGTCTTCGCCTGCGCGCTCCTCAACTCCCAGCCGATGGGCTTCTACGCCCCGGCCCAGATCGTCCGCGACGCCCGCGAGCACGGGGTGACGGTCCGCCCGGTCGACATCAACGCCAGCTACTGGGACAACGTGCTCGAGCCCGACGGCCGCGGCGGGCTCGCGCTCCGGCTCGGCTTCCGCCAGATCAAGGCGATGCGCCAGGACGACGCCGACTGGATCGCCGCCGCCCGCGGCAACGGCTATCCCGACGTCGCCGCGGTCTGGCGCCGCGCCGGCACCCCGCCGCGGCTCCTCGCCATGCTGGCCGAGGCCGACGCCTTCGCGAGCCTCGGCCTCGCCCGCCGCGACGCGCTCTGGCAGGTCCGCGCCATCGGCGGCGAGGCGCCGCTGCCGCTCTTCGCCGGCCTCGAGGCCGAGGTCGAGGAGGAGCCGGTGGCGCTGCCGCCGATGACGCTCGGCGAGGAGATCGTCGCCGACTACACCGCGCTGCGCCTGACGCTGCGCGCGCATCCGATGGCGCTGCTGCGCCCCCGCCTCGACGCCCTCGCCACCCGCGAGGACCCCCGCCACCGGTCCTAACACGAGGAACGAGGACCGACGGCGCAGAGGATGCGGCGCCCCGACCGGCGAAAGCGAGGCACTGCCTCGCGCCGGTTCGTCGGCCGGAGCGCGCGAGCGCGGAGGCCGAGGGGGGTGCCGCCGGGACCGTCGGTTCTTAATCCGCGCGCGCCGGTCTGGGCGGGCGCGGAATCGCGCCTGCCGTCACGCCGAAGGCGTGCCTCCGGCACGACGGGCAGGCAGGTGGAGTGCGCCCCCGGGATTGGACAGATCGGGTCGGTTGCAATTGACCGGGGCGGGGCCTTTCGAGGAAGAAGGTCCATGTCCAGACACCGAAGACATAGCGTCGAGTTCAAGCGCCAGGTCGTCGCCGAGTATCTCGCCGGCAAGTCGGCGCACGTGCTCGGCCGGCGCCACGATCTGTCGCGCAACCTGATCCGCATCTGGGTCGAGAAGGCCGGGGCCGGCCAGCTCGACCAGGAGGTGGTGGCGGCCGACCTGCTCGGCGCCTACGAGGCGCGCATCGCCGCGTTGGAGCGGCTGGTCGGCCAGCAGACGCTGGAGATCGAGTTCCTAAAGAAAGCGCAGAAGATCGTCCGGTCGGGGACAAGCGCGCCCTCGTCCGCGACCACCGGCCGGACGGGCTCTCCGTCGAACGGGGATGCGCGCTGATGGGACTGTCACGCTCGACCTACTATGAGCCCGCGAGGCGGCGCCCGCCGAAGCGGTGCTCGTCGCCGCGATCCGGGAGATCACCGACGCGTTCGAGTGCTACGGCTACCGCCGGGTCGGCGCCGAGCTGCGCCACCGCGGCCAGGTGGTCAATGCCAAGAAGGTGCGCCGGCTGATGCGCGAGAACGACCTCAACCCACGGAAAAGGCGGGGTTTCGCCCACACGACCGACAGCGACCACGACGGCCCGGTCTTTCCGTTCGTGGCCCGCAACCTCGCCGTCGACGGCCCCGACCAGCTCTGGGTCGGCGACATCACCTACGTCGCGATCGCACAGGGCTTCGTCTATCTCTCGGTGATCCTCGACGCTTGGTCGCGGCGGGTCATCGGCCATGCGCTCGCCCGCGACCTCGAGGCCCGGCACAGCGTCGCCGCCCTCGAACGGGCGATCGCGCTCCGCCGCCCGCCGCCGGGCTGCGTCTTCCACTCCGACCGCGGCGTGCAGTACGCCTCCCAGGCGCACCGCGCGCTGCTCGCCGCCCACGGCCTCACAGGCTCGATGAGCCGCCGCGGCAACCCATACGACAACGCCAAGGCGGAGAGCTTCATGAAGACATTGAAGGCCGAGGCGGTCTATCTCACCGAATACGACACCTACGAGGAGGTCGCTGCCGACCTGCCCCGCTTCATGGAGGAGGTCTACAACGCGCGGCGGCTGCACTTCGCCCTCGGCTATCTCAGCCCCATCGAGTTCGAGAACCGCAACGCCCCCGACCCGGTCAAAACCGCCGCCTGACCCTGTCCAACGAAAGGGGCGCACTCCACCTGCGCGCGCGGATTTGTCACTCGCCAAATCCGCGAAGTGAATGCGGCACCGTTGCGCTCGTCGCCGGAGCCGAAGGAATCAACCGGAAACAGGGTAACCTCCTGACCTGCTTCGGATAGCGCCCTCTCGACAGACGGTCGCGCTTCCGGCAAACAGGCGCACCGGAGGTGCCGTCATGGCCGAGAAGCCACCCATCCTCTTCCTGCACGGCGCCTTCGCCGGACCCCGAGATCTGGACCCGCTTCGTCGCGCCCTGGTTCGCCGCCCGCGGCCACCGGGTGGCGGTGCCGCGCCTCGCCGGCCCGTCGGGCGGACCGCCCGCGCGGCTGCGCGACTATGTCCGCCGCGCCGCCGAGGCCGCCGACGCGCTCGGGACGCCGCTCGTCGTCGGACATTCGCTCGGCGGTCTCGTCGCCCAGCACCTCGCGGTCCGCCGTCCGACCGCGGGCGTCGTGCTGGTCGGCTCGCCCGGGCCGGGCGGCCTCGCCCCCTCGTTCTGGCAGCTCTCCCTCGCGGCGCCGGAGGTTCTCGCGATGCTCGTCGTCACCCAGGCCGGCGCCGGCGCGCTGCTCGGGACCGAGGCGGTGCGCCGGGCTCTCTTCACCGAAGCCACGCCCGACGACTGGATCGCCGCGGTGACCTCGTTCCCGGACCGCGAGAGCCCGCTGGCGCTCCTCGACGGCCTGACCTGGGACCTTCCGCCCTGGTACCTCTCCCGCCGGGTGCCGACGCTGGCGCTCCTCGGCGACCACGACGCCTTCGTCCCGGTGACCGACCTCTGGGCGATCGCGCTCGCTTATGGCGCCGAGACCGAACTGATGCGCGGCTTCGGCCACGGCATGCCGATCGACCCGCACTGGAGGAGCCTCGCCTGGCGGATCAATGCCTGGATCGACGAGCGGCGGATCGGGGCGGAACCCCGCCGACCGCTGGCCTTCGCCCGATGAAGCCTATCGCCTTTCGCGTTGAAATCGGCTAAGGATCGGCCCGGTTAACCATATATTGCGCGGACGGGGGGACGCCTTCCGACAACGATGAGCGGGCTGGAGCTTGGCTGGGCGGAGGTGGGCGTGGCCGCGATCGCGGGGTGCGCGCTGACGCTTTTCTTCTGCCTCGCGCTCGTCGCCACCCAGCGCTGGCACGGACGCTTCACCCACGACGGCACTCGCGGCGTGCAGAAGTTTCACAAGGTCCCGACGCCGCGGATCGGCGGCGTGGCCCTCGCGCTCGGCTACGCGCTGGTCTGGCCGGCGCTGCCCGAGGGACTGCGCCCGATCTGGGCGCTGATCGGCCTCGCCGGCGTGCCGCCGCTGATCGCCGGGCTCGCCGAGGACATCACCCGCCGGGTCGGCGTGCGCGCCCGGCTGCTTGCAACGATGCTGGCCGGCGTCATCTTCGCGCTCCTGACCGGCTACGTGATGGACAAGGTGGACCTGCCGGGAGTCGACTGGCTGCTGTCCTTCTACGCCTGCGCGCTCCTCTTCACCGGCTTCGCGATGGGCGGTGTCGCCAACGCGATCAACATCATCGACGGCTTCAACGGCCTCGCGTCCGGCTCGCTCCTGATCATGCTCGGGGTCTTCGCCTGGATCGCCCACCAGGTCGGCGACGACCTCGTCTTCGCGCTCGCGGTGCTCTACGGCGCGCTGGTCCTCGGGTTCTTCCTGGTGAACTTCCCGCTCGGCAAGATTTTCCTCGGCGACGGCGGCGCCTACTTCGCCGGCTTCCTGCTGGCCGCGCTCGGGGTGCTGCTGCCGGCCCGCAACGCCGACGTTTCGGCCTGGACCGCGATCCTGATCTGCGCCTATCCGGTGATCGAGACCCTCGCCTCGATGCGCCGCAAGGCCCGGCGCGACGGCCACAGCGTCGGCCAGCCCGACCGCGTGCATTTCCACATGCTCGCGCACCGGCGCTATGCCCGGCGGATCTTCCGCTCGCCCGAGCATCTCGATCTGCGCAATCCCGCGACCAGCGTGGTCACCTGGCTGCTGCCGCTCCTGACCGGCGTCTTCGCGGCCGTCGCCTACGACAACGTGCTCGCCTGCGCGTTCTTCTTCTTCCTGACCGTGGCGATCTACGGCGGGCTCTACCGCGTGATGTCGCTCAACGCCCCCCACCTGCCGCTCGGCCTCGCCCGGCTGCTCTGATTAACGATCAATCCTGACTGTTTTGGTAGCCATATGGATTCCATATGCGTTCCATACGCGTTCCAGACAGCACAATTCGCCGTAAACCTTTGGCACCGCTCGCCTACAGAGCGACGCCGGTGCCGGCGTCGAAGACATGCACCTGCTCGGGCGCGATCGAGGCGGCGAAGCGGCCGCCGGCACGCACCGGCTCCTCGCCGTCGACGATCGCGGTAATCGGCCGCCCCGCCAGCTCGAAGACCACATGCGACTGGGCCCCGGTCGGCTCGACCAGCATCGTGCGGCCCGCGAGATCGGTGCCGCGGCCGCGCCCGGGCGACAGATGCTCGGGGCGCAAGCCGATCGTCACCGGGCGCCCCGCACGGCGCTCCGGACCGGGCGCCAGCCGGATGGCCGTGCCGTCGGGCAGCCGAGCCGCCACGCCGTCGCCGTCCGCGCCGATCACGCCCTCTAGCACGTTCATCGCCGGAGACCCGATGAAGGTCGCCACGAACAGGTTCGCGGGCCGCTTGTAGAGCTCGATCGGCGTCCCCGCCTGCTCGATCCTGCCGCGGTTCAACACCACGACGCGGTCGGCGAGGGTCATTGCCTCGATCTGATCATGGGTCACGTAGATCGCGGTGGTGCCGACCTTCTGGTGCAAAAGCTTGATCTCGGCCCGCATCTGCACCCGGAGCTTGGCATCGAGATTCGAGAGCGGCTCGTCGAAGAGGAAGACCGCCGGGTCGCGCACCACCGCGCGCCCCATGGCGACGCGCTGCCGCTGCCCGCCCGAGAGCTGCGCGGGCTTGCGGTCGAGCAGGGCCTCGAGGTCGAGCATCCGCGCCGCCTCGGCGACCTTGGCGCGGATCTCGGCCTTGGGGCGGCCGGCGAGGCGCAGGTTGAAGCCCATGTTCTCGGCGACGGTCATGTGCGGGTAGAGCGCGTAGGACTGGAACACCATCGCGATGTTGCGCTCGCGCGGGGTCAGCGCGTTCACCACCTCGCCGCCGATCAGGATGTCGCCCGATGTGACCTCCTCGAGCCCGGCGACCATGCGCAGCAGGGTCGACTTGCCGCAGCCCGAGGGGCCGACCAGCGCCACGAAGGCGCGGTCCTCAATGGCGAGCGAGACCCGGTGGATGACCTCGACCACCCCGTAGGACTTGGAGACCGCGCTGAGCTCGACCGATGCCATCGCCGCTCCCTCTAGGATTTGACCGCGCCGGCGGTGAGCCCGGCGATGATGTGCTTCTGCGCCACGAAGAAGGCGATGACCGTCGGCAGGATGGTGAGGGTGATGAAGGCGAGCACCAGCTGCCACTCGGTCGAGAACTCGCCCTTGTAGACCATGATGCCGAGCGGCCAGGGATAGCGGCTCTCGGTGTTGAGCATGATCAGCGGGATGATGTAGCTGTTCCAGCTCGCCACGAACGAGATGATCCCGACGGTAGCGATGATCGGCCGCGAGAGCGGCAGGGTGACGTGCCAGAAGAAGCCGATGTAGCCGCACCCGTCGACGAAGGCGGCGTCGAAGAGCTCGGCCGGGAGGTTGCGGAAGTAGTTCCTGAGCAGCAGGATGGAGACGCCGAGGTGGAACGCGACCTGCGGCAGCACCACGCCCATGTAGGTGTCGAGAAGTCCGAGGTCGCGGATGCGGATGAAGAGCGGCAGGATCGCGGTTGCCGCCGGGAACATCAGCCCGATCAGGAAGTAGTTGAGCAGGTAGTCCGAGCCGAAGAACTTCACGTGCGCAAAGACGAAGGCGGCCATGCCCGAGAACGCCAGCGTCAGGATGACCGTCAGGACGGCAATCCAGAGCGAGTTGCCCATCTGCAGCCAGTAGCGCTGCGAGACGAGGATGTCGGTGTAGTTCGACCACATCCAGACGCTCGGCAGCCCGAAGGGATTGGCGCGGAGGTCGCCGAGGGTCTTGAAGCCCCCGAGCGCGGTCGCGATCAGGGGCACGAGCACCATGGCGGCGACGAGGATCAGCGAGACGTAGAGGTAGGTGCGCGCGCCGGCGCCCAGCCTGCGCCCCTCGCTGGGCGTGGTCGCGGCATCGACCGGGGCGGTCTCGGCGAAGTCAGTCATGGCGCATGAACACCCGCTTGTAGGAGAAGGCGAGCACGACGCAGATGACGAAGAGCACCACGCCGACGGCGCTGCCGAAGCCGACCTGCATCCGCGTCACCCCGAAGACGTAGAGGAAGGTGACCATCGTCTGGGTGGCGTTCGACGGCCCGCCGCCGGTCAGCGGCATGATCATGTCGAAGAGCTGGAGCGAGCCCACCACCGCGAAGAACACCGAGAGCCGCACGGTCGAGCCGAGCATGGGCAGGGTCACGAACCGGAACTTCTGCCAGGGGGTGGCGCCGTCGATGTCGGCGGCCTCGAGCACGTTGCGGTCGATCGCCTGCAGACCGGCGATGAAGAGCATCATGTGGAACCCGAAGTACTTCCAGACGATGACGCCGAGGATCGCGTAGATCGCCACGTCCCTGTCGGCCAGCCAGAACGGCGGCTCGACCCCGATGAAGCGGGAGACGCCGGCCACCAGCCCGAAGTCGCCGTCGTAGACGAAGCGCCAGATCATGCCGGCCGCGACGTCGGCCAGCACGAACGGCAGGAAGAAGATCAGCCGGAACGCGAGGGCGCCCGGGAACCGCTTCGACACCATGCTGGCGAGCCAGAGCGCCAGCGGGATCTGCACGAGAAGCGAGATCAGGATGATGAGCGCGTTGTTCTTGAGCGCGGTCGTGAAGGCGCCGTTCTTGAAGATCAGCTGGTAGTTGCGCAGGCCGACCCACTTCTCCGGGGTGCCGTACCCGTTCCAGTTGAAGAACGAGTACCACGCCGCCTCGCCCATCGGCAGGATCACGAGGACGGTGAAGACCAGCAGCGCCGGCGGCAGGAACAGCACGATCACCGGCCACTTGCTGTGCCGCAGCGAGCGCGACCGCCGGATGGGGGCGGAACGCGCGCGCGCGAGAATGGTGGCTTCGGTCACGGGGTGGTCTCGCTCCGGGAATCGCGAAGGCCGGCCCGGCGGTCGCCGGGCCGCCTCGGCCGCCTATTGCTCGAGCGCGAAGCTGTCCTGGATCTGCTGCGCGGCGTCGGCCGAATTCGAGCTGTCCCGAGAAAATCTCGACCGTCATGTCGTTGACCACGCCGCCGACGTTCGGGCCGAGGTCCTGGTCGAGGAAGTTCTGGTGCCAGGTCTCGCCGGCGAGCAACTCGGCGCTCTCCTTGACAAGGGGGTTCTTCACCCCGTCGGCGGCGGCGAGCGCGACCGGGATGATCGAGGTCTTCTCGGCCATCAGCCGCTGCACGTCAGGCGACGTCAGGTAGAGGAGGAAGTCCTCGGTCTCGGGCGGGGCGTCCTTGGTCACCGCCCAGCCGTTCAGCCGTCCGAGATAGTCGGTCACCAGCCCCGGCGCGCCTTCGACCACCGGGAAGGGGAAGCGTCCCATCTCCTCGTCCGACAGGCCCTTGCCGTCAGTCGCCGCATTAGCCTGAGTCTGGTTGTGGTTCTCGAACCCAAGGACCATCGCCGCCTTGCCGTCGCCGAAAGTCGCGAGCGCGTCGTTCCAGGTCGCCCCGAGGTAGCCGTTCTGGCAGGGTTCCATCTGGCCCAACGCCGCGAGCTTCTCGCCCGCCTTCACGAAGGGCTCGCCGGCGAAGCCGTCGCCCTCGCCGGCCTTCGCCGCGGCGAAGCCCGCCTGACCCGCCTCGCGCATCGCGAGGTAGGCCCAGTAGAAATGCAGCGGCCACTTGTCGCCGCCGCCGCAGGCCAGCGGCGTGATCCCGGCATCCTTGAGCGCCTGCACCGCGGCGAGAAAGTCGTCCCAGGTCTCGATCGTCGAGGCGTCGACGCCGGCGGCCTCGAAGTTCGCGCGGTTGTAGAAGAAGGAGACCGTCCCGGTCTTGTACGGCACGCCCCAGATCTTGCCGTCGAAGATCATCCCTTCGATCGACGACGGCATGATTTCCGCCTTCCATTCCGGGTGGCCGTCGAGATAGGCGGTCACGTCGCGCAAGGCGCCGGTTTCCGACTGCTGCTCGAGCACGCCGCCGCTCCAGGAATAGAAGAAGCTCGGCGCCTCGCTCGACTGCAGCAGCGTTGGCAGCTTCGCCTTGAACGACTGGTTCTCGATGAACTGCATCTCGATCGTCACGCCGGGATTCGCGGCCTCGTACGCGTCGGCGACCTCCTCCCAGACCGCGATGGTCTCCGGCACCGCCTCGACGTGCAGCCACTTGATGGTGGCATCGGCCAGCGCCGGAACGGTGCCGAGGCCGAGGGCGAAGGCTGTACCTGCAAAGCGAAGCGCGCATTCTCGTGTCATGTCGTCCTCCCGGTTATTATTTTCGTGCCCGGATTAAATTGACCCTCCCGTGCCGCAAGTGTCAAGCGCAGTCGGCCTCGACCCGGGCGGTCGCCTCGGCGCAAGCGACTGAATGCTGGGCCTCGGCTACGTTGCCCACCGACTTTTGTAGTTGCGCCTCCCCCGGCTTCGCCCCTAGAACCCAAGGGAATAAATCCGGCCAGCGTAGAAAATGCCGCTTGGCCGCCGGCGCCGGGAGCCCGTTGCAGACCGAGATGAAGAGCGCCGATCCGGAGATGATGCGGGCGATCAACCGCTTGAGCGTGCTCGACACGATTCGTCGGCGCGGGCCGATCGCCCGTATCGAGATCAGCGAATCGACCGAGCTCTCGCCGACCACGGTGTCGGCGATCACCGCCGCGCTGATCGACGACGGCCTTATCCTGTCGCGGCACAGCGGCGACATTCGTAGCGAGGGGCTGCGCGGGCGGCCAAGGGTGATGCTGGAGCTCGATCCGGGTGCCGCCCGCGTCGTCGGCGCGAAAATCGCGGCGGACCGCATGGTGTTCGTGGTCGCCGATTTCTGCGGCAACGTGCTCTCCGAGCTGGCGCTGCCGATTCGCATCGACCGCCAGCCAGCCGGTGTCATCGCCGACCTGATCGAGGACGGGGTGCGTCGCTGCGTGATGGACGCGGGGCTCGGCTTCGCCGAGGTGCAGCGGGTCTGCCTCGCCTTGCCCTGCGTGATCGAGCACCGCACCGGCACCATCCGTTCGAGCGAGATCCTCCCCGAGTTGCCGCCGGACTTCGCCGCCGGTCTGACGGAACGGCTCGGTATCCCGATGATGGTCGAGAGCGATGCCCATGCGATCACGCTCGCCCACCACTGGTTCGGGCAGGCACGCGATCTCGAGGACGTGGTTGTGGTGTCGCTCGAACGCACGCTCGGCCTCGGCGTGCTGCATGGCAAAAGGCTCTTTCGGGGCGCCGGCGGCCTGAGCCACAACCTTGGCGATCTGGTGCTCGGCCGCGGGACCTCCGGGGTGATCCGGCTCGCCGACCAGGCCGGCGAGACCGCGATCCTTGAAGGACACGTGGCGGGAGGGCGTTCCTCCGATGCGGTCAGCTTCGGGCGCGGCATGAGCCACGCCCATGCTCTGATCCTGGAGGACGGCGGACTGCACCAGGCGGCGCTGCGGGCGGCGGACGCGGTCGGGCTCACGCTCGCCAACGTCGTAACGCTGTTCGCGCCGCCGCGGGTCATCGTCGTCGGCTCGAGCCTTTCGCTCGGCGAGGTCTTTCTCGGCCGGCTGCGCGAAAGCTATGCCGAGGCAATCCCGCCCTCCTTGCGGGGGGTGACCGAGCTGGCGTTCGATGCGGCCCCGGACGTTTTCTGGGCGCAGGGTGCCGCGGCGCTGGCACTGCACGAAATCTACGAGATGCCGGCCGGAGACACCGGGCGCGGGCAGGGGAGGAGCGGATGGAAAAGGTCGGAATAGGCATTGTCGGCTGCGGCAACATCTCGGGAGCGTATCTGAAGGCGATGCGCGACTTCCCCGTCCTCGACGTCCGCGGCGTCGCCGACCTGAACGCGGAGCTGGCGCGGGCCCGGGCCGCGGACTTCGCGGTGCCGGCGCGGGACCTCGATGCGCTGTTCGCGGATCCGACCGTCGAGATCGTCGTCAACCTGACGATCCCGCAGGCGCATGTGGCGGTGGCGATGCGGGCGCTCGATGCCGGCAAGCACACCTACTCCGAAAAGCCGCTCGGCGTGACCTTTGTCGAAGGGCGTCGCCTGGCGGAGGCGGCGTCGGCCAAGGGGTTGCGGATCGGTGCCGCGCCGGACACCTTCCTGGGCGGCGGCCACCAGACGGCGCGCGCGGCGTTGGACGAGGGGCTGATCGGGCTGCCGGTGGGCGGCACCGCGACCTTCATGAACCCGGGCCACGAGCGCTGGCACCCCAACCCGGACTTCTACTACAAGAAGGGCGGCGGGCCGGTGCTGGACATGGCGCCCTACTATGTCACGGCGCTCGTCAATCTGCTCGGACCCGTCGCCGAGGTCGCGGGCTTCGCGGCGATGCCGCGCGCGTGCCGGACGATCACGAGCGAGCCCCGCAACGGCGAGACGATCGAGGTCGAGGTGCCCACCCATGTCGCCGGGACGCTGCGCTTCGCGGGCGGCGCGCTCGTCCAGATCGCGATGAGCTTCGACGTCGCCGGCCACCGCCACACGCCGATCGAGATCTATGGCACCGAGGGCTCGATCCTCGCCCCCGACCCCAACCGCTTCGGCGGGCCGGTCGAGGTGCTGCGCAAGGGCGGCGAATGGGAGGAACGGCCGGTCGAGGCGCCCTATGCCGATGGCAACTTCCGCTCGATCGGCGTCGCCGACATGGCGCATGCGCTGCGCACGGGCCGGCCGCACCGCGCCTCGGGCGCGCTGGCGCTGCACGTGCTCGAAGTGATGGAATCGCTGCACACCGCGGCGGCCGAACGGCGCAGCGTCGAGATCACCACGGCCGTCGACCGGCCGGCGCCGCTGGCGGGGTCGCTCGAGGACGGCAGTCTGGCCAAGTAGGAGGAATCGTTGATGCGCGAGGCGCTGATCGTCTGGGGCGGCTGGGCGGGGCACGAGCCCGAGGAATGTGCGGCCATTATCAGGGAGATGCTCGAGTCGGAGGGATTGCGGGTCTATCTCGAGCATTCGACCGAGGCTTTTGCCGACCCCTCGATCCATGAGCTGAGCCTGATCGTGCCGCTCATGACCATGTCGAAGATCGAGAAGGAGGAGGTCCGCAATCTCGCCGCCGCGGTCGAGGGCGGGGTGGGGATCGCCGGCTACCACGGCGGGGCGGGCGACGCCTTCCGCGAGGCGGTCGAGTACCAGTTCATCATAGGCGGCCAGTGGGTGGCCCATCCCGGCAACGTCATCGACTACGAGGTCAACGTGACGCGGCCGGACGACCCGGTGATGGCGGGGATTGGAGATTTCCCTTACAGATCAGAGCAGTACTACATGCACGTCGATCCCTCGAACGAGGTGCTGGCGACGACCACCTTCTCCGGCGAGCACGCGCCCTGGACGAAGGGCGTGGTGATGCCGGTGGTCTGGAAGCGGCGCTACGGCAAGGGGCGGGTGTTCTACTCCTCGCTCGGGCACAAGGCCCACGAGTTCCAGGTGCCGCAAATGCGCACCATCTTCCAGCGAGGGGCGCTCTGGGCGGCGAGGGCGTGATTGTCAAAGGTTTACGCGGATTCGCTCGATCTGGAACGCGTATGGAACCCATCTGGAATCCATATGGCACCTAAAACGGTCAGGATTGAATTGTTAACGCAGGCGCGAAGTGCCGGGATTGCGGCGAGGTTCCGAGCCGTTCAAGCGGAAGGCGCATCACTCAGCTCGCTCACCGCGTAGGCGGCGCCGGCGAGGAAGGCCGGACTCACCTCGATCCCCCAGCCGGGCGCATCCGAGACGGTGACGTGGCCCTCGCGGACTTCGTAGGGGCGCTCGACGAAGAGGCCGTCGGCCCATTGCTGGTTGTAGGGACCCTCGATCGAGTACTCGAGGTACTTGCCGGCATTGGGGATCGCCCGCAGCAGGTGCATCGAGCAGAGCGTCACGAGGCCGTGGTTGGCCGAGTGCGGGGTGCAGGGAAGACCGGCCTCCGCGGCCATCTGCGCCACCTGCAGCGTCCGGCAGATGCCGCCGAGATAGAGGACGTCGGGCTGGACGACATCCACGGCGCGGGTGCCGATGATCGTCCGCCAGGCCGAGATCTCGCAATCCTGCTCGCCCCCGGTCACTTCGATCGCGAGCGCCTCCCTGACCTCGCGGGTCCACTCATACTCCCAGTAAGGGCAGGGCTCCTCGAAGTGGCCGATGCCGTTGTCCTCGAGCATGCGGCCGACCTCGATCGCGCGCGCGGCCGAGAAGCCGGAATTGCCGTCGACGAGCTTGGCGACGCCGTCGCCGAGCGCCTTCGCCACGTGGGGGACGATCGCCTCGGTGCGGCCCGGCCACTTGTCGACGTCGCGGCCGCATTCCTTGCCGACCCGCCACTTGAAGGCGTCGAAGCCCTGCTCGTCGCGGAGCCGGCACAGCCGGTCGGCCTCGTCCTCGGGGGTGATGTCGCGGCGCATCGAGCTGCCGTAGGCGCGCAGCGGCCCGGGGCTGCCGCCGATCAGCGCGGTGACCGGCTTGCCCTCGACCTTGCCCTTGAGGTCCCAGAGCGCGGTGTCGAGCCCCCCGGTCGCGCGGCGCAGGTAGGTGCCGGGGAACTTGAGCTCCCGGTCGCCGATCAGCTCGATCGTCGCCGCGAAGTCGAGCGCGTCGGTGCCGAGCGCATGCGGCGCGACCTGGCGGTGGAAGACCTGGCAGGTGATGTCGGCGTTGTAGGTCGAGACCTGGCCCCAGCCCTGATCGCCGATGTCGGTCGTGACCCGGACGAACCCGATCAGCGGGGTGGCGAAGGTTTCGAGCCTGGCGATCTTCATGCGTCGGTTCTCCGGAATTCAGTCGGTCATGGCATAGAGATTCTGGCGGACGTGGCGGGCGACCGGGACGCCGTCGGCGAGGAGCCACTCGTCGGTCTCGAAGAAGTGCCTGCCGCGCGTCTCCCAGACGCGGCTGATCCGCGCCGAGGTGGAATAGGCGAGGCCGACCGGTGCCGGAGCGAGGTTCTGCACCTCGACTCCGGCGAGGATCACCGGCATCGGCAGGGCGAGGTTGCCGAGCGCATGCTTCATGGTGCGACGGATCAGGCAGCCGGAATGGATGAGCGCGCGGTCGGCATAGATCGCCTCGGTCTCGTGGAAATCGGCCAGCGAACGGGCGACCGCACCCGCGTCGATCACGGCCACGTCGGTGCCGAGTTGCAGGCCGGCCTCGAGCGTGCCGGGCCGCACCGGCAGCCTCGGCTCGAAGGTCGGCAGCAGGGGCAGTTCGGCCGGCGGCTCGGGCGGACGGTCGGCGAGGCCGAAGCTGCCTTCGAGCACGACCTCGCCGGTCTCCGACTGGGTCACGGTGACGGTGGCAGACACGCTGTTGCCGTTTCGCACCAGAGGTCCGCGCTCGACGAGGAGCGGGTCGCCGTCGTAGACCGGCCGGCGGAAGCGGACCCGGGCGTGGCCGCGCGTGAGCCAATCGAGGCCCCAGCCCCGCACGGCGAGCCGCATCGCATGGCCGTACACGATGACGCCGGGCATCAGCGCGGCGCGGAAGCCCATGGCGCGGGCGGTGGCGTCCTCGTGGCTGGTGCCCGCGTAGGCGGGGCTCGGGTCGAGGATCGCCGTGACCTCGAGACGCTCGGGCGGCTCCCGCATCATACGAGATCCGGCTGATCGCTTCGGCAGGATGCGGGCGTTGGCCTCGGCGACGGTTGCCGAGGCACGGCCTGCGCCTGCCTGGGCTGGCGCACCTTGCCGTACGGCCGCCCCGCACGGGCGCTCGGGTAAGCGACCGACGCTGCGTCCTGCACGACGGCCGCGTGCGCCTCCCGGGGGGCAGGCAGGCGCAGGCCGTGCTTGCACACGGCCGGGGATGGAGGCGGCGGGGCGCTGCGCTCGGAGGCGAAGTGGTCATCCGGAGTCCACATCACAGGCCCGGCGCGGGCACGTCCGCCATCGCGCCGCTGCCGAGGATCTCGGCGATCTCGGCCTCGGGGAGCTGCAGCACGTCGCGCAGGACGTAGGCGTTGGCCTCGCCGTAGCAGGGCGCCGCCGTGCGCGCCGAGCCTTGGGCGATCTCGGAGTGGAAGGGCAGGCCGGGATGGTCGTGACGTCCGGCGTGCGGATGGTCGAGCGCGGTGAAGAAGCCGCGGGCGCGCAGGTAGTCCGAGCTGGCGAGATCGGGGGCCGTCTCGACCGCGGATGCGGCGACGCCGGCCGCCTGCAGGCGGTCGGCGAGGGCGTGGCGGTCCTGCGCGCGGGTCCAGTCGGCGATCAGCGCGTCGAGGGCGGTCTCGTTCGCCTTGCGGCCGGCGAGGGTTGCGAAGCGCGGGTCGAGCGCCTCGCCGCCGATCATCCGGGCGAGCGTCGCCCAGGCCGCGTCGGTCCCGGCGGCGATCGCGATCCAGCTGTCGTCGCCGGCGGCAGGATAGGCGTTGTGCGGCGCGACGTCGGGCAGGTGGTTGCCGTCGGGCACCACGTCGGCGCCGGCGATGAGCTCCGCGCCGATGAACTGCATCGCCGCCTCGACCTGCGCCACCTCGATCAGCTGGCCGCGGCCGGTCCGGTCGCGGTGGTGGAGCGCGGTCAGGATCGCCGCCGCCGCGTTGAAGCCGCCGATCGGGTCCATGTAGGAGGGGCCGGTGACGGTCGGCTTGCCGCCCGGGTAGGCGATCATCGCCGACATGCCGGCGGCCATCTCCATCGTCGGCCCGAGCGCGGCATAGCCGGAATCCGGGCCGTCGAGGCCATAGGCCGGCATCTCGACGACGATGAGCCCGGGTTGCTCGCGCGACAGCGCGCGCATGGCCGAGCCCGAGGCGATCGAGCAGGCCGGGGCGGAAGTTGCAGATCAGCACGTCGGAGACGGCGACGAGGCGGCGGACCACGGAGAAGCCGAGCGGGTGCTTGAGGTCCACGACCAGCGAGCGCTTGTTGACGTTCTGCGAGTTGAAGGTGAAGACGCGGTCCCAGGGACGGTCGCCGGGGTCGAGGTCGGGGTAGCTGACCGGGTTCGACCGGTCGCGGTTCGAGCGCCAGGTGTTGGTGCGCGTCGGGCTCTCGATGTGGAACGACTCGGCGCCGTACCAGGCCAGCACCCGGCCGGCCATCGGTCCGGCCCACGCGGTGGTGAGCTCGACGATCCGGATGCCCTCAAGCGGCAGCATCGGCCTTCCCCTGCGGCGCGCGCGCCGGCGTCAGGCTCATCCGGAACGGCGGGCCGGGCAGCACGTGGTCCTCGCCGCCGATCCGGACGTGGCGCCAGTAGCCGCGCGCCTGGAGGTGGCGGCTGGCCCGGAGCTCCGAGATCCGGTAGGCGCGGGCGGCGATGATGTTCATGGCCTGCAGCTCGGCGACGAAGGCGTCGGGATCGCGGTCGGCGACCTCGGATTGCACGAGGTCGAAGAAGGCGGGCCAGTTCTTCTGGCGCACCGGGACCTCGGCGAAGCGCGGGTCGATCAGGGAGGCCTCGAGGCCGAGCGCGCGGCAGAGCGCGGCGAAGCGGTTGGAATAGACCCAGAGGCAGACCCAGGAGCCGCGGCAGAGCACCTGGCCCGCCGGGATGTCCTGGTCGCCGCGGCGGCGGTCGGTGCCGTTGTAGATCGCCTGCAGGACATAGGGGAAGCTCATCGCCGCGGCGGTCTCGGCGGCGTCGATGCGGATGGTGTCGCCTCGTCCCGTCTGCCGGCGCGCCCGCAGCGAGGCGAGGATCTGGATGCAGGCCGCCTGTCCGGCGGCGCAGGAGGCGCGGTTGCCGGTGCCGTAGAGCGGCTCGCGGCCGCGGATGCCGTTCGAGATCATCATCCCCGAGGACGCCTGGAGCACGAGCTCGGGCGCGTCCCAGCCGGCCTTCGGCCCGTCGTCGCCGAAGCCGGTGATGCGCACGGCGAGCGCCGACGGGTTCAGGTCACGCACGGTGGCGGGGTCCTCGTCCGGGGCGCAGAGCACGACGTCCGGAGCGAGGGGCGGCATGCCGCGGCGCTTGCCGAGGTTCAGGTGCAGGTGGAGCGGGGTCATGCCGTCGCCGGCGCCGCCGGAGGCGATGCCGGGCCGGGCCGGGCCGGCCTCGGCGAGCCAGACCTCGGCGCCGAAGTCGGCGAGGAGCTTGCCGCAGAACTGCCCGGCGATCGTCTCCGACCGGTCGGCGACGACGAGGCCTTCGAGCGCTCCGCTCATGCGGCGCTCTGCCGGCGCGAGATCGGGTAGGGGGCGGCGTAGTGGCAGGCCGTGCGGCGCCCGGGCTCGACCTCGACGAGCGGCGGCCGCTCGCGCGCGCAGAGCTCGGTGGCGATCGGGCAGCGCCGGTGGAAGGCGCAGCCGGGGGGGACGTTGGACGGGCTCGGCACGTCGCCGCGCAGGATGATCCGGTCGGGGCGCTTCTTCGGGTCGGGATGCGGCGCGGCCGAGAGCAGCGCCTCGGTATAGGGGTGATGCGGGGCGGCGTAGATCTGCTGCTTGGCGCCGATCTCGACGATGCGGCCGAGATACATGACCGCGACGCGGTCGGCGATGTGGCGGACGACGGCGAGGTCGTGGGCGATGAAGAGGAACGAGAACCCGCGCTTCTCCTGCAGGTCCTGCATCAGGTTGATGATCTGCGCCTGGATCGAGACGTCGAGTGCGGAGACCGGCTCGTCGGCGACGATGAAGGCGGGATCGACCGAGATCGCGCGGGCGATGCCGATGCGCTGGCGCTGGCCGCCGGAGAACTGGCGCGGCTTGCGGTCCATGTAGGCGGCGGGCAGGCCGACGAGGTGGAGGAGCTCGGCCACCCGCTCGCGGCGCTCGCTGCGCGAGGCGGTCAGGCCGAAGCTGTCCATCGGCTCGGCGATGATGTCGGCGACCGTGCGCCGTGGCGACAGCGAGCCGAACGGGTCCTGGAACACCATCTGCATCTGCCGGCGCATCTGGCGGATCCCTGCGGGCGACAGCGCGCTCATGTCCTGGCCGTCGAAGATCACCTTTCCCTCGCTCGGCTCGATGAGCCGCAGGAGCAGCCGGCCGAGGGTGGACTTGCCGCAGCCGGACTCGCCGACCACGGCCAGCGCCTCGCCGCGCATGACCTGGAAGCTCACCGCGTCGACCGCGCGGACCGGCGGCCGCCGCGGGCCGAGCCGCATCGCCGTGTCGGCGAAGGTCTTGCCGAGGCGCTGGATGTCGATGAGCACGCTCACGCCGCCGCCTCCGCGGCGGTGGCCCAGCAGGCGGCGCGATGGCCGGGACCGTGGGTGACGGAGGGGCGGCATCTCGACGGCGCAGCGGTCCATCCTGAGCGGGCAGCGCGGCCGGAACGGGCAGCCGGCCTTGATCGTGCCCGGAGGCGGCACCGAGCCCTGGATCTGGTAGAGACGCTTGTGCGTGTCGGTGAGCGTCGGCACCGACCTGCAGCAGCCCCCGGGTGTAGGGGTGGCGCGAGTTCGAGAACAGCGATCCGACGTCGGCATCCTCGACGATCCGGCCGGCGTACATGACCACGACCCGCTCGCAGACCTCCGCGACGATGCCGAGATCATGGGTGATGAGCAGGATCGCCGAATGGAAGCGCTTGCGGATGTCGAGCATCAGCGCCAGCACCTGCGCCTGGATTGTCACGTCGAGCGCGGTCGTCGGCTCGTCGGCGATCAGCAGCTTGGGGTTGCAGGCCATCGCCATCGCCGCCATCACCCGCTGCCGCATCCCGCCGGAGAACTGGTCGGGATAGGCGCCGAGGCGGCTCTCGGGGTCGGGCATGCCGACGAGGCGCAGGAGGTCGATCACCCGGGCACGGCGCTCGGCCGGGGTCAGGTCCTCGTGCAGCAGGAGCGCCTCGTCGATCTGGTCGCCGATCGTCATCACCGGGTTCAAGGACGACATCGGCTCCTGGAAGATCATGCCGATGTCCTTGCCGCGGACGCGGGGCATCTCGCTCCGGGGCAGCTGCATCAGGTCGCGGCCCTCGAACAGGATCCGCCCCGAGATGCGGGCCGGCGGCTCGGCGACGAGCCGGAGGATCGAGAGCGCGGTCAGCGACTTGCCCGAGCCGCTCTCGCCGACGACGCCGACGCGATTCACCGGCGCGGACCGAGAACGACACTCGATCGACGACGCGCACGGGCTTCCTGCCGCCGAATTCGACCACGAGATCCTGGATGTCGAGGAGCGGAGCGGTCACTGGCTGATTTCCGGGTCGAGCACGTCGCGGACGGAGTCGCCGATGATCGAGATCGCCAGCACCACGATGGTGATGGCGAGACCGCCTGCGACGATCGGCCACTGCGTCGCGAACATGTTGGTCAGGCCGTCCCGGATGATGTTGCCCCAGGACGGGTTGGGCGGCTGCGTGCCGATGCCGAGGAAGCTGCAGCGTCGCCTCGACCCGGATCGAGCTCGCCGACCAGAGCGTCATCAGCACGACGATCGGCGCCATGATGTTCGGGACGATGTGGCGGAAGATGATGAGCGGCGTGCGGACGCCGGCGGCGATCGCGGCCTCGACATACGGCTCCTGCTTGACCGCGAGCGTCGAGGCGCGCGCGACGCGCGCGAAGCCCGGGGTGAAGGCGACGGTCAGCACGACGACGATGTTCCAGAACCCACCGCCGAGCGCCGCGGCGATCAGGATGGCGAGCAGGAGCTCGGGGAAGGCCATCAGCATGTCGATGCCCCGGCTGACGATCCGGTCGACCGTGCCGCCGAAGTAGCCGGCGGTCACCCCGAGGATCGTGCCGATGAGTGCTGCGAAGACCGGGGACAGCAGCCCGAAAATCAGCGAGTTGCGCGAGCCGTAGATCATCCGGCTCATCACGTCGCGGCCGAACTGGTCGGTGCCGAGCCAGTGCTCCCACGACGGCAGCTTGTTGATCCGGAGCATCGACTGCGCCAGCGGATCGTAGGGCGCGAGCCAGGGCGCGAAGGCGGCGACCAGCACGAAGATCAGCACGACGACCAGCGCGATCCGCGTCGAGACGCGCTCGAAGACGACACGATGGACGACGTCCCAGGCGCCGGGCTCGGTGGCGATCGCCTCGCGCTCGGCGAGTTCCTCCGGCCTCAGCTCCTCGGCCCGGATGTCGGTCATGACTTGATCCGGATGCGCGGGTCGACGATGAGATAGACGATGTCCATGGCTAGGTTCACCAGGATCACGAAGAAGGCGAACATCATCACTCCGGCCTGGATCACCGGATAGTCGCGCTCCTGGATGGCGCTGATCAGCAAGCGGCCAATCCCGGGGCGGTTGAACACGAGTTCGATGGCGACCGATCCCGACAGCGTGGCGAGGATCGAGAGGCCGAGGCCGGTGGACAGCGGCAGCATCGCGTTCCTCAGACCGTGGCGGAACACCACCCGGCCCTCGCGCGCGCCCTTGGCCCGGGCGGTGCGGACATAGTCGCGCCCCAGAACCTCGAGCAGCGAGGTCCGCGTCAGCCGGCCCATGAAGGCCGACTTCAGAAACGCCAGCGCCATGCGCCGGCAGGATGAGGTGGTAGAGCCCGTCCCAGAACCCCTCGCCCGCGCCGTTGATCGGGAACCAGCCCAGGTGCAGCGAGAAGACCACCAGCAGGATGGCGGCGAGATAGAAGTCGGGGACCGCGTAGCCGATCAGGGAATAGACCCGCAGCCCGTTGTCGGGCGCCTTGTTGCGCTGGGTCGCCGCGTAGACGCCCAGCGGGATGCCGACGGTCAGGCCCATCGCGACCGAAGTCACGGTCAGGTAGATGGTGTGCGGCAGGTTGTTCGCGATCAGGGTGCTGATCGGCACGTTGGACATCAGCGAGTTGCCGAAATCCAGCCTGACCGCGTCATACAGGAACTTCACGTATTGCAGCCAGAGCGGGTCGTTGAGGCCCATCCGCTCGCGGAAGGCTGCGAGTTGCCCTCCGTCCGCATTGGGACCGAGGGCAGCCAGCGCCGGGTCGCCCGGCAGAATGCGCATGGCGATGAACACCAGCGTCAGCACCAGGAACACGGTCGGGACCATGTCGAGGAGCCGGAAGAGGAGATACCTCGCCACGCGCGCCGGTCCTTGTCAGGCGACGATCTTCGCTTTGCAGAACCGCCAGTAGGCGTAGCCGCCTTCGACCTCGTAGCCGAGGTCGATGCGCGGGTTCCGCACCACCAGATAGGACAGCGTCGGCAGCCCCGCCATCGGCAGGTCGCGCTGGATCTTCAGCTCGACCTCGCGTCCCTTGGCGACATAGTCCTCGAAGGTCGTGGTCTGCAGCATCTCCGCCAGCAGGGGGTCCACGCCGTCCATCAGCACACCGTAGTGCGAGTAGTTGCCACCGCCATTTCCGTCCGCGGTCATGTTGGCCGCCGAGACCGCGTAGTCGTTGAAGACGTAGAGCGGCACCGGGGGCAGCGACGACGAGTTGATGTTCAGCGTGTTGAGGTTCTGCCGGTTGGTGGCGTGATAGGCCGAGTGGTCCATGATCGTCAGATCGATGTTGATCCCGATCTGGCGCAGCTGCTCCTGGATGATCAGGTGCTGGGTGCTGTAGTCCTCGCGCTGCGAGGTGTTGACCGGGATGGTCATCCCGTTGGGGAAGCCCGCATCCGCGAGCAGCCGCTTCGCCTCGTCGGGATCGTATTCGTAGCGCAGATCCTCGGGAAGCTCGTCCAGATCGAACCCGGTCGGATAGTTGGGCGGGTTCAGCGTGTAGACCATCCGCGACATCGGCTGCAGGGCGTCGACGATCTGCTGCTTGTTGATGCCATGCATGATCGCCTTGCGGACCTGGATGTCCTGCAGCGGATCCTTGTCGAGGTTGAAGAACAGCGTGTTGAACGATCCGGGCACCGTCATGTCGAAGAGCAGGTCCGGATCCTGCCCCTGGATCTGCGGCACCCAGCCCGGCTGGCGGACACCCTCGACCATGTCGACATCGCCCGACATGAGCGCCAGCGTCCGCGCCGTGGTGTCGGCGATGTAGAGGCACTCGACGTTCGAGATGATCGCGGGCTCGCCCCAATAGTCCTCGTGACGGCTCAGGTACATGCCGCTTTCGCTGTCGAAGCGGTCGATCTTGTAGGGCCCGGTTCCGATCGCCTCGGTCTCGAAGCGGTCGCCGAGCTCTTCCTCGGCCTTCTTCGAGATCACCATCACGTGCCGTGCACTGACGGTCGAGCCGAGGAACATCGGGTCCGGGTTCTTGAGCTGGATCGTGACCTCGTATTTCCCGGACTCGATCACATCGGCGATGTTGGCGTAGTTGGCGCTGCCGACGCTATCGTCCCGCGCACGGATGAACGACCACGCGACGTCCTCGGAGGTCATCTCGCCGTAGCCCTTGTGGAACTGCACGCCCTGCCGCAGCGTGAAGACCCAGGTCTTCGCATCGTCCGAAATCGTCCAGCTTTCGGCCAGCCAGGGCTCGAAGTCCTCGGGCGCGACCCCGAAGTTGCCGTCGGGCGGCCGCGCGAGGTATTCGAACATCTGGATCACCGCCCAGTTGTCCGATCCCTGCGTGGTCATGGCCGGATCGACGCTGCGCGGCCCCCCGGCCGCGCTCGCGAAGCGCAGCGTGTCGGCCGCCGCCGCCCGAAGCCGTGGCGCGTAGAGGCTTACTGCAACGCCAGCGGCGGCAGTCCCGAGAAGCGTACGTCTGGTGATCAAAGTGCCGTCCTCCCTTTGTTATGGTCCGGCGCGCGGACCCGCTTCGCGCCGCGCTACCGCGCCCGGCCATCACGTGCGGCGTCTGTCAAGTTCCTCGTCGAGCACCCTGAGGCCGAGACCGGGCGCGTCGGTCAGCGTGAAGCAGCCGTCCCGCGGGATCGGCGGGTTCTCGAAACCCGCGTGCATCCGGGTGTCGGGGTCGGCGAACTCGGCCGGCTTGGTGTTGTGCATCAGCGTCGCCAGCACGTGCAGGTTGGCGACGTGGCCGATACCCGGCTGGGTCTGGTGCGGGACCAGCTCGACCCCGTGCGCGAAGCAGATCGCCGCGCACTGCATGAGCCCGGTGATGCCGCCCATCTTCACGATGTCGGGCTGGACCATGCGCACGCCCGCGTTGATCATGTCGACGAGCGCCTGGGTGGTGTAGGTCTGCTCGGCTGCCGAGACGGTGATGTCGAGCCGCTGCGCCACCTCGCCCATCGCGCGGACGTCGTAGTGCTGCACCGGCTCCTCGAACCAGACGAAGCCGAGATCCTCGAGCGCCCGGCCGACGCGGATCGCGCCGCCGACCGAGTACTGGTTGTTGGCGTCGAAGGCCAAGGGGAAGTCGTCGCCGACGAGCTTGCGCACCGCCTTCGCCTTGGCGATGTCGCCGGGGATGTCGTGGTCCTGCCGGGTGCGGTCGCCGTCCCAGCGGATCTTGATCGCGGCCGGCGCCTCGGCCCGCCAGCGCTTCTCGACGGTGCGGACCACCTCGTCGACGCTGCGCGCCGCGTTGCCGCCGATCGAGGCGTAGAACGGCAGCCTGGTCCGCCAGGCGCCGCCGAGCAGCTTGTAGACCGGCAGCCCGAGCATCTTGCCCTTGAGATCCCAGAGCGCGATGTCGAGCGCCGCCAGCGCCCCGGTCACCGCGCCCTCCGGGCCGAGCTTGATGTAGCGGTGCAGGAGGCGGTCATGGATCACCGCCTGGTCGAGCGGGTCGGCGCCGACGAGGCTGCCGGCGAAGTCGCGCACGACGAGGAGGCTGTGCTCGCCGCCCATCATCGGCGAGGCCTCGCCGTGGCCGACCAGCCCGCCCTCGGTGCGGACGCGCACGAAGGCGGTCCGGCGGCCGGGCGGATCGCCGGGCCGCCAGGTCACCTGGAACGCCTCGACCGAGGCGATCCGATCTCCGGCGCTCCCGGCTTGCGCGACCGCTTCCGCTTCCTTCAGCACGTGAGATCCTCCCCCTGGCACCGTCGTTCGGGGCGGCGTCATTGCGCTAGACATACAGAGATTGCATCCGTATTCAACACACGATCGGGAGTTTCTCAGGCTGGATCGCGATCGGAGATCGGGCGGATGGGTTGAGGAGGTCGCCAAGATGCCGCAGTCAGTCCAGGGTCCGGCCTTCCGGCGTCGTGCCGATGCGAAGCCTTTGATCTGGCTTTCTCAACCCTCTGTGCCGCGGCGCGTCATGATGGCCGTGCTGCGCGGAGAACGATTGTCCTTTCTCCGCGAGGATGACCTCGTCCAAAGGCGGGAGGCGCCGGACGCTTTGCTGCGGCGCAAGAGAGCTGTGCAGGCGCATTCAAGCCCATGATCGGGAAACCCCACCCCGCGAAGCGACCGCTGACGGCGCGCGAGCTTGCGTCCCTCATCGGGGTCAGCCAGTCGGCGGTGTCGCGCGCCTTCACGTCCGGCAGCAGCATTTCCCCGGATCTGCGTGCGCGAATCCTGCAGGCCGCGCGCGAATACGGCTACCAGCCGAACGCGATCGCCTCGATGCTGACCACCCGCCGGACGAACATCGCCGGCATCGTCGTCTCGGACCTGGCGAACCCGTTCTATCCGGCGCTGATCGAGCGGCTGACCCAGGGGCTGCAGCGCGTCGGCCTGCAGAGCCTTCTCTTCAACATCGCCCCCGGGGCGAGCGTCGAGGAGCAGCTCCTGGCGATCCGCACCTACAACCTGGACGCGGTCGTGGTGATCTCCGCCACGATCCTCAATGCGCGCACGCTCGCCTGGGCCACCGAGGGCCGCAAGGCGATCCTGCTCAACCGTCTCGGCCACGACGACATCACCTCGGTCTGCTGCGACAACGTCGATGGCGCCCGGGTCCTGGTCGACCATCTGCACGCGACCGGCCGCTGCAGGATCGGCTACGTCGCCGGCCTGACCCGGACGGCGATCGGCATGACCCGGTACAGTGCCTTCGCGTCGCGCCTCGCCGAGCTCGGGATGCGGCTCGCCGGAACCGCCGCGCGGGAGGTCTACAGCTACGAGGCCGGCTGGCGTGGGGCGCTCGACCTCCTGCCGGAAAGGCCGGACGCGATCTTCTTCGCCTCGGACATCCTCGCGCTCGGCGGCCTCGACGCGCTCAGGCATGCAGGCGCCGCGGGCGAGATCGCCGTTGTCGGGTTCGACGACATCCCGATGGCCGCCTGGCCCGGCTACGCGCTGACGACCTACCGCCAGCCGATCGACGCGATCGTGGAAAAGACCGTCGAGCTCCTCGTTGCCGGGGACCCGGTCCCGGCCCGGCTCTACGAGCTGCCCGGAGAGCTCGTCGTCAGGGCCTCGACCTCGCCCGGCAGCGCGAAGGAGCCGCTCCCGGCCGTCAGCGAGGAGTGACGGCGGGCGAGCCGGCCTCCGCCGCGAGCTCGAGCATCCGGCGGCATACGCCGGCCGCCGCCGCCAGCCCGTCGACGGTGGCGATGCCCTTGCCGGCGATGTCGAACGCCGTGCCGTGTCCGGCGGTGGTGATCGGGATCGACAGGCCCGCGATCACCGTGACGCCGCGGCCGAGGCCCAGCAGCTTCAGCGCGATCTGTCCCTGGTCGTGGTACATCGTGACGACGCCGTGGTAGCCGCCCTTCAGGACCTGCGGGAACACGCTGTCGGCCGGGAAAGGCCCCTCGGCCGCCATGCCGGCGGCGCGCGCGGCATCGATCGCCGGGGCGATGACGTCGATCTCCTCGCGGCCGAAGGCGCCGCCCTCGCCGGCATGCGGGTTCAGCGCCGCCACCGCCAGCCGCGGCTCGGCGACGCCGAGGCCCCGGAGGAACGCGTGCATCTGCGCGATGGCCTTGCCGATCGCGGGCCGGGTGACCAGGTCCGCGACGCGGGCCAGCGGCACATGCGAGGTGACGCGCGAGGTCCAGATCTCGCCGAGCATGTTGATCTCGCCCGCCTCGCCGCCGAGGCGGCGGGCGAAGAACGCAGTCTCGTCGCCGCCGTCATGCCCGGCGTCGCGCATCGCCTGCTTATTGAGCGGCGCATAGACAAGTCCGTCGACCTCGCCGGCGCCGGCCGCGGCGATCACCCGCTCGAGGGTCGCCAGCGCCTCGCCGCCCGCCGCCGCCGAGACGTGCCCGGGCAGGCCCACCGGCGCGTCGAACGGCAGCTCGACGAACGCGGGGCCGGCGCCGCCGCGCGCGTCGGCCGGCGAGGCGACTCGGCGCAGCTTCGGTGCGACCCGAGCCACGGCGCAGCCCCGCGCAAAGACCTCCGGATCGCCGAAGAGGATCGGCGTCACCACCTTGCTGGCCGGCCAGTCGGCGAGGAGTCTCGCCACCAGCTCGGGGCCGACCCCGTAGCGGTCGCCCATTGTGAGTGCGACTGTCTTTTGCAGGCTCCGGCCCTCCATGGCGGTGTGCGCATCCTTACTTTCCGGTAAACACTACACGACACCTCGGAAGGAAGCGCGCCGGTGGCACCGTCCCGCCCAGGCCCCGAGCCCGGGCAGCGGCCGACCGCCCCCGGGGCGGCCGCTTCTCGGCCGCCCGCGGTCGTGCCGCTGCCCTCTTCGCGGGCGGATGCCGGGTGCGGGACGGCAAGCACGGGGTCCATCGCCTGACTGTCGTGTTGTGTGCATCCGGCAGATTTTCGAAAGCGTTGTCACATTATTACAGCATGTTAGCAGCAATATCACGCATGAACACGCGTGGGCACCCCGGGTTTGGGCCTAGCTGAAGCCGGTGACCCGGTGCGGGACGTACGGAGCCACCAGCGCGTTAATCTCCTCCTGGGAGAGCTGCACCGACAACGCCGCCGCCGCATCCTCGAGGTGAGAGATCCGGGTTGCACCGACGATCGGCGTGGTGATGCCGGGCTTGTGCAGCAGCCAGGCGAGGGCGACCTGAGCCCGCGGCAGGCCCCTGGCGGACGCGACCTTGGCCACCGCCTCGACCACCTTGCGGTCGGCATCGGCGGTCCCGGCGTAGAGCGTTCGGCCGAACTCGTCGGTCTCCGAGCGCGCGCTGGTCTCGTCCCAGTCGCGGGTGAGGCGGCCGCGGGCGAGCGGGCTCCACGGCATGACCGCGATGCCGGCATCCCGGCAAAGCGGCAGCATCTCGCGCTCCTCCTCGCGGTAGAGCAGGTTCACGTAGTCCTGCATCGAGACGAAGCGTGCCCACCCGTGCCGATCGGACAGCGCCAGCGCCCTGGCGAACTGCCACGCGTGCATCGAGGAGGCGCCGATGTAGCGCGCCTTGCCGGCGCGGACCACGTCGTTCAGCGCCTCGAGCGTCTCCTCGATCGGGGTGGCGTAGTCCCAGCGGTGGATCTGGTAGAGATCGACGTAGTCGGTGCCGAGCCGTTGCAGGCTCGCGTCGATCTCCGCGAGGATCGCCTTGCGCGAGAGGCCGGCGCCGTTCGGCCCCGGCCGCATGCGCCCGTGCACCTTGGTGGCGATGACCACCTCCTCGCGCGGGACGAAGTCCTTGAGCGCCCGCCCGACGATCTCCTCGCTCGATCCGTTGGAATAGACGTTGGCGGTGTCGAAGAAGTTGATCCCGAGATCCAGCGCCTTCCGGATGAAGGGCCGGCTGTCCGCCTCCGGCAGGGTCCAGGCGTGGCTGCCGCGGCCGGGATCTCCATACGACATGCAGCCGAGGCACAGGCGCGAGACCTCGAGGCCGGTACTGCCGAACTTGACGATGTCCATGTTGCTTCCCTCTGTCCAGACACTGGCCGCCCCGGAGGTATGCCGGAAGCCGTCGGAGGGAAGGGAGCCCCCGTAATTCGACGTGGCGTCCCGGCCTTCGTTCGCCTAGGTTGTTCGCATATGTGGCTTCGTGTTCAGAGGGCAGGTCTTCGAGGGGATCGCGTTGGGCGTTGAGACCGACACCGGCGGCGGCGTGTTCGTCGCGGGTCCGATTGCCATGATGGTGACGCCGTTCCTGGCCGACTGGTCGATCGATCTCGGCGGCCTCAGGCGGGTCGCCGAGCTGGCGCTTCGCCAGGGCGCGAGCGGGCTCGCCGTGCACGGCCTCGCCAGCGAGGGCTACAAGCTCCTCGATCGGGAAAGGGTGGAGATCGTCGCGGCGATCGCGGAGGTGATCGCCTCGCCGCTGCTCATCGCGGGGGTCGATCACGAGGCGACCGCCGGCTCGATCGAGCTGGCGCGGTCGGTGGCGGGCGCGGGTGCGACGGCGGTCATGGCGATGCCGCCAAAGACGAGCGGCGGCGCCCGCGCGCGGATCGTCGCGTACTATCAGGAGCTCGAGGATCGCGGCGGGCTGCCCATCGTCATTCAGGACGCGCCGCGCGCCTCGGGAATCCAGATGGACGCCGACACCCTGCTCGCGATCGTCTCCGGTCTGAGGCTCGAGAACGCGATCAAGGTCGAGGACGCGATCCCGCCGCTCAAGATAGCGAGGCTGACCGCCGCGCTGGCCGGGAACGGCAGGACGGTTCTCTACGGCGGCGCTGGCGGACGCCGATTCCTGTCCGAGCTCGAGGCCGGCGCGAGCGGCACCATGGTCGGGCCGGCCTTCATCGATGTCTTCGGCCAGATCCAGGCGCTGTGGAAGACCGACCCCGGCGAAGCCCTGGCCGTCTTCGAGGACTGCGCGCCGCTCCTGAACGCGGTCGAGGGCAACGAGTGGTATGCGCTGCTCCAGAAGGCGCTGCTGTTCCGGGCCGGTCTCATCGCGAACCCGGGCCTGCGTCCGCCGGCGATCGGGGCCGACCCCGGCTACCTCGAGGGGCTCGTGCAACTCTACCTCCGCACCGCGCCGCGACAACGCCGGCTCGGCGCCGACCTCTACCCGATGCTGCAGGAGAGGGGCCGGGCCCGATGAAGATCGTCGATGTCCGCCCCGTCAGCATCCGGTTCCCGAAGGTCGAGGCGCCGAAGGGGCGGCAGGCGAACTGGCACAGCTACCTGCCGCGCGGCCTGCCGATGAACCGGTTTGAGGACTACCCGCCGACGCTCCCGGGCCGCACGCCGGGGTTTCGCGGGCGGGAGGTCTGGGTTCAGGTCACCGTTGAGGACGGCACGTTCGGGCTCGGACGCTGCAGCTTCGGCTCGCCGGTGGCCGAGCTCGTCGCGACCGAGTACGCCGAGCTTCTGGTCGGCCGCGACGCGCTGGCGACCGAGTTCCTGAATGGCCTGATGTGGGAGGCGTCGCGCCGCTACGGGACGCTCGGCCACGCCTGCGTCGCGATCAGCGGCATCGACCTGGCGCTTTGGGACCTCAAGGGCAAGCTCATGCAGATGCCGGTCTACCGGCTGCTCGGCGGGCCTAGCCGCAGCCGGATCCCGCTCTATGCGACGACGAACGACCTGGAGTGGGCGCTCGAGCTCGGCTTCACCGCGATCAAGCTGCCGAACCAGGTGCACTGGAGCCAGGGCCGCGACGGGCTGAGGATCCTCGAGGACCAGGTCGCGCAGGCCCGCGAGGTGGTGGGGCCGAAGGTCGACCTGATGCTGAACCCGGTCATGGCCTTCGATGTGGAGTTCGCGATCCGCGTCGCCGAGATCCTGAAGCGGTACGACTTCCGCTGGATGGAGGAGCCGCTGATCCCCGAGAACATCCGCGGCTTGGGCGAGATCAAGCGCGCGGTGCCGACGATGGCGATCGCAACCGGCGAGGACCACCACACCCGTTATCCGTTCCTGGAGATGCTGCGCGAGCAGGTGGTCGATATCGTCCAGCCCGACATCCAGTGGTGCGGCGGCCTGAGCGAGCTCGTGAAGATCAACACGCTCGCCGAGGCGCACGGCGTCAAGGCCGTCCCGCACGCGGCGATGAACACGCCGTTCGGCCAGCATGCTGTGGCCGCGCTGGTCAACTGCTGCCTCGGCGAGTTTCACGTCTCCTCCGACGTCGGGGTGCCGCTCGAGCATGCGCACCTCATCCCGGGCTCGGCCGTTCCCAAGGACGGCCATCTGACCGTCTCGGATGCGCCGGGTTTCGGCATCGAGGTCAGGGAGGAGTGGATCGTCCCCTGGACCTCGCAGCCGGCGAAGCCTGGCAAGTCCTTCTATTGAGGAGGACGCCGATGAGCGACCCTGTGCAGGAAGCGCGGTCGGTGAAGTCGGCCGAGCGCGTGCTCGACCTGCTCGAGCATATCGGCGAGAAGTCGGACGGGACGACGTTTACCGCGCTGTCGCGCCAGCTCAACATTCCCAAGAGCAGCCTGCACGCGCTGCTCGACGTGCTGACGCTGCGCGGCTACGTCGAGCTGCAGAAGGAGAGCCGGACCTACTCGCTGGGCCTGCGGCTGTGGGAAACCGGACAGGCCTATCAGCGGCACCACGGCATCATCCGCGAGGCGCGCGTGGTCCTCGAGGGGGTCGTCGCGCAGGTCAACGAGACCGCCCAGCTCGCCCAGCTCGTCGGCTCCGAGAACGTCTACCTCGCCAAGGTCGAGAGCACGCATCCGCTGCGCCTGCAGTCGGAGGTCGGGCGTCGCCTGTCGGCGCATGCGACCGGCGTCGGCAAGGCGCTGCTGGCGCAGCTCGACGATGCCGACGTCATCGGACGCTTCGGTCGCGGAAGGCTGCCGTCCTATACCGCCAACACGATTCCGACCGTCGACGCCCTGCTCCTGGAGCTCGACCACATCCGGCGGCGGGGGTTCGCGATCGACAACGAGGAGTACACGCCGGGGGTCTTCTGCGTCGCGGTGCCGGTCAGCGACGGGGGCGAGGGCGCTTCGGCGGCGGTGAGCGTGAGCGTGCCGACCATGCGCGCGAACCTGGGGTCGCTCGCGGCGATCCTCGCGGTCCTGTCGGGGGCGAGCCTGCAGCTCAGCGAGCGGCTGGGGGTGCGGAAACGGCACTCGGTGCTGCATGACCTGACCCAGCCGGAGCAGGCGCGGATGGCGGTCGAGGAGCTGGTGCGGTCGGGCCGGTACGATCTGCCTTGGGTGGGGTGAGATCCCGGGCGACGCCAAAGGTTTACGGCAATTCGTCGCGTATGGAACGCATATGGAATGCGTATGGAATCCATATGGCCAGTAAAGTTGTCAGGATTGATTTGTTAACGCCGTTACAGAATGTTCTCATATGTGAACATGGGTTCATTCCGATTGACCGGGCGGGCAACGCTTTCTAGGATCGATCGGGAAAGGACGGCCGGAAGAGCGCGTCATGGCATGGGAGGTGCCGTTGCATCGTGAGCGCATTGCCGGGCGTGGCGGGCGTCCGGCGCGAACCGGGCGGCACCGCCGGTCGCCCGCAGATTGAGCGGCCCGGTCGATGCGCGTCGCGTGGGTGATGAAGCTCAAGCCGGGCGAGGCGGCGAGCTACAAGAAGAAGCACGACGAGATCTGGCCGGAGCTGGTCGAGCTCATCCGGCGCGACGGGATCCGGAACTACTCGATCTTCCGGCACGGGCTCACGCTCTTCGCCTATTACGAGCATGACGGGCCGTCGCCGCGGGGCGGGCCGCGCGACGAGATCCAGCGGCGCTGGCACGCGTGGATGGCGCCGCACATGGAGACCGAGGCCGACCTGCGGCCGGCGGTGGAGGAGGTCGAGGAGGTGTTCCACCTTGACTGACCGTGCCGGTCAACGGCTCCGCGTGATCGATCCGCACATCCACCTGTGCGACATGTCGAGCGGGCTCTATCCGCATTTCGCCGACCGCGAGCCCGGGACGCCGTTCTCCAGGACATATGCGCTCGCCGACTTCATCGCCGAGGCGGCGCCGGGGCCGGAGATCGCCGGCGCCGTGCATGTCGAGGCGTTCCCGACCGATCCGGTGCGGGAAACCGCGATCGTTCAGGCGATCGCCGAGGCGAGCCCGTTCCCGATCGTGATGGTCGGCAACGCGGATCTGCTCGCCGACGACTTCGAGGCGGTGATCGACGGGCACGCCCGCCATCCGGTCTTCCGCGGCATCCGCCAGGTCGTGAACGTTCATCAGAACGGCGCCTATACCCAGGCGAAGTCGGACCTGTTGAACGCGCCGCGGTTTCCCGAGCGCCTGCGTCGGCTCGGGGATCGCGGGTTCTCGTTCGACATGCAGCTGCTCGGGCACCAGATGGCGAGCGCGGCCGAGGTGGCGGCCGCGTGCCCGCAGACGCGGATCGTCGTCAACCATGCGGGGCTGTGGACGGACCGGACGCCGGAGGGCTGGCGGATCTACAAGGAGGGCTTGCGCGGCCTCGCCGCGTGCCCGAACGTCGCGATCAAGATCAGCGGCATGGGGATGCGCGAGCCGGAGTGGACGGCGCTGTCGATCCGGCCGGTCGTCTTCGAGGTGCTCGAGGCCTTCGGGCCGGAGCGGGCGATGTTCGCCTCGAACTTCCCGGTCGACCGGACGTGGTCGAGCTACGAGCGGCTGTGGCAGGCTTACGACGACGCGGTCGCGACGCTGAGCGAGGGCGAGCGCGACCGGCTATTCGTCGCCAGCGCCAGGGAGATCTACCGGATATGAGCGACGCTGCCGCATTCACTTCGCGGATTTGTCCGTCGACAAATCCGCGCGCGCCTGCCTGCCCTCGGCAGGCGCGTAAACGCACCTGCCAGGCAGGCGCGCGCGGATTGCAAACGGACGGTGATGCCCGACCCCCCCTCGGCCTCCGCGCTCGCGCGCTCCGGCCGACGAACCGGCGCGACGCAATGCGTCGCTTTTGCCGGTTCGGGGCGTCAACTGACGATCGTATGAAGCAGGACCCGCGATGAAGATCCGCAGCATCGAAGCCTTCAAGATCCCGGCGCTGAGCATTCGGACCGGGTTGACGGAGGGCGGGGCGCGGCGGGCGCCGTGGCAGACCGATGCCGAGGTGGCGAACCCGATGTCGCGCTATCCGCGCTACAGGGCGCTTGCGGGAGAGCTGGCGCGGCAAGTTCGACGCGGTGGGCGTCCTGGTCACGGCCGACGACGGCTCCTGGGGGTTCGGCACCACGATCCTCGGGCCCGCCACGACGAGCCTGATCAACGACCACCTCGGGCCGCTGCTTGTCGACGAGAACCCGATGGCGACGGATCGGCTCTGGGACATGATGATGCGGATCGCCTCGCCGTATTCCCCGGCCGGGCTCGCGTCCTACGCGATCAGCGGCATCGACCTCGCGCTCTGGGACCTCAAGGGGCGCGTGCTGAAGATGCCGGTCTATGAGCTCGCCGGCGGTCCGGCACGCGAGAGCCAGTTCTGCTACGCGACCGGCAACGACACCGACTGGCACATGGAGCTCGGCTTCCGGGCGACCAAGCTCGCCTGCCCCTATGGCACGGCGGACGGCCTCGACGCGCTGCGCGGAAACGAGGAGCTGGTGGCGCGGACCCGCGAGCTGATCGGGCCCGAGGTCGAGCTGATGCTCGACTGCTGGATGGCGTTCGACGTCGAGTTCGCGGTCCGGCTGGCCGAGCAGCTGCGGCCCTACCGGCTCAAGTGGATCGAGGACTGCCTGATCCCCGAGGATCTGGCCTCGCACAAGGCGCTGCGCGCGCGGCTGCCGTGGATGACGCTGACCGGGGGCGAGCACTGGTACACGCCCTATGCGTTCTTCGCCGGGGCGAGCGACCGGGTCTTCGACATCTTCCAGCCCGACGTCCACTGGGTCGGCGGCTTCACCGCCTGCCGCCGGATCGCCGACATCGCCGAGGCGGCCGGGCTCGAGGTGATCCTGCACGCCGGGATGAACACGCCCTACGGCCAGCACCTGAGCATCTCGCATCCGAACACCCGGTGGGGCGAGTGGTTCCTCGGCGGGGCGCCGGGGGTGCCGCTGAGGCAGACGACCGGCTATCCGGGAATGGCGGTGCCCGAGAACGGCTTCTGCACGCCGAGCGACGCCCCCGGCTTCGGCCACGGCTTCAGCCTCGACGCGATCAGGGAGCTCGCAAAGTGATCCCGAACCCGGTATCCGCACGCGAAAAGGGCAGCGGCACGCCCGCGGGGGGCCGCTGCCCGGGCTCGGGAGGCGCGCTTCTCCGCGGCCAGCGGCACGGCGCATGCACAGGAACAACGTCCACCAAGGAGGAAACCCGACAATGACCCACAAGCGTCCGATCGCCTGGCGGATCATGGCGTCCGCCATGATCGCGGTCCCGTTTCTCGTGTCTTCCGGCTTCGCGCAGGACATCGGCCAGGTCCCGCGGGAGAGGACCCTGGTGATGACGCCCTGGGGCGACCGTCCGGGGCCGTTCGCGAACATCGAGAACTTCAACCCGTACCTGATCTCGGTCGACCACGAGCGCAACATCGGCCACATGACCTACAACGAGGCGCTGTTCTACACCAACATGAACACCGGGGAGCTGGTCCCCTGGCAGGCCGAGAGCTACGAGCTCAACGACGACTTCACCCAGGCGACCATCCACCTGCGCGACGGGGTGACATGGGCCGACGGCGCGCCGTTCACCGCCGAGGACGTCAAGTTCACGCTCGAGGCGCTCCGCGACGCGCCGCCCGAGGTCAACGGCTCGGCCGCGCACAAGGAATGGGTCGCGAGCGTCGAGGCGCCCGACCCGCTGACGGTGGTCATCACCTTCACCAAGCCGGCGCCGCGCTTCGTCCACGACGAGATCGCGCTGTCGCACGACGATCTCTACCCGATCCTGCCCAAGCACATCTGGGAGGGCCAGGACATCGCGACCTTCACCAACTTCGACCTCGCCAACGGGCTGCCGATGGGGACCGGCGCCTATCGCCTGGTCAGCGTCAGCCCGACGCAGATGATCTTCGACCGCCGCGACGACTGGTGGGGGGCGGAGACGGGCTTCCGCGAGCTGCCGGCGCCTGAGCGCATCGTGCTGACGCCGCATTCGGGCGACAACTCGATGGGGCAGATGCTGATCGGCAACCAGGTCGACGCCGGGCGACAGATCCAGAAGGGCACCTTCGAGGCGGCGCAGGCGCTGAACCCGAACCTGCGCAGCTGGCACGCCGAGGGCCCGGCCTGGGGCGCGCCGGACGCCTGCGTCTTCGACATGGTCTTCAACAACGCCCGCGAGCCCTGGGGCAACACCGACCTGCACTGGGCGGTGAACAGCGCCATCGACCGCGCGAAGCTGTCGCTGATCGCCTACGAGGGCGGGATGCCGCCGACGCAGTTCGCCTTCTCCGGCTACATGACCGGCAAGTGGGTGCCGGCGGACGGCCCGCTGCAGGCGACGCTCGACAAGTGGAACGTCGACAACCCGTCGCAGGAGCTCGTCGACGAGCACATGGCCGCCGCCGGGTTCGAGCGCAACGCCGACGGGTTCTGGGCCAAGGACGGCGAGGTGCTCGCGTTCCCGATCCGGGCGCCCGAGTTCATCCAGCCGATGGTGGCGCCGCTCGCCCAGCAGCTGCGCGACGCCGGGTTCGACGCCCGGCAGGCGCCGTTCGACGACCGCTGGCGGACCGACGTGCTGAACGGCACCTTCGACACGATGATCTTCGTCCACTGCGGCAGCATCTCCGAGCCGCTCGACACGCTCCAGCACTTCCACTCCAAGTACAGCCGGCCGGAGGGCGAGCCGATCCCCTATGTCGCGGCGGGGACGCGCTACCAGAACCCCGAATACGACGCGATCATCGACCGGATGCTGGCGATCGAGCCGTCGACCGATCCGGAGTTCGACCTACATGAAGGACGCCGTCGCCGCGCTCGAGATCATCATGCGCGACCTGCCCGAGATCGACATCCTCGAGGAGCTGCACGTCATCACCTTCAACCAGACCTACTGGACGGGCTGGCCGTCGGCCGAGGATCCCTATGCCGCGCCCTACCCGCCGTTCGACTCGTTCAACCTCATCATCCACAACCTGAAGCCGGCCGGCTGAGCGCCGGCGCGGGCGGCGGCCGTTCGGCCGCCGCCCGAACCGAGGGGATGGCGCCGTGTCGCGCGAGCTCCTGAGGTACATCGCCACCCGGTTCGTCCAGCTGGTGCTGGTCGTCGTCATCGCCGTCAGCATCAACTTCCTGATCCCGCGGCTGCTGCCGGGCGACCCGATCGAGAGCCTGATCGCCCGGCTGCAGTCGGGCGGCGGCTCGCAGGAGATGGATTCGCAGGCGCTGATCGAGTCGTTCCGGGCCAAGTACGGCCTCGATCAGCCGCTGATCACGCAATACGTCAGCTACTGGAGGCGACCTGGCGCGGTTCGACCTCGGGGTCTCGCTGTCGTCCTATCCGCAGTCGGTGTCGCAGATGATCCTGCAGGCGCTGCCGTGGTCGGTGGGGCTGCTCACGGTGGCGACGCTGATCGCCTTCGCGGTCGGCTCGGTGCTCGGCGCGCGGCTGGCCTGGCCGCGGAGCGGGCGGCTGATCCGGACGCTGGTGCCGGGGCTGATGGTGCTGGCCTCGATCCCGTTCTACCTGCTGGCGATGATCCTCATCTACCTGTTCGCGGTGACGTGGCGGCTGTTCCCGCCGGCGGGCGGGGCCAGCCCGACGCTCATCATGCGCTTCGACCTCGCGAGCGCGCTCGACATCGTCCACCACGCGATGCTGCCGGGGCTCGCGATCGTGCTCGGCAGCGTCGGGCTCTGGGCGCTCGGCATGCGCAGCCAGACGGTCTCGGTGCTCGGCGAGGACTACATCACCTTCGCCGAGGCGAAGGGGCTGTCGCCGCGCCGGATGTTCTATCGCTACGGGATGCGCAACGCGCTGCTGCCGCAGGTGACCGCGCTCGCGCTCTCGCTCGGGCACGTGGTGTCGGGCGCGGTGCTGGTCGAGGTGATCTTCAACTATCCGGGCCTCGGCGCGCTGCTCTACAACGCCGTGCGCGGGCAGGACTACTTCCTCGTCCAGGGGGTCGTGCTGATGCTGATCCTGACGCTCGCGGTGCTCCTCTTCATCATCGACCTCATCTATCCGCTGCTCGACCCGAGGATCCGCCGATGACCGCGCTCTTCGCGTCGATCGGCAAGACACTACCGCGAGGGGCGGATCTCGACCTCGCTGCTCTGGGGCCTCGCGATCCTGACGCTGATCGCGCTCTTCAGCCTGATCGGGCCGCTCTTCGTCGACCAGCGCGACGCGCTCGTCGGGCGCGGTGCTGCCGCGCCAGCAGCCCTCGGCCGAGTTCCTGCTCGGGACCGACGCGCAGGGCCGCGACATGCTGACGCTGCTCGTCTTCGCCACGCCCAACACGCTGAAGATGGGCTTGCTCGCCGGGTTCATCGGCGTCGGCGCCGGCACGGTGCTCGGGCTCGTCGCCGGCAACTTCCGCGGGCCGGTCGACGGGACCATCCGCGTCGTCGCCGACGCGCTGATGACGGTGCCCGCCATCGCCATCCTCGTCGTCATCGCCGGCAACGTGCAGGAGATGACGACCGAGGTGATGGCGCTCGTCGTGGCCTCGCTCGCCTGGATGTTCAGCACCCGCACCATCCGCTCGCAGGTCCTGACCATCCGCGAGCGCTCCTACATCGAGGTCGCGCGGGTGAACGGCGAGGGCCCGTTCGAGATCCTGTTCCGCGAGATCATGCCGAACCTCCTGCCCTACATCATCGCGAGCTTCGTCGGGACGGTGAGCGCGGCCATCCTCGCGGTGATCGGGCTCGAGGCGCTCGGGCTCGGGGCGCCGCAGGAGATGACGCTCGGCAACACGATCTACTGGTCGCAGCAGTCGGCCGCGCTCCTGCGCGGCATGTGGTGGTGGTGGCTGCCGCCGATCATCGTGATCGCGCTGATCTCGCTCGGCCTGTTCCTGACCTCGATCGGCTTCGACCGCTTCGCCAACCCGCGGCTGAGCCGGCAATGACCGAGATGAACGCCCTCGCCAGGGACGCCCCGGATCGCGCCGTCGCCACGCCGGTGCTCATGGTCGAGGATCTCGAAGTCCACTACGACACGCCGGAGGGACCGGCGAAGGCGGTCAACAAGGTCTCCTTCGCGCTTCGCCCCGGCGAGCGGCTCGGGCTCATCGGCGAGTCGGGCTCGGGCAAGACCACGATGGCGATGGCGCTGATGCGGCTGACCCGCCCGCCGGCCCGGATCGCCGGCGGGCGGGTGTCGCTCGACGGCAGGGACCTGCTCGCGATGGGCGAGGCGGAGCTGCGGCAGACCCGGCTCCGCGACATCGCGCTGGTGCCGCAGGGGGCGATGAGCTCGCTCAACCCGGTGATGCGCCTCGGCGACCAGGTCGTCGACGCGATCGTCGCGCATCGGCGCGGGCTGCGGCGGGCCGAGCTCGCCGCCCGCGTCGCCGAGCTCTTGCGCAACGTCGGCCTCGATCCCGGCGTGGCCGAGCGCTACCCGCACGAGCTCAGCGGCGGGATGAAGCAGCGCGCGGTGATGGCCATCGCGACCTGCCTCGCGCCCAAGGTCATCATCGCCGACGAGCCGACCAGCGCGCTCGACGTGGTCGTGCAGCGGCAGGTCATGCAGACGCTCGGGCGGCTGCAGGACGGGCTCGGCGCCGCGGTCGTGCTGATCGGCCACGACATGGGGCTGATCGCGCAGTGCTCCGATACGGTCGGGGTCATGTATGCGGGGAGGATCGTCGAGATCGGCCCGGTCCGGCAGATCATCGGAGCGCCGCGGCACCCCTACACCCGGCTGCTGATCGACAGCCTGCCCGGCATCCAGAGGAAGCAGGTGCTGCGCGGCATCCCCGGCCTGCCGCCGCGCCTCGTCCACCTGCCCGAGGCGTGCAGCTTCGACCCGCGCTGCCCGTTCGCGTTCGAGCGCTGCCGGCGCGAGACGCCGCTTCTGCAACGGGTCGGGCCGGAGCCAGGACGCGGCCTGCCACCTCTATCCGCAGCACGATCGCCTGCCGGCGCTCGACCGCAGGCGCGGAGACGGCGTCATGAGCGCGCTCATCGAGCTCAGACGCGTGCGCAAGCAGTTCGGCGAGTTCACCGCGCTCGGCGACATCTCGCTCTCGCTCCGCGAGGATGCCGCCTCGATGACGGCGATCGCCGGCGAGAGCGGCAGCGGCAAGACCACGCTGGCCCGGATCCTGCTCGGGTTCATCCCGCCGAGCGCCGGCGAGGTGATCTACCGGGGCCGGGACCTCGCCCGCATGTCGGGCGCCGAGCAGCGCCAGTTCCGCCGCGAGGTCCAGCCGGTCTTCCAGGATCCCTTCGACGTCTTCAACCCGTTCTACCGGGTCGACCATGTGCTGCACACGCCGCTCCGCCGCTACAAGCTGGCGGGCTCGCCGGCCGAGGAGCGCGCGATGATCGAGGATGCGCTCAGCCGCGTCGGGCTGCGGCCGGCCGACACCCTCGGGCGCTATCCGCACGAGCTGAGCGGCGGCCAGCGCCAGCGCGTGATGGTGGCGCGCGCGGTGCTGCTGCGCCCGCGGATCATCGTCGCCGACGAGCCGGTCTCGATGGTCGACGCCTCGCTGCGGGCGACGATCCTCGACGAGCTGCGCACGCTGAACCGGGACCTCGGGATCTCGATCGTCTACATCACCCACGATCTCACCACCGCGTTCCAGATCTGCGACAACATCCTGATCCTCTACAAGGGCGAGGTCGCCGAGGCCGGGTCGGTCGAGCGCGTGATCGGCGAGCCGAGGCACCCCTACACGCAGCTCCTCGTGTCCTCGATCCCGCTCCCCGACCTCTCGCGGCAATGGGGAACGCTCGACGTCCCGGTGAGGGAGGCGTCGGGCGCGATGGCGGCAGGCTGCAATTTCGCGCCGCGTTGCCCGCACGCCATGGACATCTGCCGCGCGAGCCCGCCGCCCCGGTTCCTCCCGGACAGCGATCGCCTCGCCCGCTGCTTCCTCTACCAGGGCCGCCCGATCGCGGCCGACGAAGATGTCGCGAGCGTGTTCCGCCTTCCCGGCCGTGCGGACCCGGTCGAGGCCGCGCGCACCGACTTCAGCCGACAGAAAGCAGGATCCAGGGAATGAACAAGATCGATCTGAACGGCCGGATTGCCGTCGTCACCGGCGGAGCCCAGGGGATCGGGCTGGCGATCGCCCGGCGCCTGGCCGCATCGAGCGCCCGGGTCTGCCTGTGGGACCGGGACGGCGACGAGCTCGATCGGGCGGCCAAGGGCTTCGACGGCGGCGTCGCCATCGAGACCGTCGACGTCGCCGACTGGGACGCGGTGGAGACGGCGACGGCCGCCGTGGTCGCGACCCTCGGGCGGATCGACATCCTCGTCCATTCCGCCGGGATCGCCGGGCGGAACGCGCCGCTCGACGAGTACGACCTCGACGAGTGGCGGCGGGTGATCGACATCGACCTGAACGGCACGTTCTACGTCAACCGCGCCGTCATCCCGGGGATGAAGGCGCAGAACTACGGCCGGATCGTCAACATCGCCTCGATCGCCGGCAAGGAGGGCAACCCGAACGCCTCGGCCTATGCCGCGGCCAAGGCCGGCGTCATCGGCATGACCAAGGCGGTGGGCAAGGAACTCGCCGGGTACGACATCGCCGTCAACGCCATCACCCCGGCGACCGCCAAGACGCGGATCCTCGACGAGCTCACGCCCGAGTTCATCGCGTACATGCTGAGCCGCATCCCGCGCGGCCGCTTCGCCGAGGTCGACGAGATCGCCGGCATGGTGAGCTGGCTGGTCAGCGAGGAGAACAGCTTCACCACCGCCGCCGTCTTCGACCTGTCCGGCGGGCGGGCGACCTACTGACGCCGGCGATGCGGACCGGGACCACGCGCGTCGGAGCGACGTCGCTGCGGCTGCCGCCGCTCGGCTTCGGCGCCGCCCATCTCGGCGGCCAGCTCCGCCGCGTCGGCGGCATCGACGCGCGCGCGACGATGCAGGCCGCCTGGGACGGCGGCATCCGCTACTTCGACACCGCGCCCTGGTACGGCCGCGGCCTGAGCGAGCACCGGGTCGGCGACTTCCTCCTCGACCAGCCGCGCGGGGACTTCGTCCTCACCACCAAGGTCGGGCGCGTCTTCCGCCGGCCGGCGGAGCCTGCGTCGATGGACCTGTCGCGGTGGGTGGGCGGCCTGCGCTTCGAGTTCGACTTCGACTACTCCTATGACGGCGTCATGCGCTCCTACGAGCAGAGCCTGATGCGGCTCGGCCTCGACACCGTCGACGCCCTGCTGATCCACGATCCCGACCAGGCCGCGCACGGCGAGTACTGGGAAGCGCGGATGCGCGACATGGCGACCTCCGGCATCCGGGCGCTCGAGGAGCTCAAGCGGGCGGGGGACATCCGCGCGATCGGCATGGGGCTGAACCGGACCGAGTCGATCGAGGTCATTCCGCAGATGGTCGAGCTCGACTTCCTGATCGTCGCGATGCCCTACACGCTGCTTGACCAGTCGGGGCTTGCGAGCCTCGACCGATTCGCGGCCGCGGGGATCGCCGTCGTCATCGGCGCGCCGTTCGCCTCCGGGATCCTGGTGACCGGACCCGGACCGGAGGCGCGCTACCGCTACGCGATCGCCGATGCGGCGATCCAGCAGCGGACCGCCGAGATCATGGCGGTCTGCGGCCGCCACGGCGTCGGGCTTGCCACGGCCGCGCTACACTTTCCCTTCGGCCATCCGGCGGTCGTCGCGGTCATTCCCGGCGCGGCGCATCCGGACGAGGTGCGCGCCAACATCGCCTCGTTCGCCGAGGTGGCGCCCGCCGGGCTGTGGGCGGAGCTGAAGGCCGAGGGCCTGCTCGCCGCCGAGGTTCCGACGCCGTCCTGAACTCAGGCGCCGCCGGGGGCCAGCGCGGGTTCCCCGGACGCGTGCGACAGCGCGACCGCGACCTCGACATGGTGGCCCAGCCGGTCGCAACCCTGCGAGAAAGGCGGCCTGGCCGAGTCCTCTGGCAGCAGCGCGCCGAGCGCCTGGGGCAGCTCGCCGGGGCTGACCGGGCGATTCTGGAAGCGGGTCACCGCGTTGTCGATCATGAGCGGGTAGAGCCGCAGCGCTGCCGACATGCGGTCGCCGTCCTGCCGGAGTCGCAGCGCGGCGGCGAGGCCGAAGGGCGGGGCGCTGAGATGGGCGAAGCGGCCGGGCGCGTTCCAGACGCCGTTCCCGAGGCCGTAGACCACCGGCCGGCCGGAGACGGTCTCGACGCTCTGAAGGACGTGGGCCCCGTGGCCGACGATCAGGTCGACCCCCGCATCGATCAGTTGGCGGGCGTAGGCGCGCTGGTAGTCCTGCACCCCATCATAGTCGACTCCCCAATGCGGGTAGGCGATGAAGATCGGCGCGGGAACGCTGTCGCGCAGGCGCCGGATCTCGCGGGCGATGCTCTGCGGCGCGATCGGGTTCACCCCGGGCCGTCCGGGCTTCGCATACCAGTCGAAGCGCTTTTCGTAGCGTTGGCGGAACTCGAAGCAGCCAAAGAGGACGATGGTGCGGTCGACCGGCCCGACGCGGAGCGTCCGGATGAAGGGACGGCCGGCGGCCGCGAGGTTCGGGCCGGCGCCGAAGGGGGCGATCCCGGCATGGCCCAGCCGCCGGATCGTCTCGCTGAGGCCGGCCTCACCGCAATCGAGCGTGTGGTTGTTGGCGAGCGAGAGGGCGTCGAAGCCCGCCTCCTGCAAGGCGGCCACGGTTTCCTCGGCGTCCGACCAGCCTAGATAGTTCTTCTGGCCGCGCAGCGCCGGATCCACGTCGGCGGCGAGCGGCACCTCGAGGTTGCCGACTACGAGGTCCGCCGAGTTCGATCAGCTCGCGCAGCCGGAGCAGCGAATAGCCATGTCCGTGCATCGCCAGCCGCCGGCGCAGCGGCGCGACCTTGGGCCCGCGCATGTAGGATTCGCCGAAGCCGAGGTCGCCGAGCATGAGGACGGTGACATCCGAAGACGCCGCTGCCACGTCGGGAACCGGCAGGTTCGTAGCGGCCGGCAACGCCCACCCCGGCCCCGCAAGATCGTGCTCCGCCGGCCGACTCTCGCCGGTGACGGCGCGCGCGACGGCGCTCGCGTAGCGCGTGGAGACGAGTCGTTGGCCGGAGACGCGCGACAGAGCCTCGCAGGCCTCGCGGGTGATCGCTGTTCGCGCGCCTTGCGGAACGATCGCAAGATCGACGTGGTCGAGGCCGAGGCCGAGGCGGACGACCTCGGCGGGGCTTACGCCCACGATCACGGCGTCGAGGCTGCCGTCGAGGGTGGCGGCCTCGACCGCGAGCAGATGGTTCTGCGCCCAGGTCAGGTGGTCGCGGGCTGAGGAGCGGACGCCGTCCGAGGTTGCGAGACCGACCCGGCGGCCGGTTTCCGCAGCGGCGGCGAGAATTTCCCGGTCGAGTGCAGAATTCTCCGGCTCGCGCAGGATGACGATGGCCGGAGACCTGGTGGGCGCGCCGATCGGGAAAAGCATCTGGGCAACGGCACGGGCGGCATCACGCGACTGGCCTTCAGATACTGCCCAGTGAATGTCGAACCCCGGGCGCGTGTTGACCTCGCAGATCGCGCCGCCGGTTTCCCAGTATGGGCGGGTCGGGTCGGTCGTGATGAAGTCGACACCGCAGACATCAATCCCGAGCAGCGTTGCGGCGCGCTCGGCGACCTCCCGGATCGACTCGTGGATGTCGTCGGTAGCATCGACCGCGTCGCCGCCGCGGCCGAGACTCGGAATACGACAGAGGGTGACGCGACTACCTGCAGCCGGGCGACTGTCCGGCGTCAGGGCCTGGTCCGTCAGGCAGGCTAGCGCCTCCTTGTCCAATTGGATGGGGGTGCGCAGGCCCATGCGGCCCACCCGGCGCGCGGGCTGCTGGTTCGCGCGCTCGACGAGTTCGCGAACGGTCGCCTGGCCGTCTCCGGTGACCTGCGCGGGAAGGCGACGGGAGGCAGCGAAGAACCGTCCGCCGATGGTGAGCAGTCGATACAGTTCGCCTTCGATGACGGATTCAATCACGACTTGGGAGGAGATCGTCTTCGCTTGCGCGAAAGCTTCCACGACTCCCGCCTCATCTTGGACGCCTACGGTGACGCATCGGCTCATCTTGCCCTCGGCCGGCTTGACGACCACGGGGAAGCCGATCCACTGGGCCGCTTCGACCGCCTGTTCCGGTTTCAGGGCGGTGCGTTGCGCGGGAACGGGAAGGTTTGCCTGGGCGAGGTAAGCGGTTGCGATGTGCTTGCGCTTCGCGATTTCCTTGCCGACCGCGGATGTTTCGGTCGACTCGGAGCCGCGTAGAAGTTTGCCGTACTTGCCGCCGCCGAGCCGGACGTGCTTGCCCTTGGGCAACATCAACCACGGAGTGCCGGCGGCTTCGAGATGCCGTGCGATCTCCAGCGTCTCCCAGATCGGTCTGATGCCGATCCTCTTGCGCTGGTAGATTTCGACCGCACGGAACCATCGCTCGCTGTCGAGCCGCCCGCGCCGCAGAGCGTCGCAGAGCTTGACGGCCATCTCGCCGGCGATCAGGCCCGCTTCCGGCTGGCGCGTCTCGAACACAATCGCGCCGTCCTCCGGCTCGCTGCCGCTTTCGCGCCGGGCGAAGCTGACTGGCCAAAAGGCCCAGCGCTGCAGGAGCAGGGCCAGGATCTCGATCGCCAGCGTGGCGGAAAGAGGTTCGCCCTCCGCGCCCAGGCGCTGCCAGGCGGGGAAGTCCGGCAAGTTGGCGTGCCAGCGCGCCGGGGGCGCGGCCGCCTCGGCGAGCCTCTGACCGGCGTCGGCGGGCAGATCCGCGACCGCGGAGTCGGCGAGCCGCAGGCGCACCACCGGGTGGCGGCAGTAGATGTTGCCCGCGGCGAGGACTCGGGCGCTGACGATGTCGGCCTCGGCGGCAGCGGGTACAGGGGTTTGCCGGTTCAATTTACGGGCTCCAGTTCGTGCAGGCGTAGCGCCTCGATGATCTGCGGGGCGGCCAAGGCGGCGCGCGCCGAGTGGCCGAGGCCGGGGACGAGGATGAGGTCCCAGCCAAGCTCCCAGCCGTGCTCGCCGGCGACGTCCTCCGCCATGGCGAAGACGTTCTGGCCGCGGTCGAGCCGGTTGTCGCCCTGCCGGTCGGCGGCGGCGTTGCGGGTGAGATCCTCGTCGCCGGTGTCCTCGAGGCCGAGATAGAGCGTGACCGGCAGCCGCAGGTAGTCGCGGATCCGCTCCGGGGCGTCGTCCGGCGGGAAGATGAGGCCCATGCCGTAGGGGGCGTCCTCGTCGGTCGTCGGCAGGACCTGGGTCGAGGGGTTGGCGATCACGATGGCCTCGGCATCGAGCGGCGGGGCATAGGCGGCGACCCGGGAAAGGAACTGGCCGCCGGCGGAGTGGCCGAACAGGTAGTAGCGGGCATCCGGCCGCCCCTCGGCCCGGCGGGCCCAGGCGACCAGGTCCGCGACCAGGGTGACGGTCCAGGCGTCGGGCGGCAGGAGCGCGCCGTCGTCGACGACGCCGCCGCGGTGGTAGCTCCAGTTCGGGAAGCGGTCCTTGTCGAAGAGCGGCGCGAAGACGAGGAGGCAGACACGGTCGGCCAGCGGCTCGGCGGAGTCGCGATAGGATTCGGCGCCGCGGCCGTTGCCGTGGAACACGAAAAGCAGGGCCGGCCGGGCGCAGCCGGGCGGCCGGTAGGTGTAGACCGTGATCGGAATGCCGCGCAGGACCGCCGTCGTCTCGCCGGAGGTGCCGGAGGAGCGGCCGAAGCCAGGGCCGGCCAGGCAGCCGAGCGCGACGGCGAAGACCGCCGCCGCGAGCAGGATGCCACGGACGAAGCCGCGGCGCCGGAGGCGCGGGGCGCTCACTGCTCCCTCAGCGAATTCGTGAGGGCCCGCTTGAGCGGTGCCATCAGGTAGTCCCAGGGAGAGCGCGCGCCGGTACGGATCATCACGTCGGCGCTCATCCCGGGCTGCAGCGACACCGAGCGGAGCTCGGGCGAATCGGTCGCGAGCTCGACGCGGGCCGAATAGTAGCTGCCGCCGGTGTTCGGGTCGGTCAGGCGGTCGGCGGAGATCGTCTCGATGCGGCCCTCGAGCGCCGCGCGGTCGCGGCGGTTGAGCGCCCAGAGCCAGACGGTCACCGGCAGCCCGGCCTGGACCTGGTCGATGTCGAGCGGGTCGATCGCGGCCTGCACCACCAGCTTGTCGTTGGCAGGGACGATATCGAGCAGCGGCTCGCCGGCGATGACGACGCCGCCGATGGTGTGGACCTTGAGCGCGACCACGGTCCCGGCGATCGGCGAGCGGATCTCGGTGCGGCCCATCACGTCGGCGGCGGCGGCGAGCTTCTGCGCCAGCTCGTAGGCGCGGGCGCGGGTCATTCGCAGTTCCTCGGCCCCGAGCGAGACGGCGGCGGCGCGCGACTCGGACATGCGCAGCCGGGCCGCCTCGATGTCCTGCCGCGCCGCGCCGACTTCGGCGAGGTAGCCGCTGGCGTCGCCCTCAAACTCGGCCCGGTCCTTTTGCAGCGCGAGCACCTGCGACTTGATCATCAGCCCCTGCTCCTGCAGCGCGAGCGCGCCGGTGAGCTCGTCGTCGATCAGCGCGATGCGCTTGTGGGCGGCGGCGATCTGGCCCTCGAGGCCCTCGATCTGCGCCTCGAGCCCCGCCACCGTGCGGTCGAGGATCAGCTCCTGCTGGGCGACGATGGCGCTGCGGCTACGGAAGATGCTCTCCTGGCCGGCGATCGCATCCTGCACCGCCTCGTCGCCCATCCGGCGCCGGAGCTCCTCGGGGAAGTCGATCGCGGCCTTGCCGTCGCGCTCCGCCACCAGGCGGGCCTCGGTGGCGCGCGCCTCGAAGTACTCCGCCTGGACCTCGTTCAGGGCGGACACGGGCAGGGTGTTCTGCAGCCGGATCAGCACGTCGCCGGCCGCGACCTTGTCGCCGTCGCGCACGAGGATCGCGTCGACGATGCCGCCCTCTAGGTGCTGCACGGTCTTGACGTTGGATTCGACGCTGACCACGCCGGGCGCGATCACGGCGCTCTCGAGCGGCGCGAGCATCGACCAGACCGAGAAGGCGCCGAGGAAGGCCGCGATGATCCCGAGGCCGAGCAGTGTCTGGCCGAGCCCGAACGGCGGGCCGGCGACCGGCGCCACCGGCGGGGGGGCGGCGCCCGCCGTCATGTGACGCTCCGCAGGTTCGGCTTCGCGCTGCCGGGCTTCGAGCCGTCGGCCGCAGGGCGCCCGACCGAGTATTCCGGGTTGCGGCCGCCGAGGATCAGGAACTTGTCGGCGATTCTCATGGTGCGCACCGACTGCATCGCCTGGGTGATCACCACCGAGCAGCCCTGCTGCTTCAGCGTGACGATTGCGGCTTCGAGAGTGCGCCGCGACGGCCGGTCGAGGTTGGCGGCGGGCTCGTCGAGGACCAGGAGCCGCGGCTGGCCGTAGATCGCCCGGGCAATCGCGATCCGCTTGAACTCGCTGCCCGAGAGCCCGACCGTCTCGCCGCTGATGACGGTGTCGTAGCCTTCGGGCAGGCGGATGATCGTCTCGTGGATGTTGATGAGCTTGGCGGCGGCGACGATCGCCTTGAAGTCGCCCTGGCGCATGCGGGCGATGTTCTCGCGGACGGTGCCGCTGAACAGCTCGGTATGCTGCGGCAGGTAGCCGATCAGGTCCGCCCGCATCTCGACGGGAAGCCGCGCGATCTCGACATCGCCGAGCCGCACCTGCCCGTGGCGCGGCTCGATCAGGCCGACGAGCAGCCGCGAGAGCGTCGTCTTGCCGGTCGTCGCGGTCCCGGTGACGAGGAGCGCCTCGCCGGGTTCCAGCGTCAGGCTGAGGTTGCGGATCACCGAATCGCGCTGATCGCGGTAGCGGAAGCTCACTTCCTCGAGGATCAGGGCGTCGCCGCGCGCCGCGCTGTCCACCGATGCCGGCGGGCGGTCCTCGGCCCGGAGCTGCTGCTTGATCGCGGCGTAGCTGGCGTTCGCGTCGCGCAGCGACCGCCAGTTGTCGACGGCGCGATCGACGAGGCGATAGCCGAAGCCGAGCATGATTCTGGCCGCGAATATCGAGCCGAGAGTCAGGGCGTTCTGCAGGACCAGCCAGATTCCGACGCCGATCGCGCCGATATAGAGGATCTGCCGCAGGCTGCTCTTCAGGAAGGTAAAGAAGGCCAGCAGGGCTTCGGTCCGCTCGCGCTCGTCGCCGCGGGCGGCCATCAGCCGCTGCCAGCGATCGGCGAGATGGGGCGTCATGCTGAGGGCGCCGACGGACTCGATGTTGCGCTCGGCCGCGACGACGACGTCACCCGCGCTCGCCGTTGCCCGCCGCGCTGCGTACCGTGCCTCCCGCGTCGTCCGTTCCTGCAGTACGCCGAGGAGCACGAGGAGGGCGATCGCGACCGCGCCCATCAGGCCGAACACCGGGTGGACGAGGTAGGCGCCGAGCACGAAGAAGGGCGCCCATACGATGTCCATCCACGAGGCGAGGCCTCCCGACACGAAGTTGCGCAGGTTCGCGAGGTCGTCGAGCGAGTCCTGCGCGCCCCCGGTGTCGCCGAACCTGGCCCCGCCGAGCCGGCGCTGGAACAGGATATAGCCGAGGTGCTGCTCGATCCATCTGCCCCAGCGTGCCAGCATCTGACGGCGCACCGCCACGAGCGCGAGCCCGGCCGTGATGGCGAGCAGGGCCACAATCGTCAGCATTACGAGCGTCCCGACGCTGCGGCTGGCGGGAACCCGGTCGAGAACCTCGATCAGGTATAGGGGCAGAGCGAGCTTCAGCAGGTTGATGAACGCGCCGAACAGGAAGACCACAGCGAGCCCCGGACGCGAGGCGCGCCACGCCAGGCGCAGCGTCTGGTCGGCGGCCGCCCTGGGGCGCGACCGCGTCATCGGGCCGGCTCGCGGGTCATCGGCGACACGGGAGGACCGCCTGCGCGCATCAATCTGCCTCGTCGAAGCCGGAAGTTCCGGACAGGTCCAGCGCCTCGAGGGCGCCGCCGCCCGCCACGAAGCTCAGGCCCGGGTGCGGACCGAAGGCGTCGTGGCCGCTGTCGGCGTCGTCGTCGTCAATGTCCTCGGTCGACCAGACGCCCGCCGCCAGGCCGCCGCGGTCGCGCTCGAGCGCCAGCAGCCGGATCGCCCCCTGGCGGCGGTCCGCGAGGTCGGGGACGATCTCCTGGATCGCCGACTGCAGCTCCTCCTTCAGGCGCGCGAGCTCCGCCTCGGGCGGCACCGCCGCGCCCATGAGCGTGATCAGGGGCGCGAGCGCGCTCGCCGGCTGCTCGGGCTCGAGGCAGCGATCGGCGACCGCGGCGAACTCGGGGCCCCGAAGCGCGCGCTCGGCGAGGAACGGCGGATTGTAGCCGCCCTTTCGGAGCCGCGGGACCATGAGCTCGATGTCCCCGAGCCATGTCGTCCAGCGCCGGCGGCGGTAGCCGTTGCGGCGGTTGATCCGGCCCTTTTCCCGGGCGCCCGGGGCGGCGCCGCAGAGGGCATCGACGTCAAGCTCCATCACCCGCCGGGCAATCCGTGTGAGCAGGACCGGCAGCACCGCCCTCGGCAGCCGGGCCGCCGGCCTCTCGGGGCGCAGCTCGGCCGGGAAGGTCACGACGGCCGCCGACGGATTCTCCGGCCTCGGGGCGGAGCTGCGGTCGCCGGGCCGGAAGATCGTGACGCCCTGCGGCACGCCCGGGGCGCCGGCTGCCGACGCCGGCCGCTCGAGCGGCGCAGCGGCGCCGTTGCGACGGTCCGCCGAACCCATCCGGCCGGCGATGACGTCGACGAGCGCCCCCTCCTGCAGCTCGGCGGGCGTGTAGACGCGCAGGCCGGTCGCCCGTTCGGCCTCGCGCATCGCCAGCGGCGAGAGCGCGATGCGGCCGCTGATCGCCAGCACCCGGTGGCCGGACAGCCGCAGCAGGTCGACGCCGCACTTGGCCCCCATCGCGTCGTAGGCCGCGAAGACGACGCCGACCGCGCCGGTCCAGACGTGCTTCGCCTCGATGAGGGCCGCGGTCTCGAGATGCTGCAAGCCGTCGGCGACCTCGACGATCGCGATGTCGCAACCCTGCAGCGCGGCGTGGGCGATGAGCCGCCGGGTGGCCGCCTCGATCTCGTCCTGAGGGATCAGGTAGGTGCCGGAATAGCCGGCATCGGTGAAGTCGAGCACGACGTCGGCGCCGGCGTCGCGCACGATCCACATGTCGTTGCCGGAGCCGGTACCCGTGGCCTTGAGCGCCGCGACCCGGTAGCCGGCTTTCTTGAGACCCCGAACGAGCGACGTCGCCGTCAGGGTCTTGCCGGCGTTCATCGACGTTCCGAGCGACAGGACGATCGGGATCGACGGAGCCCGGTCGTGGTCCGGCAAGGCGAAGGCGCGGACGTTCAGCCGGTTGCCGTTGGCGTCCCCGATGAGTCCGATCGGGGTGATCCGCGTCGGCTCGAGCATCCGGAGGTTGCGGGAGAGCTCGCGCGCCGCGACGCCGCCGGCCGCCACGAGCTCGCACGGGCTGAGGTCGATGCCGATCACCGCCTCGTACTGGTCCGGGGCGTAGCGGTTGCCGTAGCAGACGATGACCTCATCGCCGGGGAACAGCAGCGCCTTGCGACCATCGGTGAGCTCGATTCGCTTCTGCTTGCGGACCTCGTCGACACGGGCGAGGACCAGGTCGCCCGAGTCCGGCCGTATCGCGCCCCCGATCAGTGTCTTCATTCTCTCCGGCGCCGCGCGGCGAGTCGTGTATGCCCGCTTGGCGCGTGCCAAGCGTTCCGCATCCAGTACGCGGACGACCATTGTGCATTCCCCCCGTGCCACCACCCGACCCGTGTGTCAGCCGATGTGCAGCCCGCCGAGTGCCGGCGGGACCTTCCCCCTCATCGGTACAATCTTGACCAGAAAGATCCGGGGTAGTCTTATCAACGGCAATACTCCCGGAACGATTGTCTAGTCGCGCTATTGGCGAGATACTTGATCGTTTAGGTCGTCTGTCGGGGAATTCTTCGGAAAGGTGCACCACGTCCGGGGCGCCAGAAAAAAGGCTGGCTTTTGCTGCAGTACAACTACCGGTGGTGCGGGGGCAGTGCGCGTGACGAATGAGGAAGTGAACGGAGCGGCCGAGGCCGCGGAGTGGGGCGAAGCACGCTGGAGCCCGCTTCCGGTGCCGTTCCTGATCCGAGAAAGCCGGCATTTCCGCGGCTGCAACCGTTACCACGTCCGGAGCATCCTGCGGCTGCGGGTCGATCTCTGCCCCCCATGGGAGAAGGGCACGGCCGCGGCGGGAACGGACCTCGCTGCGCGTTTCCTCGATCGGTTCCCGCCGCGGCCTCACTCGCTTCGGAACCATGTGATCGACGGCGGCTTCCTGGCGCGGCTCCGGTCAGAGGCGGGGGTGCCGGCCGAGGAGGCGCTGCTGCAGGCGATCCTTGCGGTCGAGGCGGCGGCGCTGGAGCGGATGCAGTATCTCGAGCCGGTCTCCTTCGCCGCGGCGACTCGCACGGAGGCGGAAGCCGTGCTGGTCTGGGAGACCCATGCGCCGGAGATATCGCGGCGGGCAGCGGCGCTCGCGGTGGCGGGCCTCGGCGACCTCCTCGTCCCGACGCCGGGGAGCGGACCGCGATTTCGGGCTCGGCCTCGACGAGCTCCTGGGGCGGGCGTCGCGGCGCAGGCTCTCCGGATCCACCTCGATCCTCAAGGCGGCGGCCTGGCGGCGCGGGCTCGCAACCGGCCAAGGGAACGGCCAGCACCTGCACGTCGGCGAGGGCGCGCGTCAGCAGTACCTGTTCTCGTCGCTGACCGGCTCGACCTCGTTCGGGGCAACCAAGCTCGCGCTCGACAAGCGCAGCTGCAACAGGCGCCTGGCCGAGGTCTTCCTGCCGGTGCCGCTCCAGATCGGGGTCGCGGACCCGGAGGCGGCGCTGAGCGCGGCGCGGCAGGTCGGCTATCCCCTCGTGATCAAGCCGTCGAAGGGCAACCAGGGCCGCGGCGTGACGGTCGGCGTGGCCGGGCCCGAAGACGTGGCGCCCGCGTTCGCCCATGCGCTGTCGGCCGAATTGGGGGTCGTGGTCGAGGAATTGGTGCCGGGCGAGGACTACCGGCTCCTCGTGGTGAACGGGCGGATGGTCGCCGCGGCGACGTGCCTGCCGCCGGCCGTGACGGGTGATGGCGCCCGGACGGTCCAAGACCTTGTCGTGGCGCTGAACGCCGAGCCGGACCGGGACGACTTCCGGCTCTCGCCGGTCCAGCTCGACGACACGCTGACGGCGCATCTTGCCAGGCAGCGGCTGACCCTCGACGACGTACCGGAAGAGGGACGCAGCGTGCAGCTCCTGCCGTCCGGCCACGTCGCCACGGGCGGGATCCCGATCGACGTGACCGACCGTGTGCATCCGGACAACCGGGCCGCGGCGGAGGCGGCGGCGGCGGCCGTCGGGCTGGACGTTGCGGGGGTGGACTTCGTGACGCCGGACCTCGCGCGGTCGTTCCGCGAGGTGGGCGGCGCGATCCTGGAGGTGAACTCGCGCCCGGGGCTCAGCATGCACGTCTGGCCGCGCGCCGGAACCTCGCGCGACGTGGCCGGACCGATCCTCGACATGCTGTTCGGCGACGCCGGCGGCACGGTTCCGAAGCTCCTTGTCGCGGGCGACCGCGGGACCGGCCGGATCGCCCGCGCCGTCGACCACCTGCTGCGCGAGCGCGGGGTCGCCGTCGGGCTCTGCCTGAAGAGCGCGGCGTACCTGGACGGCCAGCCGTACGAGGTTCCGGACCGGCACCTGCGCCAGGTGCCCGTCATGCTGCTGCGCGACCCGGCGCTCGAATGCCTGGTTGCGGCCACGTCGCTGCGGCGGACGGCCCTGGAAGGGCTGGGCGTCGAGGCCTGCGACGGGGCGGTGATCCTCGCCCGCGCCCACGACCGGGACGAGGAAGACTTCGATCGCGGACTCGAGGTGGTGGTCAGGGCGAACCGGGGCCGCTTCGTGGTGGCGGTCGACGACAAGGCGACACGCGGCGCGCTCGCGGGCATCGACCCGGGCCGGCTGGTGCTGGTGGCGGACGGGGGCGACGATCGGGACGTCGCCGCGCATCTGGCGGCCGGCGGGGCCGCGGTGGTGAAGCGGTGGATCGACGGGGTCCCGTGGATGACCTTCATCGACGCGGGCCGGGCGGTCGCATCGGGGCTGCTCCCGGACCGCGTGCGCTCGAGCCCCGGGGAGGCCAGGGACCAGCTCTGCGCGTTCGCGCTGGCCAACCTGGCCGGCCACCTGCCGGATGCAACCGGGAGGCCGGCACCGCCGCCCGGCGCTAGAGCGGGATGAGGTCGGAGTCGGAACGGGTCCCGCGCTGGCGTTAACCTTGGTTGACGGGGCGGGCCAAGCTGCGGATTTCCCTCGGAAAGTCGCCGGGGGTGATCTCCGAGGAGGCATGCACAACGCATGCACATCTTATGCACAATCCATGCACCAGATTCGTGCAGGGGCCGGTCGCCGCCGCAGGGGCGCGCGCGGCGCGATTCCGGCAGTCGACGGTCGAAACGAGAGGGACGCGCGCGGTCATCGCAAGTCGAGCCGTGGTTAATCATCGTTACTCGAAGGTCGTCGCGACGGTGCCTCGGCTTCATGACCAGGCCCGGCATCGCCGATGCTTCGGCCTTTCGGGCGTGTCCCTCGCGGCCTCCTGGTCATTTCCAGGGGAGCGGTCTGCCGCGGCGGCTTCAACCAGAACAGGCCGCGAGCCGCTGGCCGCTCAGAAGATGTCGGGCTCGCCGGCGGCGCGGCCGAACTCGGGCTCGAGGTAGTCGAAGTCGCAGCCCTGGTCGGCCTGGCCGACATGCTGCGCGTAGGCCCAGCCGTAGCCGCGCTCGAAGCGGGGCTCGGGCTTCTTCCAGTTGTTGCGGCGGGCCTCGATCTCGCTTTCGGCGACAGCCATGTCGATCCGCCGGTTCGGCACGTCGCAGCGGACGATGTCGCCGGTCCTGAGCAGCGCGAGCGGACCGCCGACGAAGCTCTCGGGCGCGATGTGGAGGACGCAGGCGCCGTAGCTCGTGCCCGACATGCGGGCGTCGGAGAGGCGCAGCATGTCGCGGTGGCCCTGCTTCACCAGCTTGCCCGGCAGGGGCAGCATGCCCCACTCGGGCATGCCGGGGCCGCCGAGCGGGCCGGCGTTGCGGAGGACCATGACGTGGTCGGGGGTGACGTCGCGCGTCTCGTCGTCGATGAACGCCTTCATCTCGGGGTAGCTGTCGAAGACGACGGCCGGGCCTTCGTGGACGTGGTAGCGCGGGTCGCAGGCGGCGGGCTTGATGACCGAGCCGTTCGGGGCGAGGTTCCCTTTCAGCACCGCGAGCGAGCCCTCGTGGTAGACCGGGTTCGACAGCGGGCGGATGACGTCGTCGTTATAGACCTCGGCGCCCTCGATCGCCTCGCCGAGGGTCTGGCCGGCGACGGTCAGGCAGGAGAGGTCGAGCCTTTCCCGGATGTTGTTCATCAGCGCGAGCAGGCCGCCGGCGTAGAAGAAATCCTCCATCAGGTAGCCCCTGCCCGAGGGGCGGACATTGGCGACGAGCGGGGTGGTGCGGCCGAGAGCGTCGAGGTCGTCGAGGGTCAGGGCCACCCGACCCCGCCGCGCCATGGCGAGCAGGTGGATGACGGCGTTGGTCGAGCATCCGGTCGCCATGGCGACGGTCGCGGCGTTGCGGACCGAAGCCGGGGTGACGACGAGGTCGGGGGTCAGGTCCTCCCAGACCATCTCGACGATGCGGCGGCCGCATTCCGAGGACATGCGGATGTGGTTGGCGTCCGGCGCCGGGATCGAGGAGGCGCCGGGCAGCGTCAGGCCCATGGCGTCGGCGATCGCCGTCATGGTGGAGGCGGTGCCCATGGTCATGCAATGGCCGTAGGAGCGCGCGATGCCGGCCTCGACGCCGAGCCACTGCTTGTCGGTGATCTTGCCGGCGCGGCGCTCGTCCCAGTACTTCCAGGCGTCGGAGCCCGAGCCGAGGGTCTGGCCGGCATAGTTGCCGCGCAGCATCGGTCCGGCGGGCAGGTAGATCATCGGGAGTCCGGCCGAGAGCGCGCCCATGATCAGGCCGGGCGTGGTCTTGTCGCAGCCGCCCATCAGCACGACGCCATCGACCGGATGCGCGCGGATTTGCTCCTCGGTCTCGATGGCGAGCAGGTTGCGGTAGAGCATCGTTGTCGGCTTCATGAAGGTCTCGGAGAGCGTGATCGCCGGCATCTCGACCGGGAAGCCGCCGGCCTCGAGCACGCCGCGCTTCACGTCCTCGACCCGCTGCTTGAAGTGGGCGTGGCAGGGATTGAGGTCGGACCAGGTGTTGAGGATGCCGATGATCGGCTTGCCCCGGTAGTCGGCCGGGCCGTAGCCCATCTGCATGATGCGCGAGCGGTGGCCAAAGCTGCGGAGGTCGTCGGGGGCGAACCAGCGGGCGGAGCGGAGGTCGCTGGGGGCCTTTCTGCGGGTGCGGTCGAACATGGGCGGGCCTCAGACGGGGGTGAGGGGCGGACCGCCGGCGCGTGCGCGGCCGGGGCGGCGGAGGCGGAGCCTGCCCACGGGATCAGAGCCCGACGCCGGATGCATCCGGCTGAAACTCGCGCCAGTACCTCTCTGCGATGCGCCGGTTCCGGCTCAGCATGACCGCCATGGCATCGTGGGCGGCGGGGCCGTCCCGGCGAACGATCGCCTCCGCGACGGCGATATGCCTCTCCCTGCTGACCGGGCCGTTCTCCCGGTGCATGACGCCATACTCGTAAGAGACGCGCAGCATCGTCAGGATGATCTGGCGCATCTGCCGCATGACCTGGTTCTGCGTCGCTTCGAGAATCGTCACATGGAAGCGGCAGTCGGCGTCGAAGAGCGCCTGCAGGTCATCGGCCTCGGGCCGCATGGCATGGGCGGCGGAGAGGATCGTCGCCCGTTGCGCGTCGGTCGCTCGCCTGGCGGCGAGCGCGGCGGCCGATGGCTCCATGATCGCGCGAAGCTCGGTCGTCTCGGCGAAGATGCGGCGCATGCGCGGATGTTCGGTCGCGTGCCAGGCGATCACGTCGCCGTCGAGGAGGTTCCAGGCCTCGAGCGGGGTCACCCGCGTGCCGTAGCGCCGCGCCGTCCGCACGAGCCCCTTGCCGGACAGGACCTTGATGGCGTCACGAACCGTCGCCCGGCTGACCCCGAGGGCGGCCGCGAGCTCCGGCTCCGTCGGCATGGCGACCTCGGGTCTGAAGCGATCGTTGACGATCCACCGGCCCAGCGTCGCGGCGGCCGTACGCGCGAAACCGGTCGGCAGCGCCTGCGCGAACTCGATCCGCGGCGTCAGGTCCACGCGTCGCACCTCAGAACTTCTCAGAGCCGGCATTCCCTCTTTACATACGATCTAGCGGCGGGCAACCTACGCTTGCAGAAGAAAGGCGGCGAGGCAAGCCGTCGCAACCAGGGGAGGAAGAATGATGCGCTTCTGGCGTTCACTTGCCTTTTCGGCCCTTGCGCTCCTCGTGTCAGCCCCGGCCTTCGCACAGGGCGCGGCGGACGTTCCGCGGAACGAGACCCTGATCGTCGAGAACCCGGAAGGGACGATCAAGAACGCGGGCTGGTTCAACATCTGGGCCACGAATGCCGGCGGGCAGTCCACCGGGCTGCACCAGCTCGCGATGGACACCTTCTGGTACATCGACCCGGATCACGGGCTCGACGGCGTCTGGGACAATTCGCTGGCGACCGAGCCGCCGATCTACAACGACGACTTCACCGAGATGACCGTGAAGCTCCGCCCCGGGATCTACTGGAGCGACGGGGTCGAGTTCACCGCGGACGACGTGGTCTTCACCACGAACACCCATCTCAACACCCAGGGGCTCGTCCGCAGCGCGCAGTTCCAGCTCAACGTCGAGAGCATCGAGGCGCCCGACAAGTACACCGTCGTCTTCAAGCTGAAGAAGCCGAACTCGCGCTTCCATTCGCTGTTCACGGTGCGCTGGAACGCGGCATGGATGATGCCGAAGCACGTGTTCGAGGGACAGGACCCGCTCAAGTTCGACTTCAACCCGCCGGTCTCGCTCGGGGCCTATACCCTCCACAGCTACGATCCGAACGGGCAGTGGTTCACCTGGCAGAAGCGCGAGGACTGGGACCGCACGACGCTCGGCCGCTTCGGCGAGCCCGGCCCGAAGTTCGTGACCTATCTCGACCCGGGCCCGCCGGACAAGCGCGTGATCGCGCAGCTGAACCACGACCTCGACATCATCCACGACACCTCGCCCGAGGGGGTCTTCACGCTGGTCGAGGATTCGCCGACGTCGCGCGGCTGGTTCGAGGGCTTCCCCTACGGCCATCCCGACCCGACGCTGCCGCAGGTGATCTTCAACCACCAGAACCCGAAGTTCCAGGATCGCGACGTGCGCTGGGCGCTGGCGCTGGCGCTCGACATCAAGGCGATCGTGATGGCCTCCTACCGCGGGGCCGCGACGATCTCGGCGATCGCGGTGCCGCCGACCGGCACGGCGCCGGACTACTACCACAAGCCGATGGAGGAATGGCTGGCCGGCTTCGAGCTCGACACCGGCACGCAGACGATCAAGCCGTACGATCCAACGGTCGGCAAGCAGATCGCCGAGATGCTGCGCCCGACCGGCGGCGACCAGATCCCCGAGACCGACGAGGCGATCGCCGCCTCGCTCGGGCTCGGCTGGTGGAAGCAGGACCTGACCGCGGCGGCCGAACTGCTCGAGAAGGCGGGCTTCACTCGCCAGGGCGACGACTGGTACATGCCGGACGGCGAGCGGTTCAAGGTGACGGTGATGGTCGAGGGCGAGGCGCGGCCGGTGATGACGCGCGCGGGCTCGATGATCGCCGAGCAGTGGCGCCGCTTCGGCATCGACGCGACCACCGAATCGGCGCAGGCGGCGTTCATCACCCGCCGCAACGGCGGCGACTTCGAGGTGGCGATCTCCTGGAGCGTCGAGACCTGGGGCGGCCATCCCGACCTCAGCTTCTTCCTCGACAGCTGGCACTCGGAGTTCGTCAAGCCGGCCGGCGAGGTTCAGACGCCGCGCAACTGGTCGCGCTGGTCGAGCCCGGAGCTCGACACGATCATCGAGCAGACCCGCGCGACGGCCTTCGACGATCCGAAGGGCATCGAGCTCGGCCAGGAGTACGCCAAGCTCGTGGTGCAGGAGATGCCGATCATCCCGCTCATGGCCTACAACGTGTTCACCATGATGGATGAGACCTACTGGACCGGCTATCCGACGGCGGAGGACCCCTACACCAACCCGGTGCCGAACTGGAGCAACTCCCGCTACATGATGGTCAGGCTGAAGCCCGCTCAGTGAGCAGGCTTCAGAACGTCGGACCAGACCAGTGAGGAACTACGGCCACTACGTCCTGAAGCGGTTCGCCCAGTTCCTCCTGGTCGTCTTCGTCGGCATCTCGCTCACCTTCTTCATCACCCATCTGACGCCGATCGATCCGGTCGAGCAGATGGTCGCGTCGATGACGGCCTTCGGGGACACGAGCCCCGAGGCCGTCGAGATGATGCGCGCGGCGCTTCGCGAGCTCTATGGCGTCGAGGGCGGCCTGCTCGAGCAGTACGTCTCCTACTGGCGCAGGATGCTGGTCCTCGACTTCGGGCCGTCGCTGTCCGCCTTCCCGACGCCGGTCTCGGTCCTGATCGGCCGCGCCCTGCCCTGGACGATCGGCCTGCTCTTCACCTGCACGCTGGTCGCCTGGCTGCTCGGCAACCTGCTCGGCGGCCTGTCCGGCTACTACCGCGACAGCCGGACGCTCGACCTGCTCGGCGTGGTCGCGATGGCGCTCCACCCGGTCCCCTACTACATCATCGCCTTCATCCTGCTGCTGATCTTCGGCTACGTCTGGCCGGTCCTGCCGATCAGCGGGGGCGCGGGCCAGAACATCGCGCCCGGCTTCACGCTCACCTACATCGGCAGCGTGCTGCTGCACTCGATTCTCCCGGCGCTGTCGATCGTGCTCGTCGGGATCGGCGGCTGGTTCCTCGGCATGCGCGCCCTCGTCTCCAACATCGTGACGGAGGACTACGTCACCTATGCCGAGCTCGCCGGCGTGCCCCGTCGTCGGATCCTGCCGCTCTACGTGATGCGCAACGCGCTGGTGCCGCAGATCACCGGCCTTGCGATGTCGCTCGGCGCGATCTTCAACGGCGCCATCATCGTCGAGCAGGTCTTCAGCTACCCGGGCCTCGGCCGCCTGCTGATCGGGGCCGTCTATTCGGCCGACTACAGCCTCGTGCTCGGGGTCACCGCGATCTCGATCATCGCGGTCGCGGCATCGGTCTTCCTGATCGATATCCTCTACCCGCTCTTCGATCCGCGGATGCAGCTCGCATGAGCCTCATCTCCGTCATCCGCGACCTGCTCCGCTACAATCGCGAGTTCGCCATCGGGTCCTTCCTCACCGTCGTCGTGGCCGTCATGGCGGCGCTGTCCGCGGTCTCGCCGTACAACCCGCTCGACACCTATGTCGTCGCCCTCGATGCGCCGCCGTCGTGGGCGCATCCGTTCGGGACCACCTCGCGCGGCCAGGACACCTTCTGGCTCCTCACCTTCGCGATGCGCAACACATTGCTCTTCGGCATCGCCGTGGCGATCCTGTCGCGCCTGTTCTCGCTGGCCGTCGGGCTGACCGCCGGGTACGTCGGCGGCCTCACCGACCGCGTGCTGATGTCGATCAACGACACCTTCATCGTGATCCCGCTGTTCCCGATCCTCGTCCTCTTCTACTTCGTGATGCGCGACTACATGTCTTGGGCGCTGCTCGCCCTGGTGATGGCGAGCCTCGGATGGGCCTACGACGCCCGGCTCGTCCGCTCGCTGATGATGAGCCTGAAGACGCGGGAGTTCACCCGGACCGCCGTGTTCTCGGGCATGCCGGCGCGCTCGATCATGCTGCGCGAGCACCTGCCCTTCGTGCTGCCCATCGTGTTCTCGACCACGCTCAACAACATCAACTGGTCGATCGGCCTCGAGGTGACGCTGTCGGTCCTCGGCTTCACCGACCTCGACACCCCGACCGTCGGCACGATGCTGTTCTGGGCCAACCAGCACTCGGCGATGGTCTCGGGGGTGTGGTGGTGGTACGTCTTCCCGACCATCTTCATCACCCTCACCTTCATCGGCCTCTTTCTGCTGGCCGTTTCGCTCAACGAGTACATCGATCCGCGCAGCCGCCTAGCCCGGATGGGCGGGGGCGCGAGCTGATGGACACGCGCGTGCCTCCGGTGCTGCGGGTGCGCAACCTGCGCGCCTATTACCAGATGCGCTTCTTCGGTATCGAGCGGGAGGTCCGGGCCGTCGACGACATCACGCTCGACATCAACAAGAACGAAATCTACGGCCTGGCCGGAGAGTCGAGCTCCGGAAAGACCTCCTTCATCAAGGCGGTTGCCGCCGCCAACCGACCGCCCCTCAACGTGATCGGCGGCTCGGTCGCGTACAGCTTCCTCGATCGCGACATCCACCGGCTGGACGAGGCGACGCTCGGCGCCGTCCGCTGGCGGCACATCTCCTACATCATGCAGGGCTCGATGAACGTCCTGAACCCGGTGCGCCGGGTGCGGAGCACCTTCCTCGATTTCGCCTATCCGCACCTCGGCAAGCCGATGGCGGAGTTCGGGCGTATCGTCGAGGGCCACCTGGACCGGCTGCACCTGCGGCCCGGCGTCCTCGATGCCTACCCGCACGAGCTTTCGGGCGGCATGCGCCAGCGCGTCGCGATCGCCCTAGCGACGATCTGCCGGCCCGAGTTCATCATCGCCGACGAGCCGACGACGGCGCTCGACGTCGTGGTGCAGAAGGACGTGCTCGGGCTGATGCGCGAGATCCAGCGCGAAATGGCCTCCTCGATGCTCTTCGTCACCCACGACATGTCGGTGCACGCCAACATGGCCGACCGGCTCGGCATCATGTACGCCGGGCGCCTCGTCGAGGAGGCGCCGACGCGCGAGCTCTTCGCCCGCCCGATGCATCCCTACACGCAGCACCTGATCCAGAGCCTGCCGCGGATCGGCGACGCTACCGTGCGCAAGGGCCTGAGCGGCGCGCCGCCCAACCTTGCGGGGCCGCCGCCCGGCTGCCGCTTCCATCCGCGTTGCCCGATCGCGATGGACATCTGCCGGGTCGAGCGGCCGGCGCTGACCACCCTCGCCCCCGGGCACCGGGTGGCCTGCTTCGCCGCAAGCCCGGCGGTGAAGCCGGCGCCCGCCGAATCCGCGCCGGCGGCCGCATGAGCGACCTTCTCAGCGTGGATGCGGTCAGCCGTATCTATGCGATGGGCGGGCTGCTCGGCCGCGACCATTTCCGCGCCGTCGACGACGTGAGCTTCGTGATCCCGGACGGGACGCCGGAGATCTTCACCATCGTCGGCGAGTCCGGGAGCGGCAAGTCGACGCTCGCCCGGATGATCCTGAACCTCGTCGCGCCGTCCGAGGGGACGATCCGCCTGCGCGGCGTCGACGTCACCAGGGCGCGCGGCCGCCGCGCTCACCTCGAGTTCATGGCCTGCGTCCAGCCGATCTTCCAGAACCCGTTCGAGGCGTTCAATCCGCTCAAGCGCGTCGACCGCTACCTGCTCGCCACGGCCCGGCACTTCGCCGGGGCGCGCAGCGGGCGCGAGGCGCAGGCGGCGGCCGACACGGCGCTGCGCCAGGTCGGCCTCTCCTTCGAGGAGGTGACCCGGCGCTTCGCGCACGAGCTGTCCGGCGGCCAGCTCCAGCGGGTCGCGATCGCGCGCGCGCTGATCCCGAAGCCGGCGCTTCTCGTCGCCGACGAGCCGGTCTCGATGGTCGACGCCTCGCTGCGGATGTCGATCGTCAACCTGTTCAAGAAGCTGCGCGACGACCTCGGCGTCTCGATCATCTACATCACCCACGACCTCGCCACGGCCTACTACATCTCCGACCGGATCATCGTGATGGAGAAGGGCAAGGTGGTCGAGGCGGGCGAGGCCCGGTCGGTGCTCGACAGCCCCCGGCATCCCTACACGCGGCGGCTGAAGGCCTCGGTCCTGTCGGTCGACCCCGGCGGTGACGAGATCATCGGCGCGACCACGGCGGCGCCGGGTTCCGCAACCTGACTCCCGGATCAACCGGGAGAGCCGCAATCCGCAGAGGGACAGGAGAGACGATGCAGGAAGCGAAGCTGACCTTCGACGCCGGCAATGTGATCGGGACGACGGATCGCCGTCTCTTCGGGGCCTTCGTCGAGCACCTCGGCCGGTGCGTCTATGGCGGGCTCTACGAGCCCGGGCATCCGACGGCGACGAAGGAGGGCTTCCGCGGCGACGTGCTGGAACTCGTGCGCGAGCTCGGTCCGACGATCATCCGCTATCCGGGCGGCAACTTCGTCTCCGGCTACGACTGGGAGGACGGCGTCGGCCCGATCGAGGAGCGGCCCAGGCAGCTCGACCTCGCCTGGCTCACCATCGAGCCCAACACCTTCGGCACCAACGAGTTCATCGACTGGTGCCGGCTGGCCGAGCTGGAGCCGATGCTCGCGGTCAATCTCGGGACCCGCGGGCCGGACGGGGCGCGGCGCCTCGTCGAGTACTGCAACTTCCCGGCCGGGACGAAGTTCTCCGACCTCCGCCGGTCGCACGGCTGGGAGGAGCCGCACGGGGTGAAGTTCTGGTGCCTCGGCAACGAGATGGACGGGTCCTGGCAGATGGGCTCGAAGACGGCGACCGAGTACGGGCGTGTCGCGACCGAGGCGGCGAAGCTCATGAGGATCGTCGACCCGACGATCGAGCTCGCCGCCGTCGGGTCGTCCGGCCGCAACATGCCGACCTTCGGCGCCTGGGAGCGCGAGGTGCTCGAGCACACGTTCGACCACGTCGAGTTCATTTCGCTGCACACCTACCTCAACGACTATGCCAGGGACACGCCCGCCTTCCTCGCAAGCCCCGACCTGATGGACGGCTTCATCGAGGAGGTGGTGGCGATCGTCGACTCGGTCGCCGAGCGCCGGGGCTCGAGCAAGCGGATCGCGCTGAGCTTCGACGAGTGGAACGTCTGGTACCGGACCCGCCGCGGCAACGACCGCAAGCAGCCGGGCTGGCCGATCGCCCCGCCGATCCTCGAGGAGGTCTACACGATGAAGGACGCGCTCGCCTTTGGCGGCGCGTGCATCTCGCTCCTCAACCACGCCGACCGGGTGAAGTGCGCCTGCCTCGCCCAGCTCGTCAACGCGATCGCGCCGATCCTGACCGAGCCGGGCGGGCCGGCCTGGCGGCAGACGATCTTCTGGCCGTTCGCCGACTTCAGCAGGCTCGGCGGCGGCGAGGTCCTGCGCTGCAAGCTGGACTCGCCGACCTACCGGACGGTGTACCGTGACCCGCGGGGCGCGACCGATCTCGAGTTTCCCCTGCCGGCCGTGCCCTTCGTGAAGGCGGCGGCGGTCCACGCCGCGGCGGACCGGACGGTGACGCTCTTCCTCCTCAACCGGAGCCTCGACGACCCGATCACGCTCGCTATCGACGCTTCGGGCTTCGGCGACCTCGCGCCCGGCGCCGCGACCACGCTTCGCCACGACGACCTCGAGACGATCAACACCCGGGACGCCACGCCGGTCGAGCCGGCCACCCTCGAGAGCGTCGAGGTCACCGATGGCGGGCTGCGCGTCACGCTGCCCCCCGCCTCTTGGACTGTGGTGCGGCTGATCGCAGGCTGACCCGGCCTCAGCCGATGCGGCCGCCGGCGGCGCCGACCTGGCCGCGGTGGAGAAGGACATGGTCGAGGATGGCGCAGGCCATCATGGCTTCGCCGACCGGGACGGCACGGATGCCGACGCAGGGGTCGTGGCGGCCCTTGGTGACGATCTCGGTTTCCGCGCCGGTCTCGGTGATGGTGCGGCGCGGGGTCAGGATCGACGACGTGGGCTTCACCGCGAAGCGGGCGACGATGTCCTGGCCGGACGAGATGCCGCCGAGGATGCCGCCGGCGTGGTTCGAGGAGAAGCGCGGGCCGTCGTTGCCCATGAAGATCTCGTCGGCGTTCTCCGCGCCGGTCAGCGCGGCGGCGGCGAAGCCCGCGCCGATCTCGACGCCCTTGACCGCGTTGATCGTCATCAGGAGACCGGCGAGGTCGCTGTCGAGCTTGCCGTAGACCGGCGCGCCGAGGCCGGCCGGCACGCCGTCGGCGACGAGCTCGATCACCGCGCCGACCGAGTTGCCGGACTTGCGCAAGCCGTCGAGGTAGCCGGCCCAGTCGGCGGCGGCCGCCGGGTCCGGGCACCAGAACGGGTTGCGCGGCACCTCGTCCCAGTCCCAGGCGGCGCGGTCGATCCGGCGATCGCCCATCTGCACCAGCGCGCCGCGGATGCGCGCCTGCGGCAGCAGCGCGGCGAGCGCCGCGCGGGCGACGCCGCCTGCCGCCACCCGCGCCGCCGTCTCGCGCGCCGAGGAGCGGCCGCCGCCGCGGTAGTCGCGGATGCCGTACTTGAGGTGGTAGGTGAGGTCGGCGTGGCCGGGGCGGAACGTGCGCGCGATTTCCGAGTAGTCCTTCGAGCGCTGGTCGGTGTTGCGGATCAGGAGCGAGATCGGCGTGCCGGTGGTCGTGCCCTCGAAGGTTCCGGACAGGATCTCGACCTGGTCGGCCTCCTGGCGCTGGGTGGTGAAGCGGCTCTGGCCCGGCCGGCGCGCGTCGAGCCAGGGCTGGATCCCGGCCTCGGTGAGCGGAATCCCCGGCGGGCAGCCGTCCACGACGCAGCCGAGCGCCGGGCCGTGGCTCTCGCCCCAGGTGGTGACGCGGAAAAGATGGCCGAAGCTGTTGAGCGACATGGCGCGATCCTTTTGCGCGCGATCCTTTTGCGGCCCTCCTAGCGCAGGGCGGCGGCCGCGGAAAGCCCTTGCCCCCGGTGGGCGGCGCCTTATGCTCGGCGCTGCCTCGGGGGGTCCGGCAGTGGCCGGGCTGAGATGCGCGTCGCGCGACCCGTTGAACCTGAACCGGCTCATACCGGCGGAGGGAAGGCGCGGCGCTTCGCCATGCTCTCTCGGCCCGCTGCCACGGAGGAGAGACCATGCGCCCGGCCCTCGCACTTGCCACCGGCCTCCTGCTCGCGACCCCGCTCGCGGCGCAGGAAAGGCCCGAGCTCGTCATCTACACCTACGAGAGCTTCACCTCGGAGTGGGGCCCCGGCCCGCAGATCGCCAGGAACTTCGAGGCGGTCTGCGACTGCACGGTGCGCTTCGTCGGCGCCGGCGACGGCGCGGCGCTGATCGGCCGGCTGAAGCTCGAGGGCGCGCGCTCGCCCGCCGACATCATCCTCGGCCTCGACACCAACCTGACCGCCGAGGCCAAGGCCTCGGGCCTCGTCGTGCCGCACGGGATCGAGGCGCCCGATCTCGACCTGCCGATCGCCTGGGACGACGACAGCTTCCTGCCCTACGACTGGGGATACTTCGCCTTCGTCTACGACAGGACCAAGATGCCGGAGCCGCCGACGAGCTTCGAGGAGCTGATCGCATCGGACGCCAGCATCGTGATCCACGACCCGCGCAGCTCCACCCCCGGACTCGGCCTGCTGATGTGGGTCAAGAACGCCTATGGCGACCGGGCGCCGGAGATCTGGGAGGGGCTGCGGGAGAACATCGTCACCGTGGCGCCGGGCTGGTCGGAAGCCTACGGGCTCTTCGTCGACGGCGAGGTCGACATGGCGCTCGCCTACACGACCTCGCCCGCCTACCACCTGATCGCCGAGGACGACGACAGCAAGGCGGCGGCGATGTTCGAGGAAGGCCACTACATGCAGGTCGAGGTGGCGGCGATCACCGCGGTCTCCGACACGCCCGATCTCGCCCGCGAGTTCCTGCGCTTCATGCTGACCGACGGCTTCCAGGGGGTGATCCCGACCACCAACTGGATGTATCCGGCGCACACCCCCGAGGCGGGCCTGCCGGAGGGCTACGCGACGCTCGCGGTGCCCGGAAAGCCGCTGCTGTTCTCACCCGAGGAGGCGCAGGCGAAGCGGGACGCGGCGCTGGCGGAATGGCTGGCAGCGCTCAGCCGTTAAGCGCCCCGGTCCGCTGGGGCGGCGGGCTCGCGCTCGCGCTCGTCGGCGTTTTGACGCTCGGCACGGTGGCGGCGCTCCTCAGCCGGGCCGAGCCTGGCCGCAGCCTCGGCCCGGCGGAATGGTCGGCGCTGCGCTTCACCGTGGTGCAGGCGCTCCTCTCGGCGGCGCTGAGCTGCCTGCTCGCGGTGCCCGCGGCGCGGGCGCTCGCCCGCCGCCGCTTTCCGGGGCGGGCGGCGCTGGTCGCGCTGCTCGGCGCGCCGTTCCTGCTGCCGGCGATCGTCGCGGTCTTCGGCATCGTCGCGATCTGGGGCCGGGCCGGGCTCGTCAGCGGCGGACTCGAGGCGCTCGGCCTGCCCGGCCTCGACGTCTACGGCCTGCGCGGGGTGGTGCTCGCGCATGTCTTCTTCAACGTGGCGCTGGTTGCGCGGCTGCTGCTGCAGGGCTGGCTCGCCATCCCGGCCGAGCAGTTCCGGCTTGCGGCGCAGCTCGGCTTCACCGCCCGCGACGTGTTCCGCCGCATCGAGGCGCCGATGCTGCGCGAGGTGCTGCCGGGCGCCTTCGTGCTGGTGTTCCTGCTCTGCATGACCTCGTTCGCGGTGGCGCTGACCCTGGGCGGCGGGCCGCGGGCGACCACGGTCGAGCTCGCGATCTACCAGGCGCTGCGCTTCGACTTCGACCTCGGCCGCGCCGCCTGGCTCGCGCTGATCCAGTTCGCGCTCTGCGGCACGGTGGCGCTCGTCGCGCTGCGCGTCTCGGCCGAGGCCGGGTTCGGCGCCGGGCTCGGCGCGCCGGTCCGGCGCTGGGACGTCGACCGGGCCGGGCTGCGCGCGCTCGACGCCGCGGTGCTGGTGGCGCTCGTCCTCTTCCTCGGGCTGCCGCTCGCGGCGATCCTCGTGCGCGGGGCCGCGGCGGTCGCGGCCGGGCTGCCGGCGGCGACCTGGCCGGCGGCGGCGCGCAGCCTCGGCATCGCCGTCGGCTCGGCCGGCGCTCGCGCTCGCGCTCGGGCTCGGGCTCGCCGGGCTGATCGACGCGCGCCGCGCCCGCGGCGGCGGGCGCTGGCTCGAAGCGGCCGGGCTGATGACGCTCGCCGCCTCGCCCTTCGTGATCGGGACCGGGCTCTTCATCCTGCTCTACCCCTTCGCCGACCCGTTCGCGCTGGCGCTGCCGGTGACGGCGACGGTCAACGCCGCGATGGCGCTTCCCTTCGTGCTGCGCGCGCTGCTGCCGGCGCTGGCCGAGGCGCGGCTCGCCGACGGGCGGCTCGCCGACAGCCTCGGGATGGCGGGCCTCGCCCGCTTCCGCCTCGTGACATGGGCGCGGCTGCGCCGGCCGATGGGCTTCGCGGCGGGGCTCGCGGCGGCGCTGTCGATGGGCGACCTCGGCGTCATCGCCCTCTTCGCGCCGCCCGAGGTCGCGACCCTGCCGCTCCTGATGCAGCGGCTGATGGCGGCGTACCGGATGGAGGCGGCGGCCGGGGTGGCGCTGGTGCTGGTCGCGCTCACCTACGCGCTCTTCTGGGCCTTCGACCGCGGAGGCCGACTCGATGCTCAGGCTTGAGAATATCGAGATCGTCCAGGGCGACTGGCGCATGACCGCCGACCTCGCGCTCGAGCCAGGCAGCGCCACGGCGTTCCTCGGGCCGTCGGGGTCGGGGAAGTCGACGCTGCTCGCCGCGATCGCCGGGTTCATCGAGCCCGCCCGCGGCCGCATCCTCTGGGACGGGCGCGACCTGACGCCGCTGCCGCCGGCCGAGCGTCCGGTCACGCTGCTCTTCCAGGAGCACAACCTCTTCGCCCACCTGAGCGCGGCGCAGAACGTCGGGCTCGGGCTCAGTCCCGACCTGCGCCTCGGCCGCGACGGCTGGGGCCGGGTGGAGGCCGCGCTCGCGGCGGTGGGGCTCGAGGGCCTCGGCGGGCGGCGGCCGTCGCAGCTCTCGGGCGGCCAGCGGCAGAGGGTCGCGCTCGCGCGCGCGCTGCTGCGCGCCCGGCCGGTCCTGATGCTCGACGAGCCGTTCGCGGCGCTCGGCCCGGCGCTCCGGGCCGAGATGCTCGACCTCGTCGCCCGGATCCGCGCCGAGCAGGACGCGACGCTGGTGATCGTCACCCACGACGTCGAGGATGCCGAGCGGATCGCCGAGCAGGTCGTGGTCGTCGACGGCTACCGCGCCCATCCGCCGGCGCCGACCCGTGCGCTTCTCGCCGATCCGCCGCCCGAGCTCGCCGCCTATCTCGGGGTCAGGCGGCGGTGATCCGGCTTCCGGCAATTCCCTCGGTGGCGGCGCTCATGCACAGGCCATGCACGACCTATGCACAACCCATCTGCTAAGGAAAAGACTCTGGGATTGCCGCGGCCGCGAGCTGAGCAAGGTTCCGATCCCCGTTCGCGATACCGGATCGCCTGGATCAGCAGGGCAAAAGCCGGCGTCGGTTGGCGCCGGCTCGGGTAGTAGAGGTAGTAGCCGGGAAACAGCGGGCACCATTCGGCCAGCACCTCGACCAGGGCGCCACTGGCGAGCTGCGGCGCGGCGTACTGCCTCGGCAGGTAGGCCAGGCCCAGGCCCGCGAGCGCTGCATCCAGAATGAAGTCGTTTCGGTTGAAGGACAGCTGTCCTTCGACACGAACCTTGAGGTCGCGGCCGTCCGTCCCGAACTCCCAGGCCAGCAGTCCCCCGGAGGTCGGCAGGCGGAGATTTATGCAGTTGTGCCTGACGAGATCCTGGGGCGTCTCCGGCTCCGGGTTGCGGGCGAAGTAGGAGCGCGCGCCGACGACGGCCATGCGGCCGTCCGGGCCGATAGGCACCGCGATCATGTCCTTCGCGACCTGCTCCCCGAGGCGCACCCCGGCGTCGAACCTCTCCGACACGATGTCGGTCAGCCCGTAGTCGATCGACAGCTCCACCCGGATGTCCGGGAACTGCGGCAGCAGGCGAGCCAAGGCCGGCTGCAGGATCGACCTCGCGGGATGCTCCCCCGTGGTGATGCGAATGGTGCCTGCCGGCTTTTCGCGAAAGGCGCTGAGCGCATCCAGCTCGGAGGCAATGTGCTCGAGATCGGGGGCGATCGACTGGAACAGGCGTTCCCCGGCTTCGGTCGGCGACACGCTCCGGGTGGTGCGCGACAGCAGCCGCACGCCCAGCCCGGCCTCCATGTCGCTGATCGTCTTGCTCAGCGCGGACTGCGACTTGCCGAGACTGGCGGCGGCCTTCGTGAAGCTCCGCTCCCTCGCGACGGCCAGGAAGGCAACGAGATCGTTGAGGTCGGGTTGGGTCATTCATGCCGAAAGTTGATAAGTTCAATCGTATTATAGCGGATAGTCGGAACGGTCGAAAGGGCGCATCTACCGGCGCGCAACCAAGGCTTGGAGGAGCACCATGTTGAATCGATCCCTCGGGAAACGCGGACCCGACGTGTCGGCGATCGGCTTGGGTTGCATGGGCATCAGCCAGTCATACGGCAGGCCCATGGAGAAGGGGGAGGCGATCCGTTTCCTGCGCAGCGCCGTCGACCGGGGCGTCACCTTCTTCGACACGGCTGAAGCCTACGGGCCGTTCACGAACGAGACGGTGATCGGCGAGGCTTTCGAGCCAATCCGGGACCAGGTGGTCATCGGCACCAAGTTCGGCATTCGGATCGACCCCGCCGGGGGAAAGTCCGGAACGGACAGCCGCCCCGACCACATCCGCGAGGTCGCCGAAGCTTCGCTGAAGCGTCTCCGGACCGACGTGATCGACATCTTCTATCAGCATCGCCTCGACCCGGCCGTCCCGGTCGAGGAGGTTGCGGGAACGGTGAAGGACCTGATCGCCGAAGGGAAGGTCAAGCATTTCGGCCTGTCCGAGGCCGGGGAGGACGCCATTCGCCGCGCTCATGCCGTTCAGCCAGTGAGCGTACTGCAGAGCGAATACTCGCTTTGGTGGCGCGAACCGGAAGGCACGATCCTGCCCGTCGTGGAAGAGCTCGGGATCGGCTTCGTCCCGTTTGCTCCGCTCGGCAGGGGCTTTCTCACCGGAACCATCGACGAGAATACCGAGCTCGTCGACGACGACTTCCGCCACACCATCCCCCGCTTCGACCCGGAGGCCCGGAAGGCCAATCGCGCCCTGCTCGACGTGGTCTCCGGCATCGCCGCGGAACGCAGCCTGACGGTGGCGCAGGTCGCCTTGGCCTGGCTGCTCGCGCAGAAGCCGTGGATCGTTCCGATCCCCGGCACGACAAAGGCCCACCGTCTCGATGAGAACATTGCCGCAACGGAGGCGCGCCTGAGTTCCGAGGACCTGGCGAGGATCGACCGCGCCCTGTCGGGCATCGTCGTGCAAGGCGAACGCTATGCGGTGAAGCAAATGGAATGGGTGAACCGCTAGCGTCCTGCGCCCGATTCCTGACCGCGGCCTACCGTCCGATCACCATCGGGATGATCTGGTCCTGGTAGAAGCGCACCAGCGTGTGGCCGGAGAAGCTCATCGTCACCCAGAAGACGGCGAGGATGGCGCCGAGCTTGGGGACGAAGGTCAGCGTCATCTCCTGCACCGAGGTCAGCGCCTGGACGAGGCCGATCGCGAGGCCGACGACGAGGGCGACGCCGAGGATCGGGGTGGAGACGATCAGCGCGGTCCAGAGGCCCTGGCGCAGGATGTCGAGGACGACGGCCTCGGTCATCGCCTCAGACCGGCATCCTGCAGGATTTCCTGGTAGGCCTCGACGACCTTGTCGCGCACCGCGACCGCGGTCTGCACCGCGAGCTCGGTGGCGGCCAGCGCCTCGACCACCGCCTGCGGATCGGCGCGCCCGGCGAGGCCGGCCTTCACCGTCTCCTCGCCCTGGCGCAGCGTCTCCATGAAGTCGGTGGCCGCGAGCTTGAACGCCTCGCCGGCGGTGCGGACCGGCACGTCGCCGGGCTGCGGCCGGGCGACGGTCTGGACCTGGGAATAGAGCTGGGAGGCGAGGGTCGCCTTGATGTCCATCGGGAAGTCCTCTTATCGGCGGAGCAGGTCGAGGAGCGAGCTCGCCATCTGCCGCGCCTGGTCGAACATGCGCAGGTTCGCCTCGTAGGAGCGGTTGGCCTCGCGGGCGTCGGCGACCTCGACGATGAGGTCGACGTTCGAGCTGTCGTAGTAGCCGTCGGTCCCGGCGAGCGGGTTGGTCGGGTCGTAGATCCGGGTCAGCTCGCTCCGGTCGAGCCGCACCGGCCCGGTCGTCACCGCGCGGGTGTCGCCGCCGCGCTGGAACGTCTCCTCGAAGGACACGGTCTTGCGCCGGTAGCCGGGGGTGTCGGCGTTGGCGATGTTCTCGGTCGAAAGCCGCAGCCGGGCCGCCTGCGCGGCCATGCCGCTGGCCGAGGCCGCCATCGTCTTCGTCAGCTCGTCCATTCCCGCTCTCCTCAGCGCCGGGTGACGGTCTCGCGCAGGATCGCGAGCGACTTCGCGTAGACGCCGAGCGCCAGGTCGTGCTCCTGGCGGACCTCGGCGGCGCGCATCATCTGGTCCTCGAGCGACACCGAGTTGCCGTTCGGCGTCTCGGCGCCCATGGCCGCGACCTCGCGCGGCTCGAAGCCGCGCGGATCGGCGCCGAACGGGATGTGCCCGGGGCGGGTGGTGCGCGCGGCGAACGCCGGGCCCGTGCTCGAGCGTCGCGGCGAAGTCGGCGATGTCGCGCGCCCGGTAGCCGGGGGTGTCGGCGTGGGCGATGTTCTCGGCGATCACCTGCTGGCGGGCGCCGGCATGCGCGGCGAGGCCGCTGGCGAGGCCGAGGATGCTCAGCTTCAGGTCCATGGGCCGGATTCTCCCGCCGTGATCGGTCAAGTGGCTCTCAACGCGGGCTTAACCCTCGATGGTTGACAAAGCGTAATCGCCGCCAGCCGGAGGTTCGCCCATGCTCACCGATTTCGCCGCGCTCGGCGCCGAGCTCGCCCGCGTCACCAACCAGCGCCGGGTCGGCCGGGTCACCGCGGTCGGCACCGCGGCGCTCGAGATCGCGGGCCTCTCCAACCACGCGCGGATCGGCGACCAGGTGGCGATCGGGCTCGGGCACGGCGCGGCGCTCGGCGGCGAGATCGTCGGGGTCTCCGAGGCGGTCGCGCGGGCGATGACCTATGCGCCGCTCGACGGCGCGGCGGTCGGCGACGCGGCGACGCTGCTCGGCCCGGCCGGCGTGCACCCGGCCGAGAGCTGGGTCGGCCGCATCGTCGATGCCTTCGGCCAGCCGCTCGACGGCCGGCCGCTGGCGCCGGGCGCGGCCAGCGCGACGCTGCGCCGGTCGCCGCCGCCGCCGGCTACGCGCAAGGGATTGGGAATGCGCCTCGCGACCGGGCTCGCCGTCTTCGACACCGTGCTGCCGATCGCGCGCGGCCAGCGCATCGGCGTCTTCGCGGGATCGGGCATCGGCAAGTCGTCGCTGCTCGCCGACCTCGCCCGCGGAATCGAGGCGGAGATCGTCGTCTATGCCCTGATCGGCGAGCGCGGCCGCGAGCTGCGCGACTTCGTCGACAACGTGCTCGGCCCGAAGGGGATGGAGCGCGCCGTGGTCGTCGCCGCCACCTCCGACCAGGCGCCGCTGATCAAGCGCCGCGCCGCCTGGATGGCGATGGCGACGGCCGAGGTCTTCCGCGACCAGGGCCGGCACGTGCTCCTCTTGATCGATTCGCTGACCCGCTTCGCCGAGGCGCACCGCGAGATCGCGCTGACCGCCGGCGAGGCGCCGTCCTTGCGCGGCTTCCCGCCGTCGACGGCGAACCTGATCGCCGCACTCTGCGAGCGCGCCGGGCCCGGACCGTTCGGCAAGGGCGACATCACCGGGGTCTTCAGCGTGCTGGTCGCGGCCTCGGACATGGACGAGCCGATCGCCGACATCACCCGCGGCGTGCTCGACGGCCACGTCGTGCTAGACCGCGGCATCGCCGAGCGCGGACGGTTCCCGGCCATCGACGTGCGCCGCAGCGTGTCGCGCAGCCTGCCGGCGATCGCGACCCCGGAGGAGAACGCCATGCTCGCCAGGGTGCGGCGGGTGCTGACCGCCTACGAGAACGCCGCGCTGATGATCCAGACCGGGCTCTATGTCCCGGGCAGCGACGCAGGCATCGACGAGGCGATCCGGCTCTGGCCGAAGCTCGACGCCTTCTTCACCGAGCCGGCGCCGGATGGGGTGGCCGAAAGCTTCGCCCGGCTGGCGGAGGCGCTGGGGTAGGGGAGGCGCGCTCCCTCGATTCCGATTCCTGTCAGGCCAGGTACTTCTTCAGCATCGAGGCCCCGAGCGTGTATTTGGGGTCGACCATGTTGCCGAGGCGCACCCGCCCGGCCTGGGTGCAGAGGAAATAGGCTTCCGCCTCCTCGAAGCCGTAGTCGGCGCAGAGCCAGCGGACGAGGTCGCGGTAGGCCATGCGCGCGGCGTCCTCCATCGGGCGGGCGCTGCCGACCGACATGATGAAGTCCTCGGTCTCGAGCCGGACGCCGGGGATGCTCCAGCCCTTGACGAGGTCGAGCCGGAGCGTGACGGTCGCGGGGATCTCGACGGCGACGCCGCAGAGCTCGCCGTCGCCCTGCCGGGCGTGGCAGTCGCCGACGTAGAACCAGGCCTCGGGGCGCTGCACCGGGAAATACATGACGGCGCCCGGCGCCACGTCGGGCAGGTCCATGTTGCCGCCCCAGTAGTCGGGCTGGAGCGACGAGACCGCCTCGATCTCGGGGCTGACCCCCATGGTGCCGGTGAAGGGCTCGTACGGGAGCGTGATGCGGTCGCTGAAGCGCACCCCCTCGGGCGTCACCACCATCTTCTTCACCCGCTCGGGGAGCGGCGGGTGCAGCATCGCCGTGGTCGGGGTGCCGACCAGGCCGCCGAAGTCGGGGATGAGCGCCGTCGTGCCCGCGGGCTGCGGGCCGCGCGGCAGGATCGACAGGAGCTCGACCGCGAGCACGTCGCCCTTCTCGGCGCCCGCCACGGCAATCGGGCCGTTCTGCGGGTTCAGGTACGGCATGCGCAGCACGCGCGAGGGCAGGTCCGCCTCGGTCCTGATCGCGCCGCCGAAGGCGTCGACGGTCTCGATCTCGACCGTGTCGCCGGGGCTCACCCGCAGCACCGGGTCGGCGTAGGGGCCATAGACGAAGCGATACTCGCCCTGGTCCTGCTCGGTGAGCCGGTGGCTCGCCCCGGCCTTGCCGGCGGCGACCGCGCGCCGGGCCATCTGCGACGTCTCCGGCCAGGCCATCCGTCCCTCCCCGTGCCTCTCCCGGACCGATGATATCGCCGGAGGCGCGGGCGGCAACCCGCCAACGCCGCTCTGCTGTGCTATGCTGCGCCGAACATCGCTTTGATCGGACATCGCCCCCGTGTCACGCGCCTCGCTGCTTGCCGATGCCGACGCCCTGAGCCGGGCGGCCGACGAGCTCGCGTCCGCCGGCGACGTCGAGGGAGCGGTGTCCGCCCGCCGCCGGGCGCTCGCGCTGCGCGAGCAGGGCAGCCTCGGCGCGCATCCGGACCAGAAGGCCGACCTGCACGTGCTCGCCGTCACGCTGATCGACGCCGGCCGGTTCGACGAGGCCGAGCCGCCCGCCCGCGCCGCCCTCGACGACCCCGGGATTCCGCCGGGGTCCGAGCTCGCCGGCCGCATGAATATCCTGTCGACGCTGCTCATGCTCACCGACCGCCCCGAGGCCGCCGAGCCGATCGCCCGCGCCGCCCTGACGATGCTGGCCGACGGGCCGGAGGCGGCGGGGCCGGAGCGGGCGATCGCGCTCGAGCATCTCGCCACCGTCCTCAGCGTGCGGGAGCCGTGCGACGAGGCCGAGGCTCTCCTTCACGCGGCGATCGAGCTCAGGCGGGGCGGCGTCGGATGGGAGGGGCCCTGGCGCCTGTCGGGGGTCCGCCTCGCCGAGTTCCTGGCATACCGGGGGGACTATGCCGGCGCGGAGCCGCTCTACCGGGAGGCGGTGGAGATCCTCGGCCGGCGCGACGGCGAGGACGGCCTCGACCTCGCCGAGGCCCTCGCGGGGCTCGGCATGGTGCTCTATCGCAGCGGGAGACCCGACGAGACGGAGGAGTTCGCGCGCCGGCGCCTCGCCATCCTGACCGAACACCTCGGCCGCCGGCATCCCGACCGCGCCTTCGGCCTCTGGGACCTCGGGCGGACGCTGACCCAACTCGGCAAGCACGCCGAGGCGATCTCCCTCCTTCGCGAGAACCTCGAGCTCGTCGAGGAGACCCTGGGCCGCGACCACGAGGACTTCGGGCTTGCGCAGCACGGCCTGGCCCTGGCGCTCGAGGAAGCAGGCCGGCCCGGGGAGGCGACGGCACTCCGCCACGCCCACCTCGACTGGCAGCGGGCTCGCGTCGGAGCCGTGCCCGAGGACAGCCTCGGGTCGCTCGCGGCGCTCGGCGGGAACCTCGCACTGCTCGACGCGCACGACGCTGCGGAAGCGGTCTACCGCGAGGCGCTGGCGATCGCCGCGAGGGCGTTCCCGCGGACGGATCCGCGCTACCTGCTCGCGCTGAACAACCTCGGCTGGCTCTTCGGCGCTACCGGCCGCTTCGAGGAGGCGGCGGCGATGCACCGGGAGGCGCTCGACCTCAGGGCCGCTGCGCCGGACCCGGATCCCGAGAGCCATCTTGCGACCGTGAGCAACCTCTGCTGGGTGCTCTGGCAGGCCGGCCGGCACGCCGAGGCCGAGACCGTGCTCGCCGACCTGCTCCGGGCGCCGCGTCCCGCCCCCGGCGCGGCCTCGAAGGCGATGACGTTCACGCTGCTCGCGATCGCGCGCGGCCGCCGCGACGCGGGCGACCACGACACCGCCGCCGAGCTCTTCCCTCGCGCCGTCGACCTCATCCTGGCCGACCTCGGCCCGAAGCATCCCCGTACCGTGGCGCTGCTCGAGGAATGCGCCCCGTATCTCCGGCCTGACCGGCAGACGCCGCGCCTGAGCTGAGGATCAGCGCCGGGAGGCGAGCAGGTTCAGGAGGCCGTCCGAGCCGCTGGCGTTGGAGCTCTGCAGGAGCGCGAGCGCGGCGGCGCCGGGCGAGAAGGCGCTCGGGCCCTCCTCGATCTGGGCGCGGGCGAGGAAGCGGGTGATGAGCTTCTCGACCGCGGCGGGGTCCTGGAAGGCGGTGAGCTTGTCGGTGCCGAAGAGCGCGCTGGTCTTGTCGCGCAGCACCTCGCGCTGCTGGTCGACGTCGATCTGGCCGAACTGGGTCGGCAGGCCGAACGCCTTCTCGAAGACCTGGCGCAGCGGCTTCGAGCCGAGCACGCTGTACCAGCTGCCGCCTTCCTCGCCCGCGGCGAGCGCGGCGATCTCGCGGCGGAAGTTCATCGCGAGGCGCATGTTGTTGTCGGCCTCGCCCACCGCCGCCTCGAAGGCGCGGGTCTTGTAGGCGGCGACGATCCTCGCGGCGAAGCCGGCCTCGCCGGTGCGCGCCCCGCCGGGGTCGCCGAAGCCGAAGGCCTGGGTGAGCTTGCAGGAACGACTTGTCGGTCAGGCGGTTGGCGAGCGCCTTGGGGTCGAGCGTGCCCTCGTCGAGGACCTTGCGGATGAAGGCGCGCTTGTCGATCTCGCCTTCGAGGCCGAAGGCGCCGAGCGCGACCTTGAGCAGCCGGCGGTCGGCCACGAGGTCGGCGGCGGAGGTGATGCCGGCGATCTTCTCCTCGAAGTAGGCGATGTCGCGCTGGAGCTCGGGGCCCTTCTCGAAGGCGGCCTGCTGCGACGCCTGGGTGCGCTCGAGGAAGCGCCAGCCGGCGATGCCGGGGAGCGGGATCGTCGGCTGGAAGCTCATGACGCGGCGCGCAGCCCGAGGAGCCGCGCCTCGCGCGGCAGGAGGCCGCGCAGCGCCCGCATCGCCTGGTAGAAGCGGCGCTCGGCCACGGCCTCGGTGGCGGCGGCGAGGAAGGCGCGGCTGTCGGGGTCCTGGAAAACCTGGCTGAGCTGCTCGATGCCGCGGTTGAGCTGGCGGCTCGCCTCGTCGGGGTCGGCCTCGCCGGCGAGCACGAGCTGGGCGATGTAGCAGACCCGGCGGACCGGCGTGTTCGCCTCGTCGGGGTGGATGGCGTCGCGCAGCCGCAGCACGTTGGCGTCGGGCGTGAGCACGTTCAGCCGGGTGCGGCGGTCGCCGTTCTCCATGACGACGCCGTTGATCATCACCCGCTCGCGCGGGCCGAGCTTGAGGACGAGGCCGCTCATGCCGCGACCTCCGTCTCGCCGCGCAGGCCCTTCATGATCGCGGTGTTGATGTCGATGAGCGGCGCGACCGAGGCGCGGCCGCCGAGGACGGCGAGGCTGTGCTTGCGGACGAACTCGGCGAGGGAGATGAGCTGGGCGCGCAGCGGGACCGGAAGCTGGTTGCCGTCCTGGAGCAGGTCCTCGGCGAGCGTGCCCCAGAGCTTGTGGTTGTCGAGGACGGCCTGGGCGAGGGCGGAGAAGGCGGCCTTGTCGGCCTCGTCGACCGCCTGCATGCGATGGGTGACGCTGGCGAAGGCCGCGTATTCCGAGGCGCGGGGCGTGCGGGTCGCGGCGCTGTCGTAGCCGGAGCGGGCGCGGAAACTCGGGTGCATGGTCGGACCTCACGGAGACTGGCCGGCGCGGCCAGAGGCGATGGGGAAGGCGGTCGGGGCGGGCCGAGGCCCGCCCCGCCGAAGCGTCTTAGCGGAACAGCGACAGCACGTTCTGCGGCGCCTGGTTGGCGATCGAGAGCGCCTGGATGCCGAGCTGCTGCTGGGTCTGCAGCGCGGCGAGGCGGGCCGAGGCCTCCTCCATGTCCGCGTCGACCAGCGCGCCGACGCCGGTCTTCAGCGCGTCCGCCTGCTTCGACAGGAAGGCGTTCTGCGCCTCGATCCGGGCCTGGGCGGCACCGAAGGTCGCGGCGGCGGTGTTCGCCGTGTCGATCAGCGTGTCGATCGCGTCCGGCGTCGCGGTGCCGACCACGAGCGCCGCGCCGAGCGCCTCGAGGTTCGAGGCCGCGACGTTGAACGTGCCGAGCGTCAGGGCGCCGGCGGCGCTGCGGTTGATCGAGACGGTGATGTCCTGCGCAGCGCCAGCGGCGGACACGAAGTTGATGCCGTTGTACTGGGCCGCCTGCGCGATCGAGGTGATCGTGTTGGTCAGCGCCGTCACCTCCGCCTGGATCTTGGCGACGTCGGCGTCCGGGTTCTCGGCCTGGACGATCTTCTCCTGGATCTGCTTGAGGATGCCGGAGACCTGCTCGGCGGCGGTACGGGCGACGCCCACCATCGCGGAGGCCGAGGTCAGCGAGTCGCCGAGCTTCTTGTAGGAGCCGACGTCCGAGGACATCGTCGAGGCGATCGACCAGGACGAGCTGTTGTCCTTGGCGGTCGAGACCTTGAGGCCGGTCGAGATCTCGTCCTGGACCTTGGCCATGCCCTTGTTGGTGGCCTTGAGGGTCTGCAGGGCGACCATCGCGCTGGTGTTGGTGAGAATCGAAGCCATAGCTTGTAGTCCTTCAAGTGGCGTGCGGCGCCTTCGACGCCGCTTGTGTCATGGATGGCCCCGCCCATGCGGAACCGATGAACGCCCTTCTGACTGCTGCGGTCCCGGCTCCCGTTCGGATCCAGCCGCGCCGGCCCTTCGGCCGCGTGGTGGCACACTCGGCGATGAGCGTGAACAGGGGGTGAATTCGGGGGGCGATCGTGCTTAACAAATCCATGTACAAACATACACTTGTCGCTGATCCTGCTGTGCGCCGTCCCGGCGCTCGCCGATCCGCCGGCCGCCCATGCGCCGCCGCTGCGGGCGTTCGACGACTGGCGGCTCGATTGCCGGCAGGAGCCCTGCGCGATCGCGACCAGCGTCGCCGGCGCGGACGGAAGCGAGGTGCTGCGGCTGGCGTCCACCGGCGGCGCGCTCGCGGTGACGACGGCGCTGCCGCTCCACCTGCCGGACGGGATCGTGCTCGCCTTCGGCGACCGCCTGGTCCGGCCGGCGCCGTGGCGGACCTGCAGCGCGTCCGGCTGCGAGGCGACCCTGCCGCTCGACCCGGAGCTCGGCCAGGCGCTGCGGCGCGAGCGCGACGGCAGCGCAACCTTCACGCTCGTCGACGGCGTCGCGGTGCGGCTGCCGTTCTCGCTCATCGGCTATTCCGCGGCGCTCAGGGCCGCGGCGGAGGTCAGTCCAGCACCTTGATCTTGCGGCCGTAGAGCTCGAGGCGGTGGTGGACGATCTCGTAGCCGAGCCGCGCGGCGATCTCCTCCTGCAGCGCCTCGATCCGGGCGGAGGCGAACTCGATCACCTCGCCGGTGTCGAGGTCGATCAGGTGGTCGTGGTGGCCGCGCTGCACCTCCTCGAAGCGGGCCGGGCCCCCGGCGAAGGCGTGGCGCTGGATCGCACCGCTGTCCTCCAGCACCCGCATGGTGCGATAGACGGTGGCGAGCGAGATGCGGCTGTCCATCGCCACGGCGCGCTCGAAGATCTGCGCCGCGTCCGGGTGGCCCTCGGTGCCGTGCAGGATCTCGAGGATGATCCGGCGCGGCCGGGTGATGCGCAGCCCCGCATCGCGCAGCACCGCCTCGTAGTCCCGTCGTTTCGGCTGCGCCCCCATGCGGCCGGAGTGTAGCGGCGCGGCATCGCGTTGCAAAGGCATTTTTGCGAACGGTTCTCATTTGCATTGACAGCGCGCCTTCGCCCGCTATTGTCCAACCGACCTCGTGTTGGAGCCTCCATGACCCGCATCGTGCTTGCGCTTGCCGTTCTCGCGGCCGTCCTCCCAGCGTCCGCCCAGGAGGCGGAGCGGCTGAAGGTCTTCACCACCTTCACGGTGATCGCCGACATGGCGCGCAACGTCGCGGGCGACGCGGCGGACGTCGAATCGCTGACCAAGCCCGGCGCCGAAATCCACTACTACCAGCCGACGCCGGGCGACATCATCCGGGCGCAGGACGCCGACGCGATCCTGTGGAACGGGCTGAACCTCGAGCAGTGGTTCGATCGGTTCCTGCGCAACCTCGGCGACGTGCCGAACGTGGTGCTGAGCGACGGGGTGGAGCCGATGGGCATCGTCGAGGGACCGTACGAGGGCAAGCCGAACCCGCACGCGTGGATGTCGCCGTCCGAGGCGCTCGTCTATGTCGAGAACATCCGCGACGGCCTCAGCGAGCTCGATCCGGCCAATGCCGACACCTACGCGGCGAACGCGGCCGCCTACGCCGACGAGATCCGCGCCCTCGCCGATCCGATCCGTGCCCAGCTCGCGGCGATCCCCGAGGAGCGGCGCTGGCTGGTGACCTCGGAGGGCGCGTTCAGCTACCTCGCGCGCGACTTCGGGCTCAACGAGCTCTACATCTGGCCGATCAACGCCGACCAGCAGGGCACGCCGCAGCAGGTCCGCAAGGTGATCGACGCCGTGCGCGAGCGCGACATCCCGGCGGTCTTTTCCGAGAGCACGGTGCCGGCCGATGCGGCGAAGCAGATCGCGCGGGAGACCGGGGCGGCCTATGGCGGCGTCCTCTACGTCGACAGCCTGTCCGAGCCAGACGGCCCGGTGCCGACCTACCTCGACATGCTGCGGGTGACGTCGGACACGATCACGAAGGCGCTGAGCCAATGAACCGCCCCGCCCCGATATCCGCCGCGGCGCTCGAACCCGAGGGCACCGGGCTGCGGCTCCAGGACGTCAGCGTCACCTATCGGACCGGGCTGACCGCGGTCGAGGACGCGAGCTTCGCCATCCCGCGCGGGACGATCACCGCGCTCGTCGGCGTCAACGGGTCGGGCAAGTCGACGCTGTTCAAGGCGATCATGGGCTTCGCGCCGCTCGCCACCGGCCGGGTCGAGATCCTCGGGCGCCCGGCGCGCGAGGCGCTGGCGGAGAACCTCGTCGCCTACGTGCCGCAGGCGGAGGAGGTCGACTGGACCTTCCCGGTGCTGGTCGAGGACGTGGTGATGATGGGCCGCTACGGGCACATGGGCTGGCTGCGCCGCCAGGGCCCGCGCGACCGCGAGCTCGTCGAGGCGGCGCTCGCGCGGGTCGGCATGGCGGCGTTCCGCAACCGGCAGATCGGCGAGCTGTCGGGCGGGCAGCGGAAGCGGGTGTTCCTGGCCCGGGCGCTGGCGCAGGAGGGGCAGGTGATCCTGCTCGACGAGCCCTTCACCGGCGTCGACGTCAAGACCGAGGACCAGATCGTGAAGCTCCTGACCGCGCTGCGCGACGAGGGCCGGGTGATGCTGATCTCGACCCACAACCTCGGCTCGGTGCCCGAGTACTGCGACCACGCGGTTCTGATCAACCGGCGCGTGCTCTGCAGCGGCCCGACCGCGAAGGTCTTCACCCAGGCGAACCTCGAGGCGGCGTTCGGCGGCAAGCTCCGCCATTTCGTGCTCGGCGGCGCCGCGCTGCACGCCGACGAGGACCGCCGCGCCGTCACGGTGCTGACCGACGACGAGCGGCCGTTCGTGCTCTATGCCGACACGCTCGCGCGCGGGGCGCGGCACGAGAGCGATGGCGAGGGCAGCGAGTGATGTCGCATACCGCCCCGAACCCGGCAACCGCCCGCGACGAGGGCAGCGGCACGAGCCCGGGCGGCCGAGAAGCGGCCGCCCGGGGGGCGGTCGGCCGCTGCCCGGGCTCGGGGCCCGGGCGGGACGGCGCAGCCAGTGCGCTTCCTTCCCACCGGCGGGGCGCGCGATGACAGCGCTGCTCGAGCCGTTCTCCTACGGCTACATGGTGAACGCCATCTGGGTCAGCGGCCTCGTCGGCGGCGTCTGCGGGTTCCTCTCGGCCTTCCTGATGCTCAAGGGCTGGTCGCTGATCGGAGACGCGCTCAGCCATGCGATCGTGCCGGGGGTGGCCGGGGCCTACATGCTCGGGCTGCCGTTCGCGGCCGGCGCGTTCCTCGCCGGGCTGCTGGCGGCGGCGGCGATCCTGTCGCTGCAGGCGGTGACCCGGCTCAAGCACGACGCGGTGATCGGGCTGATCTTCACCTCGTTCTTCGGCCTCGGGCTCTTCATGGTGTCGCTGTCGCCGACCAGCGTGAACGTGCAGACGATCGTGATGGGAAACATCCTCGCGGTGACGCCGGCCGACACCGCGCAGCTCGTCATCATCTCCGGCGTCACCCTCGCCATCCTGCTCCTGAAGTGGCGCGACCTAATGGCGGTCTTCTTCGACGAGCCCTATGCACGCTCGATCGGCCTGCCGGCGCAGGGGCTGAAGGTGCTGTTCTTCGCCCTCCTCGCCGCCTGCACGGTGGCGGCGCTGCTGACCGTCGGCGCCTTCCTCGTCATCGCCATGGTGGTGACGCCGGGGGCGACCGCCTACCTGCTCACCGACCGCTTCGGGCGGCTCTGCGCGCTCGCGAGCGGGATCGGCGCGGCCTCGGGGCTGACCGGCGCCTATGCGAGCTACTTCCTCGACGGCGCGACCGGCGGGATCATCGTCGTGCTGCAGACCCTCGTCTTCCTCGTCGCGCTGGTGGTTGCGCCCAAGCACGGGATGCTGGCGGCGCGCCGCCGTCGGCGCGAGGCGGTGCGCTGATGGGCCCGCTCACGCCGTTCGCCTTCGACTTCATGCAGCGCGCCTTCGCGGTCACCGCCATCGTGGCGGTGCCGATGGCGCTCCTCTCCTGCCTGCTGATCCTGCGCGGCTGGTCGCTGATGGGCGATGCGATCAGCCATGCCGTGCTGCCGGGCATCGTCGTCGCCTACTGGTTCGGGGCGCCGCTGGCGGTCGGCGCCTTCGCGGCCGGGATGCTCTGCGCCGGGGCGACCGGCTTCGTGAAGGAGAACAGCCGGGTCAAGGAGGATACCGCGATGGGCATCGTCTTCTCCGGCATGTTCGCGCTCGGAGTGGTGCTCTACGTCTGGACGCCGACCGACGTGCACCTCGACCACATCCTCTTCGGCGACCCGCTCGGGGTGAGCTGGCCCGACGTGGCGAAGAGCGCCGGGATCGCGCTGCCGGTGAGCCTCGCGGTGCTGGCCGGGCGGCGCGGGCTCCTCGTGCACGCCTTCGATCCGCAGCACGCGCGGGCGATCGGGCTGCCGGTCCGGCTGCTGCACTACGGGCTCCTCGCGCTCGTCTCGCTGACGGTGGTGGCGGCGCTGCAGGCGGTGGGGATCATCCTGGCGATCGCCTTCCTGATCGCGCCGGGCGCGACCGCCTTCCTCTGGGTGCGCCGCTTCGGGCCGATGCTGGCCGTGGCGTTGGCGGTGGGGACCGGCGCGTCGCTCGCCGGGGTCTATGCGAGCTTCTGGCTCGACAGCGCGCCGGCGCCGACGATCGTGCTGGTCATGACCGTGGTCTTCGCGGCAAGTCTCATCGTGACGCAGCTCGCCGCCCGGCGGATCGAGACGCGGCCGGGGTCGAACGTCTGAGGTCGGAAGGGGGAGATGGGGGATGATGGGTAACAGATGGCTGGCCGCGCTCGCCGCGCTGGCGCTGCTCGCGCCAGCGGCCGGGGCGCGGGCGGACGACGCGATGTCGGCCAAGGTCGAGGCGCTGGCGCCCGACCTCGAGGCCTATATCGCCCGTGGCATGGAGATGTTCGACGTGCCGGGCGTCGCCGTCGGCATCGTGACCGGCGACCAGTTGGTCTATGCCAGGGGCTTCGGTAGCAGCCGCAAGGGCGGCGGCGATCCCGTCGACGCGGCGAGCCTGTTCCAGATCGGCTCGACGACCAAGGCGTTCCTCGCCACCACGCTTGCCATTGCCGTCGACGAGGGCAAGCTCGGCTGGGACGAGCGGGTGGTCGACCTCTATCCGGACTTTCAGCTCAAGGACCCGTGGGTCACGCGCGAATTCCGCGTCACCGACCTGATGGCGCAGCGCTCCGGCCTGCCGGGCGAGGCCAACGACGCGGTCGGCCTGCTCGGCTTCGACCAGGCGGCGATGATCCGGTCGCTGCGTCACGTCGAGCCGGCATCGAGCTTCCGCAACACCTTCACCTACACGAACATCACCCACATGCTGACCGAGCGCATCGTGGCGCAGGCGATGGGCGCCGAGAGCTGGGAGGCGCTGGTCGCCGCGGAGATCTTCACGCCGCTCGGGATGGGCGACACCTCGCTGACCGCCGAGGCGATCGAGGCGGCCGAGGCCGGCACCCTGGGCCACCTCTGGACGGTGGACGGCTCGGTCGAAGTGCCGTTCACCCCGGTCTTCCCCTACGAGTTCGGCGGCGCCGGGGCGATCAACTCGAGCGTCGACGACATGGCCAAGTGGCTGCGGCTGCAGCTCGGCAGCGGCAGCTTCGAGGGCAAGGCGATCGTGTCGCCGGAAAGCCTCGCGGTGACCAGGACGGCGCGGGTCGCCCTGAACGACCGGCTCGCCTACGCGATGGGCTGGGTGCTGCAGTCGACCCCGAACGGGCAGATCACCTGGCACAACGGCGGCACCACCTCCTACGGTGCCTTCGTCGGCACCCTGCTCGACAAGGACACCGGGATCGTGGTGCTGACCAACCAGACCAATGTCGGCATGCCGGACGCCATCGGGGCATGGGCGCTCGACCGGCTGCTCGGCAACCCGGAGGTCGACTATCTGGCCAAGGCGCTTGACGCGGCGCAGGGCGGCGCGGCGGCGGCGAAGGCCCGCTTCACCCGGCCGGCGAGCCCGCGGCCGGGTCCGCCGATCGATGGCCTCACGGGGAGCTACGCCAATCCGAGCTTCGGCACGGTGACGGTGACGGCGGAGGGGGACGGCCTCGTCGCCGAGATCACCGGCAGCGGCGCCAGGATCGCGCTCGCGCCATGGGACGACGAGGCCTTCGTCGCCAACCTGGTCGCGGAGGGCCGGTTCGCCCCGGTCGCGGCCAACCTCGGGCCGTTCCCGCTCGGCTTCGTCACCTTCGAGGCCGGCCCCGACGGCTCGGTCGGGCAGTTCCGCCTGTCGCTCGACCAGGCGCCCGGCCAGACCTACGACTTCGCGCGGCAGTAGCGCGAGAGCGAAGCGGTCAGCCGGCGGCCGCGCTGCCGGGCGGCCCGGTCGAGGCCCGGACCAGCAGCTCGACGTCGAGCGTCTCGCGCCGAACCTCGCCGCCGTGCTCGAGGATGACCTGGACCGCGCGCCGGCCGAGATCGAGGATCGGCTGCCGGATGGTGGTGAGCGGCGGATCGGCGGCGGCGCCCTCGGGCACGCCGTCGAAGCCGATCACCGAGACGTCGCGCGGCACCGCGAGGCCCCGCGCCTTCAGCCAGTCGAGCGCCCGCATCGCGATCCGGTCCGACTGCGCGAGGATCGCGGTCGGCGGCTCCGGCACCGCGAAGATCGCCGCGAGCGCCGCGTCGATCGTGGCGGGATCGGTCGTCGTCTCGAAGATCGGGACGGCGCTCGTGTCGATCCCGAACCCGGCGAGCGCCTCGAAGTAGCCCTTCACGCGGTCCCGGGTCGTCGCATAGACGGCCGCCTCCACCCGCTCCATGGTGACGCGCCCCGAGGTGCCGTCGGCGAGCTCCATCGCGAGCATCGCGAAGCGGCGATGGCCGAGCTCGGCCAGGTGTCGCGCCGCCATCCGCGCGCCGGCGACGTTGTCGACGCCGACCACCGAGATCGAGGCGTCGGTGTCGCCGAAGGCGAGCGCCACGAAGGGCAGCCGCCGCTCGGACGCCTCCGAGATCAGCCGGTCCGCGCCGTCGAGGCAGAACAGGATCAGCCCGTCGACCACCGCGTTCCGGATGCTCCAGGCGAGCGCGTCCTCGGTCGCCGCCGAGACCAGCGAGATGCCGATACCGTTGGCGTCGCAGACCTCGGTGATGCCGGTCATCATCGTCCGGGCGAACGGGTCCTCGAAAAAGTACGCGAGCGGCTCCGCGGTGGCGACGCCGATGGCGTTCACCTTTCCGGCGCTCAGCATCCGCCCCTTCGGGTCCGGGCCGGCGTAACCGATCGCCCTGGCCTCCGCGAGCACCCGGCTCCGCACCTCCGCGCGGACCAGGTGCGGGCGGTTGAAGACGTTCGAGGCCGTGCCCTTCGACACCCCGGCCCGCTCCGCGACGTCGCTCAGCCGCGCATTCCGTCGATTGATTCGGTCCATGCTCCCCTGCATTCCGCCCTCAAGTTCCTGCTCTACCACAGCGTTTGAACCGGTTCAAATTTTCCTTGACCTCTACCGCCGTCAATGTATGTTTTGAACCGGTTCAATCAACCATGAACCGGTTCAACAGGAGACAACGGCCATGACGCATGTGCTCACCCACGATTTCCGCCACGATCCGCTCTGGGCGGCACCGCTGCGCGCCTTGCGCGAAGCCTGGCTCGACCATCGGCAGCGGCGCGAGAACCGGCTGGCGCTGGCGCGGATCGGACGTCTCGGACCCCGGCTGCAGGCCGACATCGGCTTCGACCCGGAGGGCGTCCGGGCGGCGCTGGGCGGCGGCTGGGACGATCTGCGCCCGAACGGGCTCCTGCTGCGGCGGCGCCGGTGATGCCGGAACGGATCCGGGGAGGCGAGCCGGCCCCGGATCCGCTCTCAATGCAGCTTGGTCAGCAGCTCGTCGAGCGACTTCTTCGCGTCGCCGTAGAACATCCGCGTGTTCTCCTTGTAGAAGAGCGGGTTCTCGATGCCGGAGTAGCCGGTGCCCTGGCCGCGCTTGGAGACGAAGACCTGCTTGGCCTTCCAGACCTCGAGCACCGGCATGCCGGCGATCGGCGAGTTCGGATCCTCCTGGGCGGCCGGGTTCACGATGTCGTTCGAGCCGATGACGATGGCGACGTCGGTCGAGGGGAAGTCCTCGTTGATCTCGTCCATCTCCATGACGATGTCGTAGGGGACCTTCGCCTCGGCCAGCAGCACGTTCATGTGGCCGGGCAGGCGGCCGGCGACCGGGTGGATGGCGAAGCGCACCTCCTTGCCCTTGGCGCGCAGCCGCTTGGTGAGCTCGGCGACCGATTGCTGCGCCTGGGCGACCGCCATGCCGTAGCCGGGGATGATGATGATCGAGTCCGCGTCCTCGAGCGTGGCGGCAACCCCGTCGGCGTCGATGGCGATCTGCTCGCCCTCGATCTCCATCGCCGGGCCGGTGGTGCCGCCGAAGCCGCCGAGGATGACGCTGACGAAGTTGCGGTTCATCGCCTTGCACATGATGTAGGAGAGGATCGCGCCCGAGGAGCCGACCAGCGCGCCGGTGACGATCAGCAGGTCGTTCGAGAGCGTGAAGCCGATCGCGGCCGCCGCCCAGCCCGAGTAGCTGTTGAGCATCGAGATGACGACCGGCATGTCGGCGCCGCCGATCGCCATGATCAGGTGCCAGCCGATGAAGCCGGCGACGAGCGCCACGAGGATCATCGTCCAGATGCCGGCGCCGGCGAAGTAGAGGATGCCGAGGAGCAGGCAAAGGAGCCCGGCGCCGATGTTGATCAGGTGCCGGTGCGGCAGCGTCAGCGGCTTCGAGGCGATCTTCCCCGCGAGCTTGCCGTAGGCGACGATCGAGCCGGTGAAGGTGATCGCGCCGATCAGGATGCCGAGGAAGATCTCGACGCGCATGATCGAGAGCTCGGCCGGGGTCTTGTGGGCGAGTGTGGCGGCGAAGCCCGACAGCGGCTCGGTCGATCCGGTCGCGAGTGCAGTCGCGACCCGGGCGGCCTCGATGTCGGCGTTGAGGCCGATGAAGACGGCGGCGAGCCCGACGAGGCTGTGGAAGCCGGCGACGAGCTCGGGCATCTGCGTCATCTGCACGCGCGAGGCGACCCAGGCGCCGACCGCGCCGCCGATGATCACCATCGGCGCCAGCAGCCAGTAATGCCCCGAGCCGCCGAAGATGGTGGCGATGACGGCGAGCGCCATGCCGACGATGCCGTACCAGATCGCCCGCTTGGCCTTCTCCTGGTTGGAGAGGCCGCCGAGGGCGAGGACGAAGAGGACCGCCGCAGCGAGGTAGAACGCGGTTACGAGACCGAGGCTCATCGCGGGACTCCCCTCAGCTCTTCTGGAACATGGCGAGCATCCGGCGCGTCACCAGGAACCCGCCGAAGATGTTGACCGAGGCCATCAGCGTTGCGAGCGCCGCGAGCAGCGCGACGAAGAAGCTGCCCGAGCCGATCTGCAGCAGCGCCCCGAGGATGATGATCGAGGAGATGCCGTTGGTGATCGCCATCAGCGGCGTGTGCAGCGCGTGCGCCACGTTCCAGATCACGTAGAAGCCGACGAAGCAGGCGAGCGCGAAGACGATGAAGTGCTGCATGAAGCTGACCGGCGCCACGGTGCCGACGAGGAGCGTCAGCACGGTGCCGACCACGAGGAGCGCCGTGGTGCGGTTCGACGCCTTCTGGACCAGGGCGAGCTCGCGCGCGGCCTTCTGCTCGGGCGTCTCCTCGGGGACCTTCGGCTTCGGCTTGGCCGCGGCGATCGCCTGGATCTTCGGCGGCGGCGGCGGGAAGGTGACGGCACCCTCGTGCGTCACCGTGGCGCCGCGGATCACGTCGTCCTCCATGTCGACGACCGGCTGGCCGTCCTTGGCCGGCGTCAGGTCGTCCATCATGTGGCGGATGTTGGTAGAGTAGAGCGTCGAGGCCTGGGTCGCCATCCGCGAAGGGAAGTCGGTGTAGCCGATGACCTTGACCCCGTTCGGGCTCTCGACGACCTGGTCGGGCACGGTCAGGTCGCAGTTGCCGCCGCGCTCGGCGGCGAGGTCGACGACGACCGATCCCGGCTTCATCGCCGCGACCATGTCCGCGAGCCAGAGCTTCGGCGCCGGGCGGCCGGGGATCAGCGCGGTGGTGATGACGATGTCGATCTCCGGCGCGAGCTCGCGGAACTTCTCGAGCTGCTTCTCGCGGAACTCCGGCGACGAGGGCGCGGCATAGCCGCCGGTGGCGGCGCCGTCCTGGGACTCTTCCTTGAAGTCGAGGTAGACGAACTCCGCCCCCATCGACTCGATCTGCTCGGCGACCTCGGGGCGCACGTCGAAGGCATAGGTGATGGCGCCGAGCGAGGTGGCCGTGCCGATCGCGGCGAGGCCGGCGACGCCGGCGCCGATCACCAGCACCTTGGCCGGCGGCACCTTGCCGGCGGCGGTGATCTGGCCGGTGAAGAAGCGGCCGAAGTTGTTGCCGGCCTCGATCACCGCGCGGTAGCCGGCGATGTTCGCCATCGAGGAGAGCGCGTCCATCTTCTGGGCGCGCGAGATGCGCGGCACCATGTCCATGGCGATGCCGGTGACGCCCCTGGCCTTCAGGCTCTCGAGCAGCTCGGCGTTCTGCGCCGGATAGACGAAGCTGATGACGATCTGCCCCGAGCGCGCCCGCTCGACCTCCTCGGGCGTGGGCGCGCGCACCTTGGCGACGATGTCGGCCTGCTGCCAGAGCTCGGCCGCGCTCGGGACCACCTCGACCCCGGCCTCGCGGTAGGCCTCGTCGGCGAAGCGGGCGCCCTCGCCGGCGCCGGCCTCGATCAGGCAGTCGTAGCCGAGCTTCTTCAGCGCGGCGGCCGACTGCGGCGTCAGCGCCACCCGCTTCTCGCCGTCGAAGGTCTCCCTGGGCGCCCCGATCCGCATCGTCGTGCTCCCCCTTCCGCGAGTGGCGCCTGGGCGCCGGGTCATTTTGTTGCTCAAAACCGCAGCGCGCTTGTAGGTTTCCGGCCGCGGCCTGTCAAACCCCCCACGACACGACAGTGCAGGTGATGGGCCCCGTGCCCGCCCTCCCAAACCCGGCATCCGCCCGCGAAGGGGGCAGCGGCACGACCGCGGGCGACCGAGAAGCGGCCGCGTCGCGCCGGAGGCGCGCGTTCTGCGCGACGGGGCGGTCGCCGGCGCACCTCCTTCCGTGGCGCCGTGTAGCCTAAAGCCGGGTGTGCGCTCGAAACTGAGGCCGGTTCAAGTGCCCCACATCGGCCGCAGCACGCACCGCCGATGCCGCAAATCACAAGAGCCTCGCGTGTCAACGTTGAAGAGCCTGTGGGCTAAACGTTGAAGAGCCTATGGATTAGGTGTACGCTTTACGTCCTTCGTTGCGAGCAGCTCGCTTTGTAGCGAGACCCAGTGATCAACTCCCGAGACAGTCGTCGTCCAAAGCATCTCACGTTCGCACCATAACCTTCACGCTGCAATTGCTTGCAAGCCTAACAACCGAAGGAAAGAAAGTATGTCACAATTTGAGCGGGACAAAAACCGTTATTACACTGGGATTAAAGTTGGCACGAAACTTGTTGGCTCAACAAAGTCTGACGTAGCCATTAAGCAGAACGTCGGCTCTCTCATCGAGATGAACGAACGCGCGCTGCGCGGAATTACGTCATCTAGAGCTGCTTCTGAACAAAAGGTGGCCCAACTATCTCTGGCATTTAAATCGTATTTGGAAACACACGGGATAGAGGCGCCGGTAAAGGTAGATCGAAGCCTCGTGAAGTTAGATAGTGATAGAGATTTAGCAGGTATCGTTGAGACTGGACAAGGTCATCAGTCGTCAGTTTTTATGCTTCCTTTAGATAGACACGTAAATGTGTCCGGACCGCATTATGACTTTGAATGGAACTGGGGCAATCCCACTACCAAAGAAACACACCTTGACGATGGATACTTCGGTGTTCGCGTGAATTCGGAAGACACTCATGCCGCGGCAGCGGGCATTGGTCTGGTATTAAGCAGCGAGAAGCAGGCTCTTGTATCGGTACGTGCACACGTCCGTACATTTTGGAACTGGAGCGTGGCGACTACTGGATTCTTTTCGCACGCTAAGTTGCGGGGGGGAATCGATTCAAGCGCTTGGGTTGACGGTAAGCTTTGCACGAAGGTACGCCGAGATCTAGCATACGAGGCCGCAGCAAGCGGATTCGACGGATCAAAGAAGGGAGAAGGCTCCGGAGTTGCCTGGGGCGACAATATTAGTCTTGATTTCATGATGACACCGCAAAAGGCATACGCCGTTGTTATTGGGGCCTGGGTTGAGGCCGATAGCTCTTCGGGAATTGGTGACGCCTTCGCTGAAGGAACTATGAATGGAGTTGCACAATTCGTAGTTGTCCAGAGATTCGTCGCCGGATGACTCTGGACTGCATGGCCCATTCGCACCGCGCCTGACCCTCTCCCAAGAGGCTTGACGAGCCCAGGCGGGGTCTGAGCGGTATGGTTCGACTCGCTCCGAAACTGGTCGGTTGGCTCTTAGTGCTGATTGAGACCAGCAACCCCTCGCCTACCCGCGGATTGCGCCGGCGGGATCGCGCGTTATATCTTGGTGCAGGTGCCGAAACAGCCGGCGCGGAGGACCGAAGCCTTGCCCCCGATCGTGCTCACCCCCCTGGCCTGGAACGCGCTGCGCCTCGGCGCGGTGGCGGCAATGGCCGTCTATGCGTCGCGCCGGCGCTCGACGCCGAAGGACGCCGACCACGAGCAGACGCTCGACGCGCTGCCCGAGGGGTTCGCCACCTCGACCCACCGCGCCGAGGCCGAGCGCGGCATGCATGCGGCCGGACGTTTCCGCCGGGTGCTCCGCTTCGGGCAGGCGGCCTTCGAGATCGAGGCCGCGGGGCTCGGGCGGATCCGGCTGCGCCGTGCCGGCTGAGGCGCGGATGCGGCTCTACTCCTCGGCGACCTCGCCCTTCGTCCGCAAGGTCCTGGTGGTGCTGCACGAGACCGGGCTGATCGATCAGGTCGAGCTCGTCCCGTCGGGCGGCACGCCGGTCGCGCCGGGGTCGATCCCGGTCGAGCGCAACCCGCTCGGCAAGCTGCCGACGCTCGAGCGCAGCGACGGCACGGCGCTCTACGACAGCCGGGTGATCTGCCGCTACCTCGACGATCTCGGCGGCGGCCGGCTCTACCCGGGCAAGCCGCGGCTGTGGGAGACGCTGACGCTCGAGGCGACCGGCGACGGGATGATGGAAGCGGCGGTCCTGATGATCTACGAGGTGCGCACGCGCCCGGAGGAGCACCGCGACGCGCCCTGGGTCGAGGCGCAGTGGGCGAAGGTCGCGCGCGCGCTCGACGCGCTCGAGGCGCGCTGGATGTCGCACCTCGCCGGGCCGCTCGACGCCGGGCAGATCGCGGTCGGCTGCGCGCTCGGCTACCTTGACCTGCGCCACGACGCGCGGAGCTGGCGGGCGGGCCGGCCGGCGCTGGCCGCCTGGGCGGCGCGCTTCGCCGAGCGGCCGGCGATGCGGGCGACCCACCCCGTGGCGTGAGGTCGGTTCGGCGTTTCTCCCGCCGGGCGTTCGGTCTAGGGTAGGGCCCATGGACGACGGCATCACCTTCACGCTCGACGGCCGCGAGGTCAGCGCCCGCCCCGGCGAAAGCATCTGGGAAGTGGCGAAGCGGCTCGGCACCCGCATCCCGCACCTCTGCCACGCCGATGCGCCGGGCTACCGCGCCGACGGCAACTGCCGCGCCTGCATGGTCGAGATCGAGGGCGAGCGCGTGCTGGCGGCGTCCTGCATCCGCACCCCGGCACCGGGGATGGTGGTCCGCACGGCGAGCGAGCGGGCGGCGGCGGCGCGGGCGATGGTGATCGAGCTCCTGCTCGCCGACCAGCCGGCGCGGGCGGCGGCGCACGACCGCTCGAGCCAGTTCTGGCGGATGGCCGACCTGCAGCGGGTCGAGACGAGCCGGTTCCCGCCGCGCCCGGCCGAGGCGGTGCCGCTCCTCGACGCCAGCCACGTGGCGATGCGGGTGAACCTCGACGCCTGCATCCACTGCAACCTCTGCGTCCGCGCCTGCCGCGAGGTGCAGGTCAACGACGTGATCGGCATGGCCGGGCGCGGCCTCGGCGAGCGGATCGTCTTCGACATGGCCGACCCGATGGGCGGCTCGACCTGCGTCGCCTGCGGCGAATGCGTGCAAGCCTGCCCGACCGGGGCGCTGATTGAGGCGAGCCTGGTCGACGCCGCGGAGCAGGGCGACAGCGCGGCGTTCGACGCCGAGGTGCGCTCGGTCTGCCCCTATTGCGGCGTCGGCTGCCAGATCGCCTACAAGCTCCGCGACGGGCGGATCGCCTGGGTCGACGGCGTCGACGGGCCGGCGAACCAGAACCGGCTCTGCGTCAAGGGACGGTTCGGCTTCGACTACATCGCGCACCCCCAACGCCTGACGGTGCCGCTGATCCGCCGCGACGACGCGCCGGCGAAGGGGATCAACGTCGATCCGGCGAACCCGTGGACGCACTTCCGCGAGGCCTCCTGGGAGGAGGCGCTCGACGCGGCGGCGGCGGGGCTACGCGGGCTCCACGACCGGCACGGCGGCAAGGCGATCGCCGGGTTCGGCAGCGCCAAGTGCTCGAACGAGGAGGCGTACCTCTTCCAGAAGCTGATCCGCCAGGCCTTCGGCCACAACAACGTCGACCACTGCACCCGGCTCTGCCACGCCTCGTCCGTCGCGGCGCTGATGGAGAACGTCGGCTCGGCCGCGGTCACCGCCACCTTCAACGAGATCGAGCACGCCGACGTCGCCATCGTCATCGGCGCCAACCCGACCGAGAACCATCCCGTCGCGGCGACCTACTTCAAGCAGTTCGTCAAGCGCGGCGGCCAGCTCTACGTGATGGACCCGCGCGGCATGGGGCTCAGGCGGCACGCGACCCGGATGCTGCAGTTCCGCCCCGGCACCGACGTCGCGCTCCTCAACGCGATCATGAACGTGATCGTCGCCGAGGGGCTCACCGACCGGCAGTACATCGAGGGCTTCACCGAGGGGTTCGGCGCCTTCGCCGAGCACCTGAAGGGGTTCGAGCCGGAGCGGATGGCGCCGCTCTGCGGCGTCGCGCCGGAGGTGATCCGCGAGGTGGCGCGCGCCTTCGCCGGGGCGCGGGCGGCGATGATCTTCTGGGGCATGGGGATCAGCCAGCACATCCACGGCACCGACAACTCGCGCTGCCTGATCTCGCTGGCGCTGCTCTGCGGCCAGGTTGGGCGGCCGGGCACCGGCCTGCACCCGCTCAGGGGGCAGAACAACGTGCAGGGCGCCTCGGACGCCGGGCTGATCCCGATGGTGATGCCCGACTACCAGCCGGTCGGGGCGGCGGACGTGCGCGACCTCTTCCGCGAGCTCTGGGGCGGCACCGAGATCGACCCGCAGCCGGGGCTGACGGTGGTCGAGATCATCAACGCGATCCATGCCGGCCAGATCCGCGGCATGTACATCATGGGCGAGAACCCGGCGATGTCGGACCCGGACCTCGAGCACGCGCGCCAGGCGCTCGGCGAGCTCGAGCACCTGGTGGTGCAGGACCTGTTCCTGACCGAGACGGCGATGTTCGCCGACGTGATCCTGCCGGCGACCGCCTGGGCCGAGAAGACCGGCACGGTCACCAACACCAACCGGCAGGTGCAGATGGGCCGCAAGGCGGTCGAGCCGCCCGGGCAGGCGCGCGAGGACTGGGCGATTACCGTCGACCTCGGCCGCCGGCTCGGGCTCGACTGGGGCTACGCCCACCCGCGCGAGGTCTTCGCCGAGATGAAGCGGGCGATGCCGAGCTTCGACAATATCACCTGGGAGCGGCTGGAGGCCGAGAACGTCGTCGCCTACCCGTCGCTCTCGCCGACCGATCCCGGGCAGCCGGTGGTCTTCGGCGACGGCTTCCCGCGCGCCGGCGGCCGGGCGAAGTTCACCGCGGCCGACGTGACGCCGCCGGCCGAACTGCCCGACGCCGAGTACCCGTTCGTGCTGACGACCGGGCGGCAGCTCGAGCACTGGCACACCGGCTCGATGACCCGGCGGGCGAGCGTCCTCGATGCGCTCGAGCCGGAGGCGACCTGCTCGCTCCACCCGGCGACGCTGCGCCGGCTCGGCGTTCCGGCCGGCGGCGCGGTGCGGCTGACCACGCGGCGGGGCTCGGTGAGCCTGAAGGCGCGCGCTGACCGGGCGGTGGCCGAGGAGATGGTCTTCATCCCCTTCGCCTATGTCGAGGCGGCTGCCAACATCCTGACCAACCCGGTGCTCGACCCCTGGGGCAAGATCCCGGAGTTCAAGTTCGCGGCGGTCAGGGTCGAGCTGACGGGCGAGGCGCTCGCGGCGGAGTAGTCGCGCCGCGCGTCACGGCGGTGACAAACTCGGCTGCTAGGCTGCAGCACGCGCCGGAACCCCCGGCGGAACGGTACCGAGTCCTCTGATCTGTGGGTTGTCGTCGGTGGCGGCCTGGGAGCTGCGGTTCTCAGGCCGCGGTAACCGTCCAGGAGGCCTCGTAGCGGTATTCCTCGAGGTTGGTGCCGGCGCCGACCCGGTCGACGATCAGGAACGGCGCCGGGCGGCCGAGCGGGGTGAGGACCCCGTGCCAGGTGCCGCGCAGGTAGTTGACGCCTTGGCCCGGGGCGGTAAGGAAGGCGAGGGGCCGGCCGGGTCGCCCGGCCTCGTCGGGGGCGACCACCACCAGGAACGGATCCTCGGTCATCGGCACGAAGGCCTGGCTACCGAGCGGGTGCCGCTCAACGAGGTCGAACGCGAGCGGCAGCGGGTAGGGGCGGCCGTAGCCGATGCTGATCCCGGCGCGCGCGCCGTCGCCGGCGAAGTCGAGCCGCGCCAGGTCGTGGAAGCGGTCGCACATGCCGGCGTTGATCGGGAAGCTCGCGCCCCGCGCCGCGATGACGTCGCCGAAGGGGGCGAAGGCCTCGGGCGTCAGCGGCGCGGCGGCGAGGGTGCGGGCGGGATCGGTCATCGTCCATCCCTCGGCGGCGGCGGCCCCGCTGTCAAGCCCGTCCCTTCCCTTGCCTTCGCGAGTCGGGCCGGGGTCAAGGGCGGCGAAGCCGCGGGCGCAAGCCCGCCTGCCCTTGACCCCGGCCCGACTCGCAGCCCCACACTGGATGAGGCGCCTGATGAAGCAGCCGCTTCATCAGCGCCTCGGCGCAGATCTTCCTTCTCTTCTCTTGCAACGCCGAAACCCGCACGCCGCCCGAGCGCGGGCGCGGGCGCAGCGCCGCCACAAGCGCGGCGTCCGCGCGCCGCCCCCGCCGGCGGGCGACGGCCGCTGGCCTCGGCTGCGCTGCCGGCCCGTGGACCGGCGCGATCGTGGCCGGTAGGATGGGCGGCAGAGTTGGGGAGGCCAGCTTGGACGCGATCGCAGCCTATGGGGAGCTCGCCGAGCACCTGCGTCGCATCGCGGCGCTCGAGCAGGTGGCCGGGCTCCTCAACTGGGACCAGGAGACGCAGATGCCGCCGAAGGGGGCGGCGCAGCGGGCCGAGCAGGCCGGCGCGGTCGCCGCCTCGATCCACGCGCTCGCGAGCGACACGCGGATCGCCGGCTGGGTCGCGGCGGCGGGATCGCTGAACGGCGCCGGGGCGGTCAACCTCGCCGAGGCGGCGCGGCTGCACGCGCGGGCGGTCAAGGTGCCGGCGCGGCTGGCGGCCGAGCTCGCCCGGGTGGCGGTTGAGGCGCAGACCGCGTGGGAGGCGGCGCGGGCGGCGAGCGACTTCAAGGCGTTCGTGCCCTACCTCGAACGGATGGTGCGGCTGAAGCGGTCGGAGGCCGACTGCCTGGCCGCGGGGGGACGCAGCGGCTACGGCGCGCTCCTCGACGACTTCGAGCCCGGGACGACGATCGACGACCTCGAGCGGCTGTTCGGCCGGCTGCGGCCGGGGCTCGCGGCGCTGCGCGCCCGCATCGCCGCCGCGCGGCGGCCGGCGCCGGTGCTGGCCGGGCGCTTCCCCGCCGACCGGCAGATGCAGCTGTCGCGCCGGCTCGGCGACGTCTTCGGCTACGATTGGGCGGCGGGGCGGCTCGACATCGCGACCCATCCGTCGTCCTCGGGCTCGGGCGGGGACGTGCGGATCACCACCCGCATCGACGAGGCCGATCCGCGCGAGTGCATCTACGCGACGATCCACGAGGTCGGGCACGCGGTTTACGAGCAGGGGCTTGACCCGACGCTGGCGCTGCTGCCGGCCGGGGCGCACGCCTCGATGGGGGTGCACGAATCGCAGTCGCGGCTGTTCGAGAACCAGATCGGGCGCAGCCGGGCGTTCTGCCGCTGGCTCTGGCCCGAGCTGCGCTCGGCGTTCGGAAGCTGCGGCATCGCCGATGCCGAGGGGCTCTACCGGGCGGTCAACGCCGTCGACAGCGGCTTCATCCGCACCGAGGCGGACGAGGTGCACTACAACCTCCACGTGATGCTGCGCTTCGACCTCGAGCGGGCGCTGATCGGCGGCGACCTCGCCGTCCGCGACCTCGAGGCGGCGTGGAACGACCGCTTCGCCGCCGATTTCGGCCGCGAGGTGCCCGACGCCCGGCACGGGGTCCTGCAGGACGTGCACTGGTCGGCCGGGCTGTTCGGCTACTTCCCGACCTACACGCTCGGCAACATCTATGCGGCCGAGCTCAACGCGGCGCTGCGCCGCGACGTGCCGGACCTCGACGACCGGCTGGCGGCGGGCGACCTGGCGCCGGCGGTCGCGTGGCTGCGCCCGCGGATCCACCGCCGCGGCCGGCTGCTGGCGCCGCGGACGCTCATCGCCGAGGCCTGCGGCCGCGAGCCGGAGGCGGCGACGCTGCTCGGCCAGCTCGAGGCCAAGTACGGCGAGCTCTACACCCTATAGTAGCCAAAACGATCCAGCACGGCCGCGATGGCCGTGCCCGAAAGAGCTAAGCATCGGCGATGCTTGGCGTTGGTCAAGGAACCAGAAAATCCCGTCGAGACGACCTTCTGGTTACGAAGATTAACCGCGAATCGACTTTCTAGGAGAGCGCGCGTCCCTCTCGTTTCTTCCGCCGACTTCCGGAATCGCGCCATAGGCGTGCCTGCGGCGGCCGCCGGCTCCCGCACGGATTCGGTGCATGGATCGTGCATACGATGTGCATAGGTTGTGCATGCCTCCCCGGACGTCACCTCCCGGCGGCTTTGCGAGCGAGATCCGCGCCTTGCCCGCCCCGTCAACCAAGGTCAACGCCGGCTAGCGCGGCTCGATGCGGGTGATCTTCGAGCCCTCGATGGTGGCGCCGGCCATCAGCCCTTTCTGGCCGAAGACGAAGGCGACGATCGGGTCCTGGACGGTGGTGGAGGTGGCGTCGACGCCGAAGCCCTCGGTCGCGACCGCGACGTTGACGTCGGCGCCGAGCTCGAAGCCCCTGCTGCGGTCGAGGTAGGCGAGCGCCTCCTCGGTCATGAAGAACAGCACCTCGGAATACGACTGCGCGCCGATCTGCAGCCCGAAGGAGGCAGAGGCGAGGTTGTAGTAGCCGACGCTCACGCCACCGCGCCGGAGCACGCCCTCGCCGAACTGGCCGCCGACGCCGAAGCCCGCCTTGACGATGTCGGGGAATACCAGGACCGCGAGCGCCCGGCCGGCGATCGCCTGCGCGGCCGGCGACTCGCGCAGGATCTTGTCGAGCGCGAGGTCGGCCTTGGCGTCGATCTCCGCCGCCGAGGCGGCCCGGGCCGCCGGAGCCGCAAGCGCCAGCGCGCCCGCCACCAGCACCGCGAGCGAGGCCCGCCGCGTTGCGTGCATCCAGGGTCTCCTCACGACGCGCCCGCGAGGGTCGCGGCCGGGTCGCGCACCTCGTAGTCGTGGGTGAGGGTCGCGGTCCTGGCGAGCATCGCCGAGGCCGAGCAGTACTTCTGCACCGAGAGGTCGATGGCGCGCTCGACCTTGCGCGGGTCGAGGTTGCGGCCGGTGAGCACGAAGTGCATGTGGATGCGGGTGAAGACCTTCGGGTCCTCGCCGGCGCGCTCGGCGTCCATCTCGACCACGCAGTCGTCGATCGCCTCGCGTCCCTTCTGCAGGATGTGGACGACGTCCCAGGCCGAGCAGCCGCCGGTGCCGATCAGCACCAGCTCCATCGGGCTCGGCCCCGGCTTCCTGACGTCCTCGCCTTGCGCGGTGCCGAACGCCAGCTTGTGCCCGCTCTCGGTCTCGCCGACGAAGGTGCGGGCCTCGACCCATTTGACGCGGGCTTTCATCGGACGCGGCTACTCCAGCTCGTCGGTCGGCTTGGCGTTGAGCTGGCCCCAGTTCTCTTCGCCGATGCGCTTGACGAGGTCGATCTGGGTCTCGAGGTAGTTGATGTGCCCCTCCTCGTCCTGCATCAGCTCCTCGAACAGGTTCTTGGAGACGTAGTCGCCGACCTTCTCGCAGTGGTCGCGGGCCTCGGCATAGAGCGTGCGGGCGTCGTATTCGCCGGCGAGGTCGCAGTCGAGGGTCTCGCGCGGGTTCTCGCCGATCCGGAGCGGATCGAGGGTCTGCAGGTTCGGATGACCCTCGAGGAAGATGATGCGGTCCATCAGCTTGTCGGCGTGGTGCATCTCCTCGATGCTCTCCTTGCGCGACTTCTCGGCCAGGCGGCCGTAGCCCCAGTCGTCCTGAAGACGGTAGTGCAGCCAGTACTGGCTGATCGCGGTGAGCTCGCTGCGCAGCGCCTTGTTCAGGTAGTCGAGAACCCCACTGTCGCCCTTCATGGCTGACACCTCCCCGGTCTGGCCGCAGGCCGAACGCCCGCCGAGGCCAGCCTAAGCGAGGCGGGCGCGTCCCGCAATGCAGGCCGGTTCGGTCAGCCCTCCTCGAGCCGGGCGGGCCGGACCTTGAGGTTGCGCAACTCGACGGGGACCGCGAGGTTGTCGTCGGCGCGCATCTTCTCGATGAAGAGCCGGATGCAGCCGCCGCAATCAGCCGACTTGCCAAGCGCGCGGTAGACCTTGCCCGGCGTGATCAGGGTGTAGGGATCCGACGCGCGCATCCAGGCGATGGCCTCGCGGATGTCGGTGTCGGTGACGCGCGAGCACGAGCAGACGATCATCGACCCGACCCGGGAAACGCGCTAAGGCAGGCATCAAGGGGCATGGCACCGGACCGCCGACTGGAACGCCGGTAACTTGACAACTTAACTCGGGAATTACAATCCCCCTGTCGCAGGTGCGGACGGTTTCCCGCCCGCACCGTCGTGGCGCTAGTGGATCGAATCCAACGTTTGGTGCCCTCGTTTGACGGCTGCGATGATCCTGTCCGGATCGGCGGTCCAGACGAAGGGCTTCGGTTCTGTGTTGTGCTCGCTGACGAAGCGGTTGATGGCGGCCTGGAGGTCGACGATGGAGCGGAAGACGCCGCGCTTGAGCCGGCGCTTCGAGAGCTTGGCGAAGAAGCCTTCGACGGCGTTGAGCCAGGAGCAGGATGTCGGCACGAAGTGGAAGGTCCAGCGCGGGTGGCGGTCGAGCCACCGGCGGACCTTCGGGTGTTTGTGCGCGGCGTAGTTGTCGAGGATCGCGTGGACGTGCTTGCCATCCGGGACCGCGGCCTCGATGGCGTTGAGGAAGCGGATGAACTCCTGATGGCGATGCCGCTGCCATGTTGCGGCCGATCACGGTTCCGTCGAGGACGTTCAGCGCCGCGAAGAGCGTCGTCGTGCCATGCCGCTTGTAGTCGTGGGTCATCGTGCCGGCGCGACCCTTCTTCAGCGGCAGGCCGGGCTGGGTCCGGTCGAGCGCCTGGATCTGGCTCTTCTCGTCGACCGAGAGCACGATGGCGTGCGCCGGCGGGTCGAGGTAGAGCCCGACCACGTCACGCAGCTTCTCGACGAACCGCGGATCGTTGGAGAGCTTGAACTGCCGGACCCGGTGCGGCTGGAGCCCGTGGGCGCGCCAGATGCGCTGGACCGAGCTGACGCTGATGCCGGCCGCCTTCGCCATCATCGCGGCGGTCCAGTGGGTCGTCTCGCGCCGGCGGATCGGTCAGCGTCAGCGCGACCACCCGCTCCGCCACTTCAGCCCCGAGCGGCGGGATGCGCGAGGGCCGCGTCTTGTCGCGCAGGAGCCCTTCGCAGCCTTCCTCGGCAAAGCGCTCCTGCCAGCGCCAGACGCAGGTCTTCGACTTGCCCGTCCGGCGCATGATCGCGACCGTGCCGAGGCCATCGGCGCTGAGCAGAACGATCTCGGCCCGCCAGACGTGCTTCTGGGCCGTGTTGCGGTCGCGGACCAGCGCCTCCAGGCGGCGGCGGTCGGCGGGCGAGACGTCGAGGGAGATTCCGGTGCGCATGCACCAAACTCGCACGCCATTCAGCTGGCGGGAATCCCCCGCCGGACTCCACCGTCAGATTTAATCCACTAGAGGATGAAGTCGGCGGTCGTAAGGTCGATCTCGCCGGCGAGACCGATGGCGCCCTCGGAGCTCGAATCGGCGTCCGTGTTCAGCGACAGGAAGGTGTAGCCGTCGAGATGGGAATAGATGATCTGGCCGGGCGCCGTGAATGACGACCGCTCACCGGCGAGGACGAAAGCTTCATTCGCCGAGGTAGCCGCGTTCGCGTCGATCAGGGCGAGGTCGATGCGGTCCTGGCCCCGGGTGAAGTCGGTGATCAACTCGAAGCGGGTCAGCGCGTCGGCTATGTTGCGGTAGAGGAAGGTGTCCGACCCGATACCGCCCGTCATCTCGTCGAAGTCGCCACCACCGATGATCGTGTCGTTCCCGGCGCCGCCGTCCAGCACGTCGCCGCTGGACCCGTCGCCGCCGCTTCCGCCGTCGAGGTGGTCGTTGCCGTCGCCGCCGAGCAATGTGTCGACGCCGTCCCCGCCGACCAGCGCATCGACGCCGATCCCGCCGTCGAGGCTGTCGTCGCCCTCGCCGCCGAACAGTACGTCGTCGCCTTCGTTGCCCTCGACTTGGTCGCTGCCGGTGCCCCCGCTCACGCGGTCGTCACCGCCCTCGCCATAGAGCCAGTCCCAGCCGCCATCGCCGTTGACGACGTCGTCGCCGCCGCCGGCCTGCATGACATCGGCCTCGTCACCGCCGGAGAGAGTGTTGGCGCCGGCATCGCCGTCGATATAGTCTTGGAACCGGCTTCCGACGACGTTTTCGACAAGGGATATCGTGTCGTCGCCCAGTACCCCGTCGGCCCAGCCCAGGTCGAGGAACACCCGGACCCCGCCGCCGGTGGCGTCGGCGTAGCTTGCGGTGTCGATGCCGGCCCCGCCGATCAGGCTGTCGTCGCCGAGGCCGCCGATCAGCAGGTCATCGCCGCCGCCGGCGCGCAGGCTGTCGTTGCCGGCGCCCGCCGTCAGGACGTTGTTGGCGCTGTTGCCGGTCAGGCTGTCCGCGAAGGCGCTGCCGATCAGGTTCTCGATCGAGTTGAACCGGTCGCTGCCGCGGTTTCCCGAACTGGTGTTGGTCGTGAGGTTGACCGTCACCGCGCCGGTCGCGTCGGCATAGCTTGCGGTGTCGGTGCCGCTGCCGCCGTTGAGGGTGTCGTTGCCGAGGCCGCCGACGAGGATGTCGTTGCCGGTCTCGCCATTCAGGATGTCGGCCGCCCCGAGGCCGTTGAGGATGTCGTTGCCGCCGCGGCCGTTGATGGTGTCGGCGTTGTTCGTGCCATTCAGGGTCTGATTTGTATTGTTCCCGTTGATCAGTGCCATTCACAATCCCCCATGATAATCCGCCCGCGACATCAGTCGCGTGGATAAGTACGAACCGCGCCAAAAAAGGAGCATTCCGCTCCGGCGCAAGTCGCGCAGCAACGTTGATCGCTTTCAGTCGCGCTGTGGGCCTGCTATCGTGCCCCGATCTGAAACGCCCGTCGGTCTGTTGGGTGGACGCCGGCTAGAATATTTCCGGCATAGGCTGCAATTGTCGAAAATAGCACAGACCGCCGATTCGGAAAGGCGGAAAATCAGCTGCTCGCGAAAGGCGTCAGGCGACGGCGCGGGAGAGGGCGCAGTGCTTCCAGAGCGCGGCGAGCGCCTCGATCAGCCGGTCGAGGTCGGCGTCGGTGTGAAGCGGCGAAGGGGTGAAGCGCAGCCGCTCGGTGCCCTTCGGGACCGTCGGATAGTTGATCGGCTGCACGTAGATGCCGTAGCTGTCGAGCAGGATGTCGGAGATCATCTTGCACTTGACCGGGTCCTTCACCATCACCGGGACGATGTGGCTCGGGTTCGGCAGGTGCGGGATGCCGAGGGCATCGAGGCGCGCGCGGAGCTTCCTGACCATCTCGCGCTGGCGCCGGCGCTCGATCTGACTCTCCTTCAGGTGCTCGACGCTGGCCCGCGCCCCGGCCGCGATCGCCGGCGGCAGCGCGGTGGTGAAGATGAAGCCGGAGGCGAAGCTGCGGATGAAGTCGACGAGCGCCGCCGATCCGGCGATGTAGCCGCCGACGACGCCGAACGCCTTGCCGAGCGTGCCCTCGATCAGCGTCACCCGGTGCATCAGGCCGCGCTCCTCGGCGACGCCGCCGCCGCGCGGGCCGTAGAGGCCGACCGCGTGCACCTCGTCGAGGTAGGTCATCGCCCCGTGCGCCTCGGCGACGTCGAGGATCTCGGCGAGCGGCGCGATGTCGCCGTCCATCGAGTAGACGCTCTCGAAGGCGACGATCTTCGGGCGGGCCGGGTCGATGTCGGCGAGCTGGCGGTCGAGATCCTTCGGGTCGTTGTGCCGCCAGATGCGTTTCTCGCAGCGGGCGTGGCGGATTCCCTCGATCATCGAGGCGTGGTTGGAGGCGTCGGAGAGGATGACCGCGCTGGGCAGCCGGGCGCCGAGCGTCGCGAGCGTAGCCCAGTTCGAGACGTAGCCGGAAGTGAAGAGGAGCGCGGCCTCCTTGCCGTGCAGGTCGGCGAGTTCGCGCTCGAGCAGCACGTGCTCGTGGGTGGTGCCGGAGATGTTGCGGGTGCCGCCGGCGCCGGCGCCGCAGCGGTCGATCGCATCGTGCATCGCCGCGATGACCTTCGGGTGCTGGCCCATGCCGAGGTAGTCGTTCGAGCACCAGACGGTGACGTCGCTGGCGCGCTCGCCGACGTAGCGGGTCGCGCGCGGGAAGGCGCCGTTGGTGCGCGCGAGCTCGGCGAAGACGCGGTAGTTGCCCTCCTGGCGGAGCGAGTCGAGCTGCTGGCGGAACAGGGCGTCGTAGTCCATGCGCTTCCCTTGCTACCTCCCGCGGCGCGGCGGCCGTGCCGGCGCCGTGCGGCTACCGGGCGCGATCCCCACCGGATCGGTGCCGCCCCCCGCGGCCCGAACTCGATGCTCGATCCCGCATGCGGCGATGAAAGTCAACCAAATCGCGCCCCGACCTTGGTCGGACAAGTTGGCGCAGGCGATGTTCGGTCCTCCCCCTGCTTGGGAACATGATGGCAGGATTGCCGGTTCCGGACAAGCGTTTGGCGGCATCAAACCCGGCCTGGAACAGAGGTACGCTCAGCGATACGTGCGTTTCGGATAAACTGCTTCGCCAAGGAGGCGATGGCAACTGCGACCTTAGTCGGACGATCGCAGGCCCGGCCGGTCGCGCGACTAGCCTCCCCAGGAAGCCGACGCGGTGGGCCACCTCGGGTTCCGCCAGTGCTTCCCCACCTCGACGTCGCGCTCGTAGAGCGTCCCGCCGGCGCCGCTCGCCGGGTAAAGCGTCAGCTCGGTCATGGTGAAGCGCTCGCCGAGGTCGAGGAAATCGACGCGCAGGTAGTCGAGCCCGGCGCTGAGCCGTTCGGCGACCGCGCGCATCGCGTCGAGGCGGACCGGACGCGGCCGTTCCGGCGCCAACTTGCCGTCGCGGGCCGCCGTCTCGTTGGCGCGGTCGTAGAGCTGCCACTCCGGCGTGTAGTGGCACGCCAGCAGCTTTTCCCCGTCGCGGCCGGTCTCGACCGTGCAGCGGCGGCAGACGCCGTCGTACATGTGGAACTTGATGTCCTCGGGAAGCTTTCCGTCCGGCCCGAGCAGCAGCTCCTCGACGAGGATGCGGCGCGGGATGCTTCGGTAGGCCCATTCGTGCTTCTGCGGCGCGTAGGTGCGGCGCAGCCAGTGGCGGCAGACGCGGCGCACCCAGTCGTGGTCGACCGGCTCCCCGTCGCGCAGGATGATGATCCAGCCGCTGGCGTGGTTCGCCTTGATCGCGAGGTCGCCCGGAAGGCGGTCGAAGTCGATGTCCTCGGCGCGATCGGTCACCAGGTGGAGCTTCGGAAACAGCTCCGCCGCCGCCTGCCGCCCCAGCTCGGCGGCGACGTGGTCGCGCACCCGCACCTTGTCGGCCAGGACCGGGAAGCTCGGGTCGCGGTCGTGGATCTTTCGCCAGTTGATCTTGTCGCCCACCGTGAAGGGCGCATCGAGGTTGAGGGGGAACCCCGCGTTGTCCCGGTAGCGGCGCTTGAGTGCCGGGTAGCCGAGCAGCGCGTCACACTGCGCGAGCGCGCAGGCCCTCTGTTCGGCGAGCCAGTCCCGCCACGCCGATGGAGGCTCGAAGCTGCGGTCGATCATGTGCGCGACGATCCCCCGTGCCCTGCTTCGGGGCCTTCCTAAAGTGAAGCTGTTGCGGGCGCTTCTGGTGCGTTCTTAGGCGCTTATCGCTCAGACGGCAACGGGACGCCGCCAGGTTGGCAAATAATCGCCTAGCGCGTGAGGGAGACCGCCGCGGCGGCGAACCTCAGGCCGTGGCTTCGAACGCGGGCAGGGCGCGCTCGACCATGTCGGCGCTGGCGGTCAGCGAGATGCGGAAGTCTCCCGGCCGCTCGAAGAGGGTGCCTGGCATGACGAAGACGTCGCGCGCCGCGAGCGCGTCGGCGAAGCGGACCGCGTCGCCGCCCGGGGCCGCGCCCCAGAGATAGAAGGTGCCCTCGGGGCGGGTCATCCGGTAGCCCCACTGCTCGAGCGCGCCGAGCATCCGCTCGCGCCGGGCCGCGAGCGCGGCCATGTCGATCGAGACCGACTCGAGCGCCGGCACCGCGTGCTGCATGACCGCGTCGGCGAAGGTCCAGCCGAGGCCCATCTGGCACGGGAAGAGCGCCGCGCGCAGCGCCTCCCGGTCGGCCTCCGGCATCAGCGGCGACAGCGCCAGGTAGCCGAGGCGCTGGCCCGGGGCGAGCAGCACCTTGCCGTAGCTGTAGTCGATCAGCGTCCAGGGATAGATCTCGGCCGGGCTCGTGAAGCCGGCGCCGTCGAAGCGGATGCGCCGGTAGGGCTCGTCGGAGAGCAGCCAGATCCGGGCGCCGATCCGCCGCGAGGCGGTCTCGAGCACGTCGGCGAGCGCCGCGAGCTCCGGCCGGCTGTAGATTCGGCCGGTCGGGTTGTTCGGCGAGTTCACCACCACCATGCGGGTGCGCGCGGTGACCGCCGCGTCGATCGCCGCGAGGTCGAGGTCGAAGCGCTCGGGCGTCAGCGGCACCTTGACCGGCACGAGGTCGGCCATCCGCAGCATCGGCGCGTAGCAGAACCAGCCGGGCACCGGGATGATCACCTCGGCGCCGGGGTCCATCACCAGATGGAAGGCGAGCGTGATCGCGCCGAAGGCGCCGGCGGTCATCGCGATGTCCTCGGGGTCGAAGGCGAGGCCGAGCTCGCCGCCGAGCGCCGCGGCGACGACCTCGCGCGGCTCGGCTTCGTTGGCCTTGTAGGCGAACCAGTCCTCGCGCAGCGGCTCGACGCTCTGGCGGAGCGCGGCCACGAGCCCGGGCAGCGGCATCTCGTGCGGGTTGCCGAAGGTGAAGTCGCAGGCCTCGGGCCGTCCCTCGGCCCGGGCGCGCATCGACTGGAAGAAGTCCAGGACCACCGCGAACTCGCTCGCGGCCGCGCGGGCCCGCCCCGATGGCTGTTGCATGTCGACCCCGCCGCCTTGCCCGAACCCTGCGGAGCCTAGCACGAATCGCGCCGATTGCATGCGATCGGGCTTGGGCGCAGGGTCGGCGGTGTCCGCCCTGGCCGGAGATGCCCGATGGATCTGGTGACGATGACCTACTACGGCGCGATCTGCGGCATGCTGGCGCTGGCCGGGCCGCGGCTCTCGCCGGTCGCCGTCCGCTTCCTCGCCGGGGCGGCGGTCGGGCTGGTGGCGGCCTGGGCGCTGCCGCCACCTGCGCCAGATGCTCGGGCCCTGACCCTTCAGCCGTCGAAGAACCTGGGTCCCGCCCGCCCGCGCAGCACCGCCGCAGCCTCGGCGCCGAGCGCCGCCGCGTCGCCGACGTCGCCGGCGAGCGCGTGCGCCAGGCACTCCGAGCCGTCGGGGCGCAGGATCTCGCCGCGCAGGCGCAGGCGGTCGCCGTCGAGCTCGGCGAGGCCGGCGATCGGCGTATGGCAGGAGCCGTCGAGCCCGGCGAGGAACGCGCGCTCGGCGGCGACGCAGTGGCCGGTGGCGGCGTCGTGGATCGGCGCGAGGAGCGCCGAAACCCGGTCGTCGCCGCGGCGCTGCTCGACGCCGATGGCGCCCTGCGCGATGGCGGGCAGCATCTCGTCCGGGTCGATCGGAACCCGCGGGACCGCGTCGAAGCCGAGGCGGCGCAGGCCGGCCATCGCGAGGAAGGTGGCGGCGGCGACGCCGTCGGCGAGCTTGCGCAGCCGGGTCTCGACGCTGCCGCGGAACGCGACGACGGCGATGTCCGGCCGGCGGTGAAGGGCCTGGGCCCGGCGGCGCAGGCTCGAGGTGCCGAGCACGCTGCCGGCCGGCAGGCTGGCGAGGGTCGCGCCCGGCGCCCCGACGAAGGCGTCGCGGACGTCCTCGCGCGGCAGCAGCGCGGTGATGGCGAGGCCGTCGGGCTGCAGCGTCGGCATGTCCTTCATCGAATGGACCGCGACGTCGATCCGCCCCTCGATGAGCGCCGCCTCGATCTCGCGGGTGAAGAGGCCCTTGCCGCCGAGCTCGGAAAGCGCGCGGTCCTGCACCCGGTCGCCGGTGGTGCGGATGGCGACGATCGCGAAGGCCACCTCGGGCAGGCCGTGCGCCGCCATCAGCCGGTCGCGCGCCTCGTGCGCCTGAGCGAGGGCGAGCGGGCTGCCGCGCGTGCCGATGCGGAGCGGGCGCTCGGGGTCGGGCAGGTCGGGCGGCATGGCGGGTTCCCTTTCCGGAGCCGATCTGTAAGGTCGCGCCGCCACGATCGCAAGGCGGGGGAGGGATGACGGACGAGCGGCCGCTGATGCGCGCGCTCCGCGGCGAGGCGCTGCCGGTGCCGCCGGTCTGGCTGATGCGCCAGGCCGGGCGCTACCTGCCCGAGTACCGGGCGGTGCGGGCGCGGGCGGGCAGCTTCCTCGAGCTCTGCTACACGCCCGAGCTCGCGACCGAGGTGACGCTGCAGCCGATCCGCCGGTTCGGCTTCGACGGCGCGATCCTCTTCGCCGACATCCTGCTCGTTCCGCACGCGCTCGGCGCCAGCCTCGTCTTCGTCGAGGGCGAGGGGCCGCGGCTCTCGACGGTGACCGGGCCGGAGGATCTGGCGGGGCTGCTCCCGGCCGAGGCGGTGCACGCGACCCTGGCCCCGGTCTACGAGACGGTGCGCCGGGTGCGGGCCGCGCTGCCGGCCGAGGTGCCGCTGATCGGCTTCGCCGGGGCGCCGTGGACGGTGGCGAGCTACATGGTCGCCGGCCGCGGCACCCCGGACCAGGGACCGGCGCGCGCGCTCCTCTACCGCGACCCGGCGACGTTCGACGCGCTGATGGAGCGGATCACCGAGGCGACGATCGGCTACCTGCTCGCGCAGGTCGCCGCCGGCGCCGAGGTGGTGAAGCTCTTCGATTCCTGGGCCGGGTCGCTGCCGGGCCCGCTCTTCGCGCGCTACTCCATCGCGCCCGCGGCGCGCATCGCCGCGGCGCTGCGCGCGGCGCATCCGGACGTGCCGGTGATCGGCTTCCCGCGCGGCGCCGGCGCCGGCTACGCGCGCTTCGCCGCCGAGGCGGGGGTGCAGGCGATCGCGCTCGACACGGCGGTCGACCCGGCATGGGCGCGGCGCGCGCTGCCGGACGGCGTCTGCCTGCAGGGCAACCTCGACCCGCTGCTCCTCGTCGTCGGCGGCGCCGCGCTCGAGGCGGCGGCGCGGGCGACCGTCGCGGCCCTCGCCGGGCGGCCGCACGTCTTCAACCTCGGGCACGGGATCACCCCCGACGCGGACCCCGCCCATGTCGAGGCGCTGCTGCACACGATCCGCGGCTGACGCCGCTCAGTGGTTCAGCGTGTGCGAGAACAGGTGCAGGACCGCGACGCCGGCAAGGATCAGCGAGATCCCGAGCAGCGCCGGCTGGTCGAGCCGCTGGCCGAACCCGACCCAGCCGACGGCCACGATCAGCACCATGCCGAGCCCCGACCAGATGGCATAGACGATGCCCATCGGGATCGTGCGGAAGGTGATCGAGATCAAGAGGAGCGCGCCGCCGTAGCAGGCGACGACCAGCGCCGACGGCCAGGGCCGGGTGAACTGCGCGCTCGCGAGCAGCGCGGACGTGCCGGCCACCTCCAGCACGATGGCGGCGAGCAGGATCGCATAGGTGGCCGGGAGGCTCATGGGCGAACCTCGTGACTGGGCCGCGAACGGCCGGGGAAGCAATGACTTGGTCGGAAGGCGAGAAATGCCGCACGATATCACAACCGCTATACTACACGACACACCGCATTTCGCGCTGGAACCAAAGAGCGAATAGGGACCGGAAACGCCGAGGTGTGAGCTCGTCTCAAAGAACTCTCGAGGCGGGTGCGGGCGCGCAGGCCGCGTGGCACTGTCGCGTGAAGTATATTTCCAAATATTTTTATCAGAGACGCCTGCAAAACGCCGAATTATGGCCGGACAGGCGGCCGCGGATCGTTCGATGAACTCTGGAGCTGAGACCTCGTTGGTCTCGCTTCGAGGTTTTTCGGTGGACGAGATCGGAATCGGTGGCGTGTGGGGGATCTCAGGACGGGCGGAGGCCATAGAGCCTGAGGAAGCGCCCGCCCTTCCAGACGTTCCAGGCGATGGCGACCAGGGTGAAGTGGGTCCGGTTGCGCGCCAGCCCGAGGAAGCGGGTGCGCGCCAGCCGCCACACCTGCTTGCCATGGCCGAAGATGCGCTCGACCCCGGCGCGCGTCACCCCGATCTCCTTGTTGCGCGCGACCTCCGCCGCCAGCAGCGGGGCGTTGCGGTAGCCCTTGCGTTGCACCCGGTCGGCGACACCGCGGGCAGCCAGGGTGTCGCGCGTCTCCTGCGCCGAATAGGCGCAGTCGGCGTAGAGCTCGGTCTCGCCCCCGGTCATCAGCCCCTTCCAGCTCTTGATCTCGTGCGCGTTGCCCGGCGTCACCGTCTGCGCGTGGATGAAGCCGTCCTCGTCGGCGTTGACCTGGAACTGGTAGCCCCAGGTCCCGACCTTGCGCCCGCGCGCATTGATCTTCACGTGCGCCCCCGCCTCCGGGTCCCGGCCGTCCGTCTCGCCCTCGCCGAGCTTCCCCCGCCCGGTCCGCGCCGCCTCGACCACCGTGGCGTCGATGATCGCCACCCGTCCCTCGCCAATGATCACCTTCTTCGCCGCGAGCTGCTCCGTCACCGCCGCGAACAGTGCCGCGAGCTGCCCCTCCGTCTCCAGCTGCGCCCGGAAGCGGCCGATCGTGGTCGCATCCGGGGTCGCGGCATCGAGCTCCAGCCGGCAGAACTTGCGGAACAAGAGATCCCGCGCCAGCTGCGCCGCCAGCTGCTCGTCCGAAAGCCCGTGCCAGATGCCGAGTAGCAGCGCCCTGAGCAGCGTCTGGACCGGATAGCCGGGGCGGCCGGTCGCCTTCTTGCCCTCGTCGACCAGCAGCCCCGCCAGCGCCTCCCAGTCGAAAAGCGCCTCCACCGGGTCGAGCGCCTTCAGCGCGGGGTGATCGAACAGCTCGGGGCCGGCGAAAAGGGCGGGTTGCGTCGCAAAGCTCTTTCTCATGCCAAAGAGCTTAACCCATCGAGATCCCCAACGGAATCCGTGAGTTTTGCAGAGGGCTCTATCAAAAAGGTGAAAATAGAGTGAAACGGCGCCTGCGCCACATTCGTGGCGCATATCCGTGACGCTGATATAAGGACGCTCTTCTCGATATTCACCCGAAGCGCCCCAAGCTGACATGCGGGTGCCCGCACCCGCATGTCAGCGGTGTCGTGTAGGATCCACAACCGCCGGGTGCCCGCATGATTCGTTGCGTCCGCAGGCGCGGATCAGTGCTGGTGCTCGATGCCGACGAAGGCGAACATGCGTGAGACCCGCGCCGCCACCGCCTCCTGAAAGGCGCGCTCGGCCTCGCTGAGGTCGGGCGCGCGGGCGGCGAGCCAGGCGGCCATCTCGGCCTGGCGGCCGCGAGTCTGGACGGTGGCGGAGGCCTGGTCGCGGATGGCGCGGCCGAGGGCGATCCGCTCGTCCAGACGTGAAAGCTGCATGGTCGCCCCCGTGTCGCTCGCCGGTCGAGGATGCCAGCCGAGCCGTCGCCGAACAACGTCAGGGTAATGAAGGGGTTAATCGGACCCGGACCGGCGCGCGCCAAGGCCGCCGCCGGTCCGGCGCGGCGTTCGGCCCTTGAGACGGCGCGGCCGGGGGGCTAGCATCGGGCCGAGGAAACGATCCGCAGGAGCCGACCATGGATGTGCGGGCGACCCGCCGAGAGATCGTTGCCGCGGCGCTGGCCGCGGGCACGATGCCGATGCTGCCGCGCTGGGCCGCCGCGCAGGGGATCGAGCTGGGACCGGCGGCGCCGTTCTCGTTCGACGAGCTGCGCGACATGGCGCGGGTGCTGGCCGAGGAGCCGTTCGTGCCGGCGACGGTCGCCGACGCCGAGATCCTGCAGGCGATCGACTACGACCTGCACAACCAGATCACCTTCCGCCCCGACAGCACGCTCTGGGGGGACGTCCCCGGCGCGGCGAAGGTGCGCTTCTTCTATCCGGGCCGCTACTTCCAGGAGCCGGTGCGGATCAGCGTGGTCGAGAACGGCGAGGCGCGCGAGATCACCTTCTCGAACGAGCTCTTCGACATGCCGGACGACCACCCGGCGCGGGCGGTGCAGGAGGCGGGGTTCGCCGGCTTCCGGGTGATGGATCCGGAGGCGAAGGACGACTGGCTGGCGGTGCTCGGGGCGAGCTACTTCCGCACCTCGGGCTACGCCAACCAGTTCGGGCTATCGGCGCGTGGGCTCGCGATCGATTCGGGCGGGCCGGGGCCGGAGGAGTTCCCGCGCTTCACCCGGTTCTGGCTCGAGCAGGCCGCCGAGGGCGGGCTCGTGATCTACGCGCTGCTCGAGAGCCCGCGGGCCACCGGCGCCTACCGGCTCGACACCGCCCGGCGCCCGGGCGAGGGGATCTTCCAGGACATCGAGGCCAACGTCTTCCTGCGCGGCGAGGTGGCGCGGCTCGGCATCGCGCCGCTGACCTCGATGTTCTGGTACGGCAAGAACAACCACTTCGTCGGCCCCGACTGGCGGCCCGAGATCCACGACAGCGACGGGCTCGAGATGCAGCTCGCCAACGGCGAGCACATCTGGCGGCCGCTCAACAACCCGCCGCGGGTGATGGCGAACAGCTTCGCCGCCGAGGGGCTCAGGGGCTTCGGCCTCGCCCAGCGCGAGCGCAGCTTCGAGGAGTACCAGGACGACGGCGTCTTCTACGAGAAGCGGGCGACCGCCTGGATCGAGCCGCAGGGCGACTGGGGCGCGGGCTCGGTGATGCTGGTCGAGCTGCCGACCAACGACGAGATCCACGACAACATCGTCGCCTTCTGGAACCCGGGCGTGCCGGCGGCCAGCGGCGCGAGCTTCGACCTCCGCTACAAGCTGAGCTGGGTCGAGAGCTCGCCCGAGGTGCCGGTGGCGCGCTTCATCGCCACCCGCGTCGGGGCCGGCGGCGTGCCGGGCCAGCCGCGGCCGCCGAACGTGGTGAAGTTCGTGCTCGACCTCGACGGCAAGGGGCTCGCCGAGTTCGACCGCTCGAGCGGCGTCGAGGCGGTGGTCGAGGCGAGCCGCGGCACGCCGAGCCTCGTCGTCGCCTACCCGATCGCGCGGACCGACCGCTGGCGGGTGACCTTCGACCTCGACATCGGCCCGCCCGAGGCCGGGGACGACCCGATCGACATGCGCCTGTTCCTGCGCCGCGACGGGCAGGCGCTGTCGGAGACCTGGATCTACCAGGCGTTCCCGTCGCAGCTGCGCCAGATGCTGGGCGAGCACGCCTGAGCGGCCATCGCTTCAGACCGCGCTGCGCCGCGCCTCGTCGAGGTAGAGCTCGCGCAGCCGACGGGTGACGGGCCCGGGCCGGCCGTCGCCGATCGCCTGCCCGTCGATCTCCACCACCGGAGTCACGAAGGCCGAAGCGGCGGTCACGAAGGCCTCGGCCGCCGCCGTCGCCTCCTCGAGCGTGAACGGCCGCTCCTCGACCCGGAGCTGCGCCTCGCCGGCGAGCCTGAGGACCGCCGCGCGGGTGATGCCGTGCAGGATCGCCGACGACAGGTCGCGGGTGACGATCGCCCCGTCCCGCGTGACGATGTAGGCGTTGTTCGAGGTCCCCTCGGTGACGAAGCCGTCCTCGACCAGCCAGGCGTCGTCCTTGCCCGCCTGCTTCGCCATCATCTTGCACATCGACGGCGCGAGCAGCTGCACCGTCTTGATGTCGCGCCGCGCCCAGCGGATGTCGGGCACGGCGATCACCCTGATGCCGTCGCGCGTCGCGGCGGTGTCGACGAGCGGCCGGCTTTGCGTGAACATCACGAGGCTCGGCACCGGCGCGGCCGGCCAGGCGAAGTCGCGGTCGGCCGCGCCGCGGCTGACCTGCAGGTAGACCACGCCCTCGCGCACCCCGTTCCGCGCCACGAGTTCGCGGTGGATCGCCTCGATCTCGGCGTCGGAGGCCGGCGCCGGCATCTCGAGCTCGGCCAGCGACCGGCGGAGCCGCCGCAGGTGCCCGGCCAGGTCGACGAGCCGGCCGTCGAGCACGCTCGTCACCTCGTAGACGGCGTCGGCGAACAGGAAGCCGCGGTCGAAGACGCTGATCCTCGCCTCCTCCTCCGGCACATACTCGCCGTTCACATGGACGATGCGGCTCATCTCACCCCCAGAGCTCAGGCGTCGAAGGATGCACGCCCCGCGCGTCATAGACGAGCGGGTGCGCGCGGTCGGCGGCGAGCAGCAGCGGCCCGTCGAGGTCGACGACCGCCGCCCCCTGCGCCACCAGCACCGCCGGCGCCATCGCGAGGCTCGAGCCGACCATGCAGCCGACCATGATCCCGAAGCCCGCCGCCCGCGCGGCGTCACGCAGCGCAAGCGCCTCGGTCAGGCCGCCGGTCTTGTCGAGCTTGACGTTGACCATGTCGTACCTGCTGGCGAGCGCGGCCAGGCTCGCCCGGTCGTGGCAGCTCTCGTCGGCGCAGACCGGCAGCGGCCGCGCCATCTCGGCGAGCGCCGCGTCGGCGCCGGCGGGCAGCGGCTGCTCGACCATCGCCACGCCGAGCGCGACCATCGCCGGGGCGAGCGCCGCGTATTCCTCGGCGCTCCAGCCCTCGTTGGCGTCAACGATGATGCGCGCCCGCGGCGCGCCGGCGCGCACCGCCTCGAGCCGCGCCATGTCGCCCTCGCCGCCGAGCTTGACCTTGAGGAGCGGCCGCCCGGCATTGCGCGCCGCCTCGGCGCGCATCGCCTCCGGCGTGTCGAGCGACAGGGTGAACGCGGTGACCTCCGGCCCCGGCTCCGGCAGCCCGGCGAGCTGCCAGACCCGCCGGCCGCTCCGCTTGGCCTCGAGGTCCCAGAGCGCGCAGTCGACCGCGTTGCGCGCGGCCCCCGGCGGCAGCAGGTCGCGCAACACCAGGCGGTCCAGCGCCTCGGGCAGGCCCGCGATCGCCGCCGCGACGCTCTCCGGCGTCTCGCCGTAGCGCGCATAGGGCACGCATTCGCCCCGGCCGACGTAGCCCGCGTCCTCCAGCATGACCGTCAGCACCCGCGCCTCGGTGCGCGTGCCGCGGCTGATCGTGAACGGCCGCACGAGCGGGAAGCTGTCGGCGCCGACGCTCAGCCTCACGGCAGCGCGTCCACCAGCCGCGCCGCCCCCTGCCGGAACGGATCGACCGTCGGCAGGCCCATCCGCGTCTCGACCGCGGCGAGGTGGTCGAGCGCCGCGTCCTCGGGCATGCCCGCGGTGTTGATCGAGATGCCGGTGACCCGCACCTCCGGGTTCACCATCGCCGCCATGGTCAGCGACAGGTCGCGCAGCGCCTCGAGCGTCGGCAGCCTGAACCCGGGCAGGCCGCGCATGTGCGCCCGGGTCGGCTCGTGGCAGAGCACCAGCGCATCGGGCTGCCCGCCGTGGATCAGCGCCAGCGTCACCCCGGAATAGGAGGCGTGGAACAGGCTCCCCTGTCCCTCGATCAGGTCCCAGTGGCCGGGGTCGTTGTCGGGCGTCAGCCACTCGATCGAGCCGGCCATGAAGTCGGCCACCACCGCGTCGAGCGGCACCCCGCCGCCGGTGATCAGGATGCCGGTCTGCCCGGTGGCGCGAAAGGTCGCGGCCATGCCGCGTCCGCGCATCTCGCGCTCCATGGCGAGCGCCGTGTACATCTTGCCGACCGAGCAGTCGGTGCCGACCGCGAGGCAGCGCCGGCCGCTGCGCCGCTTGCCGTCGGCGATCGGATAGCGGCGCGGCGGCACCCGCACATCGTGGAGCTTGCGGCCATGCGCCATCGCCTCGGCGACGAGGATCGGCTCGTCGCGCAGCAGGTTGTGCAGGCCCGAGGCGAGGTCGAGCCCGTGCGCCAGCGCCTCGCTCAGCACGCTGATCCAGGCCGGCGAGATCACCCCGCCACGGTTCGCGACGCCGATGACCAGCGTCTTCACCCCGGCGGCCGCGGCCTCGGCGACGGTCATGTCGGGCAGCCCCATGTCGGCGTTGCAGCCCTGCAGGCGCAGCTGGCCGATCGCCGCGTCGGGCCGCCAGTCGCGGATGCCCTGCGCCACCTTCGCCGCCAGGGCATCGGGCGCGTCGCCGAGAAACAACAGGTACGGCGGCTCGATCATCGGCTCCTCTTCGCATGACGCCCCAGCCTAGCGGCGGCGCGGAACCACCGCAATCGGTGGGCTCGTCTGCCATTTTCCTTCCCTTCTTCCCTTCGCGAGTCGGGCCGGGGTCAAGGGCGGCGAAGCCGCGGGCGCAAGCCCGCCTGCCCTTGACGCCGGCCCGACTCGCATCCCCACACTGGAGGAGGCGCCTGATGAAGCAGCCGCTTCATCAGCGCCTCGGCGCAGATCTTCCTTCTCTTCCTTGAGACGGCGAAACCCGCGACTCCGCCTCAACGCGGCGCGGGCGCACTGCCGCCACCAGCGCGACGCCGACGCGCCGCTCCGGCCGGCGGGCGTCGGCCGCCGGCCGCACCTGTCGGGATCAGCCGGCGAAGTCGCGCGGCGGCTCGAGCCGCGGCGGCGTGCGCCGCTTGAAGATGCAGCGCAGGAACGGGCCTTCGGGCGCGGCGAGGACGATCAGGCAGTGCGCGACATGGCGCTCGCCGTCGAAGATGTCGACGAAGCCGCGCGGCACCACGTCATCGGGCACGTCGATCAGGCAGCTCTCGGAGCCCATCGCCACCACCGGAAAGCGCCGCGAGCCGCACTCCATGACGAGCGGCCGCCCGCGCCGCTCCGATCCGACCCCGATCGCGCGTTCCTCCATCCTGCGTCTCCCAGCGCGCTCGTTTCCCGCAGGATATTGTTTTGCGAAGGTAAAACAATTCGGAATCCGGCCGGCCTCGGCCCGGAAGCGACCCTCAGGCGCTGCGCCGGCGGGCGATGGCGGCGCGGGCGAGCGCGGGGTCGGGGGGCAGCACGGCGTTGCGGAGCGCGATCGAATAGTCGTGCGTCGGGTTGTCGAGCACCGCCCGCGCGTCGCCCGCCTCGACCACGTCGCCCTTGTTCATGATGATGACCCGGTCGGAGATGTAGTAGGCGGTCGCGAGGTCGTGGGTGATGTAGATGATCGAGACCGCGAGCTCGTCGCGCAGGGTCCGGAACAGGTTGACGATCGAGACCCGGAGCGAGGCGTCGACCATCGACACCGGCTCGTCGGCGACGATGAGCTTCGGGCCTGGGATCAGCGCCCGTGCCACGGCGATGCGCTGGAGCTGGCCGCCGGAGAGCTCGTGCGAGTAGCGGCCGCGCACCTCCGCGAGCGAGAGCCCGACGTGCTGCAGCGCCTCGTCGACCGCGCGCTCGACCGCCGCCCGCCCGGAGACGCCGAGGAACCGCTTCGCGGTGGCGCTGAGGAAGTAGTCGATCCGGGTCAGCGGGTTGAACGCCTCGAACGGGTTCTGGAAGATCGGCTGCACCCGCGCCATGAACCGCAGCCGCTGCGCGCGCGACCGCAGCCGGGCAAGGTCCTCGCCCATGAAGCGGATGGTCCCGGTGGTGGGGGTCTCGTTGCCGAGCACCATGCGCGCGATCGTCGTCTTGCCGCTGCCTGATTCGCCGACGATGGTGAAGACCTCGGGCGCCGCGTCGTCGAGCGCGAAGCTCACCCCCTTCACCGCCCGGACCTTGGTCCGGTCGAGCAGGCCCCCGGTCGAGAAGGTCTTGGTGACGCCGTCGAGCTCGAGGAGGGCGCTCATGTCAGCGTCGCCTCCCCGGCGCGCCAGCAGGCGACGCGCCCGGCGCCCCGCGGAACCAGCGGCGGGTTCTCCGTCTTGCACCGCTCGATCGCCAGCGGGCAGCGGGGGTGGAACCGGCAGCCGGGCGGCGGATCGCTGAGGTTCGGCGGCTTGCCCTGCAGCGCCCGGCGCCGCGCCGGGTCGCCGAGCCGCGGCAGGCTTGCGATCAGGTGCGCGGTGTAGGGATGCTGCGGCCGGGCGAAGACGTCGGTCGTCGGTCCCTCCTCGACCAGCCGGCCGGCATAGACGATGCCGATCCGGTCGGCGATCGCCGCGTGCACGGTCATGTCGTGGGTCACGAACATGATCGACGAGCCCATGCGCTCCTGGATGCCCTTGATCAGCGCGAGCACGTCCTGCTGCACCAGCACGTCGAGCGCGGTCGTCGGCTCGTCGGCGATGATGAACTCGGGCTCGCAGACGGTGGCGAGCGCGATGGTCAGCCGCTGGCGCATGCCGCCCGAGAGTTGGTGCGGGTAGGACTCGAGCACGCGGGGATCGAGGCCGAGCCGGTCGAGATGCTGCTTCACCCGCGCCCAGAAGGGGTCGGGACGCAGGTCCATGTGCGGATAGGCGAAGTCCTCGAACGACTGCCGGACCTTGCGGACCGGGTTCAGCACGTTCATCGAGCCCTGCATGATGTAGCTGAGGTGGCGCCAGCGCGCGTCGCGCATCGCCGCCGGTGCGCGGTAGACGTCGAGCGGCTTGCCGGCGAAGCTGAAGGTCACCGACCCTTCGACGACGCGCAGCGGCGGGCGGATCGCGCCGGCGATCGTCTTGATCAGCGTGGACTTGCCGCTCGAGGATTCGCCGGCGATGCCGTAGATCTCGTTGCGCCGGATCGCGAGGCTGATGTCGTCGACGGCGCGGACCTCGCGGCGGACGCCGTAGTAGTTCATCAGGTAGTAGGCCTTGAGCCCGTCGACGCTCAGGACCGTGTCGGTGCGAAGGTCGGGCTGGATCGCCTGGTGCATGGTCATCGTACCATCCGGCTGAGGCGGCTGCGCGGGTCGATGTACTCGTTGACCGAGACCGACAGCAGGAAGAGGCCGAGGAACAGCAGCACGACGGCGATGATCGGAAAGGCGATCCACCACCAGATCCCGGCGACGATCGCCTGGTGCTGGTTCGCCCAGTAGATCATCCCGCCGATCGTCGGCCGGTTGATGTCGGAGAAGCCGAGCACCGACAGCGTGACCTCGACGCCGATCGCCCAGATCAGGTTGTTCATCGCGGTGAAGAACACGATCGGCATCACGTAGGGCAGGTGCTGGCGCAGCAGGATCTGCCACATGCTCATCCCGGCGAAGACCGCGTGCCGGGTGAACTCGCGGGTCCGGAGGCTCAGCGTCACCGAGCGGATCAGCCGCGCGTCGTAATTCCAGCCGAGCAGCGCCGTCGTCAGCGCCAGGATCGGCCAGGTCATCTGGTCGCGCATCACGAAGTAGACGAGGAGCAGGATCGGGATGTTCGGCAGCGCGATCAGCGTGTCGTTCATCGTCATCAGCACCTGGTCGGCCCGGCCGCCGAGATAGCCCGAGACCATCCCCACCGTCAGCGCCAGGAGCCGGCTGATCACCATCACCGTCAGCCCGAAGGTCATGGTGTTCCAGATCGCCGCGCTGATCTGCCAGAACACGTCCTGCCCGCGCGAGGTGGTCCCGAGCCAGAACTCGGCCGACGGCGGCATGTCGGGCGGCAGCAGGTAGATCGCGTCGAGCGGCAGCGGCGCGACGAAGTGCAGCAGTGCGTAGAAGAAGATCGCGACGGTCAGCACGAAGCCGATCAGGAACTCGAGGTTGTAGCGCAGCAGGTCGCGGAAGATCGCCAGCATCGCTCAGCCCAGCCGCACGCGCGGATCGATCAGCGGATAGACGAGGTCGATCACGAAGACCGCCACCGCCACCGCCACGATCGAGATCGTCGTCACCCCGAGCACCAGGCTGTAATCGCCCCGGTAGATGCCCTGGATCAGGAGCCGCCCCATCCCCGGGTAGTTGTAGATGAACTCGATGATCACCGCCCCGCCGAAGATGTTGCCGAGGCTGAGCGCGAGCCCGGTCAGCTGCGGCAGGAGCGCGTTGCGCGCGACGTACTGGCTGAAGATCTTGCCCGAGGAGACGCCCGCGAGCTCGGCATAGACGACGTGGTCGTCGGTCACGAGGTTCGAGACCAGCGAGCGCATCGAGATGAACCAGGTCCCGATTCCGACCAGCATCAGCGACAGCGCCGGCAGCGTGCCGTGCTGGATGATCGAGCCGATGTAGGCGAGGGTGAAGCCGGGCGCCAGGTTCATCTGCGCCCCACCGGAGATCGGCAGGATCGGCCAAGCGTAGCCGAAGACGAGCAGCATCACGAGCCCGATGATGTAGGCCGGCACCGGATGCACGGCCATCACCGCGGCGCCGGCGAGCTTCAGCGCGACGTTCGAGCGGAAGTAGCCGGCGAGCGCCCCGAGCAGGTTGCCGAGCGTCCAGGTGAAGATCAGCGCGAGCGTCAGCAGCCCGACCGTCCAGGGCAGCGCGGCGGTGATCAGCGACATCACCGGCGTCGGGAACGCCGACAGCGACGGCCCGAAGTCGCCGCGCACCACCCGGCCCCAGAAGTTCAGGTACTGCTCGATGAGCGACCCCTCGAGCCCGTAGAGCTCGCGCAGCGCCTCGCGCATCAGCTCGACCGAGCGCGGGTCGGTGGCGCCGAAGTTCGTCATCAGCGCGACCGACTGCTCGACCGGGTCGACCGGCGACAGGTTGGTGATCAGGAAGGCGAGGGTGATCCCGAGGAAGATGACGAGCCCGAACTGGAGGAGCCGCCCGAGCAGGTACTTGGTGAAGCCGTCCATCCGCCCCCCTTCCGCTGGTGGCGGGCGCGGCCGTGCCGCCGCGCCCTCCCTTGATCCGCCGCTAGTTCGTGGCGCTCGGCTCGAGCTCGACGATCATGTAGCGCAGGTTCGACCAGAACGGTCCCGAGGCCGAGTAGGGGTTCTTCGCGCTCGGGAAGCCCGTCCAGTAGGTGGTGTCGAACGGCGCGAACTTGTTGTAGGCCATCAGCGGGATGAAGGGCATCTCCTCCACCGCGAGCTTCAGGTAGTCCATCCCGAGCTCCACCACCTTCGGGTCGTCGAAGGCGACGGTGCGGTTCGCCTCGATGATCGCGTCGAGCCGCTCGCTCTGCCAGCGCTGCAGGTTGCGCGGCGGCTGCACCTCGCCCGGCTGCTTGATGAAGTCGGAGTGGTAGCTCTCGAGGAAGAACGAGAGATCCGGGTGGCCGCCCCAGGTCTCGACCGACCAGAAGATCGCCGCCTCGAAGTCGCCGGCGCCGAGGCGCTGGCCATTGGTCGGCCCCGCGACGTCGATCTGGGTCGGAATCCCCTCCATCGTCCACTGCTGGGCGATGATGGTGCCGGCGCGGGCGAGCGTCGGGATGTTGTCGCCCTCGACCATCAGCCGGATCTCGAGCGGGGTGCCGTCGGGCTTCATCCACTGGTTGCCGTCCTTGGTGAAGCCCGCCTTCTCCAGCAGCTCGGTCGCCGCCTCGATGTCCTGCTTCCACCAGCCATAGCCGAACATCTCCTTCAGCTCGGTCGGGTCCTCGGAGATCTGCTCGCCCCACTGCGGGCGCACCAGCGCCGCGATCTGCTCGGCGACGGTCGGATCGTAGGGCTTGATCTTACGCGTGCCGGTGTCGAGCTCGAAGTCGCCGAGCCACGCCTGCATCGGCTCGAAGTAGTCGGCCACCGCGGTGCCGGTCGGCGGCACCGAGAGCGCGGCGATATTGGCGGCGCCGCGATAGGAGCCCATCGCTACCGAGCGGATGTCGATCATCAGCGCGAGCGCCCAGCGGACGTCCTGGTTCTCGAACGGCGGCACCTGATGGTTGAAGATCACCGACGGCAGCGTCGGGTCGGGATGCGCGAACGGGAAGCCGTCGAACCAGTAGGCGGAGGTCTCGCCGGCCTGGCGGGCGATGGTGAACATGCCCTCGGGCGCGATGTCGTTGATGACGTCGAGGTTGTGGTTCATCTGCTCGATGACCCGCGCGTCCGGGTTGCCGGCGTTGCGGTAGACGACGTACTTGACCGCCGGCGCCGCGTCGAGAGTCATGCCGATCGACGTGCGCTGCCAGTCGTCGCGCAGCTTCCAGATCACCCACTGCCCGGCCGAGTCATGGCTCTGCATGACGTAGGCGCTGAGCGAGACCGGCGGGTTGTTCGGGAAGGCGAGCGGATCCTCGACATCCTCGAAGACGTGCTTGGGCATGATCCAGGCCGCGTTCCAGCGCACGGTGAAGATGGTGTGGAAGCGCGAGTTCGGCGCCTTGAGATTGAAGACGACGGTGCGCGGGTCCGGCGCCTCGACGCTCTCGACGTTGACCGTGAACGGCGCGCTCCAGCCCATCCCCGGATGCGCGATCTGGGTCTCGACGGTATAGACGACGTCGTCGGCGGTGAACTCGACGCCGTCGCTCCAGTAGATGCCCTCGCGGAGCTTCACCGTCATCTGGGTGAAGTCGTCGTTATAGGCCGGGGGCTCGGTCGCGAGCGCGTTGGTCCAGGAGGATTCGCCGGTCCCCTCGGGGTTGATGAACCAGAAGGTGTCGGCGGTCAGCTGCTGGAGCCCGTTGTTGTTGGCGCCGCCGCCGGGCGCCCAGAGGTTGAACCACTCGGGGTTCTGCGCCGGCGGGCCCTGGATGATCAGCGCCTCGTTGCGCGGGATGCCCGCGATGAAGTCCTGCGCAGCAGCCGGCAGCACGGACACCATGAGACCGAAAGCCGCCGCGACCACGTTCCTGAAAAGCATGACCATTCCTCCTCATCCTCCTCTGCGAGTCGGCGGCGCCTGCGCGGTTCCCCGCGTTCCGTCGCCTCCGGTCGGGCAGCCGCGCATGCGCCCCTTGCCGGGAATCTCCGGCTGCGTGTGCCTTTATCGACAATTCTGCCCCGCATGGCAACCAAAGAATAGCCCAGTTCGCAAAATCGCGCGGTAAAATGCCGTGTCGATCCGGACGCGGCCCGGCTGTTGGGAAAAGATTATTGACAAAACCGGCCCTGCGGCTAAGCGTCTGGCGCGAAGCCAAGCGGGAGGTAATGGCATGTCCACGAGCTACGACGTCCGCATCGCGGTGCGCGCCGACCAGAGCCGGGGGCCATACCGGCCGCTGTGGAACTGGTTCGGCTACGACGAGCCGAACTACACCTACTCCGACAACGGCAGGAAGCTCCTGCGCGAGCTCGCCGAGCTCAGCCCCGAGCCGGTCCGGGTGCGCACGCACAACCTCCTCACCTCCGGCGACGGGCAGCCGGCGCTGAAATGGGGCTCGACCAACGCCTATACCGAGGACGCCTCCGGCAACCCGATCTATGACTGGACGATCATGGACCGCATCTTCGACGCCTATGTCGAGGCGGGCAACACGCCGCTGATCCAGGTCGGCTTCACGCCGGAGGCGCTGTCCGACGACCCCGGCCCGTACCGGCACAGCTGGTCGCTCGAGGACCGCTACACGACGATCAAGACCGGCTGGGCGGCGCCGCCCAACGACCTCGCGAAATGGAGCGGCCTCGTGCACGCCTGGGCGCGCCACCTGGCCGACCGCTACGGCGAGGACAAGGTCCAGGCCTGGCCGTGGGAAGTCTGGAACGAGCCCGACGGCCACTACTGGACCGGCACGATCCCCGAGTTCTGCGCGATGTACGACGCGACGGCGAAGGCGATCAAGGCAGCGATCCCCGGCGCCCGCGTCGGCGGCCCGCACACCTGCGGCGCCTTCGCGAACCCGAAGGCACAGACCTTCCTGCGCGGGTTCCTCCAGCACGTCGTCGACACCGGCTCGCCGATCGACTTCATCGCCTTCCACGCCAAGGGCAACCCGGTCGTCCACGACGGCCACGTTCGCATGGGGCTGGCCAAGCAGCTCCGCGACATCGAGACCAACCTCGCGATCATCAACGCGTTCCCCGCGCTCGAGGGACTTCCGGTGGTGATCGGCGAATCGGACCCGGAGGGCTGCGCCGCCTGCTCGGCGCGGGTGCATCCGCAGAACGGCTACCGCAACGGCCCGCTCTACGGCGCCTATGTCGTCGAGAGCATGCTGCGCACCTACGAGCTGTCGCGCCGCGCCGGCATCGAGATCGAGGGCGCGGTGACCTGGGCGTTCCTCTTCGAGGACCAGCCCTATTTCGACGGCTTCCGCGACCTCGCGACCAACGGCATCGACAAGCCCGTGCTCAACGCCTTCCGCATGCTCGGGATGCTCGGCGGCGACTGGATCGAGGCGACGAGCGACCACGCCCTTGGCATCGAGGCGATCATGGAGCACGGCGTCCGGGGCACCCCGGACGTCAACGCCGTCGCCACCCGCGACGACAAGGGCATCAGCATCCTCGCCTGGAACTACCACGACGACGACGTCGAGGACGGCGCCGCCAAGGTCGGCATCGCGTTCAGCGGCCTGCCCGCCGGCCGCGCTCAAATGCGCCACTACCGGATGGACAAGGACCACTCGAACGCCTTCGGCACATGGAAGGCGATGGGGTCGCCGCCGGATCCGCGCGGCGCCGACTACGCCCGGCTCGAAGCCGCCGGCCAGCTCGAGACGATCGAGTCGAAGGCGGTCGAGATCGGCGGCGGCCGGCTCGACCTGACGACCGACCTGCCGCGCCAGGGCGTGTCGCTGATCCGCCTCGAGTGGTGATCGCGCCCCGCGCTTCGTTAACCTTCCGGCCCTGCGCATCCTGCACGCGCATGCCTCGTGCATGAGTGGTGCATAGTTTGTGCATTCAACGAATCGCCGTTAACCCTTGCGGCGTCAGGGAATCCCGGCCCCGCCGTCCTCACCCCCGACCTGCTCGATATAGCGCCTTTTGCTCGGCTGCAGGTGGTCGACGCAGAGCTGCGCAAGCAGCCAGCTGTCCTGCCCCTGCAGCATGTCGATCATCAGCCGATGCTGGCTGTGCGAGACCTGCAGCGACGCCCGGTCGCCCATCGAGTTCGCCCTGACCGGCAGGCTGAAGCGCATGTAGAGCTCGATCGTCTGCACCAGGTACTTGTTGCCGCAGGCGCCGAACAGCGCCAGGTGGAACTTGTCGTTGGTCTCGTGCACCCCGCGCAAATAGCCCTCGTCGATGTGCCGCCCATGCTCCTCGTGGATCGCGAACAGCTCCTCGATCAGCCGCTCCGGCACCGGCAGCGGGATCATCAGCGCCGCCTGCCGCTGCACGAGCTCGCGCACCGCATAGATCTGCTGCACCTCGTCGACGGTCAGCGAACGCACCGTCGCGCCTTTGTTGCGCTCGCGCACGACGATGCCCATCTGCTCGAGCTGCACCAGCGCCTGCCGCACGAAGTGCCGCGTCACCGGGAACCGCGACAGCAGCGAATCCTCGGTCAGCCGCGTCCCCGGCGCCAACCGGCCGAAGATGATGTCCTCCTCGAGCGCGCGGACGATCCGCAGGTCCTCCGGGCCCTCGCCGTCCACCGCCGCAATCTCGAACTCTACCGTCATCGGTCCAGCCTCCGGACGTCCCAGCCCGCGATCCTATCAGTCCGGGCGCGCGGTTTCGAAGCCGCTTCTGCGATAGACCTCCTCCACCAGGGCGAGCGTGCGCAGATTGTCCGCCGGCGCCGTCTCGAAGACCCCGCCCCGCTCCAGCCCGTCGAGGAAATGCGCGATGGTGTCGCGATAAGCCTGGGCATAGCTCGCCTCCCCGTCGAATCCGACCTGCTCCGGATGCTCCCCGGCAAGCGTCAGAACCGGCCCATCGACGGTCGCCGCGCCGTGGCTGCCGATGATGGTGAGCGCGTCGCTCGGCAGCGGCGGCGCCCCCGGCACCGCCAGGTTGCCGGTCACGAACACCGGCACCCCGTCCGCCACCCGGTGCAGCGCGATCGCCGCAACGTCCTCGCCGCGCGTGGCCTCGCTCGTCCGCTCGAGCCGCGCCGCGTCGACCGCGAGCTCGCCGAGCAGGAAGCGCAGCGTGTCGAAGTGATGGATCAGGATCTCCATCACCAGCATTCGCTCGAGACCGGCGAGAAAGGGCTGGCGCACCAGCGCCGGCCGGCTTCCGTCGTCGCCGGGGATCATGCCGCTCGACAGGAACTCGAGCCGCACCTGCCGCACCGTCCCGAGCCGGCCCTTCTCAAGCCAGGCCCGCAGCCGCCGGTAGTAGGGCCGGAACCGCCAGTTCTCGTGCACCATCAGCGGGACCGCGCCGCCGACCGCCGCGACAAGCGCCTCGGCCGCGGCGAGCGTCGGCGCCAGCGGCTTCTGGCACATCACCGCGAGCCCGCGCGCCGCCCCGAGCCCGACCATCGCCGCATGGGTCTCCCGTGGCGAGCAGACGTCGAGGGCGTCGAGCTCCGCCCCGTCGAGCATCGCCACCGCCGAAGCGAACCGCCCGGCGATGCCGAAGGCCTCCGCCCGCGCCGCCACTGCCGCCGCATCCGGGTCGCAGATCGCGACCACGCTCGCCCGCCCGGCCAGCTCCCGCCAGGCCTCGAGGTGATGCGCGGTCACCCATCCTGCCCCGATCATCCCGATGCGCAGCGGCCGCGATCCCATTCGCCCCGTCCCGTCTCGCCTGCGCTCTAGCTGGCCGCTTGCGCCAGGTTTGTCAATAATGGCATCACCTAGCCACACGTCACCTGGCGCCCTGCCGCCGCATTCTTGCGTCGACGCGCTAGCGGCCCTTGGCTGCTCCTGCCGCTGCCCCTAAGTTTATTGACAATCCGTAAGCCCGCCCGCTACACCGGACCTCGGGCAGGGCGAAGACCTCAGGAGGGCAATTTGGCGCGCGGGCTTCGCAGAAGGCTCACCAGCTACGGCGACCAGGACTTCTCGCTGTTCCTGCGTAAGGCGTTCATCAAGGCGATGGGCTTCTCCGACGACGCCCTCGACCGGCCGATCGTCGGCATCGCCAACACCTATTCCGACTACAATCCCTGCCACGGCAATGTCCCCCAACTGATCGACGCGGCGAAGCGCGGCGTCATGCTAGCCGGCGGCCTGCCGATGGTGTTCCCGACGATGTCGATCCACGAGAGCTTCGCGTCGCCGACCTCGATGTATCTGCGCAACCTGATGGCGATGGAGACCGAGGAGCTGATCCGCGCCCAGCCGATGGACGCCGTCGTGCTGATCGGCGGCTGCGACAAGACGCTGCCGGCGCAGATCATGGCCGCGGCCTCCAGCGAGGTGCCGGCGATCGTCCTCCCCACCGGCCCGATGGCGACCGGCAGCCACCGCGGCGAGCGCCTCGGCGCCTGCACCGACTGCCGCCGGATTCTGGGGCCGCTTCCGTGCCGGCGAGATCGACGCCGGCGAGGCGGCCGAGATCAACGACCGGCTGGTCAGCTCGGTCGGCACCTGCACGGTGATGGGCACCGCGAGCACGATGGCCTGCCTGGCCGAGGCGATGGGCCTGACCCTGCCGATGGCCGGCTCGGCGCCGGCCACCTCGGCCGAGCGCACCCGCCTCGCCGAGGCGACCGGCCGCCGCGCCGTGGCGCTTGCCGAGGCCGGCGGCCCGACCGTCGCCGACCTCCTGACCCCCGCGGCCTTCCGCAACGGCCTCGCGATCCTGCAGGCGCTCGGCGGCTCGACCAACGGCGTCGTCCACCTCGCCGCCATCGCCGGCCGCCTCGGCCGCCGCCTCGACCTCGCCGAGCTCGACGAGGTCGGTCGCCGGGTGCCCGTCCTCGTCGACCTCAAGCCGTCGGGCATCGCCTACATGGCCGAGTTCCACGACGCCGGCGGGGTGCCGCGCCTCCTCTCCGAGATCGCCGACGTCCTCCACGCCGCGGCACCAACGGTCGCCGGCACCACGATCGGCGAGATCGTCGCCCACGTCCCGCCCCGCTACGAGGACCGCGTCATCCGTCGCCGCAACGATCCGGTCGTGCCGGTCGGCGCCATCGCCGTCCTCGCCGGCAACCTTGCGCCCGGCGGCGCCGTCATCAAGCACTCGGCCGCCTCGCCCGGGCTCCAGCAGCACGAGGGGCGCGCCATCGTCTTCGAGTTGGTCGAGGACATGACGCTGCGGCTCGACGACGCGGCGACCGACATCGCGGCGGACGACGTCCTCGTGCTGCGCAACGCCGGGCCGCGCGGCGCGCCCGGGATGCCCGAGGCCGGCTACATCCCGATCCCGCGCCGGCTGGCCCGGCAGGGGGTCAAGGACATGGTGCGCATCTCCGACGCCCGGATGAGCGGCACGGCCTTCGGCACCGTGATCCTGCACGTCACGCCGGAAGCCGCCGCCGGCGGTCCGCTCGCGGTCGTGCGCACCGGCGATCGGATCCGCCTCGACGTGCCCGCCCGCCGGCTCGAGCTCCTGGTCGGCGCCGACGAGCTCGCCGCGCGGCTTGTCGCGCGCGACTGCCCGGTTGAAGCCCCGGCGCGCGGCTACGCACGGCTCTTCGACCGCCACGTGCTGCAGGCCGACGAGGGACTCGATTTCGATTTCCTCAGGGCAGGCGGCGATGGTTGAGAACAGCACCGCGGCGCCGCTCTGCCTGCCGCCCCGGCCACTCGACGGGCCGCCGCGCGTGGCGCTGCCGCCCGGCACCTGCGACTGCCATTTCCACGTGTTCCGCGACGGCCTGCCGCTCGCGGCGGAGCGCGGCTACACGCCACGCATGGCGACGCTCGACGACTGGCGCGCCCTCGCCGCCTCCGTCGGCATCGCGCGCGGCGTCGTCGTGCAGCCGAGCGTCTACGGCACCGACAACCGCGCCCTCCTCGAAGCTCTGGCCGCGCATCCCGACACCCTGCGCGGCGTCGTCGTCGTTCCCTCTGACACCGCCCGCGCCGAAGTCGCCCGCCTGCACGGTGTCGGCGTGCGCGGCGTCCGGATCAACCTCCTGAACAGGGCCGGGCTCGGCCTCGATGCGATTCCCGATCTCGCCCGCCTCGTCCGCCCGTTCGGCTGGCACCTGCAGCTCCTGGTCGGCCCCGGGCAGATCGCCGAGGTTGCGGCGCTCGCGGCCCTGCACGCGATGCCCGTCGTCGTCGACCACCTGGCGATGATCCGGCCTGGGGACGCCGGGGCCGCGGTTACCGAACTGCAGCGCCTCCTCGACACCGGCGAAGCCTACGTCAAGCTCTCGGCCCCCTACAGGCTGGCGCAGGCGCCCGGCTGCCCCGGCATCGCCCGGCTGGTCGCGCGCCTGGTTCGGAGCCATCCCGAGCGGTTGCTCTGGGGCACCGACTGGCCGCACACCGATCTCTACGAGAGCGTGCCCGACGACGCGGACCTCGTCGAGACCGCCCTCGACTGGCTCCCCGATCCGGCGCTGCGCCAGCGCGTCCTCGTCGCCAATCCGCAGGCGCTCTACTGGGCCGCCTGACCACCGCCTGCAAGGGAGACAGGACATGGCAGTCCTCAACGAAGCGGCCAAGGGCGTCTATGTCATCGCGGTCACGCCCTTCGCCGCCGACGGCGCGCTCGATCTTGCGAGCATCGACCGGATGGTCGAGTTCTACGAGGGGGTCGGAGCCACCGGGATCACTATCCTCGGCCAGCTCGGCGAGGCCGCCAAGCTGACCGCCGAGGAGTCGCGCGCCGTGGCCGAGCGGGTGATCGCCCGGCTCGACGGCCGCCTGCCCGTCGTCGTCGGCGTCACCGCGCCGGGTCTCGCGCCGATGGGCGAACTCGCCGACAGGGTCATGGGCATGGGCGCCGCCGGCGTGATGGTCGCCCCGCCCTGGACGCTCCGGACCGACGACCAGATCTTCGCCTTCTTTGCGGGGGTGGGTGACGCGCTCGCGGCGACGCCCTTCGTGCTCCAGGACTATCCGCTGACCACCAACGTCACGATCGCGCCCAAGGTGATCGAGCGCATAGTCCGCGAGGTGCCGACCTGCGTGATGCTCAAGCACGAGGACTGGCCGGGCCTCGCCAAGATCAGCGCGCTGCGCGCCTCGAGCGACCGCGGCGACACCCGGCGCATCTCGATCCTCTGCGGCAACGGTGGGCTGTTCCTGCCCGAGGAGATGAGCCGCGGCGCCGACGGCGCGATGACAGGCTTCTGCTACCCCGAGATGATGGTCGGCGTCGTGCGCGAGCACGGCCTCGGCAACGTCGAGCGCGCTCACGACCTCTTCGACGCCTACCTGCCGCTGGCGCGCTATGAGCAGCAGCAGGGGATCGGCCTCGCGGGGCGCAAGTACGTGCTCGCCATGCGCGGCGTGATCGCGAGCCCGCGGCTGCGCAGCCCCGGTCCGACACTCGCGCCCGCCGACATCGGCGACATCGAGCGGCTACTCGCCCGCCAGGCCCGGCGCCTCGAGGCGATCGGCGCCTGATGCCGGACGACCCCAGGGCCCGGCTGCGCGCGATCTGTCTCGCGCTTCCCGAGACCGAGGAGCGCGAGGCCTGGGGCGACCCGACCTGGCGGGTGCGCGACAGGATCTTCGCGATGGAAAAGCGCGGCGACGGCCGGATTTCGGTCTGGTTGAAGGCGCCGCCCGGCGCGCAGGAGGTGCTGGTCGCCGCCGACCCCGCGCGCTTCTTCGTGCCGCCCTATGTCGGCCACCGCGGCTGGATCGGCCTCCGCCTCGACGACGGCCCGGACTGGGCCGAGGTCGCGGCGCTGGTGACGCAAAGTTACCGGCTCATCGCTCCCAAGCGGCTCTCCGCCGATCTCGACAGCTGACCGATTGCAGCATCGCCTGCGGGTCCCTACCTTCCGCGCGGACAGCGGTAGGGGCCAGCGGTGAGCCAGCGATCCGATCTCGAGACGCGCTTCGAGCGCGGCCTTTTCGCCGCGCGCTGGCTGATGGCGCCGATCTATCTCGGCCTCGTCCTCGCGCTCGTCATGCTGCTCATCGTCTTCGTGCGCGAGATCCTCTACTACGTGCCGCAGATCTTCGTGATGGAGAGCGAGCAGGCGATCCTCGCGGTGCTCACGCTGATCGACCTGTCGCTTGCCGGCAACCTGCTCCTGATCGTGCTCTTTTCCGGCTACGAGAACTTCGTCTCCAAGTTCGAGCTCCCCGAGACCGTCGACCGCCCGAGCTGGATGGGGACCGTCGACTTCTCCGGGCTGAAGATGAAGTTGATCGCCTCGATCGTCGCGATCTCGGCCATCCACCTGCTCAAGTGGTTCATGGAGATCGGCGAGTACCAGACCGGCGAGCCGTTTGACGAGCCGCAGCTGCGCTGGCTCGTGATCATCCACCTGACCTTCGTCGGCTCGGGGGTGCTGCTCGCGCTGATGGACTGGATCGCGGCCCAGACCGACAAGCACTGAGGCCGAGCGTCGGCGCGGCGGATCGTTTCGAGCCGCGCGACAATCAATCCACCTTGACGTAGTCTGGTTTCGCCCCGCCGCCCCCTATATGCACCGGGAAGCCCGAACCGGGAGCACCCCATGCTGACCCAAATCCAGGGCCTGCACCACGTCACGTCGATGGCGTCGGACGCGCGGGCCAACAATGCCTTCTTCACCGACACGCTCGGCCTGCGCCGGGTCAAGAAGACGGTGAACTTCGATGCGCCGGAGGTCTACCACCTCTACTACGGCGACGAGCACGGCACGCCCGGCTCGGTGATGACCTACTTTCCGTTTCCGAACATCGCCGGCCGGCACAAGGGCGCCGACGAGGTCGGGCAGACCGTCTTCGCGGTGCCGAAGGGCGCGCTGCCGTTCTGGCGCGCGCGCCTCGCCGTGCAGGGCGCGGGAGGGCTCGTCGAGGACGCGAGCTTCGGCGCGAAGCGGCTGAGCTTCGCCGGCCCGGATGGCGACGAGTTCGCGCTCGTCGAGACCGAGGACGGCCGGGCGCCCTGGATCGGCGGCGGCGTTCCGGAAGAGGCGGCGATTCGCGGCTTCCACGGCGCGGCGCTGCGGCTGCGCGACGAGGGCGCGACGGCGGAGCTGCTGCGCTTCATGGGCTACGAGGAGGCGGGGAAGGCCGACGCGGTGACCCGCTACCTGCGGCAGAACGGCAACGGCGCCGACGTGGTCGACCTCGAGACGCTGCCGGGCGCGCCGCGCGCCGGCCTCGGTGCCGGGTCGGTCCACCACATCGCCTTCGCGGTACCCGACCGGGCGTCGCAGCTCGAGGTCAGGAAGGCGCTCGTCGACACCGGCTACCAGGTGACGCCGGTGATCGACCGCGACTACTTCTGGTCGATCTACTTCCGCACCCCCGGCGGGGTCCTCTTCGAGGTGGCGACCAACGAGCCGGGCTTCGACCGCGACGAGGACGCCGCACATCTCGGCGAGGCGCTGAAGCTGCCGGCGCAGCACGCCCACCTGCGCGGCTGGCTCGAGAGCCACCTGGAGCCGATCGAATGAGCACCGCGACCGAGAGCTACGCCTACCACGCCGAGGGTCGCGCCGAGGGCAAGTCGCTGGTCTTCGTCTTTCACGGCACCGGCGGAACCGAGAACCAGTTCGTGCCGCTGGTCCGCGAGCTGATGCCGGGCGCGGCGATCGTAGCACCTCGCGGCGACGTCTCGGAGCGGGGCGCACTGCGCTTCTTTCGCCGCACCGGCGAGGGCGTCTACGACATGGCGGACCTCGCGAAGCGCACCGCCACGATGACCGGCTTCATCGAGGCGCACGCGGCGATCGCGCACCCGACCCGGATCCTCGGGCTCGGCTACTCGAACGGCGCGAACATCCTCGCGAGCGTGATGCTCGCGCGGCCGGGCCTGTTCGATGATGCCGTGCTCATGCACCCGTTGATCCCCTGGTCGCCGGAGCCCGCGCCGATGACGACGCGGGTGCTGATCACCGCCGGCGAGCACGACCCGATCTGCCCGCCCGAGGAAACCCGGGCGCTGGCCGACTGGCTGCGCGAGCAGGGCGCGGAGGTGACGACCCACTGGCATCCGGGTGGCCACGAGATCGACCGCTCTGAAATCGCTGCCGTCGCGCAGTTCCTGCGCTAGGTACACCAATAGCCGCTGCGAGGAGGCTTCATGGCGATCGACCCCGACGATATCCGGCTTGAGGAGGGCGACAGCAAGGGCCGTTACGTCTACCGCCTCGGCGACGACGAGGCCTTCATGACTTTCTCCAAGGCCGGGGCCGAACTCGTCATCATCGACCACACCGAGGTCCCGTCCGCCTTCCGCGGCCAAGGTGTCGGGCCGGCGCTGGTGGCGCGCGGCGTCGCCGACGCCCGCACCGCCGGCAAGCGCATCATGCCGCTCTGCCCGTTCGCGGCCTCGCAGTTCCGCCGACATCCCGAATGGTCCGACGTGCTCTACCGGAGGCAAGCGACATGAGCTGGAATCCCGCCCTCGATCCCACCTGCCCGACCGGCGACGCCGTCGACGCCATCGAGACGCTGATCATCCCGCGCGCCCGCGATCTCGGCGACTTCGAGGTGCGCCGGGCGCTGCCGGCGCCCAAGCGGCAGATGGTCGGGCCGTTCATCTTCTTCGACCAGGCCGGGCCGGCCGAGTTCGTGACCGGCCAGGGCGTCGACGTCCGCCCGCACCCGCATATCGGGCTCGCCACCGTCACCTACCTGTTCCGCGGCGAGTTCCAGCACCGCGACAGCCTCGGCACCGACCAGATGATCTATCCGGGCGCCGTCAACTGGATGATCGCCGGCCGCGGCGTCACCCATTCGGAGCGGACGAGCGCCGCGACGCGGCAGCACCCGCATTCGCTGTTCGGCATCCAGACCTGGGTCGCGCTGCCCGAGGGCGCCGAGGACGGTGACGCCGGCTTCGAGCACCAGGCCAAGGAGGCGCTGCCCTTCATAGAGGCCGAGGGCGCGACGGCGCGGCTGATCCTGGGCACCGCCTGGGGCGAGCGGGCGCCGGTCAGGACGTTCAACGAGATGTTCTATGCCGACGTCGAGCTCGAGCCCGGCGCCCGGGTGCCGCTGCCGGACGGCCACGAGGACCGCGGGCTCTATGTCGTTTCGGGCAGCGTGGTAATCGGCGGCCAGAACTCACGAGGCGGCGCGCATGATGACCTTCCGCCCCGGCGACCGCCTCGTCGTCACCGCCGGTCCCGAGGGCGCGCGCCTCATGCTGCTCGGCGGCGAGACCCTCGGCGGCCCGCGGTATATCTGGTGGAACTTCGTCGCCTCCTCGCGCGAGCGGATCGACGCCGCGAAGGAGGCCTGGCGCGCCGGCGACTGGGAGCACGGCCGCTTCCGCCTGCCGCCGGGCGACGACGCGGAGTTCATCCTACTGCCCTGAGGCACTGCCTTGGCTGTGTTACCCATGCGGCCAAGCTCCAAGCTCGCATCCGATCCGGGTATACTGGCCGGAATCCACGACTCAGGATTTCACATGGTCAAGAGCCCACCACCCGCCTTTGAACTCGAAGGCCTTTCTCACGCGGGTTGGCGCTGGACGAAAGGTCGTCCCATACGACAGCGGCGCGACGGTCTTTTCGCAGGGAGAGCCGGCCGATGCGGTATTCTACATTCAGAGCGGCAAGGTAAAGCTTACCGTCGTGTCGGAGCAGGGGAAGGAAGCGGTCGTCGCGATCCTCTCAGAGGAGGCATTCTTCGGCGAGGGGTGTCTCGCCGGCCAGGGAACGCGGATCGCCACCGCGACCACGATCGAAGCCTCGACGATCGCGCGCCTCGAGAAGGGGGTCATCGTCGCGATACTTCGGGGCGAACCAGACTTCTCGGCAATGTTCATCGCCTACCTGCTTCAGCGCGCGATCCGCGTCGAAGCCGACTTGGTCGACCGGCTGTTCAACTCGAGTGAAAAACGCCTCGCGCGCGTGCTCCTGCTGATGGCGAACTTCGGGAAGGAGGATAAGCCAGAGCCGATTCTTGCGAAGATCAGCCAAGCAACGTTGGCGCAGATGGTCGGCACAACACGGGCGCGCGTAAGCTTTTTCATGAACAAGTTCAGGAATCTGGGATTTATTGAGTACAATGGTGGAATACACGTAAATCGATCATTGTTGAACGTGGTTCTGCACGATCAGCCCCATATCAAGGATGATTTCAGACAATTTCTCGATGTGATCAAGAGTGCACAGGTTTCTCACTCTGACGGAGCTAAACTCACCCGAACCGAACCGCGCTGGAGGCTCGCGGCGACATAGCTGACGTCCTGTTCCGATCGAGATCGGGTTGGGTCGCGAGCAACTCTTCGACAAGCGGCCGAGGGACTCGGCAGCCACCTTCGCGACCTTGCGGAGTGGATGCTCGTTGAGGGTTGGCCATGTTGGAAGTCTGCCAGGAAGCGCTGTCGTCGCCAATGCTTCTGCTCTCGAAGGACTTGCGTGTGATCACCGCGAGCCCTTCCTATCTTGATGCCTTCAAAGCCTCCCGAACGGCCGTCGACGGACAGCCGCTCTGCAAGGCTGACAACGCCAGGTGGAATGTGCCAGCGGTCCGCACGCTCTTGCAAGAGGTCCTGGCCGAGGCCGCGCCGAGCGCAACCCGCACCTTGCTGTATGAGGATCCAGCCGTCGGCGCGCGCGCCTTCTTAAGCGCACGAAAGTCGGCCGCGGACGGCCACGCAGATGCAGTCATTCTCTTGGTGATCGAGGTCGAACCCCCACTCGTTGACCTTCAAGTCGCGAGCGACAACTCGCGGCCCGCCGGCTGACGACAGCTTTTGGCGTAGGTACACAGCTTAGAGGAAGCAGGCGGCGCGCCCGTCGGCCCGGATCGTTGTCGCGCCGCTCTCGATGGCGGCGCCCCGCCGCGCGATGTAGCTCGATCCCGAGACCGGCGAGCGGCGCTTGGGATCGGGCAGCACCGCCATCAGCCGGCTCGAGCGCTGCGGCCCGAGCGCGTCGGCGTCGAGGTCCCAGTAGTGGCGCGCCGCCGCCTGCACCCCGAAGACGCCCTCGCCCATCTCGGCGACGTTCAGATAGACCTCCATGATCCGCCGCTTCGGCCAGGCGAGCTCGATCAGCCCGGTCAGCCCCGCCTCGAGCCCCTTGCGCAGCCACGACCGCTCCGGCCAGAGGAAGACGTTCTTCGCCACCTGCTGGCTGATCGTCGAGCCGCCGCGCCGCCGCTCGGTGTCGGCGAGCGCAGCGCGGATGCCGGCGGCGTCGAACCCCCAGTGTCGGCAGAAGTCGGCGTCCTCCGCCGCCGCCGCCGCCAGCGGCAGGTACTCCGACATCCCCGCCAGCGGCACCCAGTCGCGCTCGACGTGCCCGAGCCGAATCCATTCGGCGACCATCAGGGTGCCGGGCGGCGGGTTCACCCAGCGGAAGAGCACGACCAGCCCGACCACGGCCACCGCGAGCAGGAGCGCCGCCCGGATCGCTGCCCGCCAGAGCCGCCGCATCAGCCGTCGCGTCCGCCCGAATGCCATTCCGGCTTCCTGCCGAGAAAGCCTGATCCGCGCAAGCGTCGCTTCTGGCGGCGAAACTCGCAGCGTCGGGGCGCCGTATCAGCTATGATGCGAACGAGAGCGGGACGGCGGGCGTGGGCGACTTGACCTTGAGCACCCATTGGCTGGTGGTGGCGACGATCGAGGAGGTCGCGGCCATCCTCTCCGAGCCTGAGCGCCTGCCCGAGTGGTGGCCGGAGGTCTATCTCTCGGTCGAGATCGTCGATCCGGGCGGCGGCGATGGCGTCGGGCGGGTCGTCGCCTTCCACACCCGCGGCTGGCTCCCCTATACGCTGCGCTGGCGCGGCACGGTGGTCGACGCCGACCGCCCGCGCACCTGGACGATCGAGGCGACCGGCGACCTCGAAGGCCGCGGCGTCTGGCGGCTGGAGCAGCGGGGGGACTTGGCCGTCGTCGACTACGACTGGCATGTGCGGGTCGAGAAGCCCGGCCTGAGGCTGTTGGCGCCGGTGCTGCGCCCGGTTTACGGCGCAAATCACCGCTGGGCGATGGCGCGTGGCCTGGAAGGACTCACCCGGGAGCTCGCCCGCCGGCGCGTCGCGGGCGCGGTTTGATCGAAGCCGATTTCGCCTGCGGCCACAGGGAGATGGCGGAATCCACTCATGCACAAGGCATGCACAACTTATGCACAACTCATATGCTAAGGAAAAGAGTCAGGATTGCTGCGGGCTGGCTCGGAGCGAGGATCGAGCCGTTCAAGCATGAAATCATTTGGATCGGTCTCCCCGCCCCTCCGGGCAGGGAGACCATCGGGTCGGGCGATGCGTCAGGCCTCGGCCATGCCCGCGACGGGCTCCTCGGCAACGCCGCTGAGGACCTTCTCCCGGATCCGCCGGCCGGTGTCGGGGTCGATGCTCGTCCAGTAGTCGAAGACGCGGCTGAGCACCGGCTCGCGCACGGCGCCGATCAGGCTGCCGGCCACCGTCTCGACCAGGGCGGCCCGCTCGGCGTCGGTGAACACCTCACGCACCAGCGTGCCCGGCTGGCCGAAGTCGTCGTCCTCGGCGCGCAGCGTGTAGGCGCTGCGCACGAGGGTGCCGTCCGACTCCCAGGACGCCTCGACCGGACCGGTCGCGTCGGCCCAGGACCGGCCGCCGCTGTTCGGGACATAGGTGGGCGCGGCCCCCGAGTGGTGGTAGGCCATGTGGCCGTCGAACTGGTAGGTGTTGACCGGGACTTTCGGCCGGTTGACCGGCAGCTGGTTGAAGTTGACCCCGATGCGGTTGCGCTGGGCGTCGTTGTAGGCGAAGGCGCGGCCGAGCAGCATCTGGTCCGGCGACAGGCCGGTGCCCGGTACGGTGTTGCCCGGCGAGAAGGCCGCCTGCTCGATCTGGGCGAAGAAGTTGTCGGGGTTGCGGTTCAGGGTCATCGTCCCGACCGGCACCAGCGGATAGTCCCTGTGCGCCCAGGTCTTGGTCAGGTCGAACGGATTGAACCGGTAGGTCGCGGCCTCGGCGTAGGGCATGATCTGCACCGAGAGGTCCCAGGACGGATGATCGCCACGGGCGATGGCGTCGAAGAGGTCGCGGCGATGGAAGTCGGCGTCCGAGCCGGCCATCGCCTTGGCCTCGTCGTTGGTGAAGAACGCCATGCCCTGGCGGGTGTGGAAGTGGTACTTGATCCAGAATTTCTCGCCGGCGGCGTTGATCCACATGTAGGTGTGCGAGCCGTAGCCGTTCATGTTCCGCCAGGTGCGTGGCAGGCCGCGCGGGCCCATCAGGTAGGTGACCTGGTGGGCCGACTTCGGGATTGCTGGTCCAGAAGTCCCACTGCATGTGGTTGTCGCGCAGCCCCGAATCCGGGAGCCGCTTCTGGCTGCGGATGAAATGCGGGAACTTCATCGGATCGCGCACGAAGAAGATCGGGGTGTTGTTGCCGACCAGGTCGAAGTTGCCCTCGCTGGTGTAGAACTTCAGCGAGAAACCGCGCACGTCGCGCCAGGTGTCGGGGCTGCCCATCTCGCCGGCCACGGTCGAGAACCGCGCCAGCATCTCGGTCTCGGCGCCGGGCTGGAACAGGGCGGCCCGGGTGAAGGCCGAGACGTCCTCGGTGATCCTCAGGACGCCGAAGGCGCCCGCGCCCTTGGCATGCGGCTGCCGCTCCGGGACCTTTTCGCGGTTGAAGTGCGCCATCTGTTCGAGAAAATGCACGTCGTGGAGCATCACGGGACCATCGGGTCCGACGGTCAGCGAATTGCGATCACTCACCGCCGGCGCGCCCGAGCTCGTCGTCGAAGCGGTCGCTGGATCGAACCTGGTGTCGGTCATGCGGTTTCTCCTCATCATGAGTGCTTGTCGAATCCCGTCCTACCCATCCTATACCGCGGACCGACGGGGTCCACCTGACCCGGTCCGATCGGCCGGTAACCCGGCACAAGGAGGCACCGATGACGACGATCGCCGAAAGGTACATGTCCGGCCGCCACAAGCTCCTCGTGGGCGGGTGGCGCGAGGGCGAGACCGGCAACTGGATCGCGGTCCGCAACCCGTCGAACGGCGAGGTGCTGGCCGAGGTGGCCGATGCCTCGCTGGCCGACGCCAGGGCCGCGGTCGACGCCGCGGCGGCGGCGGCGCCCGGCTGGGCCGCGACCGCGCCGCGCGCACGCGCCGAGGTCCTGCGCCGCTGCTACGAGCTGATGATCGCAGAGGAGCGAGAGCTCGCGCGGCTGATCTCGCTCGAGAACGGCAAGGCGTTCCCGGATGCGCTCGGCGAGGTCCGCTACGCGGCCGAGTTCTTCCGCTGGTACGCCGAGGAAACGCCGCGGATCATCGGCGAGATGAGCCTCGCGCCCTCAGGGCAGAACCACATTCTCGTGCAATACGAGCCGGTTGGGATCGCACTCCTCGTCACGCCGTGGAACTTCCCGGCCGCGATGGCGGCGCGCAAGATGGCGCCCGCGCTCGGCGCGGGCTGCACCTGCGTGCTGAAGCCGGCGACCGAGACGCCGCTGACCGCGCTCGCCGTCGCCGAGATCATGCGCAAAGCCGGCGTGCCCGAAGGCGCGATCAACGTCATCGTCACCTCGAAGACCGGCCAGACCGTGGACGCGCTGCTGCACGACCCGCGGGTGCGGACGCTCTCCTTCACCGGCTCGACCGAGGTCGGGCAAATCCTCCTGAAGCAGGCAGCCGACCAGGTGCTCACCACCTCGATGGAGCTCGGCGGCAACGCCCCCTTCCTGGTCTGCCACGACGCCGACCTCGACGCTGCGCTCGACGGCGCGATGATCGCCAAGATGCGCAACGGCGGCGAGGCCTGCACCGCGGCGAACCGCTTCTACGTGGCGCGCAACGTCTACGGCGACTTCGCCGACGGCCTCGCGAAGCGCTTCGCGGCGCTGAAGATCGGCGACGGCGCGGACGAGGACACGGAGCTCGGGCCGCTCGTCAACGCCGGCGCGGTCGACAAGGTCGACGAGCTGGTCCGGGACGCGGTGAAGCGCGGTGCGCGGGTGGTGACCGGCGGGCATCGACTCAACCGGCCGGGGCACTTCTATGCGCCGACCGTGCTCGCCGACGTGCCCGAGGACGCCGAGATCCTGCGCACCGAGATCTTCGGCCCGGTGGCGCCGCTCGTCGCCTTCGACGAGGAGGACCACGCTGTCGATCTCGCGAACGGCACCGAGTTCGGCCTGATCTCCTACGTCTACACCCGCGATATCGGCCGCGGCCTGCGCCTGTCGCGCCGGATGGAGAGCGGCATGGTGGCGCTCAATCGCGGCCTCGCCTCCGACCCCGCCGCGCCCTTCGGCGGCTCGAAGGCGAGCGGCCTCGGCCGCGAGGGCTCGACCGAGGGCATCCACGAGTACCTGGAGACCAAGTACATCGCGGTCACGCTCTGACGCCGGGGCGGGGAGAAACCGCGCTTGACCGCGTCGCCCGATGGCTCGAAGGACTAGAACGGCACACAACCTCGTTTACAGGGCCCCGGATGCGATCCCCCCGCAAGCTCAGACTGTCTCCGGCTATAGCGGCGGCTGCGGAGGCACGGCCTTCGGACGCGAAGCGCTTGGGGGGAGGTCGTGTCATGCTGGATCCGGTTGAATGGCTCGGATCATGGGCGCCGCCGAACCGGCGAAAGCGAGGCACTGCCTCGCGCCGGTTCGTCGGCTGGAGCGCGCGAGCGCGGAGGCCGAGGGGGGGCGGGCATCACCGGCGGCTGGTGATCCGCGCGCGCCTGCCTGGGCGGGCGCGGAATCGCGCCTGCCAAGGGGCAGGCAGGCGCGCGCGGATTTGTGTACCCCAGATCCGCGAAGTGAATGCGGCACCGCCGCTCCCGACGCCGGGCGCCGGTGCGAAGCGGTCACCCAGAGCCGGTATCGGACCCGCCGCTCGACCCGCCGGGCTGCCCGGGGCAATTCCCGGATGACGGCGGGCGAGGCGTACGAGGTGGTCGACGGCGGGGGGCGGACGGGGCTGCTCCTGATCTGCGACCACGCGACCAATCGGGTGCCCGCCGAGCTCGACAGTGGGCTCGGCTTGCCGGCGGAGGAGATGGGACGCCACATCGCCTATGACATCGGCGCGCGCGGCGTGACGCTGGAACTCGCCCGCCTGCTCGACGCGCCGGCCGTGCTGACCCGCTTCTCGCGGCTCGTCATCGACCCCAACCGCGGCGAGGACGACCCGACCCTGCTGATGCGGCTCTACGACGGCACGATCATTCCCGGCAACCGGGACCTCCCCCCCAGGGAGCGCGAGCGGCGGCTCGAGGCCTACCACCGTCCCTATCATCGCGCGATCGAGGCGCGGCTCGACGCCATGGCGGCGGACGGCGCGACCCCGGCGCTGGTCTCGATCCATTCCTACACGCCGCAATTGCGGGGCCGGGCGCCGCGGCCGTGGCAGGTGGGGATCCTCTGGCACCACGACGGGCGGATCGCGCGGCCGCTGATCGCGCGTCTCCGCGCCGAGGGCCTCCGGGTCGGCGACAACGAGCCCTACTCGGGCGAGCTCGAGGGCGACACGATGAGCCGCCACGGCACCGGGCGCGGCCTGCCGCACGTGCTGATCGAGATCCGGCAGGACCTGATCGGCACGCCCGCGGACCAACGGTTGTGGGCCGGGCGCCTCGCCCCCATCTTGAGCCAGGTGATCGAGGAGATTCCCGATGGATGACGCCACCCGGACCGAGCTCGAGGCCGCCGCGTTCCGCGCGCTGCGCGACCACCTGCGCGAACGCACCGACGTGCAGAACATCGACCTGATGAACCTCGCCGGCTTCTGCCGCAACTGCCTGAGCCGCTGGTACCAGGAGGCGGCCGAGGCGCGCGGTGTCGCGATGGACAAGGACGCGGCGCGCGAGGCGGTTTACGGCATGCCCTACGCCGAATGGACCCGGCGCCACCAGACCGAGGCGGACCCCGCGGCGCGGGCGGCCTTCGCCGCGCGCGCGAAGCCGTAGCGCCGTCACGCGGACGGCTCGCCCCCTGCGATAAGCGGAAAGGCGCTGTCGGCGCCCGTCCCGCCTTTACCCCACTCGCATACCGATGCAGTTTGCCGCAGCGCGGGAACGGCTGCGCGGGGACGGGAGCTTCGGAATGCAGCCGGGTGGCCACCAATCGTCGGGCCTGACGTATCGGCCCGAGATCGACGGGCTGCGCGCGATCTCGGTGGTGTCGGTCGTGCTCTTCCACGCCGAATTCGCTGGATTCGGCGGCGGATTCGTGGGCGTCGACGTCTTTTTCGTCATCTCGGGCTTCCTGATCACCCGCATCCTGATCGAGGAGAACCTCGCGGGCGACTTTTCGCTGGCCCGCTTCTACGAGCGGCGGGCAAGGCGGATCCTGCCCGCTCTCTACGTCGTGGTCGCCGCGTCCTTCGCGGCGGCGCTCTACCTGATGTTGCCGAGCGGGCTGACCGAGTTCTCCGGCAGTGCGATCGCCGCGCTGCTCTTCGCCTCCAACCTGTACTTCTGGCGCTACAACGACTACTTCGGCCCCAGCGCCGCGGAAGAGCCGCTGATCCACACGTGGAGCCTCGGGGTGGAGGAGCAGTACTACCTGCTTTTCCCGGTCCTGATCCTGGTCCTGTGGCGCCTCGGCATCGGCCGGGTCGCCGCGCTGATCGCGGCCGCGACGCTCGCGAGCCTCGCCTTCTCGGAGGTGCTGTGGCGGCACTTTCCGGAGATGAACTTCTACCTGCTGCCGAGCCGGGCGTGGCAGATCGGCGTCGGCTCGCTCGGCGCGTTCCTCTGGCACCGGACCGGCGGGATGCCGGTGCCGCGCCGGGTCGGCGAGGCGGCGGCCGCCCTCGGGCTCGCGCTCGTGGTCGCGAGCGTGCTGCTGCTCGATGCCGGCACGCCGACGCCGAGCCTGACCGGAGCCGGGCCTGTGGTCGGCGCGGTGCTGGTGCTGCTCTTCGCCACCCGCGGCACGATCACCGGCCGCCTGCTGGGGCTGCGCCCGATGGTCTGGATCGGACTCGCCAGCTACAGCGCCTACCTCTGGCACCAGCCGCTGTTCGCCTTCGCCCGGATCGCGACCGACGCGGCGCTCGGCATCGGCACGAGCCTGGCGCTCTGCGTGCTCACGTTCCTGCTCGCTTGGGCGACGCTCGTCCTCGTCGAGCGGCCGTTCCGCGACCGCGCCTTCCTCACCCGCCGCCAGGTCTTCGCCGGCGCAGCCGCCGGGACGCTGGTGCTGCTGGCGGGCGCCGGGACGGTGCTTCAGACCGCCGGCCTGAAGGCGACCTACCCGCCCTACCTGCAGGACGCGGTGACGATGAACGGCCGCCAGCAGGGGTTCTACGTGCGCCGCGCCTACAACGACGCGGCCAAGCACGCGAGCTTCGTCGAGGACGGCAAGCCGCGGCTGCTGGTGATCGGCGATTCCTACTCGCAGGACTTCTACAACATGATCCGCGAGACCGGCGCCTTCGCCGGTTATGAGATCGTCGTGCGATACATCCAGGCCCGCTGCCAGATCTATCTCGGGCCGGAGGACGTCACCCGGTTCATAGCGCCCGAGAACCGCGCCTCCTGCGCCGAGGAAGCCCGCGCCGCCGACATGGTCGGGATCGCGCGGCAGGCCGACGTGGTGATCTTCGTGGCAAGCTGGGGGGAGTGGGCGGCCGAGCGGCTGCCGACGACGCTCGAGAGCTTCGGCTTCCGCCCCGAGCAGACCGTGCGCGTGATCGGGCGCAAGGACTTCGCCAGGCTGAGCCGGCCGCTCGTCGCCGACGCCTCGGCCCGCGATCTCCCGGCGATGCGGGCCGAGCCGCCGCGCGAGGGTCTCGCGGTCGTGCAGGAGATGCGCGAGCGCCTGCCCGACACCGTGCTCATCGACCCCTACGAGATCCTGTGCCCGGGCGGCGCCTGCCCGCTGTTCACGCCGGGCGGCGAGCTCATCTCCGCCGACGGCGCGCACCTGACCGAGGCCGGGGCCACCTACGTGGGGGCCAGGCTCTTCGCCGACCCCGATCTCGCCCGCTTCGCCGCGACCGCGCGACGCGCCGAGGCCTGGTCGCCGGCGGCCACCCGCAGACCCAATTCTCCTCGGGGGCTCTGAACGCGGGCACGCGCCGGTTCGCTGCCGCGGCCGGTAACACCGCCTTAAACTTTGGCGCGCAGGCTGCCGCTGCGTCGCGTTGGCCGAAGGAGCGCGGGATGGCAGCCGGGTTTCTGGAGTGTGTTCTGGCGGGTCTCGTTCCGCTGCTTTGGGCTGCGGCACCCTGGACCCGGCCCGCAATGCGGCCGGTCCGGGTGCGAGTCACCCGCGGCTCGCCGGCCAGCGCGGCGCACCTGCCCTCCAGGGACTGACGGATTCGGCTTCGGATCGCCCGATATCAGGCCGAACGGAAGGTCCGGGTGATGCCGATCAGCACGTCGCCGAGGTCGAGCAGCCGGGCCACATAGAGGTCGTAGGCGACGAAGCCGGCGTCGTCGGTGCGGCGGAAGGCGCCCTCCAGGCTGTCGACCAGGGCGGCCAGCCGGCGGCGGTGCAGGCCGAGCGCGCGCTGCAGCGGATCGGAGATGATCCCGGCGAAGGCGGTGGCGATGGCCGCCACCCCGAGCACCCCGGCGGTGGCCCCCGCGACCAGGAACGGCGAGGCCTGGGCCGGGAAGACGCCGTACCAGAGGCCGCCGGCCGTGGCCCCGAGCGGGAAGCTCGAGATCGCCGAGCTCTGGGCGAGGGTGCCCGCGATCACCGGGCCGAGCGCGATGGCGCCGGGCGTCGCTTTCTGGAACGCCATCGCCCCGGTGCCGAGGGTGATCAGCCCGGTGGTGATCTCGGCGGCGGCCGCGCGCGTTCCGGCGTAGCCGGCCAGCGCCGCGGTCATCCGCTCCCGGAACTCGGGGTCGTCCTGCCGTGCCGCCGCGACCCTGCCGGCCTCGACGAGCAGCTCCTGCACCCGGGGATGCGCGAGGATCGCCTCGGCGAGGCCGTCCTCCATCGCCTCGCGCGCGCCGTCGCGGAACGGCTGGCGTAGCAGGTCGGTCATGATCCGCCAGCGCAGCTCGCGCGCGACGGCGGTGTCGAGGAAGAGGTCGCGCCGGGCCAGCGCCTCGGCGGTCCGCCGCCGTCCGAGGCCGCGCGCCGCGGCGGCGCCGAGCTTCAGGCCCACCTGCGGCAGCGCCAGCGCCACATTGGCCGGCGACTTCAGCAGGTCCCAGCCGAGCGCATGCCGGTGCAGCCGGACCGAGCCGCCGAGCGAGAAGTTCCGGTCGACGAAGCCATCGATCCGCGCCCGGCAGGCGTCGAAATAGGCCGCGGCCGCCTCGGCGACGATCGCGTCCGCCTCCGCGCGCGCAAGGCTCGTCTCCTCGCCGATCTGGTCCCGCGCCATCCGTGCCTCCGCCTGCCCTGCTGCCCACAGATGGGGCCGGCGCGGGGCGGCTCAAGGGCGCCGGTGGCGCGACGCCCCGACCCGGCGCGGGATCGCCGATCTCAACGGTCCGACGTCCGCCAGCGCGGGTTGATCCAGGGCTCGGCCTCGAAGCGGGGCAGCATCGATCGGCCGAGGATGTGGTCGGCCGCCTTTTCGCCGACCATCATCGAGGGCGCGTTCAGGTTGCCGTTGGTGATGCGCGGGAAGATCGAGCTGTCGGCCACCCGCAGGCGCTCGACGCCGATGACGCGGCACTCCGGGTCGACCACGGCGAGCGGATCGTCGCGCCGCCCGAGGCGCGCCGTGCCGCACGGGTGGTAGGCGCTCTCCACCTGCTCGCGCACGAAGGCGTCGAGCTCGTCGTCGCTCTGCAGGCCGGCGCCCGGCTGGATCTCGTCGCCGGCATAGGGCCGGAAGGCCGGTTGCGCGAAGATCTCGCGGGTGAGTCGGATGCAGCGGCGGAAATCGACCCGATCCTTCTCGTCGGCGAGGTAGTTGAAGCGGATCGCCGGCGGCGCCTTGGGGTCTGCGCTCCTGAGCCGGATCTCGCCCCGCGAGGGCGAGCGCATCGGGCCGACATGCGCCTGAAAGCCGTGCCCCCTGACCGCCGACCGGCCGTCGTAGCGGACGGCGAGCGGCAGGAAGTGATACTGGATGTCCGGGTAGTCGACACCCGGGGCCGAGCGGACGAAGGCGGTTGATTCGAACTGGTTCGAGGTGCCGAGCCCGACCTTGGCGAGCAGCCACTGCAGGCCGATGCGCGCCATCGCGGGGTAGTTGTACTGGCTGTAGAGGGTGACCGGCTTCAGGCTCCGCATCTGGATGTAAAGCTCGAGATGATCCTGCAGGTTGGCGCCGACCCCCGGCCGGTCGGCGACGACCGGCAGCCCGTGCTCGGCGAGGTGCGCCGCCGGGCCGATCCCCGACAGCATCAGGAGCTTCGGCGTGTTGATCGACGAGGCCGACAGGATCACCTCGCGCCTGGCGGCGATGATCTCGCGCGCCGCGCCGCGGGCGACCTCGACGCCGGTGGCGCGGCCCTCGGCGATGACCACCCGGGTGGCGAGGCCGTTCACCACGTGCACGTTGCCGCCGGAGAGGGCCGGGCGCAGGTAGGCGTTGGCCGCCGACCAGCGCCGGCCGCGCCAGACGGTCTGCTCCATCGTGCCGAAGCCTTCCTGCTTGGCGCCGTTGTAGTCGTAGGTGAGCTCGAAGCCCGCCTGGGCGCCTGCCTCGACGAAGCTGTGGTAGAGCGGGTTGCGGCGCGGCCCGCGGGTGACGTGCACCGGGCCGTCGCTGCCGCGCCAGTCGGAATGGCCGCCGTGCCAGTTCTCCATCCGGATGAAGTACGGCGCCACGTCGGCCCAGCCCCATCCCGCGGCGCCCATCCCGGCCCAGTGGTCGAAGTCGAGCGGGTGGCCGCGGACATAGACCATGCCGTTGATCGAAGACGAGCCCCCGAGCACCTTGCCGCGCGGGCAGGCGAGCCGCCGGCCGCCGAGGTGCGGCTCCGGCTCGGTCATGAAGCCCCAGTCGTAGCGGTGCATGCTCATCGGGTAGGAGAGCGCCGCCGGCATCTGGATGAACGGGCCCCAGTCGGAGCCGCCGAACTCGACGACGAGCACCGAATGCCCGGCTTCGCCGAGCCGGCCTGCGAGCGCCGAGCCGGCCGAGCCGGAGCCGACCACGACGTAGTCCGCTTCCATCAGGCCTCGCGGAGCGGCTCGTAGCTGACCATCACGTGCTCGGCATAGGCCGGGCGCTCGGTCAGCCGGGCGTAGTAGGCGGCGAGCCCGGGGCGATCGATCCGCGGGATCTCGATGGTGAAGTAGCGGTAGAGGACGTGGCCGATGACGATGTCGGCCAGCGTGAGGTCCGGACCCATGACATAGGGCCCGTCGCCAAGCTTCGCCTCCAGGATCGCGAGGTTCCGCTCGTGCACATCGAGGGCGCGGGCGAGCGCGGCCGGATCCCGCCGCGCCGGCGGGGTGCGGATCACGCCCCAGAAGATCGGGACGGTGAAGTCGCGCGCCAGCGTCGTCTTGCCCCACTCCGCCCAGACGTCGATCGGCGCGCGGGCGACCGGGTCCTCAGGCCAGAACGGGAACCGGCCGTAGCGGCTGCCGAGATATCGCAGGATCGCGCAGCTCTCGAACAGCACGAGCTCGCCGTCGCGAAGCACCGGCACGAGACCGTTCGGGTTCATCGCGCGGAACTCCGGTGTGTCGGTGCCGCCGTAGACGTGGCCGTAGTCGAGGCGCTCGCAGGCGAGGCCGAGCTCGGCGATCCCCCACATCACCGCCTGCACGTTCGACGAGGTGGCGCGGCCGTAGACGGTGATCATCGCGCGCCCCCGGGGCCGGCGGGGGAGAGCTCGCGGTCGAGGTAGTCCTCCAGCGCCGCGATCGCCGCCTCCGGCACGGTCGGGCGGCCGCGCAGCGCCTCGCGCAGGTAGACCCCGTCGATCAGCGCGCCGAGGCCCTCGGCGATCCGGCACGCCTCGTCGGCGGGGACCAGCGGCTTGAGCGCATGGACGAGGTTGCTGTGCAGCCGGCGCTGGTAGATGCGCAGCAGGCGCGCCGCGGCCGGCGAGCGCAGCGCCCAGGCATAGAAGGTGAGCCAGGCGCTGATGGTCGCGCGGTGGAACTGCTCGGGGCCGAAGCTGCCGCGCACGATCGCCGAGAGCCGCGCGCGCGGGGTGTCGGCGCGGCGCAGCCCGGCCACCACCACGGCGCCGAACTCGGCGAGCAGGTGCCGCATCGTGGCGAGGATCAGGTCGTCCTTGGCGCCGAAGTAGTGGTGGGCGAGCGCGGCCGATACCCCGGCGCGGCCGGCGATCTGCGCCACCGTCACGTCGAGCGAGCCCCGGTCCGAATCTCGCGCAGGGCGGCCCCGATCAGCGCCCGCCGACGCGCTTCCGCCGTGCCCGGCCTCGGCATCATCGAGCCCCGCAGTTGTTGATTGACTGATCAATCAGTATCGGTTTCCCTTGCAAGGGTCAACGCTTTCAAGCGACCTTGCCGGGAAGGGGCCGTCGCAACGCCCCATCAACACGGAGGTTCCCCATGATACGCTTGCTGACGGCGGCGCTCCTGGGCGTGCTCCTCGCCGGACCCGGCGCCGCCGCGGATCCGGAGAGCTGCACCGGGGTCCGTTTTTCCGATGTCGGCTGGACCGACATCACGGCGACGACCGCGGTGACCTCGACGGTGCTCCGGGCGCTCGGCTACGAGCCGCAGGTCAGCATCCTGTCGGTGCCGGTCACCTATACCGGGCTCGCGAACGGCGACATCGACGTCTTCCTCGGCAACTGGATGCCGTCGATGGAGGCGGACCTCGCGCCGCACCGCGATGCCGGCACGGTCGAGGTCCTGCGCCCGAACCTGACCGGCGCGAAGTACACGCTCGCGGCGTCGCAGAGCCTCGCCGACGCCGGGCTCAAGGACTTCGCCGACATCGCGAAGTTCGCCGACCAGCTCGACAGCACGATCTACGGCATCGAGGCCGGCAACGACGGCAACCGGCTGATCCTCGACATGATCGCACAGAACGCCTTCGGGCTCGGCGACTTCGAGCTCCGGGAGAGCTCGGAGCAAGCGATGCTGGCCGAAGCGAAGCGGGCGGAGCGCACCGGCGAGGGCATTGTCTTCCTCGGCTGGGAGCCACATCCGATGAACGCCACCATCAAGATGGCCTACCTGACCGGCGGCGACGAGGTGTTCGGGCCGGACTTCGGCGGGGCGACCGTCTATACCAACGTGCGCGCCGGATATGTCGAGGAGTGCCCGAACGTGGGCAAGCTGCTGCAGAACCTCGAATTCAGCCTCGAGATGGAGAACGCGGTGATGGGGAGCATCCTCGACGACGGCGAGGATCCGGAGGACGCGGCCGAAGCGTGGCTGCAGGCGAACCCGGACGTGCTCGACGCCTGGCTCGCGGGGGTGACGACGCGCGAGGGCGAGGACGGGCTTGCGGCCGTCCGCGCCGCGCTCGGCGTCTGATCCGCCGTCCCGGGCCGGGCATGGAGTGGATCACCGCCACGAAGATCCCCGTCGGCCGCTGGGCCGGCGATGGCGTCGACTGGCTGACCGCGAATGCGGCCTGGTTCTTCGACGGCCTCGCCGACGTCGTCAACGCGCTGATCACCGCGATCCTCTGGGCGCTGCAGACGCCGCATCCGCTGGTCATCGTCGCGATCTTCGCGGCGATCGCCTGGATCCTGCAGCGGTCGTGGTGGATGGTGGCGCTCGTCGTCGTCGGGTTCCTCTACATCCTGAACCAGGGCTACTGGGAGGAAACGACCGAGACCCTGACGCTCGTGCTCTCGGCGGTGATCGTCTGCATGGGGCTCGGCGTGCCGATCGGAATCGCCGCCGCGCACCGGCCGAAGCTCTACGCCGGGATGCGCCCGGTGCTCGATCTGATGCAGACGCTGCCCACCTTCGTCTATCTGATCCCGGCCATCGTCTTCTTCGGCATCGGCATGGTGCCGGGGCTGATCGCCACCGCGATCTTCGTCATCCCGGCGCCGATCCGCCTCACCCATCTCGGCATCACCACGACGCCGAAGGAGCTGAAGGAGGCGGGGCTCGCCTTCGGCGCGACGCCGGGACAGCTGCTGCGCAAGGTTGAGCTGCCTTGGGCGATGCCGCAGATCATGGTCGGGCTGACCCAGACGATCATGCTCTCGCTCTCGATGGTTGTGATCGCCGCCCTCGTCGGCGCCGACGGCCTCGGCGTGCCGGTCGTGCGCGCGCTCAACACCGTCAACACCGCGCTCGGCTTCGAGGCCGGGCTCGTCATCGTCGTGGTCGCGATCCTGCTCGACCGCGTCTTCCGCCGGGGAGGCTGAGCTCTATGACCGCGATGATCGAGTTCGACCGGGTGTCGATCGTCTTCGGCTCCGACCCGGCACGCGCGCTGCCCTCGATGGACAAGGGCGACAGCCGCGCCGAGGTGCAGCGAGCGACCGAGCAGATCCTCGGCGTCCACGACTGCTCGCTTGTCGTGAACAAGGGCGAGATCTCGGTGCTGATGGGGCTCTCGGGGTCCGGCAAGTCGACGCTCTTGCGCGCGATCAATGGGCTGAACCCGGTGGTGCGCGGCCGGGTGATGGTCCGGGGCGCCGACGACAGCATGGTCGATGTCGTCAGCTGCAGCCCGGAGGCGCTGCGCGGGCTGCGCCGGGGCGCGGTTTCGATGGTGTTCCAGCAATTCGCGCTGCTGCCGTGGCGCAGCGTCGTCGAGAACGTTGCCCTCGGGCTCGAGCTCGCCGGCGAGCCGAAGGAGAAGCGGCTTGCCAAGGCCCGCGAGGTGCTCGCCACCGTCAACCTGCAGGACTGGGGCGAGAAGAAAGTCTCCGAGCTCTCCGGCGGCATGCAGCAACGCGTCGGCCTCGCCCGCGCCTTCGCGACCGACGCCGAGATCCTGCTGATGGACGAGCCGTTCTCGGCGCTCGACCCGCTGATCAGAAACCGGCTGCAGGACGAGCTCCTGCAGCTGCAGGAGAAGATGCACTGCACGATCGTCTTCGTCAGCCACGACCTCGAGGAGGCTGTGAAGCTCGGCAACACCATCACCATCATGGAGGGCGGCCGGATCGTGCAGACCGGGCGGCCCGAGGACATCGTGCTCCGTCCGGCGAACGGCTACGTCGCCGACTTCGTCGCCCACCTGAACCCGCTCAGCGTCCTGACCGCCGCCGACGCGATGACCGCGGACCCGGGCCCCGGCGACCCCGGCCGGATGCTGGCGCCCGAGGCCCCTCTGCGCGAGGCCCTGCCGCTGTTCGCCGCGTCGGACGCGCCGGTCTGGGTCGGCCGCGACGGGGCGACCCAGGGCCAGATCAGCCCGCGCGCGGTCTGCGCGATGCTGGCTCGAACCGGAACGGCGGCCTGATCTCGGCCCGCCCGCGGTCCCGGCGGCCGCCAGGACCGGGCGCCGATCCAGTCAGTCGCAGGCGCGTCCGGGTCGTCGCGGTGGCAAACGGAGCGACCGGCTCGACTGCCGGCGGAGCGCGGCCTTGCCGCGCGGCCGCCCGTTGGCGGCCAGAATGTGCGCGCAGGTGCGCGCGGAGTCGTTGTCTGGCGCGGGCGTGTTCGCCCGCGCCGGCGGGGCGCTCGCCGCCCCCGCACCCCCGGCACTGCGCTCCAGGTTTCTTGTCGAAGGAAGAGCGGATACCGCTGCAGGCCCGCGAATCGCGATGATGGCCTTTCGGTCGGCGCCGGGGGCGCCAGAGCCGCACGGGAAGCTACACCACACGGTGGGAAACGACCTCGACCGCCGTCTCCGGTCTGAGGAGGTCGCGGATGTCTGAGAGCACCGCCTCGAACATCGCGGTGGTAAGCCGGCCGGTGTTCGTGTTGTAGCGCGAGCAGTGGTAGCTGTCGAAGACGGCGAGCCCGTCGAGGTCGTGGCGCGCCGCGTGCGCGAACGGGTGCGCGGCAAGCCGCCGCCCGAGCGCCCGAAGCAGGGTCTCGTGCGCGATGCGGCCGAGGCAGAGAACGGCGCGCAGCCGTGGCAGCGCAGCGATCCGGGCGGCGAGGAACGGCCGGCAGGTGGCGATCTCGGCCGGGGTCGGCTTGTTCTGCGGCGGCACGCAGCGCACCGCGTTCGACACCAGGCAGTCGGCGAGCACGAGCCCGTCCTCCGGATCGGCGGCGAACCGGCCGTTCGCGAAGCCGAACCGCGCGAGCGTCGCGTAGAGCAGCGTGCCGGCGTAGTCGCCGGTGAACGGCCGGCCGGTCCGGTTGGCGCCCGCCACCCCCGGCGCCAGGCCGAGGACCAGAAGGCGGGCTTCCGGGTCGCCGAACGACGGCACCGCGCCGTTGAACCAGGCGGGGTGGCGGGCGGCGTTCTCGGCGCGGTAGCCGACCAGGCGGGGGCAGCGCGGGCAGTCGCGCGGCGCCTCCGGCGTCATTCGTCCTCGTCGGCGGTGACCACGGCGGCCTGCGCCTGCTCGCCGCGCGGCGGCCGGCCGATCACCTCCCTGAGCTCGTCGAGCTCGATGAAGTTGTCGCACTGGCGGCGCAGCTCGTCGGCGATCATCGGCGGCGAGGAGCGGATCGTCGAGACGACCGAGACGCGGACGCCCTGGCGCTGCAGCGACTCGACCAGCGGGCGGAAGTCGCCGTCGCCGGAGAAGAGCACGATGTGGTCGACATGGGGCGCCATCTCCATGGCGTCGACCGCGAGCTCGATGTCCATGTTGCCCTTGACCTTGCGCCGGCCGGTCGAGTCGGTGAACTCCTTGGCGGGCTTGGTCACCATCGCGAAGCCGTTGTAGTTCAGCCAGTCGACCAGCGGCCGGATCGGCGAGTATTCCTCTGACTCGAGCAGCGCGGTGTAGTAGAAGGCGCGCAGGAGCTTGCCGCGCCGCATGAACTCGGTGCGCAGCAGCTTGTAGTCGATGTCGAAGCCGAGCGCGCGGGCGGCGGCGTAGAGATTGGCACCGTCTATGAATAGGGCCAGCCGCTCGTCACGGTAAAACATTCGTCGAAACCTCCTGGTCGCGCAGTCGCAATACTGAACCGGGAGATCAGAACCTCCACCGGCTGTGCGCTATATATGCCGGCGGTACCCGCGCGGAAAGGCCCAACCTTGGCCATAGATGAACGACGGCGGCACCTGATCGCTCTTGGCGCGAACCTCGCGTCAGCGGTCGGCGCGCCACGTGCGACGCTCGACGCGGCCTTGGCGGCGCTCGAGGCGCGCGGCCTGCGCGTCGCGGCCCGCAGCCGCTGGTGGCGGACGCCGGCCTGGCCGCCGGGGTCGGGCCCCGCGTTCGTCAACGGCGCGGCCGAGCTCGACGCGCCCGATGGGCCGGAGGCGGTGCTTGCCGCCCTGCACACCGTCGAGGCCGACCTCGGGCGGCGCCGGGCGGGACGCTGGGAGGCGCGCGTCTGCGATCTCGACCTGATCGCCAGCGGCGAGCAGATCCTGCCGGACGCCGAGACGGTGCGCGGCTGGATCGCCCGGGAGGGCGCGGCGCAGCGCGCGGTCCCGCCGCGCCTGCTGCTGCCGCACCCGCGGATGCACGAGCGCGGCTTCGTGCTGGCGCCGCTCGCCGAGGTGGCGCCGGACTGGCGGCACCCGCTGCTCGGGGCGACGGTGGCCGAGATGCTGGCGGCGCTGCCGGCCGCGGCGCTCGACGGGCTCGAGCGGCTCTAGGAGCGATCTCGGGCTTGCCTTCGCCGGCCGGCGGGACTAGATACAGGCGCTTCTACAACTTATCGGAGTTGCCGCATGGCCCGCGTAACCGTCGAAGATTGCGTCGACAAGGTGCCGAACCGCTTCGAGCTCGTCATGCTCGCGGCGCACCGGGCACGCTCGCTCGCCTCGGGTTCGCCGCTGACCGTCGATCGCGACAACGACAAGAACCCGGTGGTCGCGCTGCGCGAGATCGCCGAGGAGACCCTGACGGCCGACCAGCTGCGGGAAGCGGCCATCGAGAGCTTCCAGCGCCAGATCGAGGTGGACGAGCCCGAGGACGATGTCATGACCCTGCTGCCGGGCAGCCACGACGCCCCGGCCGAGGACGACATGTCCGAGGAGCGCCTGCTCCGCGCGCTCATGGAAGCCCAGGGCGAAAACTGAGCGCGGACCTCGCGCCCGAAGTCGGCGCGGCCCCGGGGCGCTCGGGGCCGGACCGGCTGGTTTCGGTCGAGACGCTGCTCGACCTCGTCCGATCCTACAATCCTCATGCCGACGGCGGGCTGATCGAGGCGGCCTACGACTACGGCGCGTTCATGCACTCGACCCAGCTTCGCAAGAGCGGCGAGCCGTATTTCACCCATCCGGTCGCAGTCGCCATGCTGATCGCCGAGCAGAAGCTCGACGACGCCTCGGTGGTCACCGCGCTGCTGCACGACACCATCGAGGACACGCTCTCGACCTATTCGGAGATTCTCGCTGCGCTTCGGCGAGGAGATCGCCCAGCTCGTCGACGGGGTGACCAAGCTCACCAACCTCGAGCTCTCCTCGGTCGAAAACGAGCAGGCCGAGAACTTCCGCAAGCTCCTGATGGCGATGTCGAAGGACCTGCGGGTCCTCCTCGTCAAGCTCGCCGACCGCCTGCACAACATGCGCACGATCAAGCATCTGCCGCCCGACAAGCAGCAGCGCAAGGCGCGCGAGACCATGGACATCTTCGCCCCGCTCGCCGGCCGGATGGGCATGCAGTGGATGCGCGACGAGCTCGAGGATCTCGCCTTCAAGGTGCTGAACCCGGAGGCGCGCAAGTCGATCATCCGCCGCTTCGTCACGCTGCGCCGCGAGTCGGGCGACGTCATCGCCCAGATCACCGACGACATCCGCAGCGTCCTGAAGCAGGCCGGCGTCAAGGCCGAGGTCATCGGGCGCGAGAAGAAGCCCTACTCGATCTGGCGCAAGATGGAGGAGAAGAAGGAAGGCTTCTCGCGGCTCTCAGACATCTACGGCTTTCGCATCATCACCGGGTCGGTCGGCGACTGCTACATCGCGCTCGGGGCCGTCCACCGGCGCTGGACCGCCGTGCCGGGGCGCTTCAAGGACTACATCAGCCAGCCGAAGTCGAACGGCTACCGCTCGATCCACACCACCGTCTCCGGCCGCGACGGCAAGCGCGTCGAGGTGCAGATCCGCACCGCCGAGATGCATGCGGTCGCCGAGACCGGGGTGGCGGCGCACTGGTCCTACAAGGACGGCGAGCGGTTTGAGAACCCCTTCGCGGTCGATCCGTTCAAGTGGGTGCGCTCGATCACCGAACGGCTCGGCGGCGAGGAGGACGAGGACTTCCTCGAGCACGTCAAGCTGGAGATGTTCCAGGACCAGGTCTTCTGCTTCACGCCGAAGGGCGACGTGGTGAAGCTGCCGCGCGGCGCCACCCCGATCGATTTCGCCTATGCGATTCACACCCGGATCGGCGACAGCTGCGTCGGCGCCAAGGTCGACGGCCAGCGGGTGCCGCTCTGGACCAAGCTCCGCAACGGCCAGTCCGTCACCATCATCCGCGCCGAGGGGCAGCGGCCGCAGCCATCCTGGGAGGACATGGTCGTGACCGGCCGCGCCAAGGCCGCGATCCGGCGCAGCTTGCGCGGCGAGCAGCGGGCGACCCAGGTGCGGCTCGGCCGGGAGATCGCCCGCGTGGCCCTCGAGCGCGTCGGCAAGAAGGCGACCGACAAGGCGCTCGAGGCGGCGGCGCGCCGGCTCGGCGTCGAGGAGGCCGACGACGTGCTGGCGCGGCTCGGCGCCGCCGAGATGACCGGCAGGGATCTCGTCGCCACGCTCTATCCCGAACTCCTGCGCGACGCCGCGCTGCCGCGTGCGGCGGAGAAGTCGACGCCGGTCGTCATCGGCCTCGACTCCGGCCAGGTGGCGCGGCCGGCGCCCTGCTGCAATCCGATCCCGGGCGAGCGCATCGTCGGCATCGCCGTGCGCGGCAAGGGGGTGATCTTCCACGCTATCGACTGCGTCGAGCTCGGGGCCTTCGAGAACACCCCCGACCGGTGGATCGACCTGCGCTGGGCCGAAGGCCAGGCGGAGCCTGATCACGCCGCCCGGGTCGAGGTCGCGCTTGCGAACGACGCGGGGGTGCTCGGCCGCATCTGCACGCTGATCGGCGAGCAGCGTGCCAATATCACCGACATCGTCTTCACCGACCGCAAGCCCGACTTCTTCCGCATGGTCATTGATATAGAGGTGCGGGATATGGAACACCTCACCCACGTCCTGACCGCGATCGATGCCGATTCGGATGTGGCACTGGTCCAGCGCTACCGGCAGGTGCCGGCGACCGGCAAGGCGGCGGGCCGCGGTTGAGCTGTGAGCGGCCGCATCCTCCCGGGGCGGGCCGGCGAGGGTGGATCGGGGCGGATGGTCTTCAAACGACGCGACAGGCCTCCCCTCCTGAGCCGTCTCCGCCAGTTGCTGCTGCCGCGGCGGGGCTGGCGCCGCGGCATCGAGTATCTCGGGCACCGGGTCCGGCGGCTCCCCGACACCCCGCACCGCATCGCGCTCGGCTTCGCCTGCGGCGTCTACGCCTCGTTTACCCCCTTCTTCGGACTGCATCTCGTCGTCGCCGTGGCGCTCGCGCGCGTCCTGCGCGGGAACATGGTGTCCTCGCTGATCGGGACCGCCGTCGGCAACCCGCTGACCTTTCCGCTGATCGCCTCGGTCTCGCTCGCGCTCGGGCGGCGAATCCTCGGCTACGGTGTGACGGGCCGCGACTTCAGCCGCATCTCCGACGCCTTCGCCCAGGCCTTCGCCGCGATCTGGCACGGCATCCTCAGCCGCTTCGGCCGCGGCGACAGCGAGTGGCAGAACCTCATCCCGTTCTTCCGCGACATCATCTGGCCGTACTTCGTCGGCGGACTGCTGCCCGGCCTCGTCGCCGCGATCGTCGGCTACTACCTGACCCGGCCGCTGATCGTCGCCTACCAGACGCGGCGGCGGGCGCGGATGCTCAGGCGCGCCCACGACCGGGTGGTGGCGGCGCAGGCCGGCGGGGCTGACGCGCCGCGCGGACGCACCTATAAGCCGCTGAACGCGGGAGAAACCGGGAGCGAGACCCTACCATGACGCTGAAGACCCCGCTCGGGCGGCTCAGGCTCGGGGTGAACATCGACCACGTCGCCACCGTGCGCAACGCGCGGGGCGGCCCCTGGCCCGACCCGATCCGCGCCGCGAAGCTCGCCGAGGCCGCCGGCGCCGACGGCATCACCGCGCACCTGCGCGAAGACCGGCGCCATATCACCGATGCCGATATCGACGGGCTCATGGCGGCGCTGAGCCTGCCGCTGAACCTGGAGATGGCGGCGACCGACGAGATGCGGGCGATCGCGCTCCGCCACCGGCCGCACGCCGTCTGCGTGGTGCCCGAGCGGCGCGAGGAGCGCACCACCGAGGGCGGGCTCGAGGTCGCCCGGGACGAGAACCGGCTGGCCCATTTCATCGCGCCGCTGCGCGATGCCGGGTGCCGCGTCTCGATCTTCATCGCCGCCGACCGCCGGCAGATCGAGGCGGCCCACCGCATCGGCGCCCCGGTGATCGAGCTGCACACCGGCGCCTACTGCGAGGCCGACCTCGCCGGCGACGCCGCCGAGCGCGACCGCGAGATGGAGCGCCTGCGCGACATGGCGGCCTTCGCGCATGACCTCGGGCTCGAGGTGCATGCCGGCCACGGCCTCACCTTCGACAACGTCGGTCCGGTCGCCGCCCTTCCGGAAGTGCGCGAGCTCAACATCGGCCACTTCATCGTCGGCGAGGCGATCTTCGTCGGCCTCGACGCGGCGATCCGGCGGATGCGCGCGGCGATGGACGACGCCCGGCGCGCGGCCTTCGGCGCGACGGCGCCGTGATGCGACCCGCCGCCCCCGACTCGCGCGGAGCGGCGGCGGGCGACCGCCTCAGGCCTGCGGCGCCGGCTTGCGCGGCTTGCGGGCGGGCTTGGCCGCGGCCTTGACGCTCGGCGCGGGGATACTCTCCGCGGCGGCCGTCTTGCGGATGGGCTTCGCGGCCGGTCTGGACTCGGCGGTGAGCTGCGCGGCGGCGAGAACCCAGTGGGCTTCGGCGCGGTGGGCGGGGCGGCCTTCGTGCTCCCAGATGCCGTAGGCGCGCTCGCGAATGCGGTGTTCGTCGATCATCGATATCTCCAGAGGCTCTGCGACGATGTGGACCCGGGGATGGGTTCCGAAGCAATGCGCGAAAACCGCCGCCATGTGCAACTGCAAGTTGATGGAGCCGCACCGACAGCGGCCCCGGCAGCGGAGTCTTGCCGCGCAAGGCGGCATCGGCCGCGCTGGACTGGGCCGCGCGGCATGGTAACAGTCGGCGCCTCGGGTGGGGGCGGCGGCTGGCGCGGGGACAGGAGGCAGCGGATGATCCTCGGGATCGGCTCGGATCTCGCCAACATCGAGCGCATCGGCGGAACGATCGAGCGCTTCGGGGCGCGGTTCCTGAACCGGGTCTATACCGAGACTGAGCAGCGGCTGGCCGAGCGGCGGGCGCAGCGCGTCGCCACCTACGCCAAGCGGTGGGCGGCGAAGGAGGCCTGCTCGAAGGCGCTCGGCACCGGCCTCAGGATGGGGATCAAGTGGAAGGACATGGGCGTCGTCAACCTCAGGACCGGCCAGCCGACCCTGCGGCTGACCGGATGGGCGGCCGAGCGGCTCGCCGCCATGACGCCCCCCGGGCACCGCGCCGCGGTCCATGTGACGCTGACCGACGACCACCCCTGGGCGATGGCCGTCGTCGTCATCGAGGCGGTGCCGGATACGTGAGCGGCGCCGCCGCCGCCGGGCCGGATGAAGCGGCAAGCAGGGAATCCATCCAGATCAGTCGGATAGCCCGACCACTGCGTGGGACATGCGCGCGCACGATGCCTGTCGGGCCGCCGGCTTCCGTCCGGGCAGCCGCCTTGACAGGTCTGGGGGCAGGGGCGACAAGGCGGCACCCCTGCGGGGCAGGCAACGGACGGACGGAATGGCAAGCCAGAGCAAGACCAAGAACGGGTTTCTCGAACTCGTCAAGACCGTCGTCTATGCGCTCCTGCTCGCCGGCGTGATCCGTACCCTGTTCTTCCAGCCGTTCTGGATCCCGTCGGGCTCGATGAAGCCGACGCTCCTGATCGGCGACTTCCTGTTCGTCAACAAGATGGCCTACGGGTACTCGCGGCATTCCTGCCCGTTCTCGATGTGCCCGTTCGACGGCCGCATCCTCGCGCGCATGCCCGAGCGCGGCGACGTCGTGGTCTTCAAGCACCCGACCAACGGCACCGACTACATCAAGCGGCTGATCGGCCTGCCCGGCGACCGCGTCCAGATGCGGGACGGCATCCTCTACGTCAACGACCAGGTGCTGCCGCAGCAGCCCGACGGCACCTTCGCCGAGCCGAACCTGCCGCAGGGCCCCATGCGCAGCCTGCCGCGCTGCATGAACCGGCCGGTGCCGCCCGGTGAGCCGTGCACCAAGGAGGCGGCGATCGAGACGCTGCCCGGCGGCAAGGAGCACGCGGTGCTCGATATCGAGGACGGCTTCGGCGACACGACGCCGGTCTTCACGGTGCCCGAGGGCGAGTTCTTCTTCATGGGCGACAACCGCGACAACTCGATGGACTCGCGCTTCCCGCGCTCCGCCGGCGGCGTCGGGTTCGTTCCGTTCGAGAACCTCGTCGGCCGCGCCGACCGGGTGATCTTCTCCTCGGCCGGGCCCTCGATGCTCGCGTTCTGGACCTGGCGGCCCGACCGCTTCTTCACGGCGATCGAATGAAGCTCGGGCGCGGCATGGCCGGCGCCGCGGCGCGCCTCGGGCACGGTTTTGCGCGGCCCGAGCTCCTGATCGAGGCGCTGACCCATCCGTCGATGGCGACCGGCGCGCACAACCAGCGGCTCGAGTTCCTCGGCGACCGCGTGCTCGGCCTCGTCATCGCCGAGGCGCTGCTCGCCCAGGACCCGGCGGCGCAGGAGGGCGAGCTCGCGCCGCGGCTGAACGCGCTGGTGCGCAAGGAAACCTGCGCCGAGGTGGCGGCGAGCCTCGACCTCGGCGCGGCGCTCAGGATGGGCCGCTCGGAGATGCTGACCGGCGGAAGGCGCAAGACCGCGCTCCTCGGCGACGCGATGGAGGCGGTGATCGCCGCCGTCTATCTCGACGGCGGCCTCGAGGCGGCGCGGCGGCTGATCCTGCGGTCCTGGGGCGAGCGGATCGCCGGGGTGGGCGCGGTCGGGCGCGACGCCAAGACCAGCCTGCAGGAATGGGCGCAGGCGCGCGGCCTGCCGCCGCCGGTCTACCGCGACCTCGACCGGGAGGGGCCCGACCACGCGCCGGTCTTCTCGGTCGAGGCGCGGCTCGCGGACGGCCGCGCCGCCCAAGGGCGGGCGGCCACGAAGCGGGCGGCGCAGCAGGCGGCGGCGGAGGCGCTGCTCGCCCGGCTCGAGGGCGAGGCATGAGGCCGGTCGCGGGCGCGACCGGCGGTGGCGGCGCGCCGGCCGCGCGCGCGGGGCGGCGTCGTGCCCGCGCCGCCGCGGAGGCGTCGGCGCGCGGGGCGGCGGAAAAGGGAAGAGCTGCTCCGAGGCGCCTGAGGAAGCGGCTGCTTCCTCAGGGCGCCTTTCCGATGGTGGGGCTGCGAGTCGGGCCGGCGTCAAGGCCGAGCCGCGCGTTCCGCGCGGTCGCTGCGCGAGCCTTGACCCCGGCCCGACTCGCGAAGGCAAGGGGGTGGCGGTGAGCCGCTGCGGGCTGGTGGCGCTGATCGGCGAGCCGAACGCGGGCAAGTCGACGCTCCTGAACCGGATGGTCGGCGCCAAGGTCTCGATCGTCACCCACAAGGTGCAGACGACGCGGATGCGGATCCGGGGGATCGCGATCGAGGGCGATGCGCAGCTCGTCTTCGTCGACACGCCGGGGCTGTTCCGGCCGCGGCGACGGCTCGACCGGGCGATGGTCGCGGCCGCCTGGGGCGGGGCGGCGGACGCCGACGTCGTGGTGCTGCTGATCGAGGCGCATCGCGGGCTGACCGAGGGGGTGCGGGCGATCCTGGAGGCGCTCGACGCGCAGCTTGCGGGCGGGCGGACGGTGGCGCTCGCGATCAACAAGATCGACAAGGTGCCGGCGGAGCGGCTGCTCGGGCTGTCGGCGGAGATGAACGGGCTGCGCGACTTCGCGGCGACCTTCATGATCTCGGCCGAGCGCGGGCACGGCGTCGACGACCTGCGGCGCTGGCTGGCGGGGCAGGCGCCGGAGGGGCCTTGGCTGTACCCGGAGGACCAGATCGCCGACCTGCCGCTGCGGCTCATCGCGGCGGAGACGACGCGGGAGAAGCTGACGCTCCGGCTGCACCAGGAGCTGCCCTACGAGCTGACGGTCGAGACCGAGGCCTGGGAGGAGCGCAAGGACGGCTCGGTCCGGATCGCCCAGGTCGTCTACGTGGCGCGCGACGGGCACAAGGGCATCGCGCTCGGGCCGAAGGGCGAGACGATCAAGGCGGTGGGGAAGGCGGCGCGCGAGGAATTGAAGGCGTTCCTCGGGCGCGAGGTGCACCTGTTCCTGACCGTCAAGGTGCGCCCCGGCTGGCTCGAGGAGCGCGAGCGCTACGGCGAGATCGGGCTCGACTTCCCCGAGGGCGAGCGGTGATGGCGCGGCTGACGGCCGAGTTCTGGGTGCAGGCCTACCTGGCGCGGCTGCGGCTCGCCGACATCCCGGCCTTCGTGACCGCGCGCGGCGACGCGACGGCGGGGGCGGTGGTGGTCAAGCTCAACACGCTCGACGGGTCGGCGCGGGCCTTCGCCCGGCGGACCGACATGACGGGCGCGCGGATCTGGACGCCGCTCGCCGAGGGGCCGGAGCCGGAGGTCGAGGCGGCGGTCGGGCGGCAGCGGGGCTACGACCCGGATCTCTGGGTGATCGAGGTCGAGGACCGGCAGGGGCGGCACCTGCTCGACCAGCCGGGGCTGGCGGAGTAGCCTCCGGGAACCGGGAGCCGATTCACCCCACTTCGACAGCTACATGGCGGGATCCGCTCATGCACAGAGCATGCACAACGCATATGCTAAGGAAAAGATTGCGGCGGCGGCGCTCGGAGCGAGCCTCCGGGCCTGCAAGGGGAAGGCGCGTGACGATGGATTGGCGTGACGAGGGGATCCTGCTCGCCGCGCGGCGGCACGGCGAGACCTCGGCGATCGTCGAGGTCTTGACCCGGGTGCACGGCCGGCACGCGGGCGTGGTGCGGGGCGGGGCCGGGCGGCGGATGACCCCGGTGCTGCAGCCCGGCGCGCGGCTGTCGCTCGAGTGGACGGCGCGGCTCGAGGAGCATATCGGGACGTTCCGGGTCGATCCGATCGGCGCGCGGACCGCGGCGATCATGGCCGATCCGGCCGCCCTGGCGGCGCTCGGGTCGGTGGTGGCGCTCGTCGCCGCGACCCTGCCCGAGCGCGACGCGCATCCGGAGCTCTATGCCCGCACGCTCGCCCTCGTCGAGGCGCTCGGCGCAGGCCCCGACTGGCCGGCGCGCTACGCCGCCTGGGAGCTCGCTCTCCTCGCCGAACTCGGCTTCGGGCTCGACCTCGCGGCCTGCGCGGTCAGTGGCACGACCGAGGACCTGGCCTGGGTCTCGCCGCGCTCGGGGCGGGCGGTCAGCCGCGCCGCCGGCGCGCCCTGGGCCGAGCGGCTGCTGCCGCTGCCGGGCTTCCTGCGCGACCGCGGGGACGCGGCGCCGCCGCCGGCCGCGGAGGTGGCGGCGGCGCTGGCGCTGACCGGGCACTTCCTCGAGGCGCGCGTGGCGCCGGGGCTGCCGCGCGCGGCGCTGCCGGCGGCGCGGAGCCGGGCGGTGCAGGCGATCGTGAAGCTCGGACGCTGAGGCCTCACCGGGAGGGGCGGGCCGGCTTCTTCTTGTGGCGCCGCACCGCCCACCAGCGGCGGAAGCGGATCAGCCCGGCCGAGACCCTGGGCCTCAGCAGCGGGATGTCGACCGCGAGCAGCATCAGGCCCAGCGGCAGCATCCAGATCCCGAGCACCGGGAAAAACGACAACAGGCCGCCGAAGATGAGGAGGATCCCGAGCGGCACCCGGACCAGGCGCATACCGTGCTGCAGGAGCATGTCGATCGGGCGCCGCGACACCGGCGCGGTGCGAGCGATCGCATCGAACTGCCGTCGCAGCCGTCGCTCCTGCTTATGGGCGTGCCTCGACATCATCGACCCTCAGAGCTTGCCGCAAGGCAAATCTGGGACCCCGCCGGCCTGCAATCAATGGGCCGAGCGGGATTGAGAAAGGGTCAATGCGGGATTTTCGCCGCCGGCACGGGGCTCGGCCGCGGCCGTCTGTCCTGATACGAGACCCGTTGAATCGATCGGACGAGGAACGGGATCGACGGCGCAGAGATGCACCCGAACCGGCGAAAGCGAGGCACTGCCTCACGCCGGTTCGTCGGCTGGAGCGCGCGAGCGCGGAGGCCGAGGGGGGTGCCGCCGAAACCGTCAGCTGGGAATCCGCGCGCGCGTGCCTAGGGTAGGCGCGGAATCGCGCCTGCCGTCACGCCGAAGGCGTGCCGCCGGCACGACGGGCAGGCAAGCGCGCGCGGATTTGCCGACGGACAAATCCGCGAAGTGAATGCGGCACCGTTGCACTTCTCGCCGGAGCCGAAGCAATCAACCGATCATGACTCCTTGCGCCGGCTCGGCAGCGTCCGGACTGATTGTCAGCCGCGGCCCTCGAGCAGGCGGCGGGCGATGACCTGGGCCTGGATTTCGGCGGCGCCCTCGAAGATCGAGAGGATGCGGGCGTCGCAGAGGATGCGGCTGACCGGGTATTCGAGCGCAAAGCCGTTGCCGCCGTGGATCTGCAGCGCGTTGTCGGCAGAGGACCAGGCGATGCGGGCGGCGAGGAGCTTGGCCATGCCGGCCTCGAGATCGCAACGCCTCCCTGCGTCCTTCTCGCGCGCGGCGAAGTAGGTGAGCTGGCGGGCGATCATGATCTCGACCGCCATCAGCGCGAGCTTGGCCCCGACGCGGGGGAAGGCGATCAGCGGCTTGCCGAACTGACGGCGGTCCTCGGCGTAGCGCAGGCCGAGCTCGAGCGCGCACTGCGCGACGCCGATGGCGCGGGCCGCCGTCTGGATGCGGGCGCTCTCGAAGGTCTGCATCAGCTGCTTGAAGCCGCGGCCCTCGATGCCGCCGAGGAGCCCCGATGCCGGGACGCGGAAGCCGTCGAAGCCAAGCTCGTACTCCTTCATGCCGCGGTAGCCGAGCACCTCGATCTCGCCGCCGGTCATGCCGGGCGCCGGGAACGGCTCGGCCTCGGTGCCGCGCGGCTTGGCGGCGATCAGCATCGAGAGGCCGGTGTGGTCGGTCGTGTCCGGATCGGTGCGCACGAGCATGGTCATCACGTCGGTGCGCGCGGCGTGGGTGATCCAGGTCTTGTTGCCGGTCACGACGTAGTCGTCGCCTTCGCGCACCGCGCGGGTGCGCAGGGAGCCGAGGTCGGAGCCGGTGTTGGGCTCGGTGAAGACGGCGGTGGGCAGGAGCTCGGCGGCGGCGATCCTCGGCAGCCACTCGGCCTTCTGCGCCTCGGTGCCGCCGCCGAGGATCAGCTCGGCCGCGATCTCGGAGCGGGTGCCGAGCGAGCCCACGCCGATGTAGCCGCGCGACAGCTCCTCCGAGACCACGCACATCGCGGTCTTCGGCAGGCCGGCGCCGCCGTATTCCTCGGGAATGGTCAGGCCGAAGACGCCCAAGCGCCCCATCTCCTCGACGATCTCGATCGGGATCAGCTCGTCCCTCAGGTGCCAGCCGTGGGCGAAGGGGACGACGCGCTCGTCGGCGAAGCGGCGGAACTGGGCGCGGATCATCTCGAAATCGTCGTCGAGACCTGTGGCGCCGAAGCTGGCGGCGCCGCCGGCGGCGCGCATCAGCTCGACGAGGCGCGCGCGGGACGCGGGGCTGGTGCCGGCGTCGACCAGCGCCTCGACCTCGAGGGTGCGGAAGGCGGCGAGGGCCGCGGCGTCGACGCCGAGGTCGTGCGGGCGGACGATCTCGGTCTGCGACATGGCGATACCGCCGGCGAGCTGGGCGAGGTACTCGCCGAAGCCGATCTGCAGGATCAGCCGCTCGATCTCGCCGAGCCGGCCGCCGGCGTCGAGATCGGCGGCCCAGCGGGCGAGCTCATGCAGCGCTGCGGCGTAGGTCGCGGCCCAGGCGAGGCCGTGGGCGGCGAACTGCTCGGCCTCGAGGGCAGCGGCGGAGACCCGGCCGCCGCTCGCGAGCCGCGCGGCGAGGCCGGCGCGCGCCGCCTCGACGAGGCCGCCGGCAGCTTCCGCGGCGGCGGCGCAGAACGGCAGAAGGTGAGGAAGGAGCGCCGTCTCGGGATCGCGGACGAGGAGGGCTTCGGTCATCGGTCGGCCTTTCGTCGGGGTCGCACTTTGTGCGGTGCGGAATCACTCTGCTGCAGTTGCGTGCAAGCTAGGCGGAAACGTCGGCCGCGTCAAATCGAGAGCGCAATATTGCTGCGCGCTCAACCGGATGTCTGCAACTTTATTAGCGTTGCGAGAGGCAGCGGTAGCTGCGAAAGAGCGGCGGATGCTGGGTCTCGAGCCTTTCCTCGCCGCCTACGGCGGTCCTGCCGCGGTGGGTGCCGTGCTGGCGCTGGCGGCCGGCGGCTTCGCCAAGGGCGTCGTCGGCTTCGCGCTGCCGCTGATCGCGCTGAGCCTCGCCGGCTCGTTCGTGCCTTACGAGGTCGCGGTGGCGCTCCTGATCGTGCCGATGCTGGTGTCGAACCTGTTCCAGGCACTGCGCCAGGGGATCGGGCCGGCCTTGGGGAGCCTGCGGCGGTTCTGGCGGCTGAACCTCGTCCTCGTGGCGATGATCGCGCTGGCGGCGCAGCTCGTCGTGGCGTTGCCCGACCGGGTGCTGTTCGCGATCCTCGGGGTCGCGGTCTCGGGGTTCGGGGCGAGCCAGCTCGCCGGCTGGCAGCCGCATTTCCCGACGCGGCACCGGGCGAGGGTGGAGGTCGTCGTGGCGCTGATCGCCGGCTTCTTCGGCGGGCTCTCGGGGATATGGGGGCCGCCGCTCATCATGTACCTGCTGACGCTGCGGCTGCCCAAGGTCGAGATGGTGCGGGCGCAGAGCCTGTCGTTCCTGCTCGGCTCGGTGGTGCTCTTCGTCGCGCACCTGCATTCGGGGGTCTTGAACCCGGTGACGCTGCCGGCCTCGGCGTGGCTGGTGCTGCCGACGATGGCGGCGATGTTCGCCGGCTACCGCGTGCACGACCGGCTGGACCAGCGGCGCTTCATGACCGCGACGCTCGTGGTGCTGGTGCTGAGCGGGCTCAACCTGCTGCGCCGCGCGGCGGTCGGATGACTGGGAGCGGACCCGGGTTTTTAGGCAAATTGGCAAGGGAATTCCGCGTCCGCGCGCGGTTTCACCGCGGGGTGTTCGCGATGCGTTAAGTCTCGGGGGCGAGGGTTGGCGCGGGTGGATCTGTCCTCGGGGGACGTGCCGGTGGCACTGGATGCGACTGCGGAATTCGAGCGGCTGAACGCGCTGCGGCGCTACGCGATCCTCGATACCCCGGCGGAGGGGGCCTTCGACCGGATCACCGCGCTCGCCGCCGACATGCTCGAGGTGCCCTGCGCGGTCGTCAGCCTCGTCGACACCAACCGGATCTGGTACAAGTCGGTGCACGGCCCGGTCGGGCAGCGCGAGATCGCGCGGCTGCCGGGGCTCTGCGGCGCCGCGATCGGGCACGAGGGGCCCTATGTGGTCGAGAACGCCAGCGCCGACCCCCGCACCCAGGAGCATCCGCTGGTCAACGGTGGCTTCGGGCTCGAGTTCTATGTCGGCGTGCCGCTCAGGACCCACGACGGTCACGTGCTCGGCATGCTCTCCTGCATGGACCGGCGGCCGCGCGGAGTGAGCCCGCGCGAGCTGCGCTACCTCGAGACGCTGGCGGCGATCGTGATGGACGAGATCGAGCTGCGCCGGTCGGCGAGCCAGATTTCGCGGCTCTCCGAGGCGCTGGCCGATGCCTGCACCGACCTCGAGCGGCGGGCCTGCTTCGATCCGCTGACCGGGGTGCTGGCCCGGGCGGCGATGCTCGACCGCAGCACGATCCTGATCGAGCGGGTCATCGGCGGGGCGAAGGGCGCCGCGCTCGTCATGGTCGACATCGACCGGTTCAAGGCGATCAACGACAGCATGGGTCACGCCGCCGGCGACCGGGTGCTCAAGGAAGTCGCGGGCCGGATGGCGGCAAATTGCCGCGCCGGCGACCTGCTCGGCCGGGTCGGGGGCGAGGAGTTCCTCGCCGTCTTCGCCGACGTGACCGAGGCCGAGGCGGTGGTGATCGCCGAGCGGCTGCGCGAGGCGGTGGCGCGGGAGCCGGTGACCGCCGGCGGCGGGACGGTCGCGGTCAGCGTCAGCGGCGGGCTGATGGCGCTGGCGCCGACCGACGCGGCGCTCTCGCTCTCCGACGCGATGTCGCGGGCCGACGCCGCGCTCTACCGCGCCAAGGCCGAGGGGCGGAACCGGATCGTGGTCGCCGGCCCCGCGTAGGGCGGCTGGAGAATTGAGCGAGAACCGAGTATAGTGCGCGCTCTTCCGCGCGGCCCGGCCGCGCCAATATGCGGCGACTTCGATCGACCGCAATAAGCGTACGCCCAGGAAGGAAATCATCCGGAGATCGACGCGGCCATCGATTGGGGGCACGATGAAGTATGTGATGAGCTGGAAGCGGAAGCGCCACGGAACGACGGCCGAGTACGAGGCCGGCCAGCAGCGGGTGCTCGAGCTGATGCGGGCCTGGAAACGGCCCGCGGGCGTCCGGATCCACGAGTTCGTCGTGCGGGCGGGCGACACCGGCGGATATGCGGTCTTCGAGACCGACGACCTCGCGACGGTGAATGAGGCGGCGACGGCATTCTCGGGATTCAACTTCCACATCGATCCGGTTCTCGACATCGACGTTGCTCTGGCCGCCAGGGGCATCGCCGTCGAGTGGCGGGACGCCGTCGTCTGAACGAGGCGCCGCTGCCACGATCCGTTCCGGCTTTACCACTCGCGCCGAGAATCATTTCCTTTAACGCTGAACTCGCCTTAGATGGGAGCGACAGTGGGAGCCGCGCGCAGTCGTGGGATGTTTTTGTCGCAGGAGTACTGGGTATGCCTCGGTTCAGTTTTGACCGGGACGGTTTCGTGCGCCGTGTCGATCGGCGGCGCGAGGTGGCCCGTTGGGCTGCCCATACGCGGCGCAGGATCGGCCTGGGGCGGGGGTCGCTGCAGGCGGACGTGTACGATCAGACGTTCCGATCCGACGAGGAAGCGGTCAGCTACTTCTATGCGCTCAGGAACGACCATCTGCCGGATTTCGAGAACCCGACCTGGGTGAACGAAAAGGTCCGGTGGCAGTTTCTGAACCACCCGAACCCGCTGATGACCCTCGCGGCCGACAAGGTCGGCGTGCGCGACTATCTGCGGCTGAAGGGCGCCGAGATCGAGGCGCCCGAGCTCTTCGCCGTCGGGACCTCCCCCGCCGATCTCGACCGCTTCGACCTGCCGCACCGGTTCGCGCTGAAGTGCGCGGCGAGCAGCGGGCAGAACCACTTCGAGGACGGCGTGCGGCCGACGCCGCGCGAGGAGCTGCTCAGCAAGCTCGGGCGCTGGGGCGAGAAGGACTACTGGCGCCACGCCGGCGAGCTGCACTATCGCGGCATGGAGAAGCGGTGGCTGATCGAGGAGCTGCTGGTGCCGAGCGGCCGGATCGTCGAGTACAAATTCTACTGCATCCTCGGCGAGCCGGTCTTCATCCTGGTGATCTCCGACCGGTGCGGCCCGAAGTACAGCTCGGCGCTCTTCGACCTCAAGTGGCGGCCGGTCGACTTCCACTGGCGCGGCTATCCGGCGTCCGCGCAGGCGACCTCGCGGCCGGCGGCGCTCGAGCAGCTGGTCGCGGAGGCGCGGCGGCTGTCGGAGGACTTCCTGCACGTGCGGGTCGACTTCCTGCAATGCGGCGACCGGCTGGTGTTCTCCGAGCTGACCTTCTCGGGCGGCGCGGCGCGCAATCCGTTTATGCCGCTGATGAAGAACGAGGAGTTCGCCGAGATGCTCGACCTCGGGCAGGCGGGCGAGCGCCTGGAGCGCGGGCGGCGGCTCGCCACCGCGCTCGGCTGGGGCGAGGCGCGTCCGGCCGGGCCGGCCGCGGGGACGTTCCGTCCGAGACGAGACGCCCAGCCGTTGGCCTCGGCGGCGCGCGCCGCCGGATGAGGGGCAGCCGCGCCGGCGGGGCCGGCGCGGGCCTTTCCGCTGGACCGTGAGGGCGCGGAAAGCTACACAACATCTATGGCCGACTTCACCGACGACCCCGACATGGGTGACGTGACGGCCGAGCCGCTCGCCCGCGCGCTCGGCGACCGCTACCTGACCTACGCGCTGTCGACGATCATGAACCGGGCGCTGCCGGACGCCCGCGACGGGCTGAAGCCGGTGCACCGGCGCATCCTCTATGCGATGCGCGGCCTCAGGCTCGACCCGAACGGCGCCTTCCGCAAGTGCGCGAAGATCGTCGGCGAGGTGATGGGCAACTACCATCCGCACGGCGACAGCTCGATCTACGAGGCGCTGGCGCGGCTGGCGCAGGACTTCAACGTCCGTTACCCGCTGGTCGACGGGCAGGGCAACTTCGGCAACATCGACGGCGACAACCCGGCGGCGCAGCGCTACACCGAGGCGCGGCTGACCGCGGCGGCGGCGGCGCTGATGGAGGGTCTCGCCGAGGACGCGGTCGACTTCCGCGACAACTACGACGGCTCGGAGACCGAGCCGGTGGTGCTGCCGGCGGCGTTTCCGAACCTGCTCGCCAACGGCTCGTCGGGCATCGCGGTCGGGATGGCGACGAACATCCCGCCGCACAACATCGACGAGCTCGTCAACGCCTGCCTGCACCTGATCCGGCACCCGGGCGCCGGCGACGAGAAGCTGCTCGACTTCATCGAGGGCCCGGACTTCCCGACCGGCGGCGTCATCATCGAGCCGCGCGCCGCGATCAGGGAGGCCTACCGGACCGGGCGCGGCGGCTTTCGGCTCAGGGCGCGCTGGGCGGTCGAGGACCTCGGCCGCGGCACCTGGCAGGTGGTGGTCACCGAGATCCCGTACCAGATCCAGAAGGGCAAGCTGATCGAGCGGATCGCCGAGCTCGTCAACCTGAAGAAGATCCCGATCCTCGCCGACGTTCGCGACGAGAGCACCGAGGACGTGCGCATCGTGCTGGAGCCGCGGGCGCGCACGGTGGATCCGGCGCTGCTGATGGAGATGCTCTACAAGGCGAGCGACCTCGAGACGCGCTTTTCGATGAACATGAACGTGCTGATCGACGGCCGCACCCCGCAGGTGTCGACGCTGAAGGAGGTGCTGCGCGCCTTCCTCGATCACCGGCGCGAGGTGCTGCTGCGCCGCTCGCGGTTCCGGCGGGAGAAGATCGACGCCCGGCTCGAGGTGCTCGAGGGGCTGCTCGTCGCCTACCTGAACCTCGACCGGGTGATCGAGATCATCCGCACCGAGGACGACCCGAAGGCGGTGATGATCGCCGAGTTCCGCCTGACCGACGTGCAGGCCGAGGCGATCCTCAACATGCGGCTGAGGAACCTGCGCAGGCTCGAGGAGATGGAGATCCGCGCCGAGCGCGACGCGCTGACGCTCGAGCGCGCCGGGCTCGCCGCGCTCCTCGCCGACGAGGGCGCGCAATGGGCGCGCATCGCCGAGGAGCTGCGCGAGGTGCGCAAGGCCTTCGGCAAGGGCGCCCCGGGCGGCGCGCGGCGCACCAGTTTCGAGGATGCGCCCGACGTCGAGGAGGTGTCCTACGAGGCGATGATCGAGCGCGAGCCGGTGACGGTCGTCTGCTCGGAGATGGGCTGGATCCGGGCGATGAAGGGCCACCTCGACCCGTCGGCCGAGGTCAAGTTCAAGGACGGCGACGGCCCGCGCTGGCTGCTGCATGCCGAGACGACCGACCGTCTCTTGATGTTCGCCTCGAACGGGCGGATGTACACGCTCGCCTGCGCGAGCCTGCCCGGCGGGCGTGGCATGGGCGAGCCGGTGCGGCTGATGGTGGACCTGCCGAATGAGGCGCAGATGCTCGCGCTCTTCGTCCATGCGCCGGGGGGCAAGCTTCTCGTCGCCTCCGAGGCCGGCGACGGCTTCGTGCTGCCCGAGGACGAGGCGGTGGCGCAGACCCGGGGCGGGCGGCAGGTCCTGAACCTCAGGGACGGTGTGCGGGCGCGGGTCTGCCGGCGGCTCTCCGGCGACCACGTCGCGGTCGTCGGCGAAAACCGCAAGGTTCTGGTCTTCCCCGCCGCCGAGCTGCCGGAGATGGGGCGGGGCAAGGGCGTGCGGCTGCAACGCTACAAGGACGGCGGGCTGGCCGATGCCACGAGCTTCGACCTCGCCGACGGGCTCGCCTGGAAGGACGCGGGCGGGCGCACCCGCACGGTCACCGACCTTGGCGAGTGGATCGGGGCGCGCGCCGGCGCCGGGCGGATGGCGCCGCGCGGCTTCCCGCGCGACAACCGCTTCGACTGAAGGCTACGAACGAAACACTCCAGGCGTCGTGCGGACATGCGCGTGAAATAGACCGCGCCTATGTTCCCGGCATCGCAATCGTACGCCAGGAGGCGAGGCATGTTCAGGACCTTGGGCTCCGCGATCCGCGGAGCGAGCGAGCGGGCCAGGCGCCGCAGGGATTATGCGACGCTGCTCGACTACGACGACCGGATGCTCGATGACATCGGCATCCGCCGGGAGGACATCCGCAAGCTGTTCGGATCGCGCGGTTCCTCCATCTGACCCAATCGCAGGAATCGTTTCGACACAAATGAAACACGCCCGTGCCGAGCCGAAATCCTGCTGAAACATCGCCCACCCATATTGCTCGCATCGAAACGATAAGGTCAGGAGGCGACAATGTTCAACCAGCTGAAATCGGTGGTCCGGCGCTCCAGCGAGCGGGCAGAGTACCGGCGGAGCTATCGGGCCCTGCTCGATCTCGAGGATCACTACCTGCGCGACATCGGGCTCACCCGGGACGACATCCGCGGTGCCATCATCGGCAAGCGCGTTGCGTGACCCGGAGCCGGCGATCGGGCCCTGAGGGGTGTCCGATCGCCGTGCCGCCCATTGGTTAGCGAATTTCACCGCGCCTATTTGAGCCAGACAATTTTTCAGCAGATCGGCCGGACTTGCTGCCCCGCAAGGCCGGCCTTTTGCTATGCGAAGGCCCGCGGATGCGCGGCGCGCGCCATGTGGTCGAGCACGCCATTGACGAAGCCCGCCTCCTTGCCTTCCGGGTAGAAGGCCTTGGCGACGTCGACGTACTCGGTGATGGTCACCCTGGGCGGCGTGTCGGTGGCGACGAGCTCGGCGCCGGCGGCGCGGAACAGCGCGCGCAGCGTCGGGTCGATGCGGTCGATCGGCCAGCGCGCGACGAGCGCGTGGTGGACCAGCTGGTCGATGCGGGCCTGCTCCGACACCGCGGCCGTCAGCAGGGCGCGGAAATGCGCGAGGTCCGGCTCGGCGTAGGTCGCGCCGTCGAGCTCCGCCCCGAGCCGGTGCGTCTCGAACTCCTCGAGCACGGTCTCGAGCCCGGCGTCGGCCGCCTCCATCTGGAACAGCGCCTGCACGGCGTAGAAGCGCGCGGCCGAGCGCATCCGGCGGGCCTGGGCGGCGGTGGGGCGGGCGGCGGTCATTCGGCCGCGTCGCCGGGGGCGCCCGGCAGGTGGAAGCCCGCCGGCGCCGGCGCGAAGCGGCGGGCGAGGGCGATCAGGTGCAGGCAGGCGTCGGCGGCGCCGCCGCCCTTGTCCTGGCCGGCGGGATCGGCGCGGACGACAGCCTGGTCGCGGTTCTCGACGGTGAGGATGCCGTTGCCGATGCACAGGCCCTCGAGCCCAAGCAGCATCAGGCCGCGCGAGCTGTCGTTGCAGACGGTCTCGTAGTGCGTCGTCTCGCCGCGGATCACGCAGCCGAGCGCGACGAAGCCGTCGAAAGTCGCCCGACCCGCTCGCCAGCCGCACCGCGGCCGGCAGCTCGAGCGCGCCCGGCACCTCGACGGTCTCGTGGCGGACGCCGGCGTCGTCGAGGGCGGCGCGGGCGCCTGCGAGCAGCGCGTCGGCGATGTCGCGGTAGAACGGGGCGACGGCGACGAGCACGCGGGTCGGCCGCTCGAAGCGCGGGCGGGGCAGGATGCCGTGGGCCTCCAACGCCCTACCCCTCCGTCGCCGGGATCGGCCGGGTGCCGACGATCGAGAGCCCGTAGCCTTCGAGGCCCACCGGCCGCGGGCTCGGCGAGTTGGTCAGGAGCACCATCTCGTGCAGGCCGAGCGCGTTCAGAATCTGGGCGCCGATGCCGTACTGCCGCAGCCGGTGCGGCGAGACGTGGTCGCCGATCTCGAGCTTCGCCCCCATGTCGCGCAGCAGCACGACGACGCCGCGGCCCTCGGCGGCGATCGTGCGCATCGCGTCGCGGAGCTGGTGGCTGCGCCCCGGATGCACGCCGAGGACGTCCTCGAGCGGGTTCATCGCGTGCATGCGCACCAGCACCGGCTCGGGCGAGGCGAGGTCGCCCTTGGAGAGCACGATGTGCTCGCCGCCGCCGGCCGTGTCGGTGTAGACCCGCATCTGCCAGGCGCCGCCGTACTCGGAGGTGACGGTGTGGACCGCCGTCTCGCGCACGAGATTGTCGTAGCGGCGGCGGTAGGCGATCAGGTCGGAGATGGTGCCGATCTTCAGCCCGTGGCGCTGGGCGATGGCGACGAGGTCGGGCAGGCGCGCCATCGTGCCGTCCTCGTTCATGATCTCGCAGATCACGCCCGAGGGGTTGAGCCCGGCGAGCCGGGCGATGTCGACGGCGGCCTCGGTATGGCCGGCGCGCACCAGGACGCCGCCGTCGCGGGCGCGCAGCGGAAAGACGTGGCCCGGCGTCGCGATGTCCTGCGGACCCGAGCGCGGGTCGATCGCCACCGCGACGGTGCGGGCGCGGTCATGGGCGGAGATGCCGGTGGTGACGCCCTCGCGCGCCTCGATCGACACGGTGAAGGCGGTCTCGTGGCGCGACGAGTTCGAGGCCGCCATCAGCGGCAGCCCGAGCGCGTCGAGCCGCTCGCCGGGCAGGGTCAGGCAGATCAGGCCGCGGCCATGCGTCGCCATGAAGTTGATCGCGTTCGGCGTGCACATCTGGGCGGGGATGACGAGGTCGCCCTCGTTCTCGCGGTCCTCGTGGTCGACGAGGATGAACATCCGGCCGTTGCGCGCGTCGTCGATGATCTCCTCGACCGAGGAGATCGCGTCCGCGAACTCGTTTGAAGTCGAGCAGGCCATGCGTCCCGGGTCCGTTGCGCCCGCGGCAGATAGCGCAGCTCCCGGCCGAAGGCCAGCGTCGAGGCTCATGGCGCGGCCGCGAAGTAGCGCTCGGCGGGCAGGTAGCCGGCGAGCCGCCCCGCCTCGCACCACTCGCGCTCGAGCGGCGTGTCGCCGACGAGGACGACGCTCGCCGGGGGCGAGCCGCGCCGGCAGCGCCGCCAGCACGTCGGCCCGGATCTCGCGCCAGGGCGCCGCGAAGCGCGGGGCCGTGCCCGCGGCGTCGAAGCGGATGCGGTGCTCGGCCTCGATCACCGCTGCGAGCCGCTCCGGGTCGAGCGGCGGGTGGGCGAGGAGTCCGCGGCCGCAGTCGCGCATGCCGGCGAGCTTCGCCACGCGATCCTGCGGCAGCGGGTCGCCGGGGCGGAGGACCCGCAGCGCGTTCGACGAGAAGAGGAAGGCGATGATGTCGCGCCCCGATGCGGCCCGCACCGAGGCGTAGGTGCGGTAGTCGAGCCCGATCGCCGCCGCCCGCCTGACCCGGAGCCGGATCACCTCGAGCGGCAGGTGCGGCAGCAGCTCCTGGCGCGCCACGGTCCAGCAGTGCCGGCGCCAGCTGACCCCGGCGTCCATCGTCGGGCCGCGGTTGTGGCCGATGCCGGGCATCGTCATGCCGCGGCGTGGTCGGCGAGCCGCGCCACGTAGCGCGCCAGCGTGTCGATCTCGAGGTTCGCGAGGTCGCCCGCCTCGGCCGTGCCCCAGGTGGTGACGGCGAGCGTGTGCGGGATGATGTTGACGCCGAAGGTCGCGCCGTCGACCTCGTTCACCGTGAGCGAGGTGCCGTTGAGCGCGACCGACCCCTTGGGCGCCAGGTAGCGGGCGAGCCGGTCCGGGGCGCGGAGGCTGAAGCGGACGCTGTCGCCCTCGGGGTGCAGCGCCACGATCTCGGCGAGGCCGTCGACGTGGCCCGAGACGATGTGGCCGCCGAGCTCGTCGCCGAGGCGCAGCGCCCGTTCGAGGTTGACCCGCCGCCCCTCGGCCCAGGCGCCGCGGTTGCGGCGGACGTTGGTGTGAGCGACGGTCTCGGCCGAGATGTCGACATCGAACCAGGAGCCGTCGCCCGCAGGCCCGCGATCGACCACCGTCAGGCAGATGCCGTCGCAGGCGATCGAGGCGCCGATCGCGATCCCCGCGGCCGGGTAGGCCGAGCGGATCCGGGCGCGCAGGTCGCCGCGGTCCTCGAGCCGCTCGATCGTGCCCATGTCGGTGACGATTCCGGTGAACATGCCGCTGGCGTAGCCGCTGTGGCGTGCTGGGGCAAGCGGCATGGGGCGCCGGCGCCACAGGCGGGCAGCCGCGTGATCTTGCCGCTGGCTTCGGCGCGGCAAAATCGTTAACTTCGCCACAAAAGCCGGCAACACGAGGCAGTGAGGCAATCGATGCAGGTTCTGCGGGCCGCCCGGGCAGGCGTCGCGGTCGTCCTCGTTCTCGCGACGGCGCTCGCCGGGTGCACGCTGCCGCGCTCCGGGCCGACGGCGGGCAGCATCCGGTCGGGCGGCAACAACCCCGAGCTCGACATGCATGTCGTCACGGTGACGCCGGCGATCGCCGCCGCCGCGCGATCGTCGGAGACGCTGGGCTTCGGCCCGGGCTTCGTCGGTGCCGGCACCGTGTCGCCCGACACCATCGCGGCCGGCGACACCCTCTCGGTGACGGTCTGGGAGAACGTCGACACCGGCCTCCTGGCCGGGGTCGGGCAGAAGGTGACGAACCTCGAGGCGATCCAGGTCGACCAAAGCGGCGACATCTTCGTGCCCTATGCCGGGCAGCTGCGCGCCGCCGGCCGCAGTCCCGACGAGCTCCGCCGGGCGATCACCGAGAGCCTGTCCGACCAGACGCCGGAGCCGCAGGTCGAGGTCCGCCGCCTCGCCGGCGACGGGGCGACGGTCAGCGTGATGGGCGGCGTGCACTCGCCCGGCGTCTATCCGATCCAGGCGCCGACGCTGCGGCTGTCGGCGATGCTGGCGCAGGCCGGCGGCGTCGCGATCGTGCCCGACGTCGCGCAGGTGCGGATGGAGCGCGACGGGCGGACCGGTCGGATCTGGCTGCAGGATCTCTACGACAACCCGTCGCTCGACGTGGCGCTCAGGCCGGGCGACCGGATCATCGTCGAGGAGGACCGCCGCTCGTTCACCGCGCTCGGCGCCACCACCGGCCAGTCGCGGGTGCCGTTCAACAAGCGCGACATGTCGGCGCTCGAGGCGATCGCCACCATCGGCGGCCTCGACGGCCGCAGCGCCGACCCGACCGGGGTCTTCGTCTTCCGCGACGAGCCGGCCGAGGTCGCGAACCGGGTGCTCGGGCGCTTCGACCTGGTCGGGCCGCAGCGGATGGCGTACCTCTTGAACTTCAGGCAGCCGGAGGGGCTTTTCTCGGCCCGCGACTTCGTGATCCGCGACGAGGACACGATCTACATCACCGAGGCGCCGTTCTCGTCCTGGGCGCGGGTGCTGGCGATCGCGACCGGGGCGGCGGTGCTGGCGCGCACCGTCGATCTGACGGTGCAGTAGGCCGCTGGCGCCAAGGGTTTACCGAGATCCGTGCCGTCCCTGGAAGGAAGCGCGCCGGCTGCACCGTCCCGCCCGGGCCCCAAGCCCGGGCAGCGGCCGCCCGCCCCCCCGGGGCGGCCGCTTACGCGGCCCCCCGCGGGCGTGCCGCGGCCCTCTTCGCGGGCGCATGCCGGGTTCGGGACGGAGAGCACGGGCCCGTCGCCTTCGCTCAGGATCAGTCGTCGACGGCGAACTGGAAGCGCTCGAAGCGGTGGAGGGCTTCCTCGATGCGGTGCTTGTCGCGCTCGGAGCCGTCCCCGACCCAGGTCCATTGCTGGATCAGGAGCTCGCGCCGCGCGCGGTCGGCCTTGAGGTCGATCGCGGCGACGATGCGGTCGCCGACGAGCACCGGCAGCGCGAAGTAGCCGAGGACGCGCTTCGCCTTCGGGACATAGGCCTCGAAGCGGTGCTCATGGCCGAAGAAGAGCTCGAGGCGGCGGCGCTGGATCACCAGCGGGTCGAACGGCGACAGGATGTGGACGAGATCGGCCGGCGGCGCCACGGCGGGCTCGGCCGCCGCCGCCCGGATCCAATGCGGGACGCCGCCGACCGTCACCGGCCGCAGGCGGCGGCGCGCGACGCGGAGGGCGATCGCCTCGGCGAGGGCGGCGCGGCGGAAGCCGCCGCCGAGCTGCTGGATCGAAGTCGAGGCTGACCACCCCTTGGGCGCGCAGCGCGCGGTCGAGGACGTAGTCGAGGCGCTGCCGCCCGGTCGCCGGGCGCGGCGGCTTCGCCCACCCGAAGTGGCGGCGGGTGAGCTCGTAGGTCTTCACCATGCCGGACCGCGCGCTGATCGTCAGCAGCCCGTCGAAGAAGGCGAGCTGCAGCGCCCGCTTCGAGGGCTTGCGGCTGGCCCAGGGGTGGTCCTTGTCGACGAGCTCGTCGTCGTCGATGTCGCGGATCGTGAGCGCGCCCTCGCGGCGCACCCGCGCCACCACCCGGCGCACCTCCTCGCGCGTGACGCCCCGGAACCAGGTCTTCGGCCGGGTCTCGCCGCGCATGTCGGCGATGAAGTAGCGGAAGTCGCGGGTCGGGACGTAGGCGAGGGCGTGGGTCCAGTACTCGAAGACGGTCCTGTCGACGCTCAGCGCCTGGTGGAGGTCGGCGCGGCGGTAGTCGGGGATGCGGGTCCAGAGGATGTGGTGGTGCGAGCGCTCGATCACGTTGATGGTGTCGATCTGCACGTAGCCGAGGTGCTCGACCGCCGCCTGCGTCGCCGCCGGGCCGCCGCCGAACGGCGCCGCGGCGTCGAGGCGCTGGGCATGCAGCCAAATGCGGCGGGCGTCGGCCAGCGGCAGTTCGGGCGGGGAGGCGGCGGCTCGCGGCATCGTCGGCGTGCTTATCCGATCGGCGGGCCGGCTTCCACCTCCCGCCGCCAGCGGGCCGCGTAGGCGGCGAGCGCGGCGCGGCGCTCGGGGCGCGGATCGGGGATGCGCGCGCCGGGGGTTGCCGAAGGGGGCGTCGGGAGAGCGAGGAGGGCGGCGCCGGCGCTGGTGCCGGTCGCGGTCGCGGCGGCCGCGACCCCGCGGCCAGTGACGGTCGCCAGCATCTCCATGAAGAGCGCGTTGGCGGCGAACGGCCCCTCGACCAGCGTGGGCCCGGCGGCGCCGATCATCTCGAGGCAGACGCCGGTCATCAGCGCCAGATAGAGCGAGGCGGCGGCGGTCAGCTCAGCCTCGCTCAGAACCGCGTCGGGCGCCGACCAGTGCGCCGTCCGCCCGGCGAAGGGGCCGGAGCCGGGCTCGACGGCCGGGAACAGCATGAGGCCGCGCGCGAGGACGGCGTCGACGTCGGCCGGCTCCGGGACAATGCCGCGCTCCCGGGTCAGCCGCGACCATTCGCGGCCGCCCATGAAGCGCGCCGAGGGCACCGGATCGCCGAAGGCGCTGACGTTGATCAGGGTGTCGCGGCGCGGGTCGAGCGCGTTCGGCCGGCCGCCGATCGCCATCGCGACGACCCAGGTGCCGGTCGAGACCACCGCGAACGGCGCCGGCTGGTGCAGCAGGTGCGGCAGCAGCGAGGCGTTCGAAGTCGTGGATGCCGCAGACGACCGGGGTGGCCGGGTCGAGGCCGGTCGCCGCCGCCACGGCGGGCGTGATCGGGCCGAGGCGGTCGGCGGCGCGGCGGAGCGCCGGCATCCGGCGCTCCCACCCTTCAGCCGCGACGAGGGGCGAGAAGCTGCGGGCGTGCGGGTTCCAGAGGTCGGTGTGGCAGCCGAGCGAGGTCGCCTCGGAGGCGGGGACGCCGCAGAGTCGGAAGGCCCAGTACTGCGGGTAGGTGAGGATGGCCGCGATGCGCGCCGCCGCCTCGGGGAAGCGGCGGAACTGCCAGAAGAGCTGCGCCCCGAGGTTCAGCCCCGCCGGCAGCCGCGGCGTGCCGGTGACGGCGAAGTCGGGGCGGGCGACGTCGTAGGCGGGGCCGAGCTCGTCCGGGCCGTCGTGCTCGTAGTCGAGCACCGGCAGCGCCAGGCCGCCTTCGGCGTCGAGGAGCGCGGCAGTGGCGCCGTGGGTGGTGACGGCGACGGCGTCGGCGCCGTGGCGGGCGTGGAGCTGCCGCGCGGCGTCGAGGAGGAAGCGCCAGAGCCCCTCGACGTCGGCGTGCGGGTAGGGCGGGCCGGGGAGCGGCCGATTCGGCGCCGCCAGGACGTCGATCTCGGCGAGCGTCGCGGCGTCGACCAGCGCCGCCTTGGCGTTGGTCTTGCCGATGTCGAGGACGAGGACGCGCGCGGGCGCGCTCATTTCAGGTGGAAGACGGTCTCGAGCGGTGCCGTCGCGGGCGAGCCGTCGGCCGCCGTCTCCATGATGTCGGCCATGTGCGCCCACCAGCGCCGCATCACCGGATGGTCGGGCAGCGAGGCCATGGCGTGGTCCTCGCTGCGCCAGAGCACGGCGAAGAGCGTGCCGGTGCGCCGGTCGAGGTGGATCGAGTAGTCGGAGATGCCGGCCTCGCGGAGCAGGGCGACGAGCTCGGGCCAGATCGCGTCGTGGCGGCGGCGGTACTCGTCCTCCTGCCCGGGATGGAGCTGCATGGCGAAGGCGAACTTCTGCATGGTTATACGAAATCCGGCTGATCGCATCGGCGGGATGCGGGCGTTGGCCTCGGCGACGGTTGCCGAGGCACGGCCTGCGCCTGCCTGGGCTGGCACACGTTGCCGTACGGCCGCCCCGCACGGGCGCTAGGGTAAGCGACCGACGCTGCGTCCTGCACGACGGCCGGGTGCGCCTGCCGGCGGGCAGGCAGGCGCAGGCCGTGCTTGCGCGCGGCCGGGGATGAGGGTGGCGAGGCGCCGGGCTCGGATGCGATGTGATCAACCGGATCCAGCATCACGCCCTCCGCCCGGCCAGCCGCCGTACGATCCGGGGCAGCGCGATCACCGCGATGAGCAGCAGGCCGATGAAGATCGACATGACGATCCCCGGCACGTTGAGGAGCCCGAAGCCGAATGTGACCATGCCGAGCACGAGCGCGGCGAGGACGACGCCCGGGATCGTGCCGGAGCCGCCGAGGATCGAGACGCCGCCGAGCACGACCATGGTCACGATCTCGAGCTCCCAGCCGAAGGCGATCGAGGGCCGGGTCGAGCCGAGCCGCGAGGTCAGGCAGACCGCGGCGACCCCGGACATGAGGCCGGTGAGGAGGAAGAGCACGAACTTCACCCGGGCGACGCGGATGCCGGAGAAGAGCGCCGCCGTCGGGTTGTTGCCGATGGCATAGAGGCTGCGTCCGAAGCTCGTGCGGTGCAGGAGGATGCCGAAGGCGGCCGCGAGGACCACGAAGAGCACGAGCTCGAAGGAGAACACCCACCAGACGTAGCCCTGGCCGAAGAAGGCGAACTCGGGCGGGTAGCCGGTATAGGCCTGGTCGCCGAGGATGATGTAGGCGATGCCGCGGAACAGGCTCATCGTGCCGATCGTCACCACGATCGAGGGCAGGCCGAGGCGGGTCACGAGCAGGCCGTTGACGGCGCCGCAGGCGAGGCCGGTCGCGAGGCCGATGGCGACGAGGCCGGGGGTACCGACGCCGTACTGGAGCGCGGTGCCCATCGCCGTCGATGCGAGCGCGATGATCGCCGCGACCGAGAGGTCGATCTCCCCGGCGATGATGAGAAGCGCCATCGGGAAGGCGATCATCGCCTTCTCGGTGAAGTTGAAGGTGGCGTCGGAGAGGTTCCAGGCGCTGAGGAAGTAGGGCGAGGCCAGGCTGTTGACGACGAAGACCGCAAGGGCGACGGCGAGGAGGAGAACCTCCCAGCTCCGGAGCAGGCTCGCGGCGGAGCCCTGCATCCGGTCGGGGATGGCGGCGCGGGGGGCGTCGGCGGCGTGGCTCATGCGGCATGCTCCGCGGACTTGAGGATGACCCGGCCCTTGCGCCGCTCGGCGCGGGCATTGAGGGTGACGGCGACGATGATCGCGGCGCCCGAGATCGCGAGCTGCCAGAACGGCGAGATGTCGACGACGGGGAGCGCGTTCTTGATCACCCCGAGGAAGAGCGCGCCCATCACCGCGCCGGCGACCGAGCCGACGCCGCCCATGATCGAGATGCCGCCGATCACGCAGGCGGCGATGACGTCGAGCTCGAAGCCGCCGGCGATGTCGACGTAGGCGACGGCGTAGCGCGACACCCAGAGGTAGCCCGAGAGCCCGGCGAGCGCGCCGGAGAGGACGTAGGCGGCGAAGCGGGTGCGGCCGACGTCGATGCCGGCATAGACCGCGGCGCGCGGGTTGCCGCCGACCGCGTAGAAGGCGCGGCCGAGCCCGGTGCGCGAGATAAGGAGCCAGAAGAGGGCGATGACCGCGAGCGCGATCCAGCTTAAGGTCGGCAGGCCGAGGACGACCGTGCGCGGCAGCGCCTTGAAGGCGGGGCTCATCTCGTGGGCGTTGACCCACTCGCCGCCGGAGATCAGGAAGATGAGGCCGCGGTAGATCGTCAGCGTGCCGAGGGTGACGACGATCGGCGGGATGTCGAGCTTCCAGACGAGGACGCCGTTGATGGCGCCGAGGAAGGCGCCGAGGGCGACGGCGAGGGCCATCAGCGCCACCACCGGGACGCCGGGGAAGGCGGCGTTCAGCATGGCGACGACCATGCCGGTCATCGCGAGGTTGGCGGCGACCGAGAGGTCGATGCACTTGGTCAGGATCACCGCCATCTGGCCGAGCGCCAGCATGATCAGGATCGAGGTATCGTTGAAGACGTTGCCGAGGTTCGCCGGCGTCGCGAAGCCGGGGAAGCGCAGCGAGATCATGAGCACCAGCGCGACGATGGCGGCGGCGAGCAGGATCTCGCGGGAGCGGAGGATGCGGTCGAGCATTCAGGCGACCTCGGTGATGCCGGCGGCGGCGCGGACCAGCTTCTCGGGGGTGAGGCCGTCGCGCTCGAAGGTGCCGACGATGCGGCCCTCGCGCATGACGACGACGCGGTCGGACATGCCGAGGATCTCGGGGATCTCGGAGGAGACCATGATGACGGCGAGGCCCTGCGCCGCGAGCTCGGCCATAAACGCGTGGACGGCGGCCTTGGAGCCGATGTCGATGCCCTTGGTCGGCTCGTCGAGGATGATGACCCGGGGCTTCGTCGCCAGCCACTTGGCGATGACCACCTTCTGCTGGTTGCCGCCGGAGAGCTCGCCGACGTCCTGGTCGAGTGCCGCGGCGCGCAGGTCGAGCCGGCTCGTGTACTCGCGGGCGAGGCGGAACTCCTCGGCGAGGCGCAGGAAGCCGCGGCGCGAGGTGCGCCCGAGCGACGGCAGGGTGACGTTCTGGAAGATCGGCAGCCCGGCGACGGCGCCCTGGCCGCCGCGGTCCTCGGGGACGTAGACGATGCCGCGGGCGACCGCCTCGGCCGGGCTGCGGATCACCGCGACCCGGCCGTCGATCCTGGCGGCGCCGCGCGAGGGCCGCGTGATGCCGAAGAGCGCCTGCATCACCTCGCTGCGACCGGCGCCGACCAGGCCGTAGAAGCCGAGGATCTCGCCCTTGCGCAAGGTGAACCCGATTGAGTCGAACTCGGTCGGGTGGCTGAAGCCTTCGACCTGCAGCACCTCCTCGCCGGGCTGGCTGTGGCGCTTGGGGAAGATGGTATCGATCGAGCGGCCGACCATCAGGGTGACGAGCGCGTCCTCGCCGACCTCGGACATCAGCCCCGCGCCGACCATCCGGCCGTCGCGGAAGACGGTGTAACGGTCGGCGATGCGGAAGATCTCGTCGAACTTGTGGCTGATGAAGAGGATCGCCTTGCCCTCGGCCTTGAGCTTCTCGACCAGCGCGAAGAGCTCGCCGATCTCCTTGTGCGACAGCGCCGCCGTCGGCTCGTCCATGATCACCACGCGGGCGTCGATCGAGAGCGCCCGGGCGACGGCGACGAGGTGCTTGTTGGCGATGCCGAGGTCGCGCAGCCGTGCGCGCGGGTCGATGTCGGCGCCGACGCGGGCGAGCATCGTGCGCGCCGCGTCCTGCATGCGCGCCCAGTCGATCAGCCCGAGCCGGGTGCGCGGCGCGTGGCCGAGCAGGATGTTCTCGGCGACCGACAGGTCATCGAAGAGCACGGTCTCCTGGTGGATGGCGGTGACGCCGGCGGCGGAGGCCGCGTGCGGGGTCGGGAAGCTCGCGGGCCGCCCGTCGAGCGCGATCGTGCCGGCGTCGGGCTGGTAGATGCCGGTCAGGATCTTCACGATCGTCGACTTGCCGGCGCCGTTCTCGCCGACGAGCGCGGTGACCTGGCCCGGGTAGAGCCGGAGCGCCACGCCGTCGAGCGCCTGCACGCCCGGGAAGCTCTTCGAGATGCCGTCGAGCGCGAGGACCGGGGCGACGTCCTGGGCGATGTCGCGGGCCGTCAGCGCGCCGAGGGCCGGGCGACTGGGGGGCATGGCGGGTTCCATCCGAGGGGGGGCGTCTCCGGCGCACGGCGGCGCCGGAGACCGTGGCGGATCAGAAGATCGACTTGAACTCGTTGATGTTCGACGAGTCGTAGACGAACGGGTCGGCCATCGCGCCCTCGTTGTTGTCGTCGAGCGTGACCGAGCCCATCCGCCCCATCGGGATCTCGGCGCCGGGCTTCGCCTCCGCCGCTCCGGTGGCGAGGTTGTAGGCGATCATCGTCGCCGAGTAGCCGAGGTCGATCGGGTTCCAGATCGCGAAGGACTTGGTCGCGCCGCTGTCGACGTGGCCCGCCATCTCCGACGGCAGCCCGAGGCCGGTGACGTTGATCTGCCCGACCTTGCCGGCGTCGGTGACGGCCTGCGCCGCCGCGACGATGCCGACCGAGGTCGGGGCGATGATCGCCTTCAGGTCCGGGTAGGTCTGCATCAGCCCCTGGGTCTCGCGGTAGGACTTGTCGGCGAGGTCGTCGCCATAGACGGTCGTCACCACGTTGATGCCCGGGTGGTCGCCCATGACCTTGTTCATCTCCTCGATCCAGGTGTTCTGGTTCGTGGCGGTGGCCGAGGCCGAGAGCACCGCGACGTCGCCGCCCTCGGGCAGGTGGTCGGCGGCGAGCTTGATGATCATGTTGCCGATCAGCGCCGGCGACGACGGGTTGAGGTTCATCTGCCGGCCCTCGGGCGCGACGCCGGAATCCCAGGAGATCACGGTGATGCCGCGGTCCATCGCCCGCTTCAGCACCGGCACCAACGCGTCGGGGTCGTTGGCGGAGACCGCGATCGCGTCGACCTTCTGCGCGATCAGCGCGTTGATCACCTCGATCTGGCCCTCGGCGGTGGTGTCGGTCGGGCCGGTGAAGATGATCTCGACGTCGCCGAGCTCGGCGGCGGCCTCCTCGGCACCCTTGGCGGCCGCCTCGAAGAAGCCGATGCCGAGCGCCTTCGGCACCAGCGCGATGCGCTTCTGGTCCTGCGCCTGCGCCGGGGCCGCGAGCAGCGCCGCCGCCATGGCCGCCGAGGTGAGTAGGGTCTTCCACATGCTCATTCGAGTCCTCCCTGTGAGCGTTGTTCAGCTGTCATTGCCGCGCCGTCAACCGGCGGCCGCGGTTTCGATCGGTGGCTGGTCCAGGCTCGCCACCATCAGCCGCACCCCGGCGGCCTGCAGCATCGCCGCGGCGCGGTCGTCGACGCGGTCGTCGGTGATGACCGTCGCGATCCGGTCGAGGCCGCAGAGGATCAGGCTCGAGCGCCGCTCGAACTTCGAGGAGTCGACGAGGATGACGAGTTCGTCCGCCTGGTTGATCAGCTTCTGCTCGGCCTGGATCAGCAGGGGATCGGCCTCCATCAGCCCGAGCGCGCCGAGCCCCTGCGCGCCCATGAACATCCGCCGCGCGTAGAAGTTGCGGGTCACGTCGTTCTCGAACGGCGAGAGCACGATCATCTGCTCGCGGTAGATGGTGCCGCCGGGCAGCAGGATGGTGTTCTTCGAGTGCTTGAGCAGGTGCTCGGCGATCGGGAACGAGTTGGTCAGCACCTGCATGCGGCGGGCGCTCAGCGGATAGACCATCTGGAAGGTCGTGGTGCCGCCGTTGACGATGATCGAGTCGCCGTCGGCGCAGAGCGCCACCGCCTCGCGGGCGATCGCCTTCTTCTGCGCGATGTGCGCGGTCTCGTTGAGGCTGAACGGCCGGCCGGCGAGGCCGACGAACTGCGGCGGCGAGATCGCCTCGGCGCCGCCGCGCACCCGGCGCAGCTTCTTCTGCATGTGGAGCGCCGCGATGTCGCGCCGGATCGTCGCCTCCGACGACTTCGGTCAGCTCGACCATCTCCTGCACGGTCACGACCGGCTTGTCCTGGACCGCCGCCAGAATGCACCGATGCCGCTCCTTTTCGTGCACGCATCCCTCCCGTTTCCGCTCACGCTGGCACTGCGGCGCGCGCGTGTCAATCAGTTTCGATCAAGATCGGCCATGCTGCGGTGCAATACGATCAGACTTGACTGCTGTTGATTGACATTGGGCGCCATTTGCGCGTAGTTAACCCTGCCGACAAAGCGCCAGGGGAGGACACGATGCTCGACGTGAAGCCGACGAACCGGCTGGCCAACCTCTGGGATCCGGCCAGGGCCGCGGGCATGAGCGAGCCCGAGCTGCTTCTCTACCGCTCGAACCTGCTCGGGGCGGACAAGCGCATCACCAACTACGGCGGCGGCAACACCTCCGCCAAGGTGAGCGAAAAGCGATCCGCTGACCGGCGAGACCGTCGAGGTGCTCTGGGTCAAGGGCTCGGGCGGCGACGTCGGCACCATACGGATGGACGGCTTCGCCACGCTCTACATGGAGAAGCTCGAGGCGCTGAAGGGACTCTACCGCGGGCTCGCGCACGAGGACGAGATGGTCGGCTACCTGCCGCACTGCACCTTCAACCTCAACCCGCGCGCCGCCTCGATCGACACGCCGCTGCACGCCTACGTGCCGCGCCGGCACGTCGACCACATGCACGCCGACGCGATCATCGCTATCGCCGCCTCGAAGGGCTCGCGCGAGCTGACCCGGAAGGTGTTCGGCGACGAGATCGGCTGGCTGCCCTGGAAGCGGCCGGGCTTCGAGCTCGGCCTCTGGCTCGAGAAGTTCGCGCTGGAGAACCTGGAGGCAAAGGGCGTCGTCCTCGAGAGCCACGGCCTCTTCACCTGGGGCGACGACGCGCGGAGCTGCTACGAGACGACCCTCGCGGTCATCAACCGCGCGATCGAATGGCTCGAGTCCGAGACCGCGGGCAAGACCGCCTTCGGCGGGCCGCGGCACGCGCCGCTGCCGGCGGAGGAGCGGCGGCAGGTGGCGGCGCGGCTGATGCCGGCGATCCGCGGGCATGGTGTCGAAGGACGTCCGCATGGTCGGCCATTTCGACGACCAGCCGGCGGTGCTCGAGTTCGTCGGCGCCGCGGGAATGCCGCCGCTGGCGGCGCTCGGCACCAGCTGCCCCGACCATTTCCTGCGCACCAAGATCCGCCCGCTGGTCGTCGACTTCGATCCGGCGCGGCCCGACCTCGAGGCGACGCTCGCCGGGCTGCCGGCGGCGGTCGAGGCCTACCGCGCCGACTACGCCGCCTACTACGACCGCTGCAAGCGGCCGGACAGCCCGGCGCTGCGCGATCCGAACGCGGTCGTCTATCTGGTGCCGGGCGTCGGCATGATCACCTTCGCGAAGGACAAGGCGACGGCGCGGATCTCGGGCGAGTTCTACGTCAACGCGATCAACGTGATGCGCGGCGCCTCGGCGATCGGCGAGTACCGGGGGCTGCCCGAGCAGGAGGCCTTCGACATCGAGTACTGGCTGCTGGAGGAAGCGAAGCTGCAGCGGATGCCGAAGCCGAAGAGCCTCGCAGGGCGCATCGCGCTCGTCACCGGCGGCGCCGGCGGCATCGGCGCGGCGACGGCGGAGCGCTACCTGGCCGAGGGCGCCTGCGTGATGCTGGCCGACATCGACCAGGCGGCGCTCGCGGAGACCGGCGGCGAACCTCTCTGCCCGGCACTCGGCGGACGTGGTGCGGACGGTCGAGATGGACGTGACCTCCGAGGCCGCGGTCGCCGCCGCCTTCGCCGCGACGGCGGTGGAGTTCGGCGGGCTCGACATCCTGGTCTCCAATGCCGGCATCGCCTCGGCCGCGCCGATCGAGGACACCAGCTCGACCTCTGGAACCGCAACATGTCGATCCTCTCGACCGGCTACTTCCTCGTCTCGCGCGAGGCGTTCCGGATGCTGCAGCGCGCAGGGCCTCGGCGGGGCCATCGTGTTCATCGCCTCGAAGAACGGCCTCGCCGCCTCGCCCGGCGCCGCGGCCTACAACACCGCCAAGGCCTCCGAGATCCACCTCGCCCGCTGCCTCGCGCTCGACGGCGCGCCGCACGGCATCCGCGTCAACGTGGTGAACCCGGACGCGGTGCTGCGCGGCTCGAAGATCTGGGCCGGCGAGTGGCTCGAGCAGCGCGCCTCGACCCACAAGACCGACAAGGAGGGGCTCGAGGAGATGTACCGCCAGCGCTCGCTCCTCAAGCGCTCGGTGCTGCCCGAGGACATCGCCGAGGCCGCCTACTTCTTCGCCTCCGAGGCCTCCGCGAAGTCGACCGGCAACATCGTCAACGTCGACGCCGGCAACGTCCAGGCCTTCACCCGCTAAGGGAGCATTCGCATGCCCGAGATCGATCCCGCCCTGATCGAGGCCGAGAACGCCGGCCGCGAGGCCGCGCTCCGCGAGGACTACGCCGCGCTCGGCGCGCAGCTCGACCGCCGCGGCATCGACGTCGAGGCGGTGAAGGCCCGGGTCGCCGCCTTCGCCGTCGCGGTGCCGTCCTGGGGCGTCGGCACCGGCGGCACGCGCTTCGCGCGCTTCCCCGGCCCCGGCGAGCCGCGCGACATCTTCGACAAGCTCGGCGACTGCGCCGTCATCCACGAGCTGACCGGCGCGACGCCGACCGTCTCGCTGCACATCCCCTGGGACCGGGCCGACCCGGCCGCGCTCAGCGCGCGCGCGGCCGAGCTCGGCCTCGGGTTCGACGCGATGAACTCGAACACCTTCTCGGACGCGCCCGGCCAGCCGCTCACCTACAAGTTCGGCTCGCTGTCGCACACCGACGCAGCGGTCCGCGCCCAGGCGGTCGAGCACAACCTCGAATGCATCGAGATCGGCAGGGCGCTGGGCTCGAAGGCGCTGACGGTCTGGATCGCCGACGGCTCGAACTTCCCCGGCCAGTCGAACTTCACCCGCGCCTTCGAGCGCTATCTCGGCTCGATGCGCGAGGTCACCGCCGCGCTGCCCGACGACTGGCGCGTCTTCACCGAGCACAAGATGTACGAGCCGGCGTTCTACTCGACCGTCGTGCAGGACTGGGGGACGAACTACCTGATCGCGCAGGAGCTCGGCCCGAAGGCGTTCTGCCTCGTCGACCTCGGCCACCACGCGCAGGGCGTCAACATCGAGATGATCGTCGCCCGGCTGATCCAGTTCGGCAAGCTCGGCGGCTTCCACTTCAACGACTCGAAGTACGGCGACGACGACCTCGACGCCGGGTCGATCGACCCCTACCGGCTGTTCCTCGTCTTCAACGAGCTCGTCGACGCCGAGGACCGCGGCGCCGCGGCGTTCCATCCGGCGCACATGCTCGACCAGTCGCACAACGTCACCGACCCGATCGAGAGCCTGATGACGAGCGCGATGGAGGTCGAGCGCGCCTATGCGCAGGCGCTCATCGTCGACCGCGCCGCCCTCGACGGCTTCCAGGAGGCGAACGACGCCCTGATGGCGAGCGCGACGCTGAAGGCCGCGTTCCGCACCGACGTCGAGCCGATCCTCGCGCTCGCCCGGCTCGAGAAGGGGGCCGCGATCGACCCGGTCAGCGCCTTCCGCACCAGCCGCTACCGCGCCAAGGTCGCCGAGGCCCGCCCGATGGTCGCGAGCCTCGGCGGCGGCATCGTCTGACGGCACGCGCCATGCGCCGGTCCGTCCTGTTCTGGCGCCGGACCGATGTCGAAGGCCTCGAGCGCCTGGAACTCGCCATCGGCCCGGACGGCGTCACGGCCACCTCGACGGTGCTCGGCGTCGAGGCCGGCGGCTTTCGCCTCGACCACCACTGGCGCCTCGATCCCGGCTGGCGCGCGCAGTCGGTCACCGTCGAGCGCTGGAACGCGGCGGGCCACGGCCGGCTGCGGCTCGAGCGCGCCGGCGCCGGCTGGCGCGTCGACGGCGCGCCGCGTCCCGACCTCGACGGCGCCGAGGAGCCGGACCTTTCGGTCACGCCGTTCTGCAACAGCTTTCCGATCCGCCGCACGCCGCAGGCGGCCGGGGCGAGCCTGACGCTCGACACCGCCTTCATCGACGGGCCGGCGCTGACGGTGGCGCGGTCGCGCCAGCGCTACGACCGCCGGGGACCCGGCCGGGTCCGCTATGTCGACCTCGGGCTGTCGCGCGGCTTCGAGGCGGATCTCGTCGTCGACGCCGACGGGCTCGTCCTCAGCTACCAGCACCTGTTCGAGCGGGTCGCGCCGGCGGCCTGAACCGCCTCCGGCCATGTCGATTTCCCGCGGGCTCGTTCGTCGTACCTTGCGCGTTGTCAGAACGCGAGAAGCGAGAAAGGAGCGATACCATGTCCCGCACTGCCATACTCGTCGCGGCGCAGCTGACCATCGGCGCCGGCCTCTGCGCGGCGCAGCCGGTCGGCGACCGCGCGGAAGTCAACGGCATGCAGATGTACTACGAAGTCTCGGGCGAGGGCGATCCGCTCGTCGTGCTGCACGGCGCCTACATGAACATCCCGTCCATGGGCGCGATCATCCCGAGGCTCGCGGAGAGCCACAAGGTCTATGCGCTCGAGTTCCAGGGCCACGGCCGCACCACCGACATCGACCGACCGATCACCTATCCGAACCTCGCCGACGACGTGGCGGCGTTCATGGACGCGGTGGGTCTCGAGCGGGCCGACGTGTTCGGCTACTCGATGGGCGCCGCCGCCGGGCTGCAGCTCGCCATCCGCCACCCGGAGAAGGTCTCGAAGCTGATCGCCGCCTCCGTCGCCTACGATGCCGAGGGCTGGCAGCCGGCGTTCACCGCGTTCATTCCGCAGATGACGGTGGAGATGTTCGTCGACATGCCGTTCGCCGAGGAGTATCGCGAGCTCGCGGCCGACCCCGACGGATTTCCCGCCCTGGTCGAGAAGCTGATCGCGCTCGAAAAGGAGCCGATGCAATGGGAGGCGGAGGTCGCGGCGATGACGACCCCGGTCCTGATCATCACCGGGGACGCCGACGTGGCGACCCTCGAGCACTCGGTCGCCATGTTCCGGCTGCTCGGCGGCGGCGGCATGGGCGACATGGGCGAGCCGCTGCCGGCCTCGCGCCTTGCCGTCCTGCCCGCGACGTCGCATACCGCCGTGATCAGCCAGCCGGACCTGCTCCACGCGTTCATCGAGCCGTTCCTGAAGGGCGAGGCGCCGAAGGGCTTCTTCGAGTAGTGCGGGCCGGGGGGTTCCCCGATCCGGGCGATTGCGTTTCATGCCATAGAGTGAGACTTGTCCGGCAGACAGCCAGGAGGAACCCGATGCCCGATCTCTCGCACTACGTCGACGGCGCCCCGGCCGCGGGCCGCTCCGGCCGCTTCGCCGACGTGTTCAACCCGGCGACCGGCGCCGCCGAGAAGCGGGTGCCGCTCGCGTCGGCCGACGAGGTCGCGGGCGTCGTCGCCGCCGCCAGGGCGGCGTGGCCGGCCTGGGCGAAGACCCCGCCGCTCCGGCGCGCGCGCATCCTCGACCGGTTCAAGTTCCTGCTGCAGGAGAACGCCGAACGGCTCGCCGAGGCGATCTCGTCGGAGCATGGCAAGACCCACGACGACGCGCTCGGCGAGGTAACCCGCGGGCTCGAGGTCGTCGAATTCGCCACCGGCATCCCGCACCTGCTCAAGGGCGAGATCACCGAGAACGTCGGCACCAACGTCGACAGCCACTCGCTGCGCCAGCCGCTCGGCGTCGTCGCCGGGATCACCCCGTTCAACTTCCCGGCGATGGTGCCGATGTGGATGTTCCCGGTGGCGCTCGCCTGCGGCAACTGCTTCGTGCTGAAGCCGTCGGAGCGCGACCCGTCGCCGTCGCTGATCGTCGCCGAGCTGCTGACCGAGGCCGGGTTGCCGAAGGGCGTCTTCAACGTCGTCCACGGCGACAAGGAGGCGGTCGACGCGCTCCTCACCCATCCCGACGTCAAGGCGGTGAGCTTCGTCGGCTCGACGCCGATCGCGCGCTACATCTATGCGACCGGGACGGCGCACGGCAAGCGGGTGCAGGCGCTCGGCGGGGCGAAGAACCACATGGTGATCCTGCCCGACGCCGACCTCGACATGGCGGTGAGCGCGCTGATGGGCGCGGCCTACGGCTCGGCCGGCGAACGCTGCATGGCGGTCTCGGTCGCGGTGCCGGTCGGCGAGCGCACCGCCGACGCTCTGATCGAGCGGCTGGTGCCGCAGGTGAAGGGGCTGAAGATCGGCCCGGCCGCCGACCGCACCTCGGAGATGGGGCCGCTCGTCACCGCGCAGCACCTCGCGAAGGTGCGCGGCTACATCGACCATGGGGTGCAGGAAGGCGCCGAGCTCGTCGTCGACGGCCGCGGCTTCCACATCGACCGGCAGGGCTACGAGAACGGCTACTTCATCGGCGGCTCGCTCTTCGACCGCGTGACCACCGACATGACGATCTGGAAGGAGGAGATCTTCGGGCCGGTGCTGTCGGTCGCCCGCGCGGAGAGCTACGACGCCGCCGTCGACATGGTCTCCCGCCACGAATACGGCAACGGGGTCGCGGTCTTCACCCGCGACGGCGACGCCGCCCGCGCCTTCGCCCACGACATCGAGGTCGGCATGGTCGGCGTCAACGTGCCGATCCCGGTGCCGATGGCGTTCCACTCGTTCGGCGGCTGGAAGGCGTCGCTGTTCGGCGACCACCACATGCACGGGCCGGAAGGGGTGCGCTTCTACACCCGGCTCAAGACCATCACGACCCGCTGGCCGACCGGCATGCGCGCCGACCCGGAGTTCGTCATGCCGACGATGGGCTGATCGGCTCAGGCGGCGCCTTTCGCTTCGGTGGCGAGGTGGCGCCGGACGGTGGCGATCAGCTCGCCGAGCACGATCGGCTTCTCGAGCACGCCGTCGAAGCCGGCGTCGCTGCAGGCGGCGCGGGCCTCGGCGCCGGCGTCGGCGGTCACCGCGACGATCGCCGCCGGCAGGCCGCTCCGGCGGATCGCCGCCGCGGCGGCGAAACCGCCGAGGCGGGGCATGTGCAGGTCCATCAGGATCAGTCCGGGCGCGTGGCGGGCGGCCATCGCGATCGCCTCGACGCCGTCGCCGGCGACCAGCGCCTCGTAGCCGTGCCTGCGCAGCATCGCCCGCAACACCAGCACATTGACCTGGTTGTCCTCGGCGACCAGGATCGGCGCCCGCCCGTCACGCCGCATCGCGGGCCTCCACGCCGCTCACGACCTCGAAGGCGACGCTGAGCGTGAAGGTCGAGCCGATGCCCGGCACGCTCGCCGCCTCGATCCGGCCGCCCATCATCCGGGCGAGGTTCTGGCTGATCGCGAGGCCGAGCCCGGTGCCTTCGGTGCGCCGGGACGTGGTGCCGACCTGGTAGAACCGCTCGAAGACGTGCGGCAACGCCTCCGCCGGGATGCCGCGGCCGGTGTCGCCGACCCGGACCCTGACCCCGACGCGATCGCCGTCGCGGTCGGCCCCGGCGCTGAGCTCGACCCCGCCCTCGTCGGTGAACTTGACGGCGTTGCCGAGCAGGTTGGTGACGATCTGGCTGAAGGCGCGCTCGTCGCCGCGCACGGTCAGCCCGGCGAGCGCCTCCCAGTCGGCGTCGAGCCGGATCGCCTTCTCGGCCGCCGCGACCCGCATCATCTCGCTCAGGCCCTGAAGGACCCGCGCCGGCTCGAACGGCTCCTCGACGAGCTGGCGGTTGCCGCAGTCGAGCCGCCCGAGGTCGAGGAGGTCCGAGATCAGCGACATCTGCGTGTTGGCGGAGGCGAAGAGCACCTTGACCAGCTCGCGCTGCTCGTCGTCGAGCTCGGTGGTGTCGAGCAGCTGCGCGACGCCGAGGATGCCGTTCATCGGCGTCCTGAGCTCGTGGCTGACGTTGGACAGGAACTCGGTCTTGCTCTGGTCGGCGGTCCGCGCCGCCTGCAGCGCCCGCTCGAGCCGCCGCGCGGAGCGCACGAGGTAGCGCGAGCACGCCGTGCTGACCACGATGACGAAGAGCAGCGTAAGCCCGAGCGGCGGCGCGACCTGGCGCAGGATGCCGATGCCGGGCCGCGGCGCGTCCCAGACGACATAACGGATGATCGTGCCGTTGTAGTCGGTGAGCGGGATGGCCGCCTGGCCGTCCCGGGGCGCCTCCGCCAGCGCCAGGCCGTCGACGAGCGCGTTGCCCGCGATCCGCGCCAGCCGGGTTTCCGACAGCTTGCGGCCGTGCACCTGCAGCGGCAGGTCCGCCGGCGCGACGCCGGCCGGCCCGACCTGCGCGACGGAGAATGCCCAGGGCGCGCCGTCGTAGCGCGCGATCAGCGTGTGGCTCGGGCCGCCGGCCGTGTCCGCGTCGAGGAGCCCGACCACCGCGTTCAGGAGCGCCGTGGGCAGCAGGTCCGCCTCGCCTGCCGCCGGCGAACCGGCCCGCCAGCCGAACGGCCGGCTTCCGGGAACCACGAACACGATCAGGTCGAGGTTGCCGACTTCTGACACCGCGGTGCCGACGTTGCGGTAGAGCCAGTCCCGGTCGCCGGCCAGCACGGCCTCGTAGGCGGCATCCCAGGCCGAATAGTCGCGCACGGTGCCGTTGAGGCGGGCGCGGAACGAGGTGATCGCGCTGCGGACCTGGCTCTGCGACGACTCGACCGCGAGTTTGTCGAACTCCCGCGCGATCCAGGCGACGCTGCCGAACACGACCAGCACCAGAAGGAGGATGCCGCCGAGGTGCAGCGCGGCGAGCCGCCGCGACAGCCGGAGCTCGCCGGCGCCGGGGGCCTTGCGCTCACGCGATATCAGATCCCGGTAACCCATCTGCCCGCCTCGAACGCCTTTAGAACAAGGGCTTCAACCTGGAGACTTAACCGGCCCGCCGGCCGCTCGAATTACGGATATGACGGCCCCGACCGCCTGTCGAGGGCCAAACCCGTATTACCATGGGTTGAACGCGAAGATTTGACCTCTTGCGGAGGGTGTGCGTCATTCCGGGGCGCCGAAGCGCGCCCGCGCGGCCGCGATGCGGCCCTGGTTGCGCCGCGCGAACGACTCGAGCCCGCGAATCGGCTCGAGCAGCTCCTGCCCGAGCTCGGTCAGCGCGTAGTCGACGCGGGGCGGGATGCTCGGCGTCACCGTGCGCGTCACGTAGCCGTCGCGCTCGAGGCCGCGCAGCGTCGTCGTCAGCATCTTCTGCGAGATGCCGCCGATCTCGCGGCGGAGCTCGCCGAAGCGCAGCGATCCGGCGCCGAGATGCACGACGACGAGGACGCTCCACTTGTCGCCGATGCGCGACAGCGTCTCGCTGATGATCCGGCATTCGGCGACGCGGTGTTCGGCGATCGGTTTCATCCGGGTGATCGGGTCTCCAAAAGGTGCCTTCTTGCTGAAGGCGAGCAAGTCTCTATCGTAGCCTCGGTATGCAAAAGTTACCACCCCTGAGCGCGAGGACCGTCATGACCAGGCCGAAGATCGGTATCATTCTTTCCACCACCCGCGAAGGCCGGTTCGGCGACACGGTCGCCGCATGGATCGCCGACATCGCCGGCCGGCGCGACGACCTCGCCTTCGAGCTCGTCGACCTTCGCGACCACCCGCTGCCCTTCTTCGACGAGCCGCGCTCGCCCGCCTACTTCCAGTCGGAGAAGCCCGCGGTGCGGCGCTGGGCAGCGAAGATGGCCGAGTTCGACGGCTACCTGGTCGTGACGGCCGAGTACAACCGGTCGGTCCCGGCGGTGCTGAAGAACGCGCTCGACCACGTCTACGGTGAATGCAACCGCAAGCCGATCTCCTTCGTCGGCTACGGGGCGGTGGGCGCCGCCCGCTCGGTCGAGCACCTGCGGCTGATCGCCATCGAGATGCAGATGGCGCCGAGCCGCTTCGCCGTCCACATCGCCATGGAGCCGTTCCTCGCGGTCATGCAGGGCAAGACGACGCTCGCCGAGATCGACTACCTCAACACCTCGGCCGCGGCGATGCTCGACGACCTCGCCTGGTGGACGCGCGCGCTCCGCACCGCCCGCGCGGCGACGCCGAAGGCCGAGGCCGCCTGAGCTCAGCCCCGGCGCCGCCAGCGGCTCCGCATGTCGGGGCCGATCGGCGCCACGTCGGTGAGCCGGAACCGCGGCGCGAGCTGCAGCGCCGCCACCTCGAGGCTGCCGATCGCCGGGACCGCCTCGGCGCCGAGCACCAGCCCGGCGGTATAGGCGACCACCTCGTCGACGAGGTCGTCCTCGACCAGCGCGGCGGCGAGGCGCCCGCCGCCCTCGCAGAGCACCCGCGTCAGCCCGCGGTCGCCGAGCCGCTGCATCATCGCCGAGAGGTCGAGCTGGCCGTCGGTCTGGAACGGGATCTCGATGAGCTCGGCGCCGAGCTCGCGCCAGGCCGCGCGCCGGCCCTCCTCGGCCTCCACGTCGTGGCAGAGCCAGAGCGGCGTCACGCGCGCCGTCTCGGCCAGATGCCCGTCGCGCGGCAGCGACAGCGCGCCGCTGACCACCACCCGCACCGGGCTGGCCTGCGCGAGCCCGAGGCCGCGGACGTCGAGCTTGGGGTCGTCGCTGCGGACCGTCCCGGCCCCCACCAGCACCGCGTCGGCCTGCGCCCGCATCAGGTGCACCTCGGAGCGGGCGCGCGGCCCGGTGATCCAGCGGCTCTCGCCGGTCCCGGTGGCGATCCGCCCGTCGAGCGAGGCCGCGAGCTTGAGCGTCAGCATCGGCCGCCCGGTGGTCAGCCGGCTCAGGAACCCGCGGTTGAGCGCCACCGCCTCGGTGGCGAGGCAGCCGACGTCGACCGCGAGCCCGGCCGCGCGCAGCCGCTCGACACCCTGGCCGTCGACGCGCGGATCGGGATCCTCGATCGCGACCACCACCCGCGCGACGCCGGCCGCGACCAGCGCCTCGGTGCAGGGCGGGGTCTCGCCGACGTGGGCGCAGGGCTCGAGCGTGACGTAGGCGGTGGCGCCGCGGGCCTCGGCGCCGGCGGCGGCAAGCGCCACGGTCTCGGCATGCGGCCGCCCGCCGTCGCCGGTCCGGCCGCGGCCGACCACCCGGCCGTCCCTGACCAGGATGCAGCCGACCGTCGGGTTCGGCCAGACCCGCCCGAGGCCGCGTCGCGCGAGACCCAGGGCCGCGCGCATCCAGCCCGCATCCGCAGCTTCGCTCGTCATCGGGTCAGTCGTCGTCCCGGCCCGCGCTCTCCGGCCGGAGCTCGGAGACGAACTCCTCGAAGTCGTTCGCGGCCTGGAAGTTCTTGTAGACCGAGGCGAAGCGCACGTAGGCGACGGTGTCGATGCGCGCGAGCGTCTCCATGACGATCGCGCCGATGGTCTCCGAGGGGATGTCGGTCTCGCCCATCGATTCGAGCCGGCGCACGATGCCGGAGATCATCTGGTCGAGCCGCTCGCTCTCGATCGGGCGCTTCTGCATGGCGATGCGGATCGAGCGCTCGAGCTTGTCGCGGTCGAAGGCCTCGCGCTTGCCGCTGCGCTTGATCACCACCAGATCGCGCAGCTGCACCCGCTCGTAGGTGGTGAACCGCCCGCCGCAGGCCGGGCAGAACCGCCGCCTCCGGATCGAGACATGGTCCTCCGCCGGGCGGCTGTCCTTCACCTGGGTGTCGATGTTGCCGCAGAACGGACAGCGCATGCGTTCCCCTCGACCTTGCCGGTAGCCTTGCGCCGCGCACTATAGGCAGCCGTCAACTGCTTGGGTAGCGGTTTCGTGCCCTCACAAGATAGGCCTCAGCCCACCGCCTTGCGCAGGATCTCGTTGACCCGCGTCTGCCAGCCCGGCCCGCTGGCCTTCAGCTTGGCCAGCACGTCCGCATCGAGCCGGATCGACACCTGCTGCCGCGGCTTTTCCACCCGCGGCCGTCCGCGGAACCGCTTCCGCGTGCGCTCCATCACCTCCGCCAGCTCGGGATGGTCGCGCAGGATGCTCGCCGCCAGGTCTGGGTGGGCATCGACGAAAGGCTTCGCCTGCGCGAGTTCCTCCTCGGTCCGCGGCCGCTCCAGCTCGGGGTCCGGGCCTATCAGGTCGCCGGTCGCATCGTCGATCCACCAACCATCGGCGTCCTGATGCACGCCACCGGCGGCAATGATGGCCTGCATCTCGGTGTTGTACAGCTCCCATCGACGCAGCATCTCAGTGTCATCCTCGGGACTGTCCCCGAGGTCGCGGGTCGTGAAGCTGGGCCAAGTCCTAGCCATGCAAGAGCTTCCTTTCCTTCCGGTCCGCCGGCGCATCGAGATGACCGAGATCGCCTCCGTGCCGAGCCCCGCCGCGACGACGGTGACGACAGCCCCGCCCAATTCGCCGATCGCCATGAAGCGACTACCCGGCGGCGAAGAACTCCTCTGTCAAGTCGGCGAAATCGAAGCCGTGCTTCTCGATGGTCGCCTGCCGCTTTCGCTCGTCCCAGACGATCTTCACTTGATTTATGTATCACGGAAATCATCTCCGACAAGACCGCTGGACAGGCCGCCAGCCGCCCGCCACCCTGCCGGTCCCACTCCGGCGAAGGCGACGGCATGAACCACCTCTACTACGGCGACAACCTGACCGTGCTGCGCGACAGCATCGCGACCGGATCGGTCGATCTCGTCTATCTCGACCCGCCGTTCAACTCGAACGCCAGCTACAACGTGCTGTTCCGCGGCCTCTCCGGCAACGCGAGCGCGGCGCAGATCGAGGCCTTCGACGACACCTGGCACTGGACCGACGCCGCCGAGACCGCCTTCGCCGAGGTGCTGCGCTCGGGCAACGCCAACGCCGCCGAGATGCTCCGCGCGATGCGCGGCTTCCTCGGCGAGAACGACATGATGGCCTACCTCGCGATGATGGCGGTGCGGCTGATCGAATTGCACCGGGTGCTGAAGCCGACCGGGAGCCTTTATCTGCACTGCGACCCGACGGCGAGCCATTATTTGAAGGTATTGTTGGACGCCGTGTTCGGAGTTCGCTATTACCGATCCGAGATTATCTGGAAGAGAAGCACAAGCCACGGGAATGTGGGGCGGGCGTATGGAGATCTCACCGACACCATTCTTTATTACACCAAATCTGATGAATTTACTTGGCTACAGCAATTTGTTAAATACTCTCCAGAGTACGAATCAAGATACAGTATGAAGGACCCAGACGGCCGCCGATGGCATTCGGTGTCCCTTCGTAATCCAGGCGTTCGTCCGAACCTACAGTTTCCTTTTGCAGCGTCGAACGGAAATACATACCTTCCGCATCCAAACGGCTGGGCAGTTGGCCGAGATAGACTTGAATTATACGATCGACAAGGTCGCCTTCACTTTCCTTCCAAGGAAGGTGGGACGCTGAGACTGAAGCTGTACCTCGATGAATTGGAGGGAACAAAACTTCAGAATTTGTGGACTGACGTTCCAGCGATCAACGCGCGCGCCCAGGAGCGCCTCGGCTATCCCACCCAGAAGCCCGTCGCCCTGCTCGAGCGCATCGTCGCCGCTTCCTCGAACCCCGGCGACGTGGTGCTCGACCCGTTCTGCGGCTGCGGCACCACCGTGCACGCGGCGGAGAAGCTCGGGCGGCAGTGGATCGGCATCGACGTCACCCACCTCGCCATCGGCCTGATCGAGAAGCGGCTGCGCGACGCCTTCCCGGGGGTCGCGTTCCAGACCCACGGCGTGCCGCACGACCTCGCCGGCGCCCGCGACCTCGCGGCGCGCGGCCAGTACCACGAGTTCGAGAAGTGGGCGCTCAGCCTCATCGCCGCGCAGCCCGGCAACCTCGGCAAGAAGGGGGCCGACCGCGGCCTCGACGGCAACATCTACTTCGGCAGGACCAGCCGGGCGATCGTCTCGGTCAAGGCCGGGGCGAACGTCAGCGTCCAGATGATCCGCGACCTGCGCGGCGTCATCGAGCGCGAGAGGGCCGGGATCGGCGTCTTCCTGACCCTGACGCCGCCGACGCGCCCGATGGTCGCCGAGGCGGCCGCGGCCGGGCAGTTCGAGGAGCCGGGCTTCGCAGCCGTCCCGCGCATCCAGATCGTCAGCATCGAGCAGGCCATGACGCTTCGCGACCGCGCCGTCCAGCTCCCCGCCCGCCGCGACGACGCCTTCAAGCGCGCCGCGCGCGAGGAGGCCCCGGAGCGCCAGGGCCGGCTCGACCTCGGACCGCGTTAACCTCTCCCGCCCGGTGCATCGGCTCGCGTATGCGTTGTGCATGCCTCGTGCATGATGCGTGCATCTAACAAAACGCCGTTAACCCTTGCCCCTCCACCCGAATCCCCCGCTCGCCCTCAGCCCGCCTCGAATCCCGTCAGCACCCCCACCGCATTGACCCCGATCGCCTCGACCGCATAGCCGCCCTCCATCACGAACAGCGTCGGCAGGCCGAGCGCGCGGATCTGCGCGCCGATCAGCGGGTAGTCCCGGGTCTCCAGCCGGAACCGGCTGATCGGGTCGCCGCCGAAGGTGTCGACGCCGAGCGAGACCACGAGCGCGGCGGGCGCGAACCCGGCGACGGCGGCGCAGCCGATCGCCAGCGCCTTCGACCAGGCGTCGAAGCCGGTGCCGTGCGGCAGCGGCAGGTTGAGGTTGAATCCCTCGCCCGCCCCCGTCGCCGCGCTCGTCGGCATGGCCGAGGAAATATGGATACTCCACAATGGGATCGGCGTGGATGTTGACAACCTGAACATCGCCCCGCGCGTAGAAGATCGCCTGCGTCCCGTTGCCGTGGTGGTAGTCGATGTCGAGCACGCTGACCCGTTCGGCGCCGCTCTCGCGCAGCCACTCGGCCGCGGCGGCGGCGTTGTTGAGGAAGCAATAGCCGCCGGCGAAGCGCGGCCCGGCGTGGTGCCCGGGCGGCCGGCAGAGCGCGAAGGCGGCGTCGGCGCCGCCCCGCACCAGCGCCGCCGCGCTCAGCGCCACGTCGTAGCTCGCCTTCACCGCGTCCCAGGTGCCGGCGACGAAGGTCGCGCCGCCGTCCATCGCGTAGAAGCCGAGCAGGCCGTCGATGTCGGCCGGCGGCACGTCGGCGCGCAGCCCCGGCACCGGCCAGACGAAGGGCATCGCGGTGCCGCCGCGGCCGGCGGCCGCCCACATCGGCCACGCCCGCGGCAGGAAGTCGACGTAGTCGTGAGCGTGCACGCGCCGAGCGACCTCGAGCCCGTGCGGCGACGGCGCGACGACCGGGCCGAGCCCGACCTCCGCGATCCGCGCCCGGATGATCTCGGCGCGCCGCGGCAGCTCGAAGGCGGGGACGATCTCGCCCGGCATCAGCTCGACGTTGCCGGCATGGCCGGCGTGGCGCGGCGAAAAGACCGTCTGCATCGGCGACCCCGGGGCTGCGGCGTCGCACCCTAGAGCAGCCGCCCCGCCGGGGGCAACGGCGAACGGGTCAGGCGGCGGCGAGCGCCTCGTCGAAAGCGGCGAGGGTCGCGTCCCAGGCGAGCAGGATCGAGGCGTGCCGGTTCTTGTAGTCGCGCGCCGGCATCAGCACCTCGAGCTCCTCGAAGGGCGCGCCGGGGGTGGGGCCGCCGGACTTCAGCATGGCGGCGAGGGCGTCGCGGGCCCGGGCGATCTCGTCCCGGCTGGCGCCGACGACGTGGCTGGCGAGGACCGAGGCCGAGGCCTGGCCGAGCGCGCAGGCCCTCACGTCCTGGCCGAAGGCGGCGATGCGCCCGTCCTGAAGGTTCAGATCGACGGTGACGGTCGAGCCGCAGAGCGGCGAGCGCCGGCGCGCGCTCACCTGCGGCTGGTCGAGCCGCTCGGTCAGCGGGATCGCCGCTGCGAGCGCGAGGATGCGCTGCGAGTAGAGCTTGATCAGGTCGTCGTCGCCGCTCATTCCGGCCTTTCCTTTGATTTCCGTGCCGCGTCCCATAGATAGGCGCAAACCCGCGGCCGGAAAAGGGAGCGCCGATGCCCGCCTTCGAAATCGACAGCCTGAAGTTCGACGAGCGCGGGCTGATCCCGGCGATCGCCCAAGGGCGGGACGGCGAGGTGCTGATGCTCGCCTGGATGAACGCCGAGAGCCTGGCCGAGACGCTGCGGACCGGCGACGTCACCTACTGGTCGCGCTCGCGGGGCAAGCTCTGGCGCAAGGGCGAGACCTCGGGCCATGTCCAGCGGCTCTTGGAGCTGCGCCTCGACTGCGACCGCGACTGCCTGCTCCTCGTCGTCGAGCAGACCGGCCCGGCCTGCCACACCAACCGGCCGAACTGCTTCTTCACCGCGGTGCGGGACGGGCGCGAGGTCGTGCTGAGCGAGCCGGCGGCGTCCTGACCGCGGCGCGCGACGCCACGGGGCCGCTCGTGGTAGGCTGAACCGCGGTGCGGGGGGCTGCCATGACCGGGAACATCGGGACGAACGAGGTCATCACGTTTCGGAGCGCGGCCCCGCCGGGCGGGGAGGAGAGCGTCGCGGCCGTGCCGTGCCGTTGCACGAGTACGGGCGCCTGGCGATCCTGAACCTGCCGCACGAGGAGGCCGGTCCGGGACCGCTCCCCCTCCCCGAGGCCGACCTCGACGAGACGGAACGGCTCGGCGTCGAGGCGCTGCGGCTCCGCAACTCCGAAGGCTTTCGCGCCGCGAAGGCCTACCGGCCGAACGACGGGCGGCCGTGGGGCGAGGCGGGCGGCGACGCCGAGCCGCTCGCGTGCCCGGACGAGCCGCCTCCGGAGGCCGGCCCCGGCGAGGAAGCCGGCGGCGGGCCGCTGTCGGGCCGGCTCGCCGGCCGGGTCGCCGTCGGGCTGATCGTCGTCTCCGGTCCGACGCCCGCGCTCACCATCACCGCGGCGGAGAGGCTCAAGGTCGGCGCCGAGGTCCAGGAGGCGCTGTCCTATCTCGCCGACATGTCGCCGGCGAAGGACGTCACCTTCGCGCACCATGTCCGGCCGGTCTCGGTCAGCGTGCCGCCGGTCGCCTCGGGCGATCTCGAGGCCTTCGAGGCGCCCTGGCGCGACGCGGTGCTGACCGGCCTCGGGCTGCCGAAGGGACGCGCCGGCTGCCGCTCCTACGCGAGCCAGCTCCGGGACGCCTTCCACACCGACTGGGCCTATGTCGCGTTCTTCACCAAGTACCCGCTCGGCCACTTCGCCTACGCGATCCGCGACCACGCCAAGGTCGTCGTGAGCTATTTCAACGGCAACCGGGGACCGAACGAGATCGACTGGACCTTCGCCCACGAGTCCGGGCACATCTTCGGGGCGCCGGACGAGTACTCCACGGCATCGAGGGCCTGCAGCTGCGGCGGCGACCACGGGCATTTCCATCTGCCGAACCGCAACTGCGATCATTGCGCGCCGCTCGGGGGATTCCGCTGCATCATGCGCGAGAGCACCTTCAGGATGTGCGCGGCCACGCCCTATCACCTCGGCTACAACGGCCTGCCGCCGCTCGGCGGCCAGGTCTGAACCGGCGGGTCCGCTACAGGCCGACGGCGGCCCGCACCCCGGCGGGGGTCGCGCCGCCGGCGCGCCAGGCGGCCAGCGCGCGGTCCTCGTCGCGCTTGGCGAGGCGGCGGCCGGCCGGGTCGCGGATCAGGCGGTGGTGGTGCCAGACCGGCACCGGCAGGTCGAGCAGGTGCTGGAGCAGACGGTGGAGCCGCGTCGCCTCGAGGAGATCCTCGCCGCGCACGACATGGGTGATCCCCTGGTGGGCGTCGTCGACCACCACCGCGAGGTGGTAGGCGGCGGCGCCGATGTCCTTGCGCGCCAAGACCACGTCGCCGAGCCGGGCGAGGAGCATCCGCCGGTCGAGCCGGTGGGTGCCGGCATGGCCGGGGCCGCTCTCGCGCCAGGCGAGGCGGCCGGCGTCGCCGACAAGGTCGAGGGCGCGGGCGAGGTCGAGCCGCACGGCGTCGCCCTCGCCGATCGTTTCCATGCCGCGGCCGCGGCAGGTGCCCGGATAGACGAGGCCGTCGGGGCTCAGGCGGACGGCGCGCTCCTGCGGGGCCGACATCGCGGCGCGGATGTCGGCGCGGGTGCAGCGGCAGGGATAGGTAAGGCCCATCGCGCTCAGCCGGTCGAGCGCGGCGGCGTAGCGCGGCAGGTGCTCGGACTGGCGCAGCACCGGCTCGGGCCAGGCGAGCCCGAGCCAGCGCAGGTCGTCGAGGATCGCAGCCTCGTACTCGGGCCGGCAGCGCGCAAGGTCGGTGTCCTCGATGCGCAGCAGGAACGTGCCGCCGGCCGCGCGGGCGAGACTCCACGCGGTCAGCGCCGAGAACGCGTGGCCGAGGTGGAGCAGGCCGGTCGGGGACGGGGCGAAGCGGGTGCGGAAGCCCGGCGCTTCCGGGGTCGTGCTCATGCGCCCCGTGATAGCCCGGCGCCCGCAGGCCGGGAAGGGGGGCGCCGCAGCGGATCAGTCGTAGTCGACGGGCTCGGGCCGGTCGTCGGGGTAGAAGCCGTCGCGGTTCGGCATCTCGACGGTCGGCAGGCTGGCGGCGTCGATCATCACCGACTCCTCGATGATGCCGCCCTTGGAGAGGATGAAGGCGATCACCGAATAGACCTCGTCGGTGGTCAGGCTCGACGGCGACGTGTAGGGCATCGCGCGCGCGATGTAGTCGTAGAGCGTCGTGGCGTAGGGCCAGTAGCTCTCGACCGTCATCAGTGGCGTGTCGGTGTTGAGCGTCCCGCGCCCGCCGACCAGAGGCTCGCCGCCGCCCTGGGGCAGCGCGTCGTCCTCGATGCCCTCGAGGTTCTCCCCGTGGCAAGCGGCGCAGTAACTCGCATAGACCTCGGCGCCGGCCGCCGCGGTGCCGGAACCCGCGGGCAGGTTGCGGCCGTCGGGCGCCACGCCGATGTTCCAGGCGGCGATCTCCTCCTCGATCGCCGCGGTGCCGAAGGGGTAGGGTCCGCCGTAGCCGCTATGGTCCTGGGCGAGGGCGCCGGAGCCGAGCAGCGCGAGCGCGACGAGGGCAACGAGGCTAGACGGCGATGGCATTTTGCACGCTCCCGTCTGCGGCGACCTTCCAGCTCTGGATGCCGTTGTAGTGGTAGGTCGGGCCGGTGCCGCGCTGCGCCAGCAGGAAGGCCTTGGTCGGCTGGATGTAGCCGGTCTCGTCGGTGGCCCGGCTCTCGAGCATCGCCTCCTGTCCGTCCCAGTGCCAGGGGAAGCGGAACCGGGTGTGGCAGACCGGAAGAACCGGGCCCTGCAGCGCGGCGACGTCCCAGGTGGCGCCGCCGTCGGTCGAGACCTCGACGCGCTTGATCGCGCCGCGCCCCGACCAGGCGATGCCGGTGATCTCGTAGAAGCCCGGCCCGGGCAGCTTCATGTCGCCCGAGGGGAAAGTGATCAGCGACTTCGCGTCCATCACGAAGGAGAACTGCCGCGCTTTGCCGGTCAAAGTGATGAGGTCGGTGTACTTCGACGTCTCCTCGCGGGTCATGTACGGCCGGTCGCTGACCTCGAGCCGGCGCAGCCACTTGATGTGGATGTTGCCCTCCCAGCCTGGCAGCACCAGCCGCATCGGGTAGCCCTGCTCCGGCCGCATCGCCTCGCCGTTCTGGCCGTAGGCGATGAAGGCGTCGTCCATCGCCTTGTCGAGCGGGACCGAGCGGTTCATCATCGCGCCGTCCGCCCCCTCGGCGACGATCCAGGAGGCGCCGTCCCGGACGCCGACCTGGTGCAGCAGGGTGGTGAGCTTGACCCCGGTCCATTCCGAGGTGCTGGTCAGCCCGTGGGCGAGCTGCGCGTTCGGGATCGAGGCCGAGCTGCGCACGCCGCCCGAGTTGCCCGAGCACTCGATGAACATCGTGCGCGACATCGAGGGGAAGCGCCGCAGATCGTCGACCGAGTATTTCATCGGGCGGTCGACCATGCCGTGGATGATCAGCCGATGCTCGGCGGGGTCGATGGTCGGGATGCCGGCGTGGTGGCGCTCGAAGTGCAGCCCGGACGGGGTGACGATCCCCTGGCTCTTCTCGAGCGGCGTCCGGCTCGAGGTGCCCGACCAGGCGCGCACCTCGGTCTCGAACTGCGAGCGCAAGCCGTAGCCGCCGTCCTCGCCGGGATCGCGGCCGGGGGCGCTCCAGGACGGCGTGACGAGCGGCCATTCCGCCGCGCCCGGCGGCGCCTCGCCGCGGGCCGGCGTCGCAACGAGGCCCGCCGCCGCGGCGGCGCCGGCGGCGAGGGCGCCGGTCCCGCTCAGGAACTGGCGTCGGCTGGCCTTCGGGAACATTCCTTCCTTGCAGTCGCAGTCTTCCTGCGGCGGACGGAAGGCTTCAACTGTGGAAAGCGGTTCCCCAACATCGAGGCGCAGGGCGTCACGGCCTGGAACGGCCCCCATCGGCGTATCTCCCCAGGTTTGTTCTTCCCGTTGGCGGCGAGGCGCCGGAGCGCGGGGCCGCGCGGCAAGCATACCCCAGAGTCGGTCGTCTCGCGTTATGGTACCTGAAACCGGTCGGCCCAGGTGCCGGCCGGTTTCAGACCGCGGCTGCGGCGCTCCTCGCCCGACTGGTAGATCAGGATCCAGGCGAGCAGGATGAACATCGGGTGGGTGAGCCCGCCCGAGAGGATGATCGCGGGAATCCAGATCAGGAAGACGACGATCGCCACGATCGGCCGGCCTGCAAGCAGGATCGAGAGCGGCGGCAGCAGGAGCGCGAGGACGTAGTTCATGCGCGGTGAGGTAGGATGCCTCCTGCCCCGGCGCAAGTCAGCGGACAAGCGGTGCCTCTTGACGGGACCACGCGAGCAGCGTAGTTAGCCAGTATGTTAATTAACGGACATGCTAAATATGCGCGGGACGGTCGATCCCCCGGGCGACAGTGAACGCGATCGCCGCGCTCGCGGGCATGCCGCCGAAGGGAGGGAAGCCATGAGAGACATCCGCGACGACGAGCTCATGATCGAGCGGGAGTTCGACGCACCCTTGGCCCTGGTCTACCGGCTATGGGAGGACCGGGACCACATGCTGCGCTGGTGGGGGCCGGAGGAGTTCACGGTGCTCGAGCTCGACTGGGACCTGACGCCGGGACGGCCGTGGCGCGGAGCGATGGCAAAGGACTACGGGCTGTCGAGGTTCGGCGGCGTGGTCCGCGAGGTGGAGCGGAACCGCCGCCTCGTCTTCACGTTCCGGTGGGACGAGGGGCCAGGGGCGGAGCTCGATACCGTGGTGACGGTGACCTTCGCGGAGAAGGACGGAAAGACGCTCCAGTCCTTCCACCAGGTGCCGTTCTCCACCGTCGCAATTCGCGACAGCCACGTCGGCGGGTGGAACTCGCTGTTCAACCGGCAACAGCTCTATGTCGAGAACATCGCCTTCGCCGAACGCAAGGGAGTGCGGACATGATCACGCTGACCACCTACGATTGGGTGCCGGATTTCGCCGCGCCACTGATGCGCGCCTTTCGCGTCCGCTGGGCGCTGGAGGAGGCGGGCCTGCCGTATCGGGTGCGCACGATCACGCTGGGGCCGGAACAGCGGTCGCCCGAGCATCTCGCGCGCCAGCCCTTCGGACAGGCGCCCGCGATCGAGGAAGGCGGGCTGGTGCTGTTCGAGAGCGGGGCCATCGTGCTCCACATCGCGGAGCGGAGCGAGGCGCTCCTGCCGGCGGACCCCGTGGCGCGGACCCGGGCCGTCGGCTGGCTGTTCGCGGCGTTGAACTCGGTCGAGAACGGCATTCAGGAGCTCGCGGCCATCGACCTGTTCCACGCGGAGGAAGCCTGGACCAGGGCGCGGCGGCCGCAGGTCGAGGAGTTCGTGCGCAACCGGCTGGCGATGCTGGAAGGGGCGCTCGGGCGGAAGGACTATCTGGAAGGACGCTTCACGGTGGGCGACCTGATGATGGCGGATGTGCTGCGCATTCTCGGCCATACCGCCATCCTCGATGCCTGTCCGGCGCTCAGCGCCTACAGGGAGCGCTGAGGCCCGGCCCGCCTTCCAGCGCGCGATGGCGGCGCAGATGGCGGGTTTCAGAGAGGCTGCATAGGTCGGCTCGAAGGTCACGCCGCGACCGTCGCCGGGGCGAGCCAGGCGGCGAAGTCGGCCTTGGCGCGGTCGGTGTAGCCCTTGTAGCGGTCGCGCCGGCCGCGCCGGCCGCCGCGGGCGTCCTCGAGCGGCGGGAAGAGGCCGAAGTTCACGTTCATCGGCTGGAAGGTCTGCGCGTCGGCGCCGCCGGCGATGTGGCCGAGGAGCGCGCCCATCGCCGTCGTCGCGGGCGGGGGGGCGAGCGGCCGTCCGAGGCGCTCGGACGCCGCGAGCCGGCCGGCGAGGAGGCCCATCGCCGCGCTCTCGACGTAGCCCTCGACGCCGGTGACCTGGCCGGCGAAGCGCAGGCGCGGGTCTGCCCGGAGCCGCATCGCGGCGTCGAGCAGGCGCGGAGAGTTCAGGAAGGTGTTGCGGTGGATGCCGCCGAGCCGGGCGAAGGACGCATTCTCGAGGCCGGGGATCCGGCGGAACACCTCGGTCTGCGCGCCATGCTTCATCTTGGTCTGGAAGCCGACGAGGTTGTAGAGGGTGCCGAGCGCGTTGTCGCGGCGGAGCTGGACGACCGCATGGGGCTTCACGTCGGGCGCGTGCGGGTTGGTGAGGCCGACCGGCTTCAGCGGGCCGAAGCGCAGGGTCTCGCGGCCGCGCTCGGCCATCACCTCGATCGGCAGGCAGCCCTCGAAGTAGGGCGTCCCCTCCCAGTCCTTGAACTCGGTCGTCTCGGCGGCGACGAGCGCGTCGACGAAGGCCTCGTACTCGCCCTTGTCCATCGGGCAGTTCAGGTAGGCGGTGCGCTCGGCTTGCGTCTCACCCTTGTCGTAGCGCGACTGGAACCAGGCCTTGGAGAGGTCGACGCTGTCGAAGTGGACGATCGGCGCGATGGCGTCGAAGAAGGCGAGCGCCAATTCGTCGGTCAGCTCGCGGATCGCCGCGGCCAGCGCCGGCGAGGTCAGCGGGCCGGTGGCGACGATGACGCTCGACCAGTCGGCGGGCGGCAGGCCCGCGACCTCGGCGCGGTCGATCGTGACGAGGGGGTGCGCCTCGAGCCGGGCGGTCACCTCGGCCGAGAACGGCTCGCGGTCGATGGCGAGCGCGCTGCCGGCCGGCAGGCCGTGGCGATCGGCGGCGGCGATGATGAGGCCGCCGGCCTGCCGCATCTCCCAGTGCAGGAGCCCGACGGCGTTCTGCTCGTCGTCGTCGGAGCGGAACGAGTTCGAGCAGACGAGCTCGGCGAGGCCGCCGGTCTTGTGGGCGAAGGTGCCGACGACGGGCCGCATCTCGTGGAGCACCACGGGGACGCCCACGGAGGCGGCCTGCCAGGCCGCCTCAGACCCGGCGAGCCCGCCGCCGACGATGTGGATCGGGTCGATGTCGCGCATGGCCCCGACATAGGCCTTCCCGGGGAGGAACGGAAGGCTCAGGCGAGCGTCACGCCTCGCGGGTGGCCAGGCGCCTCATGCGACGCGGCGGAGCTCCATCCCCGGCTCGGGCGCCGCCGCGGCCGGCGGCTCCGGCAGCACGCTCGGGAAGTCGCGCGCGAGCATCCCGTCGACCGCTTTCGGGATGTCGTGGCGCGACACCCCGATGTCGTCGAGCAGGAAATCGGCCATGCCCTCGAGCGCGGCGATCGCCGAGCGCCGCGCCCGGCGGCGCAGCACCGGCACGACGACGGACCGGTGAACCGCGTTCGCGAGGTCCCGCGGACTGAGGGCAGCGTGCCAGGGGGTTCTCAGGACTCTGAGCATTGTCTTGTCTCCATCATGCTTGATTCTGGACCGGGCGGTCCGGCGCTCGACGCGTCGGCCCCCGGTCGGTTTGAGGCGCACGGCTCCTCCGGCGACGCGCGTCGCCCGAGGCAAAGTGGCCGGATGTTCGTGGGAGACCCCGAGGCGGGGGTAGCGCCAGCGCCTACCCCGCTCGGGGAAGCGAGCGGTTCAGAAGCGAACCTGCCGAAAGCAGATACCTGATTTTGCGATACATTTGGCGCATGACCACTATATAGTCCCCGCCGCCGAGGGAGTCAACCGGCTGGCGATTCGGCGGCGGGACCGGTCGGTCAGCCGGTGGCGACCTTCGCCGCCTCGGCCGGCTTCGCCGGGATCGTCAGGCCGCGCTGGACGGCCGGGCGAGCGAGGAAGACGTCAATTGCGCGGCCGACGGCCGGGAAGTCGGCGAAGCGGACGAGGTCGCGGGCCTCGTAGAAGTTGACGAGGTTGCGCACCCAGGGGAAGGTCGCGATGTCGGCGATCGAATAAGCGTCGCCGGCGATCCAGGCGTGGCGTTCGAGCTGGCCCTCGAGCACGCCGAGCAGCCGCCGCGACTCGGCGACGTAACGCCGGAGCGGCCGCTTGTCCTCGATGTGTCGGCCATCGAACTTGTTGAAGAAGCCGACCTGGCCGAACATCGGGCCGGGGCCGCCCACCTGGAACGCCACCCACTGCCGGACCTGGTACCCGGCCGCGGCGTCGGCGGGGATGAGCTGGCCGGTCTTCTCGGCGAGATAGACGAGGATCACACCCGATTCGAAGAGCGGCAGCGGCGCGCCGCCGGGGCCGTTCGGGTCGATGATCGCCGGGATCTTGCCGTTCGGGTTCAGCGAGCGGAACTCGGGGCTCTTCTGGTCGCCGGTGTCGAAGCTGACGCGGTGCGCCTCGTAGGGCAGGCCGGTCTCCTCGAGCATGATCGAGACCTTCACGCCGTTCGGCGTCGGCAGCGAATAGAGCTGCAGCCGCTCCGGATGCCGGGGCGGCCACTTGGCGGTGATGGGGAAGTCGGTGGGAAAGCTGGCCATGGCTCGGATCCTAGGGTGCGGGCGCCGGCCGTCCAGCCGGCGCCCTTTTGGTTCAGGCCGCGGCGAGCGCCCGGCCCTGGCGGGCGTCGAGCGACCAGGCGCCGGCGCCGAGGCCGGCGAGGACGAGGAGGCCGCCGGCGATCGCGAGGTTCTTCTGGAAGAGCAGGATCTGGACATAGGCCTGGCCCGGCTCGAGCCCCTGCGCCGGGAGGTAGTGGTAGAGGACGGCGGCCACGACCGAGAAGGCGGCGAGGCCGAGGGCGGCAAGCCGGGTCTGCCAGCCGACGAGGAGGGCGAGGCCGGCGCCGATCTCGAGCGCGAGCGCGGGGAAGACGAACCAGCCGGGCAGACCGCCCGAGGCGGTGAAGGCCATGTTGCCGGGAATGTCGCCGAGCTTGGCCCAGCCGGCGAGGATGAAGAAGGAGGCGATGAGGACGCGGCCGACGAGGGCCGACAGGGAGGCGACGTTGGTCATTGGATGCGATCTCCTGAAGCGCGATGGGGCGCGACCTTCGCGCCGACGCCGAACACATATATCGTTGCGTGTTCGGGATAAACCGGCCGCTCAGGAACCGTTTGTTCCCAATACTGCAACAACCGTCAGACGACGGGATGCCGGCGCAGCACGACGAGGGTCATGACCTCGGCCACGCCCGGCGTGGCGGCGATGGCGCCGCGGGCGGCCTCGAGCGCTTCCGGGCCGTCGGCCTCGAGACTGACCAGGAGGTCGTACGGCCCGGCCAGCAAGTCGATCGCGGTGACATGCGGCAGCCCGCGCAGCCGCGGCGCGACCAGTGCGCAGGTCGTGGCGCCGACGAGGCGCGCGAGAACGTGCGCCGACTGCCGCGCCGGCGTCGGGCTGCCCTCGACGATCGTATAGCGGACGACGGCGCCGCTTCGCTCCAGGCGCGCGAGGCGCTCCTGGGTGGCGCTGCGCGAGAGCCCGATGTGACGGGCGAGCGCCACGACCGGCAGGCGAGCATCCTGTCGCAGCAGCTCGAGCAGGCGGCGATCCTTGTCGTCCATGCGGTCTCCCGACGAATCGCCGGCGGCTCCGGCGCATTGCCGGCTGAAACCGGGTCCTTCCTCGCCGACAATCTGCGGGTGGACAACGGGAAAGGAAAGCCGATGGCGGCGAGTGACGAGGCGGAGCGGCTCGGGGCGATCCTCGAGGACTGGGCGGCGGCGGTGCGGGAGCGCGACATCGAGGGTGTCCTTCGCCACCATGCCGACGATATCCTGATGTTCGACGTGGTCGGGCCGGTGCGCGAGCGGGGGATCGCGGCCTATCGGCGCGGCTGGGTCGAGCAGTTCTTCCCTTGGCATGGCGAGAGCGGACGGTTCGCGCTCAGCGATGTCGCGGTGACCGCCGGCGCGCGGGCCGGTTTCGCGACGGCGCTGATCGACTGCGCCGGGACTGAGGCGGGCCGCGCCGTCGCGTTCACGCTGCGGCTGACAGTCGGGTTCGAGAAGCGCGGCGGCAACTGGGTGGTGGTGCATGAGCATCATTCGGAGCCGGTGCCGGTTCCCGCGGCCGCCGAGACGCTCGCCGCCAAGCTTCTCGCCATCGAGCGCGACCTCTGGAAGAACGACGCGGCGGCCTATGCCGCGGCCTTCCTGGCCGAGGCGGTGCTGACGTTTCCCGAGATCGGGCGGATCGGGCTTGCGGAGGCGCTCGCGGCGATCCGCGCCGAGAACGCCGACGGCCCGCGCTGGGCGGAGGTGACACTCGACGACGTCGCGGCGGCCGAGCCGGCGGCGGGCACGGCGCTCCTCACCTACACGGCGCGGGCGCGCTGGAACGACGCGGCCGCGACCGAGCGGGTTCTGTGCTCGACGCTCTACCTGCGCCGGCCTTCGGGATGGAAGGTGGCGGCGCACCAGCAGACCGCGGGGTGAGCTCAGCCGGCGACGGCGGCGGCCCGGCCGCTGCGGCCGGTCTCGATCAGCGCATCGATCAGGCGGTGCACTCTCAGCGCCTCGGCGCCGGATACGCGCGGCGGCCGCCCCTCGCGGACGGCGCCGAGGAAGTCGGCGAGCACCGCGCGGTGGCCCTCGTGCGCGAAGGCCATCGGATCGGAGCCGGTGCCGCCGGGGCCGGGGTCGGGCGTGAGGTCGAAGCGGCGGCCATCGGTCCAGGCGACCGCGAGGCCGGCACCGACCAGGCTGGCGCTGCCCCCGGTGCAGGCGAGCTCGATACGCTCGGGGAAGCCCGGGTAGGCGGCGGTCGTGGCCTCGATGGTGCCGAGCGCGCCGCTCGCGAAGCGGACCGCGGCGCAGGCGAGGTCCTCGGCCTCCATGCGGTGGAGCGCCGTCTTCGCGGTGAAGCCGGTCACTTCGGTGATCGGCCCCGCGAGCGAGAGCATCAGGTCGAGGGTATGAATGCCCTGCGTCATCAGCACGCCGCCGCCGTCGCGCGCCAGCGTGCCGCGGCCGGGCTCGTCGTAGTAGCTCTGCGGCCGCCACAGGCGGATCGTCGTCGAGCAGCCGGCGACCGTGCCCAGCGCGCCCTCGGCGAGGAGCGCGGCCAGCCGCTCGGACGCGGGGCGGAAGCGGTGCTGGAGAACGACGGCGAGGACGACGCCGGCCTCGCGGCAGGCGGCGACCAGCGCCTCGGCACGGGCCGTCGAGACCTCGAGCGGCTTCTCGAGCAGGACGTGCTTGCCGGCGGCGGCGGCGCGGGCCACGAGCTCGCCGTGGGTGTTGGGCGGGGTCAGCACCATCACCGCGTCGACCGTCGGATCGTCGAGGATCGTCTCGAGCCGGCCGGCGAGCGGGAAGGGGAAGCGTTCGGCGAAGGCGGAGCGGCGGGCCTCGGTCGGGCTGAAGGCGGCCGCGACCTCGACCTCGTCGCGCAGGTCGAGGAGCGCGCGGGCGTGCGGTGTCACCGCCATCCCGAGGCCGACGAGGCCGATGCGCAGCCGGCTCAGGCCTCGTCCTCCTCGCCGTTCTCGGCGATCGGGGCGACGGAGACGACGCGCTCGTCGGCGGCGGTGTTGAAGACGCGCACCCCGCCGGCGCCGCGCGAGCGGAACGAGATGTCGGCGACGGGGACGCGGATCGACTGGCCGGCGTCGGTCGCGAGCATGATCTGCGCGTCCTGCTCGACCGGGAACACCGCGACGAGCGGGCCGCCGCGCATCGCCCGGTCCATCGCAGCGACCCCCTGGCCGCCGCGGCCGCGCACCGGGTAGTCGTGGCTCGAGGAGAGCTTGCCGGCGCCGCGCTCGGTGATGGTGAGCAGCAGGTCCTCGGCCTCGGACATCGCGACGTAGCGGGCCTGGCCGAGCTCGAAGCTGCCCTCGGCGACCTCCTCGTCCTCGTCCGCCTCGACCTCCTCCTCCGGCGCGCCGGCGACGGCGCGGCGCATCTTCAGGTAGGCGGCGCGCTCGTCGGGCTTCGCCTCGAAGTGGCGGATGATCGCCATCGAGACCACCTCGTCGCCGGCGGCGAGGCGGATGCCGCGGACGCCGGTCGAGTCGCGGCCCTTGAAGACGCGCACGTCCGGCACCGGGAAGCGGATCGCGCGCCCGGCCTTGGTCGTCAGCATCACGTCGTCTTCCTCCGAGGCGATGCGGGCGTTGATCAGCCGGACGCCATCGGGGAGCTTCATCGCGATCTTGCCGTTGCGCATGACGTTGGTGAAGTCGTCGAGCGCGTTCCTCCGCACGTCGCCGTCGGAGGTCGCGAACATGATCTGCAGGCTCGCCCACTCCGACTCCGGCACGTCGACCGGCATGATCGCGGCCACCCCGACGCCCGGGGGGATCGGCAGGATGTTGACGATCGCCTTGCCGCGGCCGTTGCGCCCGGCGAGCGGCAGCCGCCAGGTCTTGAGCGTGTAGACCATGCCCGCGGCGGTGAAGACGAGGAGCGGCGTGTGGGTGTTGGCGACGAAGAGGCGGGTGACGAAGTCCTCGTCCTTGGTCGCCATTCCGGCGGTGCCCTTGCCGCCGCGGCGCTGGGCACGGTACTCGGTCAACTGCGTCCGCTTGATATAGCCGCCCTGGGTGACGGTGACGACCATGTCCTCGCGCTCGATCAGGTCCTCGTCGTCGAGGTCGCTCTCCCACTCGACGATCTCGGAGCGGCGCGGCACGGCGAAGAGCTCCTTCACCTCGCGGAGCTCGTCGGCGATGATCGCCATGATCCGCGCGTGCGAGCGCAGGATGTCGAGGAAGTCGGTGATCTTCCCTGCGAGTTCCTCGAGCTCGTCGGTGACCTCCTTGACCCCGAGCGCGGTCAGCCGCTGCAGCCTGAGGTCGAGGATGGCGCGGGCCTGGGTCTCCGAGAGCAGATAGGTGCCGTCCTCGCGCACCCGGTGCGAGGGGTCGTCGATCAGCGAGATGTAGGGGGCGATGTCGGCGGCCGGCCAGGGCCGGGTCATCAGCCGCTCGCGCGCCTCGGCCGGGTCGGCCGAGGAGCGGATCGTCGCCACCACCTCGTCGACGTTCGAGACCGCGACGGCGAGGCCGCAGAGGACGTGGGCGCGCTCGCGGGCCTTCCGGAGCTCGTGCGCGGTGCGGCGGGCGACCACCTCCTCGCGGAAGGCGATGAAGGATGTCAGGAACTTCCGCAGGTCGAGCTGCTCGGGCCGGCCGCCGTTCAGCGCCAGCATGTTGCAGCCGAAGCTCTTTTGCAGGTCGGTGGTGTGGTAGAGCTGGTTCAGCACCACCTCGGGCGTCGCGTCGCGGCGGAGCTCGACGACGACACGCACCCCGAAGCGGTCGCTCTCGTCCTGGACGTGGGCGATGCCCTCGATCCGCTTGTCGCGGGCGAGCTCGGCGATGCGCTCGATCAGCGTCGCCTTGTTCACCTGGTAGGGGATCTCGGAGACGATGATCGCGGTGCGTCCGCCCCGCACCTCCTCGATCCGGGTCCGGGCGCGGATCAAGACCGAGCCGCGGCCCTCGTGATAGGCCTTGCGCGCGCCGGAGCGGCCGAGGATCAGCGCCCCGGTCGGGAAGTCGGGTGCGGGGATGAACTCCATCAGGTCGGCGACCGAGAGGTCCGGGCTCTCGATCAGCGCCAGCGTCGCGTCGATCACCTCGCCGAGGTTATGCGGCGGGATGTTGGTCGCCATCCCGACGGCGATGCCGCCGGCGCCGTTGACGAGCATGTTCGGGAAGCGCGCCGGCAGCACCGTCGGCTCCATGTCCTTGCCGTCGTAGTTCGGCTGGAAGTCGACGGTCTCCTTGTCGATGTCGGCGAGGAGGTAGGCGGCCGGCTTCGCCATGCGCACCTCGGTATAGCGCATCGCCGCCGGCTGGTCGCCGTCCATCGAGCCGAAGTTGCCCTGCCCGTCGAGGAGCGGCAGCGACATCGAGAAGTCCTGCGCCATCCTGACCAGCGCGTCGTAGATCGCGCTGTCGCCGTGCGGATGGTACTTGCCCATCACGTCGCCAACCGGGCGCGCCGACTTGCGGTAGGGCTTGTCGTGGGTGTTGCCGGTCTCCGACATCGCGTAGAGGATGCGCCGGTGCACCGGCTTCAGCCCGTCGCGCAGGTCGGGGATCGCCCGGCTCACGATCACGCTCATCGCGTAGTCGAGATAGGACGAGCGCATCTCGGCCTCGATCGCGATCGCGGGTCCGGAATGGACCGGCCGCGGCGGCTCGGACGTCTCGTCGTCGTCGGGGGTGTCGCTCACGGGGAAGGGGCCTGAATGGTGGGGGCTTCGCGCCTTCCTCTATAGGCGCTGCGGCGACGCGCCGCAAGGCCGGAAGCCCGGGCCGGCATGGCGTATGTCGCTGATTTGGCTGTCAAAGGTAAGCGACAGTCCATCGCTCGGAAGGAAGCGCGCCCCGGCTCCACCGTCCCGCCCGGGCCCCGAGCCCGGGCAGCGGCCGAGCGCCCCGGGCGGCCCGCTTCTCGGCCGCCCGCGGTCGTGCCGCTGCCCTCTTCGCGGGCGGATGCCGGGTTGGGGACGGCGCAGCCGGCGCGCTTCCTGACGCGGGCTCAGGCGGGCGCGAGGCCGGCGAAGACGGTGGGCAGGAGCTCCGACACCGTGGGGTGGATCGGCACCGAGCCGAGCAGCGTCTCGACCGTGGCGCCCGCATACATGAGGTCGAGGATGCCGTGGATCGCCTCGTCGCCGCCGGTGCCGAGGATCGAGGCGCCGAGGATCTCGCGGCTGTCGGCGTCGGCGAGCACCTTGATGAAGCCCTGAGTCTCGCCCTTCTCGACCGCGCGCCCGACCTCGGTCATCGGCCGGGTCGCCACCAGCACCCGCCGGCCCGAAGCCCTGGCCTCGGCCTCGGTCATCCCCGCGCGCCCGAGCGGCGGGTCGGTGTAGAGCGCGTACGCCGTCCGCCGGTCGCGGACCGAACGCGCGCCGCCGTCGAGCAGGTTCGCCGCCACGATCTCGAAGTCGTTGTAGGCGGTGTGGGTGAAGGCGCTGCGGCCGTTGCACTCGCCGAGCGCCCAGATCCCCGCCACGTTCGTCGCGAGCCGGTCGTCGACCGTGACGAAGCCGCGCGCGTCGGTCTCGACCCCGGCCGCCTCGAGCCCGAGGTCGTCGGTGTTCGGCCGCCGTCCCATGGCGAGCAGCACGTGCGAGGCGACCTCCTCCGGCGCGCCGTCGCGGCAGTCGACGCCGACCGCGACCTTCTCGCCGCGCGGCGCGAAGCTGATGCACTCGGCGTGGAGCCGCACCGCGATCCCCTCGGCCTCGAGTATCCCGCGCACCGCCTCCGAGACGTCCTCGTCCTCGTGCCCGATCAGCCGCGGCCCCTTCTCGACCACGGTCACCTCCGCCCCGAAGCGGCGATAGACCTGGGCGAACTCGAGCCCGACATAGCCGCCGCCGACGACCACCAGATGCTCCGGCAGCTGATCGAGCGCGAGGAGCGAGCTGTTGGTCAGGGTGCGGATCCGCTCGACCCCGGGCAGGTCCGGCACCGCCGCGCGTCCGCCGACGTTGACGAAGACCCGCTCGGCCTCCAGCACCTCGGCCCCGACCTCGACAGCATGCGCCGATCGAAACCGGGCGTGCCCGCGCACGACCGTCACCCCTTCGGTCCCCCCGAGCCAGTCCTCGAGCCCCTGGCGGGCGTCGAGGACCACCTGGTCCATCCGCGCCTTCACCCGGGCCATGTCGACGCGGACCGGCGCATCGACCTCAACGCCGAACTCGGCGCCCCGCCGCGCCAGCTGGGCGGCATAGGCGCTCGCCACCAAGGTCTTGGTCGGCCGGCAGCCGGTGTTGACGCAGGTGCCGCCGAAATGCTGCCGCTCGACGATTGCCACCCGTTGCCCGGCCGCGGCCAGCCGGGCGGCGAGCGACGGCCCGGCCTGGCCGGCGCCGATGACGATCGCATCGAACCTCGGGCTCACGCGACGGCCGCGACGACGACGAGCGCGAGCAGAATCGCCACCGCGTCCTCGAGGAAGGCGATCGGCCGGTCGTTGCCGACGGCGCGGGCCAGCCGGGTGCGCGCCTCGGCGCCTCCGAGCGTCCCGGCCACCGCTCCGACGGCCCCGGCGACCAGCCCGAGCACGAGACTGCCGCCGACGCTGCCGATCACCGCGCCGCAGAAGGCCCCGCTCGCGATGCGCGCGGCGAACTGCGGCGGCACCTTGCGGCTCGGCGTCGTCGGCAGCTGGTCGCCGACGTACTCGCCGAGCGCGATGGGGCTGAGGATCCAGGGCGTGAAGCGGTACCCCATGAAGCCGGCCCAGGTCCCGGCGACCGGCAGCCAGCCGAGCGCGGCCCCCCAGCTCACCACGGCCGGCGCCGTCATCGTGCGCAGGCCGGCGACCACGCCGATCAGAAAGGCCAGGACAACGATCACGCGTGACACCTCCGGGACCGACCCGGCGCGTGGCGCACCGGTGCTTGCACCGTGCCAGCAGAACGAGCCGCTGTCGCGCTCCAATTGCCCGAGCGAAACGGCAGAGGGGCGCCCGTTGCCGGGCGCCCCTCTCGATTTCCGCGGCCTGCCGCGCGCGTTACTCGACGTCGAAGCCCACCGGCTCGGCCGGCTCGTCGACGGCGAGCGCGGCGGCCGCCTCCTCGCGCCGGTCGGCGATGATCTTGGCGTCGCGCTCGGTGGCGATGCGCCGGATCGACTGGGTGGCGCCGCCGGTGCCGGCCGGGATCAGCCGGCCGACGATGACGTTCTCCTTCAAGCCCACGAGCTTGTCGCGCTTGCCCTGCGTCGCCGCCTCGGTCAGCACCCGCGTCGTCTCCTGGAAGGAGGCGGCGGAGATGAAGCTGCGGGTCTGCAGGCTCGCCTTGGTGATCCCGAGCAGGATCGGAGCGCCCTTCGCCGGCTCGCGGCCGGCAGCGATCGCCTTCTCGTTCTCCTCGTCGAACTCGATCTTGTCGACCTGCTCGCCCTTCAGCAGCGTGGTGCCGCCCGAACTCGGCGATCTCCCACTTCTGCAGCATCTGCCGGACGATCACCTCGATGTGCTTGTCGTTGATCTTCACGCCCTGCAGCCGGTAGACCTCCTGCACCTCGTCGATCAGGTAGTCGGCGAGCGCCTCAATCCCGAGAATGGCGAGGATGTCATGCGGCGCCGGGTTGCCGTCCATGATGTACTCGCCCTTCGAGATGAAGTCGCCCTCCTGCACCGGGATGTGCTTGCCCTTGGGCACCATGTACTCGATCGGCTCCAGGCCCTCCTCGACCGGCTCGATGGTGATCCGGCGCTTGTTCTTGAAGTCCTTGCCGAAGTGCACGTGGCCGGAGATCTCGGCGATGATCGCGTGGTCCTTCGGCCGGCGCGCCTCGAAGAGCTCGGCCACCCGCGGCAGACCGCCGGTGATGTCCTTGGTCTTCGCGCCCTCGCGCGGGATGCGCGCGATGACGTCGCCGGGCTTCAGCACCTGGCCGTCCTCGACCGAGAGGATCGCGTCGACCGACATCGCGTGGACCTCGGGGTTGCCGTTCGCCAGCCGCACCGGATCGCCGGTGGTCGGGTCCATGACGATGACCTCGGGCTTGAGGTCGTTGCCGCGCGGGGCCGCGCGCCAGTCGGTCACGATCTTCTGGCTGATGCCGGTGGCATCGTCCATCTCCTCGCGCACCGAGATGCCCGGGGTCAGATCGACGAACTTCGCGACGCCCGCCTTCTCGGCGATGATCGGCAGCGTGTAGGGGTCCCACTCGGCGAGCTTCTGGCCGCGGGCCACGCGGGCGCCCTCCTTGGCCAGGAGCTTGGTGCCGTAGCCGAGCTTGTGCAGGGCCCGGTCGACGCCGTTGTCGTCGACGATCGCGAGCTCCATGGTGCGGGCCATGACGATCTGGTCGCCGTCCTGGTTGGTGAGCAGGTTGGCGCCCCGAAGCTGCAGCACGCCCTCCTGGCTCGCCTCGAGGAACGACTGGCTGCCGCCCTGCGCGATGCCGCCGATGTGGAAGGTCCGCATCGTCAGCTGCGTGCCGGGCTCGCCGATCGACTGGGCGGCGATGATGCCCACCGCCTCGCCGGGGTTCACCTTGGTGCCGCGGGCGAGGTCGCGCCCGTAGCACTGGGCGCAGATGCCGTCCTCGGCCTCGCAGGTCAAGGGCGAGCGGATCTGCATCTCGAGCACGCCCGACGCCTCGATCATGTCGGCGTCGCGCTCGTCGATCAGGTCGTTCTGCCGGAAGATCACCGCGCCGGTCTTCGGGTCGACCACGTCCTCCGCCGCGACGCGGCCGAGGATGCGCTCGGAGAGCGACGCCACGACCTCGCCGTCCGAGATCGCCGCCCGCGCGGTGATCGAGCGGTCGGTGCCGCAGTCGTCGATCTTGACGATGCAGTCCTGCGCCACGTCGACGAGGCGACGCGTGAGGTAGCCCGAGTTCGCCGTCTTGAGCGCGGTGTCGGCGAGGCCCTTGCGGGCGCCGTGGGTCGAGTTGAAGTACTCGAGCACGGTCAGGCCTTCCTTGAAGTTACTGACGATCGGCGTCTCGATGATCTCTCCGCTAGGCTTGGCCATCAGGCCGCGCATGCCGCCGAGCTGCTTCATCTGCGCCGGCGAGCCGCGGGCGCCCGAGTGCGACATCATGTAGACCGAGTTCGGCTCGAGCTCGCGGCCGTCGTCGTCCTTCCGCTGCGCCGAGATCTCGCCCATCATCGCGTTCGCGACGTCGTCCGAGCAGCGCGACCAGGCGTCGACCACCTTGTTGTACTTCTCGCCCTGGGTGATCAGGCCGTCCATGTACTGCTGCTCGAACTCCTTCACCTGATCGCGGGTCTGGTTCACGATCTCCCACTTGGTGTGCGGAATCACCATGTCGTCCTTGCCGAACGAGATGCCGGCCTTGAACGCCTCGGTGAAGCCCATCCCCATGATCTGGTCGCAGAAGATCACCGATTCCTTCTGGCCGCAGTGGCGGTAGACGGTGTCGATGACCTCGCCGACCTCCTTCTTGCGCAGAAGGCGGTTGACGATGTCGAACGGGGTCTTGAAGTTCTTCGGGAGCAGCGTCCCGAGCCGCAGGCGGCCGGGCGTCGTCTCGTAGCGCTTCAGGATCGTCTCGCCGTTCTCGTCGATCTGCTCGATGCGGGCGGTGATCTTCGAGTGCAGGTTGACGATCCCGGCGTGCAGCGCATGATCGACCTCCTCGATCGAGCCGAAGATCATGCCCTCGCCGGGCTGGCCCTCGCGGGCGATCGAGAGGTAGTAGAGGCCGAGGATCATGTCCTGCGACGGCACGATGATCGGCTTGCCGTTGGCAGGGCTGAGCACGTTGTTCGTCGACATCATCAGGACGCGCGCCTCGAGCTGGGCTTCCAGCGACAGCGGCACGTGCACGGCCATCTGGTCGCCGTCGAAGTCGGCGTTGAACGCGGCGCAGACCAGCGGGTGAAGCTGGATCGCCTTGCCCTCGATCAGCACCGGCTCGAAGGCCTGGATGCCGAGGCGGTGCAGCGTCGGCGCGCGGTTCAGGAGCACCGGGTGCTCGCGGATCACCTCGTCGAGGATGTCCCAGACCTCGGGGCGCTCCTTCTCGACGAGCTTCTTCGCCTGCTTGACGGTCGACGACAGCCCCTTGGCGTCGAGCCGGCGAGTAGATGAACGGCTTGAAGAGCTCGAGCGCCATCTTCTTCGGCAGGCCGCACTGGTGCAGCTTCAGCTCCGGACCGGTCACGATCACCGAGCGGCCGGAGAAGTCGACGCGCTTGCCGAGCAGGTTCTGCCGGAAGCGGCCCTGCTTGCCCTTGAGCATGTCGGAGAGCGACTTCAGCGGCCGCTTGTTGGTGCCGGTGATGACCCGGCCGCGGCGGCCGTTGTCGAAGAGCGCGTCGACCGACTCCTGCAGCATCCGCTTCTCGTTGCGGATGATGATGTCGGGGGCGCGCAGCTCGATCAGCCGCTTCAGGCGGTTGTTGCGGTTGATGACGCGGCGGTAGAGGTCGTTGAGGTCGGACGTGGCGAAGCGGCCGCCGTCGAGCGGGACGAGCGGGCGCAGCTCGGGCGGGATCACCGGGATGACCGTCAGCACCATCCACTCCGGCCGGTTGCCGCTCTCGCGGAACGACTCGACCAGCTTCAGCCGCTTGATGATCTTCTTCGGCTTCAGCTCGCCCGTCGCCTCGGCGAGGTCGGCGCGCAGCTGCTCGGCCTCGGCGTCGAGGTCGATCGCCGCCAGCATCTCGCGGATCGCCTCGGCGCCGATGCCGGCGCGGAAGGCGTCGTCGCCCCAGCGGTCCTGGGCGTCGAGGAACTCCTCCTCGCCCATCAGCTGGCCGTGCTTGAGGTCGGTCAGGCCGGGCTCGATGACGACATACTGCTCGAAGTAGAGGATGCGCTCGAGGTCGCGCAGCGTCATGTCGAGCATCAGGCCGATGCGCGACGGCAGCGCTCTTCAGGAACCAGATGTGCGCGACCGGCGAGGCGAGCTCGATATGGCCCATGCGCTCGCGCCGGACCTTCTGCAGCGTCACCTCGACGCCGCACTTCTCGCAGACGACGCCGCGGTACTTCATCCGCTTGTACTTGCCGCACAGGCACTCGTAGTCCTTGATCGGACCGAAGATGCGCGCGCAGAACAGGCCGTCACGCTCGGGCTTGAACGTGCGGTAGTTGATGGTCTCGGGCTTCTTGATCTCGCCGTAGGACCAGCTCAGGATCCGCTCCGGTGACGCCAGCGAGATCTTGATCTCGTCGAAGGTGCGGAGCGGCTGGACCGGGGCGAACGGGTTGGTGATTTCCTGGTTCATTTGGAATACCTCAATCGGGTGACAGGGGAGGAGGGCGCCGGATGCGCCCTCACTCCGCTTCCGAGTCCAAAAGCTCGATGTTGAGGCCGAGCGAGCGGATCTCCTTGACGAGGACGTTGAACGATTCCGGCACGCCGGCCTCGAAGTTGTCCTCGCCCTTGACGATCAACTCGTAGACCTTGGTCCGGCCGGCGACGTCGTCCGACTTCACGGTCAGCATCTCCTGCAGCGTGTAGGCGGCGCCGTAGGCTTCCAGCGCCCAGACCTCCATCTCGCCGAAGCGCTGGCCGCCGAACTGCGCCTTGCCGCCCAGCGGCTGCTGGGTGACGAGGCTGTACGGCCCGGTCGAGCGCGCGTGGATCTTGTCGTCCACCAGGTGGTGCAGCTTCAGCAGGTACTTCACGCCGACGGTGACCGGCCGGGTGAACTGCTCGCCGGTGCGGCCGTCGATGGACGATCGACTGCCCCGAGGTGTCGAAGCCCGCCCGCTGGAGCGCGTCGTTGACGTCGGCCTCCTTGGCGCCGTCGAAGACCGGCGTCGCGATCGGCACGCCGGCGGTGACGTTGCCCGCGACCTCGAGGAACTCCTCGGTCGGCAGGTCGGCGATCGCCTCGTTGTAGACGTCCTCGCCGTAGGCGATCTTCATCGCCTCCTTGAGCGGCGTCATGTCGCCCTTGTGCCGGTACTCCTGCAGCCCGGCGTCGATCGCCTTGCCGAGGCCGCGCGCCGCCCAGCCCATGTGGGTCTCGAGGATCTGGCCGACGTTCATCCGGCTCGGCACGCCGAGCGGGTTCAGCACGAGGTCGACCGGCGTGCCGTCGGCGAGGAACGGCATGTCCTCCTCCGGCACCACCTTGGAGATCACGCCCTTGTTGCCGTGGCGGCCGGCCATCTTGTCGCCGGGCTGCAGCTTGCGCTTCACCGCGATGAAGACCTTGACCATCTTCATCACGCCCGGCGGCAGGTCGTCGCCGCGGCGGACCTTCTCCACCTTGTCCTCGAACCGGCGGTCGAGCGCCTTCTTCTGCAGCTCGAACTGCTCGTGCAGCGCCTCCTGCGCCTGCGCGTCGGTGTCCTCGCCGAGGGCGAGCTGCCACCACTGGCCGCGCGACAGCGTGCCGAGCAGCTCCTCGTCGATGACCGAGCCGGCCTTGATGCCCTTCGGCCCCTTCACCGCGGTCTTGCCGAGGACCAGGTCCCTGCAGGCGCGAGTAGATGTTGCGCTCGAGGATCGCGAGCTCGTCGTCGCGGTCGCGGCGACAGGCGCTCGACCTCCTCGCGCTCGATCTGCAGCGCGCGCTCGTCCTTGTCGACGCCGTGCCGGTTGAAGACCCGGACCTCGACGACCGTGCCGTAGTCGCCCGGCGGCAGCCGCAGCGAGGTGTCGCGCACGTCGGACGCCTTCTCGCCGAAGATGGCGCGGAGCAGCTTCTCCTCCGGCGTCATCGGGATCTCACCCTTCGGGGTGATCTTGCCGACCAGGATGTCGGCCGGCCCGACCTCGGCGCCGATGTAGACGATGCCGGCCTCGTCGAGGTTGCGCAGCGCCTCCTCGCCGACGTTCGGGATGTCGCGGGTGATCTCCTCCGGCCCGAGCTTGGTGTCGCGGGCGGCGACCTCGAACTCCTCGATGTGGATCGAGGTGAAGACGTCGTCCTTCACGATCCGCTCGGAGATGAGGATCGAGTCCTCGTAGTTGTAGCCGTTCCACGGCATGAACGCGACGAGCACGTTCTTGCCGAGCGCGAGCTCGCCGAGATCGGTCGACGGGCCGTCGGCGATGAACTCGCCCTTGCGTCACCGTGTCGCCGACCTTCACCAGCGGCCGCTGGTTGATGCAGGTGTTCTGGTTCGAGCGCTGGAACTTGCGCAGCCGGTAGATGTCGACGCCCGGATCGCCCGGCGCCACGTCCTCGGTGGCGCGGACCACGATGCGCATCGCGTCGACCTGGTCGACGACGCCGGCCCGGCGCGCGGTGATCGCGGCGCCCGAGTCGCGCGCCACGATCTCCTCGATGCCGGTGCCGACGAACGGCGCCTCGGCGCGCAGCAGCGGCACCGCCTGGCGCTGCATGTTCGAGCCCATCAGCGCCCGGTTCGCGTCGTCGTTCTCGAGGAACGGGATCAGCGAGGCGGCGACCGAGACGAGCTGCTTCGGCGAGACGTCGATCAGGTCGACGTTCGCCGGCGGGTTCAGCATGAAGTCGCCGCCCTTGCGGGTGGAGACGAGGTCGTTCATGAAGCGGCCGTCCTCGTCGAGGTTGGCGTTCGCCTGCGCGATGGTGTGGCGCATCTCCTCGGTCGCCGACATGTACTGGACCTCGTCGGTGACCTGGCCGTCCCGGACGTGCCGGTAGGGGGTCTCGATGAAGCCGTACTTGTTGACGCGCGCGAAGCTCGCGAGCGAGTTGATCAGGCCGATGTTCGGGCCTTCCGGCGTCTCGATCGGGCACATCCGGCCGTAGTGGGTCGGGTGCACGTCGCGGACCTCGAAGCCCGCGCGCTCGCGGGTCAGGCCGCCCGGCCCGAGCGCCGACAGGCGGCGCTTGTGGGTGACCTCGGAGAGCGGGTTGGTCTGGTCCATGAACTGGCTGAGCTGCGACGAGCCGAAGAACTCGCGCACCGCCGCCGCCGCGGGCTTGGCGTTGATCAGATCCTGCGGCATGACCGTGTCGATCTCGACCGAGGACATGCGCTCGCGGATCGCGCGCTCCATGCGCAGCAGGCCGACGCGGTACTGGTTCTCCATCAGCTCGCCGACCGAGCGCACCCGGCGGTTGCCGAGGTGGTCGATGTCGTCGATCTCGCCGCGGCCGTCGCGCAGGTCCACCAGCGCCTTGATGCAGGCGATGATGTCCTCGTTGCGGAGCGTGCGCACGGTGTCCTCGGCGTCGAGGTCGAGGCGCATGTTCATCTTCACCCGGCCGACGGCCGAGAGGTCGTAGCGCTCGGGATCGAAGAACAGCGAGTTGAACATGACGTCGGCGGCCTCGACCGTCGGCGGCTCGCCCGGGCGCATGACGCGGTAGATGTCCATGAGCGCCTGGTCGCGGTTCATGTTCTTGTCGACCTGCATCGTGTTGCGGATGTAGGCGCCCACGGTGATGTTATCGACGTCGAGGGTCGGGATCTCGGTGACGCCGTTGTCGAGCAGCACCTTGAGCGTGCCGCCGGTGACGTCGCCGGTCTTGGCGTCGATGTCCCAGGTCAGCTCGTCGCCGGCCTCGGCCCAGATCAGGCCGGTCTCCTCGTTGATGATGTCGCGCGCGGCGAAGCGGCCGACGATGGCGTCGAACGGCACCAGGATCTCGGCGATGTCGCCGCGGTCCTGCCACTCCTTGACCATGCGCGGGGTGATCTTCTTGCCGGCCGGCGCGATGACCTCGCCGGTGGCGGCGTTGATGAGGTCGTGGTTCGGCTTGGTGCCGCGCAGCCGCTCGGGGAAGAAGCGGGTCGCCCAGAAGTTGCCTTCCTTGCGGTAGGTCACGGTGTCGTAATAGGCCGCCATGATGGCGTCCTGGTCCATGCCGAGGGCATAGAGCAGCGTCGTCACCGGCAGCTTCCGGCGGCGGTCGATGCGGGCGAAGACGATGTCCTTGGCGTCGAACTCGAAGTCGAGCCAGGAGCCGCGGTAGGGGATGACGCGGGAGGTGAAGAGCAGCTTGCCCGAGGAGTGGGTCTTGCCCCGGTCGTGGTCGAAGAACACGCCGGGCGAGCGGTGCATCTGGGAGACGATGACGCGCTCGGTGCCGTTGACGATGAAGGTGCCGTTCGGCGTCATCAGGGGCATGTCGCCCATGTAGACGTCCTGCTCCTTGATGTCCTTGACCGAGCGGGCGCCGGTCTCCTCGTCGACCTCGAAGACGATCAGGCGCAGCGTGACCTTCAGCGGCGCGGCATAGGTCATGTCGCGCTGCATGCACTCCTCGACGTCGTACTTCGGCGGCTCGAGCTCGTACTTCACGAACTCGAGCACGGCGGTCTCGTTGAAGTCCTTGATCGGGAAGACCGACTGGAACGTGCCCTTCAGCCCCTCGCCGTCGTGCGGCACCGGTCCGTCGCCGGACTGCAGGAACAGGTCGTAGCTCGACTTCTGCACCTCGATGAGGTTCGGCATCTCCGCGACTTCGCGGATCTTGCCGTAGAACTTGCGAATGCGCTTGTGACCGGAATGCCGCTGAGCCATGCTCGATACCTCTTGCTTGCATGCGAGCCACCCGGCGGGGAACGGGTGCCTCGGCTGTGCCGGACGCGTCTGGCCCAATACTTGTGCGACTTCCCAGATCGCACACCCGGACCGATCCTGCGTCTTTCGGGAGACCGGCGCGCCGGTGCCCCGAGAGACGCACGAAGCCGGACCCGCGACTGCGCGCGGGTCCAGCTCGATTTGGTTAACGCAACCTCAAGTTGCGCACAAGCTCACTTCAGCTCGACTTCCGCGCCGGCGGCGACGAGCTTCTTCTGGATCTCCTCGGCCTCGGCCTTGGAGACGCCTTCCTTGACGGCCTTGCCGCCGGCCTCGACGAGGTCCTTGGCCTCCTTGAGGCCGAGGCCGGTGATCGCGCGGACCTCCTTGATGACGTTGATCTTCTGGGCGCCAGCCGCCTTCAGGATCACGTCGAACTCGGTCTGCTCCTCGGCGGCCTCGGCCGGGGCGGCGCCCGCGGCGGGACCGGCGGCCATCATCACCGCGCGCCGCGGCGGGCTCGATGCCGTACTCGTCCTTGAGGATCTTCTTCAGCTCGGCGGCCTCGAGCAGGGTCAGCCCCACGATCTCTTCCGCCAGTTTCTTCAGGTCAGCCATTTTCAGGTTCCATCAGATAGGGTGTGTTGTCCGGTGTGGCAAGGGCTTGCCCCACGCGGGCCTTCGGTTGCCGTCAAGCCGCCTCACGCTCCTCGAGGGTGGTGAGGATCGCCGCGATGTTCGCTGCCGGTGCGCCGATCGCCGAGACGAGCTGCGCCGCCGGGCCGCCGATGGTCGCCACGATCGAAGCGATGAGCTCCTCACGCGACGGCATCGCTGCCACGGCCTTCACGCCGGCCTCGTCGAGCGGCGTCGCCCCCATGGCCCCGCCGAGGACAACAAGCTTCTTGTTGACCTTGGTGAAGTCGTCCACGGCCTTCGCCGCGGCGACCGGGTCCTCGGAATAGGCGAGCACCGTCATGCCCTTCAGCAGATTCCCCATCTTCTCTCCGGGGGTCCCCTGCAGGGCGATCTTGGCGAGCTTGTTCTTGGCGACGCGGACCCCGCCCCCGGCCTGCTTCATCCGCAGGCGGAAGTCCGTCATCTCGGCAACCGAGAGGCCCTCGTAGTGCGCGACCACGACGACACCAAAGTCCGCGAAGATCCGGCCGAGCTCGTCGACCACCACTTCCTTCTGGGCTCTATCCACAGTGTTGCTCCAAGTTTGGCGCTCCGGGGTCGCCCCCTCGGCGCCGGCTCAGTTTCGCCGGTTGCCCGGCGTCTCGGGTCCGTCTCCGGGTCCCGCCAAAACCGCCCGGAGAGGTCGCCTCCGATTGATCCTGATCGTTCCCCGTCTCGGGCAGGATTTCCGGGCTTGCGCCCCACCCACCGTCTCGGACAGTCGGGCGGTTTCCCGCCCGGAACATCCCCCGGTCGCCCGGGGAATCTCGTCGTCAGTCGGCGACCGCGCTGGCGACGTCGACCGTCACGCCCGGCCCCATCGTCGAGGAGAGCGCGATCTTCTTCAGGTAGGTGCCCTTGGCGCCCGAGGGCTTGGCCCGGTTCACCGCCTGCACGAAGGCCTTGACGTTCTCGACCAGCTTCGCCGTCGTCGAACGAGGCCTTGCCGACGCCGCCGTGGATCACGCCGGCCTTCTCGACCTTGAACTGGACCTCGCCGCCCTTGGCGTTCTTCACCGCCTGGGCCACGTCCATCGTCACCGTGCCGACCTTGCGGGTTCGGCATCAGGTTGCGCGGCCCGAGGATCTTCCCGAGCCGCCCGACGATCGGCATCATGTCCGGCGTCGCGATCGCGCGGTCGAACTCGATCTTGCCGCCCTGGATCGTCTCCATCAGGTCCTCGGCGCCGACGATGTCGGCCCCGGCGGCGGTGCGCCTCGTCGGCCTTCGCCCCGCGCGCGAAGACCGCCACGCGGACGGTCTTGCCGGTGCCGTTCGGCAGGTTGACGACGCCGCGGACCATCTGGTCGGCGTGGCGCGGGTCGACCCCGAGGTTCATCGCGATCTCGAGCGTCTCGTCGAACTTCGCGGTGGCGTTGGCCTTGACCAGCGCCACGGCCTCGGCGACCGACAGGTTCGCCTTGCCCTCGAAGGCCTTGCGGGCGGCGGCGGTGCGCTTTGCGAGCTTCGCCATTGCCTTACCCCTTCACCTCGATGCCCATCGACCGCGCGGAGCCGGCGATGATCAGCATCGCCGCCTCGACGTCGTTGGCGTTCAGGTCCTTCATCTTCGTCTCGGCGATCTCGCGCAGCTGGGCGAGCGTCACCGAGCCGGCCACCGCCTTGCCCGGGGTCTTCGACGCCGACGTCAGCCCGGCCGCCTTCTTCAGGAGGAACGACGCCGGCGGCGTCTTGATCTCCATCTGGAACGACTTGTCGGTGAAGTAGGTGATGATCACCGGGGTCGGCTGGCCGACCTCCATCTCCTGCGTGCGCGCGTTGAACGCCTTGCAGAACTCCATGATGTTGATGCCGCGCTGACCGAGGGCCGGGCCCACGGGCGGCGACGGGTTCGCCTTTCCGGCGGGCACCTGCAGCTTCAGCTGCCCCGCGACCTTCTTGGCCATGACGGCCTCCTTCTCTCCATGCCCGCGGGACGCGACCCCCGGGCGTTACATGGGGTGGTGCGGTCCGCCCGGCGCGCCCGGCCTCGCCTCCCACCGTCGCAATCACGAGGCCTTGGCGACCTGCGTGAATTCGAGCTCGACCGGGGTGGCCCGGCCGAAGATCGACACCGACACCTTGAGCCGGCTGTTCGACTGGTCGACTTCCTCGACCATCCCCGAGAAGCCCTCGAACGGGCCGTCGGTGACGTTGACCTGCTCGCCGGTCTGGAAGGTGATGATCGAGCGCGGCCGCTCCTGGCCCTCGACGACCTGGTTCAGGATCCGCGCCACCTCGTCGTCGCGCATCGGCGACGGCTTGCCCTGCGGCCCGAGGAAGCCGGTGACCCGGTTGATCGAGTTGACCAGGTGGTAGGTCGCGGTCGGACATCTCCATCTTCACCAGCACGTAGCCCGGCATGAACCGCTTCTCGGTCTGCACCTTCTTGCCGCGGCGGATCTCGATGACCTCCTCGGTCGGCACCATCACCTCGGCGATCTCGTCCTCGAGGTGCTGCTGGTGCGCGGCGTCCTTGATCGCCTCGGCGACCTTCTTCTCGAAGTTCGAGAGCACGCTCACCGAATACCAGCGCATCGCCATGTCTGTCGTAACCTCAATCTTCGGCCGGTGTTTCCCGTCCGCGGTCTTCTGGCCCCGCGCCGTCCGGCGCGCAAAGGAAATCGGCGCGCAACCGAATCGACGCGCGCCGCATTCCGCCCGAGAAGCGCCCGCCTACACCCGGCGGGCCCAGGTTCAAGAGGCGATCGTTGAGGATCGTCTCGAGGCCGAACCGGATCAGCAGGTCGACGAGGAAGAAGAAGGTGGCGAACAGCGTCGCCATGATCAGCACCATGATCGTGGTGAGCCCAACCTCGCGCCGCGTCGGCCAGATGACCTTGGCGGTCTCGGCGCGGACCTGCTGGATGAACTGCAGGGGGTTGGTGCGGGCCATCGCTGATGCTCTTTCGTCGGACGGCTGCAGTTAGGACACCCGCCGGGTCTTTGCAAGGGGCGAGGCGCCCTTGACGAAGCGCCGCGCCGACGCATCGTCGGCCCCTGCGCCCGAACTCCGGTTCCGCGACGCGAGGAGCCGCATGACCGACGACATCCATCCCGACGGCCTGCCGACCCCGCGGCGCTACCTCGCCATGCTCGCGATCGCGATCGGCATCGCCATGGCGGTGCTCGACGGCACGGTGGTGAACGTGGCGCTGCCGAGCATCGCGCGCGAGCTCGGCGCCTCGCCCTCGGCGGCGGTCTGGGTGATCAACGCCTACCAGCTCGTCATCGTAGCACTCCTGCTGCCGCTCGCCTCGCTCGGCGAGCGGATCGGCTACCGGCGGATCTACGCGGTCGGCGTCGTCGTCTTCTCGCTCGGCTCGCTCGGCTGCGCGCTGTCGGACAGCCTGCCGGAGCTGATCGCCGCCCGGGTCCTGCAGGGGATCGGCGGCGCCGCGATCATGAGCATGAACGGCGCGCTCGTCCGCCACACCTATCCCGATGCCCATCTCGGCCGCGGCATCGGCCTCAACGGGCTCGTCGTCGCGATCGCCGCGGCCGTCGCTCCCTCGCTCGCCGCCGGCATCCTCGCCGTCGGGCCGTGGCCCTGGCTCTTCGCCGTCAACGTGCCGTTCGGCCTCCTGAACCTCTGGCTCGCCCGCTACCTGCCGCGGGCCGAGCAGTCCGGCCGCGCCTTCGACTGGACGAGCGCGCTCCTCAGCGCCGCGATGTTCGGCCTCTTCTTCGTCGGCGCCGACACGCTGACGCGCAAGGGCGCCGACGCGACGGCGGCGGCGGGGCTGGTCGTGGCGGCCGCGGCGGCGGTGCTGCTGGTCCGGCGGGGCCTGCGGACGCCCGCGCCGCTCATCCCGGCCGACCTGTTCCGCAACCCGGTCTTCGCGCTGTCGGTGACGGCGTCGATCTGCGCCTTCGCCGCCTTCGCGATCACCTTCGTCGCGCTCCCGTTCTATTTCCAGACCACGCTCGGGCGCGATCAGGTCGAGACCGGGCTTCTGATGACGCCCTGGCCGGTAGCGCTCGGGTTCGCCGCGCTGCTGGCCGGCCGGCTTTCCGACCGCATCCCCGCCGGCATGCTCGGCGGCCTGGGCATGGCGGCGGTGGCGCTCGGGCTGGCGCTGCTCAGCCGGCTGTCGCCGGACTCGGGCACGCTCGCGATCACGCTGATGATGGCGCTCTGCGGCTTCGGCTTCGGCTGCTTCCAGGCGCCGAACAACCGTACGATGCTCGCCGTGGCCCCGCGCGCGCGCTCCGGCGCGGCGGGCGGGATGCTGTCGCTCGCCCGGCTGCTCGGGATGACCCTCGGCGCCACCGTGATGGCGCTCGTCTTCCACGTCGTGCCCGACCGGGCGGAGCCGGTCAGCCTGCTGATCGGCACGGCCTTCGCGATCGCCGCCGGCATCATGAGCGTGCTCCGCCTGTCAACGGCGCGATCAGGCCAGGTCGCGCGTTAACGATTCAGCCGAGACCGCATTTCACCCATATGGATTCCATACGCGCGTTCCATATGCATTCCATATGCGGCAGAGCGACGTAAACCACTGAGATCCGTCTCGCATGCTGGCAGGGGCGATAGGACTCGAACCTACGACCCTCGGTTTTGGAGACCGATGCTCTACCAACTGAGCTACACCCCTAGGGGCCGGCATGCGCGGACCGGAGATACGTCGGCCGCCGCGGCGATGCAAGAGGGTCGCGCGCCTCAGCGACGGAGCCAGAGGTTCCGCCAGCTGGCGATCCCCGACCCCTGCGGCAGCGGCCTCAGCCGCCGATCCGGCGCGAGCAGCGCGACGTCGGGCGCCCTCGAGCACGAGGCAGGAGAGCACGTTCGTCCGCACCGCCCCGGTGTCGATGGCGATCCGGTTCGGATGATGCTCGACCGCCGGCACGATGGTGTGGCCGTGCACGACCTTGAGGCCGAAATCGGCGGTCGAGGTCAGGAACGGCTCGCGGATCCAGATCAGGTCGTCGCGCGACTGCGCCTCGAGCGGCACGCCCGGCCGGATCCCGGCATGGACGAAGAGGTAGCCGCCGACCCGGCGATAGAGGCCGCAGGCGTCGAGGAACGCCATGTGCGCGTCGGGAAAGGCCGCGGCAAAGGCGTCGTGGCTTGCCGCCGCGCTCGCCCAGCCGGCGTCGGGGACGCCGTACGAGGCGAGCGTCGCGTTGCCGCCCATGTTGTCGTGCAGCCAGTGATAGGTGCGGTCGTACCAGTCCGGGTCGTGCAGGTACTCCCTCACGTAGCTGTCGTGGTTGCCGAGCAGGAAGGTCGTCGGCAGCTCCCCCGCCTTGAGCGCGATCAGCGCCTCGAGCACGCCGCGGCTCTCCGGCCCCCGGTCCATGTAGTCGCCGAGGAAGATCAGCTCCGCCGCCGGGTGCGGCCGCGCGCCGAGGTCGTCCCGGATGCGCGCCAGCATCTCGGTCAGCAGGTCGAGCCGGCCGTGGATATCGCCGACGACATAGAGCCGCCGGTCTTCGGTGAGGTCGGTCATGGCCGCGAGGTAAGCGGCGCGTCGACGCCTTGTCCAGATCCAAGCCTTGACTCATGCATATCCGACTCGTTATATAACCGAAATTCGATATACGGCTGCCCTGATGACCAGCACCGACCAGCTCGACCGGACCTTCGCCGCGCTCGCCGACCCGACGCGGCGGGCCATCCTCGCCCGGCTCGCAGAGGGCGAGGCGACGGTGTCGGAGATTGTGCGGCCGTTCGGGATCAGCCAGCCGGCGATCTCGCGGCACCTGCGGGTGCTGGAGGGCGCCGGCCTGATCTCGGCCGGGCGCAATGGCCAGTTCCGCCCGCGCCGGATGGAAGTGGCGCCGCTCGAGGCGGCGACCGAGTGGCTCGAGCGCTACCGCGCGATCTGGGCGGAGAACTTTGCCCGGCTGGACGCGGTGCTCGAGGTGCTGAAGGCAGAAGCCGAGCAACCGGAGGACCCCGATGAAACCGCTTGAAGTCGCCACCCCCGCCGACACCCGGATCCGCGTCAGCCGGAGCTTCGACGCGCCGCGCGCCCTGCTCTGGCGCGCCTTCACCGAGCCCGCGCTGGTCAAGCGCTGGCTGACCGCGCCGCCGGGCCACACGATGCCGGAATGCGAAATCGACCTCCGGGTCGGCGGCCGCTGGCGCTACGTCTGGTCGATGCCGGAGGGGATGATGACCGCCTGGGGCGCCTTCGTCGAGCTCGCCCCCGAGCGGCGCATCGTCCACACCGAGACCTTCGATTTCTGCCGCGACAAGGAATCGCTGGTCGAAACCGACTTCGCCGACGCCGGCGGCGGCACCCTCGTCGTCATGACGATGAACTTCGACAGCCTCGAGAGCCGCGACACCGCGCTCCGGAGCGGGATGGCGGACGGCCTGGAGGCGAGCTACGTCAACCTCGACGCGCTCCTCGAAGCCGTGGCGTAGCGGAGAAGAAAAAGGCGGGCGCCCTGGCGCCCGCCTTCGCGGTCCGGACCTTGCGGCCCGGCTCTACTCGATGATCTTGGAGACGACGCCGGCACCGACGGTGCGGCCGCCCTCGCGGATGGCGAAGCGCAGCTTCTCCTCCATGGCGATCGGCGAGATCAGCGTGACCTCGAACTTCAGGTTGTCGCCCGGCATCACCATCTCGGTGCCCGAGGGCAGCGCGACGGTGCCGGTGACGTCGGTGGTGCGGAAGTAGAACTGCGGCCGGTAGTTGGCGAAGAACGGCGTGTGCCGCCCGCCCTCCTCCTTGGTCAGGATGTAGGCCTCGGCCTCGAACCTGGTGTGCGGCTTCACGCTGCCCGGCTTGCAGATCACCTGGCCGCGCTCGATGCCGTCGCGCTCGATGCCGCGCAGCAGGAGCCCGACGTTGTCGCCGGCCTGGCCCTGGTCGAGGAGCTTGCGGAACATCTCGACCCCGGTGCAGGTCGTCTTCTTGTTCGGCCGGATGCCGACGATCTCGAGCTCCTCGCCGACCTTCACGACGCCGCGCTCGATCCGCCCCGTCGCCACCGTGCCGCGGCCGGAGATCGAGAACACGTCCTCGACCGGCATCAGGAACGGCTGGTCGACCGGCCGCTCCGGGGTCGGGATGTAGTCGTCGACCGCGGCGAGCAGCTTCCTGACCGCCTGCTCGCCGATCTCCGGGTCGCGGTCCTCGAGTGCTGCGAGCGCCGAGCCAGTGATGATCGGGATGTCGTCGCCGGGGAACTCGTAGGAGGTCAGGAGCTCGCGCACCTCCATCTCGACGAGCTCGAGGAGCTCCGGGTCGTCGACCTGGTCGACCTTGTTCAGGAACACCACCATCGCCGGCACGCCGACCTGCTTGGCCAGCAGGATGTGCTCGCGGGTCTGCGGCATCGGCCCGTCGGCGGCCGAGACGACGAGGATCGCCCCGTCCATCTGCGCCGCGCCGGTGATCATGTTCTTCACGTAGTCGGCATGGCCCGGGCAGTCGACATGGGCGTAGTGCCGCGCCGGGGTCTCGTATTCGACATGGGCGGTCGAGATGGTGATGCCGCGCGCCTTCTCCTCCGGCGCCGCGTCGATCTGGTCGTACGCCTTGTACTCGCCGAAGTACTTGGTGATCGCGGCCGTCAGCGACGTCTTGCCGTGGTCCACGTGGCCGATCGTCCCGACGTTCACGTGCGGCTTCGTCCGCTCAAACTTTGCCTTCGCCATGTCGACTTTCCTGATGTGGCCGGACCGTCCCCGCGGCCCCTGGTCTGCGATGCGCGGCGAGATAGTGATAATCCACTGGAAACGCAAGCGGCGAAGTCGCTTCGCTGCATGCCGGGGGACGTGCTAAGCGGACCGCGCGGGAGGGTGGCGGCCATGAACGGCGACGACGCGCGGGCACGTCTGGCGGCGGCCAACAACGCCGATGTCTACGCGGCGGTGTTCGCCGCGCACGGCCTGCGCTTCCACCGCGATGCCGGGCTCTTCCGGGCCATCGATCCGCCGCCGCCATACTATTCGAGCCTGACCACCCTCGATCCCGACGAGACCGCGCGGCAGCTCGCGGCGCTCGACGCGCTGCGGGCGGAGGGCCGCGCCGACCTCGGCATCAAGGACGGGTTCTGCCGGCTGGATCCCGACCTCGCCGCCCGTGGGCTCCGCGTCCTCTTCGAGGCGTCCTGGCTCTGGGCGCCCGCGGGGGCCTTTCCGCAGGAGCCGGGCGCGGCCGGGTGGGAGCGCGTCACCACCTCCGAAGCGCTCGCGGCGTGGGAGGCGGCTTGGGCTGCGGCCGGCTCGCCGACCGAGACCCGGGTCTTTCCCGCCGGGGTGCTGGCAAACCCGGCCCTCGCCTTCTTCGGCCGGCGCGGCGGGTTGGGCTACGACGCCGGCTGCATCGGCAATCGCTCAGAGGGCTGCACCGGGCTGTCCAACGTCTTCGCGCCAGTACCCGACCTCGCGACCTTCGCTGCGGCCGCGGGGCAGGTGGCGTCCCTCGCCCCCGGCGAGCCGGTCGTCGGCTACCATCGTGGCGCGCCGCTTGAGGCGATGCGTCGGGTCGGCTTCCGCGAGGTCGGCCGACTCCGTGTCTGGGTTACCCCGCCGTAACTGCGCGCCCTGCACCATATACATTTGGTGTCCGGCTCACTGCCGAACCACGCGGGATAGCCGCGGCAAGGAAAGCGTGTCACGCAAATGGCTTAGCGTCTCCTGGAATTTCCTGCACGACGTGGCCGATCGCGGTTGACAATACCCGGTGATCCCCCTAGGTTCCGCGCGCTCTGGGAGGGGTGTGCCCCTTCCGCAACAGCCTTGAACTGGCGGTCACGACTCGGGCCCATGCCCCAGTCCTCTGGAATTTCGCCGCGACGGAGCCGAGGGCGGCTCCGGGCGGCTCATTTGGCATTCGCGCGCGATGGGCGCGGGCGGGGCCGCGAGACGAAACTGAAGCTGGCGCGCGTTTCGCGCGACAACGGTGTAGACGAGGGTTGAGACTCGAATGCCAACGATCCAGCAGCTGATCCGCAACCCGCGGCAGCCGAGAGTGAACCGGTCGAAGTCGATGCATCTGCAGGGCAGCCCGCAGAAGCGCGGCGTCTGCACGCGCGTCTACACGACGACGCCGAAGAAGCCGAACTCGGCCATGCGCAAGGTCGCCAAGGTGCGGCTGACCAACGGCTACGAGGTGATCAGCTACATCCCCGGCGAGAGCCACAACCTGCAGGAGCACTCGGTGGTGCTGATCCGCGGCGGCCGCGTGAAGGACCTTCCGGGCGTGCGCTACCACATCCTGCGCGGCGTGCTCGACACCCAGGGCGTCAAGAACCGCAAGCAGCGCCGCTCGAAGTACGGCGCGAAGCGGCCGAAGTGAGGAACTAGACCATGTCCCGTCGCCACAGCGCCGAGAAGCGCGAGATCCTGCCGGACGCCAAGTTCGGCGACAAGGTCGTCACCAAGTTCATGAACAACCTCATGCACGACGGCAAGAAATCGGTCGCCGAGTTGATCGTCTACAGCGCGCTCGCGACCGTCGAGGCGAAGATGCGCCGCGCCCCGGTCGAGGTGTTCCACGAGGCGCTCGACAACGTGAAGCCCTCGGTCGAGGTCCGCTCGCGCCGCGTCGGCGGCGCGACCTACCAGGTGCCGGTCGAGGTGCGCCCGGAGCGCCGCGAGGCGCTGGCGATCCGCTGGCTGATCAAGGCGAGCCGCGCCCGCAACGAGCACACCATGGAGGAGCGCCTCGCCGGCGAGTTGCTCGACGCCGCGAACATGCGCGGCGCGGCGGTGAAGAAGCGCGAAGACACCCACAAGATGGCCGACGCCAACAAGGCGTTCAGCCATTACCGCTGGTGACGGCGGAACTCAGGAACACGACGATGGCCCGCGAATATCCCCTCGAGCTCTATCGCAACTTCGGCATCATGGCGCATATCGACGCCGGCAAAACCACGACGACGGAGCGCATCCTCTTCTATACCGGCAAGAGCCACAAGCTCGGCGAGGTGCATGACGGCGCCGCGACCATGGACTGGATGGAGCAGGAGCAGGAGCGGGGCATCACCATCACCTCGGCCGCGACCACCACCTTCTGGGAGCGCACCGAGGACGGGACGACGCCCGAGACCCCGAAGCACCGCTTCAACATCATCGACACGCCCGGCCACGTCGACTTCACCATCGAGGTCGAGCGCTCGCTCGCCGTGCTCGACGGCGCCGTCTGCGTGCTCGACGCCAATGCCGGCGTGGAGCCGCAGACCGAGACCGTCTGGCGGCAGGCCGACCGCTACAAGGTGCCGCGCATCGTCTTCGTCAACAAGATGGACAAGATCGGCGCCGACTTCTTCAACTGCGTGCGGATGATCAAGGACCGGACCGGAGCGACGCCGTGTCCGATCCAGCTGCCGATCGGCGCGGAGGTCGCCTTCGAGGGCCAGGTCGACCTCGTCACTATGGAGGAGTGGACCTGGACCGGCGAGGATCTGGGCGCCACCTGGACCCGCCAGCCGGTCCGCGACGCGCTGAAGGACCAGGCCGAAGAGATGCGCTCGACGATGATCGAGCTCGCGGTCGAGATGGACGACGCGGCGATGGAGGCCTACCTCGAGGGCGAGGAGCCGGACGTCCCGACGCTCAGGAAGCTGATCCGCAAGGGCACGCTCGCCATGAAGTTCGTGCCGGTGCTCTGCGGCTCGGCCTTCAAGAACAAGGGCGTTCAGCCGATGCTGAACGGCGTCATCGACTATCTGCCCACGCCGCTCGACGTCCCCGCCTACATGGGCTTCAAGCCGGGCGACGACACCGAGACCCGCGACGTCGCGCGCTCGGCCGACGACGCGCAGCCCTTTGCCGGGCTCGCCTTCAAGATCATGAACGACCCCTTCGTGGGCTCGCTCACCTTCACCCGGATCTACTCGGGGCAGATCAAGAAGGGCGACCAGCTGATGAACTCCACCAAGGAGAAGCGTGAGCGGGTCGGGCGCATGATGATGATGCACGCGATCAACCGCGAGGAGATCGACGAGGCCTTCGCCGGCGACATCATCGCGCTGGCCGGGCTGAAGGACACCACGACCGGCGACACGCTCTGCGATCCGCAGAAGCCCGTCGTGCTCGAGACGATGACCTTCCCCGAGCCGGTGATCGAGATCGCGATCGAGCCGAAGACCAAGAACGACCAGGAGAAGATGAGCCAGGGCCTGCAGCGGCTCGCGGCCGAGGATCCGTCGTTCCGCGTCGAGACCGACATCGAGTTCGGCCAGACCATCATGAAGGGAATGGGTGAGCTCCACCTCGACATCCTCGTCGACCGGTTGAAGCGCGAGTTCAAGGTCGAGGCCAACATCGGCGCGCCGCAGGTGGCCTACCGCGAGACGATCAGCCGCAAGGCCGAGATCGACTACACCCACAAGAAGCAGACCGGCGGCTCGGGCCAGTTCGCGCGGATCAAGCTCGTCATCGAGCCGACCCCGCCGGGCGAGGGCTACTCGTTCGAGTCGAAGATCGTCGGCGGCGCCGTGCCGAAGGAGTACATCCCCGGCGTCGAGAAGGGCATCCAGTCGGTGATGGACTCGGGGCCGCTCGCCGGCTTCCCGGTGATCGACTTCAAGGTGGCGCTGGTCGATGGCGCCTATCACGACGTCGACTCGAGCGTGCTCGCCTTCGAGATCGCGGCGCGGCAGGCGATGCGCGACGGCCTCAAGAAGGCCGGCGCCAAGCTCCTCGAGCCGATCATGAAGGTCGAGGTGGTGACGCCGGAGGACTACACCGGCGGCATCATCGGCGACCTGACCTCGCGGCGCGGCCACGTGCAGGGCCAGGACACCCGCGGCAACGCCATCGCCATCGCGGCGATGGTGCCGCTCGCGAACATGTTCGGCTACATCAATACCCTGCGCTCGATGTCGAGCGGGCGGGCTGTCTTCACGATGCAGTTCGACCACTACGACGCGGTGCCGCAGAACATTTCCGACGAGATCCAGGCGAAGTTCGCCTGACACGGGGACAGGACGGGCCGCGGCCCGAGGGACGATTAGGAGGCCAGGATGGCGAAGGCAAAGTTTGAGCGGACGAAGCCGCACGTGAACGTCGGGACGATCGGCCACGTGGACCACGGCAAGACGTCGCTGACGGCCGCGATCACCAAGTACTTCGGCGAGTACAAGGCGTACGACCAGATCGACGCGGCGCCGGAGGAGAAGGCGCGCGGCATCACCATCTCGACCGCCCATGTCGAATACGAGACCCCGGCGCGGCACTACGCCCATGTCGACTGCCCGGGCCATGCCGACTACGTGAAGAACATGATCACCGGCGCGGCGCAGATGGACGGGGCGATCCTCGTCGTCTCGGCCGCCGACGGGCCGATGCCGCAGACCCGCGAGCACATCCTGCTGGCCAAGCAGGTCGGCGTGCCGGCGATGGTGGTGTTCCTGAACAAGGTCGACCAGGTCGACGACCCGGAGCTCCTCGAGCTCGTCGAGATGGAGGTGCGCGAGCTCCTGACCTCCTACGAGTTCCCCGGCGACGACATCCCGATCATCACTGGCTCGGCGCTCGCAGCACTCGAGGACCGCGATCCGGAGATCGGCGAGCAGGCGGTCAGGAAGCTGCTCGCCGCGGTCGACGACTACATCCCGACCCCGGAGCGGCCGGTCGACCAGCCGTTCCTGATGCCGGTCGAGGACGTGTTCTCGATCTCCGGCCGCGGCACGGTGGCGACGGGGCGGATCGAGCGCGGCGTCGTGAAGGTCGGCGAGGAGCTCGAGATCGTCGGCATCCGGCCGAACAAGAAGACGACCTGCACCGGGGTCGAGATGTTCCGCAAGCTCCTCGACCAGGGCCAGGCCGGCGACAACGTCGGGCTCCTGCTGCGCGGCATCGAGCGCGACGGCATCGAGCGCGGCCAGGTGATCTGCAAGCCGGGCAGCGGTGAAGCCGCACACCAGGTTCGAGGCCGAGGCCTACATCCTGACCAAGGAGGAGGGCGGGCGGCACACGCCGTTCTTCGCCAACTACCGGCCGCAGTTCTACTTCCGGACCACCGACGTCACCGGCACCGTCGCGCTGCCCTCGGGCACCGAGATGGTGATGCCGGGCGACAACCTGAAGTTCGAGGTCACGCTGATCTCGCCGATCGCGATGGAGGAGAAGCTGCGCTTCGCCATCCGCGAGGGCGGCCGCACCGTCGGTGCCGGCGTCGTCTCCAAGATCATCGAGTGAGCGCCATGACCGGTCAGAACATCCGCATCCGGCTCAAGGCCTTCGACTACCGGGTCCTTGACGCCTCGACCGCCGAGATCGTCAACACGGCCAAGCGGACCGGCGCGCGCGTGCGCGGGCCGATCCCGCTGCCGAACAGGATCGAGAAGTTCACCGTGCTGCGCGGCCCGCACATCGACAAGAAGAGCCGCGAGCAGTTCGAGATCCGCACCCACAAGCGGCTCCTCGACATCGTCGACCCGACCCCGCAGACCGTGGACGCGCTGATGAAGCTCGACCTCGCCGCCGGCGTCGACGTGGAAATCAAGCTCTAAAGGGACCAGGGAAGATGCGTTCCGGAGTGATAGCGAAGAAGCTGGGGATGACCCGGCTGTTCATGGACGACGGCCGGCAGGTGCCGGTCACCGTCCTGCAGATGGAAAACGTCCAGGTGGTCGCGACGCGCACCGCCGACCGTGACGGCTATTCGGCCGTCCAGCTCGGCGCCGGCGCGGCCAAGGCGAAGAACGTGACTCAGCCGATGCGCGGCCACTTCGCCGCGGCCAAGGTCGAGCCCAAGCGCAAGCTCGCCGAGTTCCGCGTCAGCCCCGACAACCTGATCGAGGTCGGCGAGGAGATCACCGCCGACCACTACTTCGCCGGACAGTTCGTCGACGTCGCCGGCACCACCATCGGCAAGGGCTTCGCCGGCGGCATGAAGCGGCACAACTTCGGCGGCCTCCGGGCGTCGCACGGCGTGTCGGTCAGCCACCGCAGCCACGGCTCGACCGGCCAGTGCCAGGACCCGGGCAAGGTGTTCAAGGGCAAGAAGATGGCCGGCCAGATGGGCGCGGTCCGGGTCACCACCCAGAACCTGCAGGTCGTTCGCACCGACAGCGAGCGCGGCCTGATCATGGTCAAGGGCGCGGTGCCGGGCTCGAAGGGCGGCTGGGTCACGATCAAGGACGCCGCGAAGAAGCCGGTGCCCGACACCGTGATCCTGCCCGCGGCGCTCCGCTCGGCGGCGAAGGCCGCGCACGAGGCGGCGATGCGCGCCGCCGAGGAGGCCGCCGCTGCCGAGGCGGAGGCCGAGAAGCAGCGCCTCGCCGAGCAGGCCGCCGCCGAGGAGGCGGCGCTGCAGCAGGCCGAGGCCGACCTCAAGGCGGCCAAGGACGGCGCCAGCGAAGGCGAAGCCCCCGAGACTGGGAGCGAGAAGGAATGAAACTCGACGTGATTTCGCTCGACGCGAGCAAGGCTGGCTCGATCGAGCTCGATGACGCGATCTTCGGGCTCACGCCGCGGGCGGACATCCTCCACCGCGTCGTGCGCTGGCAGCTGGCCAAGCGGCAGGCGGGCACCCACTCGGTGCTCGGCAAGTCCGAGGTCAGCTACTCGACGAAGAAGATCTATCGGCAGAAGGGCACCGGCGGCGCGCGGCACGGCTCGCGCAAGGCGCCGACGTTCCGCCACGGCGGCACTTACAAAGGCCCGACGCCGCGCAGCCACGCCCACGACCTGAACAAGAAGTTCCGCGCGCTCGGCCTCAAGCACGCGCTCTCGGCCAAGGCCGGAGCGGGCGAGCTCATCGTGATCGACGCGGCCGAGCTCGCCGAGGGCAAGACGAAGCTGCTCGCGCAGGTGCTGAAGGGCCTCGGCTGGAAGCGGGCGCTCGTCATCGACGGGGCGGAGGTCAACCCGAACTTCGCCCAGGCCGCCCGCAACATCGAAGGCATCGACGTGCTGCCGAGCATGGGGGCGAATGTCTACGACATCCTGCGCCGCGACACGCTCGTCATCACCAAGGCCGGCGTCGAAGCGCTGGAGGCGCGACTGAAATGAGCCCGAAGCCCGAGCAGTACGACCTGATCCGCAAGCCGATCATCACCGAGAAGGCCACGATGGCCTCCGAGGGCGGCGCGGTCGTGTTCGAGGTCGCGATGGACGCGACCAAGCCGCAGATCAAGGACGCGGTCGAGAGCCTCTTCAACGTCAAGGTGAAGGCGGTCAACACCACCATCACCAAGGGCAAGGTGAAGAAGTTCAAGGGCCGCCCGGGCAAGCGGCGCGACGTGAAGAAGGCCTACGTGACGCTCGTCGAGGGCAACACCATCGACGTGACCACCGGGCTCTGAGACTCGAATAAGCAAACGGAAGACAGCAAGACATGGCGTTAAAATCGTACAAGCCGACGACGCCGGGCCAGCGCGGGCTGGTTCTGATCGACCGTTCCGAGCTGTGGAAGGGCCGTCCGGTCAAATCCCTCACCGAGGGGCTGACCTCGAAGGGCGGGCGCAACAACACCGGACGGATCACGATGCGCCGGCGCGGCGGCGGGGTGAAGAACCTCTACCGCATCGTCGACTTCAAGCGCGCCAAGCGCGACGTCGCGGCCAAGGTCATCCGGATCGAGTACGACCCGAACCGGACCGCTTTCATCGCGCTGATCGGCTATGCCGACGGCGAGCAGAGCTACATCCTGGCGCCGCAGCGGCTCGCGGTCGGCGACACGGTGATCGCCGCCGCCCGCGCCGACATCAAGCCGGGCAACGCGATGCCGTTCACCTCGATGCCGATCGGCACGATCGTGCACAACGTCGAGATGAAGCCGGGCAAGGGCGGCCAGATCGCCCGCTCGGCCGGCACCTACGCCCAGTTCGTCGGCCGCGACGGCGGCTATGCGCAGATCCGGCTGTCGTCGGGCGAGCTTCGCATGGTCCGCCAGGAGTGCATGGCGACGGTCGGCGCGGTGTCGAACCCCGACAACTCGAACCAGAACATCGGCAAGGCCGGCCGCAACCGGCTCAAGGGCATCCGCCCCCACGTCCGCGGCGTCGTGATGAACCCGATCGACCATCCGCACGGCGGCGGCGAGGGCCGCACCTCGGGCGGCCGGCATCCGGTCACCCCCTGGGGCAAGCCGACCAAGGGCGCGCGCACGCGCTCGAACAAGGCGACGTCGAAGTACATCCTGCGGTCGCGTCACCAGCGGAAGAAGAAGTAAGGAGCCCACATGTCACGGTCTGTCTGGAAGGGCCCTTTCGTCGACGCCCATGTCCTGAAGAAGGCGGAGAAGGCGCGCGATTCCGGCCGCAACGAAGTCATCAAGATCTGGTCGCGGCGCTCGACGATCCTGCCCCAGTTCGTGGGGCTGACCTTCGGCGTTTACAACGGCAAGAAGCACATCCCCGTGTCGGTCTCCGAGGAGATGATCGGCCAGAAGTTCGGCGAGTACAGCCCGACCCGCACCTACTACGGGCACGCGGCCGACAAGAAAGCGAAGCGGAAGTAAGCCATGAGCAAGGACAAGAACCCTCGCCGCGTGGCGGAGAACGAGGCGATGGCGGTCAGCCGGATGCTGCGCACCAGCCCGCAGAAGCTGAACCTCGTCGCCGCGATGATCCGCAACAAGCCGGTCGGCAAGGCGCTGTCGGACCTGACCTTCTCGAAGAAGCGGGTCTCCGACGACGTGAAGAAGACGCTGCAGTCGGCGATCGCCAATGCCGAGAACAACCACGGGCTCGACGTCGACGAGCTCGTCGTCGCCGAAGCCTTCGTCGGCAAGAACCTGGTCTTGAAGCGCGGCCGCCCGCGCGCCCGCGGCCGCTTCGGCAAGATCCTGAAGCCGTTCAGCCAGGTGACGATCAAGGTGCGACAGGTGCAAGAGGAGACGGCCTGATGGGTCAGAAGATCAACCCGATCGGCCTGCGCCTGCAGGTCAACCGCACCTGGGACAGCCGCTGGTTCGCCGACGGCGCCGACTACGGCAAGCTCCTGCACGAGGATCTCGCGATCCGCGACTACATCAAGAAGCACGCCGCCCAGGCCGGCATCAGCCGCGTCGTGATCGAGCGCCCGCACCGCAAGTGCCGGGTGACGATCCACGCCGCCCGTCCGGGGGTCATCATCGGCAAGAAGGGCGCCGACATCGAGGAGCTCAGGAAGAAGCTCGCGCAGTTCACCAAGTCGGAGCTTCACCTCAACATCGTCGAAGTGCGGAAGCCCGAGATCGACGCCGCTCTGGTCGCCGAGAACATCGCCCAGCAGCTCGAGCGCCGCGTCTCGTTCCGCCGCGCGATGAAGCGGGCGGTGCAGAACGCCATGCGCATGGGCGCGCTCGGCATCCGGATCAACGTCGGCGGCCGCCTCGGCGGCGCCGAGATCGCCCGGACCGAGTGGTACCGCGAGGGCCGGGTGCCGCTGCACACGCTCCGGGCCGACATCGACTACGCGGTCGGCGAAGCGAAGACCGCCTACGGAATCATCGGGATCAAGGTCTGGATCTTCAAGGGCGAGATCATGGAGCACGACCCGCAGGCCCGCGACCGGCGCCAGTCGGAACTGCAGGAAGGCGGCGTCCGCCCGTCCCGCGATCGCGAGCGCGATCGCGAGCGCGCGCGCTGACGCCCCGGGAGTAAGAGAGAATGCTGCAACCGAAGCGAACCAAGTTCCGCAAGCAGTTCAAGGGCCGGATTCACGGCGAGGCCAAGGGCGGCTCGGAGCTCAACTTCGGCCACTTCGGCCTGAAGGCTGTCGAGCCGGACCGGATCACCGCTCGCCAGATCGAGGCCGCCCGGCGGGCGCTCACCCGTCACATGAAGCGCCAGGGCCGGGTCTGGATCCGGATCTTCCCGGACGTGCCGGTCTCGAAGAAGCCGACCGAGGTCCGCATGGGCAAGGGCAAGGGCTCGGTCGAGTTCTGGGCCGCCAAGATCAAGCCGGGCCGGATCATGTTCGAGATCGACGGCGTCGGCGAGGACGTCGCCAAGGAGGCCCTGCGCCTCGCCGCGATGAAGCTGCCGATCAAGTGCCGCTTCGTCGCCCGCGAGGACTGGTAGGCCGCGGGCATACGCCCGGCACGGAGTGGAAGGAGGGCTCCGAAGACCGGGGCCCTTCGTCGTTCAGGCGTCGTCGATATCGGGCACGGCGAGTCCCGTGCGGAACTGAACGAAAGAGATCACGTTCCCGTCGGGATCACGCACGTGAAAGTCGGTGCCGCCCCAGGGATGGGTCGTGAGCTTCTGTGCAATCGGTACGCCTCGGCCCGAGAGTTCGGTGAACATCGCCTTGACATCGGAGACCTCGATCGTCGCCAGGATCAGCGAAGGCTCGTGCCTGGCCAGTTCGGCGAAGTTCGGTGCTCCGACAAGGCGCAGATGCAGGCAGGCATCGTCGCGGAAGACCGAGCCGTAGAAGGGCGGGTTGCCGTGGAGGAAGTCGATGTCGAACCCGACCAGGTCCTGGTAGAAGCGGGCGGCGTCGGCGACGTTCCGTACGAAGAGGATCGGAATGGCGGCGGAGAGCCGGGGCCCGGCTGCCGCCGACGACGCGTTCCGCCCCGCCGGATCGGCATCCTGCTTCAGGGTCGCCCAATCCCGAAATCCCGCTTCGACCGCGACGATCTCCTGGGCGAGCATCAGTGGCATCGGCATGTCGAGCACCTCCATATCGGTAAGGGCGCGAAACCGCTCGAGCCGGCGCACCTTCTCGCCGACGGAATAGTTGCGTTCACGGTGCCAGCGACACAGCAACTTGGCTTGCTTCCGATAGGTCTCGACGGTGGGCATGACGTCTCTCGTTCTGGCTGACATGCTTGGCGGGCGGGCCTTGCCCTTCCGACGCGCCGCCGATGTGCCCCGAGAGAACGCGACGAAGCTAGCCGGTGGCGCTCAGGCGTGTCAATTCCGTCGCCTTGACGCGGAAGGGTGCTATCATCGTCCCAAGGTAAGACCGGAATGACACAGCAGCCACGCGTCGCCAAACTGACCGCCGACGCCTTCGTGGAATGGGCGATGAACCAGCCGTCGGGCCGGTTCGAACTGCTGTGCGGCGAAGTCGTCGCGATGTCACCGGAGCGTGCCGGGCATGCGCGCGTGAAGAAACACGTCCTCAACGCCTTCGACGCCGCCTTGGCCGCTGCAGGTCTTGGGTGTGAGGCCTTTGCCGATGGGATGGCGGTGCGCATCGACGAAAGCACGGTTTACGAGCCTGACGCGATGATCCGGTGCGGAGCCATGGTTCCCAGCGCAACTGTGTTTCTTGAAGATCCCGTGGTCGTGGTGGAAGTCGTCTCGCCGTCGAGTTCGCGGCATCGATGCCGGCGCGAAGCTCGCCGACTACTTCCGGCTTTCATCGGTGCGGCACTACCTTGTCGTCGAGCCGGATGCGAAGCGGGTGATCCACCACCGCCGGGCCGAAGCCGGCGAGATCTCAACCCGCGTCCTCGTGGAGGACGCGACGCTGGCGCTCGATCCGCCCGGGATCGAGGTCAGGATCGCCAACTTCTTCGCGACGGTCTGACGCGGCCTCCGATCGGGCGAATCCCCGAAATCGTATGGCCGCTTTCCATACGCTTTCCATACGCCTTCCATACGTCGCAAATCTCTGATCTAATTCTAAAATCCGCCCCTTCCCCGCACCGGCCTGCCCGGATGCGATTATCCGGTTGCATTCCCCCGCCCCAGCGGCTAAACGGCCCGCTCACCATGGACTCCACCGGAATCAGGGTGACCCTCGTCAGGGGCCCTCCGGTGATGTTGAAAGGACAATGGCCATGAAAGCGGCCGATCTGCGGGAGAAGACTCCCGACCAGCTGCGCGACCAGCTCGCCAGCCTGAAGAAGGAGGCCTTCAACCTCCGCTTCCAGAAGGCGACCGGGCAGCTCGAGAACACCTCCCGCATGCAGGTCGTCCGCCGCGACGCCGCGCGCGTCAAGACCATCCTGAACCAGAAGGCCGCCGCCGCGGCGGGGGAGGCCTGAGATGCCCAAGCGTATCCTCACCGGCACCGTGACCAGCGACAAGAACGCGCAGACGATCACCGTCCTCGTCGAGCGCCGCTTCACACATCCGGTGCTGAAGAAGACCATCCGCAAGTCGAAGAAGTACCGCGCGCACGATGCCACCAACCGGTTCAAGGTCGGCGACAGCGTGCGCATCATCGAATGCGCGCCGATCTCGAAATCCAAGCGCTGGACGGTCCTGGCGGCGGAAGCCGCCGAGGCCTGAGTCCAGGCATTGTCGAAACCGCGGGACTTGTTCCCGCAGGTCGGGAGTAACAAAGCATGATCCAGATGCAGACCAATCTGGATGTCGCTGACAATTCCGGCGCCCGCCGGGTTCAGTGCATCAAGGTCCTGGGCGGCTCCAAGCGCAAGTACGCCTCCGTCGGCGACATCATCGTGGTGTCGGTGAAGGAGGCGATCCCGCGCGGCCGCGTCAAGAAGGGCGACGTCCGCAAGGCCGTCGTCGTGCGCACCGCCAAGGAAGTCCGCCGCGAGGACGGCACCGCGATCCGCTTCGACCGCAACGCCGCCGTCATCCTCACCAACCAGAACGAGCCGATCGGCACCCGCATCTTCGGGCCGGTCGTGCGCGAGCTGCGCTCGAAGAACTTCATGAAGATCATCTCGCTCGCCCCGGAGGTGCTCTGATGGCCGCGAAGCTGAAAAAGGGCGATAACGTCGTCGTCATCGCCGGCAAGGACAAGGGCCGCAAGGGCGAGATCACCCGCGTTCTGCCGAAGGACAACAAGGCGGTGGTCGCCGGCGTCAACGTCGCGATCCGCCACCAGAAGCAGACCCAGGCGTCGCAGGGCGGCCGCATCGCCAAGGAGATGCCGATCGAACTCTCCAACCTCGCGCTCGTCGACGGCAACGGCAAGGCCACCCGCGTCGGCTTCCGCATGGACGGCGACAAGAAGGTCCGCTTCGCCAAGACCACCGGGGAGGCGATCTGATGCTCGACGAAACCACCTACGTTCCCCGTCTCCGCGCGCAGTACCGCGACACCATCCGCGCCGCGCTCAAGGAGGAGTTCGGCTACAAGAACGACATGCAGATCCCGCGCCTCGACAAGGTCGTCCTCAACATGGGCGTCGGCGAGGCGGTGTCCGACACCAAGAAGGTGCGCGCCGCCGCCGAGGACCTGACGCTCATCGCCGGGCAGAAGCCGGTCATCACCAAGGCCAAGACCTCGATCGCCGGCTTCAAGGTCCGCGAGGACATGCCGATCGGCGTGAAGGTGACGCTGCGTCGCGACCGGATGTACGAGTTCCTCGACCGGCTGATCACGGTGGCGCTGCCGCGCGTGCGCGACTTCCGCGGCACCAACCCGAAGAGCTTCGACGGCCGCGGCAACTATGCGATGGGCCTGAAGGAGCATATCGTGTTCCCCGAGATCAACTTCGACAGGATCGAGCAGGTCTGGGGCATGGACATCGTCATCTGCACCACGGCCAGCACCGACGCCGAGGCCAGGGCGCTGTTGAAGCACTTCAACCTGCCTTTCACGGCCTGAGCGCGGGAGAAAGACAACATGGCAAAGACAAGCATGATCGAACGCCAGAAGAAGCGCGTGGCCCTGGTGGACAAGTACGCCGCCCGCCGTGCCGAGCTGAAGGCAGTCGCCCGCAACGAGAGCCTGCCGATGGAGCAGCGCTTCAACGCGCAGCTCAAGCTCGCCAAGCTTCCGCGCAACTCCTCGGCGACGCGGCTGCATAACCGCTGCGAGGTGACGGGGCGTCCGCGGTCCTACTACCGCAAGCTCCGCATGTCGCGCATCGCGCTGAGGGACCTCGCCTCGAAGGGCCAGGTTCCCGGCATGGTCAAGTCGAGCTGGTGAGGGGAGGTCCGAGATGTCGATGAACGATCCCCTGGGCGACATGCTCACCCGCATCCGCAACGCCTCGATGCGCGGCAAGTCCACGGTCCGCACCCCGGCCTCGAAGATCCGCAAGTGGGTCCTCGACGTGCTGCAGGCCGAGGGCTACATCCGCGGCTACGAGGCGGTGACCACCGACGGCCACCCCGAGCTCGAGATCTCGCTCAAGTACTTCGACGGCCAGTCGGCGATCCGCGAGCTGCGCCGGGTCTCGACGCCGGGCCGCCGGGTCTACTCCGGCGTCAAGCAGATCCCGCAGGTCCGCCAAGGCCTTGGCGTCGCCATCGTCTCGACGCCGAAGGGCGTCATGTCCGATGCACAGGCCCGCACCGCCAACGTCGGCGGCGAGGTCCTCTGCACCGTGTTCTGAGGAGGGGCCGATGTCTCGTATTGGCAAGAAGCCGGTCGACCTGCCCGGTGGCGTGACCGCCACCGTCTCGGGGCAGACCGTCGAGGTGAAGGGCCCGAAGGGCACCCGCGCGTTCACCGCGACCGACGATGTGACGATCGCCGTCGAGGACGGCGCCGTCACCGTGAAGCCGCGTGGCACGTCCAAGCGGGCGCGCCAGCAGTGGGGCATGTCGCGGACCCAGGTGGCGAACCTCGTCACCGGGGTCACCGGCGGCTTCAAGCGGGAAATGGAGATCACCGGCGTCGGCTACCGCGCGCAGGTCGCGGGCAAGGTGCTGAAACTCTCGCTCGGCTACTCTCACGACGTCGACTTCGAGATCCCGGCCGGCGTCACCATCACGACGCCGAAGCCGACCGAGATCGTCGTCGAGGGCATCGACCAGCAGGTCGTGGGCCAGGTCGCGGCCAACATCCGCGAATGGCGCAAGCCCGAGCCCTACAAGGGCAAGGGCATCAGGTACAAGGGCGAGTTCATCTTCCGCAAGGAAGGCAAGAAGAAGTAAGGGGCGCAATCATGGCGAACAGCAAACGCGACCTGTTCCAGAAGCGCCGCCTGCGCGTCCGGAACAAGCTTCGGAAGATGGCGGGCGATCGCCCGCGTCTCTCCGTGCATCGGTCATCGAAGAACATCTCGGTCCAGCTCATCGACGACGTCCAGGGACGCACCCTGGCCGCGGCCTCGACGCTGGAGAAGGATCTGGGCTTCGTGGGCAAGAACAACAAGGAAGCGGCGGCCAGGGTTGGCGCCGAGATCGCCGCGCGCGCCAAGGCCGCCGGGGTCGAAGAGGTCTACTTCGACCGCGGCGGCTTTCTTTTTCACGGCAAGGTCAAGGCCCTTGCGGACGCCGCCCGAGAGGGCGGCCTGAAGTTCTAGGAGACCCGGAATGGCTAGAGAACCGAGGGGCGGTGGTCGCGATCGTCGCGAGCGCGAAGAAACCCCGGAATTCGCCGACCGGCTCGTCGCGATCAATCGCGTGTCCAAGACGGTGAAGGGCGGCAAGCGCTTCGGCTTCGCCGCGCTCGTCGTCGTCGGCGACCAGAAGGGCCGCGTCGGCTACGGCAAGGGCAAGGCCCGCGAGGTGCCCGAGGCGATCCGCAAGGCGACCGAGCAGGCCAAGCGGCAGATGATCCGCGTGCCGCTGCGCGAGGGCCGCACGCTGCACCACGACGCCAACGGTCGCCACGGCGCCGGCAAGGTCGTGATGCGCACCGCGCCCGCCGGCACCGGCATCATCGCCGGTGGCCCGATGCGCGCCGTCTTCGAGATGCTCGGCGTCCACGACGTGGTGGCGAAGTCGCTGGGGTCGCAGAATCCCTACAACATGATCCGCGCCACCATCGACGGCCTGCAGCAGGAGACGAGCCCCCGCATGGTCGCCCAGCGCCGCGGCAAGAAGGTCGCCGACATCCTGCCGAAGACCGCCGAGGCCGCGCCGGCCGACGCTCCGGCCGCGGAGGCCTGATCCATGGCGAAGACCATCGTCGTCAAGCAGATCGGCTCGCCGATCCGCCGCCCGGCCAAGCAGCGCGCGACGCTGATCGGCCTCGGCCTGAACAAGATGCACAAGACCCGCGAGCTCCCCGACACCCCGTCGATCCGGGGCATGGTGGCCGCGATCCCGCATCTCGCGACAATCGTGGAGGAGCGCGGCTAAGGGCTCCCACGTTGGCCAGCGGCGGGCGACAGCCGGCGTCCTTTCACACGGCGCCCCGGCCGGACGGCCGGGGCGCCTTTCCGTTCCCTGGCTCTTCGTCTCCGGTGCTGCCGATGTCTGCGCCCTCCCACCACCGCAGCACCCGGAGCGCACGGAGCGTTACCCAGCGCGACGGCTGGCCCGGTCCGTCGTCGACCGCGAACCACACCCGCCCGCGCGGCGTCCAGTCGAGCGGCCAGCGTCCGTCCGCGAACCGCCGCCGGCGCAGCTCCGCGACGGCCTCGCCGAGGCGCGGGTCCGGGGGCACGCCGTCGAGCGCAGCCGTGGCGCGGAAGTAGTCGAGCGCCCGCAGGATGTCGTAGCGGTAGCGGTTTGGATGCACGAAGCGCAGGAAGTCCGGGTCGGCCGGAGCGCCCGTCGAGAGGCGCCGGAACAGCCGCCGTTCCAGCAGATAGGTCTCGCCGGCCCGCCGCGCCTCGCGGGTCGCGGCCGTGCCACCGGTCGCCTTCTCGTGCTCGAGAAGGCCCTCGAGCACGTTGATGGTGCTGTGGAACGACGCCCTCACCGAGCCGTTAGCCCGCTCGCAGTTCCAGCCGCCGTCGGACTGCCGCTCGCCCACGAGCCGCGTCACGATCTCCCCGACGTCGACGCCGAAGTACGCCCCGACCGCGGCCGTGCGGCCGTTGATGCACTCCTCGACCTCGCCGTCCCAGAACGGCTGGTTGCCTTCCTCCCAGGGCGAGTTCTCCCCGACGAGCTCGACCGTGCGCCGGGCGCTCTCCGACGCGGGATCGAGCCCGAACTCGCGAAGGTCAGTCAATGCCCAGCACGTCGCCGTCCACGGCTGGCCGTCCTGCTCCCGCCGGTGCCAGTCGACGTCCGGCGGCCAGAAGGCTGCGCCCGCCCATTGCCCGTCCGGGTCCCGGGCGGCGAGGAGCCGCGCGCCCCATCCTTCCGTCTCCAACTTCGCCCGCTCCGCCGTCCATTCGGCCTCCGGCGCGTCGAGCAGGTCGCGCATGACCTGCCAGCGGATCGCCGGGTCCGAGTCGAGCAGCCAGTCGAGCACGGCGGCGGACATGAGGGGGCGCCTCCTCGATGCACCGGCGGGCAGATAGGGCGCGCCGAAGCGGCTTCAAACCGGGCGCGGCGATCACGCCGCTGACGGGCTGCCGCAGCCGACCCCAGGGTGGCGACCCGCCCGCGTCTGGCATAGGCCGCGCGGATCCGGCCGAGCAGGACGAACGAGGTTGCCATGGAGACGCGGAGTGCCCAAGCCCCTTGAATAGCCGCGCCTCTGCGTGTAGACGCCGCCGGTGGTCCCAGCACCGCAGGAACGCCGTGGTCGCCCCCTTCCGTCGCTGGCGGGGCGTATCCGGCCTCAGGAGAAGCGACATGAAGCTCAACGAACTGCACGACAACCCCGGCGCCGCGAAGAAGCAGAAGCGCGTGGCGCGCGGCCCCGGCTCCGGCAAGGGCAAGACCGCCGGCCGCGGCATCAAGGGTCAGAAGTCCCGCTCGGGCGTCGCGATCAACGCCTACGAGGGCGGCCAGATGCCGCTCTACATGCGGCTGCCCAAGCGCGGCTTCAACAAGCCCAACCGCAAGGCCTTCGCCGTCATCAACCTCGACACGCTGCAGAAGTTCGTCGATGCCGGCAAGCTCGATGCCGGTGCCGAGATCACCGAGGAAGCGCTGGTTGCGAGCGGCCTCGTGCGCCGCCGCCTCGACGGCGTGCGCCTGCTCGGCAAGGGCGCGCTGACCGCGAAACTTGCCATGCGCATCACCGGCGCGTCGAAGTCGGCGGTCGAGGCGGTCGAGAAGGCCGGCGGAACGATCGCGCTGACGACACCCGCCGCGCCGGAGCCCGCGGCCGAATGAGGCTTGTGGCCGCCCCCACGGCGGCATAAGTCAGGCAAGGATTTCGCGCCGCCGCACCCGGAGAGGGCGGCGGCGGCGCCGTTACTATGAGGGCCTCATGGCATCCGCAGCCGAACAGATGGCAGCCAACCTGAGCTGGAGCACCTTCGGCAAGGCCAAGGACCTGCAGAGCCGCATCCTCTTCGCCATCGGCCTGCTCATCGTCTACCGCATCGGCACCTACATCCCCGTCCCCGGCGTCGACGCCGAGCGGCTGCGGCAGTTCTTCGACCAGGCCGGGGAAGGCCTCGGCGGCATGCTCAACATGTTCACCGGCGGCGCGGTCGGGCGGATGGCGATCTTCTCGCTCGGAATCATGCCCTACATCTCCGCCTCGATCATCGTCCAGCTCCTCGCCTCGATGGTGCCCTCCCTGCAGGCGCTGAAGAAGGAAGGCGAGGCCGGGCGCAAGAAGATCAACCAGTACACCCGCTACGGCACGGTCTTTCTCGCCACCTTCCAGGCCTATGGCATCGCCGTCGGCCTCGAGGCCGAGAACATGGCGCACGATCCCGGATGGTACTTTCGCGTCAGCGCGATTATCACGCTCGTCGGCGGCACCATGTTCCTGATGTGGCTTGGTGAGCAGATCACCGCGCGCGGCATCGGCAACGGCATCTCGCTCATCATCTTCACCGGCATCATCGCCGAGCTTCCCGCCGCGCTCGCGCAGTTCCTCACCCAGGGCCGCACCGGCGCGCTCAGCCCGGCGGTCATCGTCGGCATCCTGGTGATGATGGTCGCGGTGATCGCCTTCGTCGTCTTCATGGAACGGGCGCTGCGCAAGATCCACATCCAGTACCCGAAGCGTCAGGTCGGGATGAAGATCTACGGCGGCGAGAGCTCGAACCTGCCGGTCAAGATCAACCCGGCGGGCGTGATCCCGCCGATCTTCGCCTCGTCGCTCCTGCTCCTGCCGGCCACGGTCACCACCTTCACGGGCCAGACCGCCGGCGGCACCGGCATCATGGCCTACATCGCCGCCTATATGGGCCGCGGCCAGCCGCTCTACCTACTGGCCATGGGCGCGATGATCGTCTTCTTCACCTACTTCTACACCGCCAACGTCGCCTTCAAGTCGGACGACGTCGCCGACAACCTCAAGAAGCAGGGCGGCTTCATCCCCGGGATCCGCCCCGGCCAGAAGACCATCGAATACCTCGACTACGTCGTCACCCGCATCCTGGTCATCGGCTCCGCCTATCTCGCCGCGGTCTGCCTGCTGCCGGAGTTCCTGATCGCGAACCTTTCGATCCCGTTCTACTTCGGGGGGACTTCCCTGCTGATCGTCGTGTCGGTAACGATGGACACCATCACGCAGATCCAGTCCCACATGCTCGCGCACCAGTACGAGGGGCTGATCGAGAAATCGCGCCTGCGCGGCAAGGGTCGGGGAAAACCGAGGCGATGAACATCATCCTGCTGGGCCCGCCGGGAGCGGGCAAGGGGACGCAGGCGCGGATCCTCGTCGAGAAGGACGGGCTGGTGCAGCTCTCGACCGGCGACATGCTGCGCGCCGCCAAGTCCTCCGGGACCGAGATGGGCAAGCGCGTCGCCGAGGTGATGGCCCGCGGCGACCTCGTCACCGACGACATCGTCATCGGCCTGATCGCCGAGCAGGTCGACGGCGAGGCGGGCAAGCACGGCCTGATCTTCGACGGCTTCCCCCGCACCCTCGCCCAGGCCGACGCGCTCGAGGCGCTGATGGCCGCCAAGGGCAAGTTCCTCGACGCGGTCGTCGAGATGCGGGTCGACGACGACGCCCTGATCGAGCGCATCTCCGGCCGGTTCACCTGCGCGACCTGCGGCGAGGTCTACCACGACCAGGCCAGGCCGACCGCGAAGGACGGGGTCTGCGACAATTGCGGCGGGTCCGAGTTCGTCCGCCGCGCCGACGACAACGCCGAGGCGGTCAGGGTGCGCCTGATGGCCTACTACCGCCAGACGGCGCCGCTGATCGGCTACTATCACGCCAAGGGCAAGCTCCGGACGGTCAACGGTCTCGACGAGATCGAGACGATCTCGCGCGAGATCAGAACCCTGCTCGGCCTGTGAGAAATCGGGCGTTCCGCTCTTGACCTCACGCGGGCGGTTCCTATACTCCGCGCTCTCTCGTAAATGGGAGTCGTCCTCACTACATTTCACCTCGGGGACGCGGGATGCTTGGCCCAGGGACATGGGTTTCGAAAGCCTGCCGAAGGCATCGGCGGGCTGTGGCTTTTGGAGAGGGGTCTCGGGGCAGGCCCGGAGGACGGACGGAGCAACACCTTGGCGCGCATAGCAGGCGTTAACATTCCCACGAACAAGCGGGTGGCGGTCGCGCTCACCTACATCCACGGCATCGGCCGGACCAAGGCGCAGGAGATGACCGGGGCGCTCGGCATCGCCGAGAACCGGCGGGTCAACGACCTGACCGACGCCGAGGTGCTGCGGATCCGCGAATACATCGACGCCAACCTGACGGTCGAAGGCGATCTCCGGCGCGAGACGACGATGAACATCAAGCGGCTGATGGACCTCGGCTGCTACCGCGGACTGCGTCATCGCCGCGGCTTGCCGGTGCGCGGCCAGCGCACCCACACCAACGCACGCACGCGCAAGGGCCCCGCCAAGGCCATCGCCGGCAAGAAGAAGTAAGGGGACCCCATGGCTCGCGAGAAGGCGCGCGTGAAGCGCAAGGAACGCAAGAACATCTCGACCGGCGTTTGTCACGTCAACGCCAGCTTCAACAACACCAAGATCCTGATCGCCGACGCCCAGGGCAACGCGATTGCCTGGTCGTCCGCCGGCACCATGGGCTTCAAGGGATCGCGCAAGTCGACGCCCTACGCCGCCCAGATGGCCGCCGAGGACGCCGGCCGCAAGGCGCAGGAGCATGGGGTGCGGACGCTCGAGGTCGAGGTCCAGGGCCCCGGCTCCGGCCGCGAGAGCGCGCTCCGCGCGCTCGGCGCCGTCGGGTTCCAGATCACCGCGATCCGCGACGTGACGCCGATCGCCCACAACGGCTGCCGGCCGCCCAAGCGCCGGCGGGTCTGATCACAGGGATTGCCCGGTCGCCCCGCGTGCCACGCGGGCGACCTCTATTTTCGTTACCTCGGGCGTTCGCGGCCAGCGGGATCGGGCCGCGGACAGGAATGGAGGGCCAATGATGATGATCCACAAGAACTGGCAGGAACTGATCCGGCCGACCGCGCTCGAGATCAAGGCCGGTGCCGACTCGTCCCGCCAGGCCATCGCCGTCGCCGAGCCGCTCGAGCGCGGCTTCGGCCTCACGCTCGGCAACGCGCTCCGGCGCGTGCTGCTGTCGTCGCTCCAGGGCGCGGCGATCACCTCGGTGCAGATCGACGGGGTGCTGCACGAATTCTCGTCCGTGCCGGGCGTCCGCGAGGACGTCACCGACATCGTCCTGAACCTCAAGGGCGTCTCGGTGAAGATGGAGGTCGAGGGCCCGAAGCGGCTCGAGATCCGCGCGACCGGCCCCGGCGTGGTGACCGCGGGCGACATCTCGACCTCGAACGGCATCGAGATCCTGAACCGCGACCATGTGCTCATGCACCTCGACGACGGCGCCTCGATCTACATGGAGCTGACCGTCGAGCAGGGAAAGGGCTATGTCCAGGCCGACAGGAACCGCCCCGAGGACGCGCCCATCGGGCTGATCTCGGTCGACGCGCTGTTCTCGCCGATCAAGAAGGTCAGCTACAAGGTCGAGCCCACCCGCGAGGGCCAGGTGCTCGACTACGACAAGCTGACCCTGCAACTCGAGACCGACGGCTCGGTCAAGCCCGAGGACGCGATCGCCTACGCGGCGCGCATCCTGCAGGACCAGCTCTCGGTCTTCGTGAACTTCGAGGAGCCCTCGGCCGGCACCCGTGCCGACGAGGCGGACGACCTCGAGTTCAACCCGCTGCTTCTGAAGAAGGTCGACGAGCTCGAGCTCTCGGTCCGCTCGGCGAACTGCCTGAAGAACGACAACATCGTCTATATCGGCGACCTGATCCAGAAGACGGAGGCCGAGATGCTGCGCACCCCGAACTTCGGCCGCAAGTCCCTGAACGAGATCAAGGAAGTGCTGACCGGCATGGGCCTGCACCTCGGCATGGAGATCGTCGACTGGCCACCGGAGAACATCGAGGACCTGGCCAAGAAGTACGAGGACCAGTTCTGAAGCCTCTCGGGGAGCCCACGGGCTCCCCGGACGATGGGCAATCCCGCCCCAAGGAGCGCGGCCCACGCCAGGGCTGCCGGACAAAGCATAAAGGATAACGACATGCGTCACGGTAACGGCTACCGCAAGCTGAACCGCACCCACGAGCATCGCAAGGCGATGTTCGCCAACATGGCCTCGAGCCTGATCGAGCACGAGCAGATCAAGACGACGCTGCCGAAGGCGAAGGAGCTCAAGCGCATCGCCGACAAGCTCATCACCTTGGGCAAGCGCGGCGACCTGCACGCCCGCCGCATCGCGGCCTCCGAGCTCAAGCAGGACGCTGCCGTGGCCAAGCTCTTCGCCACCCTCGGCCCGCGCTACGCCGAGCGGCAGGGCGGCTACACCCGCGTGCTGAAGGCCGGCTTCCGCTACGGCGACGCCGCCCCGATGGCGATCGTCGAGCTCGTCGACCGCGATCCCGCCGCGAAGGGCGCCGGCGACAAGGCCCGCGTCGCCACCGAGGAAGCCGCCTCCGCCGAGTAGGCCCTCCGGCAAGCTACCGGAACCAATAGCCTGACCGGGGTCGCACACGCGTGCGACTCCGTGCGTGCGCCGGCCCCCGGCCCGCGGTAAGGTCCGCCCATGGCCGATCTCTTCGATGCACGCCCCGACACGTCCGCCCCCGCGGCGGCCGAGGCGCCGCGGCCCCTCGCCGACCAGCTCCGCCCGCGGCAGCTCACGGAGGTCGTCGGCCAGGACCACCTGCTCGGCCCGGACGGCCCGCTCGGCCGGATGCTCGCCGACGGCAAGCTCGGCTCGATCGTCTTCTGGGGCCCGCCCGGCGTCGGCAAGACCACGATCGCCCGCCTCCTCGCCGACGCCACCGACCTCGCCTTCGTCCAGATCAGCGCGATCTTCACCGGCGTCGCCGACCTGAAGAAGATCTTCGAGACCGCCCGCCTGCGCCGGACCAACGGCCGCGGCACGCTGCTCTTCGTCGACGAGATCCACCGCTTCAACAAGGCGCAGCAGGACGCCTTCCTGCCGCTGATGGAGGACGGCACCATCGTCCTCGTCGGCGCCACCACCGAGAACCCGTCCTTCGAGCTCAACGCCGCGCTCCTCTCCCGCGCCCGCGTCCTGACGCTGCGCCGCCTCGACGCGCCCGCGCTCGAGAATCTCGCCGAGCGCGCCGAGGAAGCCCTCGGCCGCTCGCTGCCGCTCACGCCCGAGGCCCGCGCCACGCTGGTCGAGATGGCCGACGGCGACGGCCGCGCCCTCTTCAACCTCGTCGAGCAGCTCGCCGGCGAGACCGGCACCCTCGATTCCGCCACCCTCGCCCGGCGCCTGACCCGCCGCGCCGCCCTCTTCGACAAGTCGGGCGACGAGCACTACAACCTGATCTCCGCGTTGCACAAATCCGTCCGCGGCTCCGACCCCGACGCCGCCCTCTACTGGCTCGCCCGGATGCTGAAGGGCGGAGAAGACCCGCGCTTTCTCGCCCGCCGCATCACCCGCATGGCGGTCGAGGACATCGGCCTCGCCGACCCGGCCGCGCAACGGCTCTGCCTTGACGCCTGGGCGACCTACGAGCGCCTGGGCTCGCCCGAGGGCGAGCTCGCGCTCGCGGAGGCGGTGATCTATCTCGCGCTCGCCCCGAAGTCGAACGCCGCCTACCGCGCGTTCGGCGCCGCGATGGCCGCGGCCGAGCGGACCGGCTCGCTGATGCCGCCCAAGCACATCCTGAACGCGCCGACGCGGCTGATGAAGTCCGAAGGCTACGGCGCCGGCTACGTCTACGACCACGACACCGAGGCGGGCTTCTCCGGTCAGGACTACTTCCCGCCCAGCATGGAGCGGGAGCGCTTCTATGCGCCCGGCGAGCGCGGATTCGAGCGCGACCTGCGCGAAAGGCTTTTGTCATTCCTGCGTCAGCGCGCTACCAAGGAGAGGTCTGAGCCCGACCAGTAGCTTCCCGGAAGCCCACATACGTGCCGAAGAAGGCAAACGGAACCAAGCAACCGCCCGACCTGGTGCAGATCGTCTACGTCAGCTGCGCCGCGCCGACGCTGACCGAGGCGGACCTCGACGCCATTGCCGAGTGCTCGCGGGCCTGCAACGCAGCCGCCGGGCTCACCGGCCTTCTCCTCCATCAGGGAAGCTCGTTCTATGGCGTGCTCGAGGGTCCGCGGCGCCGCGTCTTCCAGCGCATGGAGGCCGTCATCGCCGACCGGCGTCACTCGGGCCTGCGCATCCTCCGCGAGGAGCCGATCGACAGCCGGCGCTTCGCGAACTGGAGCTTCGGCCTGCTCCCCCGGTCGGGGCAGCCCGACGGTGACGCCGCGCGGCCGGAGGAGTTCATCAGGAGCTTCGCCCGACGCCTGAAGTAGGCCCGAATCGGGCCAGGGCCTGCTCGTAATGCGATTTTGTTACAACTACCGTTGACACCGGTGATCGTTATGGTCATCTGCTCGTCAAAACGTTTGTAACAACGAGTTGGCGGGGACGGAATGCGCGTGTCAGGGACGGAAGACGAGCTCGTCGAATTCGCATTCACGTCGGTCGCCAGCCCGGGCCTGCCGCCGGCGGCGCTGGTCCGTCTGGCGCACCAGGCCTGGAGCTTCAACATGCGCATGGGGCTGACCGGCAGCCTGGACCTGCAGGGCGACCGCCTCTCGCAGGTCATCGAGGGGCCGTGCAGGGTGATTCAGGCGCTGGCGGCGCGCATCCTGGCCGACCCGCGACACCGGGAGATCGCCGTCGTCGCGTTCGGGCGGCTGGCGTGCCGGCGCCATGGCGCATGGACCTCCCGCGGGTTCGACTTCGTGCCCCCGGAGGTCGCGGCATTGCGTGCATGCGCCGCGGTCGTTCCGTTCGTGCCGCTGCCGCCTGCCGCCTTGGCGCTAGCCCTGGCGGCCGCGCCCAGCCGCGGTGCAGGCACCGTCTGACCGCCTGATCCCCTTGACAATCAGGGCGCTCCGGCGCCTTTGAGGCCACGCGGCGGCCAGCGGCGGGGAAGTGGAACTTTGCCGGTCTTCATCCAGATTGCCCTCGGCGGCGCGATCGGCGCATCGCTTCGCTACGCGGTGGTGCTTGGCACGACGCGGCTGGCCGGAACCGGCTTCCCTTGGGGGACCTTCGCGGTCAACGTCGCGGGCTCCTTCGCGATGGGGGTGCTGGCGGTCGTCGTGGTCATACGCCGCGACCTCGGCCTCGAGCGCTACGCACCCTTGCTGATGCCGGGGCTGCTTGGCGGGTTCACCACCTTCTCGGCCTTCTCGTTCGAGACCTTCGAGCTGATCGAGCGCGGCCGTCTGGTCGCCGCGGCCGGCTATGTCGGCGGCTCGGTCGCCGTCGGACTCGCGGCGCTTGCGCTCGGGGCGGGGTTGGCGCGCACTTGGCTGCTCGGCCCGTGATCGGGGTCCGCCAGGTCACCATCGGCGCCGAGGAGGCGGACCAGCGGCTCGACCGCTGGTTGCGCCGTCTCCACCCCCAGTTCGGCCAGGCCCGGATCGAGCGGATGTGCCGCAAGGGCGAGATCCGCGTCGACGGCGGCCGGGTCCGGCCGGCCACGCGCCTCGAGGCCGGGCAGACGGTCCGCCTGCCGCCGATCGACGAGGAGGCGCCGCCGCCGCACACCGAGCCGGAGGTCTCCGAGGCCGACGCCGCGATGATCCGCGCCTGCGTGATCTGGCGCGACGACGACGTGATCGCGCTCGACAAGCCCCCCGGCCTCGCGGTGCAGGGCGGCTCCGGCCAGCGGCGCCACGTCGACGGCCTGGCCGAGGCGCTGAAGTTCGGCCGGCCGGACAAGCCGCGGCTGGTCCACCGGCTCGACCGCGACACCTCGGGCGTGCTGCTGCTCGGGCGGACCGCACGCGCCGCCGCCGGGCTCGCGCGGGCGTTCCAGGCCCGCACGACCGCCAAGGTCTACTGGGCGGCGGTGGCGGGCACGCCGTCGCCGCGCGCCGGCACGATCCGCTACGGCCTCGTCAAGGCGCCGGGCCACGGCGCCGGCGGCGAGGGCGAGAAGATGCTCTGCGTGCCCCCGGACCTGATCGCCACCACCGAGGGGGCCAAGCGCGCGACGACCGACTACGCCGTGATCGACGCGGCGGCGAACCGGGCTGCCTGGGTGGCGCTGAGCCCGGTGACCGGCCGCACCCACCAGCTGCGCGCCCACATGGCGGCGATCGGCCATCCCATCGTCGGCGACGGCAAGTACGGCGGCAGCGGCCAGGAGAACCTCGGCGAGGGCTGGGGCGCGCAGCTCGGCGGCGGGGTCAGCCGCAAGCTGCACCTGCACGCCCGCTCGATCGACCTCACCCACCCGATCACCGGCAAGCGCCTCACCCTGACCGCGCCGCTGCCCGAGCACATGGCGCGCACCTGGGAGCTCTTCGGCTGGCGCCCGGAGGACGCGCCGGCCGATCCGTTCGAGGACCGGCGGTGAGCCCCCTCGCGCATCTGTTGGCCCTGCCGGTCCGCGCCTACCGGCTCGTCTTCTCGCCCTGGGTCGGCCATGGCTGCCGCTTCCAGCCGACCTGCTCGGCCTACGCGCTCGAAGCCCTCGAGGTGCATGGCGCCGTCAGGGGCGGCTGGCTCGCGCTCCGCCGCATCCTGCGCTGCCACCCGTGGGGTGGGTCGGGGATCGACAACGTCCCCGCGCCTCACGCCCGCGCCGTGAACAGGAAGTAGCCGACCGTTCCGAACAGCCGACCCTTGGGCGTGCAGTCCGGCAATCCCGGCGAGCCAGGCCGCGAGCTCGTCCGCCGACAGGGCCCCGGCCTCCGCAGCATGCCGCCCGACGCCCGCGAAGTAGGTGGCGCCGAGATCCTGCGGGAACACGACGACCCGCGTCGCGACCTCGATGTCCGACAGGCCCAGATCCCGCAAGAGCCCGAGGAGCGCGCCGGGCAGCCAGCTCTCGACCACCGCGGTGTCCGTCTCGTGCGCCAGCGCCCGGCGCACCGCCGGGCGGTCGGGCAGGTTGATCGTCGTCGTCGAGAAGTCGGGCTCGATGAAGGCGAGCCCGCCGCCGGGTCGCGCGACCCGGCGCATCTCGCGCACCGCGGCCTCCCAGCGGTCGAGATAGATGAGCAGCCGCTCGGCGCGGACGCAGTCGAAGCTCGCCGCCGGCCAGGGCAGGGCGGTGGCATCGCCGACCCGGAAGTCGATGCCGAGACCGGCCGCCGCGGCCCGCCGCGCCGCGTCGGCGATGAAGTCGGCGCTCTTGTCGAGCCCGGCGACGGCCCCCGGCCCGGCGAGCGCGGCCAGGCGCAGGGTCTCGAGGCCAAAGCCGCAGCCGACGTCGAGGATGCTGCGCCCCCTGCCGACGCCGCCGCGGTCACGCGCCAGGACCTTGAGCTCCTGCAGCTGCGCGATGCCGTCGAAGGCCTCCAGCGCCGCGACATAGCTCGCGACATGCCCGGAGCGGTCCATGTCGACGAACTGCTTGAGCGAGAGGTCATCCACCATGCCGCTCCCCACCGCTCAGACGGCTTGCCCGCGCACCGCCCACGCCTTTGCCGCCAGCAGGATCGACCCGTCCGCGCGCCGGGGAAGGCTGCGCTCGAGCCGTACCCGCAGCCGCTCCCGGGCCTCGGGGCCCAGGCTCGCGCAATACCCGGGCGCGGGACCTGCGCCGAGCGTGAACGGCCGCCAGAAGTCGTCGAAGTCGGCGAACGGCGTCGCTTCCTCGATCGCGATGCACTCCACGCCCACGAACCCGGCGCCCTCGGCGAGACCCGTCAGCGCGTCCGGCGTGCAGAACGGGAACCGGCGCCCTTCGATCAGCTCCTCCGCCGCGGGATCGAGCTCCACCGCCGCGCTCCAGAACGCGCCCATGAACTCGATGCCGCCTCCCGGATAGTCCCAGACATAGAACGCGGCCGTCCCGCCCGGCCGCAGCACCCGCCGCATCTCCGCGAGCGCCCGCGCCCGGTCCGGCACGAAGTTGAGCACGAGCCCCGACACCGCGACGTCCCGGCTCGCGGCTTCGGCCGGCAGGTCGCCGGCGTCACCCTGCGCAAAGGTCACCCGCGGATCTGGGACGTTCTCCTGCGCCCGCGCGAGGAACCCCTCCGACGGCTCGATCGCCATGAGGCTCGCCGGCGCCGCGCCCGCGAGGATCGCCGCCGACAGCGCCCCCGTCCCGCAGCCGACCTCGACCCAGTCGCGGCCGCCGGGCAGCGCGAGCCAGCCGACGAAGCGCGGCGCGATCCGCCGGCTCCAGCGGCCCATGTAGAGGTCGTAGCTCTCGCCCGCCGCCCAGGCGTCGTGCCGCGCACCCTCGCCCATCGTCCGCCCCCACGAAGTCCCTGCCAGAGCCCTACCACGACCGGCGGCCCGCCGTCAGACATTGTCGGCCGGGACCTCCGGCGCTAAGCATCGGCGATGCTCGACCAGGACGACATCCACCCGCTGTTCGCCGGCGCGCCCGACACGACGGAGTTCCGCAAGCTCCGCAAGCGGATCGTGCGCGAGACCCGCGACGCGATCGAGACCTACGGCATGGCGCGGCCCGGCGACCGCTGGCTGGTCTGCCTCTCGGGCGGCAAGGACAGCTACACCCTCCTCGCCGCCCTGACCGAGCTCCGCTGGCGCGGCCTGCTGCCGGTTGACCTCCTCGCCTGCAACCTCGACCAGGGCCAGCCGGGCTTCCCCGCCACCGTGCTGCCCGAGTTCCTGACCCGGATGGGCGTGCCGCACCGGATCGAGTACCGCGACACCTATTCAATCGTGACCCAGAAGGTGCCCGCCGGGCGCACTTACTGCGCGCTCTGCTCGCGGCTGCGGCGCGGCAACCTCTACCGCATCGCCCGCGAGGAGGGCTGCGCGGCCGTCGTCCTCGGCCACCACCGCGACGACATCGTCGAGACCTTCCTGCTCAACCTCCTCTTCGGCGGCAAGCTCGCGGCGATGCCGCCGAAGCTCCTCAACGACGAGGGCGACCTCCACGTGCTGCGCCCGCTCGCCCACGTCGCCGAGGCCGACTGCGAGCGCTTCGCCCGCGCGATGGGCTACCCGATCATCCCCTGCGACCTCTGCGGCAGCCAGGACGGCCTGAAGCGGCAGGAGGTCAAGCGGATGCTCGACGCGTGGGAGCGCCAGGATCCGGGGCGGCGGCAGGTGCTCTTCGCCGCGCTCGGACGGGTCAATCCGAGCCACCTGCTCGACACCGGGCTGTTCGACTTCAAGGGCCTCTAGGGCCGGCGAGGATGTGGCCAGAGCCCTTTGTCCACACGTGGACAAAGGGTCATGTCATTGAAATTGTTGTAAAAGCGCCTCGGCGTTAACCACATTTTTACCCGGCCTCGACGCGCCGAATAAACCATCCGGAAGGGCCGCGCTTGCAGTCGTCGGGTGTCTGGACCAGCGTCCATGTCCACTTGGCTCAAAGGGGCGTGGTCGTGGTGGAAGGCGTTGTGTGGGTCAGCCGAGCGCCGATGGATTCAACCCGGATAAAGGGGTTCACTAACGAACTCCTAATCGCGAATAGGATTTTCACCGTCGACGCCATGGAGCACAACGAGTCCGGGGAACCCCTGCCGCCCGAGCGGTTCCCGAACGAGTTCTATGTCGATGAGCCGGGCCAGAAGATCCGCAAGCTCCCGGACTTGGCCAACGCGGGGGGCTTCTGGACTGTCTCAACGGCGGTCGCGGATGTTCTACGGGCCTTCGACCTCGGGCGCTCGTCGCTCTATCCGACCCGGACCTTCCGCTACGACCGCAAGACGCCACTGGAAGGTGAGTATTTCTGCCTGAACTTCGGCGAGACGAAGTCCGCATTCCTACCCGAGCAATCACACGGAGCGAGGAAGCCGCACGCCAACCAAGACATCTGGAAGCTCCCCCTCGCACCGAAGGACGGCGACATAGCCGTGGATCAGGCCGCGCTCAGCGGACCCGACCTTTGGATCGACCCGCGTGTGAGGAAAGCAATCTTCCTGAGCAACCGTCTCGTCGATGCGCTGAAGGCCGCGAAGCTGGCCCGGAACTTCGGCCTGTTTCGGTGCCGCATCGTCGCGCCGGCGTAAGGGCGGCGCCCGCGGGGGGCGTCTAAACTTCGCTTCGAATGCGCCGAAGATCGCCGCGGCGGGCTTAACCTTTGCTGAGGCGCCGGCGGCTAGCGTCGCCTGCGCCATGCCCCTCGAACCGCCTTCGCCGCCCGCCGCCACGCCCGACCGGACCTTCGCCCGGGTGACCGGGCTCGTGGCCGGCATCGGGCTTGCAGTCATCCTCGCCACCCACGTGGTCCTCGACCGCGCCGCCTCGCGGCAGGCGCTGAGCGCCGAGCGGGCGATGGTCGCCGCGAGCGAGGTCGCGGCGGCGCGTGCCGTCGTCGTCGCGCTCGACCGCCTCGCCGCGCTGCCTCCGGGCGCCGAGGACCGGACCGCGCGCACTCGGCTCGCCTGGGACATCGAGCGCCTGGTGGCGCAGGACGCCCGCCGCCTCGCGCTGACGCCGGGGCTCGACGGGGCGGAGGGGCCGCTCGCGGCCGCCGCCGCCACCGCGCGGCGCTTCGCGGAAGCCACGCCCACTCCCGACGCGCTCGCCGCCCTGCAGGCCGAGTTCGAGGGCCGGCTGCTGCCGCAGCTCGACCTGATCGCCGCCCGCAGCCGGACCGCCGCCGACGCCGACCGCGCACGCAGCCGCGGGCTCCTGATCGCCTCGTTCCTCGGCCAGCTCGCGGCCGGCGCGGCGCTCTTCGGGGCCGTCGTGGCGCCGGCGCGGCGGCGCATCGGCACCTGGGTCGCACGCGCGACCGACGAGGCGCGCGAGCACCGCTTCCGTCTGCTGCACGACCCGCTGACCGGGCTGCCGAACGCCGCCTACCTCCAGGCCCACCTCGAGCGCATCGCGGCGGCCACCGCGCGCGCCAGCACGCAGACGGCGGTGCTGCGCGTCGACTTCGACCGCTTCCGCGCGCTGCGCGACGCGCTCGGGCCCCGGACCACCGACGACGTGCTCAGGATCGCGGCGCACCGGGTGAGGAAGGCGCTCCGGACCGGCGACTTCGCCGCCTATCTAGGCCAGGACGACTTCGTCGTCGTCGCCGGCGAGCTCGACGACGCCAACGACGCGGCGGCGATCGCCGGCCGCATCCAGGCGGCGCTGTCGAAGCCCTTCTCGATCCGCGGCGGCGCCCGGCGGCTGACCGCCTGCGTCGGCGTCACCCTCCTCTCCGACGACAGCCCGGAGGGCGAGCGCGTGCTCGCCAACGCCGAGATCGCGCTCGCCGCCGCGCAGGCGGCCGGCACCGGCCACGTCCGCTACTTCCGCGACGACCTGCGGCGCGAAGTCCGAGCGGCGCGAGGCGCTGCATGCCGAGCTGCTCGAGGGGCTCGACGCCGAGGCGCTGGTGCCGTTCTTCCAGCCGCAGCTCGACGTCGCGACCGGGGCGCTCGCCGGCTTCGAGGCGCTGGTGCGCTGGCAGCATCCGCGCCACGGCCTGCTCGAGCCGGCCGCCTTCCTCGACCTCGCCGAGCAGACCGACCTGACCGAGCGGATGGGCGAACTCGTGCTGACCCGCTCCTTGAAGGCGCTCAAGGCCTGGGAGGCGGCCGGCTTCGAGGTGCCGCGCATCGGGGTCAACTTCGCGCTCGCGCAGCTCGGCGACCCGCGGCTGATCGAGAAGATCAAGTGGGAGACCGAGCGCCTCGGCGTCGACCCGTCGCGCGTCGCGATCGAGGTGCTCGAGACCATCCTGATCAAGAGCGACGCCGACATCGTGGTGAGGAACCTCCGCGGCCTCGCCTCGGCCGGCTTCCACGTCGAGCTCGACGACTTCGGCACCGGCCACGCCTCGATCGCCAACCTGCGCCGCTTCATGGTCAACCGGATCAAGATCGACCGAAGCTTCATCGCCGGCATCGAGACCAGCGAGGAGCAGCAGGCGCTGACCGGCTCGATGATCGCGATGGCGCATGCGCTCGGCATCGGCACGCTCGCGGAGGGCGTCGAGACCGAGGCGGCGCTCGCCGTGCTGCGCCGGCTCGGCTGCGACCGGGTCCAGGGCTACCTGATCGCGCAGCCGATGGCCGAGCGCGATGCGCTGCGCTGGCTCGGCTCGTTCCGGCCGGCGCCGCACGGTTCCGCGAGGCGCGGCTCAGGCACCGGGGCCGACCCGAATACACCTTGACGTTTCGGACCCGCGGCTGTTGAACCCCGGTCAGCTTGTCTGAAGTCTGACCGGAGTCGCTCTATGGACGACCAGAGCCGGAACCTGATCCTGGCGACGGCGCTCAGCTTCCTCGTGATCCTCACCTGGTTCCTGCTCTTCCCGCCGCCCGAGCCCGCGCCGCAGGCGCCGACCGCCACCACCGAGGCGACCGGCACCGCGGCCCCGCCGGTGGCCGGCACGCCGGCGCAGGTCCCCGAGCTCACCGCGCCGGCCGGGGAGACGCGCGAGGCGGCGCTCGCCCGGAGCGGCCGGGTGCCGATCGAGACGCCGCGGGTCGCGGGCTCGCTGTCGCTGACCGGCGCCCGGGTCGACGACCTCGAGCTCTTGAACTACCGGGTGACGATCGAGAAGGACTCGCCGACGGTCACCCTCTTCACCCCGGCGGGCGCGGCGCAGGCCTACTACGCCCTCTACGGCTGGTCGCCGGCGGGTGGGCTCGCCCCGGACGCTGTGCCGGGTCCCTCGACGGTCTGGTCGGTCGAGAGCGGCGACAAGCTCACGCCGACGACGCCGGTGACGCTCGTCTGGGACAACGGCGCCGGCCTCCTCTTCCGCCAGGTCGTCTCGGTCGACGCGAACTACATGTTCACCGTCGCCCAGTCGGTCGAGAACAACACCGGCGCCGAGGTCCGCCTCGCCCCCTACGGCATCATCGCCCGGCACGGGATGCCGCCGGACCTGAAGAACTTCTACATCCTGCACGAGGGGGTGATCCTCGTCGCCGACGGCGAGCTCGAGGAGACGAAGTACAAGGCGCTGCGCGACCTCGATCCCGATCCCGCCGAGGGCGGCGCGGCGGCGCAGCGCGTCGAGGTCGCCGAGAACGGCTGGATCGGCTTCACCGAGCACTACTGGATGTCGACGCTGGTGGCGCAGCCGCGGCAGGCCTTCACCGCCGTCTCGAAGTACACCGCCGCGTCGGACACCTTCCAGACCGACATGCGGCTGCCGGTGATGAGCGTGCCGGCGGGCGGCACCGCGCAGGCCGAGACCTGGCTCTTCGCCGGCGCCAAGGTCTGGTCCTTGCTGCGCGACTACCAGGACGACAAGCAGATCGACCGCTTCGTCGACGCCATCGACTGGGGCTGGTTCTTCTTCCTGACCAAGCCGATGTTCCGCGTGCTGCACTGGATGCACGGCCTGATCGGCAACATGGGCCTCGCCATCATCGGGCTCACCTTCGTCATCAAGCTGATCCTCTTCCCGCTCGCCTACAAGTCCTACGCGTCGATGTCGAAGATGAAGGCGCTGCAGCCCGAGATGGAGAAGATCAAGGAGCGCGTCGGCGACGACCGCATGAAGATGCAGCAGGAGATGATGGCGCTTTACAAGCGTGAGAAGGTCAACCCCGCCGCCGGCTGCCTGCCGATCCTCCTGCAGATCCCGATCTTCTTCGCGCTCTACAAGGTGATCTTCGTCACCATCGACTTGCGCCACGCGCCGTTTTTCGGCTGGATCCGCGATCTCTCGGCCCCGGACCCGACGAGCTGGATCAACCTGTTCGGGCTGCTGCCGTGGGGGGCGCCCGGGCACGCCACGATCCTCGGGCTCATCTCGATCGGGGTCTGGCCGATCGTGCTCGGCGTCTCGATGTGGCTGCAGCAGAAGCTGAACCCGACGCCGACCGACAAGACCCAGGCGATGATCTTCACCTGGATGCCCTGGCTCTTCATGTTCATGCTCGGCAGCTTCGCCTCGGGCCTCGTGATCTACTGGGTGGCGAACAACACCATCACCTTCGTCCAGCAGTACACGATCATGCGCCACCAGGGCGTGAAGCCGGAGGTGCTGTCGAACATCCTCGGGCCGCTGAAGCGCCTGCGCAAGGCCGGCTGAGTGCAGGCCCGCGTCGCTCAGCTCTGGCGCCATCCGATCAAGGGCCACGGCGTCGAGCCGGTGGCCGAGGTGACGCTTGGCCCCGGCGCCACGATGCCCTGGGACCGGGTCTGGGCGATCGCCCACGCCGCCGCCAGGGTCGCCCCCGGCAGCGCCGACTGGGTGCCCTGTGCGAACTTCAGCCGCGGCGCGAAGTCGCCCGAGCTGATGGCGATCCGCGCCCGCGTCGACGAGGCCGCCCATCGGGTGACGCTGACCCACCCGCGCCGCGATCCCCTCAGCGTCGATCCCGACGACCCCGCCGACGCCGCCCGCCTGATCGCCTGGGTGACCCCGCTCGCCGATCCCGACCGGGCCGCCCCCGCCTTCGTCGTGCGCGCCCGCGTCGGGATGACCGACAGCCCTTATCCGTCGATCTCGGTCCTGAACCGCGCCTCGCTCACCGCCCTCGGCGACCGGCTCGGACGCCCGCTCGCGCCGGAGCGCTTCCGCGGCAACGTCTGGCTCGACGGCCTCGCGCCCTTCGCCGAGCTCGAACTCGTCGGCCGCGACCTGCGCCTCGGCACCGCCCGCCTGCGCGTCCGCGAGCGGATCACCCGCTGCAAGGCGACCACCGTCGACCCCGCCACCGGCATCAGCGACGCCGACACCCTCGGCGCCTTGCGCGCCGGCTGGGGCCACCAGGACTTCGGCGTCTACGCCGAGGTCACCGAAGCCGGCCGCGTCGCCGTCGGCGACCCCGCCACGATCGCGGCGTGACCCGACCCGCGCTGCCAAAGGATTTCATACTGGCATGAAACCCTATCGAGCAGACGGGACCCCGCCCACAGGCGGGGAGAACCCAACTCGGCGGGCGAAGCCCGCTTCCGCCGCAGGACGGCCGCAAAGGCGGCCGACCGCCAAGCGCCGGCCGAGCGGGAGCCCTTGCGGCTCCCCCAGGCCGGCGCTTCCCCGGCCGCCGGCATGAAGGCCGTCTTCGCCGAGGCGCCACCGCCCGGCCCCGAGGCGCTCGAGGCCGGCCGCCTGCTCTTCGCCGGCCCGGTCAACTTCCTCAAGGGCGTGACGGCGATGGACGGCCTGCCGGCCGCCGATCGCGCCGAGGTCTGCTTCGCCGGCCGCTCCAACGTCGGCAAGTCGAGCTTGATCAACGCGCTCACCGGCCGCAAGGCGCTGGCCCGCGCCTCGAACACCCCCGGCCGCACCCAGGAGATCAACTTCTTCGCGCTCGGGGCCGCGCACTACCTCGTCGACCTGCCCGGCTACGGCTTCGCCGAGGCGCCGAAGCCGGTCGTCGAACGCTGGCAGGCGCTGATGCGCGCCTACCTCGCCGGCCGCCCGACGCTGCGCCGGGCGTTCCTGCTGATCGACGCCCGCCACGGCCTGAAGCCGGTCGACGCCGAGATCATGGCGCTCCTCGACCGCTCGGCCGTGACCTTCCAGGCGGTGCTGACCAAGGCCGACAAGCCCGGCGCCGGCGCGCTCGCCGCCGCCCTCGCCGCGACGGCGGAGGGGCTCGCCCGCCATCCCGCCGCCTTCCCCGACATCATCGTCACCTCGGCCGAGACCGGCCGCGGCCTCGAGACGTTTCGGGCCGCGATCGCCGCCCTCGGATGATACGACCTTCGGTTTATCCCTCCGGCGTCGTGCGCGCCGCCGCCGCCTGCACTTCGCGGATTTGTCCGTCGACAAATCCGCGCGCGCCTGCCTGCCCTCGGGCAGGCGCGGTTCCGGTCCAAACCGGCTACATGGGTGACAGATCTGACCGACGACATGGGTGACAGGTCATTCTGTCGGCGAGGAGGACCTTGCCGATGCCGTGGAGGGAGACCCGTGTCATGGACGAGCGCGCGCGTTTCGTGCTGGCGGTGGAAGCCGGCGAGGAGCCGATCGCAGCGGTGTGTCGGCGGTTCGGGATCAGCCGGGACAAGGGCTACAAGTGGCTGCGGCGGTGGCAGGCGGAGGGCGTCGCCGGGCTCGCCGACCGGTCGCGGGCGCCGCTGCACCACCCGCAGGCCGTGGCGGAGGAACTGCTCGAGGCTTGCCTTGCGCTGCGGCGCCAGCATCCGACCTGGGGGCCGGCGAAGGTGAGGGCGGCGCTCGAGCGGCGGAGCCCCGGTCGGCCGTGGCCGGCGGCGAGCACGATCGGCGCGCGCTTCGACCGCGAGGGGCTGACGGTCAGGCGCAGGACCCGGCGGCGCACGCCGCCCGGAGGGCCGCTGTGCGCCGCCGACGCGGCCAACGACGTCTGGGCGATCGACTTCAAGGGCTGGTTCCGCACCGGCGACGGCACCCGCATCGACCCCTTGACGCTCAGCGACGCGAGCAGCCGGTATCTGCTGCGCTGCCAGGCGGTGACGCGTCCCGACGGCGCGCATGTCTGGCCGATCCTCGACGCCGCCTTCCGCGAGCATGGCCTGCCGCGGAGGCTGCGCTCCGACAACGGACCGCCCTTCGCGACGACGGGCGCGGGCGGGCTCTCCCGCCTCTCGGTCAACGTGATCAAGGCCGGCGTCACCCCCGAGCGCATCACCCCGGGCAAGCCGCAGGAGAACGGCCGGCATGAGCGGCTGCACCTGACGCTCCTGCAGGACACCGCCAGCCCGCCGGCGGCGAGCCTGCCCGCGCAGGCGAAGCGGTTCCGCGCCTTCCGGGACAGCTACAATGAGGAGCGCCCGCACGCCGCCCTCGGCAACGCCACGCCGTCCGAGCGCTACGCCGCCTCGCCGCGGCGCTGGGACGGGGTGCTGCGCTCGCCCGAGCCCGCCGCCGACACGGTCCGCCGCGTGAAGAGCAACGGGCTGATCAGGTGGCACGGCGGCCTCGTCTACATCAGTGAGGCGCTCGGCGGCGAGCCCATCGGGCTCGGCGAGGGCGACGACGGCCTCTGGACGGTCCGCTACGGCCCGATCCTGCTCGGGCTGCTCCCCGACCGCGGCGACGCGCTGATCCGGCTGCGCAGAGGGGCTGATGGACTTGTGGACGACGCAAGGCGTCGCCCACAGGGCCCACAGCCGCCACAACCACAGACGACGGGAACGTAACGTGAATTGTGTCACCCATGTCGTCGGTCAGACCTGTCACCCATGTCGCCGGTTGCGCACCGGCGCCTACCCCAGGCACGCGCGCACGGATTACGAGCGGTCAGTCCCGGCGGCACCCCCCTCGGGCTCCGCGCTCACGCGCTCCGCCCGACGAACCGGCGCGACGCAGTGCGTCGCTTTTGCCGGTTCGGGGCATCGGTCCTGCCATCGGGCCGAACCGGCGCGGCGAGCAGGGATGCCGTCCGCGATCCGAACGATTCAACCGGCGATCGTATGATACGGACCCGCCCGCTCAGAACTTGGTGTACCTGGCCACGTAAGGCGCGATGAACCCGGCCGCGCGCGCGGTCGCGAGCGCCTGGTCGACCGCGCCCTCTGTGGTGAACGGACCGATGTAGATCCGCCGCCCCAGCGTCTCGGCGCCGATGCCGCGCGAGCGATAGCCGAGCCCGCGGAAGAACTGCGTGACCCGGCCCTCGTCATAGATGCTCGTCACGATGCCGAGATGCACGGGCACGGCGCGGATCGTCGCGCCGCTGTTCTCGATCCGGTACGGCGCGAGGCGCTGGGCGAGCGCCGCCAGGCCGTCGAGGTCGCGCGAATAGGTCAGGCAGCCGTTGTTGCGCAGCGCCTGGCTCGGCCGCGACAGCGGCCCCGAGGGCACCACCGCGTTCCGCTCGTCGAACCACGTGTCGCCATAGACGCGGGCGGCGGTGTCGTAGCGCCAGAACAGCCGCCCGCAGAGCTCCGGGTCGGGCGCCTGCGCGGCGCCGGCGACGCAGGCGGCCAGCACGGCGACAATCAGCAGGACGGCGCGCCGCATCATGCGAAACCCCGCTGATCGCTTGGGCGTGATGCGAGCGTTGGCCTTAGCGACGGTTGCCGAGGCACGGCCTGCGCCTGCCTGGGCTGGCGCACCTTGCCATACGGCCGCCCCGCACGCGCGCTCCTCGGGCAAGCAACCGAGGCTGCGTCCTGCACGACTGCCGGGTGCGCCTGCCGGGGGGCAGGCAGGCGCGGGCCGTGCTTGCGCACGGCCGGGGATGGGGGCGGCGGGGCGCTACACTCGGAGGCGAAGTGGTCACTTGGAGTCCGCATCAGAGCATCCGCCCGGTCGTATAGGGGAAGGCGAAGCCGCCGCGCACCGCGAGGTCGCGCGCGACATCGAGATCGCCCTCCGTGCCGAACGGCCCGAGGTAGATGCGGCGGCCGAGCGCCGAGCTGCCGATGCTGCGCGCCGGCACGCCGTTCGCCGCGAAGAACGCGCGCGCGGCCGCGTCGTCCTCCATGTTGGTGACGACCCCGACGTGCAGCAGCACCGGCGCGATCGCCGGGCCGCCGGGGCTCGCCGCGATGCCGCCGGCCGTGCTCATCCCGGCGAGATCGGCGGACATGGTGATGCAGCCGGCGCTGCGCAGCCGCTGGGCGGGAAGCTCGAGCTGCATCGGGATCACCCTCCGGTCGTTCTGGCCGCTCGGGGTCGACATCGTCGCCGCGATGGTGTCGAACCACTGGAACAGTCCGACGCAGGTCGCGCTGTCGCCGCGGCTCGGCAGGGCGCCTGGCGCGGCGGCGCAGCCGGCGAGCGCCGCGACGGCGGCGAGCGCGAGAAGGGGATGCAGGGTCACGGGCGGCTGCCCTCCTTGTATCGGCCGGCCCCTGATAGTATCCCGCGCCCGCGCGGCTTCCAAGCGGCGCCGTTGCCCGAGCCCTTAGGGAGCCGCATGGAAAAGTCCACCGCGCTGACCCGCGACTATATCGCCACCGCCCGGACGCTGTCCGAGGCGCTGCCCTACCTGCAGCGCTACGACGGCGCCACCATCGTCATCAAGTTCGGCGGCCATGCGATGGGCGACGACCGGGCGATGGCCGACTTCGCCCGCGACGTGGTGCTGATGCGCCAGTGCAACGTCAACCCGGTCGTCGTGCACGGCGGCGGGCCGATGATCAACGACATGCTCAAGCGCCTCGACATCCGCTCGGAGTTCGTCGACGGCAAGCGGGTCAGCGACGCCGCCACCGTCGAGGTGGTCGAAATGGTGCTGTCGGGCCGGATCAACAAGCAGATCGTCCAGGCGATCAACGCCCAGGGCGGCAAGGCGGTCGGGCTCTCCGGCAAGGACGCCAACCTGATGGTCTGCGAGAAGGACCTGATGACGGTCGAGCGCGACGGCCGGCAGGAGACGATCGACCTCGGCTTCGTCGGCCGGCCGGTCGAGATGAACCCCGACGTGCTCAGGAGCTTCCTCGGCTCCGACTTCATCCCGGTCGTGGCGCCGGTCGGCACCGGGCGGGGCGGCGAGACCTTCAACGTCAACGGCGACACCGCCGCCGGCGCCATCGCCGCGGCGATGAAGGCCGACCGCCTGCTGCTCCTGACCGACGTCGCCGGGGTCAAGGACGCGGACGGCGCGATCCTGACCCAGCTCAGCGCCGCCAACGTCCGCGAGCTCACCGCCAACGGCGTGATCTCCGGCGGCATGATCCCCAAGACCCGGACCGCGCTCGACGCCATCGACGGCGGCGTCCGCGCCGTGGTGATCCTCGACGGCCGCCAGCCGCACGCGGTGCTGCTCGAGCTCTTCACCGCCCACGGCGCCGGCACGCTGATCCGCGGCTGACCATGCCCGGCCTCGCCGCGATCGCGGCCCGGGCATGGCGCGAGGGGCTGGCCCCTCTCGGCGCCTTCCACCCGGAGCCCGGCGACGGCGCTCCCGCGGACTGCGCGACGCTGGTGCTGCTCGGGCCGGACGGCCCGGGGTTCTGGGACCGGTTCCGGTCGAGCCCCGAGGCTCGCGACGGCCGCCCCGACCCGCTCAACCGCTGGTCCGAGCGGGTGATCGGCGCGCTCGCCGCCGCGCTCGGCGCCGCGGCCCTCTACCCGTTCGGCGGCCCGCCCTGGCAGCCCTTCACCGCCTGGGCGCGGCGGAGCGGCGAGGCCTGGGACTCGCCGGTCGGCCTGCTCGTCCATGCCCGGCTCGGGCTTTTCGTCTCCTACCGCGGCGCCTTGGCGCTGCCCGACCGGCTCGACCTGCCGCCGCCGCCCCCGCCGCCCTGCGCCGCCTGCGCCCGGCCCTGCCTCGGCGCCTGCCCGGTCGGGGCGCTGACGGGCGAGGGCTACGACCTCGCCGCCTGCCACGACTGGCTCGAGACCGCACCCGACCGCGACTGCCTCGATCGCGGCTGCGCGGTGCGCCGGGCCTGCCCGGTCGGCGCCGGGCTGCGGCCGGCGGCGCAATCAGCCTTCCACATGGCGGCCTTTCATGGCAGGCAGGGCGCATGCGACGACTGATCCTGATGCGGCACGCCAAGTCGAGCTGGGCCGATCCCGGCCAGCGCGATCTCGACCGGCCGCTCACCAAGCGCGGCCGCCGCGCCGCCGGCCTGATCGGCGGCTGGCTGAAGCGCAAGGACTATCGCCCCGACGAGGCGCTGATCTCGAGCGCCCGCCGCGCCCAGGAGACCTGGGCGGGGGTGGTGGCCGCCGCCGGGGCCGCGCCGACCAGCTATCGCCCCGAGCTCTACCACGCCTCGCCCGAGGCCATGCTCGCGGTGCTGCGCGAGCCGCGGCAGGCCAAGACGCTGCTCGTCATCGCCCATCAGCCGGGGATCGGCGCCTTGGCCCGCCGGCTGCTCGACGACCCGCCCGAAGCCGACCCCGCCTTCGACAAGTTCCCGACCGCCGCAGCCGCGGTCATCGACTTCGACGCCGCCGACTGGCCCGACATCGCCTGGCAGGCCGGCCGCCTCGCCGACTTCGTGGTGCCGCGCGCCCTCGCGTGAGCCCTTCGGTCCGCCGGTCGGCGTCGGACGCGACGCTGCCGCAATCACTTCGCGGATTTATCCGTCGACAAGTCCGCGCGCGCCTGCCTGCCCCCCGGCAGGCGCACCCGGCGGTCCAAACCGGCTACATGGGTGACAGATCTGACCGACGACATGGGTGACAGGTCATTCTGTCGGCGAGGAGGACCTTGCCGATGCCGTGGAGGGAGACCCGTGTCATGGACGAGCGCGCGCGTTTCGTGCTGGCGGTGGAAGCCGACGAGGAGCCGATCGCAGCGGTGTGCCGGCGGTTCGGGATCAGCCGGGACAAGGGCTACAAGTGGCTGCGGCGGTGGCAGGCGGAGGGCGTCGCCGGGCTCGCCGACCGGTCGCGGGCGCCGCGAAGCCACCCGCAGGCCGCGTCGAAGCCGGTCGCGGTCCTCGCCCGACGCCACGGCGTCTCGGAGACCACGATCCGCCGCTGGCGCAGCCGGACGAGCACCGAGGACCGCAGCCATGTCCGCCACAACCTCGGGCAGGCGACCTCGCCGGTCGAGGAGGCGATCATCGCCGAGCTGCGCACCCTCGCCGGGCTCAGCCTCGACGACATCACCGAGGTGATGAACCGCTGCGTCAATCCCCACCTCTCGCGCGGCTCGGTCTGGACGGCGCTGCGGCGCGCCGGCCTCTCCGGCCGGCAGCGGCGCCCGGATCGGATCAGGAGGGGGGAAGGAGCCGAAGCCCTTCGAGGCGGCGCCTTTCGGCTACGTCCACGTCGACCTCAGGTACCTGGCGAAGCTCGAGGGCCGGGGCAAGTACGTCTTCGTCGCCATCGAACGGGCGACCCGCTTCGCCTGGATCGAGATCATCCCAGACCGCTCCGCCGGGCGCGTCGCCGCCGCGATGGCGCGCTTCATCGCCGCCTTCGGCCACACGCCCCACACCGCCTCACCGACAACGGCGCCGAGTTCACCGACCGCTTCGGCGGCGACGTGGCGGGGCGCACCGGCCGACCCAGCGGCCGGCATGCCTTCGACCGCCTCTGCGCCGCCCATGGCATCGAGCACCGCCTGACCCGGCCTTACACGCCGAAGACTAACGGCATGGTCGAGCGCTTCAACCGCCGCCTCGCCGAGGCGATCGCCGACAGCCCCTCGTTTCCGCGACGACGCCCGACGCCGGGGAACCTTCGCGAGCCACGCCGAGCGCACCGCCTTCCTCCTCGATTTCGTCACCGCCTACAACCACACCCGCCTGCGATGTCTCGGCTACCGCGCGCCCATCGAGGCCCTCAACAATCTGCTCGGAGACAACACCCAGGCAGGCGCGCGGATTACCGGCCGACGGTCCCGGCGGCACCCCCTCGGCTTCCGCGCTCGCGCGCTCCGGCCGACGAACCGACGCGAGGCAGTGCCTCGCGTTCGCCGGTTCGGGCGCCTCTCCTGATATCGGGAGGAGGGACACCGCCGGCGATCGCGTGATCCCGGCGCGGCGTTAACCGATCAATCCTGACTGTTTTAGTATGCATATGAGTCGTGCATACGTTGTGCATGTGATTCATACGCAGCGAATCCCCGTAAACCATTGGCCGCGGCCGGCGCCTCAGCGCCGTCCGCGGGCCGGCAGCGAGACGCGGAAAACCGACCCGCGCGACCCGGTCTCCTCGAGCGCCAGCGTGCCGCCGTGGCCCTTGACCAGCTCGGCGGCGATGACCAGGCCGAGCCCGGCGCCGCCCTGCCGCACGCCGCCGCGGAACGGCTGGAACAGGTTTTCCCGGGCGCGCTGCGGCAGGCCGGGGCCGGTGTCGGCGACCCGGATCTCGGTGCGGCCGCCGTTCTCGCCCGCCGTGACGGTCACCACCCCCTGCTGGCCGGAGGCCTCGATCGCCTGGGCGGCGTTGCGCACCAGGTTCGACAGAACCCGGAAGATCTGGTCCGGGTCGGCGCGCAGCCGCAGCTCGGGCGCAACGTCGTCGGCGAAGTCCACGCAGCCCGCCGGCGCCGCCGCCTGCCGCTCGTTCTCCAGCACTTCCGCCACCAGCGGCCCCAGCGCGAACACCACCGGCTCCGGCGGCAGCTCCTCGGCCTTGCCGTAGGTCAGCGTCCGCTCGCAGAGCTTGATCGCGCGCGCCAGCGAGCTGACGAGCTTGGGCGCGATCCGCCGCACCCCCGGGTCCGGGCTCGCCTCGATCCGGTCGGCGAGGAGCTGCGCCGTGGTCAGCATGTTGCGCAGGTCGTGGCTGATCTTTGCCACCGCGCCGCCGAGCCCGGCCAGCCGCTCCTTCTGGCGCAGCGCCGCCGTCAGGCGCAGCTCGAGGTCCTGCAGCGTCGTCTCGGCGTGCCGGATCTCGCGCGCGCCGCTCTCCGGCGCGATGATCCGGCTCGCGTCCTCCGGATCGTCGCGGTAGGCGGTCATATGGTCGACCACCCGCCCGATCGGCCGCACGATGAGCCGCTGCACCGCGAGGAAGAGCAGTGTCGCCGTGGCCAGCGACAGTGCCAGCGAGATGTAGAGAATGCGCCGGCCATGCGCGATCATCGCCTCGCGCAGCGGCCATTCGTGCAGCGTGACCTCGATCTCGCTCCTCGCGCCGTGCGTGGTCTGCCCGATCACCCGGATGATGCGGTCGTGGTCGGAGACGAGCACGCGAAGGGCGTCGCGCATCAGGGTCATCTGGTCCGCGTCGCGCAGGTCGAAGGTCTCGTCGACCATAGGCGGCATCGGGCTTTCCAGCATCAACTCGCGCACGTCGTCGCGCCGCAGCACCACGTTGAGCACATCGGCGGTGGCGAGGAGCTCCTTGCCGAGGTCGGGCGCCACCTCCTCGTCCGGCGTCGCCAGCAGCGCCAGTGCCGCCAGCTGCGCCAACTCCAGCCGGTTCTGCAGGTAGTCGGCACGGAACCGCGCCACCGAGGGCACGAAGATCAGCACCTCGGCGATCACCACGAACAGCACCGTCAAGCCGAGGAAACGTCCCGAGAGGGTGTTGAAAACCATTCCGCCCCGTTCACGAAAGCGTCAGGACAATAGGCGCTGACCCCGCCCCTCACAAGGCGCGGGCCCGATCCGTCGGCCTAACGGAGCCCGGTCTTCGCGATGCTGATCAACGGTGTCCGGCGCAGGCCCGCCGTCGGGTAGTCCGGGTCCGCGAGCGTCTCGACCGAGAAGTCCGGCTCGAGCGCGCTCAGCGCGCGAAGCTGCGTGAGCGTGTCGTCGATCCGGCCGGCATGGTAGTAGAGGGCTGCCAGATAGCGCAACGGCGGCTTGAAGGTCGGGGCGAGATCCCGCGCCCGCTCACCGAAGCGGATCGCGTCAGCATAGCGGCCGGCCCCCGTCGCGATCATGCAGCACATCACGTCCCAATAGTACGACTGCGGCAGCGTCGATGCGAAGTCGCGCGCCCGGAGCGCGGCGGCGTAAGCCTCGTCCCATTGCCCGAGGTGGCCCCTGGCGACCGCAAGGCTCTCCCAGGCCAGCGGGTTCGTCGGCCCGATCCGGGTTGCGCGCAGCGCAAGCTCGAGGCCGCCCTCGGCCTTGCCGTCCAGGTTGAGAAGGATCTTCGCCGCCGCGGCGACGACCGTCGCGTTGTTCGGGTCGGCCGCCAGCGCACGCCGCGCGAACTCGATCGCCTCCGAGCGCACGGCCTCCGGCGAAGGCACCGTCCGCTCGACGAACTGGTTGTGCCTGAGGAGCGCGCGCCGGGCCAGGTAGATCCCCTGCGGGTGCAGGTCATAGGCCTGGGCCAGCATCCGGTCGGCGGCGTTCTGGTCGGCGAGGTCGAGGAGCACAGTGTGGCGGGACGCCTGGTATCCGAGCAGCGCCAGTCGGTCCTCGTCGCTGCTCCGCTCGCTCATCCGGCCGAGCTCGTTCACCCCCGTCGAAACCGCTTGGTTGATCGTCGGTCCGAACAGGTCTTCGGGCCGCTGGGATAGCGCGCTCTGGTCGAGGTCCTTCAGCCCGATCCAGATCACCGTGCCGCTGGCGAGGTCGGTCAGGCGGAACTGGAAGTAGATGCTGCTTCCGAGCTCGGCGGCCCGCAGCAGCAGGCGCAGCCCCATCGGCTGGAGCCCGCGCACCTGCGGCAGCATCTCGACGAGCTGGGCATTCCCCTCGTCAGCGATCTGCAGGGCGACGTTCTCCGCCAGGATGTTGCCGAGGAGCTTCAGGTCGTCCCGCGGCGCTTCGGCGGGCGCGACCACGAGGAACGGCCGGTCCCAGCCGAGCTTGCCCACGGCCTCCGCTTCCGGTTGGACTGGAGCCGCCGCCGCCGCGGTCGGGATCGCCGCCGGCTCGGCCCGGGTCGAGCGCTGGTTGCGGATCCAGTTCTCGAACTCCGGGTCCCGGATGTCGAGGCCCTCGAGGAACTCCGTCTCCTCGCCGACCAGGTGCCCGGGGGGCTCGCTGATCACCTGCACCATCGCCGGATCGAGCGCGACCCATCCGCCGTCGGTCTTCAGGCAGTCGACATGCGGCCCCAGGACCAGTCGCAGCTCGGTCAGGCACTGCCGGAGACTGGCGGCACCCTGCTCCTGGCCGCGGTCGCTCCAGAGCTTGTCCTGAAGCCATGCACGGCTCCGCCGCAGGTTCGGCGACGTCCCGAGAAGCGCCAGAATCCCTTGTGCTTTCCGCGCGCGGGGCGTCACGTCCCGCCCCCGCTCGTCGCGCAGGCTGAGCGGGCCCCACAGGGCTAGGATCAGCGCATACCCGGTTTTCTGCATTGTGCGTCAGACGATATAACACGTACGCGGCAAGTGCAAAATCTGCGTCTTGCAAGCGCCGGCCCGCTATGAGACAATTTCCTGCATTATAGTACCGTCTCAATTCTGCTTGAATCTTGGCCAATCCGCGGATCGCAGCAAGTCGGGCGATGTAGGCGCGCAATCTCGGGCGAGCCCGTCCCGGATCGAGGCTCGGCCATTGGGGGATAGGACACATGCCGCTCTCGACGATCGCAGGCACCTCCGGAACCTCCGGCACGTCCGGCACATCCGGGACTTCCGGCACGTCCGGCGCCACCGACCATGCCGGCGGCCCTTCCTCGGATCGCCTCTCCGTCGCGCTGACCTACAGTCACGACGCCATCGTCGGCTCGCAGTGGGTCACGCCGGCGCAGGGCCTCGGTCAGACGTACGACCCGCCCTCGCGGCTTCCCGCGCTCGCCGCCGGCCCCCGCCAGCGGGTGCTCGACTTCGAGCTGCAGAGCCCGCTCGAGCTCGACCTCGCCCCGCCGGCCATCAGCATTCTCGCGCGGTCCACCAGCCCCGCGGCCAACACCTACACCTATGCGCCCCTCGTCACCATGACGGCGCCGAGCCGTGCCGATTTCCGCGCCCAGACACAGCTCGTGCGCAACTATGCCGATCTCCGCCCCGAGCGCATCCCGGAGATCATAGCGCAGTCCGAGGACATGATCTCCTTCTTCGGCGCGATCGAGTACATCGACCGCAACCGCGCTAAGTGGACCATCGAGCTGATCGAGGCGTCGGTTCGGCTCGCGGTCATCGTCGAGCAGCGGATCAAGCACGCGCTGAACTGCCCGCGCGCGATGCTGTTCTCCGACCAGATCCAGCCGATCATCCAGACGCCCGGCCACGGTGCGCTGCCGAGCGGCCATTCGACCGAGGCCTTCACGATCGCGACGGTCCTCACCCACCTGCTCGAGACCGCGGACGCGGTGAACCAGATCCCCGTACCGCCTCCCCTGCCTCCGAACGCCTCCTTCACCGTCCCGAACTTCGCGACGCTCTCGCGGACCAGGGTCGCCGCCCAAACCCAGCGCTACCTGCTCGCCGCGCGGATCGCGATAAACCGCACCATCGCCGGCGTCCACTATCCGGTCGACAGCGCGGCCGGCGCCGTCCTCGGCATCACCCTGGGCGAATATGTCGTCGCGCGCTGCTGCAGCCTCCCGCAGACTCAGGCGCGCGACTTCGACGGCACCCAGTACGGCGCGCTGCAGGACTTCGAGCTCACCCACCTCGGCACCATCCTCGCCCCGGCAGGGCCAGTCCAGGAACAGGCGCTGCCTCTCGACGGCCAGAGCCTGCACCTCCGCGAGGTCTGGCGCCGCGCGGTCGACGAGATGCGCTTCCGTTGGGGGCAGTAACCGATGCCATGGACCGACGGACAACCCTTCCGGCCGGGCGAAACCCGGTCGCCATACGCCCATCGCTGGCTCGAAACCCTCGACCCGACCATACGAGAGCGCCTGCCGAATGATCCGTCGGACCTGCCGCGCGTTCGCCACATGGAGATCGTCGAGCGGAACGGCCACCTTACCGCCGAAATCCCGGTCGATAGCGCCGCGCAAGCCGCGCCCCGCGCCAGGATTGGCGACCTGTCTCTGGCCGGGATCGTCGCCCAGTCGGCCGAGGAGAATGGCCCGGTGCCGATCGCGCTCCCGGGCACCGTTTTCAGTACCCGCCGCGCGGCCTCCGTCCAGTGGACCGCGCCACCCGTCGTGGCGCCGCCCAAGGGAGGGGTCATCATCGCGGTGATCGATGACGCGATCGGCTTTGCCAACGAGCGGTTCCGCAAGGGCGGCAGGGGCGTGCAGACCCGCTTCGACTACGTCTGGCTGCAGGGGGTCGCCGATCCCCAGGGCGCGAGCGACCTTCCCTTCGGCCGGGAGCTCGACGGGGCGGCGATCAATGCCCTGCTCGCCCAGTTCCAGCGTGGCAATCGCATCGACGAGCCGGGCCTCTACCGTCACATCGGCTACATCGACTTCAGCCAGAGCAGCGTGCAGACCGCCGCCTCGGCGGCGTCACACGGCACCTCGGTCGCCGACCGCGCGGGCGGTGACGGCGGCGGCGGCGCGGCCGGGCCCCATCTCACCGACGTCGACGAGATCACGCTGATGGGGGTTAGCCTGCCGAGCCAGATCATCGGCGACACCGCCGGGACTTTCATCGAACTCTTCATCATCCTTGCCATCGAGCGCATCCTGCAGCGGGTCCGCTGGCTCGAGGCCCAGGCGGGCCTCAACTACTCGCTGGTGGTGAACCTCAGCTTCGCGCTGACCGCCGGGGCGCAGCACGGACGCGGGCTGCTCGATACCTACCTTCGGGTCGCCGTGGCGAACTATCACGCCCACCTGCCCGCCGCGCAGCGGCTGCAGCTGGTCTTCGTAGGCCCGGCCGGCAACCACCGGCAGGCGAGGACCCACGCCAGGGTCGCGCCCGTGCAGGGAGCGCATCCGCCACTGTTCTGGCATCTCCTTCCCGACGATCGCACGCTCAGCTTCATCGAGGTCTGGTCGGACCCGCATCCCCATGTGCCCGCCCCGACCATCCATTGTGCGCTTCGCCCGCCCGGCGTCACCGGCCAGCTTCCGGTTCCCGGCATCGTTGCCTTCGGCAACTCCGCCGACTTCATCGTCAATGGGAGGAAGTACGCGGAGGCGCACTACACCTGGTATCCGAACAACCCTGCCAATCCGGGCGGACCGGGCCACCAGCGCATCGTCGTCTCGGTCAACCCGACGACCGCCGACTGGCCCGGCCAACCGATAGCTCCCAGCGGCGACTGGGGGGTCGAGATCATCGGCGCCACCGTCCCGGTGGACATCCGCGTTCAGCGCGACGACAGCCTCGCCGGCTATCGCCAGCGCGGCCGGCAGTCCTACCTGGTCGAACTCGACCTACGCCGACTACGACGCGGCCGGCCGCCCCTTCCTGCTGAATCACGTCGCCGGCCTTGTGACCCGGACAGGTACCGTCAACCAGCTGTTCACCGCGAGGCTCCCGAACATCCACGTCATTTCGGCGCACGCGCGCCTCGGGCAGTGGCGGGGCGCTCCGGCCACGCGTGGCGTCGAGGAGATGGCCTACTCGGGAGAAGGGGCGCCCGCCCGCGCCAGCATCGGCGTGCGCGAGATTGCCGACGCGACGCTCGTGCATCGCGGGATCGTCACGGCGGGAACCCTGGGCGGCTCCGCGGCCATCGTCTCGGGAACGAGCATTGCCGCGCCCTGGGCCACCCGTGAGATTGCCCTGCAACTGATCAACTGGGCACCGGGAACCCCGATGTCCAACATGATCACGCCCCTTGCTCCAACCCTCGGCCCGGTGCCCCGGGTGAGACTTCTGAGGCGAACCGTTCACGGTTTGGCCGGGCGAGTGGGCCGGCCGATCAGGAGGCCCGCCGGAGGCCGTCGACGAAGACGTCGACAAGGCGGATCACCGTCTCCCGCCAGTCCGTCCGCTGGCGCGCGTAGCACATGCCGACCAGCGCGTGCATGAGGTCTTCGGGCGTGAGGTCGCCGCGAAGCTCCCCCGCGGCGACGGCGCGCTGCATCAGCGCGCCCACGGCACGAATCAGCCGCTGCGCGGAGTCGGCGTAGAGCTCCCTCGCACTGTCGGGCGCGGGCGCCAGCGCGGCGAGCATCCCCTTCTTCGTCGCGATCGTGTCGACGTTGGCATGCAGCCAGCGACGCAGGGCCTCGACCGGCTGCGGGTCTTCCGCGAGCCGCTCACCCAACTCGACGAGCTGGTCGACCTCGCGGCGATAGACGGCATTGAAGAGCGCCTCGCGCGTGGGGAAGTGCCGGTAAAGCGTGCCGATTCCCAGTTCGGCAGTCCGCGCCACCGCCTCCAGACTGGCATCGGCTCCGCCCGTGCTGAAAACCTCCCGGGCGGCCGCGAGGAGCCGCTCCCGGTTGCGGACCGAGTCCGATCGCGGCCTGCGACTTGCCTTCCCGTCCTCCTGTTCCATCATTCTTCCTAACGCGGGTTGCAAAACGGAGGCAACCTCCGTATAACGGCACGGCAACCCAACCCCACCATCCGGACCTTCGGCGCTCCCAGCCCCGAGATCAACCGAGAGCCGGCGCCCCGTTGGTCCTTCTTCGGCAGTTCCACTCGCGCGGAGCCAAGATGCCCCATTCCCTGACCCTAACCATCAACGGCGTTCGCCGCGACGTCGACCTCGACGATCCCCGCGTGACGCTGCTCGACCTGCTGCGCGACCGGCTCGAGCTCACCGGAACCAAGAAGGGCTGCGACCGCGGCCAGTGCGGCGCCTGCACCGTGCTCGTCGACGGCCGGCGGATCAACGCCTGCCTCGCGCTGGCCGTGAGCCTGGACGGCGCCGAGGTCGAGACGATCGAGGGACTCGCCGAACGGCGCCGACGCTCCATCCGGTGCAGGCGGCCTTCATCGCCCATGACGGCTTCCAGTGCGGGTTCTGCACGCCGGGCCAGATCATGAGCGCCGTCGGCCTGATCCGGGAGGGCGAGGCCGGCGACGACCCCGAGCGCATCCGCGAGGGGATGAGCGGCAACATCTGCCGCTGCGGCGCCTATGCCGGCATCACCGAGGCGGTGCGCGAGGCCCAGAGGCGAAATCGCCGCGGCCGAACGGAGGATCGCATGAACCGCTTCGACTACGTCCGCCCTGCGACGGTCGCCGAGGCGGTCGCCGCCGCTGCCGAGCCCGGGGCCGCCTACCTCGCCGCGGGCACCAACCTGCTCGACCTGATGAAGGCGGGCGCCGCCCGGCCGAGCCGGCTCGTCGACGTGACCCGGCTGCCCGGGCTCGACCGGATCGAGCATGCTGCCGGACGGCGGGGTCAGGGTCGGCGCCCTGGTCCGCAATGCCGACCTCGCCCGCGATCGCGGCCTTCGCGCGCGCCTATCCCGCGGTCGCCGAGGCGCTGCTGTCGGGCGCCTCGCGCGCAGCTGCGCAACGCCGCGACGGTCGGCGGGAACCTGCTGCAGCGCACGCGCTGCGCCTATTTCACCGACCCGGCCAGCGCCTGCAACCGGCGCGAGCCGGGCGCGGGCTGCGACGCGCGGGGCGGCGAGAACCGCGGCCACGCGATCCTCGGCTGGAGCGATGCCTGCATCGCCACGCACCCTTCCGACTTCTGCGTGCCGCTGGTGGCGCTCGATGCCGTCGTCGAGATCATCGGCCCGGCCGGCCCGCGCGAGCTGCCGCTCGAGGAGCTGCACCGGCTGCCCGGCGACAGCCCGGAGCGGGAGAACGCGCTCGCGCCGGGCGAGCTCATCGTGGCCCTGCGCCTGCCGGCGGAGGCCGCGGCGTCCCGCGCGCATGCCCGCTACCTGAAGCTCCGCGAGCGCACCTCGTTCGCCTTCGCGCTGGTCTCGGCGGCGGCCTCGCTGGAGATCGCCGACGGAACCATCGGCCGGGCGCGCCTCGCCCTCGGCGGGGTCGCGGCGAAGCCGTGGCGCGCGCGCGGCGCCGAGGCGCTGCTCGAGGGCGCTCGCGCCGACCCGCGCCGCCTTCGCCCGCGCGGCCGAGGCGGCGCTCGCCGAGGCGCGGCCGTCCGGGCGACAACGCCCACAAGATCGAGCTCGCCAAGCGGGTCGCCGCGCGGGCGCTGCTCCTCGCCGCCGCCGGGACGCCCGAGCGCATGCCGGCGCTGCCCGCATCCGTCTTCGCCGACACCGGAGCCGTCGCCCATGCCTGACACTCTTCCGCCCCCCGCCGGCCACGTCCGGCTCGGCTCGAACAGCGGCCAGCCGATGACGCGCCGCGACGGCGTGCTGAAGGTCACCGGCGCCGCCACCTACGCCGCCGACAACCACCCGGCCGGGCTGCTCCACGCGGTCTGCGCCGTCAGCACCATCGCCCGCGGCCGCGTCGCGTCACTCGACGTCGCCGCGGCCAAGGCGCACCCGGGCGTCGTCGAGGTGATCACCCCGGCCAACCGCCCGCCGCTGGCCGGCGACCCGGACGCGAAGCCCACGATGTTCAGCTGGCGCATCGAGGCGCTGCAGGACGACCGCGTGCGCTACGCCAACCAGCCGATCGCGCTCGTCGTCGCCGAGACGCTCGAGGCCGCGACCGAGGGCGCGCGTCTGCTCGCGCCCGACCTACGAGGTCGAGCCCGCCCGGATCGGCTTCGACGGCGGCGTGCCGTACCCTGCCGGAAACCGTTGGGATCGCCAGCCCCGCCAGCTTCGCGAAGGGCGACCTCGCCGCCGGCGTCGCGGCCGCCGCACGCCGGACCGAGACCGAGATCGAGACGCCGATCCAGTACCACAACGCCATGGAGCCGCATGCGATCGTCGCGGCGTGGGACGGCGACCGGCTGACGATCGACACGCCCAACCAGGCGATCGCGATGGCGCAGAGCGCGTTCGCCGCCTTCTTCGGCATCCCGGCCGAGAACGTCACCATCCGCAGCCCGTTCCTCGGCGGCGGCTTCGGCTCGAAGGCGATCCTCGCCGGGCCGCAGATCCTCGCGGTCCTGGCGGCCCGCATGCTCGGCCGGCCGGTCAAGCTGGTCCTGCGGCGCGACCAGATGTTCGGGCCGGTCGGGCATCGCGGCGCGACGCGCCAGCGGCTGCGGCTCGGCGATGGACGGTGACGGGCGGCTCACGGCGCTCGAGCACGAGGCCGCCGCGACGACCAGCAGCTTCGACGACTTCCTCGAGCCGGCGGCGAACGCGTCGCACAACCTCTACGCCAGCCCGGCGATCGCGACCAGGCACACGGGCGTGCGCGTCGATACCGGCACGCCGGGCCCGATGCGCGCGCCGGGCGAGGCCTCGGGCTCGGCGGCGCTCGAATGCGCGATCGACGAGGCGGCCGCGGCCTGCGGGCTCGACCCGCTCGAGTTCCGCCTGCGCAACTACGCCGAGGTCGATCCGGCCTCGGGCAAGCCGTTCTCGTCGAAGGCGCTGCGGGACTGCTACGCGCAGGCCGCCGAGCGCTTCGGCTGGGCCGGCCGGCCGCTCGCGCCCCGGCAGATGCGCGACGACGCCGGACGGCTGGTCGGCTGGGGCGTCGGGCAGCGCGCTGTTCCCGGCGCCGATGTTCCGCGCCGAGGCCCGCGCCGTGCTGCGCGCCGACGGCACCGCGCTCGTCGAGACCGCGGCCGCCGACATGGGCCAGGGCGCCTGGACGGCGCTCGCCCAGATCGCCGCCGACGGGCTCGGCCTGCATATCGACCAGGTCGAGTTCAGCGCCGGCCATTCCGACCATCCGGACGGCGGCGTCGCCGGCGGCTCGGGCCACACCGCCACCGCGGGGTCGCGCCGTCTTCAGCGCCGGCAGTCGACGCGATCGCCAGGCTGGCCGAGCTCGCGACCGGCCATCCGGACTCGCCGCTCTACGGCGCCGGCAACACCGGTGTCGAGGCGCGCGACGGGCACCTGCATCACGCGCGGCGACCCGAGCCGCCGCGAGAGCTATGCCGACGATTCTCGCGCGCGCCGGCCTCGCGGAGATCGAGGGACGCGGGCGCGGGCGCCCGCGACCCGGCCCACGCGGAGGCCCGGGCGATGTTCTCGCACGGCGCGGTCTTCGCCGAGGTCAAGGTCGATCCCGATCTCGGGCAGGTCCGGGTGAGCCGTCTCGTCGGCGCCTTCGCGGCCGGGCGGATCATCAACCCGCACCTGGCGCGCAGCCAGCTCTGCGGCGGCATGATCTGGGGGCTGTCGTTCGCGCTGCACGAGGAGGGCGATGCACGACCGGCGCACCGGCCGGCCGATGAACGCCGACCTCGCCGGCTACCACGTGCCGGTGAACGCCGACGTCCCGGCGGTCGAGGCGCTGCTCGTCCACGAGGACGACCCCTACGTCAACGTGCTCGGGGTCAAGGGCGTCGGCGAGATCGGCATCACCGGAACCGTCGGCGCGATCGCCAACGCCATCTGGCATGCCACCGGGGATCCGTACCCGCCGCTTCCCGATCCGGCTCGAGGAGCTGATTGCCGGCTGAGCGCATCCGTCCGCCGTCCGGCGCTGGGCGCAACGCTGCCGCATTCACTTCGCGGATTTGTCGAGTCGACAAATCCGCGCGCGCCTGCCTTGTCTTATGGCTTTTCCGGCCCTCGGGTGAGGATGAGGGCCGTTGCCGGTGGATCGGTCACCGGCAACGGCGGAGGACGGACCGTCGCCTGCCTTGGGCATCGCGGCCCGCGGGCAGTCTGGTCGCCTTCGTCTGATCGCCGACCTGAACGGATACCCGAGCCCGGGGCTCGGATGACAAGACCAGGTGGAGACCAGAGCATGACTATGACCATCGGTATCGACATTTCCAAGGACTGGCTGGACGTCGACCGCTTTCCCGACGCCCCCGGGGGCGTCGGGAAAGCGCGGTTCGCCAACAGCGCCTCCGGCCACGCGGCGCTGGTTGCCTGGCTCGAGGAGTTCGGTGACGCCCCCGGTGACGCGGCGCCGGCGCGGCTGGTCTTCGAGGCGACCGGCGCCTATCACCGCGCGCTGGCCCTGGCGCTGGAGCGGGCGGGGCGGGGCTTCTGCAAGGTGAACCCGCGCCGGGCGCGGCGCTTCGCCCAGGCGGCGGGCAAGCTCGCCAAGACCGACCGCATCGCGCAGGATGCGCGCTTTCAGCGCGATGCGGCGATGCTGGCGCGGATGGGGCATGTCCTCGCGCTGGAGCCGGAGCGGCCGCAGGGCGAGAAGCAGGGCGATCTCAATGCCTTGACCAGCGCCCGCCAGGCGCTGGTCAAGGACCGCAACGCGCTGCTGGCCCGGCGCTCCACCACCGGCCACGCCCTGGTTCTCAGCCAGCTCGATCGCCGCAGGGCGGTGATCGAGGCCGATGTCGCCGAGATCGATGTCGCCCTCGCCGAGCTGGTGCGGGCCGACCCGGACCTCAGTGCCCGGGAGGCGATCCTCGTCTCGATCCCCGGCCTGGCCGCGACCTCGGCCACCACGATCCTGGCGGAGATGCCCGAGCTCGGGGCGATGGGGGGCAAGCAGGCGGCGGCGATGGCGGGGGTCGCGCCCATCACCCGTAGCTCGGGCCAGTGGCGGGGGCGCGCCTTCATCGGCGGCGGCCGGGCGAACCTGCGCCGGGCGCTCTACATGCCGGCGCTGGTCGCCGTTCGCTTCAACCCCGACATGCGGGCCACCTACGAGCGCCTGGTGGCGGCCGGCAAGCCGAAGAAGCTGGCGCTGGTCGCGGTCATGCGAAAGCTGATCGTCCTCGCCAACGCCCTGCTCCGCGACGGCCGGAAATGGGCGCCGCATGCCGCTTGACCAAGACGGATACTGCCCTCGGGCAGATGCGATTCCGGTCCAAACCGGCTACATGGGTGACAGATCTGACCGACGACATGGGTGACAGGTCATTCTGTCGGCGAGGAGGACCTTGCCGATGCCGTGGAGGGAGACCCGTGTCATGGACGAGCGCGCGCGTTTCGTGCTGGCGGTGGAAGCCGACGAGGAGCCGATCGCAGCGGTGTGTCGGCGGTTCGGGATCAGCCGGGACAAGGGCTACAAGTGGCTGCGGCGGTGGCAGGCGGAGGGCGTCGCCGGGCTCGCCGACCGGTCGCGGGCGCCGCGGCACCACCCGCAGGCCGTGGCGGAGGAGCTGCTCGAGGCTTGCCTTGCGCTCAGGCGCCAGCATCCGACCTGGGGGCCGGCGAAGGTGAAGGCGGCGCTCGAGCGGCGGAGCCCCGGTCGGCCGTGGCCGGCGGCGAGCACGATCGGCGCGCGCTTCGACCGCGAGGGGCTGACGGTCAGGCGCAGGACCCGGCGGCGCACGCCGCCCGGAGGGCCGCTGTGCGCCGCCGACGCGGCCAACGACGTCTGGGCGATCGACTTCAAGGGCTGGTTCCGCACCGGCGACGGCACCCGCATCGACCCCTTGACGCTCAGCGACGCGAGCAGCCGGTATCTGCTGCGCTGCCAGGCGGTGACGCGTCCCGACGGCGCGCATGTCTGGCCGATCCTCGACGCCGCCTTCCGCGAGCATGGCCTGCCGCGGAGGCTGCGCTCCGACAACGGACCGCCCTTCGCGACGACGGGCGCGGGCGGGCTCTCCCGCCTCTCGGTCAACGTGATCAAGGCCGGCGTCACCCCCGAGCGCATCACCCCGGGCAAGCCGCAGGAGAACGGCCGGCATGAGCGGCTGCACCTGACGCTCCTGCAGGACACCGCCAGCCCGCCGGCGGCGAGCCTGCCCGCGCAGGCGAAGCGGTTCCGCGCCTTCCGGGACAGCTACAATGAGGAGCGCCCGCACGCCGCCCTCGGCAACGCCACGCCGTCCGAGCGCTACGCCGCCTCGCCGCGGCGCTGGGACGGGGTGCTGCGCTCGCCCGAGCCCGCCGCCGACACGGTCCGCCGCGTGAAGAGCAACGGGCTGATCAGGTGGCACGGCGGCCTCGTCTACATCAGTGAGGCGCTCGGCGGCGAGCCCATCGGGCTCGGCGAGGGCGACGACGGCCTCTGGACGGTCCGCTACGGCCCGATCCTGCTCGGGCTGCTCCCCGACCGCGGCGACGCGCTGATCCGGCTGCGCAGAGGGGCTGATGGACTTGTGGACGACGCAAGGCGTCGCCCACAGGGCCCACAGCCGCCACAACCACAGACGACGGGAACGTAACGTGAATTGTGTCACCCATGTCGTCGGTCAGATCTGTCACCCATGTCGCCGGTTGCGCATTCCGCGCCTACCCCAGGCACGCGCGCGCGGATTACCAGCCGACGGTCCCGGCGGCACCCCCCTCGGCCTCCACGCTCGCGCGCTCCGGCCGACGAACCGGCGCGACGCAGTGCGTCGCTTCCGCCGGTTCGGGGCGTCCGTCCTGCCATCGGGCAGAAGGGCGAGGCGGGGCGGGACCCGGCCGACACGCGCCGAGGCCTAATGGACCCGCGGTCTGCCCCCGAGCGCCGTGGTGATCTCGCGGGCGGTCTTCGCGACCAGGCGGCCGAGCACGGGGAGGCGCTCGGTGGTCATGCGCAGCGGCAAGCCCGAGACCGAGACGGCGAAGGCGACCTCGGCCTTGTCGTCGTAGACCGGTGCGGCGACGCAGCGCAGCCCGGTGACGAACTCCTCGTCGTCGACGGAGTAGCCCTCGCGCCGGGCATCGGCGAGCTGCGCGTCAAGCGCGTCCCGGCTCGTCAGCGTCTTGCAGGTGGCGCGGCGCATGCCGTGGCGCCGCAGCACGGCGTCGACGTCGACGCGGGTGTAGGAGGCGAGGATGGCCTTGCCCATGCCCGAGGCCGTCATCGGCGCGCGGCCGCCGACCGGCGAGATCGCGCGCATGATCTCCCGGCTCGGGACCTGGTTGACGAGCACGATCTCGCCGCTCTCGACCACCCCGAGATTCGCGGTCTCGCGGGTCTGGTCGCGCAGGCGCCGCAGGAAGGGTAGCGCGGGAACGACGAAGTTGCGCTCCCGCGCGAAGGCCGAGCCGACCGCGAAGGCCGTCTGCCCGATGTGCCAGGCATTGTCCGAGGAGGAGAACTGCACGAACCGGCGCTGCTCGAGCGTGGTCAGCAGGCGATGCGCGGTGGTGAGCGACAGGCCGGTCCTTCGCGCGAGGTCGGTCAGGCGCCAGCCGCGGTCGTCGCGGGCGAGTTCCTCGAGCAGGCTCAGCGCACGATCGACCGACTGCACACGGCCATTCAGTCCTTCAGCCACCGGTTCCGACCCTCCCCACGTCGTCCTGTGTCCTCGGGGCGCGTCGGCGGCCAGCGCCTCGACAGCCTCCGGAAGTGCCGGTACGGTAGCGCTACCATCACCCGGCGTCAACGCACGGAAGCCGGGAAGTGAACCGAAATCGAACTCCGGGCCGAGCCTGGAGCTCCACGCGAGCGAGCGGCATGCGCAAGCGCAGATCGAAGGGACGTCCCACCATCGCCGACGTCGCGGCGCGCGCAGGAGTGGGCGCGATCACCGTCTCGCGGGCGCTGCGGCAGCCGTCGCAGGTCTCGCCGGCGCTGCGCAAGAAGATCGACGCGGCGGTCCGTGACCTCGACTACGTGCCCGACCTCAACGCGCGGGCGCTGGCGTCGCGGCGCACCAACCTCGTCGCCGTGCTGATCCCGGCGCTCACGCAGAACATCTTCACCGACGTGCTGCGCGGCATCTACGACGGGGTCGAGGACAGCGGCCTCCGGATCGAGATCGCCAACACGCGCTACGACCGCGAGATCGAGGAGCGCGCCGTCGCCGCGATCCTGCGCCACGCCCCGGCGGGAGTCGTGGTTTCCGGCGTCGACCAGTCCGCGGTGACGCGCAAGATGCTCGAGGCCGCCGGATGCCCGGTGGTGCAGATCATGGATCTGACCGACGATCCGATTCAGAAGATCATCGGCTTCTCGCACGTCGCGGCCGGGCGCCGGATGACCGAGCACCTGATCGCCTGCGGCTACCGCCGCATCGGGTTCCTGGCGGCCTGGATGAACACGCGATCGCGGGGACGGATGGCCGGCTGGCGGCTGGCGCTCGAGGAGGCCGGCCTCTACGATCCGGACCTCCTCGGCATGGCCGGCCCGAGCGAGCCAGACGCCCGGCCGGGGCCGGTCGCGCATGACGAGTTCGCCACCGCCCGTATGGGGCGTGAGCTCACGCTCGCGATGCTGGACCGGCGGCCGGACCTCGACGCGGTCTTCTGCAACACCGACGTGCTCGCGATCGGAGCGCTCTTCGCCTGCAACGCGCGCGGCGTTGCGGTCCCGCGCGATTTCGGCATCGCCGGCTTCAACGACTTCGACTACATGGAGGCCGCCCATCCGTCGCTCAGCAGCGTCCGCATCCATCGCTGGCACTGCGGCAACGCAGCGATGCGCGCCATCCGCGACCAGCTCGCGGGCGGCGAGCTCGGCGACCCGGTCGTCGACCTCGGGTTCGACGTCATGAAGCGCGCCAGCACCGAGCGCCCGGCCGACACCGCGGCGGCGGGGGGCCCCGGCAGGCGCCTGGCGGTTCCCGGCGATTCCGGTTAATGCTTCGTCAACTAGCACCACATATGGTTCGGCCTATCGTATCGGCCACCATAGGAGCGCCCGCAAGCCAATGTCACAAGCAAAGGATCGAGGAGCCTCCTTGCCGCCGCCCGCCGGACTGGCCGCGCGGAACCTGCTCGCCCACCCGGATGGCCTATGCTCGAGCTTCCATGTCGCCCTCGACACGATGGATGCACGCCGCCTCCGCGCCGACCCCACCCTCGTCAGCATCCCCGGTTTCGCCTTGCTCGATACCGGAGACTACGAGCCGGTCCTGGCGCTCCTGTCGCTCCACCTGTTCTGGCGCATGCAGGGGATGGACATCCTCGCGCACACCCGCGCCGCGAACCGTGACCGGCGAGCGAATGCCCGGCGGCTGTCGGGGAGCGTCTGGATCGTCGACGGCAAGCTCGACGAGCCGTTCAAGTGCCCGCCGCAAGGCAAGCGCCCGCTGCCCCCCTGCCTCCGCATAAGCGCCATCCACGCGCTGGACCGGGTGGCGATCGAGCGCGGCGGCCCGCGCTACATCGAGAGCATCGACACGCTGAACATGCTGCCGCGCTTCACCGAACGGGCCTGACCGCCTACAGCAGAGCACATTCGGCCGCCGCCCGCTCCTCCCGCAGGAGCTCGATCACCTGCTTCCTGCTCGCCTCTGCCTCGGGGTGGGCGCGCATCAAACGCTCGGCCTCGGCCTCGAGGTCGAGCCGGTCCAGGCGGCGCGGAGCCTCCGCGGCCTCCAGGATGTCGATGGCCAATGGGAGTGATACTGGCATCCGTCGATCCTTCCTGTTCTCAGGATCCACGCCTGCGCGCGGCCAAGGTTGCGACGTCGCTCTCCCTCGGCGACACCCCGCCTGTGCTACACCCTCCAGTCGCTCTCCCATTCCTGGACGACGTGACCTTCCGAGACCGTGCGGTAGCTGCGCTTCGTCGGCACGAAGTCGATCGGGCGGATCGGGCTCTTGACCTCGTCGTTGGCGACCGGGCGGAGCTCGGTGCGCCGCGCCGGGTCGGGAACCGGGACGGCGGCGATCAGCCGCTTGGTGTAGGGGTGCTGCGGGTCGTTGAACACCGCGCTCGCCGGGCCGATCTCGACGATCTCGCCGAGATACATCACCGCGACCTTGTGGGCCATCCGCTCGACCACCGCCATGTCGTGCGAGATGAAGAGGTAGGAGAGGCCGAAGGACTGCTGCAGGTCGAGGAGCAGGTTCACCACCTGCGCCTTGATCGAGACGTCGAGCCCGGACACCGACTCGTCGGCGACGATCACCGTGGGCTCGAGCGCGAGCGCCCGGGCGATGCAGATGCGCTGGCGCTGGCCGCCGGAGAACTGCTGCGGGTAGCGGTTCGAGATCCCGGGGTCGAGGCCGACCTGCTCGAGAAGCGCGGCCACCTTCTCGCGGGCCTGCGCGCGGGTGCCGAGCCGGTGGGTGAGGTAGGGCTCGGCGATCGCGTCGCCGACCCGGATGCGCGGGTTGAGGCTCGCGAACGGATCCTGGAAGATCATCTGGATGTGGCGACGCATGTCGCGCATCCGGCTCTTGTCGAGCGCGAGAATGTCGGTCCCGTCGAGCAGGATCGACCCCGCCTGCGGCTCGACGAGGCGCATGATGGCGCGGCCGGTCGTCGACTTGCCGCAGCCCGACTCGCCGACGAGCGCGAGCGTTTCCCCCGCGTGCAGGTCGAAGGATACGTCCTCGACGGCGTGCACCCGGCCGGCGGCCGGGCTGAAGAGCCCGCTCGCCATGTCGAAGCGCTTGACGAGGTTGCGCACGGCGAGAACCGGGCGGCCGTCGCGGTCGACGGTATCGGGCCGCGTCGTCGGGGCCTTCAGCATCCCGGTGTCGCGGTCGAGCGTCGGGAAGTGCTGCGGCTGGCCTACTCCCTGCATGGTGCCGAGCCGGGGCACGGCGGCGATCAGGATCTTGGTGTAGGCGCTCTGCGCCGAGGCGAAGATCGCCTCGGTCCGGTCCTGCTCGACCGCCTCGCCGCCGAGCATCACCACGGTGCGGTCGGCGATCTCGGCGACCACCCCCATGTCGTGGGTGATGAAGAGGACGCCCATGCCCTCCTCGTGCTGCAGCTCCTTGATCAGCGCGAGGATCTGCGCCTGGATCGTGACGTCGAGCGCGGTGGTAGGCTCGTCGGCGATCAGGAGCTGCGGCCGGCAGGCGAGCGCCATGGCGATCATCACGCGCTGGCGCATGCCCCCCGAGAGGCTGTGCGGCAGGTCGTTGGCGCGCGACCGGGCCGCCGGGATCCGGACGCGCTCGAGCAGCCGCACCGCCTCGGCCCGGGCGGCGCTGCCGGTCATCTGGCCGTGGATCGTCAGCACCTCGGCGATCTGGTTTCCGACCGTCGCCAGCGGGTTCAGGCTGGTCATCGCCTCCTGGAAGACCATCCCGATCTGCCGCCCGCGCACCTCGCGCATCTGCGGCTCGGCCAAGGTGAGGAGCTCCCGACCGGACAGCTTGACCGAGCCCTCGATCCGGCTCGTCTCCGGCGCGAGCAGCCGCATGATCGAGAGCGCGGTCACGCTCTTGCCCGAGCCCGAACTCGCCGACGACCGCCAGCGTCTGGCGGGCGCCGATCTCGAAGGAGATGCCCTTGACGATCGGCAGCCAGCCGTCGCGGGTGCGGAAGGCGGTCCGGAGGTCGCGCACCTCGAGCACCGGGGTCCCCGGCTGCGCGGCCGCCATGGGTGCGCGTTCGGCGGCGGTCATCCGGGTCATGCCTGCTCGGCCGTCGTCGGGTCGAGCGCGTCGCGCACCGCGTCGCCGACCAGGTTGAACGACAGCACGACGAGGGTGATCGCGGTGCCGGCGGCGATGATCGGCCAGGGCGAGCCGAACAGGTTGTTGAGCCCGTCGCGGATGATGTTGCCCCAGCTCGGGTTCGGCGGCTGCGTGCCGATGCCGAGGAAGCTTAGCGAGGCCTCGAGGCGGATCGCCGAGGCGACCCAGAGCATCATCAGGACGACAATCGGCGCCATGATGTTCGGCACGATGTGGCGGAAGATGATGACGGGCGTCCGCACGCCCATGGCGATCGCCGCCTCGACGTAGGGCTCGTGCTTGACCGACAGCGTCTGCGCCCGGGCGACGCGGGCGAAGCCGGGGATGAAGGCGACGGTGATGACGATGATGATGTTCCAGAAGCCGCCGCCGAGCACCGCCGCGATCAGGATCGCGAGCAGGAGTTCGGGGAAGGCGAGGAAGAGGTCGATCAGGCGCGAGATCACCCGGTCGAGGATGCCGCCGAAATAGCCGGCGACGACGCCGAGGCTGGTGCCGATGATCGCGGCGAAGAACGGCGAGAACAGGCCGAAGAGCAGCGAGTTGCGCGAGCCGTAGATGATCCGCGACAGCACGTCGCGGCCGAACTGGTCGGTGCCGAGCCAGTTCTGCCAGCTCGGCGGCCGGTTGATCCGCGCCATCGACTGGGTGATCGGATCGTAGGGCGCGAGCAGCGGCGCGAGGATCGCGGTCAGGACGAACGCCACGATGATCCCGATCGCGATCCGGGTGCCGAGCCGCCCGAAGAGCGTGGCCCTGATGGTGCTCAAGAGGCTCGCCTCGGGGGCGAGCATGCGGGTGGGGGCGCTGGTGAGGTCGGTCATGCGTGCACCCGGATGCGCGGGTCGACGGCGATGTAGAGGAGGTCCATCAGCAGATTGATGATCACGACGAACATGGCGAAGACGACGACCCCGCCCTGGATCACCGGATAGTCGCGCTCGGCGATGGCGCCGATCAGCAGCTTGCCGATGCCCGGGCGGTTGAAGACGAGCTCGATCGCCACCGAGCCGGAGAGCGTGGCGAGCAGGCTGAGCCCGAGGCCGGTGGTCAGCGGCAGGAGCGCGTTGCGCAGGCCGTGGCGGTAGATCACCCGGCTCTCCTTGGCGCCCTTGGCGCGCGCCGTGCGCACGTAGTCCTTGCCGAGCACCTCGAGCAGCGAGGTGCGGGTCAGCCGGCCGATGAAGGCGCTCTTGACGAAGGCGAGGGTCAGCGCTGGCAGGAACACGTGGTACATCCGGTCGGCGAAGCCCTCGCCGCCGCCGTTGATCGGGAACCAGCCGAGGTTGAGCGAGAACGTGATCAGGAGCAGCGCCCCGAGGTAGAAGTCGGGGACCGCGTAGCCGATCAGCGAGAAGCCCCGCACCGCGGCGTCGGGGGCCTTGTTGCGGTGGGTCGCCGCCATCACGCCGAGCGGCACGCCGGCGATGATGCCCATCAGCATCGCGACGATGGTGAGCTCGATCGTGTAGGGCAGGTTGTAGGCGATCAGCGCCACCACGTCGTTGTTGCTCATCATCGAGGTGCCGAAGCTCGAGCGTCAGCACGCCCTTGACGAAGTTGATGAACTGCAGCCAGAGCGGCTCGTTGAGCCCCATCCGCTCGCGGAACATCTGCAGCTGCTCGGTCGTCGCCATGTCGCCGAGCGCCGCGATCGCCGGGTCGCCGGGCAGGATGCGCATGGCGATGAAGACGAGGAGCAGCACGAGGAACACGGTCGGGATCGCGTCCAGGAGCCGCAGGATCAGGTACTTCGCCATGTGGTCACCTCCCCGGCAGCCGTGCACCCATGCCTAGCCTTGTAGCACGGTGACATAGGGCTCGTTCGCCAGATTGCCCTCGAGGCCGGGCACCAGCACCGCCTGCCCCTGACGCGTGAGGCTGACGAAGTATTGCAGGTGGAAGTCCGACTGCGTGTAGTCGGCCGGGATTTCCGCGGCGAAGCCGTCGCCGTTCCGGTGCATCGCCGTCGAGCGCCAGCGTTCGGCCTGGTTGACGTGACGATAGTGGAGGATCGGGTCGGCATCGGCCACGCTGCGGATGCGCACCGCGTAGGGGCGCCCCGGGGCGAAGCGGCCGTCGGACTCGGTGAGCGGCCCGCCGGCGACGGTCGGGCGGCGCGCGCGCAGCGCCTCGATCGCGGCGGCGGCGCGGGCGTCGGGCTGGACCGACTCGGTGCCGCCATAGCCGCGCAGCGACTCGAGGTCGAGGAGCTCGGCCTGCATCTCGGGCAGCCGGGAGTGCCAGGAGCCGCGCAGCCAGCTCTGCGGCCCGTAGGTGATGTCGTCGGGGTAGAGGTCGCGCGACACCGCGGCGATCCCCTCCCAGGCGAGGACCGCGCGGCGGGCGTGGTCGAGCACGGGCTCCATCAGCGCCGAGACCTTGGTCGCGACGAAGAGCTCGGCCCAGCAGGCGGCGCGGAAGCGCTCGGCGAAATGGCGGGCGATGCCGCCGAGGATCTGGACGTCGGCGGTGATGCGCTGCACCTCGGGGCGGCCGAAGTCTGCGGCGCGGCGGGCGCGGGTCAGCGCCATCTCGCAGCCGTCGGCCATGTCGTCGAGCCAGTCGGCGACGTCGAGCGGGGTGTAGCGGTGGCAGGTCTCGCCGGCGAGCAGGTGCTCGGCGTACTCGCGCGCGGTGGCGAAGAGGGCGGAGTCGAAGGTGGGCGCGTTTCCGAAGCGGACCGGGCCTTCCATGTCGAAGGCGAAGGCGCGCCTGCCGGAGCCGTCGACGAGTCCGAGGTTGGTGGAGATCTCGGGCCAGTAATGGTTGTTCGATGCCGAGGGCCCGTGCGCGAGGGTGACGAGCGGCAGCACGCGGCTCGCCAGCGACAGCCCTGCCTCGCAGGGCTCGGCGGCGTCGCCGCATTCCGTCGCGAGCCAGCGCAGCCAGCTGTCGCGCGGGGCGTCGGGATTGTAGAGCAGCCGCCCCCAGACCCGGTACTGATAGGCGTACTTGCGCCAGTCCTGCTTCGTCGCGAGCCCGTGCTTCTGGTAGCTGAAGCGCTGCCCGGGGATGCCGGTGCCCATCCGCCCCTTGAAGCTCTGCGGCTCGCACCACTCGACGCCGTCCGATCCCGCGAACATCGAGCTCCGCCCATAGCCCGCCGCCATCACCGGGTCGCCCCAGAGCAGCACGCGCTGCGTCCCGGCCCAGATGCGGTAGAGGACGCTGTAGTCCTTGTCCCGGGTCAGCAGGTCGCCGTACGAGTAGCGCAGGAACTTGCGCGAGCCCTCGCTCAGCTGCTCGCGGGCGCTGCGGGCGGCCTCGGGCGGGTATTCCTTGTTGCGGATCGCCGACTGGTGGTACGGCAGCCCCATGTGCTCGGCCAGGTACTTCGGCGAGGCGGTCACCGGCATGCCGGTCTTGCGCGCGATGTCGATCATCCGATGGTCGAGGCCCTTGCCGTGCATGTCGATCTCGACCGGCCGGCCCGCCGCCGCGACCCCGGCGAAGGCCTGCTCCCAGAAGCCGTAGTCGCCCTCGGCGATGCCGCCCTCGACATGGACGCGGAAGGTCAGGCCGGTGATCTCCGGCACCTCCTTAAGCAGCCGGGTGATCGCGTCGCGGCAATAGGGCGCGAGGTTCGCGTCGGTCACCCCCTCGACCGTGTAGTTGGCGCGCGGCACGTCGTCGAAGTCGTAGCGCTGGGTCCAGAGCGCGAGCTGGAAGTCGAGCCCGCGCCGCGCCGCCTCGCGGCCGATGAACTTCAGCGTCTCGAGGTTCGCCTCGCGCTCCTCGGCCGAGAGCTCCTTCACCCGCACCCCGTAGCCGTCGAGGTCGAGCAGGAACGGATAGGGGAAGTAGAAGTAGACGTCGGTGATCCACGGGTTGTGATAAGGGTAGTTGTACCCCATCCCGAGCGTCAGCGCGAACCGGTTGAACCGGTTCGAGGCCAGCATGCGCCAGGTAGTCGCGCCACTGCTGGCGGTCGTGGAACCAGCCCTTGTCCTCCTCCTCGCTGCAGAACAGGCGCGCCATCGAGCGGATGCGCGCCGAAGGCCGCTCGATCGAGCGGAAAGGTCCCGACGAACACGTCGTCGTCGGCCGCATGCGCGACCCGGTCGGCGAGCTCGGTCAGGGCATAGACGATGCCGCGCCGGTCGTGGCCCCAGGCGAGGATCCGGCCGCCCTCGCGCAGGAGCGCCATCGCCTCCGCAGCCTCCGGCAGGTTGCTGCCGAAGGGCGCCGACGCTCCGGCGCCCGCCACCTCGACGACGGTCGCCGAACCCGCCTCGGGCCCGATGCGCGCGGCGATGCTCCGGCGCCCGAGCGCCGCCTGAAGCTCGCGCGCGGCCCAAGCGACCGAAGCATCGGCCGCAAGCGCCTGCGGCACGACGATGCTGACAGTGGCGTCTCCGCCCATGATGTTCATTCCCTTCAGATGCGTCGTCGCCGCTCGGCCCCGGAGCTATCCGGGGCCGTCGGTGCTGGGCGTTCCGGCTCAGCTCGTGGCGACCTTCGCCTCCGACAGCGGCCAGTTGACGTAGCCCGAGACGACCTCGTAGCCGAGGTCGACATCGGCCGAGCGCACGACCATGAAGCCGTTGGTCGAGATCGGCAGGATCACCGCGTCCTTGAGCGCCTGCACCTCGATCTGCCGGACGATCTCGAAGCGCTTCTCGATGTCGGCCTCGGCCAGGGCCTGCTCGAGAAGGTCATCGATCCCCGGCATCGCGACGCCGTAGTGGCTGAAGTTCGACCCGCCATTGCCGTCGGACCGCACCTCGGCCTCCTTGACGAGGTAGGTGAGGATCACCTGGGTCGGGACCGGCGGCAGGGCCGAGGACTGCTGGAACAGGGTGTTCTTGCCGATGTTCTGGTCGGCGTGGAACGCGGTGTGGTCCTTGATCTCGAGCTGCATGTCGATCCCGACCCGGCGCAGCTGGTCTTGGATCATCAGCATGATCGCCGAGAAGTCCTCGCGCTGCGAGGTGATGTTGGGGAAGCTGAAGCCGTCCGGGAAGCCCGCCTCCGCCATCAGCGCCTTCGCCTTCTCGGGGTCGTAGTTGTAGGCGACCTCGGCCGGGATGGTCTCGGCGTTGAACGAGCCCGGGAAGGTCGGCGGGTTCAGCCCGTAGCTCCGCTTGCTGATCGGCGCGATCGCGGTCGTGATCTCGTCGCGGTCGATCGCGTAGAACAGCGCCTGACGGATCCGCGGATCGTCGAAGGGCGGCACCAAGCAGGCTCACCTGCATGGTGAAGAAGCTGCCCGGGCTCACGACGTCGAAGATCAGGCTCGAGTCGCGCTGCGACATCGAGTTCGCCCAGCCCGGCGCCCGGACGCCTTCGATCATGTGGACGTCGCCCGACAGGATCGCGAGCGTCCGCGCGGTCGTGTCGGCGATGTAGAGGATCTGCAGCCGGGGCGTGACCGCCGGCGTGTCCCAGTACGCCTCGTTGGCGACGAGAGTGACGCCCTGCGACGGGTCGGTGTGCACGGTCTCGAGCACGTAGACGCCGGTGCCGATCGGATCGGTGCTGATCGCTTCCTCGCCCTTCTCCTCGATCGCCTTCTTGCTCATGACGGAGGCGTCGTAGTCGCTGAGCACGCCGAGCGGGAACAGCGGGTCCGGCTGGGTCAGGTGGAAGACGACCGTGTAGGGGCCGTCGGTCTCGATGCTCGCGATGTTGGTGAACTTCTCGCGCACGCCGCCCACGCGCACCGCGTCGGTGGCGCGGTCGAAGGTGAACTTGACGTCCTCGGACGTCATCTCGCCGTAGCCCTTGTGGAACTGCACGCCCTCGCGCAACTGGAACGTCCAGGTCTTGCTGTCCTCCGAGCTCGTCCAGCTGGTCGCGAGGCGCGGCACCAGCTCGTCGAGCGTCTCGGGGAACTGCCAGCGGGGCAGGTCGACGAGCTTGTCGTGGAGGGCGATGATCGCCCAGTTGTCGACGCCCTGGATCGACTTGTGCGGGTCGATCGTCCGAGGCCGCGCGCCGCGCCCGCGTACTTGAGCGTCTCGACGCCCTGCGCGAAGGCTCGGCCGCCGAACGTCGCTGCGAGGGTGATGGCGGCCGAGCCGCCGATGAATCCGCGCCGATTGACCTGCATCGCTTCTCCCCTGTGCGACGATGTCATCCGTGGGCCGCGTGACTGCGGCTGCCTGCCGGGTGGCACCGAATATGCCGCCCGAGGGTAAGGCCCGCCCGGTCGCCGGGCAAGGCGAGCGCCGAAGGCTTCCGCATGGTGGAAGTCCGACCGCGCGGCACTTCCGCATCGCGGAAAGCCGGACCTTCGCGCGGGCCGGGCGGCTTCGCCGCGGCTAAGCTCCGCCGAAATCACACGCATGCGGAGGAAGACGATGAGCGCCGAACCCTGGTATCGGACCACGCTGCGCTGGGCGCAGACCAACCTCGTCGAGTGCGATCCGGCGCGCTACGACAAGGAATGGTGGCGCGAGCACTGGCGCAAGACCCGGATCCAGGGCGTCATCGTCAACGCCGGCGGCATCGTCGCCTATTATCCGTCGCGCTTCCCGCTGCACCACCGCGCCGAGAAGCTCGGCGAGCGCGACCTCTACGGCGAGATCGTCGCGGCCGCCCGCGAGGAGGGGCTGGCGGTGCTGGCCCGCATGGACTTCGAACCGAGTCGCCCGGGACTTCTACGAAGCGCACCCCGACTGGATCTGCCGCGACATCGACGGCGAGCCGATCCGCCAGGCCGACAAGTTCGTCACCTGCATCGGCTCGCCCTACTACAGCGAGTTCCTGCCGGACGTGATGCGCGAGATCATCGAGCGCAGCCATCCGGACGGCTTCACCGACAACAGCTGGCCGGGCCTGCCGCGAACCAGCATCTGCTACTGCGACCATTGCAAGACGCAGTTCCAGGCCTACGCCGGCAAGGAGCTGCCGCGGTCGCACGACTGGGACGCCGACGCCTACCGCGACTGGGTGCGCTGGAACTTCCAGCGCCGGACCGACCTCTGGAAGTTTAACAACCAGGTCACCCGCGAGGCCGGCGGCGAGGACTGCGCCTGGCTGGGGATGATCGGCGGCGAGCTCCTCTACAACTCGAACCGCTTCATCGACCTCCAGGGCATCCTCCCCGAGGCGGCGATCGTCATGCTCGACCACCAGCGGCGCAACCCCTACGACGGCTTCGAGCAGAACACCGAGGCCGGCAAGCGGCTGCACGAGGTCGCGGGCTGGGACAAGCTGATCCCCGAGTCGATGCCGCAGTACCAGCTCGGCGCCCCCGCCTTCCGCCTCGCCAGCATGCCGAAGCCCGAGGTGCGGCTCTGGGCGACCTCGGGCTTCGCCGGCGGCATCCAGCCCTGGTGGCACCACATCGGCTCGATGCACGAGGACCGGCGGCAGTACACGACCGCCGAGCCGATCTTCACCTGGCACGAAGAGAACCAGGACTTGCTCGTTGACCGCGAGCTCCGCGCCGACGTCGGCGTGATCTGGACCCAGCAGAACCACGACTACTTCGGCCGCGCCGACGCCGCCGACAAGACGATGGCGCCCTATCGCGGCGCGGTGAAGGCGCTGAACCGCGCCGGCATCACCTACGTGCCGCTGCACGCCGACGAGATCGCAGAGGCCTTCGAGCGACTGAACGTCATCATCCTCCCCAACATGGGCGGCCTCAGCGACGCCCAGGTCGCCGGCGTCGAGGCTTTCGTCGGCGCCGGCGGCTCGGTGATCGCGACCGGCGAGACCTCGATCGCCAGCGAGTACGGCGACCCGCGCGGCGACTTCGCGCTCGGCGCGCTCTTCGGCGTCCACCGCGGCGAGGGTGAGCCGGGGTGCGATCGCCGCCATCAGCAACAACATCGAGACGCACGCGCGGCACAGCTACCTTCGCCTGGCACCCGAGCTCCGCGCCGGCGTCTACGGCTCGCGCGACGCCACCGCCCCAGCTCCCGAGGGCAAGCGCCACCCGATCCTGGTCGGGCTCGAGGAGGCCGACACCCTCCCCTTCGGCGGCTACCTCCCGGTCGTCTCGGTCGACGCCGGCACCGAGGTACTCGCGACCTTCATCCCGGACTTCCCGATCTATCCGCCGGAGACCTCGTGGATGCGCGAGCCGCGCTCGGACTTCGCCGCGATCACCGTGCGGACCGCGCCGTCGGGCGGCAGGCTCGTCTGGTTCGTCGCCGACCTCGACCGCTGCTTCGCCCGCGACGAGGCCTTCGAGCACGCGCTCCTCTTCGAGAACGCGGTGCGCTGGGCGCTCGGCGACCGGCTCCGCGTATCGCTGAAGGGGACGCATGGCATCGTGACGGCCGACCTCTACGAGCAGCCGGGCCGGCACGTGCTGCACCTCAACAATCGCCTGCTGTTGTCGCGGGTGCCGGGCCGCCAGTACGACCTGGTGCCGGTCGGGCCGATCGAGGTCCGCCTGCGGCGCCGGCGCCGCGGCCCCGGAGTCCGTCAGGCTGCGGGTGGCCGGCACGACGGGTGCCGGCATGCCGCGACGGCGACACGCTGGTCTTCTCCGTCGACCGGCTGCTCGACCACGAGCTGGTCGAGATCGGAGCGTAGCCCACCGGTCGAAATCGGGATCTGGGCGTGCGTGCCCGGATCCCTACCCCGTTAACCGATCAATCCTGACTGTTTTAGTATGCATATGAATGGTGCATACCTTGTGCATGCAATTCATACGCAGCGAATCCCCGTAAACCTTTGGCGTTTCAGGTGTAGCGGATGCGCGGGTCGAGCCAGGCGAGCAGAAGGTCCGAGAGAAGCGTGCCGATCACGGTCAGCGCGCTCAGCATCATGATGAAGCTGCCGGCGAGGTACATGTCCTGCGAGATCAGCGCCTGCAGCAACAGCGGGCCGGTCATCGGAAGGTTGAGCACGACGGCGGTGATCGTGGCGCCCGAGACGAGCGTCGGCAGCACCCAGCCCACGGTCGAGATCAGCGGGTTGAGCGCGATGCGCACCGGGTACTTCCACAACAGCTTGCGCTCCGGCACGCCATAGGCACGAGCTGTGACCACGTACGGCTTGGACAGCTCGTCGAGGAGATTGGCGCGCAGGATGCGGATCAGGGCGGCGGTGCCGGAGGTTCCGAGCACGATGGTCGGGATGATCATGTGGCCGCCGAGGTCGGCAAGCTTGCCCCAGCTCCACGGCGCATTCTCGTACTCGGCCGAGTAGAGGCCGCCGATCCCGGCGCCGAAGTAGCGAAACGCGATGTACATGAGCACAAGTGCCAGCAGGAAGTTCGGGATCGCGAGCCCGATGACACCGACGAAGCTCGCGAAATAATCGCCGGCGGTATTCTTGCGGACGGCGCTATAGATGCCGATCGGGATCGAGAGCGCCCAGATGAAGATGAGCGTCGCGAGCGCGAGTACAAAGGTGAGTCCGAGCCGGTTCCACAGCAGATCGGCGACCGGGCGGCGCCATTCGAGCGAGAAGCCGAAGTCGCCGCGCAGCACGATGTTCGAGATCCACTTCCAGTACTGGACCCAAAGCGAGTCGTCGAGACCGTAGCGGGCGCGCAGCGCGGCCATCTCGGCAGGGTCGACGGTGGTGCCCTGCAGGTTGAGCTGGGCCACCATCGCGGTGACAAAATCGCCCGGCGGCAGCTGGATGATGATGAAGGTCATCACCGAAATGGCGAAGAGCGTCACCAGCATGTAGATCAGCCGTCGGGCAATGTAGGCGAGCATGAGTATCTCCTGAGGGCCGCTCCCCGGTCGGGGAGCGGCATGGCGCTGGTTACTCGGCGCTGGTGAAGTAGAACTGCTCGGGGTTGGCCGCACCGGGGTGGGTGTACTCGGTGCTCGCGAGCAGGACCGGCGGCACGTTCTTCAGTCGGATGTTCTTGATGCCGTAGTCGGCGGTCGGCTGCATGACGCCGATCGTGTAGAACTCTTCCTTCGAGATCTTCATCACCTCGCGCATCAGCTCCAGCCGGCCTTCGGCGTCGGTCGAGCTGAACAGCTGGCGGAAGAGCTCCATCTGCTTTTGCGCCGCCGCGGGCGGCTCCTCGGGGTTGGCGTCGCCGGCGTACCACTGGCCCCAGGTCGTGGCGTAGAAGGCGGCCCAGGACGAGGGGAAGTAATACTTCGGGTCGAAGAGCGTGTCGGCCCCGCCCGACGCGGACCAGACTGCGGCGTCGTGGTCGTTCGCCTCGACCCGCTGGTTCAAGGCGGTCGTGTCGGAGGTGTTGATCAGGAGGTCGACGCCGATCTGCTTCCAGTAGCCCTTGATCAGCTCGGCCGAGTTGATCCACGGCTGGCGGATCACCGAGATGTCGATAGTGAAGCGCAGCGGCCGGCCGTCCGACAGCAGGCGGATGCCGTTCGCGTCCTTCTCGGTCAGGCCGATGCCGTCGAGCATCTCGTTGGCCTTGGCGATGTCGAAGGTGGTGAACTGGGTCGCCATCTCCTCGTCGAAGAGCGGCGACTCGGGCCGCTCGACGACCTGGTAGGGCCGGCCCTGGCCGAGCCAGACGAGCTCGATCACCTCGTCGCGGTTGATCGCGGTCGAGAGGGCCTGGCGGAAGGTCTTGTTCTGGAAGAGCTCGCGCATGACCGGATCCTTGTGGGTCATGTTGAGCGAGATGATCATCAGGTTGGCGCGGTTCGGCAGCACCTCGTAGAAGTCGTAGCCGCCGGCCTCGGCATTGTCGAAAAAGGTGCCCTTGTTCTCCGGCGTGGTGACGAAGCCGACGTAGCTGTCGACCATGTCGAAGTCGCCGTTCGCCGCCTTCAGCGTCGTCACCTGGGCGTCGGAGATGATGTCGATGGTGGCGCGGTCGATGTAGGGGAGCTGGTTCCCCTCGGTGTCGACCTTGAAGTAGTAGGGGTTGCGCTCGGCGATGATCTGGTTGCCGGTGCCCTGGCCGATGCCTTGCTTGACGACCCAGGCGTTGAGCCGGGGCACGTCGGGATTGCGCCAGGTGTCGGCCATCGAGTGGAAGCGCTGCACCCAGCCCTCGCTGCCGGCAGCAGTTGCGTCGGCTTCCGCGTTCGGGTTGTACTTCGGCAGGAACTGCTCGAGGTAGTGGCGCGGGTAGGCGGTCGGTACGTTCGGCTCGACTTCGTTGGCAGGCGTCGCCATCACCTGCAGCAGGAGCGCATTCGGCCCGGCGAACTTGAAGGTGACAGTGTAGTCGTCGACCTTCTCGACGACGAGCGGGGTCTCGTTGACGACCGACCAGGTCGGCTTCGCGGGGAACACTTCGGTATTCGAGTAGACGTCCTCGTACCAAAACATGACGTCGTCGGCGGTATAGGGGGCGCCGTCGGACCATTTCATGCCGGGCCGGAGGTGGAAGGTGTACTCGGAGGCGTCCTCGTTGACCTCGACGCTCTCGGCGACGTTCATGACGACGTCGGGCACGATGTCGGCCTGCTCCTGGTCCGGCATCCAGGTCTTCCAGCGGGTGAAGTTCTCGTAGCCGATGGTGCGAACCGGAGTCGAGACGTCGCTCGGCGAGTTCATGATCAGCCGCCAGGTGCCGCCGTACTCGCCGGTGCCCTCGAAGGGCTCGACCACCATCGGCGCCTCGGGGAGCCGCTCGGCCACCGGGGGCAGGGTGCCTTGCGCCACCAGTTCGGCGAGCATCGGCGCCTCCTGATAGTCCTGGGCGAGGCCGAGCCCGGCGCTGAGCGCCAGCGCGGCGAGGCCGGCGACGGTCGGCCTCAAGAGGTTGCGGACGGGGAAGCGCATGCCATGATCCTCCACTTTTGCTTGGTTGTTCATTGGGCTGCCGAAAAGCCGATCGCCTCGAAGGCCTCGACCGGCGGCAAAGCGTACCAGAGGTAGCCCTCGGCGTCGGGGGTGGCGGATTCGGCGGCGATCTCGGTGCCGGCGACGAGCGGGGTGCCCGGGCCGGCGACGCCGCGGACGCCGAGGCGCAGGCCGTGCACGGCGGCGGGGTCCTCGTAGAGGTTGTTGCGCTGGCCGCCGTAGTTGATGACGTGCACGAGCACGCGGCCGGTCGCGGGCTGGCGCTGCACGGTGAGCTCGAGCGACCCGCGGCCCTCGAGCCGGGCCGGCGCCGGGCCGAGGTGCCGGGTGAGGAGGTCGGTCACGAGCAGGCGGGTGTCGGGCAGGCTGTCGCGGTGATAGAGCATGTCAGGGTGCCAGGGCAGGTAGACGACGGCGCCCTTGCCGTGCCGGCTGGTGATCGCGCCGGGGGCGTCGCCGTCAGCTTCGGGGAAACAGAGCTCGGGCGGGCCGAAGCGCTGCGGCGGGAGCATGCTCAGGAGCCGCTTGGCGCCCGGTTTCGGCTCGGCGACGTGGTAGGGGCCGTCGAGCATCAGGACCTTGGTCTCGGGCAGCGGCAGCTCGCCGTCGCGGATGCGGAAGTAGGCACCGCGCAGGTCGCGCCGCATCGACGGCATGCCGGCGACCGGGAGGCAGGCGAGCGCGGGCGCGTCGCGCTTGATGCCGCGCTCGTCGTAGAAGCCGGTCTCGCCGGTCGCGACGAGGACGCCGCCGGCCGTAACCCAGGCGTCGATCGCGGCGGCCTCGGCGGCGGAGAGGCAGGCGACGTTCGGCATGACGAGGGCCTCGTATCCGTCGAGCGCGTGGTCCGGGACGAGTTCGTCGCAGACGAAGTCGAAAGGAAGGCGGGCCTCGACGAGGGCGCGGTAGGCGCCGCGGAAGGAGGCCGTGCCGTAGGCGGCGGTGCGGGTGCGGGCGCGGTGCAGGTCGGTGGCGCGCGACTGGTAGAGGCCGATCGCCGCGGCGGAGTCGAGGCCGGCGTAGTCGGCCTCGTGCGCGGCGTGCCAGTGGAACAGGTCGGAGACCTGGGCGAAGGCCTTCTTGTCGTCCTGGTCGAGCACACCGAGCAGGTAGAAGTCGAGCGTCGCGCCGCTGCCGAGCTGCTGGGCGAAGCGCAGCAGGTGGTAGGCGCCGGTCTCGGAGGCGAAGCGCCAGGCGAAGTCGACGAAGTTGGTCGAGGTCGAGGAGACGATCTTGCCGCGGCCGTAGGCCCTGCCCCACTTCGCCTGCTCGCCGGCCTGGTAGGGCCACTCGGGCTGCGGGCGGTCGACGGCGCGCTGGACTTCGAGGCGGATGAGATCGCTGTCGCCGCGGTGGCCGGTGACGGCGACCTTCGGGTTCACCTGCTTGATGTGGCGGTAGCACCTGGAGCGGAGCTCGAGCGAGGTGCGGTCCTTGAACTCGATGTAGTCGGCGTAGGAGGAGTCGGAGAAATCCTCCTTCGCCGGCAGCGGCTTGCCGTACATCTCGCGAAAGCGGCGGATGCAATTGTCGCACTCGCAGATGCCGAAGTACGCGCCGGAGTAGTTGGAGTTGCGATAGCCGAACATGTTGAAGAAGACGCCGTCGACGTCGTACTGCCCGAGCGACTCAGAGATGATCTCGAGTGCGTAGTCCTGATACCAGCCGCCGTTGACGCAGGCCTGGTAGGTGCCGTTGTACTCGAGCGGCTCGCCCTTGCCGTTGTGCACGAACCAGTCGGGATGCGCCTCGTAGGCGATGCGGGTCGCCTTCGACATGTCGAAGCGGCCGACGAGCGACAGGCCCTCGGAGTGGGCGGCCTCGATCGCGGCGCCGAGGGCGTCGTCCTTCATGTAGGGGTTGACCGCGTGCAGCGGCAGCCTGGTCGGGTAGAAGGCGAAGATGCCGCCGATGTTGTAGAGCAGGACGTCGGCGCCGAAGGCGCGGGTCTCCTTCGCGAGGGCCTTCTGATCGTAGAGCGCGTCGGGCTGGCGGAGGTTGGTCTGCACCATGCGGTAGGGGCGCTGCCACCAGGCGGGCGCGGTCGCCGCGTCCGGGGTGGCGGAGGTGGCTTCGTCAGGCAGCATGCGTGCGGACTCCCTTGAGGTCGAGGCTTTCGGCGTGGTGGCAGGCGACCATCTGGCCGCCGACCGGGCGCAGGACCGGGTCCTCGCTGCGGCAGCGGTCGGTGGCGAAGGGGCAGCGCGGGTGGAAGGCGCAGCCGGCGGGGCGGTTGGAGGGGTCGGCGACCTCGCCCTTCAGCCGCATCGCCTTGCTGGCGCGGGCGCTCTTCGGGTCGGGGCGCGGCACGGCGGCGAGAAGGGCGGCGGTGTAGGGATGGCGGGGGCGGGCGAAGAGCGGCTCGGTGTCGCCGAGCTCGACGACGCGGCCGGCGTACATCACGGCGACCCGGTCGGAGATGTATTCGACGACGCTGAGGTCGTGCGAGATGAAGACGTAGGTGAGGTCGAACTCCTCCTGCAGGTCCTGCAGCAGGTTGAGGGTCTGCGCCTGGATCGAGACGTCGAGGGCGGAGATGCATTCGTCGGCAACGACGAGCTTCGGGCGCACCGACAGCGCCCGGGCGATGCCGATCCGCTGCCGCTCGCCGCCGGAAAAGGCGTAGGGGTAGCGCGACATGTACTCGGGGCGGAGGCCGACGCGGCGCAGCAGGTCGGCGACGCGGGCTCGACCTCGGCCTCGGGCACGCCGAAGTTGCGCAACGACTCGCCGATGATGTCGATGACCCGGCGGCGTGGGTTCAGCGAGGCGAAGGGGTCCTGGAAGATCATCCGGATCTCGGAGCGGACCGGGCGGAGCCGCGACGGCGAGAGGTGGGCGATGTCGACGGGCGGCGTGCCGAAGAGGATGCGGCCCTCGGTCGGCTCGAGCACGCGGACCAGCGCCTGGCCGAGCGTGGTCTTGCCGCAGCCCGATTCGCCGACGATGCTCAGGGTCTCGCCGGCGCGGATGTCGAGCGAGATGCCGTCGACGGCGCGGACCTGGCCGACGGTGTGCCGGAAGACGCCGCCGGTGATCGGGAAGTGCACCTTGAGGTTCTCGGCGCGCATCAGGATCTCGCCGTCGCTCATCCGCCGGCCCCCCGGGCGAGCGGGATCCGCGAGGGGTCGCGCAGGTGGCAGGCGGCGAAGTGGCCGGGGCCGAGCTCGCCCGAGGCGGGGTCCTCGACGTCGCAGAGGCCGGGGACGGCCTCGGGGCAGCGGGTGTTGAAGGGGCAGCCCTGCGGGCGGTTCAAGGGGTGCGGCACCATGCCCTCGATCGCGGTCAGCCGCTGGCCGCGGCCGCGGCGGGCGCCGAGCTTCGGGATCGAGCCGAGCAGCGCCAGCGTGTAGGGGTGCTGCGGGTCGTAGAAGATGTCCTCGACGCTGCCGCGCTCGACGACGCGGCCGAGGTAGACCACGGCGACCTCGTCGGCGATCTCGGCGACGACGCCGAGGTCGTGGGTGATGAACATGACCGCCATGCCGAACTCGGCCTGAAGGGCGGCGATGAGCTCGAGGATGTTGGCCTGGGTGGTGACGTCGAGCGCGGTCGTTGGCTCGTCGGCGATGAGGACGGCGGGCTGGCAGGCGAGCGCCATCGCGATCATCACCCGCTGGCGCATGCCGCCGGAGAGCTCGAAGGGATAGTTCTTCAGCCGAGTGCGCGGCCCGGGGATGCCGACGCGGTCGAGCGCGTGCACGGCGCGCTCGACGGCCTCGCGCGTGTCGACCTTGTGGTGCAGCAGGATCTTCTCGACGAGCTGGTTGCCGACGGTGTGGATCGGCGACAGCGAGTTCATCGGTTCCTGGAAGATCATCGCGATATCGCGGCCGCGGATCGCGCGCATCTCGGCGCTGTTGGGGTCGAGCGCGGCGATGTCGACCTCGGGGCGGCCGTCGCGGCGGAGCAAGATGCGGCCGTCGACGATGCGGCCGGGGGGCGAGAGGATCTGCAGGACCGAGCGGGCGAGCATCGACTTGCCGGAGCCGCTCTCGCCGACGACGCAGAGCGTCTTGCCGGCGTGCACGTCGACGTCGACGCCGTCGACCGCCTTCACCAGGCCGTCGCGGCCGGCGAACCAGGTCTTCAGGCCGCGGATCGAGAGGACGGGGGGGCGCTCGGTCACGGCGGTCACTGGTAGGGATCGGCGGCGTCGCGCAGGCCGTCGCCGACGAAGTTGAGCGCGAGCACGGTGATGATGACGAGGACGCCGGGGGCGAGCAGCCACGGGCCTTCGACGAGGGTGCGGATGTTCTGCGCCTCCTGCAGAAGCACCCCCCAGGAGACCACCGGCGGGCGCAGGCCGATGCCGAGGAAGCTGAGCGAGGTCTCGGCGATGATCATCGCCGGGATCGCGAGCGTCACCGAGGCGATGATATGGCTGGTGAAGCTCGGGACCAGATGGCGCGTGATGATGCGCATCTCGCTGGTTCCGTCGAGCCGGGCGGCGATCACGAAGGGCTCGTTGCGCCAGGACATGAAGCGGCCGCGCACCTCGCGCGCCAGCGCGGTCCAGCCGATCAGCGAGATGATGAGGGTGATGATGAAATAGACGAGGATCGGCGACAGGGTCACCGGGATCGCGGCGGCGAGCCCCATCCAGAGCGGGATCGTCGGCACCGACATCAAGAACTCGACGACGCGCTGGATGACGTTGTCGGCGATGCCGCCGAAGTAGCCCGAGATGCCGCCGAGTAGCACACCGAGCACGAGGCTGATCGAGACGCCGAAGAGCCCGACCGAGGTCGAGACGCGGGTGGCGTAGACGAGGCGGCTGAAGACGTCGCGGCCGAGCCGGTCGGAGCCGAGCAGGTAGAAGGGCTGGGTCGGGTCCTTCGGGCCGATCAGGTGGATGTCGAAAGGGAACAGGCCCCAGAGCTTGTAGGGCGCGCCGCGGACGAAGAGGCCGATCGCGATACGGACCTCGGGGTCCGGCACGAAGACCCGGCGCAGCGTCTGCGGGTCACGGCTCGAGGTGAAGCCGGTCACGTGCGGCTGGAAGTGTCGGCCGCTGTCGTCGGTGTAGAGGAAATGCACGCGCTGCGGTGCGAGCATCGTGAAGGCCGGGTCGTAGAAGTCGGGCGCGCGGGGGGCGACGAACTCGCAGAAGATGCCGACGAGGTAGATCAGGACGACGAGGATCGCGCTCCAGAACGCCAGCCGGTGCTCGCGGAACTTCATCCAGACGAGGCTGCGCTGGCTGAGGAGGCCGATCGCGACCGGGTCCTCTTGCCGGGCGATCGCCACCGCCGCGGCGGACGCGTCGATCGTCACGCAGCCGCCTCCGGGCGTGAGCATCCGGAGGCCGTGACGGCGGCAAACTCCCCGTGGCCGGTCATCTCCCCCTGCGAATCTACGTCAACACGGCTTCTTGGTTAGCCTAACCGTACCATTCGTCAATCGCGTGTCAAGCAACCACGATGCGGAGGGACGCAACGCCTGCGTGATCGGTCGGGCCTCACGGAAGCGCCTCGAAACGGCATATTTATCGGCGAAGATGCTGCAAAGCAGCACACTCCTCGCGATCGCAAAGCGCGCAAACGAGATTGACAGGTGCGAACTGTTGCGCCTAACAAAGGAGCGGATCGGTGCCCGGGCCACGCGTTCCGGTCGTCCACTGGGAAAACTTTCCAATGAGTCGCATTACGTTGCAGTTCATTGCCGATCAGCTCGGGATCTCCAAGTTCGCCGTGTCGCGCGCGCTGACCGGCAAGCCCGGGGTCAGCGATGAGACGCGGCGCGCGGTGGTGTCGACCGCGGAGCGGCTCGGCTACACCGGCCGGCCGCCGAAGGCGGCGGAGGTCCGCTCCTTCGAGGTGCTGTTCCACGACCGGACCGTCGCCAACCGCGAGCTCTGGGTCGACGTGCAGCACGGCATCGAGCAGGAGGCGTCGCGTCGCGGCTATCCGATGGCGATCCGCTGGAGCAACGACCACACGATGATCGAGCGGCTGGAGCGTTCGACCATCGGCTTCGTGCTGGTCGGGCCGCACGAGAAGCGGATGTACGAGGCGGCGCGCGATTCCAACGTGCCGGCGATCACCGTCAGCCACATCGTGCCTGCGCTCGACAGCATGGACCAGATCACCGCGACCGACGTCGAGGCGGGGTCCTACGTCGCCGACTTCCTGGTCGGGCTCGGGCACCGCCGCCTCATCTATGTCCACGGTCGGCTCGGCTATCCCGGCCGCTACGCCCGGCTGCGCGGCTTTGCCGAGGCGATCGCCGGGGTCGACGGCGCCGAGCTGCGCGAGATCGCCTTCGAGGAGGACCAGGCCGGGGCCGGCTTCAGCGCCGCGCTTATGGCGATGGTCGGCGAAGGCTTCGAGCCGACCTGCTTCTTCTGCGGCAGCGACGCCGTGGCGCTGACCGTGGTGTCGGAGCTGATGCGGATCGGCCTCGAGATCCCGGAGGACGTGTCGGTGGTCGGGCATGCCGACTATCCGATCGCGACCCAGATCTCGCCCAAGCTCACTACCGTGCACATGCCGCACCGGCAGATGGGGATTGCCGCGGTGCGAGTGCTCCTGTCGCGGGCCGGCCTCTCCACGCCGGTGACCGACACGGTGCCGATGCGGATCAGCCTGGTGCCGAACCTCGTGGAACGGCAGACGACGGGGTCCGCGACCACCACCTCCTGGCGCCATAAGTTGCGGAAGTAGGACCCGGACAGGTGGTCGCTCCTGGCCGGAGCGGACAGGCCGGATCGCTCTTAAGTTGTTCCAGCCCGGCGAGCGCCTCATCCGGGTCGCCCGGGCTCCGGAGGATTCCTCGAATGGCAGCGACGCAGACGGTCCCGGCCGGAGAATCGCCCGGCCGCATGATCGGTCGGCGAGCGCTCAACCCCGCCGCCCGACGTCGCCGGGGCGCTCAACTCCGCCGGTGGCGGAATTCCGCGCGTTGGGAGGCGCCGACACGTTGCGCGATAGTCACAGCGGCCGCGCAGAACGCGCCGGTAGCGCGACGCATCGCGTGCCGGCGGTTGTCTCCGCGGGTATGCTCGAATACGGCACCTGATCCGGCAAGGACGGGCCGACGAACGATAACGAGGGAGCAGGCATGTGAGGCGAAGAATTCTTAGGTGCGGCGGTGGCCGCCGTGCTGGCTAATCCGGCCGCGGCAGCAACCTTGACGAGTGTTGACGGCCTGGACTCCAACCGCATCGCCCTCGACCTCGCCCAGTTCTCGCGCGGCGCCGGGGTGCCGTGCGGTGGCGGGCTGTCAGTGCGCGGCGACGGCTGCAGCCCCGTCATCGCCGACGCTTGGCAGAAGCGCTTCGGCCGGTCGGAAGGGTCGGTCGACAGCCAGGACGTCGCGCAAATGGTCTGGGACTTCGAGCTGCCGCAGCCGACGAAGTCGCTGCGCATCCGGCTCGAGGACGTCGCCGACATGCACTGGACGCAGGGCTTCCGGGTCGAGAGCGGCGGTGCGCTCTGGCAGGTCGCGGGCGGCGGCTATCCGAACGGCAACGTCCGCTTCATCGAGTTGGCCAGCGACACGGCGTTCAGCCAGGGCCGGATCGACTTCCGGATGGATGGGGCCCAGCCGGGCTTCCTGCATTCGGGCGACGGGTTCTCGGTCGCCGGCGCCAGCATCGCGCCGGTGCCGTTGCCCGCCGCGGCGCTCATGCTGCTCGGCGGCATTGCGGTCCTGGTCGGCATCCGGCGGACCGGCAAGGCCTAACAACGGCACCGCGGCGCCACGCGGAAAGGAATGGCAATGCCGAGGGTGGCGGTCATCGGCGCGACCGGGCACATCGGCACCTACTTGGTGCCGCGCCTCGTCGCCGCCGGGCACGACGTTGTGGCGGTGAGCCGCGGCAAGGCGCAGCCGTACCGCGACTCCCGGGCCTGGAAGAGCGTCGAGCGCGTCTCGCTCGATCGAGCGGCGCTGGAAGCGGAAGGGAGGTTCGGCGACGCGATCCGCGCGACCCGGCCGGACATCGTCATCGACATGATCTGCTTCACGCCGGCGAGCGCGCGGCAGCTGGTGGGCGCGCTGTCGGGGGACGTGGGCCATTTCCTGTCGATCGGCACGATCTGGACCTACGGGCATTCGATCGCAGTGCCGACGTCGGAGGATGCGCCGAAGCGGCCGTTCGGCGACTACGGCATCCAGAAGGCCGCGATCGAGGCGTTCCTGCATGCGCAGGCTCGGACGGAGGGGTTCCCGGTGACCATCCTGCATCCCGGGCACATCGTCGGCCCGGGATGGCGCCCGCTCAACCCCGCCGGCAACTTCAACCCGCAGGTCTTTGGGACGCTCGCGCGCGGCGAGCGGCTCGCGCTCGCCAACTTCGGCCTAGAAACCGTGCATCACGTTCATGCCGACGATGTCGCCGCCCTGGCCATGGCGGCGATCGGCAACTGGCGTGCGTCGACCGGCGAGAGCTTCAACGCGGTCTCGTGCGCTGCGCTGACGCTGCGCGGCTTTGCCGAGGGGATGGCCGCCTGGTTCGGGCGAGCGCCCGATCTGGTGTTCCAGCCGTTCGACGCCTGGGGCGAGGCGCAGAGCGAGGCGGACCGGACCGCGACCTGGGAACATGTCGCCCGCAGCCCGAACTGCTCGATGGATAAGGCGCGGCGGCTGCTGGGATTTTCGCCGCGATACGGCTCGCTCGAGGCAGTGCAGGAGGCTGTTGCAGCGATGATCGGCAGCGGCGATCTCGCGATCTAAGCGTGGGCGATGTCAAAGGTTTACGAGGATCCGCGCCGTATGGAACCCATATGGAACGCGTATGGAATGCATATGGGTAAAATCATTCAAGCGCCAGAAAAGTTAACGGTGGCCGCCGACCGCCGGTGACGAAAGCGTGATTGCCGGTCACCCTATCGTGCGACGGAGGATCTCCCCGCCTGCGTTTGCGAGTAATATCAGGGTTCGACGGCCCGAAGCGGAGGCGTGCATTTGAGTTTGGGGAAGCAGGCCCTCGCGGCGCTCTGCCTGACCGCGCTGGCGGTACTGGCCTGGGCGGCGTTCCTGCCGGAGGCCGCGCCGGTGATGGCGCGGCTCGGATTGCCTGCGGCCGGGGGGGCCGCGACCGGGCCGGAATCTGGCGAGGACCGCGGTGGGGGCGCGGTGGTGGTCATCGGCTCGGCTGTGATGACGTCCGAGTCGGCGGGCCGGGTCTCGGCGATCGGCGATGGCCGCGCGATACATTCGGTATCGGTCACACCGCTGGTCTCCGGGCGGCTGACCTCGCTCGATGTCAGGTCGGGGACGGTCGTGGCCCCGGGCGATGTCATCGCGCGTCTGGACGACGAGGCGGAGGTGATCGCCCTCGCCCGCACCGAGCTCGACGTCGCCGAGGCCGAGACGACGCTCGAGCGGTTCGAGGAGCTGCAGGCGCGCGGCGCCACCACCGACGTCGCGGTGCGCGAGGCGCGGCTGGCGGCGCGAACCGCCGCGCTCGAGGTCCGCGACGCGCGCCTGGCGCTCGATCGACGCACGATCCGCGCCCCGATCGGCGGGATCATCGGCCTCCTGCCGGTGGAGCCGGGCACCCAGGTTTCGACCTCGACCGAGCTCGCGACCATCGACGACCGCTCGCGCATCCTGGTCGACTTCCGGGTTCCCGAGCGCTTCGCCGGACGCCTGGCGGTCGGCGACGTGCTGCACGCGACGGCGCTGGCGCGGCCCGAGCTGCCGCTCCGCGGCGAGATCGTGGCGCTTGACAGCCGGGTCGAGAGCGCCAGCCGCACGCTCAAGGTGCAGGCGGCGCTGGAGAACCCCGACGACGAGCTTCGCGGCGGCATGGCCTTCTCGATCGATCTCGCCTTCCGCGGCGACGTCTTCCCTGCAGTCGACCCGCTGGCGATCCAGTGGGGCGCCGAAGGGGCCTTCGTCTGGGCGGTCCGCGACGGCAAGGCCGAGCGCGTGCCGGTGCGCATCGTGCAGCGCAACAGCGACACCGTCCTCGTCGCCGGCGATCTCGTCGCCGGCGAGCGCGTCGTGACCGAAGGCCTGCAGCGGCTGCGCCCGGGGCTGCCGGTCGTGCTCGAGGGCGAGCAAGCGACGGTCGCGACCGGCGAGCCGCAGGGCGAGATCCTGCGATGAGCGAGCCCGACCGGCCGGTCCCGCTCGACACCCGGCATGGCCGTATCGCGCTCTTCGTGCGCCGCCCGATCCTCGCCTTTGTCCTCAACGCGCTGGTGGTGCTCGCCGGCATCGCCGCCTTCTCGGGGATCGAGGTGCGCGAGCTGCCGGAAGTCGACGAGCCGGTGATCACCGTCACCACCAACCTCAGCGGCGCCGCGCCCGAGGCCATCGACCGCGAGATCACCTCGGTCATCGAGGGCGCCGTCAGCCGCGTGCCGGGGGTCGAGGAGATCTCCTCGACGTCGAGCTTCGGCCGCAGCCGGGTCACGCTCGGCTTCGGCGACGACACCGATCTCGACGTGGCGGCGATGGATGCCCGCGACGCGGTGTCGACGGTCATCAACGCGCTGCCCGACGACGCGAACGAGCCGCGCGTGGTCAAGGCGGACGCCGACGCCGAAGCCGTCATCCGCGTCGGCGTCACCTCGCCGCAACGCTCGGTGCAGGAGCTGACCACGCTGGTCCAGGACGAGATCGAGGACCGGCTGATCTCGGTCCCGGGGGTCGCCGACGTGCAGCTCTTCGGCGATCGCTCGGAGATCTTCCGCGTCGACATCGACCCGGTGGCGCTCGCCAGCCGCGGCCTGACGCTGGCGCAGGTCCGCGATGTGCTCGACGACGCCGACTTCGAGGCGCCGGCCGGCACGCTGTCGAGCGCCAACCAGAGCCTCGTCGTGCGCACCACCGCGGCCGTGGCGACCGAGGCGGCCTTCGAGGCGCTGCGAATCACCCCGGACACCCGGCTCGGCGACGTGGCGCGGGTGACGATGGGGCCCGACCTCAATCAAAGCGTGCTGCGCACCAACGGCCAGACCGGCCTCGGGATCGGCATCATCCGCCAGGCCGGTTCGAACACGCTCGACATCTCCGCCTCGGTGCGCGCCGCCATCGCCGAGATCGACGCGATCCTGCCGGACGACGTGTCGATCTTCGTCACCGCCGACGACGCGATCTTCATCGACGGCGCGATTCACGAGGTGCTGATCACGCTCGGCCTCGCCGTCCTGATCGTGATCGCGGTCATCTTCCTGTTCCTGCGCGACTGGCGCGCGACGCTGATCCCGGCGGTGAGCATCCCCGTCGCGCTGATTGGCACCGTCGCAGCGCTCTACCTCGTCGGCTTCTCGGTCAACATCCTGACCATGCTCGCCTTCGTGCTCGCGACCGGCATGGTGGTCGACGACGCGATCGTCGTGCTCGAGAACATCGTGCGCCAGCGCGGCCTCGGGCTCGGGCCGCGGGCGGCGGCTGTGATCGGCACCGAGGAGGTGTTCTTCGCGGTCGTCGCCACCACGCTGACGCTGATCGCCGTCTTCGTGCCGCTGTCGTTCCTGCCCGGGCAGAGCGGCGGCCTCTTCCGCGAGTTCGGCTTCACCCTCGCGATCTCGGTGGGGCTCTCGGCCGTGGTGGCGCTGACGCTCTGCCCGGTCCTCGCCGCCCGCCTTCTCAGCCGCGCCGACCACGCGGAGGCGTCGGGGGCCCGGCACCGCCAGGGCCGTCTCGCGCGCGCCTACGAGCGCAGCCTCGGGGCCGCGCTGCAGGCGCCGCTCATCGTGGTGGCCGCCTCGGTGCTGTTTGCCGCGACGGCCGCGATCATGCTGAGCGGGGTGCGCAACGAGGTGACGCCGCGCGAGGACCGCTCGGTGGCCGCCCTGTCGGTGACCGCGCCGCAGGGGGTGTCGCTCGACTACACGACGAGCCGCATGCGCGAAATCGAGGCGCGGCTCGCGCCGCTGCGCGCCAGCGGCGAAGTGCAGAGCAGCTTCATCGTGGCCGGGCAGGGCGGCCAGGCCAACCGCGCCTTCGTGGTGCTGACGCTCGCGCCCTGGGGCGAGCGCGAGCGCTCGCAGGCCGAGATCATCGAGGACGTCGAGCAGCGGATCGCGGCGGTGCATGGCGTGCGCGCCTTCGCGCTGCAGCCGAACTCGCTCGGCATCCGCGGCGCCGGCCGCGGCCTGCAGGTGGCGCTGCTCGGCAGTGACTACGGGCGCCTCTCCCAGCAGGCGGACGCGCTCGTCGCCGAGATGGAAAAGGACCCGGCCTTCGGGAACGTGCGGCTCAGCTACGAGCCCAACCAGCCGCAGCTCTTCGTCGAGATCGACCGCGAGCGGGCCTCCGACCTCGGCATCGAGATCGACGGTCTCGGCGAGGCGCTGCAGGCGATGCTCGACGGCCGCGACGTCGGCCAGGTCTTCCTCGACGACCGCGCCTACGACGTGAAGATGGTCTCCACCGCGCGGCCGGTGAACGACCCGGGCGACCTCGAGAACATCTTCGTCCAGACCGCGAGCGGCCAGATGCTGCCGGTCTCGACCGTGGTGCGGCTCGAGGAGCGCGCGGTGTCGCCGCAGCTGACCCGCGAGGAGCAGATGCGCAGCGTGGCGATCACCGCCGGGCTGACGCCCGAGCTCGCGATCGGGCCGGCGCTCGAGCGCGTCAAGGAGCTGGCCGAGCCGATCCTCGACGCCGATACCCGGCTCGAGCCGCTGGCCGAGGCCGCGACGCTCGGCACGGCCGCCTCGGGGCTCACCACGACCTTCGGTCTCGCCGTGCTGGTGGTGTTCCTGGTGCTGGCGGCGCAGTTCGAGAGCATCGTGAGCGCGCTGATCGTGATGGCGACGGTGCCGCTCGGGCTCGCCTGCGCCGTCTTCGCGCTGGTGCTGACCGGGGGCAGCCTCAACGTCTACAGTCAGATCGGCCTCGTGCTCCTCGTCGGCATCATGGCGAAGAACGGCATCCTGATCGTCGAGTTCGCCGACCAGCTGCGCGACCGCGGCCGGACGGTGCGCCAGGCCATCGAGGAGGCGACCCGCATCCGCCTGCGCCCGGTGATGATGACGATGATCGCGACGGTGCTCGGCGGCGTGCCGCTGATCTTCTCCGGCGGCGCCGGGGCGGAGGCACGGCATGCGCTCGGCTGGATCATCGTCGGCGGGCTCGGCCCGGCGACGCTCGCCACGCTCTACCTGACGCCGGTCGCCTATCTGCTGCTCGCCGGCCTCGCCCGTCCCCGCGCGCAGGAGGAGCACCGGCTGCGCGCCGAGCTCGCCGCCGCCGACGCCCGCCCCGGCTGACCGGCAGGCGCCTCGGGTCAGGCGACGCGGCGGAGGAAGGCCTGCAGGCGCGGGTCCCGCGGGGTTTCGAAGAGCGTGGCGGGCGGGCCCTGCTCGACGATGCGGCCGCCGTCCATGAAGAGCACGCGGTCGGCGATCTCGCGGGCGAACTGCATCTCGTGGGTGACGATCAGCATGGTCTGGCGGTGCTGGGCGACGCGGCGGAGGAGATCGAGGACCTCGCCGACCCATTCGGGGTCGAGCGCCGAGGTCGGCTCGTCGACGAGCATGAGCTCGGCGTGGAGCGCCATCGCCCGGCCGATGCCGACGCGCTGCTGCTGGCCGCCGGAGAGCGCGGCCGGCCAGGCGTCGGCGCGGTCGGCGAGGCCGATCTCCCCGAGGATGGCGTCGGCGCGGGCATCGGCCTCGGCGCGGGGGATGCCCTTCACCACGGTCAGGGCCTCGGTGATGTTCTGCCGCGCGGTCCGGTTGGCGAAGAGCGCGTAGTTCTGGAAGACGAAGGCGGTTCGGCGCCGGAGCGCGAGGATGTCGCGGCGCGACGCGTGCGCCGCATCGACGGTCAGGTCGCCGAGGGTGATGCGGCCGGCGTCGGGGCGGTCGAGGAAGTTGAGGCAGCGCAGCAGCGTCGACTTGCCGGTGCCCGAGGGTCCGATGATCACGATGCGGTCGCCGGGCGCGATCGCGAGGTCGATGCCGTCGAGGACGGTGTGGTCGCCGAAGCGCTTGGTCAGGCCCTCGACACGGATCATCGCGCGAACGCCCGGCCGAGGCGGGTTTCCATCCGGCGCTGCACGAAGGAGAGCGCCTCGACGATCGCCCAGTAGATGCAGGCGACGACGAGGAACGCCTCGAGGTAGCGGAAGCTGCCGGCGGCCTCCTTCTGCGCCGCGCCCATCATCTCGGTGACGCCGAGGGTGAAGGCGAGCGAGGTGCTCTTGATCATGTCGATGAAGTAGTTGAGCAGCGTCGGCGCGGCGATGCGGGCGGCCTGCGGCACGATGATCCGCCGCATCAGCTGCAGCCGGGTCATCCCGACGGAATGCCCGGCCTCCCACTGGCTGCGGTCGATGCCGAGGATCGCGCCGCGGATGCTCTCGGCCATGTAGGCGGCGAAGTGCAGGGTCAGGCCGATGACCGCCGCCGTCACGCCATCGATGCTGCGGAAGGCGGCCACCACCTGCGGCAGGCCGTAGTAGAAGAGGAAGAGCTGCACGAGCAGCGGCGTGCCGCGGAAGAAGCTGATGAAGACGGCGACCAGGCGGTCGAGGACCGGCACCTTCAGCACGCGGACGACCGCGAGCACGGCGGAGAGCACGAGCGCGATCGCCATCGCGACGATCGCCATGCCGAGGGTCAGGGGCACGTAGCGCAGGATGACGGGGACGAGCCCCGCCATGTACTCGAGGTCGAGCAGCATCGCTCAGGAGGCGGGGATGGTGACGTCGGCTCCGAGCCACTTCTCCGAGATCGCCTTGAGCGTGCCGTTCTCCTTCAGCTTCGTGATCGCTTCGTCGACGCGGTCGCGCATCGCGCGCCCGGCCTCGTCGTTGCGGAAGGGGAGCGCGTTCTGGATCTCCGAAAAGGACGGACCAGCGAGCTGGAGCGGCAGGGGCGACTCGGCGATCACCTGCGCCGACGACACGCGGTCCATGACGAAGGCGTCGACGCGGCCGAGGGCGGTGTCCTGCTCGATGTTGCTGTCATAGGTCTTGATCGTGATCTCGTCGGCAAAGGGAAGCTCGTGCAGCAGCTGCTCGAAGTTCGAGCCGAGGTTGACGGCGACGGTCTTGCCGCGCAGGTCCTCGACGCCCTTGATCGTGTCGTTGCCCTCGCGGACGACCACCTGGGCGCCGTCGTAGACGTAGGGCTGGGTGAAGACGAACTTCGCCTCGCGCTCGGGGGTGATGGTGATTTGGTTCGCGACCGTGTCCAGGCGGCCCGCCTCGAGGGCGCCGATCAGCCCGGAGAAGGCCATGGTACTGAACTCGGCAGTGTCGCCGGTCTCGGCCGCGACCGCGTTCATGAAGTCGACCTCGAAGCCCTGGAGCTGGTCCTGGCGGACGAAGGTGAAGGGGAAGTAGCCGCCCGACATGCCGACGCGGATCGCCTCGGCGGCGGTGGCGGCGGGGAGCGCGATCGCGGCCCAGGCCAGGGCGGCGGTGACGAGGTGCTTCATGGCTGCTCCTTTTCGCTGACGAGGGAAGGGTAGCACGCGGCGCCGGCTTGGCGAACGCCGGGCAGGCACGTCCACGCCTTGACCTTCGCAGCCGCAAGTCGTGATCCTCGGGGCGCAGGAGCGAAGGAGCGAGGCCATGAGCACGCACGACGCGGACGAGGATCCGCGCAACGCGACCGTTCGCATCTGGGTCGACGGCGACCTGGTCCTCCGCGACGAGGCGCGCGTCTCGGTCTACGACAGCGGCTTCATGCTGGGAGACGGGGTCTGGGAAGGGCTCAGGCTGCATCGCGGCCGGTGGGGGTTCCTCGACGACCACCTCGACCGGCTGTTCGAGGCGGCGCGGGCGATCGAGCTCGACATCGGGTTGGACCGCGCCGGGGTCGTCGCCGCGCTGGAGGCGACGCGCGCGGCGAACGGCATGGAGAGCGACGTCCATGCCCGGCTCATGGTGACGCGGGGCCGCAAGGCGCGGCCGTTCCAACACCCGCGGCTGTCGCGCTTCGGGCCGACGGTGGTGATCATCATGGAGCACTCGGTCAAGTCCGGCGGCCTGGCGCGGGGGGTGCGGCTCGCCACCGTGCCGCAGGTGCGCGGGCTGCCGATGAGCCAGGATCCGAAGCTCAACAGCCATTCCAAGCTCAACTGCGTGCTCGCCTGCCTTCAGGCCGAGAAGGCCGGGGCCGACGAGGCGCTGATGCTGGACGTGCACGGGTTCGTCAATACGACCAATTCCTGCAACTTCTTCATCGTGCGCCGCGGCGAGGTCTGGACCTCGACCGGCGACTACTGCATGAACGGCATCACCCGGGCGAAGGTGATCGGGCTCTGCCGCGCCGACGGCATCCCGGTCTTCGAGCGGAACTTCGGCCTGGTCGAGACCTACGGCGCCGAGGAGGCGTTCCTCACAGGGACGTTCGGCGGCCAGACGCCGGTCGCCGAGATCGACGGCCGCCGCTATGGCGACGGCGGAGCCGGCCCGGTGACCCGGCGGATCCAGGCGCTCTACGGCGAGCTCGTCGAGCGTGGCTGAAGGCCGGCGGATCGCTATGTGGTCGGGGCCGCGCAACCTCTCGACCGCGATGATGCGGAGCTTCGGCAACCGTGCCGACTGCGCGGCGGTCCGCGACGAGCCGTTTTACGCGGCCTACCTCGCGGCGAGCGCGAAGGAGCATCCGATGCGGGCCGAGGTGCTGGCCGCGCAGCCGCAGGACTGGCGCACCGTCGCCCGCGCCTGCGCCGGCGGCGAGGTCGCTCCGGGCTGCATCCTGTACCAGAAGCACATGACCCACCACATGCTGCCGGAGTTCGGGCTCGACTGGATGGACAGCGTGGAGCACGCCTTCCTGATCCGGGCGCCGGAGCGGGTAGTGGCGAGCTATGTCGCGAAGCGCGAGGAGGTGAAGCCCGCGGACCTCGGCTTCGACCGGCAGGCCGAATTGTTCGACCGGGTGGCGCAGCGCGCCGGGACGCCGCCGCCGGTCGTTGATGCCGAGGCGATCCGCGCCGACCCCGCGGGGGTCCTCGGCCGGCTCTGCGCCGCGCTCGGGCTTCCCTTCGACCGGCGGATGCTGGCCTGGCCCGCCGGTCCCCGCCTGAGCGACGGCGTCTGGGCGGCGCACTGGTACGCGGCGGTGAACGCGTCGACCGGCTTCGCGGCCGCGGAGCCGGCGCCGCCGCCCCTGCCCGCCGCGATGCGCAGGGTGGCGGCCGCCGCCCGGCCTGCCTACGAGCGCCTTCGGGTGCACGCCCTGTAGGACGCAACTCGCACGTCCCTCGAGGCCGACGCGCGGAATCGGCGCTTTGAGCGCCGGTCGCCCGCATGCGCGGGCTCGGTCCCGGAGGCCGAAGACCTGCGCTCTTGCGCCTCACGCCCGGCCGGCCCGAGGGCGGCCCGAGGGGGGCCCTCGCCGGCCCCCCTCGACCCCCCCGGCACTGCCCGATAGGACGTCCGTCCATATCGTTGCCAGTTGGCCAGAGGGGCGCGGACCCGGGCGGCCGGCGCTCAGCCGATCAGGGAGAGAGAGCGGTCGAAGCCGGTGAGCGAGACGGCGCCGTCCGGCGTCACCAGTACGTCGTCCTCGATGCGCACGCCGATGTCGCCGTCGCTGTAGAGGCCGGGCTCGATGGTGAAGACCATGCCGGGCTCCATCGGCTGCAGGTTCCCGACCATCACCTGCGGCGCCTCGTGGACGTCGAGGCCGAGGCCGTGGCCGGTCTTGGTCAGCACGAGATCGGCGAAGCCGGAGGTGCGCAGGCTTTCCGTGACACGGCGGTCGAGGTTGTCGAGCGTCATCGGCGGCGCCGCGATGCTGCGGCCGAGCTCGTTCGCGGCGCGCACCGCCTCGTAGATGTCGCGGTGCTCGGCGCTGGCCGAGCCGACGAAGAAGGTGCGGGTGATGTCGGCCATGTAGCCGCCCCAGGCCGCGCCGTAGTCGACGAGCAGCGGCTGGCCCCGCGCGAGGTGGCGGTCGGCGCTCGGGGTTCCGTGCGGGTCGGCGGAGGCGCCGCCGGCGAGCACAATGGGATCGAAGGCGAGCCCGTCGGCGCCGGCGGAGAGCATCTCGGCGACGAGGCGCCCGCGGAAGTCGGTCTCGCTCATGCCGGCGGCGGCTCGGCTGAGCGTGGCGGTGAGGGCCCGCTCACTGATCTCGATCGCCCGCCGCATGGCCTCGATTTCGGCGGCGTCCTTGTGAAGGCGCATGCGCGAGATGGCGGCATGGGCATCGAGGATCGCGACGTTCGGGAAGGCGCGGCGGAGCGCCTCGGCCTCGAAGACGCGCATCCGCTGGCCCTCGACCCCGATTCGGCGGGGCGCGATCCGGGCGGCCAGCGCGGCGAAGGCGGCGTCGAAGCCGTCGGAATCCTGCCAGTAGCTGGTGTCGGCCTCGGGCGCGGCCGCCTGCCAGCGCGAGCGCTCGAGCACCGGCATCACCGCGTGGAGCGGCCCGTCGCGCAGGGCGACGACGAGGGTCGGGCGCTCCATCAGGTGGAAGCTCGCGCCGGTCAGGTAGTAGAAGTTGGCGCCGGGCACCAGCGCCACGGCGTCGAGATCCTCGCGCTCCATCGCGGCCCGCAGCCGCGCCAGACGGTCCGTCTCGCCCATCGGATCCTCCCCAACCCTATTGCGCTCGGTTCGCATTATCACCTAACCTTCCGGCCCAGTAACAGAGCCGAATGCTGCGGCCGTGGCGTGGGTATGCGCATCTCCGGACCTAGCGCCGGAACGGAGCCGGCGCGGCACTCCCGGGCAGACAGCATCCGCCGCCACCCAGGGGGGAAGACACACATGAAACCGATGCAGACGCTGCTTGCGGCGACCGCGATGAGCCTGCTCGTCGCTGGCGCCGGCCAGGCCAAGACGCTGGTCTATTGCAGCGAGGGCTCGCCGGAGGGCTTCGACCCGGCGCCCTGGACGGCGGGGACGACGTTCGACGCGGCGTCGCGGCCGATCTATGACCGGCTGATCGAGTTCAAGAAGGGCTCGACCGAGACCGAGCCCGGCCTCGCCGAGAGCTGGGAGGTGTCGGAGGACGGCACCGAGATCACCTTCCACCTGCGGCCGGGGGTGAAGTTCCAGACCACCGACTGGTTCACCCCGACCCGCGAGATGAACGCCGACGACGTGGTCTTCACCTTCCAGCGGCAGTTCGACAAGCAAGGCGCCTGGTACGAGTACGCGCCCGGCATCGCCTGGGAGTATTTCAACTCCACCATGGCGAGCTCCCTCCAGGAGATCGTCAAGGTCGACGACATGACGGTGAAGTTCGTGTTGAACCGGCCGGACGCCACGATCCTCGCGACCTTCCCGATGGACTTCGCCTCGATCGTCTCCAAGGAGTACGCCGACCAGCTCGAGGCCGCCGGCACCCAGGAGCAGTTCAACGTGCAGCCGGTCGGCACCGGGCCCTTCACCTTCGCCGACTATCAGCAGGACGCGGTGATCCGCTACACGGCCAACCCCGACTGGTGGAACGGCAAGCAGCCGATCGACGACCTGATCTTCGCGATCACCGTCGACGCCGGCGTCCGCCAGCAGAAGCTGGTGGCCGGGGAATGCGACATCATCCCGTATCCGAATCCGGCCGACATCGAGGGGCTGAAGGCCAATCCCGACCTGACGGTGATGCAGCAGGAAGGCTTCAACATCGGCTACCTCGCCTACAACACGCTGGTGCCCCCGTTCGACAAGCCCGAGGTACGCAAGGCGCTGAACAAGGCGATCAACAAGCAGGCGATCATCGACGCGGTGTTCCAGGGCGTGGGCACCGCCGCGGTTGCGCCGCTGCCGCCGACCTCGTGGGGCTACAACCCGGACCTCGTCGACGATCCCTACGACCCGGAGGCGGCCAAGGCCGAGCTCGAGGCCGCCGGGGTCTCCGGGCTCTCGATGAAGATCTGGGCGATGCCGGTGCAGCGGCCCTACAACCCGAACGCCCGGCGCATGGCCGAGCTGCTGCAGGCCGACTTCAGCGCGGTGGGCGTCAACGTCGAGATCGTCTCGATGGAGTGGGGCGAGTACCTCGCGCAGTCCTCGGCCAAGGACCGCGACGGCGCGGTGCTGCTCGGCTGGACCGGCGACAACGCCGACCCGGACAACTTCCTCGGCGTGCTGCTCGGCTGCGACGCGGTCGGCGCCAACAACCGCGCCCAGTGGTGCTTCCAGCCCTACGAGGACCTGATCCAGGAGGCGAAGACCACCTTCGCGCAGACCGAGCGCCAGCCGCTCTACTTCCAGGCGCAGGAGGTCTTCAAGGAGCAGGCACCGTGGGCGACCATCGCCCACTCGATCGCCACGGTGCCGATGCGCAGCACCGTCACCGGCTTCGCGCAGGACCCGGTCGGCATCCACCGCTTCGTCGGCGTCGACAAGGCCGAATAGCGAGGGCTGCCGGTATCGCTGCCGGCCGGCACTGTCGGCCGGCCGGAACAGGATGCGCTTCTGAGCGGGAGCCGTTGGTGATAGGATGATGGCGTCCGGTGGCCGCACGGCAGCCTGCCATGCCCTTGATCCTTTTTCTCGTCTGCTTGTACTGGCTCCTCCTGCTCCCGGGCGTGCCACGCGCGGCCGATGTCGCGGGCGAGGACGACCCGCGTTTCCAGGCCGCGCTCGAGCTCTGGCTCGCCGATGACGACCAGGAGGCCCTGCCGGCGCTGGCGGCGCTCGCCGGCGAGGGCAACCGTGCGGCGCAGGTCCTGCTCGCCCTCACCGATGCCATCACGCCGCTGCAGGGGCCATGGCTCGCCGGCCTGCCGCGCGCCGAGCGGATCGCGCTGATGCGCCAGCCGGGCGGCCTCTCGGGGCGGAGCTGGATGCTGGCGGCGGCGGCCGACACCCCCCTGGCCGCGGCGTGGGTTTCGCTCTGGCGCGCTGCGGATCGCGACGAGATCGAAATCGCCCGCGCCTTCGCCGCGATGGGCGAGGACCGGGCGGTGCGTGAGGCCCTGATCGCCATGAGTCTCAGCGACCGCCGGGGCATCGCGGCAATCGCCGACGATCCGATCTATCCGCCATCGCTGCGGTTCCTCGTCTGGCGCGACTGGGCGGGAGATCCGGGCACCGAGCCGCGCATCGCCGCGGAAGTCGCCGCGCTGCCGCCCGGCGATCCGCAGATCGCGGTCGTCACCGGCCGGAGGCCCGGCGCGGCGGAGCGCGCGGCCTGGTTGGCCGAGGCCGCGCCGGCCGCGCCGCTGCGCGTCTTCTGCGACGCCGCGTGCCCCGAGAGCCAGCCGGCCTGCCTCGATGCGGCCTACGCGTTTCACGGCACCAACCCCGAGCTCGGGGAGTTCGGCAGTCCGGCGGAAAGCCTGGTCTCCTCGGCGCTCTGGGAGGTGAGCCCACGCGGCCGCGCAGTGGTGCTCCGCCGGACCTTGCCGGCCGATCCGGCCGTCCGCGCGCGCACGCTCGCCGAGATCGCCGGGCGAGACGCCTGCTTCGGCGCAGCGCTGGCGGCGGAAGCTGCGCGCTTCGCCGACTGATCGCGCGGCGCGGTCGCGCGAGCGAGTAGACAGAACGGCAAAGACAGGCGAGAACGATGGAGGCGCCGATGGCGGCGCCCGCTGGCGGGGAGGGGCGCCATGCTCCGCTTCATCCTGCATCGGTTGCTGCTGATCGTGCCGACCTTCATCGGCATCACGCTGGTCGCGTTCCTCTTCATCCGGCTGCTCCCCGGCGATCCGGTGATCCTGATGGCCGGCGAGCGCGGCGTTTCGCCCGAGCGTCATGCCGAGCTGATGGCGCAGTTCGGCTTCGACCAGCCGCTGTGGAAGCAGTATGCCGACTATGTCGGGGGACTGCTGCAAGGCAACTTCGGCTACTCGTTCTCGACCAAGAAGCCGGTCCTGAGCGAGTTCATGGCGCGCTTTCCGGCGACGCTCGAGCTCGCCTTCTGCGCGATCGTGCTCGCGACCGTGCTCGGGGTTGCCGCCGGGATCCTGGCCGCGGTCCGGCGTGGCGGCTGGATCGACCAGCTGACGATGGGGACGGCGCTGGTCGGCTACTCGATGCCGATCTTCTGGTGGGCGCTGCTGCTGATCATCCTCTTTTCAACCAAGCTCGGCTGGACGCCGGTGTCGGGGCGGATTTCGCTGACCCAGTTCTTCCCGCCGGTCACGGGGTTCATGCTGATCGACAGCCTGCTCGCCGGCAAGCCGGCCGCCTTCTGGTCGGCCGTCCACCACCTGATCCTGCCTACGATCGTGCTCGCGACGATCCCGCTTGCGGTGATCGCGCGGCAGACCCGCTCGGCGATGCTCGAGGTGCTGGGCGAGATCTACATCATGACCGCGAAGTCGAAGGGCCTCGCGCCGCGGCGCGTGGTCTGGCTGCATGCGCTCAGGAACGCGCTGATCCCCGTCGTCACCACCATCGGCCTGCAGGTCAGCGTGCTGATGGGCGGCGCGATCCTGACCGAGACGATCTTCTCCTGGCCCGGCATCGGCAAGTGGATGATCGATTCGATCTCCCGGCGCGACTACCAGGTCGTGCAGGGCGGCCTCCTGCTCATCGCTGCGGTGGTGATGCTCGTGAACCTGACCGTCGACCTCCTCTATGGACTGATCAACCCCCGTGTCCGCCACAGATGACCCTCACCTAGGAACCGCCGAGCAGGAGCCGCTCGGGCCGCCGCCGGTCGCGCCCTGGCGCGAGAACTGGCACTATTTCACCGGCAACCGCGGCGCGGTCATCGGCCTCGTCGTCCTCGGGCTGATGGTGCTGACCGCGGTGTTCGCGCCGCTGATCGCCCCGCACGACCCGACCTTCCAGTACCGCGACGCGCTCCTGGTGCCGCCGGCCTGGGCGCCGGACGGACGGCCGGAGTTCCTGCTCGGCACCGACGCGCTGGGGCGCGACATCCTGTCGCGGCTGATCTACGGCGCGCGCTACTCGCTGGTGATCGGCCTCGTGGTGGTGACGCTGGCGCTGGTGTCCGGTGTCCTCATCGGGCTCCTCGCCGGCTATTTCGGCGGCTTGATCGACGCGCTGGTCATGCGGGTGATGGACATCATCCTCGCCTTCCCGTCGCTCCTGCTGGCGCTGGTGCTGGTGGCGATCATCGGGCCGGGGCTCTTCAACGCCATGCTCGCGATCGCCGTGGTGCTGCAGCCGCATTTCGCGCGGCTGACACGCGGCGCGGTGATGGCCGAGAAGCACCGCGAGTACGTGACCTCGGCCAAGGTCGCCGGCGCCGGCAACCTGCGGCTGATGCTGGTGACCATCCTGCCCAACTGCCTCGGGCCGCTGATCGTGCAGGCGACCCTGAGCTTCTCCAACGCCATCCTCGACGCTGCCGCGCTCGGCTTCCTCGGCATGGGGGCGCAGCCGCCGACGCCCGAGTGGGGCACCATGCTCGCCGAGGCGCGGGAGTTCATCACCAGCGCCTGGTGGGTGGTGACGATGCCGGGCATCGCGATCCTCGTCACCGTGCTTGCGATCAACCTGATCGGCGACGGGCTGCGCGATACCCTCGACCCCAAGCTGAAGCGGAGCTGACCCGGTGCCGCTCCTCGATGTTCGGAACCTTTCGGTCTCCTTCGACACCGCGGCGGGGCGGTTCTTCGCGGTCGAAGGGGTCGATCTCTCGGTCGACACCGGCGAGGTTCTTGCGATCGTCGGCGAGTCAGGGTCCGGCAAGTCGGTGGCGATGCTGGCGGTGATGGGCCTCTTGCCGCCGGTCGCCCGGGTCACCGCCGACGCGATGCGCTTCGAGGGCAAGGACCTGCTGGCGCTGACCCCGCGCCAGCGGCGGGACCTCTCGGGCAGCGAGATGGCGATGATCTTCCAGGAGCCGGTGGCGAGCCTCAACCCCTGCTTCACCGTCGGCTTCCAGATCGAGGAGACGCTGCGCGAGCATACCGGCCTCGCCGCCGCGGCGCGCCGGGCCCGGGCGGTCGAGCTGCTGACCCAGGTCGGCATCCCCGAGCCCGAGGAGCGGCTGAAATCCTATCCGCACCAGATGTCGGGCGGCCAGTGCCAGCGGGTGATGATCGCCATCGCCACGGCCTGCACCCCGAAGCTTCTGATCGCCGACGAGCCGACCACCGCCCTCGACGTCACCATCCAGAAGCAGATCCTCCGGCTGCTGCTGCGGCTGCAGGCCGAGCATGGCATGGCGCTGGTGCTGATCACCCACGACATGGGCGTGGTCGCCGAGACCGCCGACCGGGTCATCGTCCAGTACAACGGGCGCAAGATGGAGGACACCGACGTGCTGACGCTCTTCGAGAACCCGAAGAGCGCCTACACCCGGGCGCTGCTCGCGGCGCTGCCGGAGAACGCCAAGGGCGGGCGGCTGCCGACAGTGTGCGCCTTCGCTCCCGGCGCGGACGCACAGGCATGACCGCCGCGCCGGTGCTCGAGACCCGCGGCATCACCCGCGACTACGTGACCGGCGGACTCTTCGGCGGCGCGCACTCGGTGCGGGCGCTCAAGGGCATCGACCTGAAGGTCGAGCGCGGCCGGACGCTGGCGGTCGTCGGGGAATCGGGCTGTGGCAAGTCGACGCTGGCGCGGATCATCACCATGATCGACGCGCCCTCCGGGGGCGAGCTCATGATCGAGGGCGAGAAGGTCGACATCGCCCGCGACGGGGTCTCGCGCGAGCTGCGCCGCAAGGTGCAGATCGTGTTCCAGAACCCCTACGGCTCGCTGAACCCGCGGCAGAAGATCGGCGACGTCCTGGCTGAGCCGCTGAAGCTCAACACGTCGCTTTCCCCCCGTGAGCGGCGCGACCGGGCGATGGCGATGCTCCTGAAGGTCGGGCTGAAACCCGAGCACTTCAACCGCTACCCGCACATGTTCTCCGGCGGCCAGCGCCAGCGCATCGCCATCGCCCGTGCCATCATGGTGCACCCGGTGCTGCTGGTGCTCGACGAGCCGGTGTCGGCGCTCGACCTGTCGGTGCAGGCGCAGATCCTCAACCTGCTGCAGGATCTGCAGGACGAGTACCGGCTCACCTTCGTCTTCATCTCGCACGACCTGTCGGTGGTCCGCCACGTCGCCGACGACGTGATGGTGATGAACCTCGGCGAGGCCGTGGAGTACCGCAGCCGGGATGCCATCTTCGCGTCGCCCGAGCACCCCTACACACGGCTCCTGTTCGAAGCGACGCCGCAGATCAGCGTCGAGAGCATCCGCGACCGGGTATCCCGGAAGGCCGAAAGGCGAGCCTGATCGTCCTCAGGGCGCGAGGCCGCGGGTGTAGAGGCCGGTCAGGAACGCCTCGGCGTCGCGGAAGCGTCCGGGCTGGTCGGGGCCGAGGATGGCGTCGAGCTGGGCGTCGAAGTCGGCATAGTGCTGGGTGGCGGCCCAGATCGACACGATCAGGTGGTGGGGATCGACCGGGGCGATGCGGCCGGCGGCGGCCCAGCCGCGGATCACCTCGGCCTTGGCGTCGACGAGGGTCTTCAGCGGGCCGCGCAGCACGTCGGCGATGTGCGGGGCGCCCTGCAGGATCTCCCCGGCGAAGAGGCGGCTCTCGCGCGGGAAGTCGCGGGCCATCTCGAGCTTGCGGCGGATGTAGGCGGCGATCTCGGCTCGCGGGTCGCCGGCCGGGTCGAGGCGGCGCAGCGGCTCGAGCCAGGTGTCAAGCTGGCGCTCGAGCAGCATCCGGTGCACCTCCTCCTTGGAGGCGAAGTAGTAGAGCAGGTTCGGCTTCGAGATGCCGGCGGCGTCGGCGATCTGGTCGAGGGTGGCGCCGCGGAAGCCGTGGGTGGCGAAGACGCCGAGCGCGGCGGCGAGGATCGCCTCGGTCTTGGCGCGCTGGATGCGGGTCGGGTTCTTGCGCGTCGCGGCGCGGGTCATGGCTCGCGAAGGGTCATGGGCCGCTCCGGCTGCTGGCGAGGACCGGCATTTGACATCAGGGGCGGCCCGCGGTCGAGAGCGGAAAGCGCTGGCGTTAAACTTGGTTGACGGGGCGGGGCAAGGCGCGGATCTCGCTTGGGAAAGCCGCCGGGGGTGAAATCCGGGAGGCATGCACAACGCATGCACATCGCATGCACAATCCATGCACCAAATCCGTGCAGGAGCCGGCGGCCGCCGCAGGAACGCGAGCGGCACGATTCCGGCAGTCGACGATAGAAACGAGAGGGGTGCGCGCCGTCTTGCCAAGTCGATCCGCGGTTAACCATCGTTACCCAAAGGTCGCCGCGAGGGTGCTTCGGCGTCTGGACCAAGCCAGGCATCGCCGATGCTTCGGCCTTTCGGGCATGGCCCTCGTGGCGGCTGGATCATCTTTTCGGTTCCGACCTGCCGGACGATCGGGGAGTTCCATCGCCGGCGATCGAAACCCCGTCCGCCCTGGCCCGAACGCTTCCTGCTCTAGTTCTGCGCCAGCGTGGCGCCGGTCGCGACCGCGCCCTTGCGCTCGACCGGGGCGGCGAGCGACCGCAGGCCGGCCGCGATGGCGTCGCCGGGGTTCGCGATGTGGCTGCGCTCCATCGCCGCCAGCAGCTCCGAGCGGAAGTCGGTCCGCACGTCGGCGAGCCGGGTGGTGCGGTAGGTGAAGCTGTAGTCGGCGAAATCCCAGCCGCCGCAGACGTCGGTGCCTTCGGGGCACGGGAACAGCACGACGGTTTCGGTGAAGCTGTCGCCGACGTTCGGAAGCGTCGCTTCGAGGTCCGGAATCGGGAAGAAGAGCCTGCGCCATCCGATGAAGTCGTCGCCGCTGCCGTCGTCGAGGCAGTGCGCGCCGGCATGCTCGCCGGGGCCTGCGCCGAGGACGAGGCAGACCTCGGAGGGGAAAGTTATGTCCTTCTCCCAGAGCTCGGCCTTGAAGCTGAACGGACCGGCTACGCCCTCCTCGTCGCAGACCGAGTTCCTGCCGAGGGTCACGATTCCGGGCGGGACGCCGATGATGCAGCTGACCGTGGGGCCGAATTCGTGCGTGTCGCCGGAGTCGATGCCGCCGATCTCGTCGCTGACGGTGAAGCCCTTGGCGTCGACGGTGCCAACCATGACCTCGTCGCTGCCCAGCCAGTCGATCCCGGTCTCGTCGCGAGCCTTGAACCTGATCGCCTCGACCTTGTAGCGGCGCTCGATCCATTCGGCGGTGATGGTGTTCCACGGGAAATCGACCGCCGCGCCCGCGGCCGCCGGAGTTGTCGCGGTGCTGTCCTGCGCGGCGGCGGCGGTGGCACCGAGGGCGGGGGCAAGCAGAAGGGCGAGCATGCGGGCGTTCATCAAAGGGCTCCTTCAAAGAATGCGACGCAGGAAAAGGGCTTCGTTCGGGGCTGCCGCTTCACCGGGGAAGCGGCGGAGATCATTCATCAATGCCACGCAATTGTATCAATCTCGCGCCTGCGGCTGCGTGGTCGCCACCCGTCGCTGTTGCGCCGCGCAGCGCCGCGAACGCGCTTGACGGTCGGTTGCGGGCTGCTAGCGTCGGGGCCGGTCGGTCGCGCCCTCGAGCCGTCGGGGCGGAGGCGGTGGCCCGCCTCCACGAGGAAGCCAGCGATGTCGAGACGCCACGCGCCCGCTCCGAACGATCTCCGCGCGTTCTGGATGCCCTTCACCGCCAACCGGCAGTTCAAGCAGGCGCCGCGGATGTTCGTCGCCGCCGAGGGCATGCACTACACGACGAGCGACGGGCGCCGCGTGCTCGACGGCACGGCAGGGCTCTGGTGCTGCAACGCCGGGCACTGCCGGCCGAGGATCTCGGCGGCGATCGCCGAGCAGGCGGCGGAGATGGACTATGCGCCGGCGTTTCAGATGGGGCATCCGAAGGCGTTCGAGCTGGCGAACCGGCTGATCGGGATCGCGCCGGAGGGAATGGAGCATGCGTTCTTCACCAACTCCGGGTCGGAGAGCGTCGAGACGGCGCTGAAGATCGCCATCGCCTATCAGCGGGCGATCGGCCAGGGGACGCGGACCCGGCTGATCGGGCGCGAGCGCGGCTATCACGGGGTGAACTTCGGCGGGATCTCGGTCGGCGGGATCGTCTCGAACCGCAAGTTCTTCGGGACGCTGCTGGGCGGTGTCGACCACCTGCCGCACACGCATCTGCCGGCGAAGAATGCCTTCACCAAGGGGCAGCCCGAGCAAGGGGCGGAGCTCGCCGACGAGCTCGAGCGGATCGTGGCGCTGCACGACGCCTCGACGATCGCGGCGGTGATCGTCGAGCCGGTGGCGGGGTCGACGGGCGTGCTGGTGCCGCCGAAGGGGTACCTCGAGCGGCTGCGCGAGATCTGCACCAGGCACGGGATCCTGCTGATCTTCGACGAGGTGATCACCGGGTTCGGGCGGTTGGGGACGCCGTTCGCGGCGGACCGGTACGGGGTGATGCCCGACATGATCACCTGCGCCAAGGGACTGACGAACGGGGTGGTGCCGATGGGGGCGGTGCTGACCACGGCGGCGATCCACGACGCGTTCATGACCGGTCCTGAGCATCTGATCGAGCTCTTCCACGGCTACACCTATTCGGGGAACCCGATCGCGGCGGCTGCGGGGCTCGCCACGCTCGAGGTCTATGCCGAGGAGGGGCTGTTCGAGCGGGCGGCGAAGCTCGCGCCGGCCTGGGAGGCGGCGCTGCATTCGCTGAAGGACTGCCCGCATGTCGTCGACATCCGGAACGAGGGGCTGATCGGGGCGGTCGAGCTCGCGCCGATCGCGGGCGCGCCGACCAAGCGGGCGTTCCAGGCGTTCCTCGACGCCTACGACGCCGGGATCCTGATCCGCACGACCGGGGACATCATCGCGCTGTCGCCGCCGCTGATCGTCTCGGAGGCGCAGATCGACGAGCTGATCGGCAAGCTCGGCGGCGTGCTCAGGGGCCTCGCCTGAAGTGATCCTCTTGACCCCTCGGAAACGAAGATGACTGCACCTGGCGAGAACCTGAGGATCGACGGCGGGCGGCTCTGGGACGCGATCATGGAGATGGCGAAGATCGGGCCGGGGGTGGCGGGGGGGAACAACCGCCAGACGCTGACCGACGCCGATGCCGAGGGGCGGCGGCGCTTCCGGGGCTGGTGCGAGGCGGCGGGGATGACGCTCGGCGTCGACGCGATGGGGACGGTGTTCGCGACCCGGGCGGGCGAAGACCCGGACGCGCTGCCGGTCTATGTCGGCAGCCACCTCGACACCCAGCCGACCGGTGGTGTATAATTCTAATCATCTAGCATCAAATATCGGAGGTAGTAATGTTTGGCTTGTTCAAGAGAACGCCAAAGCCTCAAGTTAAACCCGAGGAGCTTTTGCCACTTAACGCTTGGCTCGAAGTTAAGGGTTTTGACCCTGAGGACGTTTCGTTTTCAGTTTATCGCGATCCGAACCTCATGAAAGCTGACAGCACGCTTGTCGTCGTAGGCTTTGGAAACGCCGAGGGATCGCCAACGGGCTTTGCAGCCGAACTCACGTCGAACCGGTTAGTCGAAGCGTTCACTATTCACCCTGGTGCCGCAAGCTACCACAGGCAGGTGGCATCCAAGGCTCTATATGGAGGTCAACGCCTCATCCACGGCCTCGTCGAAAGATCCCTTTTAATGAACACTCGCTAATTCGCCGGAGTGGTACCATGGCGTCCCCCAGCGACAATCTGAAGATCGACGGAGCCCGGCTCTGGGACGCGATCATGGAGATGGCGAAGATCGGGCCGGGGGTCGCGGGGGGCAACAACCGCCAGACGCTGACCGACGCCGACGCCGAGGGGCGGCGGCGCTTCCGGGACTGGTGCGAGGCGGCGGGGATGACGCTCGGCGTCGACGCGATGGGGACGATGTTCGCGACCCGGGCGGGCGAGGACCCGGACGCGCTGCCGGTCTATGTCGGCAGCCACCTCGACACCCAGCCGACCGGGGGCAAGTACGACGGGGTGCTGGGCGTGCTCGGGGCGCTCGAGGCGGTGCGGTCGATGAACGACCTCGGGATCCGGACCCGGCATCCGATCGTGGTGACGAACTGGACCAACGAGGAGGGCGCGCGGTTCGCGCCGGCGATGCTGGCGTCGGGCGTGTTCGCCGGGGTGCATGAGCTCGACTACGCCTATGCGCGCACCGATCTCGAGGGAAAGGCGTTCGGGGCGGAGCTCGAGCGGATCGGCTGGAAGGGCGACGAGGAGGTGGGCGCGCGGAGGATGCACGCCTATTTCGAGCTGCATATCGAGCAGGGGCCGATCCTCGAGGCCGAGGGCAGGGAGATCGGCGTCGTCACCCACTGCCAGGGGCTCTGGTGGCTCGAGTTCACCCTGACCGGCAGGGAGGCGCATACCGGGTCGACGCCGATGGAGATGCGGGTGAACGCGGGGCTCGCGATGGCGCGGATCTTCGAGATGGTGCAGGCGGTCGCGACGGCGGAGCAGCCGGCCGCGGTGGGCGGGGTCGGGCAGGTGACCTTCAGCCCGAACTCGCGCAACGTGCTGCCGGGGCGCGTGGTCTTCACCGTCGACATCCGCTCGCCCGACCAGGCGAAGCTCGATCGCATGCGGGCGAGGATCGAGGCGGAGGCGGCGCGGATCTGCGAGGCGCTCGGCGTCGGCTGCGCGGTCGAGCCGGTCGGGCATTTCGATCCGGTGACGTTCGCGCCGGAGCTGGTCGCGCGGGTGCGGGGAGCGGCCGAGCGGCTCGGCTATTCGCACCGCGACATCGTCTCGGGGGCGGGGCACGACGCCTGCTGGGCGGCGAAGGTGGCGCCGGCGACGATGGTGATGTGCCCCTGCGTCGACGGGCTCAGCCACAACGAGGCCGAGGAGATCACCCCGGACTGGGCGGAGAAGGGGGCGAACGTGCTGTTCCACGCGGTGCTCGAGACGGCGGAGATTGTGGAGTGAGCCATCGCCCGCAGTCGCGGCAGGGCCGCGTGAGCCGGTTCGCCGTCTTGGAGGTGAGGCTGGGCGACCGTCGCCTGCGGCTCGACGAATTCGAGGTGGACTTCGTGGAGTCACGGGGCGGCGAGGTTCTGGTCGACTACGACGGCGGCCTCGCCACCTTGCATGTGCTCGGGGAGCGCGAGATCGCCGACGGGAGCCTGACCTGCAGCGTCGACGGCGCCCGGCGGGCGATGCTGGCGCTGGATCTCGGCTTGCTCCGGCGCGTGCTTGCGGAGGCGCCGCGGCCGGAGGCCGCGGACCCGGCCGACTCCGATCTCGAGGCGATGAGTCACGAGGCGCTGCTCGCACACGCGCGGGAGATGAGGACGGCGATCCGGACGCATCGGGATGCGAGCGGGCACGATTTGTGCTGGCATCACCCGCAGTTATGGGCCCTCTTGCCTGATCCACCGAAAGGGGGGCAGGCTGTCCCGGACTGGCCGATGTTCATGGCCGGCTGCATCCGGTACAGGGCGGCGCTGGACCGGGAGCTCGAGGGGGCGCCGCGGACCGACAAGGAGTTCGGGGAATGAGTAGGGTCATGGAGAACCTGACCGGAGTTGCGGTTGTGGCGGTCCTGGCGCTCGGGGCGGCGGAGGGGCGCGCGGCGCCGTTCCGGTTCGTGTCGGACGGGCCGGAGAGCGTGTGGGTGCTCGACGCGGCGTCGGGCGCGCTGAGCTGGTGCCGGGGGCGGGCGGCGAGCGGGCCGAAGGTGATCGACGTCTTCGGGTTCGACGCGCAGGCGCGCGAGGCGCAGCCGCGGGCGAGCGAGCCCTATTGCTCGCTGGCGCCGGGGACGATGTCGGCGGAGGCGCGGACGCTGGCGGCGGCGGGCGCTTCGGTGCACGGGCTGTTTACGGGAGTCTTCCCGCGGATCGGCTACGGCGGCGGCTACGGCGATGGCGGCTATGGCATGGGCTCGGGATGGGCGATGCGCGCCGGGCTCGCGCTCGACGTCGGCTACGGCGACATCGGGCTCTATGACGGGGCCAGGAACCAGATCAACATCCTGCAGCCGGAGAACGTCGACATCGACATCGACTGACGCGGGCGCGGGCGCGGCGGCGCCGCGCCCGGCTTCGACGGAGAAGGAAGGGGAAGGCCGGGTGAGCAAGGTCATCAGGAACGGCACCATCGTCACCGCCGACCGGACGTGGAAGGCGGACGTGCTGGTCGAGGGCGAGACGATCAAGGCGATCGGAGAGGGCCTGAAGGGCGACGAGGAGATCGATGCCACCGACGCCTACGTGATCCCGGGCGGGATTGACCCGCACACCCATCTCGAGATGCCGTTCATGGGGACGACGGCGGCGGAGACCTTCGAGAGCGGCACCTTCGCCGCGGCGGCGGGCGGCACGACGATGCTCGTCGACTTCGTGCTGCCGGGGCCGGACGGGAGCCTGATCGCGGCGATGGACGACTGGGACCGGAAGTCGGCGCCGCAGATCTGCGTCGACATCGGCTACCACGTCGCGGTCACCGGCTGGAACGAGACGATCTGGCGCGAGATGGACGCGGTGGTGAAGCGGGGGGTCAACACCTTCAAGCATTTCATGGCCTACAAGGGCGCGCTGATGGTCGAGGACGACGAGATGTACGCGTCGTTCAAGCGCTGCGCCGAGCTCGGCGCGCTGCCGCTCGTCCATGCCGAGAACGGCGACATCGTGGCCGAGCTGCAGAAGAAGTACATGGAGGAGGGGCTGACCGGGCCCGAGGGGCATGCCTATTCGCGGCCGCCCGAGGTCGAGGGCGAGGCGGCGAACCGGGCGATCATGATCGCCGACGCGGCGGGGGTGCCGGTCTATATCGTGCACGTCAGCTGCGAGCAGGCGCACGAGGCGATCCGGCGGGCGCGGCAGAAGGGAATGCGGGTCTATGGCGAGCCCTTGATCCAGCACCTGACGCTCGACGAGGGCGAGTACTTCCACAAGGACTGGGACTATGCGGCGCGGCGGGTGATGTCGCCGCCGTTCCGCGACAAGGCGCACCAGGACAGCCTCTGGGCCGGGCTGGCGGCCGGGTCGCTGCAGGTGGTGGCGACCGACCATGCCGCTTTCACGACCGAGCAGAAGCGCATGGGACTGAAGGGTTTTCCATCGATCCCGAACGGAACCGGCGGGCTCGAGGAACGCTTGAGCGTGCTCTGGACCAAGGGGGTCGAGACCGGGCGGCTCACGCCGAACGAGTTCGTGGCGGTGACTTCGACCAACATCGCGAAGATCCTCAACGTCTATCCGCGCAAGGGCGCGATCGTCGAGGGGGCGGACGCCGACATCGTGGTCTGGGACCCGAAGCTTTCGAAGACGGTGTCGGCGGCCTCGCAGAAGTCGATCATCGACTACAACGTCTTCGAGGGGCTGAAGGTGACCGGGCTGCCGCGCACGACGCTCAGCCGCGGCGACGTGGTCTGGGCGGACGGGAGGAACAGCCAGCCGCAGCCGGGGCGGGGGAAGTTCGTGCCAAGGCCGGCGTTCCCGGCGCCGCACAAGGCGCTCGCGGCCTGGAAGGAGCTCACGAGCCCGCGCAAGGTCGAGCGCGATCCGACGAACATCCCGTCCGGGGTCTGAGGTGGGATTCTCCGAGGCGGACGCCGCGGCGCTTGGGGCGGCGGCCGCGGCCGCGAGCGGGTATCGTCGCGGCGCCGCGGAGGCGCCGGTGTGCGCCGCGCTCGGCTACCGCGAGGCGCTGGCACGCTTCGCCGAGCCGGTGCCGGAGCGCGGCTTGCCGGCGGACGCGGTCGTGGGCGAGCTGGTGTGCCGGGCCGAAGGCGGGATCGCCGGCATGGTGAACCCGAGCTTCCACGGCTGGGTGACCGGGGCGTCGCATCCGGCGGGGGTGGCGGCCGACTGGCTGGCGTCGGCCTGGGGGCAGAACGCGGCCTTCGCCGACCCGACGCCGGCCGCCGCGGCGGCCGAGGAGGTGGCGGCGGGCTGGGTGCTGGACCTGCTCGGGCTGCCGCCGGAGGCCGGAGTCGGCTTCACCACCGGCGCGACGATGGCGAACTTCACCGCGCTGGCCGCGGCGCGCGGCGCGCTGCTGGGACGGGCGGGCTGGGACGTCGAGGCGCGCGGGCTGTTCGGCGCGCCCGAGGTCCATGTGGTGCTGGGCGGCGAGGCGCATTCGTCGGTGTACCTGAGCCTGCGGCTGCTCGGCTTCGGGGCCGAGCGCGTGCATCTGGCCGAGGCGGACGGCGAGGGGCGGATGCGGCCGGAGGCGCTGGCGCGGGTGCTGGGCGGGCTCGAGGGGCCGGTGGTGGTGGTGTGCCTGCAGGCGGGCAACGTGGTGAGCGGGGCGTTCGATCCGTTCGCCGAGCTGATCCCCCTGGCACGGGCGAAGGGCGCCTGGGTGCATGTCGACGGGGCTTTCGGGCTCTGGGCGCGGGCGGCGCCCGAGCTCGGGCGGCTGACAGCAGGGCTCGAGGCGGCCGACAGCTGGGCGGCCGACGGGCACAAGTGGCTGCAGGTGCCCTACGACTGCGGGCTCGCGATGGTGCGCGACGCGGGCGCGCTGAGCCGGGCGATGAGCATCAGCGCAAGCTACCTGCCGTCGGGCGAGAATCGGGCGCCGGAGGCGTTCTCGCCGGAGATGTCGCGCCGCGCGCGGGGCTTCGCGGTCTGGGCGGTAGTGAAGGCGCTCGGGCGCGCGGGGGTCGCCGAGATGGTCGGGCGGCACTGCGCGGTCGCGCGGCACATCGCCGGGCGGCTCGCGGCGGAGCCTGGGCTCGCGGTGCTGAACGAGGTGGTGCTGAACCAGGTGGCGGTCACCTGCGGCGACGGGACGGAGGGCGACGCGCTCACGAAGGCGACGCTCGCCGCGGTGCAGGCGGACGGGATCTGCTATCCGACGGCGGGGCGCTGGCGGGGGCGGGAGATCATCCGGGTTTCGGTGTCGGCGGGGCCGACGACGATCGCCGACGGGACGCGGAGCGCCGAGGCGATCGTGGCGGCCTGGCGGCGGGCGCGGGGCGCGGCGTGAGCGGGGCGCCGGTGATCGAGGCGAAGGGCCTCGGGCTCACGTTCGAGACGCGCGACGGGCCGGTGCACGCGCTCGAGGACGTGAACCTGACGATCGGGCAGGGCGACTTCGTCAGCTTCATCGGGCCGTCGGGGTGCGGCAAGACGACGTTCCTGCGCGTCGCCGCCGACCTCGAGACGCCGACCGAGGGCACGATCACGGTGAACGGGATGAGCCCGGGCGCGGCGCGCGAGGCGCGCGCCTACGGCTACGTGTTCCAGGCGGCGGGGCTGTTTCCGTGGCGCACGATCGGGGCGAACGTGCGGCTGCCGCTCGAGATCATGGGCTATTCGCGGGCGGAGCAGGCGACGCGGGCGGCGCGGGTGCTCGAGCTGGTCGAGCTCGGCGGCTTCGAGCGCAAGTACCCGTGGCAGCTCTCGGGCGGCATGCAGCAGCGGGCGTCGATCGCGCGGGCGCTGGCGTTCGATGCGGATATCCTGCTGATGGACGAGCCGTTCGGGGCGCTCGACGAGATCGTGCGCGACCGGCTGAACGAGGAGCTGCTGGGCTTGTGGGCGCGGACCGGCAAGACCATCGCCTTCGTCACCCACTCGATCCCGGAGGCGGTGTTCCTGTCGACGCGGATCGTGGTGATGTCGCCGCGGCCGGGGCGGGTGACCGACGTGATCGAGAGCCCGCTGCCGGCCGAGCGGCCGCTCAATATCCGCGAGAGCCGCGCGTTCCTCGAGATTGCCGGGCGGGTGCGGGACGGGCTCAGGGCGGGGATCTCGGACGAGGTGTGAGAAGCCGGCCGGTCAGGGTACGGTGGGCCGGCGACCGATGGCGGCTCGCGAAGACGCTGATCCGGGGAGGACTCATGACCAAGCGTCGCTCGGCGTGATGGCGCTGGGCACAGGGAGCGCGCCGGTTGCACCGTCCCGCCCGGGCCCCGAGCCCGGGCAGCGGCCGACCGCCCCCTGGGCGGCCGCTTCTCGGCCGCCCGCGGTCGCGCCGCTGCCCTCTTCGCGAGCGGGTGCCGGGTTCCGGAGGGTGAGTAACGGGACCATTGCCGGTACTGTCGTGTAGGGCGCGCGTCTGCTTGGGGGCGGGAGGCGTGCGACTTCTAGTCTAGCGTGATGTTGATTGCCAGTTAGTGTCGGATGACTTCTTGGAGGTAGCGGCCTGCTGCCTCAGGTAAGGAGAAAAGGTAACCCTGAACACCCGTCAAGTTGCGGTTCAAGGGAGCGTGGCGCTTCAGAAGAAGTTGAGCGAGAATTGTCGCGATCGGCGGGACTGCGATGGGCGGGTCTAGATCCGTGTATCGCACGTCGACCCGGCGACCTTCATTCTCCCAACTTTCGTCAGTATCAAACCCTTTCGGCAGCGCCAGAGGCTGCCTCGCTGACTGCCACAATATGTCCTCGGACGTAAGAGAAGATTATGTCCCACCGCCTTTGACCAATGCGACGTTGGACCAATGGTGAGGTGTTCGCCCAGCCCTGTCCTTGAGTGGCGCCCATAAATAGCCTCCAGCCCGTTCGTGCCGGAATGTCTTGTTTTGCGATACCCACCAGTACGCCATATCCAACCATCCTTCTCTGACCGGTCCTATACGCTTCCCTTGCCCACGACGAGTACGTCCCACTCTCCTTGCGAGCAAGGTTTCATCGAGAGGCGTCGTCTGCAAGACCGGATAGAGTGGACAGCTTTGACTCGGAGCCCGGTGACAATGCGTGGGTGCGAGAGGGGAAAGGCAGGCGCGGCGCTTTCTGTGCGGGCAGATGTCGAAGTAAGTCAAACGGTGCCCATTCCCGTTCGGGGGCCGGCTGCGCTTGGATTGGCCGGCGCCTAGCCGTCCAGCCGGGTGAAGCCGTCGGGGCTCCAGCGCTCGCTGCCGACGCCGTGGTGGACGGTGAAGAGACCGTCGGGGTCGTAGCGGTCCTTGATGGCGAGGAGGCGCGGGTAGTGCGGGCCCCAGAAGGCGCCCTGCCAGTCCGCGGCGAAGAAGTCGCTTTCGGCGACGTAGGCGCCGGCGGCGCCGACTTGGACGAGCGCGTCCATCGCCCGGCCGACGGCGGCGCGATCGCGGCGGGCGGCGGCGACGTCGGGCTCGTGGCCGGGGAGGCCCGGCCAGGCGGGACCGCCCTCGGCGCCGCTGATCGCGAGCGCGAAGGCGTCGAGGACGGCCGGGTTCATCGCGGTGTCGCGGGCGGCGTCGATCGCCGGAGGCGGGGCGCCGGCGAGGCCCTTGTTGAGGTGGAGCGCGATCCGCCAGTGCCGCGACGCGGCGACGAGCGCGGCGGCGAGCTCGGCGCGCCGCGCGGGCGCGAGCAGCGCCGCCGGGACCCAGGCGGAGCGGTAGCCGTGCAGCACCTGCCCGGCCTCGCCCTGGTTCGAGGCCCAAAAGACGTTGCCCTCCGGCGCGTCCGGCCGGTCGTCGGCGAGGACGAGGCCGGGCACCTGCTTGAGCATCGCCGGGTCGAAGAGGCTGCCGGCGGGGATCGCGAGCACGGTCGGCTCGCCGTCGAGGCGGAGCTCCGGGTCGGCGGCCACCCAGTCGAGGAACGGCTGCCAGGTGGCGGCGGCTTCCTCCTGCGTCAGGCCCTGGAACACCATCGACAGCTCGAGCGCGTTCTCGGGGGTGAACGCGATCTGCTCGCCCCAGACCGGGCCGAACAGGGTGTCGGCGTAGAAGCCGACGATCCGCTCGGCGAGGCGGGAGAAGGCGGCGTCGGTGTCGGCGCGGACGGTCAGGCTCGCGAGGCCGAAGGTGGATGGCAGGTCGTGGGTGGCCAGGGTCAGCCGGGTGGCGACGCCGAAGCTGCCGCCGCCGCCGCCCTTCAGCGCCCAGAAGAGGTCGGGATCGCGGCAGGCGTTCACCCGGCGCACCGTGCCGTCGGCGGTGACGATCTCGGCTTCGAGCAGGCTCGCAGCGGCGAGGCCGAAACCTTTGGAGAACGGTCCGAAACCGCCGCCGAGGACGAGGCCGGCGACGCCGACGGTCAGGCAGCCGCCGCCCTGGACGTAGCGGCCGGCGCCGGTGACGGCATGGTAGGCGGCGCCCCAGATCGTGCCGGCGCCAAAGCTGGCGGCGGGCACCGGCGGCGTCGTGCAGCCGTCGGGGACGAAGCCGTCGTGGAGCTCGGTCGCGGTCATCGCGCGGGTCCAGACGAGGAGCGAGTTGGGCGCGCTCGAGCCGCCCTGGTAGGCGTGGCCGCCGCCCTTCACCACCAGCCGCAGGTCGTGCTGGCGGGCGAAGCGCACGGCGGTCGCGACGTCGTCGGCGCTGCGGGCGGCGACGGCGAAGGCGCTCGGCCGCGAGGTCCAGGCCTCGACCCAGCCGAGCGCCTGGGTCAGGCCGGGCTCGTCGCGGAGGTAGTAGGGGTTGCGGAGCGCGTCGAACACCGCGGTGCAGGTCTCCGGAGCGCTCAGGCAGGCGTCGAGCGGGGAGGTCACGGGGATCAGCCGGCCGCCGACGGTGTCGCGCAGGCGCTGCCAGTCGGCCTCCGATGGCCAGCCGGCATCGCCGGGGCGCACCCGCGACGTTGCAGGTGCTGCTGCCGCCCCGCGCCAGCTGGCCAGCAGTGCCAGACCGGGGAGCCCCCGGAGGATTGACCGGAGCATGTCTCTCCGTCTCATCGCTAGCCTCCGGGTACAGAATGGCCCGCTGGGCGCGCCGCGTCCATTCCCTCGGGCACGCTGAGCGGAGAAGCGCGCCGGCTCAGCCGTCCCGCCCGGGCCCCGAGCCCGGGCAGCGGCCGCCCGCCCCCTGGGCGGCCGCTTACGCGGCGCCCCGCGGGCGTGCCGCTGCCCTCTGTGCGGGCGGATGCCGAAGTCGGGTGCGTTCCCGTCCCGGCAGCATGCCACACGCCAGTCAGGAGGATCGCGCCGGCTGCGCCGTCCCGCCCGGGCCCCGAGCCCGGGCAGCGGCCGCCCGCCCCCGGGGCGGCCGCTTACGCGGCCGCCCCGGGCGTGCCGCTGCCCTCTGTGCACGCGGATGCCGCAGTCGGGTCAGCGATGCGGTGGGATCGGTGCTTTACCTTCCCGGTAGCATGCCACACGTCAGTCAGGAGAAGCGAGCCGGCTCAGCCGTCCCGCCCGGGCCCCGGAGCCCGGGCAGCGGCCGCCCGCCCCCTGGGCGGCCGCTTACGCGGCCCCCCGCGGGCGCGCCGCTGCCCTCTGTGCGGGCGGATGCCGCATTCGGGTCAGCAACCGGTAGCGTCGGTGCGTCCCCGTCCCGGCAGTATGCCACACGTCAGTCAGGAGAATCGCGCCGGCGGAGCCGTCCCGCCCAGGCCCTGAGCCGCGGCCCTCCGTGCACGCGGTTGCCGCAGTCGGGTCAGCGATGCGGTGGGGTCAGGCGGCCCGGCGCTTCAGCGTCGCGAGCCGGAGCAGCAGGCGCTCGGCGAACGCGGGGCCAGGCAGCGGGCGCGGCGAGCGGAGCGCGAGGTCGGCCTCGATGATGAGGGCGAGGGCCTTCTCGAGCTCGGCCGCGCCGAGGGCGCGGGCCTGCGCCGCCATGCGGGCGCGCCGCGGCCCGAAGACCGGCGGGCGGGCGCGCGCGAGGGCGGCGTCGGCGCCGTCGCGGGCGCAGGCGGCGGCGTGCAGGGTGCGGAAGTAGCGGCCGGCGGCGATGGTGAGCGAGGTCGGGCTGCCCGAGCGGCCGCCGACGCCGCTGAGCGCTGTGGCGAGGGCGGCGGCGTCGCCGTCGGCGGCGAGGGCGACCAGGGCGTCGATCTCGGCCTCGGCGGCCGGCGGGGCGCAGGCGGCGAGGTCGGCGGCGGAGACCGGCGCCGGGTCGCCGCGCTTGTAGAGCGCGAGCTTGGCGAGGAACTGCGCGAAGTCGCCGGGGTCGAGCCCCTGCGCCAGCGCCTCGATCTCGGCCATGGTGTCGCGCTCCGGGCGCGGCAGGCCGGCGGCGGCGAGGGCGGCCTCGATCTCGTCGCGGCCGGGCGGGTCGGCGTAGATGCCGATCGCGACCGCGTTCGGCGCCGCCTCGAACGCCTTGCGCAGCGCGCTGCCGGCGCCGAGCGCCCCGGCGGTGACGACGATGCGGGCGTCCTCGGGGCGCCAGTCGGCGAGCGCCGCGCGCACCGAGGCCGCGGAGGCGTCGGCGGCGTCCTCGACGAGGACGGCGCGCGGGCCGGGGAAGAAGCCGGTGGCGCGGACGGCGTCGACGAGCGCGGCCGGGTCGCGGCGCAGGTCGGCGCCGGGGATGCGGGTCAGCCGCATCTCGGCCGCGGCGTCGGGGCCGACCAGCGCCTCGACGAGGGCGGCGCGCTTCAAGCGCCACCCGCATCGGGTCGGCGCCGTAGAGGAGCGCGCCGGCGAGCGCGGGGTCGGGGCGGGCGAGGAAGCGGGCGGCGTCGCGGGAGCCGAGCTTCACGCCCAGTCCTCGGCGCCGAGCGCGAGGCGCTGCAGGATGCGCTCGGCGAGGTCGTTGGCGACCCGCCGCTCGGCGTCGATCTCGGCGGCGCGGCTCGCATAGGCCGAGGCGGTCTCCGATTCCGGCGCGCTGAAGCCGGTGATCGAGCGGACGACGCCGCTGGCGGCGGGCGGGCCGCCGGCGAGGGGGACGAGCGCGTACTCGGCGGTGCCGATCACGTTGAAGCGGGTGGTGATGTTCTGCTGGGTCAGCGCGACGCCGGTGCTCGCGAGCTCGAGCGTGACGTCGAGGCGATGGGTCGGCGCCACCGGCTCGCCGAGGCGGCCGGTCAGCCGCTCGCGCAGGAGGAAGCCGGGCTGGCCCTCGATCAGCCCGACCTCGACGCGGCCGGCCATGCGCTCGGCCGGCGCGCCGGGGGCGTAGAGCGGGGTGAAGCCGCAGGCGGCGAGGGGGCCGGCGAGCGCCGCCAGCGCGGCGCGGCGGCTCAGGCGCTCAGACCACCACATTCACGATCCGGTCGGGGACGACGATCAGCCGGCGCGGCGTCGCGCCGTTGAGCGCCCGCCGGACGGCGGGGTCCTCGAGGACCAGCGCCTCGATGGTGGCGTGATCCGAGCCGGCCGGGACCTCGATCTCGGCGCGCCGCTTGCCGTTGACCTGCACGGGCAGGGTGACGTTCGCCTCGACGAGGAGCGCCGGGTCGGCGACCGGCCAGGGCGCGGCGGCGACGAGGCCCTCGCCGCCGAGCATCGCCCAGACCTCCTCGGCGAGGTGCGGCGTCATCGGCGCCATCAGCTGCGCGAGCGTGCGGAGCGCGAAGCGGCGGGCCGGGTCGCCGGCCGGCGCCTTCGCGATGGCGCCGGTCAGCTCGTAGAGGCGGGCGATCGCCTTGTTGAAGGCGAAGCCCTCGATGTCGGCGGTGACGTCGCGGATGGCGCGGTGCGTGGCGCGCAGCAGGGGAAGCGCCTCCGTCGCCGGCGCCGGCGTCGGCGGCCTCGTGGGCGAGGCGCCAGACGCGGGCGAGGTGGCGGTGGGCGGCCTCGGCGCCGGCGGCGGTCCATTCGACGTCGCGCTCGGGCGGGCTGTCGGACAGGACGAACCAGCGGGCGGTGTCGGCGCCGTAGCGGGCGATGATGTCCTCGGGGTCGACGACGTTCTTCTTCGACTTCGACATCTTGGCGAGCGAGCCGATCTCGACCGGAGTGCCGTCGGCGAGCCGGGCGCCCGCCTCGTCGCGGATCACCTCGGCGGGCTCGCGCCAGACCGGGCGGCCCTCGGCGTCGCGGGTCGCGTAGGTCTCGTGGGTGACCATGCCTTGGGTGAAGAGCGCGTCGAAGGGCTCGATCGCCTTCGCCGGCAGGTGGCCGGTCAGCTGCATCGCGCGGGCGAAGAAGCGCGAGTAGAGCAGGTGCAGGATCGCGTGCTCGACGCCGCCGATGTACTGGTCGACGTTCATCCAGTAGTCGGCCTCGGGCAGGCTGGTCGGCGTCGCGGCGTGCGGCGCGGTGAAGCGGGCGAAGTACCAGGACGAGTCGACGAAGGTGTCCATGGTGTCGGTCTCGCGCCGGGCGGGGCCGCCGCAGGCGCGGGCAGGTGGTTGCGGCCCAGGTCGGGTGGCGCTCGAGCGGGTTGCCGGGGCGGTCGAAGCTCACGTCGTCGGGGAGGCGGACCGGCAGGTTCGCGCGGGCCTCGGGCACGATGCCGCAGGCCGGGCAGTGGATCACCGGGATCGGGCAGCCCCAGTAGCGCTGGCGGCGAGAGCCCCAGTCGCGCAGGCGGAACTTGGTGACGCCCGCGCCGATGCCGCTGCGCCTCGCAGAAGGCGATCGCCGCCTCGACGGCCTCCTCGCCGGTCATCCGGCCGCGGGCCGGCGACGGGGCGGAGGTAGTCGACGGGCTCGGTCTTCGGGGGCACGAAGGCCTCGTCGCCGACGCGGGCGTCGGAGTCGCGCGGAGCGAAGACGTCGATGACCGGCAGGCCGTACTTGCGGGCGAAGTCGAGGTCGCGCTGGTCGTGCGCCGGGCAGCCGAAGATCGCGCCGGTGCCGTAGTCCATCAGGACGAAGTTGGCGATCCAGACCGGCAGCTCGATCGCCGGGTCGAGCGGGTGGATCACGCGGACCCCGGTGTCGATGCCGCGTCTTCTCGGCCGACTCGATCGCCTCCTCGCTGGTGCCGGCGTGCCGGCACTCGGCGACGAAGGCGGCGACGGCGGGGTCCTTCGCCTCGAGCGCCTTCGCCAGCGGGTGGTCGGGGGAGACGGCGGCGAAGGTCGCGCCCCAGAGCGTGTCGGGGCGGGTGGTGAAGACCTCGAGGGTCTCGAGGCCCGGCGGGCGCGCCGATGGTGTCGAAGCGGAACTGCAGGCCGCGGCTCTTGCCGATCCAGTTGCGCTGCATGATGCGCACCTTCTCGGGCCAGGCGTCGAGGCCGTCGATCGCGTCGAGCAGCTCGTCGGCCATGTCGGTGATCTTGAAGAACCACTGCACGAGCTCGCGGCGCTCGACCGGGGCGCCGGAGCGCCAGCCCTTGCCGTCGATCACCTGCTCGTTGGCGAGCACGGTCATGTCGACCGGATCCCAGTTCACCACGGCGGCCTTGCGGGTGACGAGGCCGGCGTCGAGCATGTCGAGGAAGAGCGCCTGCTGCTGGCCGTAGTATTCGGGGTCGCAGGTGGCGAACTCGCGGCTCCAGTCGATCGAGAAGCCCATCGGCTGCATCTGCGTCGCGCATGGTGGCGATGTTCTGGTAGGTCCAGTCAGCCGGCGGCACGCCCTTCTCGATCGCGGCGTTCTCGGCCGGCATGCCGAAGGCGTCGAAGCCCATCGGGTGCAGCACGTTGAAGCCGCAGGCGAGCTTGTAGCGGGCGATCACGTCGCCCATCGTGTAGTTGCGGGTATGGCCGATGTGGATGCGCCCCGAGGGATAGGGGAACATCTCGAGCACGTAGTACTTGGGGCGGGCCGGATCGCGCCGGGCACGGAACAGACCGGCCTCGTCCCAGGCCCGCTGCCATTTCGCCTCGATCTCCGGGGCGTTGTAGCGCGACATTGCGTTCTCCCGCTCCAAGGCCGCCGCCTAGCCCTGGCGGCTGGCCTGGGCGATGCGCATCTGCCGGGCCCGGGTCAGGATCGCGTCCTCGAGCGCCCGGTTCTCGGCCTCGCCGACCGGAACCGCCCGGCCGCCCGCCTGGCGGAAGCCCGCGACCTTGAGCGCGCGCGCGTCGAGCGACGGATCGGAGATGAAGACCGTGACCCGGTAGGCGCCACTGCCGCCGACATTGCCCCAGCCGGTGACCAGGAGCCCGGAGAACGGGTCGGCGGCTTCGATCGGCAGGAACGAGAGCACGTCGAGCGATGCCTGCCAGAGGTAGCGGTTGACCGCCACCTCGCGCTCGGCGTCGCTGCGGCCGCGGAACAGGTCGAAGAAGCTCTCGTCGCTGATCTCCTGCTCCTCGTTGCGCCGCTCGAGCGCGAGCTCCTGCTGGCGCTCGGCGTCGCCGCAGCCGGCGAGCGCGCCGGTCGCGGCGAGGATCAGACAGAATGCACGCGTGTCGATCACGAGCGGAAACGGCCCCCTGAGCGTCGTCGCGCGGTGTGTAAAGTGAAGCCGGATCAGCGGCAAGTGCAAAGCGAACTGCGCCTCCGGGGTCACTGTGGCAAAGGTGCATCAATGCTCGACGCAAAGTTCGGCGATTCCCGCCAATTGCTTGACCGTCCCCCGGTCGATGAGAGATGAAATCCTCACTTGGTCCGGGCATCCCGGATTTGAGATGGGTTTCAAGAAGAAACACGAGGAAAAGCGATGAAAAAGGTGCTGTTCGCTACCACCGCGACGGGCGCGCTGCTGATCGGGGGAATCGCCTCAGCGCAGGGCATTGCTCTGTTCGGTGATGCCCGGCTGGGTCTCGGCTACAACATCAACAACGAAGGCGGTGTCCTCACCACCGACGACGAGGGCGAGTTCGACACGCCCGACGATCTGCGGGCGGTTTCGCGGGTCCGGTTCGGCGTCAACATGACCGGCGAGACCGACAGCGGCATCACCTTCGGCGCCACGATCCGCGCGGACAACTCGTCGGGCGGCCAGGGCGGCCAGAACGGCCAGACCGCCGGCAGCGTCTTCGTGTCGGGCAGCTTCGGCACCCTGACCTACGGCGACACCAACGGCGCCGACGAGCAGTGGGTCGGCGACGTCCCGGGCGACTACTCGCTGACCGGCCTCAGCGACCTCGACGAGACGCGGTTCATCTCGAACGGCGGCAACTTCGGCAAGGACAGCGGCAGCAGCTTCGCCAACAACCCGTTCGCCCGCCCGACGATCCGCTATGACTTCGACATCATGGGCTTCGGCATGTCGGTGTCGTCGAACCGCGACCTGACCGATATCGGCGTCGGCGCCGGTTACGCGGCCGACTTCGGCGGCGGCTCCTGGAGCGCCGGCCTCGGCTACTACAAGTTCGACGGCTTCGAACAGCTCGGGGGCGCCACCACCGGCACGGTCACCATCTGCGACGGGACGGTGGATCCGGTCACCGGCGTCTGCGACGGCGTGGAGGTCGACGTGCTGGTGCCGGTCGTTCCGGAAACCGCGTTCGTCCCGGACGGCGAGCAGTGGTCGATCGGCCTGAACGGCGACTACGAGGCCTTCGCCTTCGGCCTGACCTACGCGAAGCTCGACTCCGACACCTCGACGTTTGGTGAGTTCGATGCCGACAACCTGCTGATCGGCGCCTCGTTCACCTTCGACGCCTGGTCGGTCGGCGGCGTCTACGGCAAGATCCTGAACGGCGAGGGTGCGCTTGAGGACCTCGACGGCGACAACTCCTACGAGCTGTCGGCGCAGTACGACCTCGGCGGCGGCGCCTCGATCAACGGCGCGGTCCGGCGGACCTACAACATCATCGGCCTCGCCGGCGACGAGGCCGGCGACTCCGCCTGGATCGGCGACTTCGGTATCAAGATGGCGTTCTGAGCCACCAAGAGACGGGACAGTGAACGGAAAGGCGGGCTTCGGCCCGCCTTTTCATTTTGTGCGCCTGCCTCTCCTGCCGGACCGTGCCAACGTGACGCAGGGCGAAGTTCCGCCCGACGGCGATTTTCACGTTGTCGAGCCGGCCGGTTGGCCCATGTGCACCCCTCGCTGAGTGCAGACTGCGAGGGAAAGGCATGACAAAGAGAGGAATCCTGGTTGCGACGGCCGCGGGGGCGGTGCTCTGGGCGGGCGGCGGGTCGGCGCAGGGGATCGCGCTGTTCGGCGACGCGAGGCTCGGCCTCGGATACAACATCGACAACGACGGCGGCATCCTGATCGATGAGGACGGCACGACGCCCGACGATCTGCGGGCGGTCTCGCGCGTCCGGTTCGGCGTCAACATGACCGGCGAGACCGACAGCGGCATCACCTTCGGCGCCGAGATCCGGGCCGACAACGCCGAGGGCGGCGAGGGCGACACGCGAGGGGCAGAGCGAAGGCAGCGTCTTCGTCTCGGGCAGCTTCGGCACGCTCAGCTACGGCGACACCAACGGCGCCGACGAGCAGTGGGTGGGCGACGTGCCGGGCGACTACTCGCTGACCGGGCTCGGCGAGCTCGACGAGACTCGCTTCGTCTCCAACGGCGGCGACTTCGGCGCGGACTCCGGCACGAGCTTCGCCTCGAACCCGGTGGCGCGGCCGACGGTGCGCTACGACTATGACTTCGGCGGCTTCGGCCTGTCGCTGTCGTCGAACCGCGACCTGACCGATATTGCGGTCGGCGCCGGGTACGCGGCCGACTTCGGCGGCGGGAGCTGGACGGCCGGGATCGGCTACAACAAGTTCGACTCGTTCATCGAGACCGGTGAAGCCGAGCCGGTGCTGGTCGACCTCAATGGCGACGGCGTACCTGACGCGGAGCTCATAGCCGCGCCGGTGGACAGCGTGTTTCCCGACGGCGAGCAGTGGTCGGTCGGGCTCGGCGCGGAATACGCGAGCTTCGGGTTCGGGCTCACCTACATGAAGCTCGATTCCGATACCACCGACCTCGGCGAGTTCGACGCCGACAACCTGCTGGTCGGCGCCTCCTATACCTACGACGCCTGGTCGTTCGGCGCGGTCTACGGCAAGATCCTGAGCGCCGAGGGCGAGCTCGCGGACATCGACGGCCAGGACTCCTACGAGCTGTCGGCGCAGTACGACCTCGGCGGCGGCGCCTCGATCAACGGCGGCGTCCGCCGGACCTATCCGCTCCAGGAGCCCGACGGCACCGACGGGGACGCGGCCTGGATCGGCGACTTCGGCATCTCGATGGCGTTCTGAGCCAGACCTTTTGCACCTGGCCTCCGGGCGCTATCGTCGGCGGCATGGCACTCGAGGAGATAGCGGCCCGGATCGCCGCCGCGCTGGCGCGGGCCGACAGGCCGGGGGACGCGGTGACGCTCGTCGCCGTCTCCAAGCTGCAGCCGGAGGCGCGGGTGCGCGCCGTGCTCGAGACCGGGCAGCGGGTCTTCGGCGAGAACCGGGTGCAGGAGGCGGAGGAGCGCTGGCCGCCGTTTCTGGCGGAGTTTCCGGGGACGCGGCTGCATCTCGTCGGACCGTTGCAGTCGAACAAGGTCGCGCGCGCGCTCGAGCTCTTCGAGGCGATCCACAGCCTCGACCGCGAGCGGCTGGCACGCAGGCTCGCCGACGGGGCGCAGGCGCGCGGCGCCTGTCCGACGCTCTTCGTCCAGGTCAATACCGGGCGCGAGCCGCAGAAGGCGGGGGTCGATCCGGACGGGCTCGAGGGCTTTCTCGCCGTCTGTCGCGGCTACGACCTGCCGGTGTTCGGGCTGATGGCGATTCCGCCGATGGGTGCCGACCCGGTTCCCCATTTCGAGCTGCTGCGCGAGCTTGCCGCCCGCCACGGCCTCGCCGGGCTGTCGATGGGGATGAGCGAGGACTTCGAGGCGGCGATCGCGTGCGGCGCCACCCATGTCCGCATCGGCTCGGCGCTGTTCGGCGCGCGCGGCTACTGAAGGTCGGCGAAGGCGTCCTGCAGGCGGGCCACCGCTTCGGCGACGCGGCTGCGCGGCATGCCGATGTTGAAGCGGTGGAAGCTCTCGCCGCCCTTGCCGAAGGTCGGGCCGTGGCTCGGGGCGATGCGGGCCTGGCGCTCGATGCGCTGGGTGTATTCGGCGGGTTCCATGCCGGTGCCGGCGAAGTCGACCCAGGCGAGGTAGGTGGCTTCGAGCGGCATCGAGCGGAGGCCGGGGATGGCGTCGATGCCGGCCTGGAAGACGCGGGCGTTCTCGGCGAGGTAGGCGCAGAGCGCGTCGACCCAGGCGTCGCCGCCGGAATAGGCGGCGGTCGCCATCAGCGCGCCGAAGCGGTTGGTGCCGGTGCCGGAGGCGAGGTGGGCGGCGGCGAAGCGCTTGCGCAGGGCCGCGTCGGGGATGATGACGTTGCCGGTCAGGGCGCCGGCGATGTTGAAGGTCTTGGTCGAGGCCGTCAGCATCACCAGCCGGTCGAGGACCTCGGGCGCGGCCAGCGGCATCGCGACGTGGCGGCGGCCGGGGAAGACCAGGTCGTGGTGGATCTCGTCGGCGGCGAGGAGGAGGTCGTGCGCGGTGCAGAAATCGGCGAGGGCGCGGAGCTCGTCGCGGGTCCAGACCCGGCCGGCGGGATTGTGCGGCGAGCAGAGCACGACCATGCGCTCGCGCCCCGTCAGGGCGGCGGCGAGGGCGTCGAGGTCCATCGCGTAGCGGCCGTCGACCTCGACGAGCGGGGACTCGACGATCTCGCGGCGGTTGGCGCGCAGGACGCGGTAGAAGGCGTGGTAGACCGGCGTGAAGAGGATGACGCCGTCGCCCGGCTCGGTGAAGGCCTGCAGGCAGAGCGCGAGCCCGGCGACGATGCCGTGGGTGGTCATGATGGTCGCCGGGTCGACCTCCCAGCCGTGGCGGCGCGCCATCCAGCCGGTGATCGCCGCCTTGTAGGCGCGGTCGTCGCCGAAGTAGCCGTGCACGCCGTGGTCGACCTCGGCCGTGAGCGCGGCGGTGACCGAGGGAGGCGGGCGGAAGTCCATGTCGGCGACCCACATGGCGAGGCCGTCGTCGGGCGCCACGCCGTAGAGCGGCTGCATCATGTCCCATTTGATGCAGTTGGTTCCGCGGCGATCGATGATCTCGTCGAAGTCGAACATTGGGCCCCTCGCGTCGCCGGACCCCGGGGCTCGTGCCGGGGCGGCGCCGTCTTGTCAAGGCAATGCGCATCGCCTATTTCGCCGCAATGGCGATCCGACCCATCCTCATTCATCCCGACCCGCGCCTGCGCAAGGTAGCCGCGCCCGTCGAGGGCGTCGATGACGGCCTGCGGGCGCTGGCCGAGGACATGCTGATCACCATGTACGAGGCGCCGGGCATCGGGCTCGCCGCGACGCAGCTCGGGGTCATGAAGCAGGTCTTCGTCATGGACTGCGCCGGCAACGACGAGCCGCGGCAGCCGATCGTGCTCGTCAACCCGGAGATCACCTGGCGCTCCGAGGAGTCGGTGACGAGCGAGGAGGGCTGCCTGTCGGTCCCGGACGTCTACGAGAACGTCACCCGGGCGGAACGGGTGCGGGTGCGCTGGCTCGGGCTCGACGGGTTGACCCACGAGCGGGAGTTCGGCGAGCGCTGGGCGATCTGTGCCCAGCACGAGATCGACCACCTGAAGGGACGGCTCTTCATCGACTACCTGAGCACGGTGAAGCGGACGATGATCACCTCGCGGATGAAGAAGCTGAAGAAGGAGAAGGCGCGGGCGTGAGCCCGGCGCCGGGGTGGCCGTGCGGCTGATCTTCATGGGCACGCCCGACTTCGCGCTGCCGGCGCTCGAGGCACTGGTGGCGGCCGGGCACGCGATCGCCTGCGTCTACACCCAGCCGCCGCGGCCCGGCGGGCGCGGCCAGCGGCCGCGGCCGAGCCCGGTGCAGGTCCGCGCCGAGGCGCTCGGCCTGCCGGTGCGCACGCCGGCGAGCCTGCGCGACCCGGGGGCGCAGGCGGAGCTGGCCGCGCTCGGCGCGGAGGCGGCGGTGGCGGTCGCCTACGGGCTCCTGCTGCCGAAGGCGGTGCTCGATGCGCCCGCCCGCGGCTGTCTCAACATCCATCCCTCGCTCCTGCCGCGGTGGCGCGGTGCGGCGCCGATCCAGCGCGCGGTGATGGCGGGCGACGCCGAGACCGGGGTCTCGATCATGCTGCTCGACGAAGGGCTCGACACCGGGCCGGTGCTGGCGCAGGAGGCGGTGCCGATCGGACGGCACGACACGGCGGGGAGCCTGCACGACCGGCTGGCCGGGCTCGGGGCGCGCATGGTCGCCGAGGTGCTGACGCGGATCGACGATGTCGTGCCGGCGCCGCAGCCGGAGGCGGGCGTCACCCTCGCCGCGAAGATCGACAAGGCGGAGGCGCGGGTCGACTGGCGGCGGCCGGCGGTCGAGGTCGACCGGCTGATCCGCGGGCTCGCGCCGTTTCCGGGTGCCTGGACCGAGATCGGGGCTGAGCGGGTGAAGCTGCTCCTGAGCGAGGTCGGGGCCGGCGGCGGCGCGCCGGGCGAGGTCCTCGACGATCGGCTGACCGTCGCCTGCGGAGAGGGCGCGGTGCGGATCCTCGCGGCGCAGCGGTCGGGCGGCGGCGCGCTCGACGCGGCCGCCTTCCTGCGCGGGCGGCCGGTGCCGGCGGGCACGCGGCTGGCGTAGCCCGAGCCGGTTTCGGCTTTGATGCCGGCGGCCGCGGAGCTACCCTCGGCGGAGGCCGGAGGCGTTCCGGTCGTGCAGGGGAGGGACGGGGATGAGCCTGAAGGACAGCTTCACGCCCGAGGAGTGGGCGCGGGTCGTCGGCGCGCCGATGCTGGCCGGGATCGCGGTGACGGCCGCCGAGCCCGGCGGCCTGTGGGGCGCGGTCAAGGAGAGCGCGGCGGTCGCCGGTTCGCTCGCCAAGCCGAAGGCCGCGGGCGGGGGCGACCCGCTGATCGGCGAGATCGTCGCGGCCTACGAGACCTCGGAAGGCCGCGACCTGGCGCGGGGCGTGCTCAAGACGGAGGCGAGGGGCAAGGCGCCGGCTGAGGTGGTCGACGCGGCGTTGACCGAGCTGCAGGCGGTGGCGGGGGTCGTCGCCGCCAAGGCGCCGGGCAGCGCGGCCGCGTTCAAGGACTGGCTGAAGACGATCGCCGGCAAGGTCTCCGAGGCCGGCACCGAGGGCGGCTTCCTTGGCTTCGGCGGCGAGAAGGTCAGCGCGGCGGAGAAGGCGACGCTGGACCGGCTGGCGACGGCGCTCGCCTGAGCCGGAGGGATCACACCTTCCAGAACACGAAGGCGGTCCAGGCGAGCGCGAGGCCGAGCGCGCCCCAGAGCGGGGTGGAGAAGAGGGCGAGCCAGCCGAGGAAGACGTAGGCGGCGCCGAGCAGCGAGATGAACAGGCGGTCGCCGCGGGTCGTCTCGATGCCGAGGACGCCGCTGCGCGGCGCGCCGCCGGGGGCGCGCCACTCGAGGATCCCCATCAGCGCGATCGCCGCGAAGACCAGGACGAAGAAGGCGAGCGTCGCCAGGGTCCAGGCCATCCAGAAGTCGCCGAACAGCGGCTGGGTCCAAGAGAAGCCCTGCTCCTGCTCGCCGACATTGCCCCAGCCGGCCTTGGCCTGGGCGAGCGCGGCGCCGGGGGCGAGGCCGGCGAGGACAAGTACAAGCGTCGGGCCGGCCAGCGCCCGGCGCGTGCGGCGCGCCGGGCGCTGGCCTCCGTGCGGGCGGCGGGGGCGTGGGAGGGCGCGCATCACACCCGCCCCAGGGCGAAGCCCTTGGCAATGTAGTTGCGCACGAACCAGATCACGATGGCGCCGGGGATGATGGTGAGGACGCCGGCAGCGGCGAGGAGGCCGAGCTCGTAGCCGGAGGTCGACGCCGTGCGGGTCATCACCGCGGCGATCGGCTTGGCCTGGACCGAGGTCAGGGTCTTGGACAGCAGCATCTCAACCCAGGAGAACATGAAGCAGAAGAAGGCGGCGACGCCGATGCCGGCCTTGATGTTGGGGACGAAGATGCGGAGGAAGAAGCGGGGGAACGAGTAGCCGTCGACGTAGGCGGTCTCGTCGAGCTCCTTCGGCACGCCCGACATGAAGCCCTCGAGGATCCAGACCGCGAGCGGGATGTTGAAGAGGCAGTGGGCGAGCGCCACGCCGAGGTAGGTGTCGAAGAGTCCGACCGCGTAGTAGAGCTGCAGGAACGGCAGCGCGAAGACCGCGGCGGGCGCCATGCGGTTGGTGAAGAGCCAGAAGAACAGGTGCTTGTCGCCGAGGAAGCGGTAGCGCGAGAAGGCGTAGGCGGCGGGCAGCGCGGCGGTGACCGAGAGCACGGTGTTGATCGTCACGTAGGTGATCGAGTTGATGTAGCCCGAGTACCAGGTCGGGTCGGTGAAGATCGTCCGGTAGGAGGCGAGCGTCCAGACCTGCGGCCAGGGCGAGAAGCCGCCGAGGATCTCGTTCGTCGTCTTGAACGACATGATGACGAGCCAGTAGATCGGCAGCATCAGGAACAGGATGTAGAGGATGACCGCGATCGGGCGGAGCTTGGTCATGGCCGCCTCACTTCGGCTCGTCGCGGGTCATCACGGTGTAGAAGACCCACGAGACGAGCAGGGTGATGATGAAGTAGATGAGCGACATCGCCGCCGCCGGGCCGAGGTCGAACTGGCCGAGGGCGATCTTGACGAGGTCGATCGAGAGCAGCGTCGTCGAGTTGCCGGGGCCGCCGCCGGTCAGCACCGAGATCTCGGTGTAGATGTTGAACGAGTCCATGAAGCGGAGGAGGACGGCGATGGTGAGCACGCGCTTCATCTTCGGCAGCTGGATGTGGCGGAAGATCGCCCAGGGGCGGGCGCCGTCGATCTTCGCCGCCTGGTAGTAGGCGTCGGGGATCGAGACGAGTCCGGCATAGGCGAGGAGCACGACGAGCGAGGTCCAGTGCCAGACGTCCATCAGGATGATGGTGAACCAGGCGGCGAACGGCTGCTGGGTGTAGTTGAAGTCGATGCCGAGCCAGTTGTTGAGCGCGTAGCCGAGGAGGCCGATGTCGGGGAGCGCGAAGATGTTCCACATCGCGCCGACGACGTTCCAGGGGATGAGGAGCGGCAGCGCCATCAGGACGAGGCAGACCGAGACCCACGGCCCCTTGCGCGGCATCGCGAGGGCGATGGCGACGCCGAGCGGCACTTCGATCAAGAGGATGATGCCGGTGAAGAGCAGCTGGCGTCCGAGCGCGGCGTGGAAGCGGGGCGAGCGCAGCACGTCCTCGAACCAGCCGACGCCGTGCCAGAAGAAGACGTTGTTGCCGAAGGTCTCCTGTACCGAGTAGTTGACGACCGTCATCAGCGGGATCAGGGCGTTGAACGCGACGAGGAGCACGACCGGGATGACGAAAAGCCAGGCCCACTGGTTTTCGGTCTTCATCGCCGTCCCCCCGCCAGCCAGCCGTCCTCGTAGATGCGCGTCTGCGCGGGCGCGAAGGCGAGGTGCGCCGGGCCGAGCGCGACCGGCGCGTCCTCGGGCAGGAGCGCGTTGATCCGCTGGCCGCCGGCCTCGGCCTGGACCACGCGGTGGCGGCCGACGTCGGCGATGCGGACGATCTCGGCCGGGATGCCGTCGGCGCCGAGGCTGACGAACTCGGGGCGCACCCCGATCTCGGGCCGGCCGGCGCCGGCGCCGGCGGCGCGGTTGGCGGTGGCGATGCGGCGGCCGGCGAAGATGGCGGTGCCGTCCTCGATCCTGCAGGGCAGGATGTTCATGCCGGGCGAGCCGATGAAGTGGCCGACGAAGGTGTGCGCCGGGCGCTCGAAGAGGTCGACGGGGGAGCCGATCTGCACGATCTCGCCCTCCTGCATGACGACGACCTGGTCGGCGAAGGTCAGCGCCTCGGTCTGGTCGTGGGTGACGTAGATCATCGTCACCCTGAGCGCCTGGTGCAGCTCCTTGAGCTTCGAGCGCAGCTTCCACTTCAGGTGCGGGTCGATGACGGTGAGCGGCTCGTCGAACATGATGACGTTGACGTCCTCGCGCACGAGGCCGCGGCCCATCGAGATCTTCTGCTTGCCGTCGGCGGTGAGGCCGGCGGCGCGGCGGTCGAGCATCGCGTCGAGCTCGAGCATCTCGGCGATCGTGCGCACGCGGGCATCGACGGCGGCGGGCGCGACGCCGCGGTTCCTGAGCGGGAAGGCGAGGTTGTCGTAGACGGTCATCGTGTCGTAGATGACCGGGAACTGGAAGACCTGGGCGATGTTGCGCTCGGTCGGCGCCAGGCGGGTCACGTCGCGGTCGTCGAAGAGGATGCGGCCCTCGGAGGGCACGATGAGGCCCGAGATGATGTTGAGAAGCGTCGACTTGCCGCAGCCCGAGGGGCCGAGCAGCGCATAGGCGCCGCCGTCCTGCCAGTCGAGGTCGATCTGCTTGAGCGCGTAGTCGTCCGGCCCGCGCGGATGCGCGGTGTAGCTGTGGCGCAGGTCCTTGAGGCCGATGCGGGCCATCAGGCGACCCTCCGGCCGTCGCCGGCGAAGTAGAGGCCGTGGCGGACGTCGAGGTAGAAGTCGTGGGTGTCGCCGACCCGGTACGGATGGACGCCGTTCGACTGTGCGACCCAGGTCGAGCCGCCGACGGCGAAGTGGGCGACGCTCTCGGAGCCCGAGAGCTCGGTGATCTGGACGACGCCCTGGAGCGGCACCTGGTCCGGGGCGCTGCGCTGCGGCGAGACGAAGTGCGGCCGGAGCCCGAGAGTGTAGGCTCCGTCGGGCATCGCGGCGGCGGCACCGGCGGCCGGCCAGCGGACGCGGTCGAGGAGGACGATCTCGCCGCCCTGCTTCATGACCTGGGCGGCGTTGATCGGCGGGTCGGAGAACACCCGCGCCGTGGTGAGGTCGACCGGGGCGCGGTAGCACTCCTGAGTGGGGCCGAATTGGGTCACGCGGCCGGCGTCGAGGGTGGCGGTGTGGCCGCCGAGCATCAGCGCCTCGGACGGCTCGGAGGTCGCGTAGACGACGATGGCGCCGCGGCCGGCGAAGAGCGCGGGAAGCTGGTCGCGCAGCTCCTCGCGCAGCTTGTAGTCGAGGTTGGCGAGCGGCTCGTCGAGGAGCACGAGGTCGCTCGACTTGACGATGGCGCGGGCGAGGGCGGTGCGCTGCTGCTGGCCGCCGGAGAGCTCCTGCGGGCGGCGGCCGAGCATCGGGGTCAGGTGCAGGAGGTCGGCGGTCTCGCGCACCCGGCGCTCGATCTCGGCCCGCGCGACCCCCGACACCCTGAGCGGCGAGGCGATGTTCTCGAAGACCGTCATGGTCGGGTAGTTGATGAAGAACTGGTGCACCAGGCTGACGTTGCGCTTGCGCGGGATCACCCCGGTGACGTTCTTGCCGCGGAACCGGACCTCGCCGCTCGTCGGCTGCTCGAGGCCGGCCATCAGCTTGATCAGCGTCGTCTTGCCGGCGCCGGTCGCGCCGAGCAGGACGTTGAAGCCCTCGGTCGCCAGCGTCAGGTTCGTCTCGTGGATGTGGATGTCGGCGCCGACGCGCTTGCTGACGGCCCGCAGTTCGAGGGTCATGGCCGTCCGTTCCCGGCAAGGCAGGGCGGCCGCCGGAGCTCGTCCGGCGGCCGCCGACTTATCAGTTGGAGGCCTCGGCCCAGACCTTGACCATCTCGTCGTAGCTGATGGTCTCGCCCTGCGGCTTCTCGTTCTCGAGCTTGGCCTTCGGCCCGTCGGGCTTGCCGAGCCACTCGGCCGGGTCGACCTCGGCGTTCAGCCGCGGGCCGCAGCCGCCGTAGACGCCGGACGCCTCGTCGGCCTGCTGCATGCGGGCCATCGTGTCGTCCATCTCGGTGGCGAGCGCGTCCATCGCCTCCTGCGGCGTCGCCGAACCGGAGTTCACGTTGCCGATCTGCTGCCACCAGATCTGCGCGAGCCGCGGGTAGTCGGGCACGTTGATGCCGGTCGGCGACCAGCGAACGCGATCGGGCGAGCGGTAGAATTCAACGACGCCGCCGAGCTTCGGCGCCCGCTCGGTGAAGCTCTCGTCGCGGATCGTGGAGTTGCGGGCGAAAGTGAGACCGACATGGCTCTTCTTGGTGTCGACCGTCTTCGAGGTCACGAACTGGGCATAGAGCCAAGCGGCCTTGGCGCGGTCCTCGGGCGTTGAGCGCAGGATCGTCCAGGAGCCGACGTCCTGGTAGCCGACTTTCTGGCCGTCCTTCCAGTAGGGGCCGTGCGGGCTCGGCGCGGCGCGCCAGAGCGGGTTGCCGTCGGCGTCGACGGTGTTGTTGCCCTCGGACTGCGGCTTGACCATGTCGGCGAGGAACGCGGTGTACCAGAAGATCTGCTGGGCGACGTTGCCCTGGCTGAGCGCCGGCAGCGACTGGTAGAAGTCATAGCTGGCCGCGCCCGGAGGCGCGTACTCGCGCAGCCACTCGTCCCACTTGGCGATCGCATAGACCGCCGCCGGGCCGTTGGCCTCGCCGCCGCGGCTGGTCTTGGATCCGACCGGGTTGCAGGACCCGGCCTCCATGCGGATGCCCCACTCGTCGATCGGGATGCCGTTCGGCTCGCCCTCGGTGCCGACGCCGGCCATCGACAACCAGGCGTCGGTCATCCGCCAGCCGAGATCGGGGGCGCGCTTGCCGTAGTCCATGTGGCCGAAGACCTGGACGCCGTCGATCTCACCCACGTCATTGGTGAAGAAGTCGGCGATGTCCTCGTAGGCCGACCAGTTGACCGGCACGCCGAGGTCGTAGCCGTACTTCTCCTTGAACGCGGCCTTGTACTCCTCGTTGTCGAACCAGTCCTTGCGGAACCAGTAAAGGTTGGCGAACTGCTGGTCGGGCAGCTGGTAGAGGTTGCCGTCCGGGCCGGTGGTGAAGCTGATCCCCATGAAGTCGTCGAGGTCGAGGGTCGGCGAGGTCACGTCGGCGAACGGGCCGGCCATCGCTTCGGTCAGGTTCACCGCCTGCTGCATGCGGGAGTGGGTGCCGATCAGGTCGCTGTCATTAACGTAGGCGTCGTAGAGGTTGCGGTTGGTCTGCATCTGCGTCTGGACCGCCTGCACCACCTCTCCCTCGCCGAGCAACTGATGGTTGACCTTGATGCCGGTGATCTCCTCGAAGGCGCGGGTCAGCACCGTCGACTTGTAGGTGTGCGTCGGGATCGTCTCCGACAGCACGTTGATCTCCATGCCGGCGAAGGGCGCGGCGGCGTCGACGAACCACTGCATCTCCGCGACCTGCTCGTCGCGGCTTATCGCGGCCGGCTGGAATTCCTCGTCGATCCACTTCTCGGCCGCCGCCATGTCGGCGAAGGCCGCCGGCGCGCCGGCGATCAGGGCGATCGCGGCCGCAGCCGACATCAGGGGCATGCGCATGTTGTCCTCCCAGTGAACGCGGTGCCGGTGGGCCCGACATCACGCGGCCGTAGTTCATTTGAAAAGATTTGAGCGGTCAAGTGAAAAGTTTGACTTTCGGATGAAAGGTGTCATTTTCAGACCGCCGCAATCCTGGACGACCATCTCATGCATCTGAGCGAACGGCAGACGGAAATCCTGCACCGGGCGCGTGCGCGGGGGCGGGTCGAGGTCGAGGGGCTGGCGGCGGAGTTCGCGGTCACGACGCAGACGATCCGGCGCGACCTCAACGACCTGAGCCAGAACGGGCTGCTCGCGCGCGTGCACGGCGGGGCGGTGCCGGCGGCGCGGGTGGCGAACGTCGCCTATGCGGCGCGGCGCGGGGTGGCGGAGGCGGAGAAGCGGGCGATCGGCGTGCGGGCGGCGGCGATGATCCCGGACGGCTGCTCGGTCATCGTCAATGTCGGCACGACGACCGAGGAGGTGGCGCGGGCGCTCGTCGACCGGCACGACCTCGTGGTGATCACCAACAACCTCAACGTCGTCGGCATCCTGTCGGGGACGCCGGGCAAGGAGCTGATCCTGGCCGGCGGCGTCGTCCGGCAGACCGACGGGGCGATCGTCGGCGACGAGGCGGTGGGGTTCATTCGGCGGTTCAAGGCCGACTACGCGGTGATCGGGGCCTCGGCGCTCGACGAGGACGGGGCGATCATGGACTACGACATGCGCGAGGTGGCGGTCGCGCGGGCGATCGTGGAGAACGCGCGGCGCACGATCCTGGTCGCCGACGCGCTGAAGTTCGAGCGCAGCGCGCCGGTGCGGATCTGCGACGTCGCCGACATCCACGCCTTCGTGACCGACGCGGCGCCGCCGCGCGCCTTCGCCGAGGCCTGCGCGCGGGCGGGGGTCGAGGTGGCGGTGGCGGAGGTCCCGGCGTGAGCGGGGTCTTCGACCTCGCGGTGGTCGGCGGCGGGATCAACGGCTGCGGCATCGCGCGCGACGCGGCGGGGCGCGGGCTCAAGGTGGTGCTGGTCGAGCAGGGAGATCTGGCGCAGGCGACCTCGTCGCGCTCGACCAAGCTGTTCCACGGCGGCCTGCGCTATCTCGAGTACTACGAGTTCCGGCTGGTGCGCGAGGCGCTGGTCGAGCGCGAGACGCTGCTCCGCGCGATGCCGCACATCGCCTGGCCGCTCCGGTTCGTGCTGCCGCACCACGAGGGGCTGCGGCCGGCCTGGGTGCTGAGGCTCGGGCTCGCGATCTACGACAACCTTGGCGGGCGGAAGATCCTGCCGGGGACGCGGACGCTCGATCTCCGGCGCGATCCGGCGGGGCTGCCGCTCAGGCCGGGGTTCGCGAAGGCGTTCGAGTATTCGGACTGCTGGGTCGACGACGCGCGGCTCGTGGTGCTGAACGCGCGGGACGCGGCGGCGCGCGGCGCCGAGATCCGGACGCGGACGCGGTTCGAGCATGCCGAGCGCGACGGGGACGGCTGGCGGCTTCGGGTGCGGAGCGAGGACGGGCCGGGGGAGGTGCGGGCGCGGGCGGTGGTCAACGCCGGGGGGCCCTGGGTCGGCGGGGTGATCCGGGAAGGGTTCGGGCGGGAGAGCGCGGCGCGGGTGCGGCTGGTGCGCGGCAGCCACATCGTCACGCGCCGGCTCTTCGCGCACGACCGCGCGTACATCTTCCAGCAGACGGACCGGCGGGTGGTGTTCGCGATCCCCTACGAGGGCGACTTCACGCTGATCGGGACGACCGATGTCGAGCATGACGGCGCGCCGGGGGAGGCGGTCTGCACGGCGGAGGAGCGGGACTACCTGCTCGGCGCGGTCGCGGGATATTTTCGGGAGCCGCCGGGGGTCGAGGACATCGTCTGGAGCTATGCGGGGGTGCGGCCGCTCTACGACGACGGGGCGTCGTCGGCGACGGCGGCGACGCGGGACTACGTGATCACGGTGACCGGCGACGGCGCGCCGGCGGTCGACGTGTTCGGGGGGAAGATCACCACCTACCGGCGGCTGGCGGAGGCGGCGATGGCAAAGCTCGCGCCGTTCTTCCCGGGGATGGGGCCGGCCTGGACGGCCGGAGTGGCGCTGCCGGGCGGCGACTTCCCGGTCGGTGGGGCGGGGCGGCTCGCGGCGGAGCTCATGGCGCGGTTTCCGTTTCTCGACGCGCGCTGGGCGGGGCGGCTGGTGCGCGGCTACGGCACCGAGGCGGCGGCGATGCTGGAGGGCGCCGGGTCGGCGGCGGCGCTCGGGGAGCGGTTCGGCTGGGACCTGACCGAGCGGGAGGTGCGCTGGCTGATCGAGAAGGAGTGGGCGCGGAGCGCGGAGGACGTGCTCTGGCGGCGGACCAAGCTCGGGCTGCGGCTGACGCCGGACGAGGCGGCGCGGCTCGAAGCCTTCATGGCCGAGGCGTGCTGCGGCGGCCTCTCACGCGAGAGAGTGCCGGAAGCGCGTTGAAATCATAGCACTTCTCCGAAGCCCCAGAGGCGGGGCTCGGCGAACTCGACCGAGTTGCCGGCCGGGTCGCGGACGTAGATCGAGCGGGCGCCGGAGCCCGGCCAGCGGAAGTCGGCCTCGATCGAGATGCCGGCCGCCTCGAGCCGGGCGCGCCAGCGGTCGAGCTCCTCGAGCGGTGGCGGCGAAGGCGAGGTGGCCGGGGCCGCGGGCGCCGTGGGGCGGGACCGGGAGGGCGTCGGGTCGGTCGGGCGGGCGCTCGGTCTCGGAGGAGTTGAAGATCAGGAGCATGGCGGCGGGCAGGCGGAAGAAGACGTGGCGGTTGCCGGCGCGGGTGACCTTGGGGAGGCCGAGGACGGTGCCGTAGAAGGCCTCGGCGGCGTCGAGGTCGGGGGCGTAGAGGGCGGTCTCGAGGATGGCGGCGGTTCGGTCATGGTTTCAAGGGTTAACGGCGGTTTGTTCGATGCACGCTTCATGCACGGAGCATGCACGGCGCATGCACGAGGGGTGTGCCTTCGGGGGAGAGGTTAACGCGGGGCGGGAGATGCGCCAACCGTCGAACTTTTCGTTGTGCCCGATGCATCGCGGGCGTAGATCGGTCCCAAGCCGGCGCCATGCGAGGGACGGTGATGGCAGAGCCGAGTAGCCTCCTGCTGTTCTACAGGCCCCCGGTGACCGGGAGCGGCATCCCGAACGAGCCGGGGGTTGCCGTGACGGGCGTGCTCGACGCGCACGGCAGCTACACCGACCTTCAGACGCATACCGGCTTCGACTTCTGGCTCGACGTCGTCCCGGCCAACACCGCGACCGGTCTGGTGCTGTTCCATGCCCTGAGCCTGAGCAGGACGACCGTCGGGCGGGTCGGCGACGGCGGCAGCTACGTCGACGTGAGGAACCAGATCGACGTGCCGCCCAGCCACGCGATCTACTCGATGCGCGACGGCACCCTGATCCTCTATTCGACGGCCAACGACGGCGGCGTCGTCGTCGGCTTCGCCGTGACCGCGAGGCTCGAGGAGAGAACGGCAACCTCGTGCCGCTCAGCGAGCCGCGCCGCCTGGACCCCTGGACGCAGATCGTGCCGACGGTCGACGGGCTCGTGCTATTCTACCGCGGCGACACGCGCGCGGCGGCGACCGGGCGGATCATCGACGGGGCGCTCACGGAGCTGAAGAGCTTCACGGGCTTCGACCTGTGGAGCCACGTGGTCTCGACCAGTGACGGCACCCTGCTGTTCTACAACACCGGGACGGGCGCCGCCGTGGCCGGAACCCTCGACACGGACGGCAACTACAGCGACCGCCAGAACCTCGCCCTCGATCCCGGGTGGGAGATGATCGTCCCGACCACCAACGGGCTTCTGCTGTTCTACCGGAGGACGTCGTCCGCCACGGAGGCCGTGGTCGGGAAGATCGACGAGTTCGGCGCCTTCAGCAACGTGGCCCGGTCAACGGGCTGGAGCGGTGGACCAGGATCGTGTCGGTGCGCCCGGGGTGATCGCGACCGGCGCTGTTGCATCCTGTAGCGCCGCGGCGTTCGCGAGCTTCGGGACAACCTTCTGATTGGCCGAGCCGTCAGGCGATGCCGAGGAAGACGGCGAGGGAGCGGGTGACGGCGAGGAGGGTCGCGTCGTCGATGCGGCCGATCGGAGGGCCGACGCGGTCGCGTTTCACGGCTATGGCCTTGTCGATCATCACCTGGGTGGGCTTGCGGAGGCCGTTCGTCGGCGTCGGCTGAACGTTCGGGCGAAACAGGGGCGCGTTGATGAGCGTGCCGGTGAGGGGCAGCACCGTGACCGTGGCGGTCTCGGCGAACGCGTCGGACTGGATGACGAGCGCGGGGCGCGGCTTGCCGAAGTCTCCGGGCAGCGCGACCGTGACGCAATCGCCACGGGTCATGCCTTCTCGTCGCCGAGCAGGTCGTCGAGGGCGGCGTCGAGGAACGCGTCGAGATCGGCGTCGGCGGCATCTGCCGCCGCGGCGAGGCGTGATTGGCGGCGGCATTCCTCGGCGAAGCCGGGGCGGCGGGTGTCGGGAACCCAGATCTGCACCGGGCGAAGGCCCGCCGCGCGCAGGGCGTCCCGGCGCTTTCGAACCCGCTGGTGGACTGGTTTTGGCATCGAGTCTCCCTGTTACATGTAACACGTAGCGCGTCCTGCGGCACCGGTCAAGGGCGGGCGCCCGGCCTCATTTCACGAGGTGGCGCGGGCCTGCCCGTTAACCATCAGGGCTCCTCATTCTTTGCAGGCCGTCCATCAATGAGTACAAAGAGTGAACAGCATCGGGAGGGAACGACCGTGAGAGTGGTCATCCATGCGGTCGCGATAGCAGTCTGGACCTTGTGCCTCTCGACTGTCGGTCAGGCGCAGACCAGTTGTCGGTCCGATGGGTTCGGCAATACGCATTGCAGCGACGGAGGCGGATGGAGGACCGACGGTTTCGGGAACACCTATGGAACCGGGCGGAATTCCGGAGGCGGGTGGCGCTCGGACGGCTTCGGAAACAGCTACGGCACCGGCAGCAACGCAGGCGGTGGCTGGCGGAGCGACGGCTTTGGCAACACCTACGGAACCGGCGACAATTCGGGAGCGGGATGGCGAACGGACGGGTTCGGACACACGTATGGGACCGGCGCCCTTTCGGGCCGGTCCTGCCGAAGCGACGGGTTCGGGAACGTCTCGTGCAACTAGCTCCGGGCTCCTTCAGCTGAGCGAGCCGCCGGCAAGCCTGTCCAGCTCCTGCCGATGCTGCTGCGTCGCCAGGAACGCCCGCCAGTCGCGCTCATAGCGCGCCGCGGTCGCCGGGTCGGGCTCGCGGACGGCGCCGCCCTGGTGCATGGCGGTGCCGGCCGCGGCGAGGGTGGCGTGGAGGCGGGCGCCGGCGGCGGCGACCATGGCGGTGCCGAGGACGACGGCGTCGGGGGCGGCGGGCTCGACGGTGCGGCAGCGGGTGGCGTCGGCGTAGAGCTCCATCAGGAGCGGGTTGCGGGTGTGGCCGCCGGTGACGTGCAGGGTGTCGATCTCGTAGCCGTGCTGGTTCAGGCGCTCGAGGACATGGCGCAGGCCGAGGGCGAGGGCGACGCAGGTGCGCCAGTAGAGGCGGCAGAGGGCGTCGAAGGATGAGTTGAGGGGGAGGCCGGAGATGACGCCGAGGGCCTGGGGGTCGGCGAGGGGCGAGCGGTTGCCGTGGAAATCGGGGAGGACGTGCAGACGGGGGGCGAGGTCGGGGTCGGCGCGGCGGAGCTCGGCGATGCGGGCGATGATGCGGCCGTGCTGGGCAGGCGTCGGATCGAGGCCGTGCAGGCGCAAGAGGTGGTCGAGGAGGGCGCCGGAGGCGGACTGGCCGCCTTCGTTCATCCACAAGGAGGGCAGGGAGGCGCCGAAGTAGGGGCCCCAGACGCCGGGGGTCATGCGCGGGGCCGACGAGAAGGCCATCAGGCAGGAGGAGGTGCCGGTGATCAGCGCGAGGTGGCGCTCGACCTCCCGGGTTTCGGCGAGGTGGCCGAGGACGCCGAGGGCGCCGGCGTGGGCGTCGATGAGTCCGGCGGCGACGCGGGTCGCGGGGGTGAGGCCGAGGTCGGCGGCGGCCGCGGGCGTGAGCGGGCCGAGGTCGGTGGCGATCGGGCTCGCGCTCGCCGGGAGGCCGGCGCGGGCGAGGAGGTCGGGGAGGCCCATGGCGTCGAGGAAGTCCTGCGCCCAGCCCGGGGTCTCGTGGGCGAGGTAGGTCCACTTGCAGGTCAGCGTGCACTGCGAGCGGGCCGGGTTGCCGGTGGCGGCCCAGGTCAGGAAGTCGGCGAGGTCGAAGGCGGCGCCCAGGCGCGCCCAGCTGGCGGGGAGGTGGCGCTTCAGCCACATGAGCTTGGGGATTTCCATCTCGGGCGACATCACGCCGCCGGTGTAGTCGAGGACGCGGTGGCGGGAGGCCGTGCATTCCTCGGCTTGCGCGGTGGCGCGGTGGTCGAGCCAGAGGATGGTGTCCCAGCGGTCGTCGCCGGTCGGCGAGGCAGTGACGGGGCGGCCGGCGGCGTCGCGCAGGACGAGCGAGCAGGTGGCGTCGAAGGAGAGGCCGGCGATTTCCTCGGGGCGGGCGGCGGATTCGGTGCGGGCGGTTTTCAGGGCGGCGGCGGCGGCTTGCCAGATCTGGGCCGAGGACTGCTCGGCGTGGCCGTCGCCGGGGTGGTTGATCTCGAGCGGGGCCTCGGCACGGGCGAGCAGACGCCCGCCGGCGTCGAAGATGCCGGCGCGGGCGCTGGCGGTGCCGATGTCGACGGCGGCGACGAGGGGCATGGGGCGGGCGGGGTTGCGGCGGATCCGGCTGAATTGATCGGAACGCGATCGACGGCGGGGAGGCTGCGGCCCGAACCGGCGAAAGCGAGGCACTGCCTCGCGCCGGTTCGTCGGCCGGAGCGCGCGAGCGCGGAGGCCGAGGGGGGGTCCGCGGGACCGTCGGCCGGCAATCCGCGCGCGCCTGCCTGGGCGGGCGCGGAATCGCGCCTGCCAAGAGGCAGGCAGGCGCGCGCGGATTTGTCGACGGACAAATCCGCGAAGCGAATGCGGCACCGTTGCGCTCCTCGCCCGGAATCGATCGGACCCAGTATCAGGCGTCGGAACGGGCGGTGCACAGGGCTACCAGCGCGCGGATGTCGTCGATGACGGCGTCGGGTGCGAGCGCGGCGATGGTGGCGCGGTGCGCGGCGGTCGTTGCATGGCTCCCCCCGGTGAAGGCCACCACCCGCATGCCTGCGGCTTTGGCCGCTTCGATGCCGGCCGGGCTGTCCTCGACGACCAGGCAGGCGGGCGGAGGGTAGCCCATGCCTTCGGCGGCATGCAAGAAGAGGTCGGGGGCGGGCTTGCCGCGGGCGACCATGGTCGCGGAGAAGGCGCGGCCCTCGAAGCGGGGCCAGAGGCCGGTGACGGTGAGCGAGAGCTCGATGCGCTCGGGCTGCGAGGAGGAGGCGACGCAGTAGGCGCAGGGGAGCGCGTCGAGGGTGGCGGCGATGCCGGGGATCGGGCGGAGCTCGGCGCGGAAGGCGGCGTAGAGGCGGTGGCGCATCTCGGCGAGGGCGGCGTCGGTCAGGGCGATCTTGTAGTCCTCGGCCAAGGATCTCGCGGGTCGAGGCGAGCGAGCGGCCGAGGAAGCGGGCGTGCGCCTCGTCGGGGTCGAGGGGGAGGCCGGCCTCGTCGAGGGTCTCGAGCAGCAGGCGGAGCGCGATCGGCTCGCTGTCGACGAGGACGCCGTCGCAGTCGAAGAGGACGAGGGCGGGCGGGCCGGTCACCTGCCTTCGGCGAGGTAGCGGCGCAGCGTGGCGGCGGTGCCGTCGGACCAGAGCGCCCGGAGCCAGGCGGCGAAGCTGTCGCGGAAGGCGGGGGCGTCGGCGACGCGGCCGTAGATGTCGCGCATGCCGAGCCAGGCGGCGGGGTCTTCCTTGGCCGCGCGCGCGTGCGCCTGCAGGTGGTCCCAGTTCGGGTCGTTGGGCTCGATGACCTGGCCCGAGTCGGTGGTGCCGAAGCAGTAGCGGCACCAGAGCGCGCTCTCGAGCGCGAGGCCGTCGACGGGGAGGTCGCGCGCGAGGCGGTCGGCGATCGAGGGGATGATGAACTTCGGCTGGCGGTTCGAGCCGTCGAGGCACAGGCGGCGGATGGTGTCGCCGATCTTCGGGTTGTCGCAGCGCTGGACGATGAGGGCGAAGTAGTCGGCGAGGTCGGTGCCGGGGACCGGGGGCAGGATCGGCAGGATTTCCTCGGTCTCGACCTTCTGCAGGAAGGCGCGGACCAGGGGGTCGGCCATGCCCTCGTGGACGAAGTGGATGTCGAGGAGGCCGGCGGGGTAGGCGATGATGGCGTGGCCGCCGTTCAGGATGCGGATCTTCATGTGTTCGAACGGGGTGACGTCGGCGACGAACTGGACGCCGGCTTGCTCGAGCGCCGGGCGGCCGGCGGGGAAGCGGTCCTCGAGCACCCACTGGATGAAGTCCTCGCAGAAGACCGGCCAGGCGTCGGCGATGCCGAAGTCGGTCCGGGTGATCTCGCGCTCGCGGTCGCCGGTCGCCGGGGCGATGCGGTCGACCATGCCGTTCGGGAAGGCGACATTGTCGCGGACCCAGGCGGCGAGCCTCGGGTCCTGCGCCTCGGCGAGGCCGGCGACGGCGTTCATCGCGACGACGCCGTTGTGCGGGACGTTGTCGCAGGAGAGGACGGTGAACGGCGCGACGCCGGCGGCGCGGCGGGCGCGCAGCGCGGCGAGGATCAGGCCGAAGACGGTCTTCGGGGAGTCGGGGCTGGCGGCGTCGGCGGCGATCGCCGGGATGGCGGGGTCGAAGGCGCCGGTGGCCGGGTCGATGAAGTAGCCGCCCTCGGTGACGGTCAGCGAGACGATGGCGGTGGCGGGCCGGGTCAGCCGGGCGAGGATCGCCGCGGTGTCCATCGGCGGCAGGAAGTCGGTCATCACGCCGGTGACCCGGGCGGCGGAGGTCTCGGCCGATTGCTCGACGACGGTCGAGAGCCAGTCCTGGCCCTTGAGCGCGTCGCGCATCTTCACGTCGTAGGGGGTGACGCCGGCGCCGACGATCGCCCAGTCGAGGTCGCGGCCGGCGTTGAACAGCCGGTCGAGATAGACCTGCATGTGGGCGCGGTGGAAGTTGCCGACGCCGAAATGCACGATGCCGGGGGTCAGCCCGGCGCGGGCATAGGCGGGGCGCTCGACGGTGGCGGGAAGGTCATCGAGCGCGTTCAGCGAGAGCGAAAGGGGCATCGGCGGCCCTCCCTAGATGGTGCGGAGCATGCCGCCGTCGACGAAGTAGGTGGCGCCGACGGCGTAGGAGGCGCGGTCGGAGCAGAGGAAGACGAAGAAATCGGCGAGCTCCTCGACGGTGCCGAAGCGCCTGATCGGGGCGTGCTCGTCGGCGACCGACTGCAGGTAGCCCTGCCAGTCGCCGCCCGAGCCGGCCGAGAGCTGCTTCGCCGTCTTGATCCAGTCGGGGGTGAGGATCAGGCCCGGGTTGATGGTGTTGACGCGGATCCCCATCGGGATGAACTCGGTCGCCATGTTCTTCGAGAGCATGAGCAGCGCGGCCTTGGTCACGTTGTAGATCGGCTCGTACCAGAGCGGTTGCGTCGCGCAGATCGAGGCGTTGTTGAGGATGGCGCCGCCGCCGCGCACCTGCATCATCGGCGCGAGGCCGCGGGCGAGGCGCACGGCCGCCATCACGTGCAGGTCCCAGTAGGCCTGCCACTTGTCGTCGGGGGCCTCGAGGATCGTCTCGTTCGAGCCGGTGCCGGCGTTGTTGACGAGAATGTCGGCGCCACCAAAGCCGCGGACCGCCTCGATCAGGCCGGCGCAGCCCTCGGCGGTCGCGACGTCGCAGGCGTGGGTTTGCGCCGTCGTCCCGAACTCCTGCGCGATGCCGGCGGCGGCCTCCTCGGCGCGGGCGGGGTCGCGGGCGGCGATCAGCACATGGGCGCCCTCGCGGGCGAAGGCGCGGGCGACGCCGAGGCCGATGCCGACGCTGCCGCCGGTGATCACCGCCACCTTGTCCCTGAGCCCGAGATCCATGGTCAGGCGGCCCGGCGCGGCGCCCGGGGGCGCGCCGGCCTCAAGCTGCCCGAAGGTGGGCAGCCCTCGGCCGCCGCGTGGCGGTCGGCCGCCTTTGCGGCCTCCCTCCGGCGGAAGCGGGCTTGCGCCCGCTGAGAAGGGATTCTCCCCGCCTGTTGGCGGGGCCCCGGTCTGCTCGATAGGGTTTCTGCCTGTATGAATACCTCGGGAGGGCTCGCGGCGGCGGCGCGCCGGGCTGGGGCGGGGCGGTGTCGGGGGACGGGCATCAGCTCATCCATTGGCCGCCGTCGACGTTGTAGGTCTGGGCGACGATGTAGTCGGCCTCCGACGAGGCGAGGAAAACCGCCATGCCGACCAGATCCTGCGCGGTACCCATGCGGCCGTAGGGGACGCTCTCGCCGACGAGGCGCTTCTTCTCGCCGAGCGGGCGGTTCTCGTACTTGGCGAAGAGCGCGTCGACGTGGTCCCAGTGCTCGCCCTCGACCACGCCGGGGGCGATGGCGTTCACGTTGATCCGGTGCGCGATCAGGTTGAGGCCGGCCGACTGGGTCAGGCTGATCACCGCGGCCTTGGTCGCGCAGTAGATGGCGACGAGGCTCTCGCCGCGGCGGCCGGCCTGGCTCGCCATGTTGATGATCTTGCCGCCGCGCCCTTGCGCGATCATCTGCTTCGCCGCCGCCTGCAGGGTGAAGAGCGTGCCGGCGACATTGATGCGGAACAGCCGGTCGTAGCTCGCGCGGCTGATCTCGACGATCGGGGCGAGGTCGAAGAGCGCGGCGTTGTTGACGAGGACGTCGAGGCCGCCGGCCTTGGCCACCACCTCGGCGACGGCGGTGTCGATCGAGGCCTGGTCGGTGACGTCGAGGTGGACCGGGTAGGCGCGCGCGCCGATCTCGGCGGCGGTGGCGGCGGCGCGGGCGTCGTCGATGTCGCCGATCGCGACAGTCGCGCCCTCCTCGACGTAGGCCCTGGCGAAGGCGGCGCCGATGCCGCGGGCGGCGCCGGTGATCAGCGCCGACTTGCCGTCGAGGCGCATGTCAGATCGCCTTTCCGGCGGCGTCGAACTTGTGGATCTTGGCCGGGTCCGGCGTCAGGTAGACGGTGTCGCCATGGGTGACCGGAATCTCGCCGTCGGCGCGGACGTTGATGGTGCCGAGGTCCTCGGTGTGAATGTGCAGGAAGGTGTCGGAGCCGAGATGCTCGGCGACGCCGACGGTGCCCTTGTACTCGCCCTCGCTGGTCGAGATGCCGATATGCTCGGGGCGGAAGCCGATGGTCTTGGCGCCGAGCTTCGTCGCCGGTGCGCCCTCGACCAGGTTCATCTTCGGCGAGCCGATGAAGCCGGCGACGAACAGGTTCTTCGGGGACTTGTAGAGCTCCATGGGCGAGCCGACCTGCTCGATGTTGCCGGCGTTGAGGACGACGATCTTGTCGGCCATGGTCATCGCCTCGACCTGGTCGTGGGTGACGTAGATCATCGTCTTGCCGAGCTGCTGGTGCAGCTCGGAGATCTCGAGCCGCATGGTGCCCCTGAGCGCGGCGTCGAGGTTCGACAGCGGCTCGTCGAAGAGGAACGCGGCCGGGTTGCGCACGATGGCGCGGCCGATCGCGACACGCTGGCGCTGGCCGCCGGAGAGCTGGCCGGGGCGGCGCTCGAGGTAGTTGGTCAGGTTGAGGATGCGGGCGGCGTTCGCCACCTTCTTCTCGATCGAGGCCTGGTCCTCGCCGGCCATCTTCAGCGGGAAGGCGATGTTCTTGCCGACGGTCATGTGCGGGTAGAGCGCGTAGGACTGGAACACCATGGCGAGCTGGCGCTTGGCCGGGGATTCGTCGGTGACATCGCGGCCGTCGATGACGATCTTGCCGCTCGTGGTGTCCTCGAGGCCGGCGATCAGGCGCAGGAGCGTCGACTTGCCGCAGCCGGAGGGGCCGACGAAGACCACGAACTCGCCGTCCGCGATGTCGAGATCGAGGTTCGGGATGATCGTCGTCGCGCCGAACGACTTGTTGACGTTGCGGAGCTGGAAGGTGCCCATGGTCTCGTTCCTTGCGTTACTTCACGGCGCCGAAGGTCAGGCCGCGGACGAGCTGCTTCTGGCTGAACCAGCCCATGATCAGGATCGGGGCGATCGCCATCACCGACGCGGCCGACAGCTTGGCCCAGAACAGGCCCTGCGGCGACGAGAAGCCGGCGATGAAGGCGGTCAGCGGCGCCGCGTTGGTCGTGGTCAGCAGGATGGTCCAGAACGACTCGTTCCAGGCCAGGATGATGTTGAGGAGCAGCGTCGAGGCAATGCCCGGCACCGCCATCGGCGTCAGCACGTTCCAGATCTCGCCCCAGAGCGAGGCCCCGTCCATGCGCGCCGCCTCGAGGATCTCGCCGGGGATCTCGCGGAAGTAGGTGTAGAGCATCCAGATGATGATCGGCAGGTTGATCAGCATCAGCACGATGGTGATGCCGAGATGGGTGTCGAGCAGCCCGAGCCAGATGAATATCAGGTAGATCGGCACCAGGACCGCGGCGGCCGGCATCATCTTCGTCGAGAGCATCCACATCAGCACGTCCTTGGTGCGCTTGGTCGGCGAGAAGGCCATCGCCCAGGCGGCCGGGATGCCGACGATCAGCCCGAGGATGGTCGAGCCGACGGCGAGGATCACCGAGTTCATGAACGGCCGGATGTAGTTGCTCTGGCTCTGCACCGCCGCGTAGCTCTCGAAGGTGAAGGAGGGGATCAGGTTGAAGCCCTCGATCGCCTCGGGTTCGGTCTTGAGCGAGGTGATGAGCGTGTAGAGGATCGGAAAGAAGATGATGAGGGCGACGACCCAGGCGGCGACGGTGTAGCCGACCTTGGTGCGGGTGGGGACGGCGCGGGCCATGGCTTGCCTCCTCAGTCCAGGTTCTTGCCGACGGCGCGCATCAGGAAGATCGCGACGAAATTGGCGAGGACGACGGCGACGATGCCGCCCGCGGCGGCGCCGCCGACGTCGTTCGAGAGCCGCGCGGCGCGGTAGATCAGGAACGGCAGGTTGGTCGAGGCGTAGCCGGGGCCGCCGTTGGTGGTGACGAGGATCTCGGCGTAGATCCCGAGCAGGAAGATGGTCTGAATCAGCACGACGATGGTGATGGCGCGGGCCATGTGCGGCAGCGTCAGGTGCCAGAAGCGCGAGATGAAGCCGGCGCCGTCCATCTCGGCCGCCTCCTTCTGCTCGCTGTCGAGCGACTGCAGCGAGGTGAGCAGGATCAGGGTGGCGAAGGGAAGCCACTGCCAGGCGACGATGACGATGATCGAGCCGAGCGGGTAGGAGGCGAACCAGTCGACGGGTTGGAGCCCGAACCAGCGGGCGATGTCGGCGGAGACGCCGTAGCCTGGGTGCAGGATCATGTTCTTCCAGACGAGCGCCGCCACCGGCGGCATGACGAAGAACGGCGAGATGACGAGGATGCGCACGATGCCCTGGCCGAAGATCGGCTGGTCGATCAGGAGCGCGATGCCGATGCCGCCGATCACGGTGATCAGGAGGACGCCGAGGACGATGTAGAGGGTGTTGCGGATCGCCTGCCAGAAAGCGGGGTCGCTCAGGAAGTAGCTGTAGTTCTCGAAGCCGGCCCAGCCGCCGGCGGCGGGGTTCAAGAGGTTGTAGTAGCGGAACGAGAAGTAGACGGTCAACGCGAGGGGCACGATCATCCAGATCAGCAGGAGGATGATCGACGGGAGCCGCATGGTGCGGGCGATGGTCGCGGTCTGGCGGGTGGCCATTGATGTCCCTCGCGATCGGGTGCCGACGGGAAGGGACCGCCCGGTCCCGAGGGAGCCGGGCGGTCAGTCTGGGAGGAAGGCTTCAGTAGCCGGCGCGGCGCATCTCGCGCTCGGTGACCGACTGCGCCTGGGCGAGCGCGTCGTCGACGCTCGACTGGCCGGCGATCACGGCGGAGAAGAGCTGGCCGACGGTGGTGCCGATCGACTGGAACTCGGGGATCGCCACGAACTGGCCGCCGGTGTAGGGCACCGGGTCGACGCTCGGCTTGGTGATGTCCGCGGCGTTCATCGCGGCCAGCGTCGGGCCGGCGAAGGGCGCGGCGGCCTGGTAGTCGGCGTTCTCGTAGAGCGAGGTGCGGGTGCCCGGAGGCGCGGCGGCCCAGCCTTCCTTCTCGGCGACGAGCGCGGTGTATTCCTTGGAGGTCGCCCACTCGATGAAGGTCTTGGCGGCCTCGGCGTTCTTCGAGGAGGCCGGGATCGCGAGGTTCCACGACCAGAGCCAGTTGCCGTGGTTCTCGACGCCCGCCTTGTTCGGGAAGAGCGCGAAGCCGACCTTGTCGGCGACGGTCGAGTCCTCGGGGTCGGTGACGAAGGAGGCGGCGACGGTGGCGTCGATCCACATCGCGCACTTGCCCTGCTGGAACAGCGTCAGGTTCTCGTTGAAGCCGTTCGACGAGGCGCCGGCGGGGCCGGCGTCCTTCATCAGGTCGGCGTAGAAGGTCAGCGCCTCCTTCCAGGCCGGCTGGTCGAACTGCGGGGTCCACTCCTCGTCGAACCACTTGCCGCCGAACGAGTTGTTGAGGGCGGTGAGGAACGCCATGTTCTCGCCCCAGCCGGCCTTGCCGCGCAGGCAAATGCCGTTGATGTCGTTGGTGCGGTCGGTGGTCTTGCGGGCGGCGTCGGCGATGAAGGTCCAGTCCGGGCTCTCCGGCATGGTGACCCCGGCCGCCTCGAAGAGGTCGGTGCGGTACATGATCATCGCGCTCTCGCCGTAGAAGGGCGCGGCGTAGAGGTTGCCGTCGACGGTCAGGCCGCCGCGGATCGCCGGCAGGAGGTCGTCGACGTCGTAGGCGTCGCCGAAGGCGAGCGGCGTGAGCCAGCCCTGCTTGCCCCAGATTGGCACCTCGTAGTTGCCGATGGTCATCACGTCGTACTGGCCGCCGCCGGTGGCGATGTCGGTCGTGACGCGCTCGCGCAGGATGTTCTCCTCGAGCGTCACCCAGTTCACGGTGATGTCGGGATGGGCTGCGTTGAACTCGCTGGTCAGGCCCTGCATCCGGATCATGTCGCCGTTGTTCACGGTCGCGATCGTGATGGCCTGGGCGTTCGCCGCCGCGGCGAAGGCAAGGGCGGACGCCGCCCCCATGAGAAGGGAGATATGTCGCATGTTTCCTCCGTTGGGCCCATCGCAGGGCAAATGTTTTTTCTTGGGGCAAATGATCACAACAAAGCGGCGCGCTGTCAATCGCAAAATGGGCATCCGCCCGTCTGGCGGGCAATCGCCGGGTAATCAATGGCTTCGCGGGCGGAGACGCCGTCGCGCCGGACTCAGGGCGCGGCGAGCAACGCCTCGGCGGTCGCTTCGTCGGTGATGAGGCCGTTGACGAGTTGCCCGCGCAGCGCGGCGGCGAGCGCCGGCAGCTTGCGGCGGCCCTTGGCGAGCGCGATCACCGTCGCCCGGGCGCGGTCGGGGATCGGGATGCTCGCCGTGCGTGCGTTCGCGCCGCCGGAGAGCAGGGTGCCGGAAGCGTCGAAGATCCAGCCGCAGATCTCGCCGGTGGCGCCGGCGGCCTGCTCGGCGCGGAGCTCGGCCGCGGTGAGGAAGTGGTCGACGAAGAGCGGCGCGGCGTCGTCCATCTCGCCGATGCCGACGAAGGCGACGTCGGCGGAAGCGGCGAGCGCGATGGTCGAGCGGATCAGGCTCTGGCCGTGCATGAGCGCCCGCTCCTCCGGCGAGGCGACGAACACCGGCAGCGGCATCGGGAAATGCCGGGCCTCGACCGCCTCGGCCATCGAGAAGATCACGTTGTAGTAGGCGGCCGAGCCGTCGGGCCCGATGTTGCCGGTCAGCGAGACGATGCAGTGCTGCGGGCAGCTCAGCGGCGGCAGGTGGTCGATCGCGGCCTTGAGCGTGCGGCCGGTGCCGACCGCCATGACGACGGGCTGCTCCTTGCGCAGCCAGCGGGCGATCTCGGCGGCGCCGGCCTCGCCGAGCCCGACGGTGCCGCCGTCGTCATCAGGGTCGCTCGGCACCACTTCCGCGAGAGCGACGCCGAAGCGCTCCCTGAGCCGGGCGGCGAGGTCGAGGCAGCGGGCGATCGGGTGCTCCATCGAGACCCGGACCAGCCGTTCGGAGACCGCGAGCGAGACCAGCCGCTGCGCGGCCTGGCGGGAGATCCCCATCGCTGCCGCGACCTCGTCCTGGGTCTTGCCGGCGATGTAGTAGAGCCAGCCGGCGCGCGCGGCGTCGTCGAGGCGACCGGGGGTGGATTTCGAGCGAGCCATTGCGGCCGGTTCCTGCGCTTTTGCCCGGATGATAAGCAAATGCGCGCGATCGGGCAATGTCGACCTGCGGCCGGGCGGGGGGCGGCGCGTCGGCGTCGCGCTTGTGGCGGCAGTGCGCCCGCGCCGCGCTGCGGCGTCGTCGTGGGTTTTGCCGTCGCAAAGGAAGGAAAATCTGCGCCGAGGCGCTGATGAAGCGGCTGCTTCATCAGGCGCCTTGTCCAGTGTGGGGCTGCGAGTCGGGCCGGCGTCAAGGGCAAGCGGGCTTGCGCCCGCGGCTTCGCCGCCCTTGACCCCGGCCCGACTCGCGAAGGGAAGGGAAGGGAAGGGGGTTAGCGGCCCCAGCGCAGGGCCAGAGGATCGACGTCGCGGGCGAGCTCGAGGAGCTGGGCGCGGGTGTCGGGATGAAGCGGCCGGGTCGGGTGGCGCACGGCCTCGGAGCGGATCACGCCGCCCTCCCGCATCACCGCCTTGCAGGCGCGCCAGCCGCACTGGCGGTTCTCGAAGTTGATGATCGGGAGCAGGCGGGCGTAGATCGCCTTCGCCTCGTCGCGGCGTCCGGCGAGGTAGGCGGCGACGGCGGGGCCGATCAGGTCGGGCAGGGTGGCCGAGGTCATCGTGCCGGTGGCGCCGGCGTCGAGGTCGGCGAGGAGCGTGATCGCCTCCTCGCCGTCGAAGGGGCCCTCGATGGCGTCGCCGCCGGCGGCGATCAGCGCCCTGAGCTTGGCCGCGGCCTGCGGCGTCTCGATCTTGAAGAGCTTCACCTGCGCGATGTCGCGGGCCATCCGCGCGAGGAAGGCGACCGGGAGCGTGACGCCGGACATCGGCGCGTCCTGCACCATGATCGGGATGCCGCCGGCATCGCCGACCCGGGCGAAGTGCTCGAAGACCGCCTCGTCGTCGGCGCGGAGCGACGCGCCGTGGTAGGGCGGCATCATCATCAGCATCGCCGCGCCGAGCTCGGCCGCCTCGCGCGCCCGCGCCTCGGCGACCCGGGTCGAGAAGTGCGAGATCGTGACGATGACCGGGCGGCGGCCGGCGGCGTGCTCGAGGCAGAGCCGGGTCAGCGTCGCCCGCTCCTCGTCGCCGAGCAGGAACTGCTCGGAAAAGTTCGCGAGGATGCAGATGCCGTCGACGCCCTGGTCGATCATGCAGTCGATGACGCGGCGCATGCCGTCGAGGTCGAGGTCCCCGTCGTCGGTGAAGGGAGTCGGAGCGACCGGCCAGATGCCGGTGTAGGGCCTTGTGGTCATGGTCATCCCTTGACGCCGGAGGAGATCATCACCGCCTCGGTCACGCGGCGCTGGAAGATCAGGTAGGCGACGGCGACCGGCATCGCGCCGAGCAGCGCCACCGCCATGATCCGGGCATAGGCGACGCCGAAGACGTCCTGCACCTGGGTGATGCCGACCGGGATCGTCATCATGTCCTCCGACGTGATCACGAGGAACGGCCAGAGGAAGTTGTTCCAGGCGCCGATGAAGGTGATGATCGCGAGCGCGGTGGTGATGCCCCAGTTCAGCGGCAGGTAGACCTTGAAGAGCAGCGTGTACTCGCCGCCGCCGTCGAGCACGACCGCCTCGCGCATCTCCTTCGGCACCGCGTCGAAGAACTGCTTGTAGACGATGATGACGACCGGGACGATCAGCTGCGGCGCGATGATCCCGGCCCAGGTGTTGACCCAGCCGAGGTCGTTCATCAGCACGAACTGCGACACGACGAGCGCCGGGATCGGGATCATGAAGCTCGCGAGCACGGCGCCGTAGAGGAGGCCGCGGCCGGGGAAGCGCAGCTGGGAGATCGCGTAGGCGCACATCATGCCGCAGACGATGACGATCACGGTGGTGATGAGCGCGGTGCCGATCGAGTTGAAGTACCAGCTGAGCAGCCGGGTGTTGAAGAGCGCGCTCACGTAGGCGCCGAGCTCGAACTGGTCGGGGATCAGCCTCGAGCCGGCGACCACGCTCTCCTCGGTGCGCAGCGAGGTGACGAGCGCCCAGTAGAGCGGGAAGAACCAGATCGCCGCGGCCACCAGCGTCGCGGCGGTGACGAGGCCGTTCTCGAGACGGCTGCCGGACTTCATCGCCGGGCTCCGATGCGCAGGATCTGGAACTGGAGGACCGAGATGACCGCGATGAGCACGACGAGCACCATCGCGATCGCCGCGCCGTAGCCGCCGTTGTTGAGCTGGAAGGCCTCGCGGTAGACGAGGAGCAGGAGGACGTAGGACGAGTTGAACGGGCCGCCCTGGGTCATCAGGTAGATCTGGTCGAAGAGCTTGAGCTGCAGGATGAGCTGGAGGGTGAGCACCAGCGCCGTCACCGGCCAGAGCAGCGGCCAGGTCACGCGCCAGAAGCGCTGGCGTGGCGTGGCGCCGTCGAGGGCGGCGGCCTCGTAGAGGTCCTGCGGGATGTTGCGCAAGCCGGCGAGGAAGAGCAGCACGTTGAAGCCGTTGGTCCACCAGATGGTGACGACCGCGACCGTCGGCATCACCCAGTACGGGTTGCGCAGCACCGCGATCGGCTTGCCGGTGAAGAAGGTGATGACCGGCTGCAGCACGCCGTACTGGAAGTCGAGCATCCAGAGCCAGATCTCGGTGACGACCGAGACCGGCAGGATGTAGGGCAGGAAGAAGATCACCAGCACCAGCGCCTGCAGCCGGCCCCTCAGCCGGTTCACCATCAGCGCGATCAGGAGGGCGATCACCGTCGTCGGGATCACGGTCAAGAGGACGAAGTAGCCGTTGTTGGTGATCGAGGTGAAGAAGAGCTTGTCCGAGAGCAGCCGCTGGTAGTTGGCGAGCCCGACCCAGGTCCCCTCGCCGATCAGCGGCGAGTCGGTGAAGCTCATCTGCAGGACCTTCGCCACCGGGTAGAGGAAGAAGATCGTGAAGACGACGAGGAAGGGCGCCACGAGGCTGTAGGCGACCGCCAGGTTCTTGCGCCGGTTGCCGATCGTCGCCATCGCGGCTCGCTCCGTCAGGGGTGGGCCGCGACGGCCGGGGGGCCGCCGCGGGTGAGGGTTCAGTTCAGGAGCGGCTGCAGCGCGTCCTTGATCTGCGCCACGGCGTCGTCGGGGGACATGAAGCCGTGCGTCGCGGGCGCGATGATGTTGATCGCGGCGTCGTAGACCGGCGAGGCGACCCCGGCGATCTTGGAGCGCGGGTCGAAGGCGGCGTGCTCGGCGAGCGAGGCGTAGGTCGCGTTCGGCTCCATCGCCTTGTACTCGTCGCTGGTCGCGACCGGCACGTAGGCGGGGATGTGCCCGGCATCGGCCCAGCGGATGGCGTTCTTCTCCATCCAGCCGACCACTTCCATCACCGCCTTGCGCTTCTCGGGGGTCATCTCCTTGTCTTCCTGGTGCGGGATGGCGAAGGCGTGGCTGTCGGCCCAGGTCGCCGGCTGGTCGAGCAGCGTCGGGATCTCGACGGCGCCCCAGTCGCCGAGCGCGCCCTTGGCGTGCAGGTCGTTGAAGGTCGGCACCTCCCAGACCCCGTTGATGTGGAAGGCGGCGTCGCCGCCGGAGAAGAGGGCGACCGAGGCGGCGTACTCGGCCTGCTCCGGCGTGAAGCCGTTCTCCCGCCACTTGGTCATGATCTCGATCGCCTTGGCGGCCTTGGCGGCGTTGTCGCCCGGCAGCACTTCGGTGCCCTCGATCAGCGTGCCGCCCTGCTGCTCGAAGAGGGTGTAGAAGACGCGCCAGGTCGCGCCGTCGTCGCCGGTGGCGAAGGAGACCGGCGCGGTGACGCCCTTGTCCTTCATCGCTTGCAGCGCCGCCTCGAAGTCGGCGAGGCTCGCGATGCCGGTCAGGTTGCCGTCGGCGTCGAGGTAGGGCGTGCCGGCGAGCAGGTCGCGGTTGTAGTAGAGCACGACCGCGTGGACGTCGAACGGGATGGCGTAGAGTGTGCCGTCGTTCGACGCCGCCTCGATCGCGGCGGGGAAGAAGTCCTCCTTGCTCAGGCCGGCGGCCGCGAGGTCCTCGTCGGTGATCGGGCTGAGCACGCCCTCGTCGAGCGCGATCGGCACCCGCGACAGGTGATAGGTCATCACGTCGGGGCCCTGGCCGACCGCGGCCGAGGTGCGGACCTTGGTGTAGAACGGCACGCCCCAGTCGAGGGTCGTGGCGGTGATCTTCGTGTCGGGGTGCTGCGCGTTGAAGTCGTCGATCAGCGCCTTCATGCGCACGCCGTCGCCGCCGCCGAGGAAGTCCCACCAGATGACCTCCTCCGCGGCCGCGGCGAGACCTGCCGACCCGATGAGCAGCGCCGTCGCGGCGGCTGCCGCCTTCAGGAAGTGTTTCAACGCAGTATCCTCCTCTGTTTTGAGCGTCTGGTTGCCGGTCAGCGCACGCGCGCCCCGGAGTTGTCGAAGATCAGGGCATGGTCGGCCGGCGCCGTCGCGGTGATGCGCCGGCCCTCGAAGCTCTCGCGGCTGCCGCGGCGCTCGAGCACGATCGGCTGGCCGGAGGGCGTGCGGGCATGCAGGTAGGAGACGCCGCCGAGGTCCTCCTCCATGTCGACGGTCAGCGGCAGCCCCTCGGCGCCGTCGGGAGCGATCTCGAGGTGCTCGGGGCGCATGCCGAGCGTGACCCGGGTTCCGGCCGCCGGCCGGTCGCCGCGCAGCCTTGCGGTGACCACGTGGTCGTCCACGCCGTCGGGCGCGATCGTCACCCCGGTCTCGGTCGCGCCGACCACCTTGCCGGGCAGGAAGTTCATGGCCGGCGATCCGATGAAGCCGGCGACGAAGCGGTTGTCGGGGTCGTCGTAGAGCTCGAGCGGCCGCCCCGACTGCCGCACGACGCCCGACTGCAGCACGAAGATCTTGTCGGCGAGCGTCATCGCCTCGACCTGGTCATGGGTCACGTAGATCATCGTCGCGCCGATCTGCTTGTGCAGCCGGGCGAGCTCGAGGCGCATCTGCACCCTGAGCTCGGCATCGAGGTTCGAGAGCGGCTCGTCGAAGAGGAAGACCTTGGGCTCGCGCACGATGGCGCGGCCGATGGCGACGCGCTGGCGCTGGCCGCCGGAGAGCTGCGAGGGCTTTTTCTGCAGATGGTCCTCGAGGCGCAGGATGCGGGCGGCCTCGCCGACCCTGGCCTCGACCTCCTGGCGCGGCCGGCGGGCGAGGCGGAGGCTGAAGGCCATGTTCTCGAACACCGTCAGGTGCGGATAGAGCGCGTAGGACTGGAAGACCATCGCGACGCCGCGCTTGGCCGGCTCCTCCTGGGTGACGTCGGCGCCCTCGATCGCGATCCGTCCGCCGGTCGTCTCCTCGAGCCCGGCGATCATCCGGAGCAGCGTCGACTTGCCGCAGCCGGAGGGGCCGACGAAGACGGCGAACTCGCCGCGCTCGATCTCCAGCGACACGCCGTGGATGACCTTGGCGGGGCCGAATGACTTCTCGACGTCGGCGAGCTTCACTCCGAGCATTGTTCCGGCGTCCTCCCGATGGCGCGGCTTTTCATGGCCGCCGGCGCGTTACGCGGCACGCAGTCTGACGACATGATAGGACAGCGGGGGCAGCGAACCAACCAGCCGATTGTCTTCGACGCCGAGCCCGGCGCCGTCGCGCGGCGCCACCTTGTCCGGGGCGTCGGCGGTGCTGGCCTCACGCAGGTCCTGGCCCTGGCCGCCCATGGTCAGGTGTTTCGCCAGCGTCACCTCGTCGAAGCCGAGAATGCCCATGTCGAGCTCCATCGCCTCGGTGAGATGGCGGTTCAGGATGAAGACCGTCACCATGCCCTCGGCCCCGTTGTCGACCGCCGCGACGTCGAGGTATGACACGTCCTGCGCCACCTCGCAGTCGTAGGTCGGCGCGTCGACGGCGACGTTCAGCGCCGCGCCGCGGCCGTAGAGCGAGGCGTACTGGTAGGGGTAGTAGATCGAGGTCCGCCAGGCCCGCCCGCCGGTCTCGGTGCGGATCGGCGCGATCACGTTCACGAGCTGCGCGATGCAGGCGATCTTCACCCGGTCGCTGCGGCGGATGAACTCGTTGAGGAGGCCGCCGGTGAAGAGGGCGTCCTCGAGGTTGTAGTCCTCCTCGAGCAGCGCCGGCGCCTCGGGCCAGTCCCACGTCCGCCAGCGCTTGGAGTTCCTCGACCCGGTTGTGGTACCAGACGTTCCACTCGTCGAAGCAGATGTAGACGTCCTTCTTCGATCGCTTCTTCGCCTTGACCCAGTCGATGACGCCGCCGATCGCCTGGATGTAGCGGCCGGTCTCCTCGATCTTGCCGAAGAAGTTCAGCGTGTCACGGCTGGTATTGCCGAAGTACTTGTGCAGCGAGATGTACTCGACGTTGTCGTAGCACTCCTCGAGCACCTGCCGCTCCCACTCGGGGTAGGTCGCCATCGCGTCGTTGGAGCTGCCGCAGACGACGGTCTCGACGTTGCTGCCGAGCGGCTTCACCGCCTTTGCCACCTCGTCGGCGAGGCGGCCGTATTCGTGCGCCTCCTTGTGGCCGATCTGCCAGGGCCCGTCCATCTCGTTGCCGAGGCACCACATCCGGACGCCGTAGGGCTCCTCGACGCCGTGGCTGCGGCGCAGGTCGCTCCAGGCGGTGCCGCCCGGGTGGTTGCAGTACTCGGCGAAGGCGCGTGCCGCGTTGAGGTCGCGCGAACCGAGGTTGACGGCGAGCATCATCTCGATGTCGGCCTTCTTCGCCCATCGGGCGAACTCGTTGATGCCGACCTGGTTCGTCTCCTTCGAGCGCCAGGCGAGGTCGAGCCGGACCGGGCGCTCGTCCTTCGGCCCGATGCCGTCCTCCCAGTTGTAGGCCGAGACGAAGTTGCCGCCGGGATAGCGGATCGCCGGGATCTTCAGCGCACGCACGAGGTCGAGCACGTCCTTGCGGAAGCCGTCCTCGTCGGCGGTCGGGTGGCCGGGCTCGTAGATCCCGGTGTAGATCGCCCGGCCCATGTGCTCGATGAAGGCGGAATAGAGCCGGTCGTCGATCTCGGCGATCCTGAAGTCGCGGTGCAGCGTGGCGCGGACTTTCAAAGCGTACCCCCTTGGTGATCCGGATGAGTTCGGTGCAGCCCCGGCGCCGCCTTCGCCTCAGTCATGGAAGGGCTCGGCGGCTCGGCGCTCGCCGAGCAGGAAGGCGTCGGCGACGATCCTGAGCGGGCTCGCGTCGACGTCGATCATGCGCGCGCCGACGACTGCGGAGAAGCGGCGGTAGATGGCGGCATACTCGCGCTCGGACTCGCGGGCGACCTCGGCGCCGTCGATGAGCATCGCAGCACCACCCGCCGACAGCCGCAGCTGGCCGCCGTCGGCCTCGACGGTGATGTCCCAGGTCTGCGGCCCTTCCTGGCGCCAGTCGAGGTCGACCGTGACCGGAAAGCCGGCGGCTCCGGTCATCGCCAGATCGGCGGCGATCGGGGTCTGGCGGTTCTCCGGCACCAGGAGGCGGGCGCGGTCGAGCAGGAACGGGCCGGGGAGGAGCTCGGTCAGGATGGAGAGCGCGTTGATGCCGGGGTCGAAGACGCCGAAGCCGCCGGGCTCCCAGATCCAGGCCTGACCGGGATGCCAGCGGCGGACGTCCTCCTTCCAGGCGATGTGGACGGAGCGGACGGCGCGGTCGGCGAGCCAGGCCTTGGCCGGGGCGACCGCCGGGGCGAAGCGGGAGTGCCAGGTGGCGAAGAGGCCGGCGCCGCTGGCCCGGGCGGCGTCGAGCACCCGCTCGAGCTCGCCGAGCGTCGCGGCCGGCGGCTTCTCGAGCAGGACGTCGCGGCCGGCCTCGAGCGCTGCGACCGCCATCGCGGTGCGCGCCTTCGGCGGCACGCAGAGCGCCACGGCGGCCGGGGGGCCGTCGGCGAGGAAGCGGTCGATGTCGGGGAAGTTCGGCACGCCGTCGAGGCGCTCGTTGCGCGACACCGCGGCGACGAGCTCGAAGTCGGGGTCGGCCTCGATCGCCGGGATGTGCTGGTCGCGGGCGATCTTGCCGATCCCGACCAGTGCGACGGGGATCGCGCCGGCCATCAGTGCGATTCACGGCCGACGGCGTGGCCGCGGCTTCCCTTAAGGAAGTCGAGGTCGGCGCCGGTGTCGGCGCCGCCGACATGGTCGTGGTAGAGCTGCGCGTAGCCGCCGTCGGGCCGGGGCACCGGCGGCGTCCAGTCCTTCAGCCGGCGCGCGATCTCGTCGGCCGCGACGTCGAGGTGGAGCCGGCGCGCCGGGACGTCGAGCTCGATCATGTCGCCGGTCCGCACCACGGCGAGCGGGCCGCCGCGCGCGGCCTCGGGGGCGGCGTGCAGGACGACGGTGCCGTAGGCGGTGCCCGACATCCGGGCGTCGGAGATCCGCACCATGTCGGTGATCCCCTTCTTCAGCACCTTGGGCGGCAGGCCCATGTTGCCGACCTCGGCCATGCCCGGGTAGCCGCGCGGGCCGCACATCTTCAAGACCATCACGCAGGTCTCGTCGATGTCGAGCGCCTCGTCGTTGATGCGGGCCTTGTAGTCGTCGATGTCCTCGAAGACCACGGCGCGGCCGCGGTGCTTGAGCAGGTGCGGCGAGGCGGCGGAGGGCTTGAGCACCGCGCCGTCCGGGGCGAGGTTGCCGCGCAGGACGGCGATGCCGCCGCTCTCGGTGAGCGCGCGGCCGGCCGGGCGGATCACCTCCTCGTTCCAGTTCTTCACGTCCCTGACCTCGTCCCAGATCGGGCCGCCGGAGACGGTCAGCGCGTCCTTGTGCAGGTGACCGGCCTCGCCGAGCGCGCGGATCACCACCGGAAGGCCGCCGGCGTAGAAGAACTCCTCCATCAGGAAGCGCCCGGACGGCATCAGGTCGACGATGGTCGGGATGTCGCGGCCGAGGCGGTCCCAGTCGTCGAGGGTCAGGTCGAGGCCGACGCGGCCGGCGATGGCGAGCAGGTGGATGACCGCGTTGGTCGAGCCGCCGATCGCGCCGTTGACGCGGATCGCGTTCTCGAAGGCTGGCCTGGTCAGGATGTCGGACGGCTTCAGGTCGTCCTTCACCATCTGGACGATGCGGCGGCCGGTGACGTGCGCCATGACGCGGCGGCGCGAGTCGACGGCGGGGATGGCGGCGTTGCCGGAGAGCGCCATGCCGAGCGCCTCGGTCATGCTCGCCATGGTCGAGGCGGTGCCCATGGTGTTGCACGAGCCGGGCGAGCGGCTCATCGCCGCCTCGGCGTCGAGGAAGTCGTCGCGGCTCATCGTGCCGGCCTTCACCGCCTCCGACATCTGCCAGAGCGCGGTGCCCGAGCCGACGCGCTCGCCGCGGAACCAGCCGTTGAGCATCGGGCCGCCGGAGACGAGGATCGCCGGGATGTCGACGCTCGCGGCGCCCATCAGGAGCGCGGGCGTGGTCTTGTCGCAGCCGGCGAGCAGCACGACGCCGTCGAGCGGGTTGGCGCGCAGCGCCTCCTCGACGTCCATCGCGCAGAGGTTGCGGTAGAGCATCGCCGTCGGCCTGAGCGCGCTCTCGCCCGGCGAGAACACCGGGAACTCGACCGGCAGCCCGCCCGCCTCGTAGATGCCGTGGCGGACCCGCTCGGCGAGGTCGCGCAGGTGGGCGTTGCAGGGGGTGAGCTGCGACCAGGTGTTGCAGATGCCGACCACCGGGCGGCCGTCAAAGAGGTCGGCCGGAAGCCCCTGATTCTTCATCCAGGAGCGGTGGTAGATGTTGTCCTTGGTGGTTCCCTCGAACCATTCCTGCGAACGCAGGCGGCGCGGCCAGGGCGCGGGCGTGAAGCCGGACATCGATCGGTGGCTAACGACCGGCGCGCGGTCTGCAGTGCGGTGCCATGGCTTGCTTCCCCCCGGATGCTCCTGCGCCGGGTGGGCTCCCGGTCGTGCCTCGACCCTAGGCGGTAGCGGCATATCGCGCAAATAGAAAGCGTGCTATCAGGTATGCCGAAAACGCTATGTCACCGACGCCGCTCGCGCAACGGATCACCCTCAGGCACCTTCGGCTGATCGCCGCGATCGCCGAGCACCGGCAGCTGTCGCTCGCCGCGCAGGCGCTCAGCCTCACCCAGCCCGCCGCGTCGCGCAGCCTCGGCGAGATCGAGCAGCTCTGCGGCGCGGCGATCTTCGAGCGGCACGCCCGCGGCATGACGCTGACGCCGGCCGGCGAACTGCTGGCGCGCCGCGCCCGCAACGTGCTCGAGGAGATCGGCGAGGCGTCGGCCGAGGTCGCGCGCTACCGGGACGGGCGGGGCGGCATGGTGCGGATCGGCGCCGTCACCGGGGGCGCCATCGGCACCATCGTCCCGGTGGTGCGGCAGCTGCGCCGTGCCGCGCCGGAGGTCGAGATCCACGTCGAGGTCGCGATGAGCCGCGAGCTGGTCCGCGACCTGCTGGCGCTCCGGCTCGACTTCGTCCTCGCCCGGCTGCCGCCCGAGGCCAGGGCGTCGGAGTTCGAGGTGGTGCGGGCGCGCCGCGAGATCGTCGACATCGTCGTCGGCGCCGCGCACCCGCTCGCCGGCCGGCGGGAGGTCGGCCTGACCGAGCTCCTCGCCTGCGACTGGGTGATGCAGGGCGGCGGGGCGCCGATCCGCGCGGCGATCGAGGAGGCGCTGCTCGCGGCCGGCGCCCGGCCGCCGGCGCGGGTCACCAACACCTCGTCGCTCCTGGTGACGATCGCGATGCTGGCGAGCTCCGAGGCGGTCGCGCCGGTCAGCCGCGAGGTGGCCGAGCTGCTCGCCGGCGCCGGGCCGGCGCCCGGCATCGTGGCGCTGAGGCTCCGCGAGCGCATCGTCGTCGCGCCGTACTCGCTCCTCGCGCTGCGCGGCCGCCACCTGTCGCCGGCGGCACAGACCTGCCACCAGATGGTCGCCGAAGCGCTGCGGCAGGCGCCGGCGGCGGGAGGATAGCATGGCCTGGGGACACATATGATCAGCGCGCTTCCTTCGCAGCATGCCGCCTTCCTGGCACAAATGTTAAAGCGCCGCCCGCCGTGGTGATCTAGTTCCTCGGGCGCCCTCGGCCGACTCGGGGGAAGCGAACTGAGGGCGCGGTTTCGGCGGCGCCCTTTTTTGTTAAGTTGGTCGGCCGAGTCACCGATTTCGCTGAGCAATGCGGCCGGGAGGGGATAGCGCTCCCGGCCGCCGCTCCGCCTCCAGTTCCACCTAGAGTCACACCGAAGGCGAGGCCAGCTTCTCAATGCGATCAGCTGCTGAGAGGTTCCGGCACTGGTTCGGGTCGTCACGCGAAAACGGGCGGAGCTCCCTTGCATGCCGTTAGTGCGCGGCGGGTCCACGGGGCTACAGTCGTGATGTTCGCCATTCGAGTCGAACGGCCGGCCCGCGCCACACTTTGCCCAGGCAACCTGCGCTACGGGTCAATGGAACGATCTGTACTGCAGGGCGTTTCGTGCGTTACTTTCGTGCGTTAATGGAGAAGCTACAGGAGGAGGACAGCATGCGCATTGCCTTCGTCATCGCCATCCTTGGGCTCAGCGCCTGCACCACCGTGGAGGCGCCGCCAGACCCCGTCGTGGTCACGCAGCCGCGGCCGGCAACCACCGTCGTCGTGCCGGCCAAGCCGGTCGCGGTCGTGCCCGCAGATAGCGCCCTCGTTCCCGTGCAGTGACCGATCACCCTCGTTCTATTGGGTGATGCTGCACCTAGGACTACATCGTCTCGATGGGCAACGTCTGCCGCCGGATGGCGACGCAGGGCGGGCGAGGCGCTAGGCGGACCCCCGTTGGTAATCCGGGCAGTCGGCGCTGGTGGGGGCGTCTTAGGGGCGCAGTATTTCGCCACGCTCTTACTGCGCCCCCTCTCCCCGGCATTCACCACCCGCCGCCATCGCGCTGGATCCACAGCCCGCCCTCGGCGATGATCGCGCCGGGAACGGGGGCTTGAGAATGGGCTGGTGGGAATGTCGGGAGGAGATCGAGGACGAGCGCCGCGGCTAGCGGTCGGTCGGCCTCTGGTGGGGTGGCTCGTGTGCGCCGCGACCGGCATCGTGTTCTGGTACGACGTCTTCGCGGTCGCCCGGATGGCCTTCGGCGGGTAGCTGGCAGACCTCCTCGGGCACCCAGCCTTTACCCTTGGAGCCGTGCGTCACGTTCGGCGAGCGGCACGGTGCCGGACTTGCTTGTCAGAGCTAGTCGCTGGGCTCCGCTAGCCATTCGAAGACGAGGCGCTCGGGCTCAATCGTGCCTTGTGACGGCTGAATCGGATACCAAACGCCATTCGGTAGAACACTGGAGACTTCGCATAGCCCGCCTACGAGGCGGACCTCGTCGCTGTAGTGCGTACGGTAGGTGGCCACGACGAAAAGCCAGCGGTGGCGAAAGTGCCGAGAAGGAGGAGCAAGGGATTGCGTAGACTACCCTACCGAGAAACCGCATCGCTAAAGTCCTTCGCGCGTCGCGGGGCAGGCGGCAGGCCGCTCCCGCCGATTGGCTGAACCTCTACCTGCAGCATTCGAGGCTGGCTGTGGAAGTTGGATGCCGCACTGAGCGCAGCTCCGCTTCGCGTACGTCGCCATCGGAATGTCGACCGTTGTTAGACGGCTTCAAGAGATGTCTGGCTAACCCTTTGTTTTAATTGGCGCGCCCGACAGGATTCGAACCTGTGACCTCTGCCTTCGGAGGGCAGCACTCTATCCAGCTGAGCTACGGGCGCCCGGGCGCCTGTATAGGGCAGGGCAGGGGCGTTCGCAATCGCCGAAACCGGCGCGCGGCGGGGGGCGCTTTGAATGTCCGGGCGATCCCGCGTATATAGCCTGCGAACATCGCTAGCGCCGCCCCCGAGTCCGGGGCCGCCTGACACAGTGGAACCCGACATGGCCGACCGTCCCGCCGCCCGCGAAGCGCTCGCATCCGCCGCGCGCGAGCGGATCCTGATCCTCGACGGGGCGATGGGCACCCAGATCCAGGGGCTCGGGCTCGGTGAGGACGAGTTCACCGGGCACGGCGCCTGCGCTGTGCACGGCCATCCGCAGCAGGGCAACAACGACCTCCTGATCCTGACTCAGCCCGAGGCGATCGAGGAGATCCACTACCGCTACGCCATCGCCGGCGCGGATATCGTCGAGACGAATACCTTCTCCTCGACCCGGATAGCCCAGGCCGACTACGGCATGGGCGACAAGGTGCACGAGCTCAACGTCCGGGGCGCGCAGCTGGTGCGCCGCGCCTGCGACCGCGCCGAGGCGGAGGACGGCAGGCGGCGCTTCGTCGCCGGCGCGCTCGGGCCGACCAACCGCACCGCCTCGATCTCGCCCGACGTCAGCAACCCCGGCTACCGGGCCGTGACCTTCGACGACCTGAAGGTCGCCTATGCCGAGCAGGTCGGCGGCCTCGTCGACGGCGGCGCCGACCTGATTCTGATCGAGACGATCTTCGACACGCTGAACGCCAAGGCGGCGATCTTCGCCTGCGAGGAGGTCTTCGCCGCCAAGCGCGTGCGGCTGCCGATCATGATCTCGGGGACGATCACCGACCTCTCGGGGCGCACGCTTTCGGGCCAGACGCCGACGGCGTTCTGGCACTCGGTCCGCCACGCGCGGCCGTTCACCGTCGGGCTCAACTGCGCGCTCGGCGCGGCGGCGATGCGGGCGCATGTCGGCGAGCTCTCCGACGTCGCCGACACGCTCACCTGCGTCTATCCGAACGCGGGGCTGCCGAACGCGTTCGGCGGCTACGACGAGAGCCCGGAGTTCATGGCGGCGCAGCTCGAGGAGTTCGCGCGCGAGGGCCTGCTCAACGTCGTCGGCGGCTGCTGCGGCACGACGCCCGAGCACATCCGCGCCATCGCAGAGGTGGTCGCCAATCACCCGCCGCGGGCGATCCCCGAGCTCGAGCCGCTGATGCGGCTTTCGGGGCTCGAGCCGTTCACGCTGACCAAGGAGATCCCCTTCGTCAACGTCGGCGAGCGGACCAACGTCACGGGCTCGGCGCGCTTCCGCAAGCTGATCACCGCCGGCGACTATGCCGCCGCGCTCGCGGTCGCGCGCGACCAGGTCGAGAACGGCGCGCAGGTCATCGACGTCAACATGGACGAGGGACTGATCGACAGCGCCAAGGCGATGACCGAGTTCCTGAACCTCGTCGCCGCCGAGCCCGACATCGCCCGGGTGCCGGTGATGATCGACAGCTCGAAGTGGGAGGTGATCGAGGCCGGCCTCAAGTGCGTGCAGGGCAAGCCGATCGTCAACTCGATCTCGATGAAGGAGGGCGAGGAGGCGTTCCTGCGCCAGGCCCGGCTCGCCCGCGCCTATGGCGCGGCCGTGGTGGTGATGGCCTTCGACGAGCAGGGCCAGGCCGATACCGAGGAGCGCAAGGTCGCGATCTGCACGCGGGCCTACCGGCTGCTGACCGAGGAGGTCGGCTTTCCGCCCGAGGACATCGTCTTCGATCCGAACATCTTCGCGGTGGCGACCGGCATCGAGGAGCACAGCAACTACGGCGTCGACTTCATCGGGGCGACGCGGCGGATCATCGAGACGCTGCCGCATGTGCACGTCTCGGGCGGGGTCTCGAACCTGTCGTTCTCGTTCCGCGGCAACGAGCCGGTGCGCGAGGCGATGCACGCGGTCTTCCTCTACCACGCGATCCACGCCGGCATGGACATGGGCATCGTCAACGCCGGCCAGCTCGCGGTCTACGACTCGATCGAGCCCGGCTTGCGCGAGGCCTGCGAGGACGTGGTGCTGAACCGCCGCCCGGACGCGACCGAGCGGCTCCTGGACCTCGCCGAGCGGTTCAAGGGCGCAGGGTCCCGCGAGGCGCGCGAGCGTGACCTTGCCTGGCGCGAGTGGCCGGTAGAGAAGCGGCTCGAGCACGCGCTCGTCAACGGCATCACCGAGTTCATCGAGGCCGACACCGAGGAGGCGCGCCTCGCCGCCGAGCGACCGCTGCACGTCATCGAGGGGCCGCTGATGGCGGGGATGAACGTCGTCGGCGACCTGTTCGGCTCGGGGAAGATGTTCCTGCCGCAGGTGGTGAAGTCCGCCCGCGTCATGAAGCAGGCGGTGGCCGTGCTGCTGCCTTGGATGGAGGCGGAGAAGCTCGCGACCGGCGGCGGCGGGCGCGAGAGCGCCGGCCGGATCCTGATGGCGACCGTCAAGGGCGACGTGCACGACATCGGCAAGAACATCGTCGGCGTCGTGCTCGCCTGCAACAACTACGAGATCATCGACCTCGGGGTGATGGTGCCGGCGACCAAGATCCTCGAGACGGCGAAGGCCGAGGGGGTCGACATCATCGGGCTCTCGGGCCTGATCACGCCCTCGCTCGACGAGATGGCGCATGTCGCCGCCGAGATGGAGCGTGACGGGTTCGCGATCCCGCTGCTGATCGGCGGCGCCACCACGAGCCGCGTGCACACGGCGGTGAAGATCCATCCGCGCTACGCGCGCGGGCAGACGGTCCACGTGAACGACGCCAGCCGGGCGGTCGGCGTGGTTTCGAGCCTGCTCTCGCCGGAGGCGAAGGCGCCGTACGTCGCGGGGGTGCGGGCCGAGTACGCCAAGCTCGCCGCGGCGCACGCCCGGGCCGAGGCGGACAAGCAGCGGCTGCCGCTCGCGGCGGCGCGGGCGAACGGGCACCGGATCGACTGGGCGGCCTACGCGCCGCCGCGGCCGAGCTTCGTCGGGACGCGGGTGTTCGAGAGCTGGGACCTCGCCGACCTCGCCCGCTTCATCGACTGGACGCCGTTCTTCCAGACCTGGGAGCTCAAGGGGCGCTACCCGAAGATCCTCGAGGACGAGGCTCAAGGGGCCGCGGCGCGGCAGCTCTTCGAGGACGCGCAGGCGATGCTGGCGAAGGTGATCGACGAGCGCTGGTTCCGGCCGCGGGCGGCGATCGGCTTCTGGCCGGCGAACGCGGTCGGCGACGACATCCGCCTCTTCACCGACGAGGGGCGGACAGCCGAGCTCGCGACCTTCTTCACGCTGCGCCAGCAGCGGGCGAAGCGGCTCGGGCAGGAGAACGTGGCGCTGGCCGACTTCGTGGCGCCGGCGGGCGTGCCCGACTGGCTCGGCGGCTTCGTCGTTACCGCCGGGATCGAGGAGGTGGCGATCGCGCAGCGCTTCGAGCGGGCGAACGACGACTATTCGTCGATCCTGGTCAAGGCGCTCGCCGACCGCTTCGCCGAGGCCTTCGCCGAGGCGATGCACGCGCGCGTCCGCCGCGAGTTCTGGGGCTACGCGCCCGACGAGGCATTCACGCCCGAGGAGCTGATCGCCGAGCCCTACCTCGGCATCCGCCCGGCCCCCGGCTATCCGGCGCAGCCCGACCACACCGAGAAGGCGACGCTGTTCCGGCTGCTCGACGCCGAGGCGACGACCGGGGTGACGCTGACCGAGAGCTTCGCGATGTGGCCCGGGTCCTCGGTCTCGGGCCTCTACCTGTCGCACCCGGAGAGCTACTACTTCGGCGTCGCCCAGGTCGAGCGCGACCAGGTCGCGGACTACGCCCGGCGCAAGGGGATGCCGGTCGAGGAGGTCGAGCGCTGGCTGTCGCCGGTGCTGAACTATCTGCCGTCGGAGCGGCTGGCGGCCGAGTAGCCGGAACCGCACGCGCGGGGCTCGGGCCACTATGTGCGGTGGCGCCCGGTTTCCATCGGCCGCCGGTTCCCCTAGGGTCCCGCGGCAGGAATGGAGGTCCGCATGTTCCGAAGCTTTCTCCTGGCGGGAGTCCTGGCGGTCGCGGCCGCGCCGGCGCTCGCCGACGTGACGCTGTTCGAGGACGTCCGGGTCTTCGACGGCAGCGGGCCCGAGCTCACCGCGCCCGTCAACGTGCTCGTGCGCGACCGGCTGATCGAGCGGATCAGCCCGGATGACATCACGCCCGAGCCCGGCGCCACGGTGATCGACGGCGCGGGCGGCACGCTGATGCCCGGGCTCATCGACGCCCATTGGCACGCGATGCTGGTGCGTCCGACGCCCGCGGAGTCGATCCATGGCGACATCGGCTTCAACAATCTCATCGCCGGCGCCGAGGCGACGGACACCCTGATGCGCGGCTTCACCACCGTGCGCGACATGGGCGGGCCGGTCTTCGGGCTGAAGCAGGCGATCGACGCCGGCGTCGTCGCCGGGCCGCGCATCTACCCCTCGGGCGCGGTGATCACCGTGACCGGCGGCCACGGCGACTTCCGCCAGCTCTCCGAGCTGCCGCGCACGCTCGGCGCGCCCTCGTCGCGCATGGAGGAGCTCGGCGGCAGCATGGTCGCCGACAGCCCCGACGAGGTGCGCGTGCGCGCGCGCGAGCAGCTCATGCAGGGCGCCTCGCAGATCAAGCTGACGGCGGGCGGCGGCGTCGCCTCGCCGCACAGCCCGCTCGACGTCTCGACCTTCACGGAGGCGGAGCTTCGGGCCGCCGTCGAGGCTGCCGGCAACTGGGGCACCTATGTGGCGGCGCACGCCTATACGTCGGAGACGATCCGGCGCGCCATCGCCGCCGGCGTGAAGGTCATCGAGCACGGGCACCTGATGGACGACGCCACCGCCCGGCTCATGGCCGAGCAGGACATCTGGCTGAGCACCCAGCCCTTCGTCGACGACGAGGACGCGGTGCAGTTTCCGCCGGGCTCGGACCAGGCGGCGCAGAAGCAGGCGGTGACCGCCGGCACCGAGTCGGTCTACGCCCTGGCGAAGAAGTACGGGATCCGGACCGCGTTCGGCACCGACATTCTCTTCTCGCAGGCGCTCGCCACCCGCCAGGGCGCCTGGCTCGCCCGGATGGTGCGCTGGTACACCCCCGCCGAGGCGCTGAAGATGGCGACCCGCGACAACGCCGAGCTGCTCGCGCTGACGGGGTTGCGCAACCCCTATCCGGGCCGCCTCGGCGTCGTCGAGGAGGGCGCGCTCGCCGACCTCCTGCTGGTCGACGGCGACCCGACCGCCGACATCGACCTCCTCGCCGATCCGGGCAACCTCGACGTGATCATGAAGGACGGCCGCATCTACAAGAACAGTCGCCTCGGGCCCTGAGGCGGAGTGGACCGGAAGGGCGCATGGAAAATCGCGGAGCGAGCACGACGCGCCAGCATTCGTCTTGCCCTTCCGGCGAAGTCCGCACATCATGCCCGGCATCGAGCGCGGAACGCGTTCACGCAGGGAGGAAAGCGTCGATGTCGAACTTGACGGAGCGTCTGCGCGACGGAGCGCACGCGTTGATCGAGAAGGCAGGCGATCTGCAGGAGCGGATCCGCCAGCGCGCCCGGGCCATCTGGGAGCGCGAAGGAAGGCCGGACGGGCGGGAGCACGACCACTGGCGCACGGCCGAGGAAGAGATCGCCGCCGAGGACGCGGCCGCGGCGAAGCCGGGAGCCAAGCCGAAACGGGCCAAGGCCAGGACGGCCGAGGCCAAGCCCGCGGCGCCCAAGCGCACGAAGAAGCCCGCCGCGGCCGCCGAAGCGGCGAGCGCCGCCGCGCCCGCCAAGACCGCCAGATCGCCCGGGAAAACCACCGCGTCCGCGACCAAGTCCGCCAGCCCGGCCCCCGCGAAGCCGCGTCGAGCGGCGCCGAAGAAAGACGGCTGACCGGCGGCATCGTGGCGGCGCACCGGGCGGGGTGATCCCGGCCCGTCCCGCCTCCCGAGCCGGCCGGCCGTGGCACACCAGGAGCCGCGCCCGATGAGGATCGCGCTGACCGGCGGGAGCGGCGGCGTCGGCAGCGCCGTCGCCGACGCCGCGCTGGCCAGGGGTCACTTCGTGGTCAGCGTCGATCGGACCCCGCCGCCCCGGCCCGGGGAACACCCGCGCCTGAGGTACATCCAGGCGGAGGCGACCGACTACGACGCCCTCGTCGCGGCCTTCGCCGGCTGCGACGCCCTGATCCACCTGGCGGCGATCCCGCACCCGGGGAACCACCCCGACCACGTCGTTCACAACAACAACGTGGTGGGCAGCTACAACGCCATGCGCGCCGCCGTGGAAAGCGGTGTCCTGCGCATCTGTCAGGCATCGAGCGTGAATGCCATCGGTCAGGCCTACAGCCGGGCGCCCCGCTACGACTACTTCCCGATCGACGAGGCCCACCCGAATCACGCCGAGGACGCCTACAGCCTGTCGAAATGGGTCTGCGAGCAGCAGGCCGACGCGCTCGCCCGGCGCTACGCGGGCCTCAGCATCGCCTCGTTGCGCTTCCATTGGGTGCTGCCCGACCGGGCGACCGCCATGGCGCGGTACGCGGAGCCGGGCTGGCGGGTGGACCGGCATCTCTGGGGCTACACCCGTCGCGACGCCGCCGCCGACGCCTGCCTTCGCGGCGTCGAGGCCCGCCTCGACGGGCACGAGGTCTTCTACATCGTCGCGCCCGACACGGCCTCGGACACGCCGAGCCGCGAGCTCGCCGCCCGGCACTTCCCCGATGTGCCGATCCGAGGCGACCTTCCGGGCCGGTCGAGCTTCATGACCTCGGCCAAGGCCGGGCGGCTGCTCGGCTGGGTCCATCCCGGCGCGCCCGGCAAAATCTGAATCCGTTAAATCCTCCGACTCCGGCGGCGAGCGCGACGTTGCCGCATTCACTTCGCGGATTTGTCCGTCGACAAATCCGCGCGCGCCTGCCTGCCTCTTGGCAGGCGCGATTCCGCGCCCGCCAGGCAGGCGCGCGCGGATTACCGGCCGACGGTCTTGGCAGCACCCCCCTCGGCCTCCGCGCTCGCGCGCTCCGGCCGACGAACCGGCGCGAGGCAGTGCCTCGCTTTTGCCGGTTCGAGCGCATCTTGCGCCGCCGTTCCCGCTCCTCGCCCGATCAATTCCACCGGATCCCGGCTGAGCCGGCCGATCGCCCGGTCGGCTCAGCGCCAGCCGAGGGCCGGGGCGACCTGGGTCAGGATGGCCTCCAGCACATGGGCGTTGTAGTCGACCCCGAGCTGGTTCGGGACGGTCAGCAGCAGCGTGTCGGCCTCGGCGATCGGCTCGTCCTCGGCGAGGGCGCGCACGAGCTCGTCGGGCTCGGCGGCATAGGAGCGGCCGAAGATCGCGCGCGTGCTCTCGTCGAGATAGCCGATCGTGTCCGCGCGCTCGCCGGAGCGGCCGAAATAGGCGCGGTCCTGGTCGTTGACGAGGGCGAAGATGCTGCGGCTGACCGAGACCCGGGGCTCGCGGGCATGGCCGGCGGCCTTCCAGGCTGCCCGGTAGGCGCGGATCTGCTTCGCCTGCTGGATGTGGAAGGGCTCGCCGGTCTCGTCGAACTTCAGCGTGGAGCTCTGCAGGTTCATCCCCCGCTCCGCCGCCCAGACGGCGGTGGCGTCGGTGGCGGCGCCCCACCAGATGCGCTCGCGCAGCCCCTCGGAATGCGGCTCGAGGCGGAGCAGGCCGGGCGGATTGGGGAACATCGGCCGCGGGTTCGGCTGGGCGAAGCCCTCGCCGCCGAGCAGAGTGAGGAAGAGCTCGGCGTGGCGGCGGGCCATGTCGGCGTCGGTCTCGCCCTCGGCCGGCGCATAGCCGAAGTGGCGGAAGCCGTCGATGACCTGCTCGGGCGAGCCGCGGCTGATGCCGAGCTGCAGCCGGCCGCCGGCGATGAGATCGGCCGCCCCGGCGTCCTCTGCCATGTAAAACGGGTTCTCGTAGCGCATGTCGATGACGGCCGTGCCGATCTCGATGCGCGCGGTGCGCGCGCCGATGGCGGCGAGCAGCGGGAACGGCGAGGCGAGCTGCTGGGCGAAATGATGGACCCGGACATAGGCGCCGTCGGCGCCGAGCTCCTCGGCCGCGACCGCGAGCTCGATCGACTGGAGGAGGGCGTCGCTGGCCGAGCGCGTGCCCGACCCGTGCGCCGGCGACCAGTGGCCGAACGACAGGAACCCGATCTTCTTCACGCCCTCACCCCGCCGTCGCTGCCGCCCGCACCCTATGCCCGTCGGCGGCGGTTGCAAGATTTCTCCGGCGACGGGGCTTGCCCACCCCGAGCATGTCGCTAACGATGGCACCCGCATACGGCTGTCACAGAAGCCTGCCAGGAGAGCGGCGCGTGCGCCGACATTGGGGAGATCGCCATGAAGCTGAAGACCACTTTCATCCTCGCCGCGACCGTCGCCGGCCTGGGCATGCCCGCGCTCGCCCAGACCGAGATCAGCCTCTGGCACGCGATGGCCGGGGCAAACAACGAGGTCATCGACAAGATCGCCTCGGACTTCAACGCCAGCCAGTCCGACTACAAGGTGGTCACCGTCTTCAAGGGCAGCTACCCCGAGACGCTGAACGCCGGCATCGCCGCGTTCCGCGCCGGCCAGGCCCCGGACATCATGCAGGTCTTCGACGTCGGCACCGGCGTCATGATGGCGGCGCAGGGCGCGATCAAGCCGGCCGCCGAGGTCATGAGCGAGAGCGGGTCCGAATTCGACCCCAGCCAGTACCTGCCCGGCATCGTCGCCTACTATTCGACGCCGGACGGCACGATGCTCTCCTTCCCCTACAACTCCTCCTCGCCGATCCTCTACTTCAACAAGGACATCTTCGGGAAGGCTGGCCTCGACGCGTCGAACCCGCCGAAGACCTGGGACGAGGTCTGGGCCGCCGCGAAGCAGATCAAGGAGTCGGGCGCCGCCCCCTGCGGCTACACCTCGGCTTGGCTGACCTGGATACACCTCGAGAACTTCGCCGCCTGGAACGACGTGCCCTACGGCACCAACGAGAACGGCCTCGCCGGCCCTGACGTCGAGCTCCAGATCAACGCACCCGTCTTCGTCGACCACTTCCAGGCCATCGCCGACCTCGCCAGGGACGGCACCTTCAGGTACGGCGGCCGCACCTCCGAGGCGAAGCAGATCTTCACCGCCGGCGAATGCGGCATCTACACCGATTCCTCGGGCGCCACCGGCGACATGATCAAGTCGGGGATGAACTACGGCACCGGCCCCTTGCCATACGACAGCGCCGCGCCGAACGCGCCGCAGAACACGATCCCCGGCGGGGCCAGCCTCTGGGTCTTCGGCGACAAGTCACCCGAGATCTACGCCGAAGTCGCCGCCTTCTTCGACTACCTGTCGACGACCGAGGTGCAGGAGTACCTGCACCAGACCTCGGGCTACCTGCCGGTGACGATGGCCGCCTACGAGGCGACCAAGGCGTCGGGCTTCTACGACGAGAATCCGGGCCGCGAGCAACCGATCATCCAGATGATGGGCAAGGCGCCGACCGCGAACTCGCGCGGCGTCCGCCTCGTCAACCTGCCGCAGGTCCGCGACATCCAGAACGAGGAGTTCGAGAAGATGCTCGGCGGCCAGCAGACCGCGCAGCAGGCGCTCGACAACGCGGTGACGCGCGCCGACGAGTCGATCGCCCAGGCGCTCGGCAACTGAGGCAGGGGCCGGACCAACGCCAACCCGGTGGGCAGCCCCTGCCCACCGCCGCGCCCGGGACGGTCTCCTTCTGAACGCTTCGCGCCCGGCGTTAACGATCCAATCCTGACTGTTTCAGTTGCCATACGGTTTCCATATGGATTCCATACGCGTTCCAGATCGAGCAATTCCGCGTAAACCTTTGGCATCGAAGCTTTCACCCGGGGCCTTGTGACCGATGCGCGCGACCTTCCCGCACCGCCTGCTCCCCTACCTCCTCGTCGCGCCGCAGCTCGCGATCAGCCTCGTCTTCTTCTACTGGCCCGCCATCCAGGCCCTCAACCAGTCCGTCCGGCGCGAGGACCCCTTCGGCCTCTCCTCCCGCTTCGTCGGCCTCGCCAACTTCACCCGCGTCCTCGCCGACCCCGCCTACCTGAACTCGGCCCGGGTCACCGTCGTCTTCTCGTTCTGGACCGCGTTCCTGTCGATGGCGATCGCCCTCCTCCTCGCCGTCCAGGCCGAAAAGATCCTGCGCGGCAAGGGCTTCTACCGCACGCTCCTGATCTGGCCCTACGCGGTCGCCGCCGCCATCGCCGGCATGCTCTGGCTCTTCCTCTTCAACCCGAGCTTCGGCACCCTCGCCTGGCCGCTCCGCCAGATGGGCATCGCCTGGGACCCGCTGCTCCGCGGCGATCAGGCCATGGCGCTCGTCATCGGTGCCGCCGCCTGGAAGCAGATCAGCTACAACTTCCTGTTCTTCGTCGCCGGCCTGCAGGCGATCCCGAAGTCGCTGCTCGAAGCCGCCGCCATCGACGGCGCCGGCGGCGCCCGTCGCTTCTGGACCATCGTGTTCCCGCTTCTGGCGCCGACGACCTTCTTCCTGCTGGTGATCAACACGGTTTATGCCCTGTTCGACACCTTCGGCATCATCCACGCCGTCACCGGCGGCGGCCCGGGCAGGGCGACCGAGACGCTGGTCTACAAGCTCTACAACGACGGTTTCGTCAACCTGCAGCTCGGGTCCTCGGCCGCCCAGTCGGTGATCCTGATGGCGATCGTCATCGCGCTGACCGCCTTCCAGTTCCGCTACGTCGAGCGCAAGGTGCACTATGGCTGAGAACTCGATGGTCGGCGCCACCAGGACCGGCCAAACCATCGCCCATCTCGTGCTCGTCCTCGGCGCGATCGTCGTCGCCTTCCCGATCTACTACGTCTTCGTAGCCTCCACCCACACGATCCAGGCCATCCTCCGCCCGCCGCTGCCGCTCATCCCCGGCGGGGAGTTCGTGACCAACTACGCCGAGGCGCTCGGCGGCGGCATCAACCAGATCGGCGGCGTCAGCGTCACCCGCCTGCTCGCCAACACCACGATCGTCGCGCTGGCGATCGCGGTCGGCAAGATCATCATCTCGATCGCCTCGGCCTACGCCATCGTCTTCTTCCGCTTCCCGCTCAGGATGACGTTCTTCTGGCTGATCTTCATCACCCTGATGCTCCCGCTCGAGGTGCGAATCCTGCCGACCTACAAGGTGATGGTCGACCTCGGCCTGATCGACAGCTATGCCGGCCTGATCCTGCCGCTGATCGCCTCGGCCACGGCGACGCTGCTCTTCCGCCAGTTCTTCATGACCATCCCGAACGAGCTGCTCGAGGCCGCCCGCGTCGACGGCGCCGGCCCCTGGCGCTTCTTCAAGGACATCCTGCTGCCGCTCTCGGCGACCAACATCGCGGCGCTCTTCGTCATCCTCTTCATCTACGGCTGGACCCAGTACCTGTGGCCGCTGCTCGTCACCAACTCGAACTCGATGAACACCATCGTCATCGCGCTCAGGAAGATGATCTCCTTCGCCGATGCCGAGACCCCCTGGCACCTCGTCATGGTCACCTGCGTGCTCGCGATCCTGCCGCCGATCCTCGTCGTCGTCCTCATGCAGCGCTGGTTCGTGAAGGGCCTCGTGGAAACGGAGAAGTAGGTGGCGACGGTATCGCTCAAGGACGTCCGCAAGAGCTACGCCGGCAACGAGGTCATCCACGGCGTCTCGATCGACGTCGCCGACGGCGAGTTCATCGTCATCGTCGGCCCCTCGGGCTGCGGCAAGTCGACGCTGCTGCGCATGGTCGCCGGCCTTGAGGCGATCACCTCGGGCACCATCGAAATCGCCGGCCGCGTGGTGAACGACCTCGAGCCGCGCGCTCGTGACATCGCGATGGTGTTCCAGAACTACGCGCTCTACCCGCACATGAGCGTCTTCGACAACATGGCCTACGGCCTGAGGATCGCCGGAGTCCGCGGCGCCGACCTCGAGGCCCGCGTCGGGGCCACGGCCGCGATGCTCGAGCTCACGCCCTATCTGCGCCGCAAGCCGCGCGAGCTCTCCGGCGGCCAGCGCCAGCGCGTCGCCATGGGCCGGGCGCTGGTCCGCGGCCCGGCCGCGTTCCTGCTCGACGAGCCGCTCTCGAACCTCGACGCCAAGCTCCGCGTCCAGATGCGCCTGCAGATCAAGGCGCTGCAGCGGGAGGTGGGCACCACGGCGCTCTACGTCACCCACGACCAAGTCGAGGCGATGACGCTCGCCGACCGGCTGATCGTGATGAACGAAGGCGTCGCCGAGCAGATCGACACCCCGCTCGCCGTCTACGAGCACCCCGACACGGTCTTCGTCGCGGGCTTCATCGGCTCGCCGGCGATGAACATCCTGCCCGGCACGGTCCGGGCCGGCAGGGCGATGCTGCCGGGCGGCATTCCCGTCGCGCCCGCGTCCGCCCCCGACGGCGTTCCCATCCTCCTCGGCATCCGCCCCGAGCACCTCGCCCCCTGCCCGCCGGACGCGCCCGGCGCCATCCCGGTCGAGGTCGACGCCGCCGAGCTGCTCGGCGCCGACGCCTACGGCCACGGCCACCTCCCCGGCGACGCCGCCGCCTTCCTCGTGCGCCTCCCCGGCAGCGCCCCGCCGCGTCCCGGAGAACGCCTCACCGTCCAAGCCGACCCGGCCTTCGTGCACCTGTTTGACCCGGAGAGCGGCCGGCGCCTGGTCGGCGGCTCCGACGCGAACGCGGCACCCTCCCGGCCCTAGCCAGTGTTGCTGTCGGGCCGCGCGCCCGGCGTTGCGTCAGGCGCTGTCGGAAACCACCAGGGCGCTTTCCAGGATCTCGCAGCGCGGCCCGGCCTCACAGGCGCCGGTGAGACGCTCCACGAGCATCGCCGCGGCACGCTGCGCGAGCCGGGCCGGCGACACGCCGACGCGGGTGAGGCGCGGCCGGGCGAACTCCATTGCGGACACGTTTCCGAACACCCCGACCGCCATGTCGCCGGGAACGGAGAGTCCGCGGTCGCGCAGGCCGGCGAGGCCGCCGATCGCCATCAGGTAGTTGGCGAAGAAGATCGCCGAGGGAAGCCGATCCACATGCCGCTCGAACAGCCAGTCGATCGCCGCGAGGCCGGAGGGTGCGAGGTATGTGCCCTCGAAGCGCAACGCCGGATCGGGAGGCGCCCCGTGCTCGGCGAGTCCGCGCTCGAAGCCCTCGGCGCGCTGCATCGCCTCGCCGAAGAACGAGGGGCCGGTGACGTGGGCAACGCGGCGATGCCCGCGGCCGGCGAGGTAGCGCCCCATCAGGTAGCCGCCGCCGAAGTCGTCGGCCCGCACGTTGTCCACCGCCCGGTTGGGCAGGCGGCCGATGAAGACGGCCGGCACGTCGACCTGCAGCAGCGCCTCGTGCATGCCGTGGAGGGAGAAGTCGGTGGCGATCAACCCGTCCACGCGCAGGGCGCGGATGCGGCGCAGGTACTCGCGGCTGTGCTCCTGCGGGTGCCCGCCGGGAACGTCGCTGTTGAAGATCATCGTGTCGAGCCCGGCGGCCTCGAGCGCGGCCTGCGCGGTCAGGACCAGGTCGGGATAGAACGGGTTCGCGATGTCGGGGATGAGGAGCGCAACCATGTTGGTCTTGCCGGTCCGCAGACTGCGTGCATGCGGGTTCGGCACGTAGCCGAGTTCCGCGACCGCCTGCATCACCCGCTCCCGCAGCGTCTCGGAGACGCGGTCGGCATGGTTGAGCACGTGCGAAACCGTCGTTCGCGACACGCCCGCGCGCTCGGCGACCTTGGAAATCGTCGTCATGCCTTGGTGTTAGCATCGGGGTGAATCGATTTGCAAATCGATTCACCCCGATGCTACTCTCGCGGGAGAATTGGCGCGTCCCGAGCATCGGGCGGCGCTGCGGCGGCCGGAAGAGCCGCATCGGGAGGATGATGGATCCAGATGCGAGCAATCCCTGACGGGTGAGCGCCGGCTTGCAGCCGGGTGCCGACGCGTCGCCGCCGATCAACAACGGACATGAGATGACAGCAGCCTTTTCCGGCCTCGGCCTTTCCCTCGGCAACCTCTACCGGCTCTCGGACGCCAGGTCCCGCTCGATCTCGCCGGAAAACCTCACCGGCGAGCCCGGCAAGGGCGGCATGGCGACCGAGGGAACCGGCGCCTCCTGCGCCCGCGACCTCGGGCAGGGATGGAAGATCTCGCCCTCGATCGAGATCGCGCCCGGCGAGGACCGGCTCCTCGCCGACGTCGCCGGGCCGGGTGCGATCCAGCAGATCTGGTGCGTCGTCTCCAACGTGCGCTGGCGCAACCTGATCCTGCGCATCCACTGGGACGACCAGGAGCAGCCGTCGGTCGAATGCCCGCTCGGCGACTTCTTCGCCATGGGCTGGAACCGCTTCGCGCAGATCTCGTCGCTCGCGGTCTGCGTCAACCCCGGCCGTGCGTTCAACTGCTACTGGCAGATGCCGTTTCGCGGGCGCGCGCGCATCAGCCTCGAGAACCGCGATCCCGACGAGCCGGTGATCCTCTACTACCAGATCAACTACACGCTGACCGAGGTGCCCGAGGACGCGGCCTACTTCCACGCGCAGTTCCGGCGGACGAACCCGCTGCCCTACAAGCAGGACTACACCATCCTCGAGGGGGTGACGGGGCAGGGGCAGTACGTCGGCACCTACATGGCCTGGGGCGTCAACAACGCCGGATGGTGGGGCGAAGGCGAGATCAAGTTCTTCATGGACGGCGACGGCCGATTCCCGACGATCTGCGGCACCGGGACCGAGGACTATTTCTGCGGTGCCTACAACTTCGACGGCGGCGTGATCGACCCGAACATGACCAGCGCCTACCGCGAGTTCACCACGCCCTATGCCGGTCTGCCGCAGGTGCTGCGGCCCGACGGCACCTACCAGTCCCAGACCCGCTTCGGCATGTACCGGTGGCACATCCTCGACCCGATCAGGTTCGCCACGGACCTGAAGGTGACGATCCAGGCGCTCGGGTGGCGCACCGAGAAGGGCAAGCGGCGCTACCTGCCGCTGCAGGACGACATCGCCTCGGTCGCCTACTGGTACCAGACGCTGCCGACGGCGCCCTTCCCTGAGCTGCCCGACCGTGATTACCTCGAGGTGATCTGAGGGCCGGCACGATGCAGCTCCTGCGATTCATTGCCATGCGCATCCTGGTCTGGATGCTGGTGGTGATGTTCGCGCTGACGGTGCTCTTCTTCGTGCCGCGGCTCGGGCCGGTCGACCCGATCGAGGCGATGCTGGCCAAGGTCTCGTCGCAGGGCGCTTACATGGATGCGGCGGCGGTCGACGCGCTCAGGGCGTCGCTCGCCGACACCTTCGGGCTCGGCGGCTCGCTGACCAGCCAGTATTTCGCCTTCATCCATCGCATCGTCTTCGCCGGCGACTTCGGCCCGTCGCTGTCGATGTATCCGACCCCGGTGATGGAACTGATCCGCACCGCGCTGCCCTGGACCTTCGGCCTCCTCTTGATCTCGACGCTGATCGCCTGGGTGCTCGGCAACTTCGTCGGCCTCATCTCGGGCTGGAAGCCGGAGAAGCCGGCCGCGCGGATCATGGAGGGGATCGCGATCACCCTCTACCCGATCCCCTATTACATCCTCGCGCTCGTGCTGAGCATCCTCTTCTCCTACGTCTGGGCGATCTTCCCGCTGACGACGACCATACGCGGGGCGCCGTGGAGCTGGGATCTGGTCAGGAGCATCGTCTGGAACTCGTTCCTGCCGAGCGCCTCGATCGTCATCGTCGTCTTCGGCTGGTGGGTGATCAGCGTGAAGGCGCAGACGACGGCGCTGAAGGAGGAGGAGTTCATCCGCTACGCCCAGCTCAAGGGCCTGAGCGACGCCCGCATCCTGACCCGCTACGTCCTGCCGAACGCGATCCTGCCGCAGATCACCTTCCTGGCGCTGCAGATCGGGCTGATGTTCAACGGCTCGCTGATCACCGAGATCCTGTTCGACTATCCGGGCCTCGGCCTCTTGATCTACCAGGCGGTGCTGCAGGGCGACTTCAACCTCCTGATGGGCACGATCAGCCTGTCGGTCATCGCGGTCGCGACGGCGACGATGGTGATCGACCTGATCTATCCGCTCCTCGACCCGCGCATCCGGCACCGCTGATGCAGTGGTTCGAGAACGCGCCCTTCCGCCTCTACCTCGGGCTGCTGCTGGTGGTGCTCTTCCTTGTGCTCGGCGGCATCGTCCCGTGGCTGTCGCCGGGCGACCCGCTGGCCTGGTACACCGCGCCGCGCAACCAGCCGCCGAGCTGGGCCCACGTCCTCGGCACCACCAGCCTCGGGCAGGACATCTTCTGGCTGCTGGCGCTGGCGCTCAGGAACTCGCTGATCCTCGGGGTCTCGGTCGGCTTCCTCGCGACGGTGATCGGGGTCTTCCTCGGCCTCGCCGCCGGCTACACCGGCGGCTGGCTCGACCGGGTGATCTCCTTCTTCATGGACGCGCTGCTCTGCATCCCGACGCTGCCGATCCTGATCCTGATGGCGGCGCTCTTCGGCGGGCAGCTTTCGCTGCCGGTCATCGGCGTCGCGCTGCTGGTCTTCAACTGGCCCTACCCGGGACGGCAGGTCCGCGCCGTGGCGCTGACCATGCGCGAGCGGGAGTTCGTCAACGTCGCCTGGTTCAGCGGCGAGGCGCCGGTCCGCATCCTGATCCGGCACATCTTCCCCTACATCGCCGGCTGGTCGATGGCGAACTTCATCAACACCATCCTCGTGGTCATCGCCACCGAGTCCGCGCTCGCCGTCATCGGCCTCTCGAGCGCCCAGCAGGCGACGCTCGGCACGATGATCTACTGGGCGATCCAATACCAGGCGCTGCTGGCTGAACGCTACGTGTGGATCGGCGCCCCGGTCCTGGCGATCGTCCTGATGTTCATCGGCCTCTTCCTCATGGCCTCCGGCCTCTCGATGCGCTCGGCGAGCCGGAGGCTCGGGCTATGATCGAGCTTCGCGACGCCGTTGTCGGCTACGGGCCGGACCGCGCCTTCGTCGCGGCGGTCGACGGCGTCAGCCTGAAGATCGAGGACGACGAGATCGTCGGCATCGCCGGCGAGTCGGGCTGCGGCAAGTCGACCCTGATGCGGGCGCTCTATGGCGACTTCACCCACGGCCTGCGCAAGCGGGGCGGGCAGATCCGGGCGCGCTTCACCGACCCTGCCACCGGCCGGACCGTCGAGCGCGACGGCGAGAAGCTGCACGAGCTCTGGTGGGACGTGGTCTCCTACGTGCCGCAGGGCTCGATGAGCGTGCTCAACCCGCTCATGACGATCGAGAAGCAGATCGTCGACGGGCTCCCCGCGCGCGAGAAGGGCGGTGGCCGCAGGGCGCTGCACGCCCGGATCGCCAGCTTCCTCTCCGGCCTCGGGCTCGACGCCGGCGTGCTCGACGCCTACCCGCACCAGCTCTCCGGCGGCATGCGCCAGCGAGTGCTGGTGGCGGTCGCGGCCTTCGTGAACCCCCGGCTGATCCTCGCCGACGAGCCGACGACGGCGCTCGACGTCGTGGTGCAGAAGCGCATCCTGCTGATGATGGTCGAGATCCAGCGGCGGCTGCGCAACACGCTGGTCTTGGTCTCCCACGATCTCGGCGTGCACTTCCAGGTCACCGACCGCCTCGCGATCGCCTACGCCGGCAAGATCGTCGAGTTCGGATCGACCGCGCGGATCTTCGCGGCGCCGTCGCACCCCTACACCCAGGCGCTGGTCGCCGCCCTGCCGCGCATCGGCGAGAAGCGCCAGCGCAGCGGCCTCGAGGGCCGGCCCCCGAGCCTTGCCGACCCGCCCTCGGGCTGCCGCTTCGCCGCCCGCTGCCCGGAGGCGCAGGAGATCTGCCGCCGCGTCTCTCCGGCGCTCGAGATGCGCTCGGCCGACCGTCCCGTCGCGTGCCACTTCCGATGAGCGCGGCGGCAATCCTCGATGTCCGCAACGTCAGCCGGGTCTTCCGCCGCGGCGGGGTCTTCAGCCGGGCGCGGCTGACGGCGGTCGACGACGTCTCCTTCACCATCGACGACCGGCCGCAGGTCTATTCGATCGTCGGCGAGTTCGGGCAGCGGCAAGACCACCCTTGCCCGGATGATCCTGCGCCTGGTCGAGCCGAGCTCCGGCGAGATCCAGCTGCTGTCGCGGCCGCTGACCGGGCCGCAGGCCATCGGCTCGCTCGAGTTCCGCCGCTTGGTGCAGCCGATCTTCCAGAACCCCTTCGAGGCGTTCAGCGCCTACCTGCCGGTCGAGACCTACCTGCGCCGCACCGCGCTCAACCTCAAGGTCGCCAGCACCGACGCCGAAGCCGGCGAGGCCGCCGACGAGGCGCTGCGCTCGGTCGGCCTCGGCCTCGACCGGGTGCGCGGCAAGTTCGTGCGCCAGTTCTCCGGCGGCGAGCTACAGCGCATCAGCGTCGCCCGCGCGCTGATCCCGAACCCCAAGCTCATCGTCGCCGACGAGCCGGTCAGCATGGTCGACGCCTCGATGCGGATGAACATCGTCAACCTCTTTCGCCAGATCGTCGAGGCGAAGGGGGTCTCCTTCATCTACATCACCCACGACCTATCGACCGCCTACTATCTGTCCGACCATGTCTCGATCATGAAGTCGGGGCGCATCGTCGAGCAGGGCAAGCCGGCTGCGATCCTCGACCATCCGACCGACCCCTACACGCGCGAGCTGATGGCGGCGATCCCGACCATCGGCGTGCGCTGGAGCGAGATGGAGGCGCTCGACCGCGCCGTTCCGCCTGCGACCGACAAGAAGAGTGCGGCAACGCACTGGCATGAACGCCAACAAGCAAAAGGAGGATCACGTGACTGACAACGCAACCCCGAGGCCCCGGCTGCTGCCCGCGCTGGCGATGGGCCTCGCCGTGCTGCTCGGCACCACCGGCCTCGTGGCCCCGGCCCGGGCGCAGGAGATGACCGACGTCGACACGCCGCGGAGCGACACCCTGATCGTCGACATGCTGAACGCCCGGGTCGGCAACCCGACGAACATGAACATGTACCAGCAGGGCGTGACCATCAACCACGGCTTCCACCAGATCGCGTCGGCGCTGCTCTACGACATCGACACCGCCAACGGCGAGCAGATCCCCGACCTCGCCGCGGCGATGCCCGAGGCGCTCGACGACACCTACACCAGGTTCCGGGTCAAGCTGCGCGAGGGCCTGACCTGGTCCGACGGCCAGCCCTTTACCGCCGACGACGTCGTCTTCACGGCGGAGATGATCCGCGACACCCAGGACTTCGCCTACAGCGCCGCCTTCACCAACAACATCGCCTCGGTCACCAAGGTCGACGACCACACGGTCGAGATCACCACGACCCGGCCGACGCCGCGCCTCTCGATCGTGCTCGGCTCGGTGATCTACGGCAATCCGTTCCATGTCGTGCCCAAGCACATCTGGGAGCAGCAGGACCCGGCGACCTTCGCCAACTTCCCGCCGGTCACGATCAGCGCCTACAAGTTCAAGGACGCCGACCCGAACGGCACCTGGTTCCTCTGGGAGAAGCGCGAGGACTGGCAGAACTCCGACGTCGGCCAGATGATCGGCGAGCCGCAGCCCGACTACGTGCTGTTCCGCTCCTACGGCACCGAGGAGCGCCGGGTGCTGGCGATGGCAGCCGACGACATGGACATCCTGACCGACATCTCGCCCGAGAGCCTCGACATCCTGCGCAAGCAGAACGACAAGGTCCGCGCCTGGTTCACCGAGTTCCCCTACGCCAACCTCGACGATCCCTGCGAGCGCGGCATCCACTTCAACACCAGCATCGCACCCTACGACGACGCGCGCACCCGCTGGGCGCTGGCGCTGGCGATCGACCTGCAGCGGGCGAGCATCGCCACCTTCTCGGGCATGCTGCGCGCGTCGCCGCTCGGCATCCCGCCGACGTCGGTGCTGATGGAGACCTACCACAAGCCGATGGCGGAATGGCTGGCCGGCCTCACGCTCGAGGACGGCTACAAGCCCTTCGACCCCGACTTCGCCGTCCGCATGGCCGAGCAGCTGCGCTCCGAGGGCGTCGAGGGCATCCCCGAGGATCCGGCGGCGGTGCGCGACCTGCTCGGCGTCGGCTGGTGGAAGCATGATCCGGAGCAGGCGGCGAAGCTCCTGACCGCGGCCGGCTTCACCCACTCCGGCAACGGCTGGAACAAGCCGGACGGTACGCCCTTCACCATCACGATCTTCGCGCCGGCCGACTTCGAGGTGGAGTCGCAGCGCCTCGCCTTCGCCGTCGCCAACGAGTGGACCCAGTTCGGGATCCCGACCAACGTGCAGCAGATGCAGGCCGGCGCGTTCTTCACGGCCGAGAACACCGGCGCCTACGAGGTCGGCTCCTACTGGGGCTCGTCCTGCGGCATCGTCCCGGATCCGTTCGTGCGCATGGAGGGCTGGCACAAGGACTACGTCCGGCCGAACGGCACGCCGACATCGAGCAACCAGGCCCGCTACGCGAACGACAGGCTGAGCGCGCTGATCGACGACCTGCGCGCCATCCCGTCCGACGACCCGGAGATCGTGCCGCTCGGCACCGAGATCCTGAAGGAGATCGCGACCGGCCTGCCGGTGATCGAGATGTTCGGCACCTCGAAGTTCGTACCCGTGAACGAGACCTACTGGAGCAACTACCCGAGTGCCGACAACGCCTACGAAGGCCCGTGGTGGTGGTGGTCGAACTTCAAGTTCATCGTGGCCCGCCTGCAGCCGGCGCAGGCCGAGTAGGACCCGATGAGGCTCCGCCACCGCCCCACGGTGGCGGAGCCATCACCGGCGGCGGGCGCACGCCGTGCCGCCGGGCTCGCTGCGCGTGGTGACCATCGACGCGCCGCGGCACCATGGCGTAATGTGGCGCCATGATCGGGTGTGCACACCGGTCGCACGAGTTGGAGGAATCAGCATGGCCGAACAAGCATCGATCCCGAACGCCGAACAGCTGCGCATGCGGCTGCTGGAAGAACAGATGAAGGAAATGGAGCAGCAGGAGAAGGCCCGGGCAGCTGCGCAAAAGGAGCTGGCCGCCTTCACCGACGACTTTCTCAAGCACCACATCAGCGACAATGAGCGGACGATGATTCGAAGGCTGGTGAAGAACGCGGTGGAGAAAGGTCAGATGGAGGCGCTCGTCTACAGCTTCCCTTCGGACCTCTGCACCGATGGCGGGCGTGCGATCAACAATGCCGACCCGAATTGGCCTGAAACGCTGCAGGGCAAGGCGAAGGAGATGTACGATGCCTTCAAGGAGCGCATCCAACCCGAGGGCTACAAGCTCAAGGCGATGATCATCAACTTTCCCGGCGGGATTCCCGGCGACGTCGGATTCTTCCTGAACTGGGCGCCCCCGATAAAGGCGTGAGCGACACACGCGGTCCGGCTACCTTGCCGGACCGCATGGGCGTCAGGAAGTCCCGGCCACGTTCACTGGACGTCGGGCACGACGTTGCGAGGGGCCGGGTCCGCCTCGTAATCGTCGGGACGCTTCTGACGCTTGCCGAGCTTCGGTTCGTCGAACTTGACGCGCTCGTAGGGGATCGACGCCAGGATGTGGCTGATGCAGTTGATCCGTGCCCGCTTCTTGTCGTTCGAGGGCACGATCCACCAAGGCGCGTGCCGGCTGTCGGTGGCCCGGATCATCTCGTCGTAGGCGCGGGTGTAGTCCCACCAGCGCCGGTAGGATTCGACGTCCATCGGGCTGAGCTTCCACTGGCGTAGCGGATCGTCGATGCGTTGGCGGAAGCGGCGCTCCTGCTCCTCCTCGCTGACGTCGAGAAAGTATTTCAGGATCTGCACGCCGCTCTCGACGAACGCCGCCTCGAAGCGCGGCGCAACTTCGAGGAAGCGGCGCGCCTGTTCCTCGGTGCAGTAGCCCATGACGCGCTCGACTCCGGGGCGGTTGTACCAGCTTCGGTCGAAGATCAGCACCTCGCCGGCAGCCGGCATGTGAGCCAGGTAGCGCTGGATATACATCTGGGTCTTCTCGCGCTCGGTCGGCGCCGGCAGCGCCGTCACCCGGAAGACCCGCGGGCTGACCCGCTCGGTCAGGCGCTTGATGACCCCGCCCTTACCGGCGGCGTCGCGGCCTTCGAAGATGATGACGATCCGGGCGCCCGAAGCCTTCACCCAGGCCTGCAGATGCGCGATCTCGACCTGAAGGCGGGCGATCTCTTTTTCGTAGGCACGGTTGCGCGCCTTCCTGGCCTCCTTGGCCGTAGGCTCGGCCGGCTTTCCCTTGGCCTCGGCGGGCTTGCCTTTGGTCGGCTTGTCCGTTTTCTTCGCGGTCTCCTGAGCCTTGCTCCCGGTCGCCTTGTCCGCCTTCTTGTTCATCGTTCTCTCCCTAAGTATGGTCCAAGTGTTCGTTTTTGGCATCAGAGCGCCCGTCGCCTCCGAAGGCACGCAGCGCATCCTCGAGGTCCTCGAAGATCATCGCGGGCCCGATCTCCTCGACAAACCCGGCGCGTTCGAGCAGGGCCTTCGGATCGGCGTGCAGCTCGGTGATACCGAGGCTGATGCCGCGGCCGGCGAAGTCGGTGGCGACCTCTTGCAGCATCGCGGCGCCGGTGCTGTCGACCTGCACGATGGCGCTGGCGTCGAGGACGAACCACCGGGTGTCCGGCGGCAACTCGTCGGCGATGGCGCTCAGGCGGGCGCGGACGTGGTCGGCGTTGAAGAAGAGCAGGCTGCCCTGGATCAGGCAGAGCGCGAGCCCCGGCACCGGGCGGGCATCCGGCGTGCGGTGCAGCTTGTAAAAGCCGTCGCGGCCAGGGATCCGGCCGAGCATGGCATCATGCGGGAACATCATCTCGCGCAAGAGGTAGGCGAGGGTCGCGCCGATGGCGATCACCACGCCGTTCAGCACGCCAAGGCTGATCGGACCCCACATGGCGATCAGCGCGAAGACGAACTCCATCGGGCTGACGCGCCAGATGCGCCACAGCGTGGCCAGGTCGATGAGGCTCAGCGCCGTCGCGGCCAGGATGGCGCCGAGCGCGGGGATCGGCAGGACGCGGAGCGCCGGGCCGAGGAAGAGCAGGGTCGCCACCAGGGCGGCGGCGGCAACAAGACCCGCGACCTGCGAGCAGCCGCCCACGGTCAGGTTGACCGCGGTACGCGAATCCGAGGCGGTGACCGGGAAGGCGCCGAAGAGCCCGGCGGCGAGGTTGGCAGCGCCGAAGCCGGTCAGCTCGCGGTTCGGGTCGACCGCCTGGCCGGTCCGGGCGCCGAAGCTCCTGGCGGTGACGATGCCGGCGCCGAAGCTTACCAGAAAGATCGCGGCGGCCCCGAGCAGGATGCTGTCCACCGGCAGGCCCGCGAGGCGGGGCAGCGTCAGTGCCGGCAGGCCGGCGGGGATGTCGCCGACCACGGCGATGCCGCGGCCCGCGAAATCGAACAGGGCCGACAACAGCACCGAAACCACGACCACGACGACGGAGCCCGGCACCGGGAAGCGCGCCACGCGCACCAGCTGCAGCAGGACGAACATCGCCAGGGCGAGCAGCAAGGTCGGCAGGTGGATCGATGCCGCGTTCTGCGCGAGCTCGACCAGCGGGGCGACCAGGCCCTCCGCCTCGATCCTGACCCCGGTCACCCGGCCGATCTGCCCGATCAGGATCGAGAGCGAGACGCCGGCAAAGAAGCCGATGAGGATCGGCCGGGACAGGAAGGTGGCGAGCACCCCGAGCCGCAACAGCCTTGCGAGCAGGTAGAGCGCGCCGACGACGAGCGCCAGCACGGCGGCCACCCCGACGCGGTCGGTCTCGCCGGGCGTGGCGGCGAGCACCGCCGTCAGGGCGCCGGCGAGCACCGTCATCGTCGCCGCATCCGGCCCGACGATCAGCTGGCGCGACGGGCCGAAGACCGCGTAGGCGACCAGCGGCGCGATGCTGGCGTAGAGGCCGGTCTCGGGCGGCAGGCCGGCGATCGCCGGATAGGCGATGGCGCTCGGCAGGCCGACCGCGGCGATGGCGAGGCCCGCCGGGAAGTCGTTGCGCAGCCAGGCCGCCCGATAGCCGCGGAGGCTCGGAGCGAGCGGAAAGCGGGGGAGTCCGGCGAGCATTCTTGCGACGGGGCCTGATCTGTGGCCGATGAAGGCCAGGGGCCGCCCCGGCAAGGAGCAACGCCTGTCCGCCGCGAGCGCCTCGCAGCGGCCGGGACTTTAGCGGATGCCGCGAATGGCGACCACCGGCATGATGCTTCCCTCGCTTGCGCAATTCCCGACTCTTTTCCTTAGCATATGCGTTGTGCATACGTTGTGCATGATCTGTGCAAGAGCGAATCCCGCCATGTGGCTGTCGACGCGGAGGAAATCGGCGCCGCGTCAGTTCGCCTGCTGCAACGGCGACACCGCATAGATTTCGTCCAGCACCTTCACCATCAAGGTGTTCGCGGTCGGCATGGAGTCGAGCGCGAGGGTCAGGTTCGTCCAAATAACCAGCGTGACATCGTTGCCCGGATCGTAGCCCATGAACGACTGATAACCGGGCATCTCGCCCTCATGGTAGTAGATCACGTTCGGCCCGAAGCTGAGCGTGAGGATGCCGTAGCCGTATTTCTGCATCGAGTCCTCGCCCGGTTCGGGCGCCTCGGGGCTCGCGAGCCACCGTTTCTGGAATTCGGCATCGAAGACCTTGCCGCCGACCAGCGCCCGCATCCACGTGGCGAGGTCGTCGGCGGTCGAGATGACTCCGCCGGCGGCGAAGTAGGCCGACGGGTTCTGCCACGTGTCGTCGTTCGGCTCGAGCGTCCCCGCCCTCGCCGCGGCCACGGAGATCCTCCGGATAGGGTGCATCAGCCAGTGCGTAGGACGTGCTGCCATAAAGGTAGCCGTGCGCGTAGGGCTCGGGGATGGTGTTCGAAGCAGCTGCCGGCAGCACCGTGTCCTTCATGCCGAGCGGCCCGAAGAGGCGGTCCTGGAACACCGCCGGGAGCGGCTTGCCGTCGATCTTCTCGGCGACGAGGCCGAGCAGATAGTAGTTGGTGTTGTTATACGCGTACTCGGCGCCCGGCGCGAATTCCGGCGGCCGCCTGAACGCCATGCCCAGGACCAGGTCCGCGGTCCAGACCTTGTCCGGATCGTCGTCGAGGCTCGCCGCGAGCTCCGGCGCATTCGTGAAATTGAAGAGGCCCGACCGCATCTTGAGGAGCTGGCTGATCGTGATGTTGTCCCCGTCGGGGACGCCTCCGACATACTTCGAGATCGGATCGTCGAAGCCCAGTTTTCCTTCCTGCACCATCTGCACGATCGCGGCCGCGGTCATCGTCTTGGTGTTCGACGCGGCGCGGAAGCGGGTGTCGGCGCGCGGGGCGCTCGCGGCGCCAAGCTCGGTCGTTCCATAGCCGAAGATGACGTCGCCCTGCGGCGTCGAGAGCAAGACCAAGGCGCCAGGCAGCATGAGATCCTCGGCCAACCCCTCGATGCTGGCCTGAAGTGCGCTCGAGTTCGATCGGCTTGAGCCCGCGTGCGTCCGCGCCCATCGCCGCGCTCGCAGTATTTGCCGCGACAACCGCTGCACCCATGAGTCCTCGGATCATCGCTTCCCCCTGCTCCCGATCGGCCGAGGCTACCGGAAACGCGCAGTTCTGTCCGCAGTCGCGGCATCAGCCTCCAAGGAACGTCGCCAGCGACGGTGCCGGAAGTTCGCCGCGGCGGCGGTGGCCACGCTCAGCCAGCCGTCGACCGGCTCCGCGTTGGCGGTTAGCCATTCGTCGGCATGGCGCTCGAGATCGTCGGGCCGGCTCTCGCCCTCGTACATTTTCGCGTTCTGGGCGAAGATGTCCTCGAGCGGGATGCTCATGACCTCGAAGAGCTTCGCGAGCGCCGGGTTCTCGGCGAGGAAGGCGTCGTCGGCCACGACCCGGATATCGTTCGCGGGCCAGCCCATGTTGCAGGGGTTGTCGGCGCAGCCGGTGACGTCCGCCATGAGATCGCATCGACCATGTCCTGCTGGTCCTCGGGCAAGGCGGCCTCTTGCACCTGCGCCAGACCACGTCCTCGCCGGGCTTCAGCAGGCCCACCGGGGAGTCGCGCCGATCGCACGCTTGCCTGGCCGCGATCCCGAGCATTTCGCAGTCCGCGGCCCAAGGCCGACACCGAACGGTAGGCTGGCAAGGCGCAACTCAAAGAATTTCGACCGGAGCCGCAAGGCGATAGCCGACGCCTCGTTCCGTCCGGATAAGGCGCGGCTCGCTGGGTTTCGTTTCAAGCTTTCGGCGTAGGCGCAGGATTTGGACATCGATGCTGCGGTCGAAGACCTCGTCGTCATGCACTCGCGTCGCCGCGAGAAGCTGCTCCCGGCTCAGCACTTGGCGCGGTGCCTTGACGAAGGCGGCGAGCAGGTTGAACTCGCCGGCGGTGAGCGTGATCCCCTCACCGTCGGGGGAAGTGAGGCTGCGTCTCTGCATGTCGAGCTCCCACCCGGCAAACCGGTAACGTCCCCGCTTCTCGGCTTGGCGCATTCGCTGCGCCGCTAGCTCATCCCGGCGGAGAACCGCGCAAATCCTTGCCAGCAACTCGCTGAGGCCGACTGGCTTTATCATGTAGTCGTCGGCGCCGAGCTCGAGCCCGACGACGGCATCGGCCTCCTCCCGGGCATGACCCGTCACGACGATGACCGGGGCGCGCGTCTCCGCCGGCAGCGAGCGCAGGAGCGCGAATCCGTCGTCTTGCCCCAGCTGGACGTCGAGGATGATCATGTCCACGCGATCCCTCGCAAGGACCCGAGCCATCTCCTTTCCATCGGCGGCGGAGCTGACCCGGAAGTCCCGCTCGGTCAGGAACGCACTGACGATCTCGCGCATCGCGGCATCGTCATCGACGACAAGTATGTGCTTCTCCAGCATCAAACGAGCGCTCGGGTTTCCGCAGACGGACGGCATACGCCGTCATAGTCGGAACGTTCGCCCACCGAGCTTCGTTCCCCTGCAGAGGAGCGGCGGGATGACACTCCGTCCGACGAACCCATTTGTAGCTGCCTGCCGCGCAAGTCCAGTGGCGCGCGGCAGGCTGTTGCGTGCCGCTGTCGGGGCGGCCGTGGCCTGCCTTGCACTGCTGTGGTCTCTGGCTCTCCACGGCGATGTGGGGCGGGCGGGCCCCGAGCCGATCGCCGCAATCTCGGCTCCCCAAGACCTCGACGCTGCGAAGGTGAGCCTTGGCGCGAAGCTCTTCGGCGATCCCCGGCTTTCGGAAAGCGGGAAGCTCGCCTGCACCTCTTGCCAAGATCTCGCGGGCGGCGGGGACGACGGCCTGCCGCGCAGTCGCGGCAGTGACGCCCGATGGCTCGATTTCAATGCTCCAACCGTTTTCAACGCGGCCCTGAACTTCCGGCTGAACTGGCGCGGCAACTTCCGCGGCTTCGAAGCCCAGAACGAGGCGGTGTTGCTCGATCCGCGGATCATGGGGTCGCGCTGGCCCGTGCTGCTACGCAGGCTCGAAGCGGTCCCGGAATACGCAACGGGCTTCGAAGCGGCTTACGGACGATCCGTCCGTCGTGAGGATGTGCTTGATGCGCTCGCCAGCTTCCAGAGATCGCTGGTGACGCCCGACGCACGGTTCGACCGCTATCTCAAGGGTGATGGGGACGTCCTGCGGGCGGACGAGTTGCAGGGCTACGAGCTCTTCGAGTCCTACGGCTGCATCTCGTGTCACCACGGTCAGAACGTGGGCGGCAACCTCTTCCAGCGCTTCGGCATCTTCGAGTACGCCGCGGTTCCGCTCGATGACGATGCCGACCGCTTCTCCGTTACCGGCCTGGAAGCTGACCGGCGCGTCTACCGCGTGCCAAGCCTGCGCAACGTCGCGGCAACCGCGCCCTATCTGCACGACGGTCGCGCCGCGACGCTCGAGAGCGCCATAGAAATCATGGGCCGTAGCCAGCTCGGCATCGAGCTGCCGCCGCAACACGTCGATCTCATTGCGCAATTCCTGCGAACGCTCACTGGCGAATACCAGGGGCGCCCGGTCGCATCCGGATCATGACCCGTGCCCGTCGTTTCCTCTGGCCGACACTGGCCGCACTCGCGTTCGCCCTCACCCTCGTCGCCCTTCAGGGCGCGGGGCCTGCGACCGAGCGGCACGAGCGCACCCTCGAGGCTCTGCGCACGTTGACCCTCAGCGAGTCCGGGTTGCAGCGCGACGTGCTTCGGGCGCGCGCCGGACTGCTGACCAGCTACGATCCGATCGTCGGAGCCGTTGCGGATCTCCGGGGTGCGGCCCTCGCATTGCGGGGGGCTGCGACGGATGCGACCGGCACCACGCGGGTCGAGCTCGAACGAAGGGTGGCGGATGTGGCCGCGGGGGTCGACCGGCAGGAATTGAGTGTCGAGACTTTCAAGTCGCAATACGCGGTGCTGCGGAACTCGCTCGCCTACTTCAGTTATCTCAGCGGCACGACCGCCGGGCCGCAGGTGGACGAGCTTGCCAATGCCATGCTCCGCTTCACCACCGGCGAAGGTCCCGACGCCGCCTCGGAGGTGGTGGCGGAACTCGAGCGACGCAGTCGGTCGAACGGGCCGGGCGATCCACTGATCGCGCACGGACGCCTTATTGTAGAAACGCTCCCGCGGGTGGATCTCCTTGTCGAGAACATCCTGGACGCGCCTATCGCTCAGCGAGTGCAGGCGGTACAGGAGACCTACCTCAACGAGTACGCCCGCGCGACCGCACGGGCGGACCTCTATCGCCTGCTGCTCTACGCCGCCGCCCTGGCGCTGGTCGGCTTCCTCGGACGCCTGTTCCTCCGTCTCCGCGCGACCGCCCGGAGCCTGAGGTCGCGCGTTGCCATGGAGAAACTGATCGCCGAGATCTCGACGGTCTTTGTCGACGTCCCGGGCGAAGATCTCGGCGCGGGCATCGAGGAGGGTCTCGCGCGGCTCGGCAGACAGATCGGAGCGGATCGCGCTAGCTTTGTCGTGGGCGACGCGACAGAGCGCGCCTTCGCGTGGTCCCGAGCGGAGTCCGGCTTCCCCGCGCTCTCACCGGAGGCCATTCTCGAACTTGCAGGGAGCGGGCGCGGGACCATCAGGGCCGACGGTCACGCGCAGGTGATCGAGACGGCGGCGGTGCCGAATGGCTCCGAAAGGTCGTGCCTGCGGTGGAGCGGCATCGCGACCTGGCTTTGCATCCCGACGCAGCTCGACGAAGGCGCGCAGGCCCTTCTCACCTTCGACACATTCGGGGAACGGGAGTGGCAGGATGACGACATTGCGCTCTTCCGGACGGCGGCGGAGATATTCACCAATGCCATTGGTCGCGAGCGGGGCGAGGCCGACCGAGCGGCCCTGCAGGAGCGGCTCGCCCACGCCCAGCGCCTGGAGGCGGTGGGCACGTTGGCGGGCGGCATCGCGCACGAGTTCAACAACATCCTGGGCGTGATCCTGGCGGCCACCGAGATGGCGCTCCCGTCGGCTGCCGGGACGGTGCGCCGCCGCCTCGAACAGATCGCGACCGCGGCAGAGCGAGCGCATCGCATCGTCGACCAGGTGCTGGCGTTTAGCCGACGCCGCGAGCGCGACCTTCGCACGCTGCCGGTCCAGCCAGTCGTGGCCGAGGCGGTCCAGCTGATCAGCACGTCGCTCCCGGCTACCGTGGTGCTGCGAACGCGGTTCGAGGCCGGCGAGTCGGCAGTGCGGGGCGATGCCGCCGAAGTGCAGCAGGTCGTCATGAACCTCTGCACCAACGCCGTGCATGCGATGGAGGGGCGCGGAACGCTGGAGGTCGCGCTCGACGTGGTAACAGTCCCGCACGATCGAGGCGTCTCGCAAGGGACCCTTGCCGCGGGGATGTATGCGCGCTTGGCCGTGCGCGATACCGGCCGCGGCATGGACGAGGCGACTCTGCAGCGCATCTTCGAGCCCTTCTTCACCACCAAGTCGCCTGGCGCGGGGACCGGGCTCGGCCTCGCGACGGTGCACGGATACGTAACCCAGCACGGCGGCGCCCTGAACGTGGTCAGCCAGCCGGGACGCGGCAGCTGCTTCGAGGCGTTCTGGCCGAAGGTCGAGGCAACCCCCGAGGCTGCGGGCGTGCCCGCCGGTCTGCCGCCGAAGGGCCAAGGCGAGACAGTGCTGATCGTTGATGACGAGGAGGACCTGGTGTCGCTCGGGGAGGAGATGCTGGCGGCGATCGGCTACGAGCCGGTCGGCTACGCGGCGAGCGAGGCGGCGCTGGCGGCGTTCCGCAGCGATCCCGACCGCTTCGACCTTGCCCTTCTCGACGAGGTCATGCCGGGAGAGACTGGAAGCGAGCTCGCCGCCGTCCTGAGCGCCGCGCGTCCCGATCTGCCAATCGTGTTGATGACCGGCTACCCCGGTGCGATCCCGACGGGCCGCCGCGGCGTTGCTCTCGAGGTGCTGGCGAAGCCGCTGCGCTCGACGATGTTGGCGGAGTGCCTGGCCAGGCATCTTTCCGGCCGATAGGGGCCCCGGGCGAATTTCAGATGAAGCGCGAAACCGGTCGCCTCGACATCGGGGTGCAACGCACGAAGCCCAGATTGTCGGCTCGGTCCTCGAAGAACAGGAGACGATCATGGCTGTGACGATCTACGAGCACTACAACTTTACGGGCCACGTCGGGTATTTCCTGGACCATGCCTACACTCCGGATCTCTCCAACTATGCCATGGGTTACTACGGAGACACCTGGAACAACGACATTTCGTCGCTCTACACGTCTACCCCGCTCTTCGTTTACGAGGACACCTATTACGGGGGCGACTACGCGATACTCGGGCCGGGCTTCCACGACCTAGACAGCCTCAGCGCGCACGGCATCGAGAACGACGACATCGGGTCGTTCTACGCCGCCCCGGCGTAGCGCGTGCGACGTCAAAGGTTTACGAGCATCCGCGGCATCTGGAACGCGTATGGAAGGCGTATGGAATCCATATGGCCAGTAAAACAGTCAGGATTGAATTGTTAACGCCGGCTCGCGAAGACCGGAGGATCGAAGCAATGGACCCGGCTGTCACCAATCGAAAGCGCGGGCCGGAACCGGCCGGCCCAGCCTGGCCGCGCAAAACCCGCGAGCTCCAGAACCACCACATGGATTTCGACGATCTGGAACGACTTCGTCTTTCGCCCCGACGACGTGATCATCGCGACCTACGGGAAGGCGGGCACCACGTGGACCCAACACGTGGTCGGCCAGCTGATCTTCCGGGGCCGCGAGGAGGTGGACGTGGCGACGCTGTCGCCCTGGGTCGACCTGCGCGTGCCGCCGAAGGCGGAGAAGCTCGCCGCGATCGAGGCGCAGCGGCACCGCCGCTTCCTCAAGACCCACCTGCCCGTCGACGCGCTCGTGTTCGCGCCGCAGGCCAAGTACATCCATGTCGGCCGCGACGGCCGCGACATCGCGTGGAGCCTGCACAACCACCATTCCAACGCGAACGAGGAATGGTATCGGACGATGAACGACACGCCGGGGCGGGTCGGGCCGCCGATCCAGCCGCCGCCGGAGTCGGTGCGTTGCTACTTCCTCGACTGGCTGCGCGGCGACGGCTACCCGATCTGGTCGTTCTGGGAAAACGTCGCCAGCTGGTGGGCGGTGCGCCACCTGCCGAACGTCCTTCTGTTGCACTACGCCGACATGAAGGCGGATCTGCCCCGTGCGGTGCGCCGCATCGCCGCCTTCCTCGACATCGATCTCGACGCCGCGACGCTCGAAGCAGCCCTGCGGCACACGAGCTTTGCGCACATGAAGTCGCATGCCGGCCTCTACGCGCCGCGCGGCGGCCGCCTGTTCAAGGGCGGAGCGCAGACATTCTTCCACAGCGGCACCAACGGGCGCTGGCGGGAGGTGCTGACCGCAGAGGACTGCCGGTCCTACGAGGAGATCGCCGAGCGCCGGCTCGGAGCCGAGTGCGCGCGCTGGCTGGCCGAAGGAGGCGCCGGTGCCTCGCTCGCCGCCGCCCGCTCGGGTTTCAGCTGAAGCCGAACGCCTGACGCCCGGACATCGTCGCGCAACGCCGAGTCGCCAGCTTGAAGGCGTTGGCACGGTCGAGCGGGCGTCGAAGCATGTCCCCGGCCCTCGGCGAAGGAGGCTGAAATGTCAGTCACGATCTACGAGCACTACAACTACACCGGGTACTACGGGTACTTTCCCGATCCCGCCTACACCGCCGACCTGTCGAACTATGCCATGGGCGACTACGGAGACACGTGGAACAACGACATCTCGTCGCTCTACACGTCGACCGCGCTCATCGTTTACGAGGATACCGGCTTCGGCGGCGACTACGCGGTCCTGGGGCCGGGATTCCACGACCTCGACAGCCTCGCCGCCTACGGGATCGAGAACGACGACATCGGGTCGTTCGCCCATGCTGCGGTCTGACCCGATCGGCAAAGCGCCCGGGTTTCGGCTGAAACCGGAAAACTGCATCTAGGCAATCACGGCGAAACAGCGAATCCTCAAGGTGAACACGCTCCCTGGATGAGCCAGGAGTGACACCGCAACTGATCAAGGTGAGCGAAATGTCCGTAACGATCTGGGATGGCTTCTACTTCAACGGCGACAAGGGGAATTTCCCCAACGGATACACGAGTGACCTTGGTAACTACACGCAGCCGGATGGCCAGTCGTGGAACAACGACATTTCGTCGCTGTACACGTCCGACTACCTCTACGTGTTCGACTACAAGGGGTATGATCGCTCGGGGAACTACGAGCTGCTCTCGCCGGGCTACTGGTCGGCCTCCGACCTGGAGTACGTCGGCCTCAACAACGATATCTCGTCGTTCTACTACACGACGTACGTCCCCGTCTGACACACCTGCCCCCGGCGCGCTCCCGGGCGCCCGGGGGCCCCCTGCTTTCTCGAGATCGAACCCGACGAGCTCGCCGGCACAACCAACGAGAGGAGTGCACCCATGTCCAACACACTCGCCTCGCTCCGCACGACGTTGCGCGGGTTGCTCGATCGCCTCGCGGCGATCGACGCGGAGATTTGGCAGCGCGCCGAGCTCGGCCGGCTCGACGCGCGCACGCTGCGAGACGTCGGCCTCACCCGCGCCGAGATCGACGCGGAAATTCGACGCCTCAGGGGCCTCGGCCGCCGAGGCGCGTTCGCCGCGCGAGAGGAACGCGACGATGGCAGGCGGGATGTCGGCCGGCGGCCAGTGTCAGGTGAAACCAAAAGCCGGCCGCCCGATATCGTGAGGTAACACCCGATCCCCAGATTGGCCACGTTACCAACCGCTGCGCGAATGTCGAGCCGATGTCGGCGCAGCCTCAGCAAAGGAGGGTGACATGTCAGTGGTTCTCTATGAGAACGACGACTTCAACGTCTATGACGATGGCTATGCCCTGGGCTTTTCGGACCCGGCCTACACCAGCGACCTGTCGAACTATGCGCTGGGTTACGGTGGCAATACCTGGGACAACGATACCTCGTCGCTCTATACGACGACGTATCTGGCCGTCTACGAAGAGCAGAATTATGGAGGCGACTACGCGGTTCTCCCGCCCGGCTCCCATGATCTTGCCAGCCTGAACGCCTATGGCATCGAGAACGATGATATCGGATCGTTCTACGCCTTCGCGTGACAGGCGCGACCCCGGGGGCGGCTTCTGCCCCCGGGGGCAGGACGGCGTCCATCAGGAACCGATCCCGATCCCGAGGCGGCGGCCGCCGCCCCGGCGCAAGTTCGGCCTGAACGGTATCAGCTGAAATCGGATTGGCCCGCGCCGACATCGTCGCGCAATCGCGGGTTCCCATTCTGGTCGCATCCGACGAGTCGGTGAATGGATGTCGCGACGCGTCCATCCGCCGCAGACAGATGGAGGCCCAAATGCCTGCGAAGCTTCACTTCATCTCCGGCATGCCCCGCTCCGGCACGACGCTGCTGGCTGGCATCCTCCGGCAGAACCCCGCCTTCCACGCGTCGATGAGCGGGCCGGTCGCGCCGATGATTCAGGCGCTGCTCGGCACCTTCGCGCCGCAGAACGAGGGGGCGATGTTCGTCGACGAGGCGACGCGGCAGCGCCTGCTGCGCGCCGTCGTCGACGCCTACCATGCGCCGCACGCCGACAAGGCGGTGGTCTTCGACACCAACCGCGGCTGGCGCGCCCGGCTGCCGGTGATCCGGGCGCTCTACCCCGAGTCCAGGGTCATCGTCTGCGTGCGCGACGTGGCGTGGATCATCGACAGCTTCGAGCGGCTGTTCCAGAAGAGCCCGTTCGAGACCTCGCGCATGCTGAGCCCCAAGCAGCGCGCCACCGTCGACAGCCGCGCCGAGGCGCTGGCGAGCCGCGACCGGCTGGTGGGCTTCGCATGGTCGGCGGTCAGGGAGGCCTATTTCGGGCCGAACGCCGAGGCCGCTGCTCATCGTCGAATACGACCGGCTGGTCCAGGACCCCGGTGCGTGCCTCGCCGGGATCTACGATTTCATCGGGCAGCCGCGATTCGAGCACGACTTCGACAACGTCGTCTACGACGAGCCCGAGTTCGACCGCCAGCTCGCGACGCCGGGCCTGCACACGGTCGCGCGCAAGGTCGCCTGGCGCCCGCGGCCGACCCTCCTGCCGCCCGATCTCTTCGCCCGGCTGCACGCGATGACGTTCTGGCGGCACGACCGGGGCTCGCCCGCCCGGCGCATCACCGTGCCGCCCGAGAAGGCCGACCGCTTCCTCGGGCGGCGCTGGAACGGGCAGCCCGGTGCCGCGCCGCGGCAGGACCTGCCCATGCCCGCGGCGACGGGCGAGTAGGCGGCGGAGGTTGCGATGGCCCCGGGAGACACCGAGCAGGCCACGGCGCTCGACCGGCTCCTCGGCAGCGCGCGGCGCGTCATCGTGCCGGTCGGCCTGTTCAGCATGGCGTTCAACCTGCTCGGGCTCGCCGTGCCGCTCTACACCATGCAGATCTACGACCGGGTGCTGACCGGAGGCAGCCGCGAGACGCTGCTCTACCTGGTGCTCGTCACCGTCGCGGCGCTCGCCGCCGCGGTCGCCCTCGACGTGCTGCGCTCCGAGGTCGCGGTGCGGATCGGCGGGTGGTTCGAGCGCCAGCTCGCGCCCGAGACCTTCGTCCGCGCGGTCGAGGCGCGGATGCGCGGGCGCGCCTACGCGGGCGAGGCGCTGGGCGACCTCGCGAGGCTGCGCGCCTTCGCCGCGGGTCCGATCCCGTTCACCCTTTGCGACGCGCTCTGGACCCCAGTCTACGTCGCGATCGTGTTCCTGCTGCATCCGTGGATGGGGCTGGTGGCCGCGATCGGCGTCGTGCTGCTGACGCTGCTCGGCGCCGTCGGCGAGCGCGCCACCCGTGCGCCGCTCGAGGCCGCCAACCGGCTGTCGATCCACGGCGCGCGCCGGGTCGAGACCGCGATGCGCAACGCCGAGGTGGTGATCGGCATGGGGCTCGCCCGCGCCCTGACCAGGCGCTGGATGGCCGGCCACGGCAGGGGCCTCGACGCCAGCTCGCGGCCAGCCGCCGGGCGACGCGCCTGCTCGCGGTGACGCGGGCGGTGCGGCAGCTCCTCCAGGTCGCCATCCTCGGCGTCGGCGCGCTGCTCGTCGTCGACCAACTCGTGTCGCCGGGCGCCCTGATCGCTGCTTCGATCGTCATGAGCCGGGCGCTCGCTCCGATGGAGAACGCGGTCGCCGGCTGGCGGCAGATCCTCGGGGTCCGCACGGCGCGCCGCCGCCTCGCCGGGTTCTTCGCTGAGCCGGTGCTGCCGCGCGGCGGCATGGTCGGCCGGATACGCGGTCAGCTGCGCCTCGAGGCGGTCGGCTTTACCCCGCCCGGCGCCGCGGCGCCGGCGCTCCGCGACGTCACGCTCGCCGCCGCGCCGGGGGAGACGCTGGCGGTGCTCGGCGCGGCCGGCTCCGGCAAGTCGAGCCTGGCGCGGCTCATGGTCGGCGCGGTCCAGCCGACCGGGGGCACGGTCCGTCTCGACGGCGGCGACCTCGCCGCCTGGCCGCGGGCCGAGCTCGGCCCGCATGTGGGCTACCTGCCGCAGAACCCGGAGCTCTTCGCCGGCAGCGTGCGCGACAACATCGCGCGGCTCGGCAAGGCGGGCGACGACGAGGTCGTGCGCGCGGCGCAGCTCGTCGGCGCGCATCGCATGATCCTGCGCCTGCCCAAGGGCTATCTCACCGAAGTCGGCGCCGGGGGCGAGCGGCTCTCCGCCGGCCAGCGGCAGCGCATCGCGCTCGCGCGCGCGGTCTTCGGCGCGCCGAAGCTCGTCGTGCTCGACGAGCCCAGCGCCAACCTCGATGCCGCCGCGGAGCGCGCGCTCGGCAGCGCCGTGCAGTCGCTGAAGGCGTCCGGGGCGAACGTCGTGCTGGTCAGCCACCGGCCCGCCGTTCTCGGCCTGGCCGACAAGGTCCTGCGCCTCGCGCACGGGCGCATCGAGCGGTATGGGCCACGCCAGGAGGTCCTGCCGGACCGGGCGCCAGGACTGGGGCCGCTGCATCTCGTCGACCGCGCCAGGGGAGCCAAGCCATGACTAGTGGATGAAATCTGACGGTGGAGTCCGGCGGGGGATTCCCGCCAGCTGAATGGCGTGCGAGTCTGGTGCATGCGCACCGGAATCTCCCTCGACGTCTCGCCCGCCGACCGCCGCCGCCTGGAGGCGCTGGTCCGCGACCGCAACACGGCCCAGAAGCACGTCTGGCGGGCCGAGATCGTTCTGCTCAGCGCCGACGGCCTCGGCACGGTCGCGATCATGCGCCGGACGGGCAAGTCGAAGACCTGCGTCTGGCGCTGGCAGGAGCGCTTTGCCGAGGAAGGCTGCGAAGGCCTCCTGCGCGACAAGACGCGGCCGCCGCGCATCCCCCGGCTCGGGGCTGAAGTGGCGGAGCGCGTGGTCGCGCTGACGCTGACCGATCCGCCGGCGGAGACCACCCACTGGACCGCCGCGATGATGGCGAAGGCGGCCGGCATCAGCGTCAGCTCGGTCCAGCGCATCTGGCGCGCCCACGGGCTCCAGCCGCACCGGGTCCGGCAGTTCAAGCTCTCCAACGATCCGCGGTTCGTCGAGAAGCTGCGTGACGTGGTCGGGCTCTACCTCGACCCGCCGGCGCACGCCATCGTGCTCTCGGTCGACGAGAAGAGCCAGATCCAGGCGCTCGACCGGACCCAGCCCGGTCTGCCGCTGAAGAAGGGTCGCGCCGGCACGATGACCCACGACTACAAGCGGCATGGCACGACGACGCTCTTCGCGGCGCTGAACGTCCTCGACGGAACCGTGATCGGCCGCAACATGGCCCGGCATCGCCATCAGGAGTTCATCCGCTTCCTCAACGCCATCGAGGCCGCGGTCCCGGATGGCAAGCACGTCCACGCGATCCTCGACAACTACGCCGCGCACAAACACCCGAAGGTCCGCCGGTGGCTCGACCGCCACCCGCGCTGGACCTTCCACTTCGTGCCGACATCCTGCTCCTGGCTCAACGCCGTCGAAGGCTTCTTCGCCAAGCTCTCGAAGCGCCGGCTCAAGCGCGGCGTCTTCCGCTCCATCGTCGACCTCCAGGCCGCCATCAACCGCTTCGTCAGCGAGCACAACACAGAACCGAAGCCCTTCGTCTGGACCGCCGATCCGGACAGGATCATCGCAGCCGTCAAACGAGGGCACCAAACGTTGGATTCGATCCACTAGCGCCGCGATCCGGGGCCGGCCCGGGGCCGCCGGACAGCCGCCGGCGCTTCCGGACCTGCGCCGGCCGCTGCTCTCGGGGGCGGCGGTCGTGCTCGTCCTCCTGCTCGGCTTCGGGTTCTGGGGCGCGGTGGCGCCGCTGTCGAGCGCCGCCCTCGCGCCCGGCGTGGTCGCCGTCGACAGCAAGCGCAAGACGGTCCAGCACCTGGAGGGCGGCATCGTCAGCCGCATCCTGGTGCGTGAGGGCCAGCGGGTGGTGGAGGGCCAGCCGCTGGTCCGGCTCGACACGACCCAGGCCGAGGCGAGCTGGAACGTGGCGATCGGCCAGCTGAGGTCCGAACGCGCGCTCGAGGCCCGGCTGACGGCCGAGGGCGACGGCGCGGAGCGGATCGCCTTCCCGCCCGATCTGCTGAGCCTTGCCGACGGCGACGCCGCGGCTTCCACGGTGCTCGACGCGCAGTGGCGCATTTTCGCGGCACGTGCCGCGGCCCTCCGCGGGCAGCGGCAGATCCTGACCGAGCAGGTCGGCCAGCTCGAATCGCAGATCGATGGGCTGCGCGCCCAGGAGCTCGCCGCCCTCGACCAGCGCCGGCTGATCGAGGACGAGGTCACCGACGTCGCCAGCCTGGTCGAGCAGGGCCTCGAGCTCATGCCCCGCCTGCGGTCGCTCGAGCGGGCGCGCGCCGAGCTCGACGGCCGCATCGGCCAGTTCCGCGGCGAGATCGCCAAGTCCCGGCAGGCGATCGGCGAGACCCGCCTGCAGATGATCGACCTCGCCAACCAGCGCGCCGAGCAGGTGGTGGGCGAGCTCCGCGACGTCCAGCGCGCCATCGCGGATCTGCGCGAGCAGGTGCGCGCCGCCGAGGATGTCCTGAGCCGGCGCGACATCGTCACGCCGGTCGACGGCAGCATCGTCAATCTCGCGACCGTGACGCCGGGCGGCGTGGTCGGGCCCGGAGCCGCGCTCATGGAGATCGTGCCCGAGGACGACCGCCTGACCGTCAGCGCTCGGCTGCGCCCGACCGACATCGACAGCGTGCACGCCGGCTTGCCGGCGGAGGTTCGCCTGACGGCGTTCAAGGCCTGGTCGACACCGACGCTGCGCGGCGAGGTCACCTACGTCTCGGCCGACGTCCTGACGGAGGAAAACACGGGCGAGACCTACTACGACCTCCGCGTCGAGGTCGACCGCGCGGAGGTGGAGCGGGTGCGCGACGTCTCGCTCTACCCGGGCATGCCGGTTCAGACCACGGTCGTCATCGGCGAGCGGCCCTTCCTCGAGTACCTCGTCCAACCCGTTCTCGACAGCCGCTCGAGGGCCTTTCGCGAGCAATGATGGGCTCGGTCCGCGATCGCGGGGGCGCTGTTCCACAGCGTGGAGCGTCCTACTGGATCCGGCTGATTCCTTCCGCTCGGGCGAGGAGCGCAGCGGTGCCGCATTCACTTCGCGGATTTGTCCGTCGACAAATCCGCGAGCGGCCGGTCCCGGCGGAACCCCCCTCGGCCTCCGCGCTCGCGCGCTCCGGCCGACGAACCGGCGCGAGGCAGTGCCTCGCTGTCGCCGGTTCGGGACGCGCGGCGGGGTTCATCTGCGCCGCCGGGGCTCGGCCTACGAGCTCAAGCGAGGCGTTCGAAGGTGAGGAGAGCGGCCTTGGCGGGCAGGGACAGGTTGGCGGCGATCAGCGCGGTTCGCGCGGGCGTATAGTGGTGTTCCCGATGGAGGATGTTCATGGTGGCGACCAGCTGCCCGCCGAGCACGATCGGGAGGTTGACCACCGATCCGCACCCCAGTGAACCGATGAGCTCATGGTCGGGAAAGACCTGGGCGATTTCAGCCAGGGTGTTGGCCACGAACATCTCCCGGCGGCCATGGACGACCTCGAACCAGGCGTTCATCTCGACCGGCTTGGTGCCGGAGCAGGGGTAGTTCTCGGGATCGCTGGTGTAGGCGCGGCGGGCGAGCATCGCGTCCATGTCGACGGTCATGACGGTGAAGAGGCGGACGCCGACGGTCGCGCGGGTCAGCGCATGGAGGGCGTCGAAGGCGGCCTCGGGGTGGGTCGCGGCGCCGAGGGCGCGGTCGAACTCGGCGAGCGCCGGGGAGAAGTCGGTCATGACTGCGCCTCGAGTTCGGGAGCGCCGCCGCTCGCCGCATAGAGCTGGCGGCTGTAGGGATGGGCGAAGTCGCCGGTGTGGAGCGTACGCGCGGGCGCGATCTCGACGATGCGGCCCGCCTTCATCACCGCCAGCCGGTCGCAGAGGAAGGAGACGACCGGGAGGTTGTGGGTGACCATGAGGTAGGTCAGGCCCTGCTGCCGGCGGAGGCGCTTCAGCAGGTTCAGGATCTCCGCCTGCACCGAGACGTCGAGCGCCGATGTCGGCTCGTCGAGCAGCATGACCTTGGGCTCGAGCATCAGCGCCCGGGCGATCGCCACCCGTTGGCGCTGACCCCCCGAGAGCTGGTGCGGGAAGCGGTAGCGGAAGCGCCCGTCCAGCCCCACCGCCAGCAGCGCCCCGGCGACCCGGGCATCGCGATCGCCGAGGCCGTGCACCGCCAGCGGTTCGACCAGCGCGGCGTTGACGGTCTTGCGTGGGTGCAGCGATCCGTAAGGGTCCTGAAACACCATCTGGCAGGCGCGCGCGAAAGCGCGATCCGTGCCATGCACCCGCGGCTGGCCCAGCACGGCGATCGCCCCCGTCCATTCCGGCGCGAGGCCGCCGATCGCCTTCAGCACCGTCGACTTGCCCGAGCCGCTCTCGCCGACCAGCGCGAAGCTCTCGCCCTCCGCGACGGCGAAGCTCACGTCGTGCACCACCCGGACGCCGGAATAGGCGATGTCGACATGCTCGAGCACCAGGGCGCTTCACGTGCCGCTCCAGGCGCTGCGGTCGAGCACCGGCAGCTCGTCGCGGTCCTCGTGCATCCGCGGGACTGCGGCGACGAGGCCGCGGGTGTAGGGGTGGGTGGCGCGCGCGAGGCCGCCGGCGGGGCATTCCTCGACGACGCGGCCGGCGCTCATGACGAGGATGCGGTCGCAGTAGCGGGCGACGAGGCCGAGGTCGTGGCTGATCAGGATGAGGCCCATGCCGTTCCTGCGGACGAGGCCGTCGATCAGGTCGAGGACCTGCGCCTGCACCGAGACGTCCAGCGCCGAGGTCGGCTCGTCGGCGATGAGGAGGTCCGGTTGCGGGATCAGCATCATCGCGATCATCACCCGCTGGCCCATGCCGCCGGAGACCTGATGCGGGTAGAGCTTCGCCACCCGCGCGGGATCGTTGATCTGCACCTGCTCCAGCATCTCGACCACGCGCGCCCGCACCGCCTGCCGTGGCAGCGTCTCGTGCGTGCGCAGCGCCTCGGCGATCTGGTCGCCGACGGTGATGACCGGGTTGAGCGAGAACTTCGGGTCCTGCATCACCATGGAGATGCGCGCGCCGCGCAGGTCGCGCATGGCGCGCTCGGGGAGGCGGACGAGGTCGATGCCGTCGAAGCGCATGCGCTCGACGCGGACGCGCCCCGGCGGGCGGATCAGCCGCAGGATGGCGCGGCCGGTCAAGGACTTGCCCGAGCCGCTCTCGCCGACGATGCCGAGGCGCTCGCGGCCGAGGGTGAAGGAGACGCCCTTGACCACCTCCGCCGGCCCGTGCGGCGTCGGGAAGGAGACGCGGAGGTTGGCGAGATCGAGGAGGGGTTCGGTCATTCCCGGCCGGCCTGCTTGGGGTCGAGGACGTCGCGCAGGCCGTCGCCGAGGAAGCAGAAGCCGAGGCTGACGAGGATGATGGCGAAGCCGGGCATGGTGGCGACCCACCACTGGTCGAGGATGAAGGCGCGCCCGCGCGAGATCATCGCGCCCCATTCCGGCAGCGGCGGCTGCGCGCCGAGGCCGAGGAAGCCGAGGCCCGCCGCCGTCAGGATGATGCCGGCCATGTCGAGGGTGACGCGCACGATCATCGACGAGGTGCAGAGCGGCAGCACGTGGCGGAGGATGATGCGCGCGCTCGAGGCGCCCTGCATGCGCACCGCGTCGATGAACTCGGCATGGCGGAAGGTCAGCGTCTCGGCGCGGGCGATGCGCGCATAGGCCGGCCAGGAGGTGATGGCGATGGCGATGATGGCGTTCTTGATGCCGGGGCCGAGCGCGGCGACGAAGGCGAGCGCGAGGATCAGCTTCGGCATCGACAGGAAGACGTCGGTGACGCCCATGAGGAGCTTGTCGGTCCAGCCGCCGAAGTAGCCGGAGACGGCGCCGATGACGAGCCCGAGCGGGGCGGCGATGATGGCGACGAGCGCCACGATGAGGAGCGTGATGCGGGCGCCCCAGACCACGCGGGAGAAGATGTCGCGGCCGAGCTCGTCGGTGCCCATCCAGTGCTCGGCGCTCGGCGGCAGGAGGCGGGCGCCGAGGTTCTGGCCGACGGGCGATTCCGGCGCGATCCAGGGGGCGAAGGCGGCGGTCAGGACGAGGCCGATGACGATGATCGCGCCCGCGACCGCCAGCGGGTTGCGCATGAGGGTTCCGAACATGCGCCAGGCGCGGCCGGCGCCGGCCTGGAACGAGGTGGCCGGCGAGGGGTCGAGCAGCCAGGCGCGGGCGCCCATCTAGCGGCTCCGCGGGTCGAGGACGCGGTAGAGCACGTCGGAGATCTTGTTGATGAAGATGAAGACCGCGCCGATCACCAGGGTCGCGCCGAGGACCGCGTTCATGTCGGCGTTGAAGAGCGCGGTGGTCAGGTAGTTGCCGATGCCGGGCCAGGAGAAGACGGTCTCGATCATCACCGAGCCCTCGAGGAGGCCGGCGTAGGAGAGGCCGATCACGGTGATGAGCGGCACCCGGATCGGGCGGAAGGCGTGCACCCAGAGGACGCGACGCTCGGGCACCCCCTTGACCCGCGCGGTGGTGATGTACTCTTGGCCGAGCTGGTCGAGCATGAACGAGCGGGTCATGCGGGCGATGTAGGCGAGGCTGAAGAAGCCGAGGATCGCCGCCGGCAGGATCAGGTGGTGGACGGCGTTGGCGAAGATGGCCCAGTCGCCGGCGATCAGGCTGTCGACTGTGAGAAGGCCGGTCACCGGCGGCACCAGCCCGTCGTAGAAGACGTCGATGCGCCCCGGCCCGGCCACCCAGGCCAGCCGGGCGTAGAAGACGGCGAGGCCGACGAGGCCGAGCCAGAAGGCGGGGACCGAGTAGCCGAGGAGGCCGACGACGCGGATCGTCTGGTCGACCCAGCTCCCCTGCCGGTTGGCGGCGATCACCCCCATGGGCACGCCGATGAAGACGCCGATCAGGATGCCGAGCGTCGCCATCTCCAGCGTCGCGGGGAAGACCCGGGCGAGGTCGGAGGCCACGGGGCGGCCGGTGGAGACCGACATGCCGAGGTTGCCGGTGAGCACGTCGCGCACGTAGGAGAGGAACTGCACGATCAGCGGGCGGTCGAGGCCCATCTCGATGCGGGCGGTCTCGTAGACCTCCGGGGTGGCGCGGTCGCCCACCACCGCCAGCACCGGGTCGATCGGCACCACGCGGCCGATGAAGAAGGTGATGGCGAGGAGGCCGAGGAAGGTGAGCAGCACCACCACGACGAAGCCGCCGAGCCCCACCGCCGCGCGACGGGTCGCCCCCGACGGGACGGCCGGCGGAACGGCGAGCGGGATGTCGGGCTCGAAGGCCATATGGCGGATCCCCCCCGGTGCCGGAATCTCCTTGGAGAATACACAGCCGTTTGCTTGAATGGAGAACAATCTGCCGTCGGGGGCGACGAGCAGGCGAGCCGGGCGGGGCCGGCGCAGATTCATCCTGGGGGAGCCTTCCATGCGACATCTTCAATCCGTCCTGCTGGCCTCGGCCCTCATCCTGCCGCTCGGCGCGCCGGCGGTCCTGGCCGCGACCCCCGAGGGGGTGCTGGTGGTGGCGCAGAACATCGACGACATCGTCGCCATCGACCCGGCACAGGCCTACGAGTTCACTTCCGGCGAGCTGGTGACGAACATCTACGACCGGCTGGTGCAGTACGACGCCGAGGATCCGACGGTGCTGGCGCCCGGCCTCGCCAGCGAATGGACTGAAGACCCTGCGGCCAAGACCATCACCTTCACGCTGCGCGACGACGCCACCTTCCACTCCGGCAATCCGGTGCGCGCCGAGGACGTGGCCTTCTCCTTCGCCCGCGTGGTGAAGCTGAACTTGACGCCAGCTTTCATCCTCACCCAGCTCGGCTGGACCCCGGAGAACATCGCCGAGATGGTCACCGCCGACGGCAACACCGTGACGGTGAAGTACGAGGGCGACTTCTCGCCCGCCTTCGTGATGAACGTGCTCGCCTCGCGCCCCGCCTCAGTGGTGGACGAGCTGACGGTCATGGCGAACGAGGCGAACGGCGACATGGGCAACGCCTGGATGAACGCCCATTCCGCCGGCTCGGGGCCGTTCTCGCTGCAGGACTACCGCCCGGCGGAGCTGGTGCGGCTCACCGCCTTCCCCGACTACTTCAAGGGGGCGCCAAAGGTCGACAGCGTCATCATCCGCCACGTGGCCGAATCCGCCACCCAGCAGCTCCTCTTGCAGCAGGGCGACGTGGACATGGCGAAGAACCTCACCCCCGACCAGATCGCCGGCCTGCCGGCGGAGGAGATCAAGGTCGAGGTCTTCCCGCAGGCGGCCGTGCACTTCCTCTCCTTCAACCAGAAGGTCGAGGCGCTGCAGCCAGAGGCGGTCTGGGAGGCGGCGCGCTACCTCGTCGACTACCAGGGCATGACGGACACGATCCTCAAGGGCCAGATGGAGACCCACCAGGCGTTCTGGCCCAAGGGTTTCCCCGGCTCGCTCGATGAGACCCCGTTCGCCTACGACCCGGAGAAGGCGAAGCAGATCCTCGCCGACGCCGGGGTCGAGACGCCGATCAACGTCACCCTCGACGTGATCAACTCCGCGCCCTTCACCGACATGGCGCAGTCGCTGCAGGCGAGCTTCGCCGATGCGGGCATCAACTTCGAGATCCTGCCCGGCACCGGCAGCCAGGTGATCACCAAGTACCGTGACCGCAGCCACCAGGCGATGCTGCTCTACTGGGGCCCGGACTTCATGGATCCGCACTCCAACGCCAAGGCCTTCGCCTACAACGCCGACAATGCCGACGGCAACTACACCGCGACCACCACCTGGCGCAACGCCTGGGCGGTGCCCGAGGAGATGAACGCGCTCACGCTCGCGGCCCTCTCCAAGCCCGACCCCGACACACGGCTCGACATGTACATCGACCTGCAGCGGCAGGTGCAGGCCAAATCGCCGATCGTCATCATGTTCCAGGCCGCCTACCAGGTCGCGATGGACAAGGACGTCACCGGATATGTGAATGGGGCGACTTCGGACTTCGTATTCTACCGGCTTGTCGAGAAGGGCCAGGGTGGTTGACCAGCCGAATCGACGCTCGCAAGGTCGTTTATGACTCCTACGGCCCGGCGATGAGCGCAACGGCGCCGCATTCACTTCGCGGATTTGGCGAGTGACAATCCGCGCGCCTGCCTGCCAGTTGGCAGGCGCGTAAACGCACCTGCCAGGCAGGCGCGCGCGGATTGCGAGCCGACGGTGATGCCCGACCCCCCCTCTCGGCTTCCGCGCTCGCGCGCTCCGGCCGACGAACCGGCGCGAGGTAGTGCCTCGCTTTCGCCGGTTCGGGGCGCGCGGCTCCTCGGCGTCGTCGATCCGTTCCTCCAGCATATGAGGAGAGAGCGGGCTCCAATTCTCGACGGCCTCGAAGGTCAGACCAGGGTGTCGGCCTGGATCAGCTCGCGAGCGAGGTCGAGTTCCACGACCTCCCCGCCCGTCGGAAATGTCAGGCCCATGACCTCGGCGATCCATCTGCCGACATCGGTGTTGTCGACCCTGCCTTCGAGCCGGTCGGCTCCGGGACCGAAAGCATGCAGTGAAACATCGGCGTCGGTGTGGCCCGTTGTCGTGTAGTCGACCCCACCGCGCCCATTCATAAGCGCGCTGAAATCGACGATTGCGTCTTCAATGCTTGACGCGCCGAGGAGCGAGCGGATCTCGTTCCCCGCGAGTCGAACCGACCCGCCCGTCAGATCGGAAACGGTCTCCCGGACGGTCCGGATCACCGAACGTGGGCTTGCCAGGAACCCGAGATCCGCGATCTCGCGGACCACTTCGACCAGCATCTCCCCGTAGGTCGCCTCGTACTCCCGGAACACGGCGGGCGTGCGCTCGCCGTCGAGAGCGAGCTGCAGGCCGCCGGTCTCGTGGTCGGCAACGGAGACGACGAGGGTGCCCGGATTGTCCGCAGCATAGGCGAGTGCCACCTGCACGGCCTCCTCGTATTCTTCCGCCGAGCGCATCACGGCGGCCGCATCGTTGGCGTGCCCCCAGATGTCGGTGCCGGCTGCCTCGACCACCAGAAAGAAGCCATCCTGATCGACCGTGAGCCGATCCAGCGCGACCTCGGTCATCTCTGCCAGGTCGGGCTCATTCGAGCCGTTGCCCAAAGGCAGCCCGAGCGGCCCGTCCCCGAAGAGTCCGAGCAGGCGTTCGGCGTCGGAGGCGCGCAGTTCCTCAGCCGTCGTCACGTAGTCGAACCCGGCCGCCTGGGCCTCCTCCAACGTCGAGGTTCCATCCTGATCCGGATCGGTCAGGAAGCTCGCCCGACCGCCGCCGAGAGCGACCGTCAGTTGGCCCCTGTCGACATAGTCCTGAGCTATCTCGTCGTGATTGTCGCGGTCCTCGTTGCTCGCGGCGAAGGCTGCGGGCGTCGCGCCGGTTATCGCGTCCGTGCTCACGATTCCGGTAGATTTCCCCGCTTCGTAGGCCAGCGTCAGGATCGAGACCAAAGGGTTCCCGTCAACGTCGACGGCTACCTTCCCGTTGTCGGTCTTCTCCCCGGTAGCGTAGGCCGTCGCCGCTGCCGCCGAGTCCGTTACGGGACTGCTGGCCGAAGCGGTCTGGACCGACGCTCGAAAGCCGCTCTCCCAAAGCGCATCGCTTCCCTTGAAGTATCGATATGCCTCGGCGGACAGATCGCCAAACCCGTCGGGGACCATGAAGATGACGCTGGTGGCAAGCGCAGGGGCGTCCGGGGCAGGGTTGTCGACCGGCGCGGTTTCCAAGGCTGCTTCGTTCTCGGTGGCCATGGCCGTTCACCTCCAGTCGACGGCTCCGGGGAGATTCCCATCTGGAACAATCTGACCGAGCTTACCACCATCGCGACGCGCAACGCTGACGATTGTGGCTGTCCAAGGGTCCGTTGAACCGGTCTTCTGAGGCCCGGTCGAAGCGGATTCGCGAAGGAGAGATCGATGCCGCGAACCCTCGCAGCGCCCTTCCTTCGTGCGCAATGCGCCAACGTGCTCATGGCGGCCGGAAGTTCTCCGGTCGAGGCCAGGCAGGTGGCGGACAATCTGGTCCTCGCGAACCTGACGGGCCACGATTCCCATGGGGTCGGGATGCTGCCGCGCTACGTCGACGCCGTGGCGGAAGGCGGCCTCACCCCCAATGCCTCGATCAAGGTGGAGGCGGATATCGGCACCATCGTGACGCTGAACGGATGCCAAGGCTACGGACAGGTCATCGGCGCACAGGCGATGGAGCTGGGCATCGCCCGCACCCGGCAACACGGCAGCTGCGTCGTGGCGCTCGCCCGTTCCCATCACCTCGGACGGATCGGGTATTTCGCCGAGATGGCGACGGCGGCGGGCCTCGTCTCCCTCCATTTCGTGAACGTCCTCTCGCGTCCGATCGTCGCGCCGTGGGGCGGCGGAGACGGGCGGTTCGGCACCAACCCGTTCTGCGTCGGGATCCCCCTCGCGGGAGCGGAGGCCTTCGTGCTCGACTTCGCGACCAGCCGCGCCGCACAGGGCAAGATGCGCGTTGCCCACAACCAGGGCGTACGGCTGCCGATCGGATACCTGATCGACGAGCACGGGCGTCCGACCGACGATCCCGGCGTGGTAGTGGTGCCGCAGGCGAGCGGCCTGTTCGGTGCGCTGCTGGCCTTTGGCGAGCACAAGGGCTACGGCATGGCGGTCGCCTGCGAGCTGCTGGGCGGCGCGCTCACTGGCAGCGGAACGTGGCACCGGGGCGCGGATACCGCGCGGACCGTGCTCAACGGCATGCTCACGGTGCTGATCGACCCGGCGCGCCTGGGCACGCAGGCGGCCTTCGAGCAGGAAGCGCGCGCGTTCATCGACTGGCTTCGCCAGAGCCCGGTGCAGGAGGGCTTCGAGGCGGTGCAGATCGCGGGCGAACCCGAGCGCGCGGCGCGCGTCGTGCGCGAGCGCGACGGCATCGTGCTGGACGAAGCGACGTGGAGCGAAATCGTGGCGGCCGGCGCGAAGGTCGGCGTCGATATAGGCTGACCTTCCAGTCACTCCCGCGTCGCGGCCGTCAGGACCGCCTTGAGGTGCGTAATGTCCTTGCGCAGGTAGGGCAGCACATCGTCGCCCATGCGCTGGGACCTTCCAAGAGGATCGCTGTACTCCGCCGGGAGGCAGTAGGTGCCGGTGTAGCCGATCCGACCGAGCTCTACTGCGAATTCGCGCCACGAGTATCCCCCATGGCGATGAGTCGTCCATTTCACCGCGTAGATGGCCTCGTCCTCGGGGTTCGAGACCCGCGCGTGATAGGCGCTCTTGAAGTTGACGAGGCCGTTCAGCCGACCCTTCAGGATGTCGACCGCCATCGTGACCGGTTCCCCGTCGACGGCGCAGTGCGCCATGTCGAGGACAGCGCAGACCTGCCGCGGGTCGAAGGGCTGCAAGAGGTGCAGGAGGCCGACGGCGCTGCCGACGAAGAAGCCGTGGTGGTTTTGCACCCCGATCGTCACGCTGTGGCGCTCGAGCGCTGGCAGCAGGGCGTCGAGCTCCCGCTGCAGCCTGGTGACCGAGCCGATGTAGCCGAGGTCCATGTCGATCGGCGCCATGATCCGGATCAGCGGCACGCCGGCGTCTCCGCAGGCGGCGATCGTCGCCGTGTCGGCGATGCTCGCGATGCTCAGGATGCGCAGGCCGCGCTCGCCGAGGATGCGGGCGGCGTCCTTGAGGCCGGCCGCGGCGGTTTCCGGCGTCACCTGGTAGCCGGGGCGCACGGCCAGCTCGACGCCGTCGACGCCGAGGGCGGCGACCTTGTCGGCGAGCTCGGGCAGCGGGTCCGTCCAGGGCTTGGTGAAGACCGAGATCACGGGGTCGGGCAAGGGTCAGCCTTTCGTTGAGCGAGCGGCAGCGGTCAGCCCTTCAGGCCGGTGGTGGCGATGCCGTCGATCAGGCGCCGCTGGAAGAAGGCGAAGACCAGGAACAGCGGCACTAGCGAGAGGAGCGACATCGCGAGGAGCGGCCCCCAGGAGGAGGCGCCCTTCGACGCCATCATCAGGCTCAGGCCCTGCGGCACCGTGTAGAGGTCCATCGTCGTCAGGTAGACGAGGGGCGACAGGAAGTCCTCGTAGGTCCAGATGAACGAGAAGACCGCGGTGGTGATGAGCGCGGGCGTGAGGAGCGGCAGGATCACCGACCAGTAGATCCGGAAGGGACCGGCCCCGTCGACGGTCGCCGCTTCGTCGAGCTCGCGCGGGATGCCGCGGATGAACTGGATCATCAGGAAGATGAAGAAGGCGTCGACCGCCAGGAACTTCGGCACGACGAGCGGCAGGAAGGTGTTGACCCAGCCGAGCTTGAAGAAGAGCGCATACTGCGGGATCAGCGTCGCGTGCAGCGGCAACATGATGGTGAGCATCATCAGCGCGAACAGCGTGCGCTTGAAGGCGAAGTTCAGCCGCGCGAAGGCGTAGGCGACCAGGCTGCAGGCGAGCACGTTGCCGACCACCGCGAGCCCGGCGATGATGAACGAGTTGATGAAGAAGGTGCTGAACGGCAGCGCCACGCCGCGCCAGCCGTCGACGTAGTTGTCGAGCCGGATCTCCTTCGGCCAGAGGCTGAGGTCGGAGAAGATGAGCTGCGGCGGCTTCAGCGAGCTGCTCGCGAGCCAGAGCAGCGGATAGATCATGACGAGCGCTCCGGCGATCAGGAACGCGTGGAGGAGAATGCGGTTCGGGCGGACGCGCTTCCTTCGCGATGCTGCGCGCGACATGTGGGCGCCTCCTAACGCTGATCGCCGTAGTGGACCCAGTAGCGGGCCGAGAAGAACGAGATCGCGGTGACGACGGCAATGATCGCGACGAGCACCCAGGCCATCGCCGAGGCGTAGCCCATCTGGAAGTTCGTGAACGCCTGCTCGTAGAGGTAGAGCGTGTAGAACAGCGTCGCGTCGGCCGGGCCACCCTGTCCGCCGCTGATGATGTAGGCGGGGGTGAAGGCCTGAAAGGCGCCGATCGTCTGCATGACGAAGTTGAAGAAGATAATCGGCGTGAGGAGCGGCAGGGTGATACTGAAGAACTTTCGTACTGGCGTCGCGCCGTCGACCTCGGCGGCGTCGTAGACGTCCTGCGGGATCTGCTTCAGTCCCGCGAGGAAGATCACCATCGGCGAGCCGAACTGCCAGACCGCGAGCGCGACGAGGGTGTAGATCGCGTAGTCGGGACTGGTGATCCAGCTCGGTCCGCTGATCCCGAACTTCAGCAGCACCTGGTTGATGATGCCGTCATAGGCGAAGACCTGCCGCCACATGATGGCGACGGCGACGCTGCCGCCGAGCAGTGACGGCAGGTAGTAGATCGACCGGTAGAAGCCGAGCCCCTTGAGCCCGCGGTTCAGCAGCATGGCGATCGCCAGTGCGAAAGCGAGCTTCAGCGGCACCGACAGGAAGACATAGGTGAAGGTCACCTTCAGCGCCTGATAATAGCGCCGGTCCTCGGTGAACATCTTCACGTAGTTGTCGAAGCCGATCCAGTGCGGGGGATTGAACATGTCGTAGCTGGTCAACGACAGGTAGAAGGACGCGAGGATCGGCCCGAGCGTCAGGCAGAGCATGCCGACGATCCAGGGCGCAAGGAACGCGAAGGCCGCGCCGTTCTGCCGGGCGTTCAGCCCGACCTGCCGCCGGCGCGCGGCCTTCGCACGGACGGGCGCGGCGTCATAAGTCCGCTCGGTGGTCGTCACGGGCCTCTCCGCAATCCCCCGCCACGCCGGGCCAATCCGGCGTGCCGGGGCTGGTGGCCGGTCAGAGTCGCTCGCTGACCTCGGCGATGAACTGGTCCGCTGCTTCCTTCGGCGTGAGCTGGCCGAAGGCCACGCCCTCGTTCGCCCGACCGAGCATGCCCGACATGCCGGGGACGCCCGGATAGCGCGGCGGCGCCGGGTCCTCCTGCAGGAGGTTGAGGTAGGCGATGATCTTGCGGTCGCTCTCCGATCCCGTCTCGGCCAGCGCGTCGCGGAGGATCTTCGAGCACGGGATCATGCCGCTCCCCTCGTAGAAGACCCGCGACCCCTCCGGATCGAAGTGCATGAACCGGATGATGTCGATCACCTGCTCGTGGTAGGGCGACTTCGCCGAGACCGTCGTCGAGTTGCCGGCGTAGCTGTAGTGCCGCTGCTTCATCTCGCCGCCCTCGAAGCCGTTCGGCATCATGTGCAGGACGAACGGGTCCTGCGAGAGCGACTGGAAGCCGACGAAGCTGTCGGTCAGCGTGATCGCCATCGCGGTCCGGCCCGCGACGATCCCGGCCGTGCTCGGGTCGTCGTCGGTCGAGAGCGCCTGCACGTCGCCGGGCGGTACCGCGCCGACCTCGCGCATCGACTGCCAGTACGTATACCAGGCCTCCATGTCCTCGGGCTCGAAGCCGAGGCGGTGGTCCGGCGTGAACATCGACTTGCCGCGGCCGCGCAGGAAGATGTCGCACGGGATGTAGTTGCCGCCGGCGTCCTCGATGCCCCAGAAGCGGGGGCCGAGCGCCTCGCCGAGGCCGGCGCCGACCTCCCTCAGCTGTTCCCAGGTCCACATCTCGGGCGGGACCGGGGCGCCGGCCTTCTCGAAGGATGCCTGGTTGATGAAGACCGCCGGCGCGATCGCGTCGTTCGGGATCGCGAACTGCTTGCCGTCGAACTTCGCCGCGTCGACCGCGCTCTGCAAGTAGCTAGAGAGGTCGATCGGGTCGGGAATGTACTGGTCGAGCGGCATCGTCACGCCGCGCCGCGCATATTCGGCGAGCAGGTCGACATTGACGCTGAACATGTCGGGCGCGTTGCCGCCGGCGGTCTCGGTCGCGATCTTGTCGGTGAAGGCGCCGAAGTTGGTGAATTCCGGGATGATCTCCACGTCCGGATGCCGCTCCGAATAGAGCTTCAGCACCGCGAGGGTCTGGGTCAGCTGCTCCTGGGATTCGACGTAGCCCGCGAAGCGCACCCGTGCCGCGCCCTGCGCAAGCGCGCGCGACAGCGGCATGCCGGCCAGCGCCGCTCCGCCCAGAAGACCCGCGCCCTGTCGCAATGCGTCGCGCCGGCTCAAGCCTTTAGCCATGCCGTTTCCTCCCCTTTTCATGCCGTTCTAGCGTAGCGCTCGGTGCATCGAAACACCACACGCGGCGCGGCGTCAACCAGGATTTTTGTTCGCAAACGCAGCAGAAATCGCGGTAATGCGCCCGATGAACCGGTTTGACAACGGAAATGTCACCGCTTATCAGTCAATCGTTGCAGCGACCCTTGGCGTGCCCGATGGCCGGAATTCACGATGTGGCGAAACTGGCGGGCGTGTCGGCGAGCACGGTCTCGAACGTCATCAACGGGCGCAGCGGCAAGATGCGCGCCGAGACCCGCCAGCGGGTGATCGACGCCATCGAGCGGCTGAAGTTTACACCGAACGGCGCCGCCCGGCAGCTCAAGTCCGGGCACAATACCTCGATCGGGCTCATCATCCCCTCGGCCGCCAACCCCTTCTGGGGCACGGTCGCGCATCAGGTCGAGCGCGCCGCCCGCAAGCGCGGCTACCGGCTCCTGATCTGCAACGCGGAGCGCGATCCCGAGGTCGAGCAGCGTTATGGCGAGACCCTGCTGGGCTCGCGGGTGATGGGCGTGATCCTCGGCTCGTCCCCGCTCAGCTTCGACCATCTGCACGACCTGATCGCGCGCGGCCTCAGGGTCGCCGCCTTCGACCAGCGCGCCCGCGACGACCGCAACGGCGTCGCCTGCAGCGTCAGCGTCGACCAGGAGCTCGGCGGCATCCTGGGCGCGCAGCATCTTGTCGGCTTCGGCCATCGACGGATCGGCATCGTCACCGGCCCGGTGCGCACCAACAGCCGCATCGGCCGCGTGCAGGGCGTCCGCACCGCGCTCGCGCGCGCCGGCATCGCCTTCGACGAAGACCTTCTCTGGCAAGGCGGCGGCGTCGTCGGCTTCGGCGACATGGAGGGCGCCGAGCTCGGCCGGACCGGCGTGCGCGAACTGCTGAGCCGCGAGGACCCGCCGACCGCCGTGATCTGCGGCAACGACATCTATGCGCTCGGCGCCTATGCGGGCGCGCGCGATCTCGGCTACCGGGTCCCCGAGGACATCTCGATCGTCGGCTTCGACGACATCGCGCTGTCCGAGCTCGTCCATCCCCCGCTCACGACGATACGCCAGCCCATCGCGGCGATGTCGGAGATGGTCGTCGACCTCCTGATCCGCTGCGTCGAGGAGGGCGGCGAGCCGAGGGACGAGAACTTCGTACAGGTCCAGCCCCAGCTCATCGTGCGCGGATCGACGGGACCCGCCCGCCGACGGCCGCCGCTGGAGGAGAGGACATGACCGATCCGCTCGCGCGCATGACCGTCCTGATCGCCGGCGCCGGCAGCGGAATGGGTCGGGCGACGGCGGTCGCCGCAGCCTCGGCCGGGGCGCGGACGCTGCTCCTCGGCCGCACCCGGCCCGGCCTCGAGGTGACCGAGGCGGCGGCCAAGGGGGCGGGCGCCGCTCCGGCAATTCTCGTCGCCGATGCCGCCGATCCCGCCGCCCTCGCGGCGGCGCTCGCGGCGGTCGAGCTCGCCGGCATCGACGTGCTGGTGAACTCGGTCGGCACCAACATCGTCGACCGCGCCTTCGACCGGCTGAGCTCCGAGAGCTGGTCCGGGATGATCGACACCAACCTCACCGCCGCCTTCAATCTCGCGAAGTCGATCGTTCCGGCCATGCGCGCACGCGGGCGCGGCCTGATCGTCAACATCGCCTCGATCGCGGCGCGCAGGCCCGACATGTCGGGCGCCGCCTACCAGGCCTCGAAGGCCGGCGTGCTCGCGCTCACCCACGCGATCATGGAGGAGGAGTGGGCGAACGGCATCCGGGCGACGGCGATCCTGCCCGGCCTGACCGACACCCCGCTCATCGATCGCCGGCCGACGCCACTCACGCGAGAGGCGCGGGCCAAGGCGCTGCAACCCGAGGACGTCGCGGCCGCGTGCCTCTTCGTCATGCGCCTGCCGGAGCGCGCGCATGTCGCGGAGCTTCAGATCCAGCCAAGCCGGCGCTGACGCGCCCAACCGAAAGCGGGGAAGCATGGAATTCGCAGACAAGGTCGTTCTCGTCACCGGCGGCGCCTCGGGGATCGGCGGCGCGACGACGCGCGCCTTCGCCGAGGCCGGCGCGAAGGTCGCCTTCACCTATCTCACGAGCGAGGATGACGCCCGCGCGATCGAGCGCGACCATCCGGGCACGCTCGGCCTCGCGGCCGACGTCAGCGATCCGGAACGGGTCGCCCAGGTGGTCGCCCGCACCGAGGCCGAGGTCGGCCCGATCGACGTCCTCTTCGCCAACGCCGGCGGCATCCTCAAGCGCGAGCGCTGCGTCGACGCCCCGCTCGCGCTCTGGCGGGAGACCTTCGACATCAACGTCTTCAGCGCCTTCCTCGCCGCCCAGGCCGTGCTCCGCTCGATGGAGCCGCGCGGCTCCGGGTCGATCGTGCTGATGTCCTCGCTCGCTGCCTTCGAGGGCGGCGGGTTCGGCGCCTCGCACTACGCCGCGAGCAAGGGCGCGGTCGCGACCTTCGTCCGCTCGCTTGCCAAGGAGGTCGGCCCGCTCGGCATCCGGGTGAACGGCGTCGCTCCAGGCCTGATCGGCACGCGCTTCCACGACCTCTTCAACACGCCCGAAGGCCGCGCCGGCGCGGTCGAGCGCACCCCGCTCCGCCGCGAGGGCCTGCCCCGGGACGTGGCCGACGCCGTCCTCTATCTCGCCTCCGCGCGCGCGTCCTTCATCACCGGCGAGGTCGTGCAGATCAACGGCGGAACCGGCTTCTGATGCCGGGGCCGGGGGAGGGCTGAGCGATGGCGTCAGTCGAGCTGCAGGGGCTCAGGAAGGCGTTCGGCTCCGTCGAGATCATCCATGGCGTCGACCTCGCCGTTCGCGACGGCGAGTTCGTCGCGCTCGTCGGCCCCTCGGGTTGCGGCAAGTCCACGCTGCTCAGGATCATCGCGGGGCTCGAGGACGCGACCGACGGCGACGTGCTGATCGGCGACAGGATCGTGACCGAGCTCACCTCGCGGCAGCGCAACGTCGCGATGGTCTTCCAGAACTATGCGCTCTACCCGCACATGACCGTGCGCGACAACATGGGCTTCAACCTCAGGCTCTCGGGCGATTCCCGCGCCGAGATCAGGCGCAAGGTCGAGGATGCCGCGCGCCTGCTCGAGCTCACCGAGCTCCTGGGGCGGCGGCCGTACCAGCTTTCCGGCGGGCAGCGGCAGCGCGTCGCGATGGGCCGGGCGATCGTGCGCGACCCGGCGGTCTTCCTCTTCGACGAGCCGCTCTCCAACCTCGACGCCAAGCTCCGCGTGCAGATGCGCGCCGAGATCAAGGCGCTGCACCAGAAGGTGCGAACGACCGCGATCTACGTCACCCACGACCAGATCGAGGCCATGACGCTGGCCGACCGGGTCGTTGTCCTCAATAACGGGCGGATCGAGCAGGCGGGCAGCCCGCTCGAGCTCTACCGCAACCCCGCGAACCTATTCGTCGCGGGCTTCATCGGCTCGCCTTCGATGAACTTCCTCGACGCCGAGGTCATCGAGAATGGCGGAGACCTGCTCGCGCGACTGGAGAGCGGCGGCGCGCTCCGCCTGGAGCCCGGGCTCGCGCTCAGCCCCGGCCGGCGCGTGACCCTTGGCCTTCGCCCCGAGCACCTCGACGAGCCGGACGGCTCCGAGATCGAGGGGACCGTCGAGTTCGTCGAGCCGACCGGGGCGCAGACGCAGGTCACCTTCCGGTTCGCCGGTGGCCGCGCCGTCGCCGTCCTCGACGGAAGCTACCCAGGCGCTCCGGGCGACCGGCTGGCCGCCCGGATCGCTCCGCAGTCGATCCATGTCTTCGACCGGCAGACCGGACAGAAGATCGCGCGCCACTAGAGCGGCGATCCGGCAGAGCCGGATCGCCGCTCTAGTGTCTTGAACTGCCGCGATACCTTAACCATCGGGCAATTCCGTCCGATTGGATGTCGCTCTAGCCAGCACGAGGAAGCGCAATGACCGAGCCCGACGACCGGCCGACCGTGGCCATCCTGCTCACGCCGCAGATGCGCGCCCAGCTGATCCCGCCCACCGCCGAGACGCGGCTCGCCGAAGCTGCGCGGGTCGTCGCCCCCGGCGAAGGCGAGCTCTCCGCCGAGGCGCTCGGCCGGCTCGTCGCCGGCGCCGGCGCCGCGATCACCGGCTGGGGGACGCCGCGCCTCGACGAGGCGCTGCTTGACAGCCGCCCCGACCTCCGCCTCATCGCCCATGCCGCCGGCAGCGTCCGCCAGCTCGTGCCGCTCGAGGCAATCGAGAGCGGTCGCATCGAGGTGACCCACGCGGCGATCCACATCGGCGAGGCCGTCTGCGAGTTCGTGATGGCCCAGGTCTTCACCTGGCTGCGCCAGCCGCTGGCGCTCGCCGAGGGCATGCGGAGCGGAGAGGCCTGGTTCGCACTTCGCACAAGGCTGCTCGGACGCCTGCTCGGCGAGCAGTCCGTCGGGCTCGTCGGCGCCGGCTACATCGGGCGCATGCTGATCCGCCAGTTCCGGGCCTTCGGGGCGAGGGTCGCCGTCCACGACCCCTACATGAGCAGCGAGGAGGCGGCCCGCCTCGGCGTCGCCCTGGTGCGCCTCGACGCCCTACTTTCCGAGAGCGACATCGTCTCGCTGCACGTCCCCTCGCTGCCGGAAACGCGGCACTTGATCGGCGCGGCGGAGCTCGCACGGATCCAGGCCGGCGCGCTCCTGATCAATACCGCGCGAGGTGCGATCGTTGAGGAGACCGCGCTGATCGCCGAGCTGCGCAAGGGCCGCTTCACCGCGGCCCTCGACGTCTACGAGCACGAGCCGCTGCCCGAGGACAGTCCGCTCCGCACCCTCGACAACGCCATCCTCTCCCCGCATGCGGCTGGCCATACCCACGAGACCTACCGTCGCCAAGGGATGAGCGCCGTAGACGAGGTGCTTCGATTCCTGCGGCACGAGCCGCTTCAGCACCGCGTAACCCCTCGCATGCTCTCGACGATGGCATGATCTGAGCACGCCACAGTCATCGTAACGATGCTTCTCGTCGTTGCGAGTTCAACGATCATGCCACGATACACGCAGGAACCAAAGCGCCGCACCATCTGACTGGCCGTGATCCCCGACAACCCCTCGCGCACGCATAAGCATGGCGGCGCTCGTCTGGCGGGGCGCCACGGATGCGGGCTTCCACGGCATCGAGCTCGGCGATGCGGGCGAGGGCGTCCTCGGCCCGGCGGCGGCGAGGTCGAAGAACTTGCGGCGGAGGTAGGCCCGGGAAAACTGGGGTCGATGGACGAAAATGGATCAGCACACACGTTCCACTACGACGACGATCTCGTCGCGAATTTGCCGCTACGCTGGGTGCCGGGTACATGTCGCCGGGTGGCGGCGGAACTCGGTCACATGCTGCTGCGGGCGGAATGCCGTCAGATTGTCTCCGCCCTTTCAGTTCCTGTCGATTCGATCTTCACCCACGCCATAAGGAGCTCATAGAAGATTCCCAGCAGGATTGGCCCGAGGAACAGCCCGATCAGCCCATACGTCACGGTCCCGCCGATCACGCCGAGGAGGATCACCAGCATCGGCGTGGACAGTCCGCGCGCCATCAGGATGGGCTTCAGCACGTTGTCGATCACCGGGATGACGATCAGCAGCAGCGTCAGGACCAGCGCCGGACCGGTGTCTTTCGCCGACCATGCCCAGATGATGACCGGCAGCACCACGGGCACTGGTCCGACCTGAACGATGCAGAAAATCAGCACGAGAAAGGCGATCACGCCGGCTGCCGGGACACCGAACAGCGTCAGGATAAGACCGGTGAGAAGCGCCTGAAGCAAGGCGACGCCGATCACCCCGCGCGAGATGTTGCGGATCGTCGCTCCGGCCAGATCGACGAAATGCGCCCCGCGCTCTGCCGCGATGCGGCGGGCGAAGACCTTGATCGCATCGCCCAGCCGCGGGCCGGGAACGAAGAGAAAGCCGGCGATCAGCACCGACACGGCAAATCCGAGCATGCCGAAGCCGACTCCGGCGATCTTGCCGACGATCGCGCCGGCCGCCTGGAGCAGGGGAGGTCCGAACCGCTTCACCGCGACTTCGAGATTGGTGGACGCGAGGCTCCACGCAGCATGGACCTTTTCGCCGATCACCGGCCACTCCTTCACCTTCTCCGGAGGCCGCGGCACGGCCACCGTCTGGTTCTCGAAGTCGGCGACCAGCTCGAGCGTGGTTTCGGCGACGTTGACCGTGACAGCCCCAAGGGGGGCGACGACGATCACGAGGCCCAACAGCGTGATCAGGGTCGCCGCCAGCCCGCCGCGGCCACCGACAAGTTTCCGCAGCGCCGCGAAGGCCGGATAGAGCGCTACGGCGAGTATGACGGCCCAGATGACCATGATGGCAAAAGGCGCGAGCAGGGTGAGGGAGAAATAGGCGAAGATGCCAACGACGATCAGCCGGATCACCAGGTCAGTGAACTTTGTATCGAAGGATCGGCCGTTGCCGTCCGTCGCGGCCGTGGAACCGGAATGATCGTTCTGCATGACGTCTCCCCCGCCGGCTCGCGAACACTGCGCCCCCCAGGTCCGCCGGGATACCCAGGTCAGGCGGTGCACCGCTGCCTCGAGGTCCGCTCACGCGAGAGGCGTGGCGGCGCGGAGCGGTTGCGTCATAATGCCGAAAGATTTCGGCGGGAGGAACCATGTCGATCATCGAAGCCTACCTCGGCCTTGTCGCCCGCTGGCGATGGAGTTTCTTGCTCGCGTTGCTGATCGGGTCGTTCGTGCTTCAGGCGATACTGCCGAATGGACCCGTCACCCGCCTCACGGGATTCACGCTCTTCATGCTGATATTTGGCGGCGCCCTGTACGCCGGGCGCACCGGCCGCCGGGCGACCCGGGCGGCGGTAGCGCTGCTGCTCGCGACGGCCGTGCTCCAAATCCTCAACGTCCTCGGCGTCGCCGCGCTCGAGGGCCCGCTCACGGCCCTGGCCCTGACCATCGTCCTCGGCGCCCTCGTCGCGACGTTCGCCGACCTCGTGAGCACCCGCGACACGACGCCCGACAACCTAGTCGGCGCGATCTTCGGCTACTTCGTGATCGCCGCCGCCTGCGCGCTGCTGTTCCGCCAGATGGAAGGCGCGCATCCCGGATCCTTCCGCCTCCCGGAAGGCGGCGACCTCGACACGCAGATGCTCTATTTCAGCATCATAACCGTGACCACTGCCGGCTATGGGGACATCGCGCCCGTCACATCGGTTGCGCAGATCTGCGCCGCGCTCGAGGCGGCGCTCGGCACGCTCTATATCGCAATCCTGATCGGTCGCATCGTCGGGCAACTCGCACCTGGTTTTGGAAGGTCGGACGCGTTGCCGACTGAACATGCGCCGCCACGTGCCGGTGTGGAGCGCGAGTCCGGGGCCGGGCCTTGACGGTCGCCTGCGCGCCGGCGGGCAGTACGAAATAGGGCGCCTCGGCGGGCAATTCCCCTTTCAGCTGGGCGACGCGCCCGCGGACGAATGCGACCACGTCGTCGGCCTCCTTGCCGCGGGCGATTGCTTCCGGGTCGTCGGCTATGATCCAGCCGTGCGCCCACACGAGGCTGTCGCGCAGCTCGGCGCCTTGGGCCGCCAGCTCGTCCAAGTCCTGGTCGATTGGATAAGGGTGGTCGGCCGTGGCAATCGCCTCATGCAATTGGCTCAGCCCCGGGCCGATGCGCCCACTCACGAGGACGCCCACGTGGGGCGCCCTCCATCTGTGCTTTGCGGTCTTTGTCGGCGGCTAGTTCTCTTCCAGAAGCTTCATGATCTCTGCCTTCTTCGTCGCATCGTCCGAGTCGGAGGCGAGGATCTGGTTGATGTAGCCGACGTCGTCCTGCTCGACGACCGCCGAAGTGTCGATCCCGAGATCGGTCAGCTTCTGCGCCGTCGAATGATCGAGCTGGACCTGCGCCAAAACCGGGGTGCCCAACATGAGCCCGAGAGAAAAGGCGACAATAGACAGTGCGTGTTTCATCATTTCCCCCATTCTTTAAGTTCGCAAACGTACCACGGCTGCCGCGGGATGTCGTCGCCTTTTGATGTCGGCGGCGCGAGGGGGCGTGACATCGTCCCTCTTCCCAGAGAAGAGCCGCCCCAGAATGAGCACCGACGGTGCGCGCCGGCCGCGAAAGCGCCCCGGGGGAGTTTGCGCGGCAGTTGGCGAGCTTCCGATTTGCCTCGTGTAATCCCGCAGCTCCCGCAGTCGCGCCCGGAGATGTTAAGCTCATTAGGCGAGTCGCTTGTTTTGGGTGGCATATGGCACGGTGCATCGCAGTACTTCTTTCCCGGCGTCAGTGTGTCTGGCCGGCGCGGATGCATCGGCGCAGCACGTGCTCGAGGAAAGCAACCCCGCTGAGCTGACCGACGTTGAGCGCACTTTGGGGGGGTGGCGCGTGCGCAAGCCGGGCGCCGAGAACGAAAAAAGGCCCGCCGCACGGGGTGCGACGGGCCAGTCCAACAGGGAGGTGCAGCGCGCCAAAGGCGCCTGCGTCGGGCTATTTAGGATCGGCCCAAGGCCCGACCAGCCGCAAATACGAAGTCGTTTGCGACTGTGCTTTCAGCGCACCACTGACACTCGGCGGCGCGCTGATCTGGCGGAGCGAGCGATCTTGTCGGCGTTCACGACGACGACTCTTGCTCGCCCCGCATTTGCGAGGTCGCGGGTGCCTGAAGTCAAAGAAGGGGATGACGATGGCGGATGAGAGTATCGATCGACCGCGGAGATCGTCGCGCATGTCGGCAACAATTCCATCGCCGGTTCGGACATCGCCGCGCTGATCCAGTCGGTGTTCGATACGCTGGGCAGACTGGCCGCCGACGAGCCGGCCGTGACGGCCGAGCTAACTCCCGCGGTGCCGATCCGGCGGTCGTTGACCGACGACCACATCGTCTGCCTCGAGGACGGCAAGAAGCTGAAGATGCTGAAGCGGCACCTGATGAGCGACCATGGGCTCACGCCCGAGGCCTACCGGGCGAAATGGGGGCTGAGGCCCGACTACCCGATGGTGGCGCCGAACTACTCGGCGCAGCGCCAGGCGCTCGCCAAGCAGATCGGCCTCGGTCGCAAGCTCGCTCCATCGCCGCCGCCCGCGCCAGAGACGAAGCCAAGGCGCCGGCGCAAGGCTACCGCCTGACCGACCGGCTCAGTTCGGCCCGAACCACCTGAGCTTCATGGCGCTGCCGGGGACCAGCGCAACGAGAATGCAGGTGGTGATGACATGCACCGCGGTTCAGACGGCGGTGCACGCTCTTCCATCGGGAAGACACTTAGCCATCTTGCAAACTTTTCCTTGCCTCAAGGCCGGTCGGTAGATAGTTAGAGACATGACTAAGCATGATCCCGACCTCTCACTGCTTTTCCATGCACTGTCGGACCCGACCCGGCGGTCGATCCTGACGCGCCTGGCCGAGGGCCCGGCGCGGGTGACCGAGCTCGCCAACCCCACGGGACTGCGACTGCCGACCGTGATGCGGCACCTGTCGGTGCTCGAGGAGGCGGGCCTGATCGCCACGGCGAAGGACGGGCGGGTGCGCACCTGCGCGCTCGTGCCCGAGGCGCTGACCCCGGTGCGGACATGGCTCGATGACCAGAGGGCCATCTGGGAAGCCCGGCTCGACCGGCTGGAAGACTACGTGACCAAGCTGATGAAGGAACGCCCGCAATGAAACCGGACCTGGACCCGAACACGGACCTGAGCTTCACCCGCACGCTGCCCGCGCCGCGACAGCTGATCTGGGAATGCTGGACGAGCCCCGAGGACATCCCGCATTTCTTCATCCCCGCGCCTCACAAGGTGACGTCCGTGGACATCGACCTGAGGGTCGGCGGGCGGTTCAACACGACCCTCGAGGTGGAAGGGAACGTGATGGACAACAAAGGCATCTACCTCGAGGTGGCGCCGGGCGCCAAGCTGGTCTTCACCGACGCCCATACCGAAGGCTGGAAGCCCGCGGCCGAGCCCTTCATGACAGCGATTCTGCTGCTGGACGATGCGCCGGGCGGCGGCACGACCTACACGGCGATCGCACGCCACCGAAATCCCGAACCCCGCAAGACGCACGAGGAGATGGGCTTCGACGGCTGGGGCACGGTGGCAACGCAGCTCGAGGCCTATGCGAAGGGCCCGACGCGATGAACGACCGGTTCGCGATGCTGACGTTCGAGCGTCAGGTGGCCGCGCCGGTCTCGGTGCTGTGGCAGGCCTGGACCGCACCGGCCGCGCGGGCGGTCTGGGCCGCCCCCGCGCCCTCGGTCACGGTGGAGTTCCTAGAGGCCGACACCAGGGTCGGCGGGCGCGAGGTCTCGCTCTGCAAGGTGGCGGGCCAGCCCGACATCCGATGCGAGGCAGGCTGGCTGGCGCTGCAGCCGGGCCTGCGCAGCGTGAACTACGAGGTCATTTCGTCCGAGGGCGTTACGCAATCGGCGGCGCTGGTGACGGCGGATCTGGAAGGTGCGGACGACTGCAGCCGGCTGATGGTGACGGTTCAACTCTCGTCGCTGGCGGAGGACATGGCGGCGGGCTACCGGCAAGGCTTCGGTGTGGGACTGGACAACCTTGCGGGCCTGAGCGAGCGGACCATGGTGCTGCAGCGGGTGATCCGCGCGCCGGGGGCCGTGGTCTGGGGCGCCTGGACCGACCCCGAGACGCTGCCGCGCTGGTGGGGGCCGGACGGGTTCTCCTGCCGCACGAAACGGATCGACCTGCGGACCGGCGGGGAATGGGTCTTCGACATGATCGCGCCGGACGGGACGGTGTTCCCGAACCACCATCTCTATGGCGAGATGCGGGCCGAGGAGCGGATCGGCTACACGCTCCTGTGGGGCGAGAACGGGCCGAAGCACGCCGATGCCTGGGCCTCGTTCGAGGAGCGGGACGGGACGACGACGGTGACCCTCGGCATGGTCTTCAGCACGGCGGCGGAGTTCCGGGAGGCCAAGGGTTTCGGCGCGGTCGAGCTGGGGCTGCAGACGCTCGGCAAGCTCGCGCGCTTCGTCGGGGCGGAGTGACATCGGCGGATCGCTGTTACTGCGGCGAGCACGGATGGCCTGTTCCGGGGAAGCGGTGCGCTTCAACGAAGGGCGACCATGGGTTTGTCCCGCAGCGGAGAACCGCCCGTCCATCGTCGCCGCGAACAGGAACGCGAAAGCGACGCGGCGCCGCCAGGCGGGCGTCAGCGGCTCCTCGATCACGCCGAGCCGCTCGTAGCATGGATGAACCGATCCGGTCCGGTGAGGATGCCGACATGCTTCGCGACGGCGCCCGCGCGCATCCGGAAGAGCAGCAGCGTGCCGCACCCGGCCTCCGCGGGCGGGATCTCGAGCTTCGCCGTCCGCGCGCCGATCGCGAGCACGTCGACCGGCCCGGTGTCGCCCCAGTCCCGGCTGCAAGACGGGATCGGGAACGGCGCGGGCCCGACGAACCTGCTGATCCGCGCGCGCCGGCGGGTCGGCGTCCGGCGGCATCGCGGGGCGACCGACTAGGTAGGGGTTGCTCAGCAGCGGGGTCGGCGCCCGCGAGCCCTCTACGGCAGCTTTGCTGCAATCGCCTCCGCAAGTGCCATAGCTGGCGGCAGCGCTGCCTCGGCCGGTTCGCCATCCTCGGCGTAGACGGTGACGGCCACAGAGGGTGGACCTGCGCCGAACACAACGAAGGCGCCATGGTCCTGGTACGGGTCGTCGGGATCGAACAAGACCGAGAAGGCGCCGTCGCCGAGCCCCTCGACCGGCGTCCGCGGCGAGACTAGGTCCTTTTCGGCGCTCGCAAGGAACCGATCCATGACCTGCGTCGAGTCTGCTTGGGGCAGGAGAATTATCTGCCCGTTGCCGAAGCCGCAGACGGTCCCACCGCTCCAAGGCATCCCCGTGGGGTCGCCGTATTCCGTCTTCCCGGTCAGCGACTGGAACTCGTCCCTGCTCACCAGGGCGCAGGCGTCTGAGGACGCTTGCGCCCACGCCTCGCACCACGGCGCCCCCAATACCATCGCGGTCACCGCTGCGAGCCTTCCCGGACCTGTAGCCATCGTCCCCTCCGTCGCGGGCCAGTCCGGCCACGACAGCACGGCCCCGGCTGCGGAGCAAGGACCGCCGAGCGGCTCAGCCGAGCGGATCGGCGCTCGCGGAGTGCAGAACGATCGGGATGACCGCCGCCTTCAGCGTCGCCGCGCCGTCGACGGCCAAATTGACCGGGTGCGGCGCTTCCGCCTCGACCCAGTCGCGGAGGCCGCCGAGCGTACGGTCAGCCGAGATAACGATGCCGATACCGGCGGCGAGCGTGTCGAAGGCCGAGTCGCGGCCTACGCCGGCCTGCACGACCGCCTCGACCTCGGCGCGGTGTTGGTCGTGGTGGCGGAGCGGCGAGAGCGTCACCGCCGGCTCTCCGGGCTCGCCGTCGCGGAGGAGCAGCAGACCGGCGGTGAGCACGCGCTCGGGCAGGGCATCGCCGCGCAGGACCGGCGCGGGCTGGGTCTTTAAGAGCGTATGCAGCCTGCAGGACGGTTTCGCGGGCGGTCGGCATGCTCATTTCCTCGGATCGAACGGGCTTACGCGCGAGGCATGCAGTGACGAGGCGCGCGCGTGCTTGCCGCCGAACGGTGCCAGGTAGCGAGCCGTCCTGGCTGGCTTCACGCTTACGGTTTCGCGCCCGCCGCCCAAATCAGACCCGACAGGACGACGTGCGCGATGACGGCCGGCCAGAGCAGAACGCCGGCTGATGCACCCGCGATGCCGACGTAGGCCAGGTAGAACGCGACCGACACGCTGTAGATCAACATGCCGACCCGCGGCGGTCCGGGCCAGCAGGCGATGCCGAGCCCGATCAGAGCGATGCCGGTGACGCGGGCCACGGTCGCCGCGAGGCCGGTGAGGTCGGCTCCCAGCAGCAGTTGCCCCACCAGCGCGGGGGCGAGGAGGAGCGCGAGGCCGGCGGCGGTCTCCGCGACCGCCGCGAAGACGAGCGAGCGGGTCACGGCGTCAGGATGCCGGCTTGAGGTCGAAGGTCAACTTGTCGATCGTGCCGGTAAAGCGGAACGGGCTGTCGTAGCGGCATTCGACCAGCGCCAGCGGGGTGCGGGTGTCGAGGCCGACGTCGAAGGTCTCGTCCTCGGGGAAGGTGACCGGGATGGTGTTGGAGAGGGTTGTTGTGGGCGACCTCCTTGCCGTCCACGGACAGGACGCCGGTGCCGCCCTTGCCGAGGCCGGCGCCCGCAGACTTGAAGTCGAAGACGATGGTGTGCTTGCCGGGCTCGAGATACGACCCTTCCCCACATCGTGCGTTTCAGGTCGAGCAGGTTGTACATGAACACCACGTGGCCGCGGTCGAACCCGAACTCGCCCTTGCTCAGGAACAGGCCGTAGCCGCCGAAGCGCCCGCCTTGGGTGACGATCATCCCTTCGGCGCCGCCCTCGGGGATCTCGACCTCGGCGGTGATGGTGTAGGACTTGTCGAGGATGCTCGGCGCGGCGCTGGCCGGCGTTCCGCTGAGCTCGCCCGAATAGCTGAACTCGGTCCGGCCGGCCGTGAGGTTGGGCCGGGGCGCGTTCCAGCGGGTCAGCGTCGAGTTGTCGAGCGGCAGCACGTTGTACTTCTTCGCCTCGGAATGGAAGAGATCCTGAGGCTCCTTGAGCTTGTCCGGCTGCTTCGCCGTTCTGGGTCGGATCGTCGTCGACATTGTAGAGCTCCCACTTGTAGCCGGTGGTCACGTCCGGCGGCGTCGCCGTGCTCAGCTCTCGGGCAAGGTTGCCGGCACCGTCGCCGCCACCCAGCCGTCGTGGAAGATCGAGCGGTTGCCGAGCATCTCGAAGTACTGCGTCGTGTGCCTGGTCGGGGCGTCGGCGTTCGCCTTGTCCCAGGTGTAGACCATGCTCGTGCCTTCGATCGGCTGCTGCTTGATGCCGTCGACGCTGTCGGGCGCCGGAATGCCGGTCGCCTCGAGAATGGTCGGCACGATGTCGATGACATGGCTGAACTGCCGGCGGACCTCGCCGCCCGCGGGGATGTGGCCGGGCCAGGACATCGCCACGCCCTGCGCCGTGCCGCCGAAGTGCGAGGGCACCTGCTTCACCCACTTGAACGGCGTGTCCATCGCCCAGGCCCAGCCTGCCGCATAGGGGGGAAGGTCCGTTCCGAGCCCCAGAACGGGTACCAGAGGAACTGGTCCTTCACCGGCACCGCGACGCCGTTGAAGGTGGTGAACTCGTTCGGCGTGCCGTTGATCATGCCCTCGGCGCTCGCGCCGTTGTCGCCGCCGATGTAGATGATCAGCGTGTTGTCGAGTTCGCCCAGGTCCTCGACCGCCTGGATCACCCGGCCGATCTCGTTGTCGGCGTAGGCGAGGTAGGCGCCGTAGACGTCCGCCTGGCGGATGAAGAGCGTCTTCTCCTCCTCGCTCAGGCTGTCCCACTTGGGCAGGCCGTCCGGCCAGGGCGTCAGCTGGGCGTTCTCCGGCATGATTGCCGAGCCGCTTCTGGTTGGCGAAGATCGTCTCGCGCAGCTTGTTCCAGCCCTCGTCGAACAGATGCATCGCGCTGATCTTGTCCACCCATTTCTTGGTCGGATGATGCGGAGCATGCGTCGCGCCCGGCACGTAGTAGACGAACCACGGCTTGCCGGGGCGAGCTCCTTGAGCTGCTTGATGTGCTGGATGGCCTCGTTCGCCATCGCCGTCTCGAGGTTCCAGCCGGGGTTGCCCTCGAACGGATAGATCGCCGTGGTGTTGCGGAAGAGGTTGGGCTGCCACTGGCTCGCGTCGCCGCCGACGAAGCCGTAGAAATAGTCAAGGCCCATCCCGTTTGGCCATTGATCGAACGGCCCCGCCTGGCTCGACTGATAGCCGGGCGTGTTGTGGTTCTTGCCGAACCAGGACGTGGCGTAGCCGTTGCCCTTGAGGGTCCGGGCGATGGTGCCCTTCTCGAGCGGGATGATCGAGTCATATCCCGGATAGCCGGTCACGATCTCACCGACCACGCCGAAGCCGACCGATGATGGTTGCGGCCGGTGATCAGTGCCGCCCGCGTCGGCGAGCAGAGTGAGGTCGAGTGGAAGTTGGTGTAGCGCAGCCCCTCCTCGGCGACCCGGTCCATGGCGGGCGTCGGGATGACGCCGCCGAAGGTGCTCGGCGCGCCGAAGCCCTGGTTTCTGGTCACGTTCTATGGACGACGCCACTTCACCGGCTCTCCATCCAGTCCGCCACGATCAGCCCCGGCACCGCCTCGTGCGCCCGCTCGGCGTCTCGCGTCAGGTCGAGCCGCTTTGGCAGCTTGACCGGCGGCACCAGCAGCAAGACCGGGCGCGGCCTGTCCGCGCCCGGTCTTCGGGCGCGACGCCGCCGCGAGCCCGCGGGAGTTGAGGCGCGCACCGCCTCCGGAAACGTCAGCCAACGGCAGTTCCAGATCGAAGACCTTCCCAAAGCGGGTAGCCTGCGTCGGCTACACGCGGCCAGGGGCATCGATTGACCAGCCGCGGTCGCGGGCGCATCCTGCTCCCTTGCCGGCTGCGGCCCTCCCCGGAATCTCGGCTTTCATCCGTCGGTTGAGGTGATCAGCATCCGCAGCGAGTGGCACCCATGGGCCCGCCGCGCCTGCAGCAGGAGGAGACAAGATGAGGACGCCACCCGGCAGCAGCAATGGCGGGGATCGCGTGCGTGACGCGATCCGGCTGGGGGGCGAAACGGCCCCGGGCGAAGGTGCCGGCAAGCCCCCGGGCGGCGGGGAGGGCGCGCTGCAATTCACGGCCTGGGGCGATCGCTGGTTCCCCGACGCCTTCAGCTTCGGCGCGATCGACGGGGTGATTGTCACCGCCGGGGCGCTCGCCAACGGCGCCTCGGTGACGTCCGTCACGAAGGCCTTCGGCGACGGCTTCTGGCGCCTGACCTCGTTAACCATGCATTTGGCGTTTGGCGCCATCGGTGAGCATGTCGTCGCAACTTCGCGGTCGGTGCAACGGCTGATCGAGCGCTTCGCCTTGAGCCCGAACGGCGATCGCGGCGCCGTCGGCTTCATCGCCGCCGTGAGCATGATCTCCTCCCTGCTCAGCGGCGAGCCATGAGGAGCTCGATCTCGCCCGGCCACGCCGCGTCGCTGGTCCCGGACGGCGCGGTGGTGATGATCGGCGGCTTCCTGGGCGTCGGCAGTCCGCACCGCATCATCGACGCGCTCGTCGCACGCGGGACGCGCGGCCTGACGGTGATCGCGAACGACACCGCCCGGCCGGGGGTCGGGATCGGCAAGCTGATCGGTGCCGGGTGCGTGGCGCGGCTGGTCACCTCGCACATCGGCACCAACCCCGAGACCCAGGCCCGGATGATGGCCGGCGAGATCGCGGTCGAGCTGGTGCCGCAAGGGACGCTCGCTGAGCGGATCCGGGCGGCCGGGGCCGGGCTCGGGGGCGTGCTGACCCCGACCGGCCTAGGCACCATGGCCGCCGAGGGCAAGGAGACGGTGCGGGTCGGCGACCGGGACTATCTGCTCGAAATGGCGCTCGGCGCCGACATTGCGCTCGTCGCCGCGCGCAGCGCCGACTATCTCGGCAACCTCGTCTATTCGCTTACGGCGCGGAACTTCAACCCGCTGATGGCGATGGCCGCGCCCTGCGTCATCGCCGAGCCGAACGAGGTGGTGCCGGTCGGCGTGCTGCCGCCCGACGCAATCCACACCCCCGGTGTGCTCGTCGATCACCTGATCGCGCGCTGGCAGGCGAGCTGAGGAGAGGACCATGGACCCCCGCGAGCTGATCGCCCGCCGCGTCGCTCTGGAGCTGCACGACAACACCCTCGTCAACCTCGGGATCGGGCTGCCGACGCTGGTGACCAAGTTCGTGCCGGCCGGCCTGCGTGTCCACTTCCAGGCGGAAAACGGCATCATCGGCTTCGGCGACCGCCCCCCCGAAGGCATGGAGGACGTTCACCTGACTGACGCGGGCCGCGCGTTTGTCTCGGCGCAGCCGGGCGCCGCCGCCTTCAACTCGGCGATGTCGTTCGCGTTGATCCGTGGGGGGCACATCGACCTGACCGTCCTCGGCGGGCTGCAGGTCGACCGCCTCGGTCGGCTCGCCAACTGGATCATCCCCGACAAGCTGGTGCCGGGGATGGGCGGCGCCATGGACCTTGTCACCGGTGCCCGTCGCGTCATCGTTGCGATGAACCACACGCAGAAGGGCGAGCCGAAGATCGTCGAGGAACTGACGCTGCCGCCGACGTCGGAGCGACGGGTGACGCTGATCGTCACCGAGATGGCAGTCATCGAGCCGACGCCCAAAGGCCTTCTGCTGCGGGAACTTGCACCGGGCTTGATGTTGCGAGTGTCATTGCGGCGACAGGAGCCGAGTTAGCGATCCATCCCCAGGTTTCAGTGATGCCAGTCACGGGCTAGGTGATCGTGATCCTGGGGGATCGGCCCCGAACTCGACTGGAGGTCTCACACGCGGCGAGGCGAGCCGGTTCGCGATTGACGGCGGCGTGGCCCACGGAGGAAGTGATGATGCGTCCGGCAAGGTCGCCGGTTCATACTGTTGGACCCACCGCCGAGATTCGGATACTCATCGAAGCGAGGCAGTGCCTTGCATTGCCCGACGGCTCCTGCGTCGGCGGCACCATGGAGATCAGGGAACTCGCGGTGATCGAGGCCTCGGCCGGCCAGGGGGCTTCGGCCGAACTCCTGCTCAAGGCGACGCCGCCGCGCCTCCAGCGCGGCCTGCTCAGCCGCCAGCGGCTCTTGCTGGGAACTGGACGCTTCCGGGAGGTGCCGGCCGTCCTGGTCCAGGCTCCGGGCGGGTATGGCAAGACCTCGCTTCTCGCGCAGTGGCGTCGCGAATGCCTCGGCAAGGGTTCGATCGTACTCTGGCTGACGGCGGGGCCGCCGGACGATCCGGGCAGGCTCCTGCGCAGCCTGGTGGAGGCGTTTCGGGCCTCCGCCTGCCGGCCGACGTTCGGCCAGGCCCTCCTCGCGTCACCGCGGACGGATCCGCTCGAAGGGCTTACGGAATGGCTCGCCGACATCGCACGGTCGGCGCTCGATACGGTGCTTGTCGTCGACGAGGCCGAGCGCTTGCCTCCGGCTTCCCTCGATGCCCTCGCCTACCTGGTGCGGAATCTGCCCCCGAACCTGCAAATCCTGATCGGGATGCGCGGCGAGATGCCGGCGGGGCTGGACGACCTCGTGGCCTACGGCCAGTGCGTGACAGTGGCTGCGTCCGACCTGCGGTTCGACGTGGACGAGACCATCGAGCTGGTCCGGCAGCGGTTCGGGCCGGACTTCGACCCGGGCACTGCCGTCCGGCTGCACGAGATGGCCGATGGCTGGTCCCTCGGCATCCAGCTCGTTCTCGCCGTGATGGCGGCCGAGCGCGATCCGTGGGCCGCGGCGGAGCGGCTGCTCAGGCAGAAGGGTCACCTGCATCACCGCCTCATCGGGCTGCTGCTCGCCAACCTCGATCCAGCGGATCTGGCGCTGCTGACGCGCGTCTCGGTGCTGGACGACTTCAACCCGGCCCTCGCGAGCGTGGTCAGCGGCGTGCCGGATGCCGCGGAGCGCCTGCGGCAGATCGCCTCCTCCACGCCGGTGCTGGTCGCGGGCGAACAGAGCGATTGGCTGCGGCTGCATGCGCTCGCGCGAGACGCGCTGAGCGAGCGGTTCGGCGGGCTTCCTGCCGAGGAGAGGGCCGAGCTCCATCTCCGGGCCGCGCAATGGCTGTCGGCGAAAGGATTGGTGGCCGCTGCCGCGCGGCACGCGATGGCGGCGGGACGGCGCGACTGGGCTTGCGAGCTGGCGGAGCGGAGCCTCTATGACTCACTGATGGCGCGCGGACGGCTCGACGATGTCCGGGAATGGTTCGGCATCATACCGCGCGCCGAGTCCGAGGCGCGGCCGCGGCTGCTGCTCGCCGCCGCCTGGTCGTTCGCGATCGGCGAGCGCCACGAGGAGGCGGAGCGCCTGGTGGCGCGGGTGCTGGCTCGGGATGACATCGACGATCAGACGCGGTGCGAATGCGCTCTGATCCGCGCAGGTGCGGCGGTCTTCGCCGACGAACCCGACCGGTTCGCCGCGCTGCACGACCCATGGGCAGAGGATCCGCCGCTGAACGATCCGTGGCTCCTGAAGATCCACGCCAACCGCTCGGCGTTTCGTGCGCTGCTGAGCGGCGAGCCTGCCCTCGCACGCCTGCGCCAGCAGCGGGCCCCGCGCGGCGATCCGGAGGCGGGACCGGGCTATCTGGACGGGTGGAGCGATTTCATTGCGGGGCTGAGCTACCTGTGGGAGGGACAGGTGTTGCTGGCCGAGCGCATCCTTCGGCCGGCGCTCTTGCAGGCGGACGCCGACCTCGGCCGGCGCAACCCCTTCTCCAGCATGCTCGCGGCGCTGTTGGCGGCGGCGCTGTGGGTGCGCGGCCAGCCGCGCGAGGCGGAGCTGGCGCTGGCGAACCGGCTGGACGTGCTCGAGCGCAGCGGGCTGCCCGAAGCCGTCCTGCTTGCGTTCCGGACGCTCGCCCGCATCGCCGAAGACAGGAGCGAGGCGCGCGCGCTGGAGTTGCTTGAGGGCCTCGAAGCCGTCGGCGAAATGCGCGCCCTGCCGCGGCTCCGGATCGTGAGTCTGGCGGAACAGGTGATGCTGCACGCGCGCCGCTACCGGGCGGAGACCTGCCGCGGACTGACGGCGCGGATCGACGCGCTCGTCGCTGCGGAAGGCCCGGCCCGCGGGGATCTCTGGCGGGCGAGCACCGAGGTGTATTGCGACATGGCGCACGGCTACGCGGCGGTCGCAGCCCGCGACTGGAAGGGAGCACGGGAGCCGTTCGAGCGGGCCAACGCCGCCGCCCGGGCCGCCAAGCGGCAGCGCCTGCATGTGGAAACGCTGGGATTCCGGGCCCTGGTCCTGCACAACTGCGGCGAGAATGCGGCCGGGCTGGCGCAGGAGGCGGTCGAGCTCGCGAACGTCTATGGCCTGACGCGGGTGTTCGAAGCCGCCCACCCCACGCTCGGAGAACGGCTCGTCCGCATCGCGGCGCGCGCGCCCGAGGCAAGCTCCCCGTTGGCCGAGCCGCGGCGGGCGTCCCCGCCCGCGGGTGCGCCGCCGCGCCAAGCCGAGGTGGACCTGGTCGCACGCTCCACGGCGCTGACCCCGAAGGAGCGGGAGGTGCTCGAGCTGCTCGCCCGCAACCTGTCGAACAAGGAAATCGGCCTGACGATGAACATCCATGAGGATACCGTCAAATGGCACGTGAAGAACCTGTTCGCGAAGCTCAGCGCGGGTACCCGCAAGCAGGTCGTGTCCCGCGCGAGGCTCATGGGAATCCTGACGGCGGCGGCCGCCTGATTCCACCCTGACCCTTCCGCCCGGCCCGCCGGACCTCCGCTACCCCACCCCCCTCTACGGGTGGGGGGACGTCCGGCCTTCCTCGGGAATATCACTCTGCAAGCAACCGGCCGTCAGGGAGGGCTCCACGCCCGAGTGTCGCGACCGGTCCGATAGGAGGAGCTCTAGATGACGTCAGTGACTGAAGCCGTATCAAAGTCCGGGTCCCCGGCACGCGTTTCCAGCGCGGCACGGCTTTCGGCGATCAAGGTCGAGCCGCTGACCTGCACGATCGGGGCGGAGATCCTGAACGTCAGCATCGGCGACGCCGCGCGCGACGCCGACATCGTGAGCGAGATCCGGTCGCTTCTGCTGAAGCACAAGGTTCTCTTCTTCCGCGACCAGGACATCAGCCGCGCCGACCATGTGGCCTTCGCCCGCCACTTCGGTGAGCTCGAGGATCATCCGGTGGCCGGCAGCGACCCGGATCACCCGGGCCTGGTGCGGATCTACAAGTCGCCCGACTCGCCGAACGACCGCTACGAGAACTCCTGGCACAGCGACGCCACCTGGCGCGACAAGCCGCCCTTCGGCTGCGTGCTGCGCTGCGTCGAGTGTCCCGAGGTCGGCGGCGACACGATGTGGGTCAACATGGCCGCCGCCTACGAGCGGCTGCCGGAGCACATCAAGTCGCAGATCGCGGGCCTCCGCGCGCGCCACAGCATCGAGGCTTCCTTCGGGGCGGCGATGCCGATCGAGAAGCGCCACGCTCTCAAGGCGCAGTTCCCCGACGCCGAGCACCCGGTGGTGCGCACCCATCCCGAGACCGGGGAGAAGGTGCTGTTCGTCAACGCCTTCACCACCCATTTCACCAACTTCCACACCCCGGAGAACGTGCGCTTCGGCCAGGACTACTCGCCCGGCGCCAGCCAGCTGCTGAACTACCTGATTAGCCAGGCCTTCGTGCCCGAGTTCCAGGTGCGCTGGCGGTGGAAGCCGAACAGCGTGGCCTTCTGGGACAATCGTTCCACCCAGCACTACGCGGTGATGGACTACCCGCCCTGCCACCGGAAGATGGAGCGCGCGGGCATCATCGGCGACCTGCCTTACTGACCGGCCGCGACCCGGCCGACCCTGACCACCTCACAACCGAAAGGAAAGACCATGAACTTCATGGATGGCGCGAACTTCCCGGAGAACCAGGAAAAGCTCGTGATCACCGCCGCGCCGTACGGCCCGGAGTGGATGCCGGAGGACTTCCCCGAGGACATCCCGCTCACCATGGACGAGCACGTCCAGAAGGCGGTCGACTGCTACAACGCCGGCGCGACGGTCCTGCACCTGCACGTCCGCGAGCTGGACGGCAAGGGATCCAAGCGGCTCTCGATGTACAACGAGCTGCTTGCGCGGCTGCGCGTCGCGGTGCCGGACATGATCCTGCAGGTCGGCGGCTCGATCTCCTTCGCCCCCGAGGGCGAGGGCGCCGACGCGAAGTGGCTGTCGGACGACACCCGGCACATGCTCGCCGAGCTGACTCCGGCCCCCGACCAGGTGACGATCGCGATCAACACCAACCAGATGAACATCGTCGAGCAGATGAACGACGCCGACCTGCGCGGCACCTCGATCGCCGACCCGATGCTCTACCAGGCCTACCGCGAGATGACGGTTCCGGCCGGCCCGGAGTGGGTCGAGGAGCACATCCGTCGCCTGTCGGAGAAGGGCATCCAGACCCACTTCCAGCTCGCCAACATCACCCAGCTCGAGACCGTCGAGCGGATGATGCGCCGAGGCACCTGCAATGTGCCGCTGATCCTGACCTGGGTGGCGATCGGCGGCGGGTTCGACGCGCCGAACATCTACAACCTGGCGAACTTCGTCCGCGGGACGCCGGACGGCGCCGTTCTCACCCTCGAGTCGTCGATGCTGAACGTGCTGCCGATGAACATGATGGCGCTGGCGATGGGCCTGCATGTCCGGGTCGGCATCGAGGACAACATCTGGAACCAGCGGCGGACCGCGAAGTTCGGCACCGTCGAGCAGATCGAGCAGATCGTCCGCATCGCGGGCGAGGTCGGCCGCGACATCGCCAACGGCAAGGAGGCGCGCCGCATCTACCGGATCGGCGAGTTCTACGGCTCCGCCGACGAGACGCTCGCCAGGAACGGCTTCGCGCCGAACCGCCTGCCCGGCCAGCGCGGCGTGTGGCAGCACGCGGCCGAGTAAGCGGCGATGTCCGGGGCAACCGTCCTCATCGTCCCGGGCCTCCGCGACCACGTGGCCGAGCACTGGCAGACAGTGCTCGGCGGGCGGCTGGCGCGGGTCCGCTCGGTGCCTCCGATGGGCAGGACCGACCTAGACTGCGCCCGGCGCTGCGCCGCCATCGAGCGGGAAGCGCAGGCGGTGGAGGGGCCGCTCGTCATCGTCGCGCACAGCGGCGGGGTGGTGATGCTCGCGCACTGGGCGCAGAGTACGCGTCGCCCGGTCCTCGGCGCGCTCTTGGCGACCCCGCCCGACTTCGAGCGGCCGATGCCGGAGGGCTATCCGAGTATCGCCGAGCTCGATGCCGGCGGCTGGCTGCCGGTGCCGCGCGCGCGGCTGCCGTTCCCGAGCATCGTCGCGGCCAGCCGCAACGACCCGCTCGGCGCCTTCGCCCGGGTCGCGGAACTCGCCCGTGGCTGGGGCTCGCGGCTGATCGACCTCGGTGCGGTCGGCCATCTCAACCCGGCTTCCGGCTTCGGCGAATGGCCGATGGCCGAGAGCCTGATCTCCGAACTCGAAGCCGGACGCGCGGCGGTCTCCTGACCGCCCGCCGTCCTGGAGGGAAACGTCATGTCCTACGCCATTCGCATCCATGAGACCGGCGGGCCGGAAGTGCTCAGGCTGGAGCAGATCGAGGTCGGCGAGCCCGGGCCGGGAGAGGCGCGGGTCCGGCACAGCTACGTCGCCGTCAACTTCATCGACGTCTACTTCCGCACCGGCCGCTACCCGATGTCGCTGCCGAACGGCCTCGGCTCCGACGCCGTCGGCGTCGTCGAGGCGGTAGGACCCGGCGTCACCGAGATCCGTCCGGGCGACCGGGTCGGCTATCTCCTCGGGCCGCAGGGCGCCTATTCCGAGATGCGCGTGATGCCCGCGGACGTGCTGATCCCGATCCCCGACGGCGTCAGGGACTCGACCGCCGCGACCCTGATGATGAAGGGCATGACCGCCCAATACCTGTTCCGCCAGGTGCATCCGCTGAAGGGTGGCGAGACGATCCTCTACCATGCCGCCGCCGGCGGCGTCGGGCTGATCGCCTGCCAGTTCGCGCGCGCCCTCGGCGTCACCATGATCGGCACGGTCAGCACCGACGAGAAGGCCGAGATCGCCCGCGCGAACGGCTGCGCCCACGTCATCGTCACCTCGCGCGAGGACATCGCCAAGCGGGTCCGCGAGATCACTGACGGCAAGGGCGTGCCGGTCGTGTACAACTCGGTCGGCAAGGACACGCTGATGGCCTCACTCGACAGCCTGCAGCCGCGCGGGGTCCTGGTCAGCAACGGCACCTCGTCCGGCCCGGTGGTCGTCGACACCACGCTCCTGGCGATGAAGGGCTCGATCTGGCTGACCCGGCCGGCGATGGTCCACTATGCGACGCCGCGCGCGCACATGCTCGAGATGGCGCGGGAGGTCTTCGATCTCGTCCTCGCCGGCAAGATCGCGAGCGAGCCGAACCAGACCTTCGCCCTTGCCGACGCGGCCGAGGCGCACCGCGCCCTCGAGTCGCGCCGGACGGTCGGGGCCACCGTCCTCAAGCCCTGAGCGGCCGAAGCGTAGGAGACTCCATCGTGAATGCGCCAGCCCCCCGGCGATCGCCGATCTCGACGTTGCTGCGGGACGCAGAGCATGGCCACGGCGGCCGTGACGTGGTCTCGTGGCGGGTCGAGGGCGACCTGCACCGCTGCAGCCGCGCCGAGCTGACGGCGCGAGCGCGTCGCGCGGCGAACGCGCTCGCCGCCTGCGGGATCGTCCCGGGGGACCGCGTGGCGACGCTGGCCTGGAACAGCCACCGCCCCCTCGAGGTCGCCTTCGCCGCCTTCGGCTCCGGCGCGATCGTGCATGCGCTCGACCCGCAGCTTCATCCCGACCGGATCGTGCGGATCGCGGATGACGCCCGCGTGCGGATCGTGTTCTTCGATCTTTCGTTCATGCCGCTCGTAGAGGAGATCGCGCCACGCCTCGCGAACGCGACGACGTTCGTCGCGCTGACCGACCGCGCGAACATGCCCGCTCCGGCTACGATCTGGGACCTGCTCTGCTACGAGGATGTCGTCGATGCCGCCTCGGACGATTTCGACTGGCCCGAGTTCGATGATGCAACGATCGGCGCTTTGTGCGGGATGGCCGGGCGGGAGGCTGAGCAGGAAGGCGCGGTTTCGACCCTGCTGCCCGCGATCGGAGCTGGGATGCGGTCGGAGCTGAGGCCCGCGCCGCAGGACGTCGTCCTGTCGGCGATCCCGATGTATCAAGCCGATGGCTGGGATACTCGCCTGCGCAGCCTGGGCGGCGGGCGCTGCGCTCGTGTTTCCCGGCCCCTGGCTGGACGGCCGATCGCTGCACGATCTGGCAAGGGACGAGGGCGTCACGATTGTCGCCGCACGGCACCGGCTCTGGCAGGGGCTGCTCGCCCACGTGGAACAGGACGGAGGGCTCGCGACCCCTTACCGCGCGATCGTGGCCGGCGACTTGCCCCTCTCCGCGCGCGACGGCCAGCAGGCGGCGTGATGGGCATGGCCTAGGGGCTGTGGACTCTAGGGATTCCCGGGGCTGATGGAACGTGATTCAAGGTTGTCTCCATGGAAGGGAGGCAGCATTGGACTTCGTGTGGTCTTGAGCGACGATCAGTGGGAGCGGATTGCGCCGCATATCATCGGGAACGAGCGGACGCGCGGGAGCAGCGGGCGCGACAACCGGCGGTTCGTGGAGGCGGTGCTGTGGCTCGTGCGCACCGGCGTGCCCTGGCGCGATCTTCCCGAGGAGTTCGGCTCGTGGAATAGCGTGTTCCGGCGGTTCAGCCGGTGGAGCCGGAAGGGAGTCTGGTGGCGGATCTTCGCGGCGATGTCGGATGACCCGGACTTCGAATACCTGATCGTCAACTCCACCATCGTTCGCGCCCACCAGCACGCCTCCGGGGCGAAAAAGGGGGGTCTGAAGATCAGGCCATCGGCCGTTCCCGCGGCGGCCTGAGCACGAAGATCCACATGGTGGTGCGCGGCCTCGGCTGCCCGGTGCGCTTCGCGCTGACCGCCGGCCAGAAGGGGGATGCGCCGCAGGCGGAGGCACTGCTCGCCGAGCTTTCCCGCCGAGGTGGTGATGGCCGACGCCGCCTACGACAGCGACCCCATCCGCGACGTGATCGCCGCGAAAGGCGCCCTGGCCGTGATCCCCAACAATCCCTCGCGCACGCGCAAGCATCCCGTCGACGAGCACCTCTACGCGATGCGGTCCCTCATCGAGTGCTGCTTCTCCAAGCTCAAGCAGTTCCGGCGCGTCGCCACCCGATACGAGAAGACAGCCAGGAACTTCCTCGCCGTAGTCACGATAGCCGCCATCGTCCTATGGATACGATAAGTGTCCACAGCTCCTAGAGCGGGATGGGGCTCGGCGGAGTCGGTCGGAGTCCGAGCGTGTCCCGGGCGTTAACCTTGGTTGACGGGGCGGGGCAAGTCGCGGATCTCGCTCGGAAAGCCGCCGGGGGTGATGTCCGGGGCCGCATGCACAACGCATGCACGTCGCATGCACAATCCATGCACCGAATTTGTGCCGGCGCCGGCGGCGGCCGCAGGGACGCATACGGCACGATTCCGGCAGTCGACGGTCGAAACGAAAGGGGCGCGTGCCGTCCTCGCAAGTCGATCCCAGGTTAATCATCGTTGCCCGAAGGTCGTCGCGACGGCGCTTCGATTTCTTGACCATGCACAGCATCGCCGATGCTTCGAACTTTCGGGCATGGCCATCGCGGCTGCTGGATCATTTTGGTTTCGACCTGCCCGGACGCGGCCCCGGGGAGTCCCCATCGTCCGTCGATCGGAATCCGTCGGCGATCGAAACCCGGCCCGCCCCGGCCTGCGCTTATCCCGTTCTAGGGGCGTCCCCACTCTGCGGGTGGGGGGACGCCAGGGAGCGCGGGCCGCTAGTGTCGGAGATGACAGAAATGCAACCGACACGATGGAGGAAAGCGCAATGACCCTGGCCAACGCGAGCGCGGCGGTCGCCCTGCCAGCCCGCGCGGGATTGGCGGCCGTTCGCGCTCCCAAGAAACCGTCATGATCGTCTGTTCGTGCACCGGCGTGACCGATCGCGACATCCGGCGGGCAGTCGGGTGGATGCGGGCCGCCGATCCCTACACCCTCGTCACGCCGGGCAAGGTCTACCGCGCGCTCGGCAAGAAAGCGGAGTGCGGCGGATGCATCCGGCTGTTCGTGGAGCGGATGCGCCGCGACGAGCAGACAGCGGTGCCGGCCGAGCTGCGCGGGCTGCGCCCCGAGACGCCGGCCCCGCGCGCCGAGGCCGGGTGAGCTGGCCGCAAGACGAACCGACGACCGTTCATGACCCGCGGGGATCACGGGAGAATCGTCTCCGCGGTACCCCCCGCATACCGACCCAGTTTTGCAAAGGAGGAGCGATCCACATGACCCAAACCACTCTCACGGCTCCCGCGGTCAACCGCCGCGGGCCGACGGCCTCGATCAAGGTCGAGGCGCTGACCTGCGCCATCGGCGCCGAGCTCGTCGACGTCAATCTCGGCGACGCGTCGCGCGACGACGACCTGTTCGCGGAGATCAGATCGTTGCTGCTCAAGCACAAGGTGCTGTTCCTGAACGACCAGAATTTCACTCGCGCCGAGCACGTCGCCTTTGCGCGGCGGTTCGGTCCGCTCGAGGATCATCCCGTGGTGGGCAGCGATCCGGAGAACCCGGGCCTGGTCCTGATCCACAAGGGTCCGGACACGCGGGCGGAGCAGTACGAGAACGCCTATCACTGCGACACCACCTGGCGGGAGTGCCCGCAGCTCGGGGCGGTGCTGCGCTGCACCGAGGCGCCTGCGGTGGGCGGCGACATGATCTGGGTCAACATGGCGCTGGCCTACGAGCGCCTGCCCGAGCAGATCAAGGCGCAGATCGCCGACCTGCGCGCGCGGCACAGCATCGAGGCGACCTTCGGGGCGGCGATGCCGATGGAGAAGCGGCTGGCGATCAAGGCGCTGTATCCCGATCCCGAGCATCCGGTGGTGCGGACGCACCCGGAGACCGGCGAAAAGGTTTTGTTCGTCAATGCGTTCACGACGCATTTCACCAACTTCCACACGCCGGAGAACGTGCGCTTCGGGCAGGACTACTCTCCCGGGGCCAGCCGGCTGCTCAACTACCTGATCAGCCAGGCCTATGTCCCCGAGTACCAGGTGCGCTGGCGCCTGCGGAAGAACAGCGTCGCGATCTGGGACAACCGCTGCACGCAGCACTACGCGGTGCAGGATTTCTGGCCCGCCGTGCGCAACCTCGAGCGCGCCGGGATCATCGGCGACCGGCCGGTCTGAGCCTGGCCCGGATCTGCGGCCGTTGCCCCTCGAGTCGGCCGCAGCCGGGGAAACGCTTCAAGCCTTTGGAAAGCGACACTCTATTGCGTATGGAATCCATATGGAAAGCATATGGAATCCATATGGGTGTTGAGTCCGTGCGGAGTGACCAACGCGCGCCCGGCGCAGGTTCCAGATGGGTGGGGCAGCGGACCCACCATCGCCCCCGCCCCCCTCTACGGGTGGGGGGACCGGGGGGAAGGCGATCCTCTAGTGTCGGCGGTATCGACGCCACGAGCGACACAATGGAGGAAACGCAATGAACCCGGCGACCGACAGCAGCTCGATGATGCCGCTGCCCGCATGCGCGCGACTGGCAGCGGTCTGCGCGGCCATCGACGGCAAGGAAGTCACCTGCCCCGCCGCGATCCAGCGCACCTGCCCGACGCTCGCGGCGATCCGCTGCATGACGTCGGTCAAGGAGCGGCCGGCGTAAGAAACGCCTCGCATCAGGCCGCCCCCGGGCGGCCGACATCCCCCGAACGTCCCCACCGCACGAACGCCAGCGGCGCGCCGCCGGCGGATCGGCTATATTGACCCTCGAGTTCAGGAACCAACAGATGGAAAGAACCACCACGGCCGCTCCCGCGGCCACGACTGCCGGACGGGCATGGTACGCCGTCGGCATCCTTCTGCTCGCCTATATCTTCTCGATCATGGACCGGCAGATCCTGACCCTGCTGGTCGGGCCGATCCAGAAGTCTCTCGGCGTAAACGACACGATGATGGGCCTGCTGCACGGCTTCACCTTCGCGGCCTTCTACGCGATCATGGGGCTGCCGATCTCGCGCCTGATCGACCGCGGCAACCGCCCGGTCATCATTGCGGTCGGCATCGCGCTGTGGAGCCTGGCCACCGCCGCAAGCGGCCTGGCGACCGACTTCTGGCACCTGCTCGTGGCGCGCACCGGCGTCGCCGTCGGCGAGGCGGTGCTGATCCCCGGGGCGGTGTCGCTGCTGGCCGACGTCTTCTCCGCCGACAAGCGCGGCCGCGCCATGGGCGTCTTCGGCGCCGGCGGCCCGCTGGGCGCCGGTATCGGCCTGCTCGCGGGCGGCCTGCTCCTCGGACTGTTCACGGCTGCCCCGGCCGTCCTGCCGATGTTGGGCGAGCTCCTGCCCTGGCAGGCAACGTTCGTGGCGGTCGGCCTGCCCGGCGTGATCATCGCGCTCCTCATGCTCGCCGTGCCGGAACCGCGCCGGATCGGTGCCGCCCGCGGCACGCCGACCCAGAGCGTCCCGGTCGCGGAGACCGTTGCCTACCTGAGGACCCACCGCACGTCCTTCACCGCCGCCTTGCTGGGGGTCGGCTTCTACACCCTGACCATCTATGCCTGGGCCGGTTGGACCCCGACCTACTTCGTCCGCGAGCTCGGCTGGACCTATCCGCAGATCGGCAAGGCGCTCGGGATTATCATAGCGATCGCCGGCCCCGTCGGCGTGCTCACCGCTACCGGCCTGGCCGACTTCTGGCGGCGCAAGGGCGTAGCGCACGCAAACCTGCGCGTCGGCGCACTTTGCAGTGCCGGCATGGCGATCACCAGCACCGGGATGGTTTACGCCGGGAGCCCCGCGCTCACGATGATCTTCCTGGCTCTGGCGGCGGCGTTCTCCTTCTCGCTGCTCGGCGTCGGCCCCTCGATCATCCAGGACACGGCGCCCGCGCCGATGCGGGGACAGGTTGCTGCCCTCTACACCGGGACCCTGAACATCATCGGCGCCGGGTTCGGCCCGGTGGCGGTGGGGCTGCTCACCGACTACGTGCTGCGCGACCAGTCGAAGATCGGGCTGGCGATCGTCATCACCTGTGTGACCGCCGGGGCGATCGGGATGCTGATCTTCCGCAGCGGCTTCGCGACCTATGCCGCCACCCGCGCCGCCGCGACGGACTGGCGCGAGAGCGAGCCCAAGGCGGCCGCCCCGTCCGCCGAGGACGCCGGCTTCCCGGTCGCGGTCACTCGCTAAGCCGAAAGCGGCGGGGCTCGCCTAACCTTCGACCGCGTGGCCCCGCCCGCTTCGCCGAAGCCGATTTAATCCCAGACAACGGGCGCCGAAGGGCGCCCGTTGCGTTCCTTGCGGACCGGGCATCGACAATGTCGCTCGGCCTCTGAGCCGGACGGACGATTTTCGGGCGCTGCCTTGGTGCCGCTCCAACACCTCCGGCCTCAGGATCGCTGGCGGAATGGTTCCTCTTCGGACGCATGCGCCGCTCCCCGATAGCGCCCCCTCCACGGGAGGGGGGACGCGGACCCACCCCACGTCGATACCTCCGCCCCGAGACGCCACGGGCGACACGATGGAGGAAGGCGATGAGCAATGGTGGACACCACCGGCTCGGCAATCCGCCATTGCTGCCCCTCGATTCCGAAGGAACGCACAGATGATGACAACAAACATGGCCGCTCCCGCGGCCACCGCCGTCGGGCGGGCATGGTATGCGGTCGGCGTGCTGCTGCTCGCCTACATCTTCTCGATCATGGACCGGCAAATCCTGACCCTGCTGGTCGGGCCGATCCAGAAGTCCGTCGGCGTCAACGACACAATGATGGGCCTGCTGCACGGCTTCACCTTCGCCGCGTTCTACGCGGTCATGGGCTTTCCAATCGCCCGCATGATCGACCGCGGCAACCGCCCGCTGATAATCGCGGCCGGGATCGCCCTCTGGAGCGTGGCCACCGCCGCCAGCGGCCTCGCGACCGAGTACTGGCACCTTCTGGCCGCGCGAACCGGCGTCGCCGTCGGCGAGGCCGTGCTGGCCCCGGGGGCGGTGTCGCTGCTCGCCGACCTCTTCTCGGCCGACAAGCGCGGCCGCCCCATGGGCATCTTCGGCACCGGCGGCCCGGCGGGCGCGGGCATCGGGCTCCTCGCGGGCGGCCTGCTGCTCGGCGTCTTCACCGTGTCGCCCCTGGTCCTGCCGTCCCTCGGCGAGCTCCTGCCCTGGCAGGCGACCTTCGTCGCGGTCGGGCTCCCCGGCGTCGTCATCGCGCTGCTCATGCTGTTCGTGCCCGAGCCGCGCCGGCAGGGTGCCGCCCGCAACGTGCCGACGCAGGGCGTGCCGCTGTCGTTGACGGTCGACTTCGTCAGGAGCCACCGCAAGACCTTCACCGCCCTCATGTTCGGCGCCGGCGCGTTCTACCTCGCCGTCTATGGCTGGGCCGGATGGACGCCGACCTATTTCGTGCGCGAGCTCGGCTGGACCTATCCAGAGATCGGCAAGCTGCTCGGCGTCATCCTGACGGTGGCCGGTCCGGTCGGCGCGCTCGGCGGTGCCTGGCTTGCCGATTTCTGGCGGCGGAAGGGCGTAGGGCACTCGAACCTTCGCGTCGGCGCGCTCAGCTCGCTCGGCATGGCGGTCGCGAGCACCGGCATGGTGTATGGCGGCAGCCCGGCAATCTCGGTGGCGTTCCTGGCGCTCGGAGCGATGTTCTCCTTCTCGCTGACCGGCGTCGGAGCGATGAGCCTGCAGGAGATTGCACCGGCATCGATGCGCGGTCAGGCGGCTGCCCTGTTTGCCGGCGTGCTCAACATCATCGGCGCCGGCCTGGGGCCGGTCGCGGTGGGGGTGCTCACCGACTACGTGCTGCGGGATCCCTCGGCAATCGGCACCGCGATCCTCGCGATCTGCGTGACCGCGAGCGTAGTCGGCCTGCTGCTCTTCCGCAGCGGCTTCGCGACCTACGCCGCCACCTGCGCCGACGCGACCGGCTGGCGCGAGGACACGCTGAGGCGCGCGATCCCGACTGCCGGTGCAGCCACCATCCCGGTCGGGGCGGCTCAGTAGGCTGAACGAAGGCGGAGCCGCGAACCCAGGACGGCCGCACCGGCTCCGCCGAAGCGCCCAATTGCACCGAAGACCGAAGGAACCTCACCGATGATTATCTGTTCATGCACCGGCGTCACCGATCGCAACATCAGCGAGGCGATCGCCTGGATGCGGGCGTCCGACCCCTACGCCGTGATCACCCCGGGCAAGGTCTACCGCGCGCTCGGCAAGGCGCCGCGGTGCGGCGGGTGCATCCGGCTGTTCGTGGATCGCATGCGCTCCGACGAGCAGTTTGCCGTTCCACCAGAACTGCGCGGGCTGCGGCTACCGACGCAGGCGATGGAGGCGGAAGCGGCTGAGGCGCCCCTCCGCCAGGCCGTCTAAATCCGCTTCCGGATCGCTGGCCGCGGGAAGTCGAGGCGGGCTGGTCGGGACCGAACTGCGACGCCGGCACCGGGCGCGGGAGCGTGCTCGGTGCCGTTCCTTTTGGTGGGATGGCACCGACGAGATCGCCCTCGGCGTCCCGGTCGGCGCCTCGACGCTCCCGGCTTCCGACTACCGTTTACGGCCGCGCTCCCGCCGATGGCGCCCCCCTCTACGGGTGGGGGGACGCGGAGCACCCCCCGTCGCTATCTCCGAGCCAACAACGGCACGACACCGATGGAGGAAGCGCAATGAGCATGGTGAGCATCGGCTCGATACCCCTGAAGGACGGGCTCGCACCTGGCTCGCGGCCGAGTGCCGCGGTTCTGGGCGGCCTCGGCCTTCGCGAGCCGATCACGCGTGCGCTGCGAACCTGCCGGGTGTCGTATCGCGGCGTCCTGCTCGCGCTCGCGGTGGCCGCCGCCGCGCGGTTCGTCTCCGACCATTACGGCGCGCCAGCGATGCTGTTCGCGCTGCTGTTCGGGATCGCCTTCAACTTCCTCTCCACCGACGAGCGCTGCGCGCCGGGCATCGAGCTCTCCTCGAAGACCCTGCTGCGCGCGGGCGTCGCGCTGCTCGGCTTCCGGCTCAGCCTGACGGAGATCGCCTCGCTCGGCGCCGACTCGCTGCTCATCGTCGGCGCGCTGCTCGTCGGGACGATCTTCTTCGGCATCCTCGTCGCGCCGCTCCTCGGCCGGCACTGGCGCTTCGGGCTCTTGACCGGCGGCGCGGTGGCGATCTGCGGGGCCTCGGCGGCCTTGGCCATCTCGGCGGTCCTGCCCAAGCGCGAGGGCCTCGAGAAGGACACGCTCTTCACCGTCATGGCGGTCACGACGCTCTCCACCGTCGCGATGGTGACCTATCCGATCATCACCAGGCTGCTCGGCTTCGACGACGCCCAGACCGGCTTCCTGATCGGCGCGACCATCCATGACGTCGCCCAGGTCGTCGGCGCGGGCTATTCGGTCAGCGACGTCGCCGGCGAGCTGGCCACGCTGGTCAAGCTCGAGCGGGTCGCGATGCTGCCGATCGTGCTCCTCGCGATCACCTTCGCCTGCGGCAAGGGCGAGGGGAAGCGGGCCGGCTTCCCGGCCTTCCTGATCGGCTTCGTGGTCTGCGTGCTGATCAACAGCACCGGCCTGGTGCCGCCGGTCATCCAGACGAGCGCCGCCACGCTGTCGCAGTGGCTTCTGATCATCGCGATCGCCGGCCTCGGCATCCGCACCTCGGTCAAGGCGATGCTCGACCTCGGTCCGCGTCACCTGATCCTGGTCGTGGCCGAAACCCTGTTCCTGCTGGTCGCGGCGGTGCTCGCCGTCTGGTTCGCCCTCTAGAGCGCGCCACGCGGCCATCACAAGACGAAGCCCTCACCAGCAAAGCTCCCCCCGAACTCAGGACCGACACAGATGAGAAAAACCCTCCTCGCCACCACCTGCCTGCTCGCCGCACCCCTGGCCGCCCAGGCCGGCGGCCTCGAAAAATCCGGCCAGCCCGTGACGCTGCTGTTCGAGAAGGGCGACGTCGTCAACGTCGAGCTCGCCTACGGCATCCCCACGGTCACCGGCGTCGACTCCTTCGGAAACGACAGCGACGACTCCGCCGAGGACTTCCTGCGCTACGGCGGCGGAATCAAGAAGGACTTCAACGAGAAGTGGTCCGCCGCGCTGATCATCGACGAGCCCTATGGCGCCGACCTTGCCTACGCCCCGAGCGCCTTCGCCTTCGGCGGCACCTTCGCCGACTTCCACTCCGTCGAGGCGACCGGGCTGGCGCGGTACAAGCTGAACAAGAATTTCAGCGTCTACGGCGGCCTGCGCGTCGCGCGCTTCGGCGGCGACGCCGCCACCGAGGGCGCGGCCTATGGACCCCTGTCGGGCTACTCCTTCGAGGGGGACGATGACTGGGGCCTCGGCTACGTCGTCGGCGCCGCCTACGAGATCCCGGAGAAGGCGCTGCGCATCGCACTGACCTTCGGCTCGGCGATCGACTTCGAGCTCGAACTCGACCGAAACCTTCCCCGACGCCGTCGGCGGCCAGGTCGTGGAGGGCACCACCGAGATCTCCATGCCGCAGTCGGTCAACCTCGACTTCCAGACCGGCATCGCGCCGAAGACGCTGCTCTTCGGCTCGATGCGCTGGACGAACTACGAGGGCTGGGAGGTGCGCGCACCCGGGCTCGCCGAGAACTTCGACGCAATCCTCGCCTCGAAGGACTACAACATCTGGACCTACAAGCTGGGCGTCGGCCGCCAGTTCACCAAGCAGTGGGCCGGGGCGATGCATGCCCTCTACGAGCCCGCGATCAACAAGACGCTCGGCCCGCTCAACCCGACCGACGGCGCCTTCGGCCTCGGCGTCGGGCGCCAGCTACACCACCGACCAGGGCATCAAGATCGCCGGCGGCGTCGAGTACCGCTGGCTGGGCGACTCGGACATCCAGGGTCCCTTCGCCAGCGCCAAGTTCCGCGACAACGACGCGCTCGGCGTCGGCATCTCGATCACGGCCCCGTTCTGATCACGGGACGGCGCGTGCCGTCCTCGACGACCAACCTGACCATGGAGAAGACAATGACCAAGACCACCGAAATCCAGACCGAGATCGAGGGCGCGAACCCGGGCGTGCGCACGCGCTTCCAGGACGCGCGCCAGGCCGCGGCGAGCGTCAGCGAGGCGCTCGGCACCGGCAGCAAGGCCTACGTCGCCGGCACCCTCGAGGTCGGTCGCATGCTTGGCGGCTTCGGTCGCGAGATCCTGACCGGCGCCGGCGAGCACGTTCGCGCGACCGTCCGGGTGAAGAACCTGCGCGAGTTCGCCGAGCTGCAGGCGGCCTACGCGCAGCACCGGGTCGAGCTGTCGGCCACCCATGCCAAGGAGCTCGTCGATCTCGCCCGCTGCCGGTCGGAGGAGGTGATCGCCCCGTTTACGGATCTCCTCAAGAAGAACAAGCTCGGCTGACGCTCGGGCAGGAAGGGGAGCCCGCCGGAACGGCGGGCCGGGAAACGTCCGCGGCCGTGCCGCATCACCAATCATGAGCCCTGCGAAAGGGCGGAGGAAGAAGATGAACATGCCCTGGATCAAGCACGCTACGGCGCGGCATCCCGCACGAGATCGACGCCGACGCCTATCCCTCGGTCGTCGCGCTCTTCGACGCCGCGGTCGCGCGCTTCGCCGACCTGCCGGCCTTCGAGTGCTTCGGCTCGACCATGACCTACGCCGAGATCGACCGCGCCTCGCGTGCGGTCGCCGCCTGGCTGCAGCAGGAGCTCGGCGTCAAGCGCGGCGACCGCGATCGCGCTGATGTGCCCGAACGTCTTCGCCTTCCCGATCGTCATGCTCGGCATCCTGCGCGCCGGCGCGGCGCAGGTGAACGTCAACCCGCTCTACACGCCGCGCGAGCTCGCGCACCAGCTCAACGACGCCGGCGTCGAGACCATCGTCATCTTCGGCGGCTCGACCCCGACGCTGGCCGAGATCATCGACCAGACGCCCGTCAAGACGGTGATCACCGCTCGACCTCGGCGACGGCAGCGGCCTTGCCATCCCTCGCCGGCGGTCGACCCGCGGCTCGCCGGCTCGATGCTGCGCTCGCCGACGTGCTCGCGGAGGGCGCGATGCTGCCGTTCGAGCCGGTCGAGCTCAGCGGCGACGACATCCTGTTCTTCCAGTACACCGGCGGCACCACCGGCCTCTCGAAGGGCGCGGTGCTCTCCCACCGCAACCTCGTCGCCAACACCGAGCAGTTCAAGGCGTTCCTGCCCGAGGCGACCGAGCCGGGCCGCGAGGTGCTCGTGCTGGCGCTGCCGCTCTACCACATCTTCGGGCTGATGATGATGCTGGCCTACGCCAGCATCGGCGCCCGAGCTAGTGCTGATCCCGAACCCGCGCGACATGGACGGCTTCATCGACGCGATCAAGGACGCGAAGTTCTCGGTGCTCCCCGGCGTCAACACCCTCTTCCAGGGGCTGACGATGCACCCGCGGTTCAGGGAGGTCGACCTCTCGAACTACAAGATCGCCATCGGCGGCGGCGTCGGCGGTGATCAAGGCGACCTCGGAGAAGTGGAAGGCGCTGACCGGCCATCACATCAAGGAGGGCTACGGCCTCTCCGAGACCTCGCCGATCCTCTGCCTGAACCCGATCGCCGGCAGCCGCGTTCTCCGGCGCCTGCGGCCTGCCGCTGCCCTCGACCGAGATCCGGCTGCTCGACGACGAGGGCCGTGAGGTCGCCGAGGGAGAGGCCGGCGAGATCTGCGCCCGCGGGCCGCAGGTGATGCAGGGCTACTGGAACAACGAGGCAGGCGAACGCCGCCGCCTTCACCGACGACGGCTTCTTCCGCACCGGCGACGTCGGCGTCTTCACCGAGGACGGCTTCGTCAAGATCGTCGACCGCAAGAAGGACATGATCCTGGTCTCGGGCTTCAACGTCTACCCGAACGAGGTCGAGGCCACGGTCACCGCCTGCGACGGCATCGCCGAGTGCGCCTGCATCGGCGTTCCCGACGAGAAGAGCGGCGAGGCGGTGCGCGTCTACGCGGTGAAGGCGGCGGGCGCGACGGTCTCCGAGGCCGACGTCATCGCCCACTGCCGCAAGGAGCTCGCCGGCTACAAGGTGCCGAAGCAGATCGTCTTCATCGATGCGCTGCCGAAGTCGAACGTCGGCAAGATCCTGCGGCGCGAACTGCGCACGCTGGCCTGAGGGAGGAAAAATGCCCGCACCCGCAGGCTACAGCACCGCGACGCTGCGCGACTTCGTCGGCCACGACTTCGGGGCCTCGGCCCCGGTCGATGGTCGGCCAGCCGCGGATCGACGGCTTCGCCGAGGTGACCGGCGACCATCAGTGGATCCACGTCGACGTCGAGCGCGCCCGCGTCGAGAGCCCCTTCGGCGGCCCGGTCGCCCACGGCTTCCTCACGCTGTCGCTGCTGGCGGCGGCGATCTCGGAGGCGGGCGTCGTGCCGCCGACGCCAAGGGCGTGATCAACTACGGCCTCGACAAGGTCCGCTTCCTGGCGCCGGTCCCGGCCGGCGCGGAGGTCGCCTGCGGCTTTCGCGCTCGCCGGGGTCGAGGACAAGGGCGCCGGCCGGCAGCTGCTTCGCCTCGAGGCGGCGGCACGGGTCGAGGGCGCGGACAAGCCGGCGATCGTGGGCGAGATCCTCGTCCTGGTCGTCGGATAGCAGGAAAGGAGAGGAAACATGCCCAGATAACACGTGGAGAACGCGGCCGATCTCGCGCTGTCGATGACCGGCCTGGCCGCGGCGGCGCTGGCACAGCCGCCGGCAAGCTTGGTCGCAGTCGCTGACCGCCGGCCAGGAGATGCTGCGCAGCCTGACGGGGCAGCGTCGCGATCGAGCCGGAGAAGGGCGACAAGCGATTCCGCGACCCGGTCTGGACTTCGCAATCCGGGCTATCGCGGCCTGATGCAGTCCTATCTCGCCTGGTCGAACGGCGTCGCCGCCTGGGTCGACGGGCCTCGACGCCCCGGCGCGCGACAAGCTGCGCGCCCGGCTCGCCACCGACCTCGTCATCGACGCGCTCGCCCCGACCAACGCGCTCCTGACCAACCCGGCGGCGATGAAGGCGACGCTCGAGCAGGGCGGCCGGAACCTCGTCGCGGGCCTGCAGCACTTCCTCCGCGACATGACCGCGAACGGCGGCCTGCCGTCGATGGTCGACAAGTCGAAGTTCGCGGTCGGCGGCAACCTCGCGCTCACCCAGGGCCAGGTCGTCTACGCCGAGGACCACCTGGAACTGATCCAGTACTCGCCGCACGACCGCCGAGGTCTGGTCGCGCCCCGTCTTCATCGTCCCGCCGCAGATCAACAAGTTCTACATCTGGGACCTCGCGCCCGGCCGCTCGATCGTCGAGCCCCTGGTCGCGCAGGGGCACCAGGTCTTCATCGTCAGCTGGCGCAACCCGACCGAGGCGCGAGGCGCACTGGACCCTCGAGAGCTACGTCGAGGCGCTCGACCGCGCCACCGCGGTCGCCTGCGAGATCACCGGCTCGCCCGACCTCAACGTCGTCGGCGCCTGCTCGGGCGGCATCACCGCGGCTCTCCTCGCAGCGCTCTGGGGCGCCCGCGGCGTCGACCCGCGCGGGCTCGCTGTCGCTCTTCGTGGCGATCCTCGACGTCTCCGGCGCGCAAGACACCTCGATGGGCCTCTTCGCCAGCTTCGAGACGCTGGAGCTCGCCCGGATGTTCTCGCGCTCCAAGGGCGTGCTCGCGGGCAAGGACCTCGAGCGAGCCTTCGCCTGGCTGCAGGCCCAACGACCTGATCTGGGCCTACTGGGTCAACAACTACCTGATGGGCGAGGAGCCGCCGGCCTTCGACATTCTCTACTGGAACGCCGACACGACAAACCTTCCGGCGGCGCTGCATTCCGACCTGCTGCGGCTGATCGAGACCGGCGGCATCACCGCCGAGAGCGGTCCGACCATCGGCGGCCACACGCTGACGCTGAAGCACATCACCTGCGACACCTACCTGATGGGCGGCGAGACCGACCACATCACGCCCTGGGACGGCTGCTACCTGACCCGCGGCGGGCTCGGCGGCGCGAGCGACCTTCGTGCTCAGCCAATCCGGCCACGTCCAGTCGCTGATCAATCCGCCGGGCAACCCGAAGGCGCGGTTCCTGACAAATGACAGCGCGCACGCCACGCCGGAGGAGTTCCTCGCCGGCGCCGAGACCCACGCCGGCAGCTGGTGGCCGCACTGGCACGCCTGGCTCGACGCCCGCGGCGGCGAGCGCAGTCGCCGCGCCGAAGACCTCGGGCTCGCATGAGCCATCGCCCGCTCGGCGACGCGCCCGGCGCGTACGTTCGCGCGGTCGCCTGAGGAGCGCGCGGTGGAGAGCGAGATCGAGATCCAATCTGCGGTCGCCGGCCAGTCGGTCCGCGTGGCGCTCTACGGCTCCGCCGACGCCGCACGCACGCTCCTCGTCTTCAACGGGATCGGCGCGAGCCTCGAGACGGTGGCGCCCTTCGCGACGCAGTTCCGCGACACCCGCGTCGTCACCTTCGACGTGCCGGGCGTCGGCGGCTCGCCGGCGCCGGCGCTGCCCTACCGCTTCGCCTGGCTGGCCCGGCTTTCGGCGCGCCTGCTCGACGCGCTCGGGATCGGGCGAGGTCGACGTCTTCGGCGTCTCCTGGGGCGGCGCTCTCGCCCAGCAGTTCGTCCACGACTTCCCCGGGCGCAGCCGCTCGCTGACGCTGGCAGCGACCTGCGCCGGCTTCGTCATGGTGCCGGGCAGCCTGCGCGTGCTGATGCAGCTCGCGACCCCACGCCGCTACGCCAACCCGGCGCACATGCTCGAGGTCGGTCCCGACATCTACGGCGGGCAGCTCCGCTTCGACCGCGACCTCCTCGCCAAGCACGCACTGGCGATGCGCGCCACCACCGGGCGCGGCTATCTCTACCAGATGCTGGCGGGTGTCGGCTGGACGAGCTGGCTCTGGCTGCCCCGCGTGCGGGTGCCGGCGCTGATTCTGATGGGCGCCGACGACCCGATCGTGCCGACCGTCAATGGCCGCATCATCGCCGACCGGCTGCCCGACGCCCGCCTGGAGATCGTCGACTGCGGGCACCTCTTCATCCTGACCGACCCGGCGGGCACCGCGGCCCGGATCGAGAGCTTCCTGCACGGCGAGCGCGACGGCGCCGTCCGCCACGTACCTGCCGCCGGCAGCCCCTGCACAACTGACATCACCTCTACACAGCTGACATCAGAGGATAGAACCATGGCTGCATATGCCGCTCCCGTTGACGACGTCGCCTTCCTGCTCGGGAAGGTCTTCGATTTCGATCGCTGCATGGCCGAGCTTCCCGGCCACGAGGAGGTGAACACCGAACTCGCGGTCAGCGTGCTCGAGGAAGCCGGCAAGTTCGCGAGCGAGGTCCTCGAACCGCTGAACCGCCCGGGTGACGAGGAGGGCTGCCGGCTCGCGGATGGCTGCGTCACCACGCCCAAGGGCATGGCCGAAGCCTACCGGGCTTTCGCCGCTGCCGGCTGGTGCGGTCTCTCCGGCAACCCGGAGCATGGCGGGCAGGGCCTGCCGCGCGTGCTGCAGATCCTGCTCGACGAGATCCTGTCCTCGGCCAACCTGTCCTTCAGCCTGTTTCCCAGCCTCACCCGCGGCGCCGTCGAGGCGATCGAAGCGCACGCCGACGAGGAGCTCAAGGCGACCTATCTGCCGAAGATGGTCTCCGGCGAATGGACGGGCGCCATGGCGCTGACCGAGGCCTCGGCCGGCACCGATCTCGGTCTGCTTGCCACCCGCGCGGTCCCGAACGGCGACGGCAGCTTCGCGATCACCGGCACCAAGATCTTCATTTCCTCCGGCGACCACGATTTCGGCGGCAACGTCATCCACCTCGTGCTCGCACGCCTGCCCGACGCCCCGAAGGGCGTCAGGGGCATCAGCCTGTTCCTGTGCCCGAAATTCCTGCCCGCGCCGGACGGCAGCGTCGGCACCCGCAACGCCATGTCGGTGGGCGCGCTCGAGCACAAGATGGGCATCCACGCCCAGCCCACCTGCGTGATGAACTACGACGGCGCCACCGGCTGGCTGGTGGGCGAGCCCGGGCGCGGCCTCAACGCCATGTTCACCATGATGAACGCCGAGCGGCTGATGGTCGGCGTCCAGGGCCTCGGCATCGCGGAGGCGGCGAACCAGAAGGCCGTCGCCTATGCCCGGGAGCGGCTGCAGGGGAACGCGCCGGACGGCGCGCGAGGTCCGGTTCCGATCATCGCGCATCCGGACGTGCGCAAGATGCTGCTGACGGGCCGCGCCTTCATCGAGGCGGCCAGGGCGCTCGCGGTGTGGACGGCGCTGCAGATGGACATCGCCGCCCGGCACCCGGACTCCGACACCCGCCGCGAGGCCGATGCGCTCGTGGCACTGCTCACACCCGTGGTGAAGGCCGCCTTCACCGACTTCGGCTTCGAGACGGCGGTCACCTCGCAGCAGGTATTCGGCGGCCACGGCTACATCCGGGAATGGGGCATGGAGCAGTACGTGCGCGACGCCCGGATCGCGCAGATCTACGAGGGCACCAACGGCGTGCAGGCGATGGACCTCGTGACCCGAAAGCTCGCCCTCGACGACGGGCGGCTCGCGCGCCGCTTCTTCGCGCTGGATCCGGGCCGACCTCGCGGCCGCGCAGCCGGCCGCCGGCGAGGCGCTGGTGACGCCGGTCGCTCGACGCGCTGGCGCGGCTCGAGGCCGCGACGGATCGGCTGTCCGGGGCTGCCGCCTGCGATGCGGGCGCCGCCGCGACCGACTACCTGCGCCTGTTCGCGCTCGTCGCCTTCGGCTGGATGTGGGCGCGCATGGCCGGCCGCCGCCGCCGGGCTCGGCGAAGCGGCGACGCCGGTCGAGCGGCGCAAGCTGGCCGTGGCCCGGTTCTTCGTGGAGCGGATGCTTCCCGAGACCGAGAGGGCTCGCTGCGGCGATCGAAGCCGGGGCGCCGGCGCTGATGGCGCTCGAGGCCGAGGCTTTCTGAAGATTTGCAAAGGAGGAAAGTATGAAGGTTCTCGTCGGCATCAAGCTCGTGGTCGACGCCAACGTCAAGATCCGCGTGCGGGCGGACGGCTCGGGCGTGGAGACAGCCGGGCTGAAGCATTCAATCAATCCGTTCTGCGAGATCGCCGTCGAAGAGGCGGTCCGACTGAAGGAGAAGGGAGCGGCCGACGAGATCGTCGTCGTCTCGGTCGGCCCGGCAGCCGCCCAGGAGGCGCTGCGCGCCGCCCTGGCCCTCGGCGCGGACCGGGCCATCCACGTGCTGACCGACGAAGAGGTCCAGCCCCTCGCCGTCGCCAAAGCGCTGGCGACGATCGTCGACAAGGAACGAGGCGCCAAGCCTGGCCCTGCTCGGGAAGCAGGCAATCGACGACGACTGCAACCAGACCGGCCAGATGCTCGCGGCGCTGCTCGGCTGGGCCCAGGGCACCTTCGCCTCGGAGATCGTCGTCGCCGACGGCGGCCTGGAGGTCACCCGCGAGATCGACGGCGGGCTCGAGACCCTCGCCGTCACCTTGCCCGCCGTGATCACCACCGACCTGCGCCTCAATACACCGCGGTATGCATCGCTGCCGAACATCATGAGGGCAAAGAAGAAGCCGATCGCGACCGTCAGCCCGGCCGAGCTGGGTATCGACACCGCCCCGCGGCTCGTCACACTCAAGGTCGAGGAGCCGGCGAAACGACAGGCGGGCACGATGGTCCCCGACGTCGCGACCCTCGTCGATAAGCTGCGCAACGAAGCGAAGGTAATCTGACCATGGCCATCCTCATCATCGCCGAGCACGAGGACGGCGCCCTCAGGCCAGCGACCCGAGCGGCGGTCGCGGCCGCCAGCGAGATCGGCGGCGACATCCATCTTCTCGTCGCCGGGCCCGACGCCGCGCAGGCCGCGGATGCCGCAGCGGCCCTCGCCGGTGTCGCCAAGGTGCTCGTCGCCGAAGGCGCTGCGCCGCTGGCCGAGCCGCTGGCGGCGCTCGTCGCCGGGCTTTCCGGCTACAGCCACATCCTGGCGCCGGCGACCACCTTCGGCAAGAACGTCGCGCCGCGCATCGCCGCGCTGCTCGACGTCGCGCAAATCTCGGACATTGTCGCGGTCGTCGACGCCGAGACCTTCGTCCGGCCGATCTACGCCGGGAGCGCCCTCGCGACCGTCCGATCGTCCGATCTGATCAAGGTCGTGACCGTTCGTCCCTCGGCCTTTGACCCGGTGGGCACCGGCGGCGGCGCCGCCGCGATCGAGCCCCTGACTGCTACCGACCTGCCCGAGCTCTCGCGTCACCTGCGATCCGAGCTCAGCGTCAGCGCCCGGCCCGAGCTCGCCTCGGCGCGGGTCGTCGTCTCCGGCGGGCGCGGCGTTGGCTCGGCGGAAAACTTCGCCCTTGTCGAAGCGCTCGCCGACCAGCTCGGCGCCGCGGTCGGAGCGAGCCGCGCGGCGGTCGACTCGGGCTTCGCCCCCAACGACCTTCAGGTCGGCCAGACCGGGAAGGTGGTAGCGCCCGACCTCTATATCGCCATCGGCATCTCCGGCGCCATCCAGCACCTCGCCGGGATGAAGGATTCCAAGGTCATCGTCGCCATCAACAAGGACGAGGAGGCGCCGATCTTCCAGGTCGCCGATTATGGCCTCGTTGGCGACCTGTTCCAGATCGTCCCGGAATTCGAGAATGCGCTCGGATGACGCCGGCCAGCATCGGGTGGGCACGCGTGCCCGCCCGGACCAGGACGACGGAAGGGCGTCCGGCACCGTCGGGCTGCAGCTCGTTCTCGGCGAAGCTGGTGAACGGGATCAGGCAGCGGTGATCGGCTCCGAGCCAGGGTCGCTGTGCGACGAGGGTACCCGCCGGATACTGGTCGCGCGTGGATCGGTGCGCTTGCAGACCATGCACTGTGACGGCGTCGGCATGCACCAGCGCGCCATAACCAGCGCGCGGCCCTCCGCTCCGCTGCGGATGATCGGCGCGTTGTAGTCGGGATAGATGGCGGGCAGCGACGGCATGCTTCCGGCGCGGTCTAGCCGGGCGCGCACGCCGGTTGTCCCGCCGGCTGGTCGCCGGCGGAGGGTGTCGAGGGATGCCCATCGGTCAGAGGCCTTTCGTCGCGGTCACGCGGACCTGCCGGACGACGGGACGGCCCTCGGCGGCGGCGACCTCGCGGTCGAGCGCTTCGATCGCCCCGGTCGATCTCGGCCATGCTGCGATAGTCGACGGTGCGGCCGTCGTAGCTGACCCGCGCCACGCCGCTGGCACGGGGGGCCGACGGCGTCTCGCGGCGCGCCTTCAGCTCGGCGACGGTCGCCATAGTCTACCCCATTTACCTGGACCGGACGCTGCGCCGACGCGGCACCTGCCGCACCGGCCGGACGGCGCTGGCCGCGGGTGGTGAGTCCGCGTCATCACCGGTGCCGAGCTGCGCCTCGAGGTCGGCCCAGCGCGCCTCGGACCAGCGGTCGGCGACGGCATCCAGGCGGCGGAGCGGGCGTAGATCCGGGCATCCGGCGCCTCGTTGCGCTCGCGGAGCTTCTGCCACTCGAGCCGCGCGAAGCCGCGCTTCGTCTTCACTGTGACCAGCTGCTCGGCCACCAACTGCTTCAGCCACTCGCTCTCGACCCAGTCCGGCAGGTGGATGCTGCCGGGCGGAACCCGGGCGCCGGCGGCAAGCTCCTCCGCCGTCGGCCGATCGAGCCGCAGGAACCGGTAGGTCTCGGCTTTTAAGGTCGAGACCGCGACGGTCCAGAGCCGCGCGCCGCGCCGGACGCGCTTTCAGCCTTCGGTGACGTCCACCAGCGTCGGGCCCGACACCGGGCTCGCCCGGTTGAAGCCCTCGACGCCCTTCACCGGCGCCACCTGGCCCAAGCCGAGCCGCCGCCACCAGCCGTAGACCGCCGAGGTCGCGGAGCCGGTGTCGATCGCGAGCCGGGCGATCTGCAGCTGCGCCCGCGCGCGTGCGGCCACGTCAGCCCGAGGAGCGCGGCGAGTTGGTCCCAGGTGTGCGAATGTTCGGGCCCGCCGTCGATGACGACGTGATCGACGAGCCAGCTCTCCAGCCCGCGCCCCCAGGGCCAGACGTCGACCTCGATCCGGTCCTTCTGCACGTCCGCACCGGCGGTCAGGAACAGCCCGCCCGCGGGCACCCTGCCGGCAGGCCAGCGCTCCCGCCGGTCGTAGAGCCGCTTCCAGTCCGGCGCCTGGCCGGTCTCGACCCAGGTCTCACCGAGGATGGTGTCTTGGAAGGCGCGGATCGCCGCCTCCGAACCCTGGGCCGCCTCCCACGCCCGGGCGATCCGCTCCCAGCTCAACCACCCGACCGGCGAGTAGCGCCGAACTGGTGATGCGCCACTGCGGCCGCCGGCGCGCGCTCCTGCCAGTACCGTTCCCGGTCTGGGGCGTCCTCGCCGCCGCCTCCAGCGTCCTGCCGGCGCCGCCGCTGACGGAGGGCCAAGTGGCGCTGATGCAGCGCGACAACGTCGCCGATCCGGACCTCCCTGGCCTGGAGGCGCTGGGCGTCGTTCCCACGACGGTAGAGGACGTCCTGCGCCGCGACTTTCCCACTTCCTGATTGGCCGGAACGGACGGCTAAAGCGCCGTCGCGATCGCACGCCACACCGCTCAATTCCCGCTAACCCGGGCTCCATCACGTGTCGGTCGATTTCCGACCAGGATCGAGATGTTGCGCTTCGCGCGTGCATTCACGAGTGTCCGGTATGATCCTAGTCGTGAAGCTCGCGGCCGTTCTTGCCGTACTCTATCTGATCGTAGTCGTCCTGATCGCGCTCGCGCAGGATTGGCTTTTGTTCCCAAGATGGGCGATGGGCAACGGAGGGGATCCCTTGCCTGCATCGGCCGAGCGGCTCGCGCTTGGGGTCGCCTCCGGGGAGGAGCTTGTTGGCATCCATCTCCCGGCAAAGGGTCGGCCTCCTGAGGAAGCTGCCTTGATACTGGGCTTCGGGGGCAATGCCTGGGATGCCGAGGCGCTCGCCATCTATCTCCATTCGGTCTATCCGGATCGGGACATCGTGGCCTTCCACTACCGCGGCTATGCTCCGAGCACGGGGCATCCCAGCGCAAATGCCCTTCTTCAGGATACGCTGCCGATCCACGATCACGTGGTTGCCAATCTCGCGACAGAACGGATCGTGGCCGTCGGCCTGAGCATCGGCGCCGGCCCCGCCGCCTACCTCGCAAGCCAGCGGCCGATCGCAGGACTGATCCTCGTCACGCCCTTCGATTCACTCGAGGCGCTTGCGCGCGAACACTATCCGTGGGCGCCCGTCGGGCTCCTGCTGCGGCACCGGATGGAGATCGCCGATGCGCTGGCAGCATCGTCGGCACCGGTGGCGCTGATCGCAGCCGAAAGGGACACCATCGTTCCGCCTCACCGGACCGAGCCGGTGCGCAGATCCGCCGGCAATATCGTGCTGGACCGCGTCATCATGGATGCCGGTCACAACGATCTCTACGAGAACGCCGAGTTCAAGCGTGCAATGCGTGACGCATTGTCGATTATTGAGACAGCCGGTCGCGGCGCTGACCTCGACCACGACCAGTAACTGGAGCGCCACTGGCCAAGCTTCGGCGCATAAGGCGCATTCCGATGTGGCCCCCAAGTGCGACCTGCCGGAGGCGAGCGACGTGACCGCCGGCATGATGGCGCTGGTGAGGATGCGCCGCCGCGGCGGCTGACGAAGCCGTGGAGTCGCGGGCCAGCAGGTCCGAGGTCGGGATTTCCAGCGTCATGCGTCAAATCCGGGCGGTGTGGGCGCGTCTCCCGGCACCAGCGCCAGAACTTGGAAGAGGGCTCCCATTTCCTCCGGATGGGTCAGGCGGCGATGTTCCCCGACCACCGCCGCCAGCGTTGCGCCCGTCCGCCCGCGCGCCAGCGCCAGCGCCCGCGCGGTGATGCCGAGCCGCTCGAGGAACACCCCCTGTCCCAGCGGCCCGTGTGCGCGCGCGCCCCGCGCCGCCTCGGCCAGCGCCCGGAACCGCACGTGTGTGGTCAGGTCCACCTCCCCCGGGTCCGCCAATGGGTCGGCCGGGCGGTGGCCGCGCAGCGCCTGCAGCGTATCCCCCATCCCGTCCCAGGCGCCGTAGTCGATAACGAGCGCGGCCCCCCCGTGCCGTGCCAACCGGGCGCCCAGCTCCGCCGCGATCACCTCCGCACCGAGGCTCACCTCGACCAACGCCCTGTCGGGCGCAAGCGGGAAACGCGCGTCGAGGTCGGCGTCGGCACGCGCCGGTCCCCAGACGAACCCGAGCCCGTCGCCCGCCCGCTCGACCCACCGCTCGCGCCAGAGCGCGTCGTCCCGCTGGAACTGCCGGATCGGCAGCGCGTCGAAGAATTCGTTGGCGACGAGGATCAGCGGCTCTTCCGGCAGCTCCTCCACCCGCGCTGCCCAGCTCGGAGCGTGGGCGGCCAGCGCCCCGGCCTGGACGACGCGCAGCGCCGCGCTCGTCTCGACCAGCCACGGCCGCGCCGCCGCCGCGAAGCCCGGCAGGCGCGCCGTCGCGCGAAGCGCGTCGCGCATCAGCGTCCCGCGGCCCGGCCCGAGCTCGGCCAGCAGAACGGGATCCGGCCGTCCCATCCCGCTCCAGACCTCGGCAGCCCAGGCGCCAACCAGCTCGCCGAACATCTGGCTGATCTCCGGCGCGGTAGTGAAGTCTCCGCCCGCGCCGAATGGATCCCGCGTCGTGTAGTAGCCGTGCTCCGGATGACCCAGGCAGAGCGCCATGTACTCGTCGAGCCGCATCGGCCCCTCGGCGGCGATCCGTGCTGCGACGAGATGCCCGAGCGGCGTCATGCGCGCCGCCGCCCGCTCCAGGCCAGCACGGCGGTGCCCGGAACGTCGCGACGCTTCATGGCCCCACTAGAAATGCACCGTGAGTGGACATGTCCTGGCCGATGATCATCCGAACGAGGCCACTTGGCAACCTCGAAGCCCCTCACCAGGTCGCCCGGACGCCGCATGGCCGCGAGTGGCGTTCCCGGAGGCCGGGGCCCCGGGGAGTCGCCCAGGCCCTGGATCCCCGGACCCGGCACGGCCGTCAGGGGCGCCCCCGGACGCGAGGGCCGCGGCGAGTTCGGGAGGGGAGCCGAAAGGGTAGGGGCGGAGACGGTGCGCGGCATCGCGTCGTCGGCCCCGCTGGGCGTCCCACAGCTGCCGGTCGCGCTTGGCGGGACCAGACGCGTGGCTTGCCGACGATCAGGCGGCCGAATATCGCCACCAGTCCCCCCGCTCCTCCTTGTGAAAAATTCCAACTGAGGGCACAATTTACGTCGGTGCCGGCGTTGCGTTGCACTCTCAGGTCCGGCGATCCAACGACAATCGGGCGCTCGAGTGCGGGGGACGGACGTCGATGGAACAGGGGTTCTTTCTGCTGTTTGCGGCGGCGGCGGTGATCACGGCGCTCGCCGTGGTGCTCGTGCGGAACCCCGTCCACAGCGCGCTGGCGCTCATGGCCTGCTTCCTCCAGGTCTCGGCGATCTTCGTGCTGCTCGAGGCGCCGCTGCTCGCGGTCATCCAGATCTTTGTCTATGTCGGCGCGATCATGGTGCTGTTCCTGTTCGTGACCATGATGCTCGACATACGGGAGGCGACGTTGCAGCGGTTCTTGCCGCGCAGCAACCTTCCCGCGCTGGCGCTGCTCGTGCTGCTCGGCGTGGAGATGCTCGCCCTCGTCGTCCTGAGCGACCGGTTCTCCGCGGCGGAGCTGGTCGCGGAGGCGGGCACGGCGGGCGACATACGTGGGCTGAGCACGACGCTGTTCGCGGACTACCTGCTGCCGTTCGAGGTCGCCTCGGTGATCCTGCTGGTGGCGCTTGTCGGCGCTGTCGTGCTGGCGCGGAAGGAGCCCGGGTGATGGTTCCGCTTTCCTGGTACATCGTGCTCGGCGTGGCGCTGTTCGTGATCGGCGCGGCCGGCGTGCTGCTCAGGCGGAACGTTCTCGTCGTGCTGATGTCGCTGGAGCTGCTGCTCAACTCGGTCAACATCAACTTCGTCGCCTTCGCGCGCTACTCCGACGACTTCCGCGGGCAGATCTTCGCCATCTTCGTCATCGCCATCACCGCCGCCGAAATCGCCGTCGCGCTCGGCATCCTGGTCGCTCTTGTGAGGAACAAGGCCACCCTCAAGGTCGACGAGGTGACCATCATGAAGGGTTAGCGGCTTGGACCCGGTCATTTCGATCCGGCCGCTGCTGGCCGTCGCCGTCCCCGCCCTGGCGGCGGCGCTGGTCCTTCTCCTCCACCGTCGCGAAAGGCTGCGGGACGCAGTCTCGCCGTTGGCGGCGGTGGTCATGTTCGGGATCGTCGCCTCGATGGCGCCCACGGTGCTGGCGGGCGGAGCGATCGAATGCCGGCTGTTCGAGATCCTGCCGGGGATCGACTTCGCCTTCCGGGTCGACGCGCTGGGGATGGTGTTCGCGAGCATCTCCTCGCTGCTCTGGATCGCGGCGGCGGTCTATTCCATCGGCTACATGCGCAGCCTGAAGGAGCACGCGCAGACCCGGTTCTTCGCCTGTTTCGCCACCAGCCTCGCGGCGGCGGCCGGCGGCGCGTTCGCCGCCAACCTGTTCACCCTGGTGATCTTCTACGAGGTCCTGAGCCTCGTCACCTATCCGCTCGTCTATCACCACGAGGACGACGAGGCCTGGGACGGGTCGCGAAAATACCTCGTCTACCTGATGGGCGCGTCGAAGAGCGCTCTGCTCGCGGCGTTGGCGCTGACCTACCATCTGGCGGGGTCGCTCGACTTCGTGCCGGGCGGGCTGCTGGCTGGAGTCGACGCCTCGGCGACGCTGCTGATCGTGGTCTACTTCTGCTACCTGTTCGGCTTCGCCAAGGCCGCGGTGATGCCGCTGCACGCCTGGCTGCCCGCGGCGATGGTGGCGCCCACGCCGGTCAGCGCGCTGCTGCATGCGGTGGCCGTGGTCAAGATGGGCGTGTTCTGCGTGCTGCGGGTGGTGTTCGATGTCTTCGGCATCGGCCTGATGGACGGCCTCGGGCTGGGGATCGCCACCGCCTATCTGGTCTCCTTCACGATCCTGATGGCCTCGATCTATGCACTGACGCGGGACGACCTGAAGGCACGGCTCGCCTATTCGACGGTCAGCCAGCTCTCCTACATCGTGCTCGGCGCGGTCCTCCTCTCGCCGCTCGCCATGGTCGGCGGGATCTTCCACATCGCCGCGCACGCCCTGTCCAAGATCACCCTCTTCCTCTGCGCCGGATCGATCTATTGCGCCTCGGGCAAGCGCCGGGTCAGCGAGATGGCGGGCATCGGGCGCAAGCTGCCTTGGACGATGGGGGCCTTCTTCGTCGGCTCGCTCAGCATGATCGGGGTCCCGCCGGCCTCGGGCTTCGTGAGCAAGTGGTACCTGGCGCTCGGCTCGATCGAGGCCGGGGAGGCCGCCTTCCTCGTGGTGCTGCTGGTCAGCTCGGTGCTGAACGCGGCCTACTTCCTGCCGGTGAGCTACATCGCGTTCTTCGGCGCCGACAGCGAGGCGCGGGAGGATCCCGCGCCAGTCCGCGAGATTCCGCTGCTGGCGATCCCGCTGGTGGCGACCGCGATCCTCTCGCTGCTGATCGGGATCTACCCCGGCTATTTCCTCACCCTGGCCGAAGGAGTTGTCAGATGATCAGGCGCATCGTCGGCTTCTTCGGCGACCGGAAATACGCGCGGCCGCGCCGCCGGCTGTTCTATCTGGTGCTCGTCCTGATCGTTGTCGCCGACTTCCTCGTTCCCCGCGAGCACGTCGAATTCTTCTGGGAGCGCCTGCCGGGCTGGTCGGCGCTCTACGGCTTCGGCTCCTGCGTCCTCTTGATCTTCGTCTCCAAGTTCCTCGGCCACCAGGGCGGGCTGATGCGGCGCGAGGACTACTATGACTGACTTCGTCCACCCCGCGCTGCTCTTCGTCCCCGGCGCCCTGTTGATCCCGTTCCTGACCGGGTGGGTCCGCAAGGCATACCTGTTGCTGATCCCGGCGCTGGCGATCGCCGCCGTGGCCGCGATGGAGCCGGGAAGCTACGGCGAGGGCACCTTTCTCGGTCAGGCGGTCGTGGTCGCCAGGGTCGACAAGCTGAGCATCGTCTTCGCCGCCGTCTTCACCATCATGGCGCTGATCGGCATGGTCTACGCGCTGCACCTCGAGCGCGCCGGCCAGCACGTCGCGGCGTTCATCTATATGGGCAGCGCCCTCGGCGTGGTCTTCGCCGGGGACTATCTCACCCTCTTCCTGTTCTGGGAGGGCATGGCCTTCGCCTCGGCCTACCTGGTCTTCGCCCAAGGAGGCGCGCCGGCGATCGGGGCCGGGTTCCGCTACCTGATGGTCCATGTGACCGGCGGCTTGGTGCTGCTCGGCGGCATCGTGCTCTACGGCCGCGCCACGGGCTCACTGCTGTTCGGCCCAGTGGACGGTGCGCTGGGCCCCGCCGCCTGGCTGATCCTCGCGGGCTTCATGCTCAACGCCGCGGTGCCGCCGCTCAACGCCTGGCTGACCGACGCCTACCCGGAGGCAACCGTCACCGGGGCAGTGTTCATGAGCGCCTTCACCACCAAGACCGCGGTCTACGTGCTGGCCCGCGGCTTCCCGGGGACCGAGCTGCTGGTCTGGTTCGGCACGGCGATGGCGATCTACGGCGTGATCTACGCGGTGCTGGAGAACGACTGCCGGCGGCTGCTCGCCTATCACATCGTCAGCCAGGTGGGCTACATGGTGGCCGGCATCGGCATCGGCACCGAGCTGGCGCTGAACGGCGCGACCAGCCACGCCTTCGCGCACATCCTCTACAAGGCGCTCCTGTTCATGGGCGCCGGGGCGGTGATCTACGTCACCGGGCGGCGCAAGCTGACCGAGCTCGGCGGGCTCTACGCGGCGATGCCGCTGACCGTGGCGCTCTACATGGTCGGGGCCTTCGCGATCTCGGCCTTCCCGTTCTTCTCGGGCTTCGTGACGAAGTCGATGGTGGTCGCCGCCGCCGGCCAGGACCACCGCGCCGCTGGTAGTGCTGCTCCTGACCATGGCCTCGTCGGGAACCTTCCTGCACACCGGGCTGAAGCTCCCCTACTACATGTTCTTCGGCAAGGGCGCCGGTCTCGCGGCGCGGGAGCCGCCGCGCAACATGCTGATCGCGATGGGCATGGCGGCGGTGCTCTGCATCGCGATCGGAGTGTTCCCAGGCCCGCTCTACGCCCTGCTCCCCTATCCGGTCGACTTCGAGCCCTATACCGGGCAGCACGTGACCGAGAGCCTCGGCATCCTGATGTTCACCGCGCTCGGCTTCGTGCTGTTCCTCAAGGCGCTCGACCCCGAGAACACCATCAGCCTCGACACCGACTGGTTCTACCGCAAGGGCGCGCGGGCCTTCATGTGGCTCGCCCGGAATCCGCTGGCGCGCTACGAGAAGGCGGTCAGCGACGTGTCGGAGACCGCGGCGCTCCCCTTCCTCCAGGCGTCGGCGCGAACCGGACTCATGCTCGACCTCCGCGGCGTCGACGCCGCCGTCAACGGCATCGCCCGCTCGATCCTGCGCGGCGGGGCCACGCTCCGGCGGCTGCAGACCGGCGTGGTGAGCGACTATGCGGTGGCGATGATCGCCGGGGTGATCGCGGCCATCGCCATCTTCGTCGTGGCCTGGCGGTAGGCGACCCGGATGGACCTGCCGCTCCTCAGCCTCATCGTTTTCCTGCCCGCCGCCGGGGCGCTGGTCATCCCGTTCCTCCGCGACGACGCGTCAGTGCGATGGACGGCGCTGGCCGTCGCCCTCGCCGACTTCGCCCTGACCGTCCTGCTGCTCGCCGGCTTCGACACCACCACCCACGCGATGCAGTTCCGCGAGACCCACGCGTGGATCCCCGCGCTCGGCATCGCCTACGCCCTCGGCGTCGACGGCATCAGCGCGCTCTTCGTGTTCCTGACCGCGCTCTTCGGCTGGATCTGCGTGCTCGCCTCGTGGGTGGCCATCGACCGCAAGGTGAAGGAGTTCATGGTTAGCCTGCTCGTCATGCAGACGCTGATGCTCGGGGTGTTCGCGGCGCTCGACCTCTTCCTGTTTTATGTCTTCTGGGAAGCGATGCTGATCCCGATGTACCTGATCATCGGCGTCTGGGGCGGCGACGGCCGGATCTATGCCGCGTTCAAGTTCTTCCTTTACACGTTGGCCGGAAGCGTCGTGTTCCTGGTCGGGGTGATCGTGCTCTACCTCCAGGGCGGCCGAGACCTTCGACATCCTCACCCTGATGGCGCACGACTACCCGTTCGCGGTCAAGTCCTGGCTGTTCTTCGCCTTCCTGATCGCCTTCGCCGTCAAGGTGCCGATGGTCCCGGTCCACACCTGGCTTCCCGACGCGCATGTGCAGGCGCCGACGGCCGGCAGCATCATCCTCGCCGGCGTG
>CAVXOH010000008.1:0-365000 GCA_963763295.1 uncultured Alphaproteobacteria bacterium
GCGGGGATGAACCGCGGCAGCGCCTGGAGAGGCGCAGCTTGCCGCGATCTGTTCCCCGCGCCTGCGGGGATGAACCTTCTCAATAGCCCACGCGCGCGGCTCTGACGTCTTCCCCCGCGCCTGCGGGGATGAACCGTTTCGAGGGCGGCCGGCGACAACAGGGTTGCTTTCCCCGCGCCTGCGGGGATGAACCTCGATCCCGGGGCGAGGACGACGTAGCGTTTGCTCCCCGCGCCTGCGGGGATGAACCCGGCTGCCATGCTTGGCGGCCTCTTATTTGGGCTCCCCCGCGCCTGCGGGGATGAACGCCGGGAACCAGTTCGGGGCCGCCACGACGGCTGTCCCCCGCGCCTGCGGGGATGAACCGGAATGGACCGGCCCCGCCGTCCGGCCGCGTCACCTTCCCCCGCGCCTGCGGGGATGAACCGAATTGTTCCGCACGAGAAGCTTAATGGGCTCGCGGTCCTGTTCCCCGCGCCCGCGGGGATGAACCCCGATCCTGACGCTCCCAGCACGCCGTCGGCTTCCCCCGCGCCTGCGGGGATGAACCGATCGACGTTACCTGATGTACCTGCCCGCAGTGTTCCCCGCGCCTGCGGGATGAACCGGGACCATCCGCCCCCGACTTCTGCGGCGTTCCCCGCGCCTGCGGGGATGAACCGCCGTGATTCCATTCTGGACGCTCCAGGTGGCTGTTCCCCGCGCCTGCGGGGATGAACCGCGGCACGCCAGGAGCAGGCGGAGCTTCCCGCGATCTGTTCCCCGCGCCTGCGGGGATGAACCGCCGCGGCAATCTACCTGTGCTGCGCTGCTCTTTCCCCGCGCCTGCGGGGATGAACCGTTCGGTAGATATGGCCCGGCGACGACTGAGTGGCTTCCCCGCGCCTGCGGGGATGAACCCTTGACCATCTCCTCGGAGGCCTCGCCCTGGCTTCCCCCGCGCCTGCGGGGATGAACCGAAGGTGAGAGCGCTTGGTCCGCGTCGCAAGGCTCCCCCGCGCCTGCGGGGATGAACCGGATCGCGTCGGGCGCTGTGGGTCAACATGAGCGCTTCAAAACAGCGTTCTTGGAAGGCGTCCGATTATCTCGGCCTGACGAGCGGGGTCGAGGTCAGCCTGCGTTCGGCCAGGCCTCCGCCGACGACCGGATCGACAGGCCTGAGCGAGATCGAGGTCGTCCGCGGGTCGAACTTCGCCGACGAGATCGACGGCGACAAGTTCGGCAACCCGCTTCAGGGCAAGGCCGGCGACGACGAGATCGACGGCGGAGAGGGCAACGACGTCCTGGCCGGCGGCGCCGGCGCGGACACGTTCGACTTCGACGCGAGCGTGCGGAGCAAGTTCAGCCCCGCGACCAATTCGGGCTTCGACCGCATCACCGACTTCGATCGCGGCGGGCGACCGGATCGACCTGACCGGCCACAAGGCCGCGACCGACTTCGCCGACCTGCGGGCCGACGGCGAGCCAGTTCGGGACCGACACGCACCTGCGGCTCGGGGTCGATACCATCGTGCTGGAGGACGTCGCGCTGGCCGAGCTGTCCGCCAACATGTTCCTGTTCTGACCGAAGCGCGATCAAGGTGGGGGCCTGGCCGATCGCCGGCCCCCATGCCCGGCGCGGCCTACGCTGCTGCGCAAGTCCACGGTCACGGCTGCCGTCCGTCGTCAGCGGAACTCAATTGACGAAGCGCCAGGCGACCGGTTGCTCGGGCACGTAGGCGCAGAAGGTGCCGGTGCGCAGGCTGTTCTCCAGGTGCCGCCCGAGCGCGGGGTTGCGCCGCGCCGAGCTTGCGGACGGCGTGGCGGATGCGCCAGGTCACCGAGCTGCGCGCGCGCTCGGCGAGGCTGCCGAGCCGCCGCGCCCGCCCGCCGAGGCCGAGCGCGCCCGACAGCGCCTCGACCAGCTGGTCGAACTCGCCGCGCAGCCGGTCGGCGCGGCCGATGTCGTTAGGTCCTCCGCCTCGGCAAGTCTCCTCCTGCAGGTCGCGGATGCGCGCCTTCAGCGCCGCCCGCGCCGGAGCGTCGAGGGCGGCGTCACCGCCGAAGCTTTCCTCGCTGCGATCGGCGAGGTCGAGGCAATGGACTTCCTCGCCCGGCCGCTCCAGCAGGCGGCGGATATCGCGCAAGCCCTTCATGTCGGGCGCATGGGCACGCGCCGCCTGCGAACTCGATCACCCAGCCGGTCCCGTCGCGGGCCAGCAGCGACCGGTCGGGCGCGACGGACAGGGGCCAGCTCGGGCGCGGGCGCGTGCACCGGTCGCGCCGAGCAGCGCGAAGCCCTCAAGAAGCAGCGCGTTGTCCTCTTCGCGCCGGTAGGGATTGACGTCGAGCAGCCAGCGGCATGAATCGCCCGGGGCCGGCTCGCGCCCCGAAGCGGATTCTCGCAGGTAGAGCGCTTCGTACTCGGCAAGCTTGGCGCGGGCCTCATCCCAGCGTCCGGTGAAGGCGAGCGCCATGGCAATGAAGGCGGGCAGGTCGATGAACGGGACAGCGGTGGCGCGCCCCGCGACCGCGAATCGCCGTCTTGAAATCGCGCAAGCAGAAATGCGCGAGCGCGGCGATCGGGTAGTAGTGCTCGGGGTGATAGGGATTCAGGCGCATCGCCTTCTCGGCCTTCTCCAGCGCCAGCTCCGGCTGGCCAAGGAAGACATCGCAGAGCGCCAGCTGGATCAGCAGCTCGGCGTCGTTCGGGCACAGCGCCAGCGCGCGGTCGAAGTACCAGGCGGCCTGGTCGAACTGGCGGCGGTAAAGCAGCACCCGGCCGATCACCACGTGCACCATCGGGTCGCGATCGTCCAGCGCGAGCGCGGCATGCGCGTGGGCATAGGCCTGCGCGCCGTTCTCCCTCGAACAGGTCCCAATGCTGGCAGCTCCATTCGTTGAAGTGCGACAGCGACAGCCCGGCATGGGCGCGGGCGTAGTGTGGGTCGATCGCGATAGCGCGCTCGAAGTAGCCGCGCGCCTCCTCGTCGGCCGCCAGCGTGCCCTCGCGCAGCAGTTGGCAGCCCGCGCAGCGTGACCTCCCAGGCGGCGAGGCTCTCGGCGGGCTTGCGCCGCGCGTCCGCCAGTGCTCGGTCCTCGAGCCGGGCCACCAGGATGGCGGCGGTACGCGCGACGATCTCGTCCTGCACCTCGAAGATGCCCTCGGCCGGGGCCTCGAAGGCGTCGCTCCAGATCTGCCGTGCGCCGGCGGTCTCGACCAGGGTCGCGGTGATGCGCAGCCGCTCGCCCCGCCGCCGCAGCCCGCCGCGCAGCACGTGGCTCGCGCCGAGCCGCGCCCCTGCCTCGGCGTCCGGCAAGCTCGGAGACCGCGAGGCCCGACATCCAGGAGATGACCTGCAGCAGCGGAAAGCGGGTGAGCTCGGCGGAGATGTCCTCGAGCAGCCCCTGGGCGACCAGCGCCTCCGCCTCGCCGCCGCCTGGCGTAGCGAAGGGCAGCAGCGCGAGCACCGGGCCGGTTTCGGCATAGTCTGCCGATGCCTCGCGCCAGGATCTGTTCCATCACCCGAGCTCCTCTCGCGAAAACCTCACATCGTGAGGCGCGACCTCACGCCCTGTAGTTATCGGGCAGCAGAAATGCCCGGTCACAGCGAACGAGGGCGCGAGGATGACCGTGGTGCAGGACAATAGCGCAAGTTCCCGTCGGGATCGAACCGAAAAAGCGCGCGCCTGCCGCGACGCGGCGCCCAGAAGGCGCGGCGGCCTCACGCCGGGGTGCCTGCGGCGCACAAGGTGCGCGAGCTGTGGTTCATGCGCTGCGTCCTCCCTGCAGACAGAGCCGGGCGTCGGAGCCCACAGGACAACTAACAGATAGGAGACTGAAAATGACCTTCGTGAATGCCTTCCGCGCTGCTCTCGGCAGCGAGGCCCGCCGCCGGATACGGCAGCAGCGTGTCACCGCCCAAGCGCTTCGGGCGCTCGACGATCACATCCTGCGCGACATCGGGGTGCTGGACCACGAGATGCGGCACCGCCCGTGGCCGGCGCGGCCATGCCCGCGACTGGTATTGAAACCGGGCGCCCGCGCGCCACCCCCACTTAGGAGTTGATAGAATGACGACCGATTCCCTCGGCCTCGCGCTCAGCGGCGCGGATCAAGCGAGCCTCGCGCAGTTCGAGGCGGCGCTCGCCGATCTGCAGTGCTACCGGAATGACCCGGTGGCGGGCGCGGATGCGGCGCTCGCGCTCAGCCCCGACTTCACCATGGCCCATGTTCTGCGGGCCTGGCTGCACCTGCTCGGCACCGAGCCCGCCGGCCTGCCTGTGGCGCGCGAAAGCCTCGCCGCCGCCGCCGCGCTGCCCGGCAACGGCCGCGAGCGGGGGCATGTCGCAGCGCTCGGCCATCTGGTCGAGGGCCGCTGGCACGCCGCCGGCCGGGTGCTCGAGGACGTGACGATCGAGGCGCCGCGCGACGCGCTGGCGTTGCTCGCCGGGCACCAGATCGACTTCTTCACCGGCCACAGCCGGATGCTGCGCGACCGCATCGCCCGCGCGCTGCCGGCGTGGAGCGCCGGCATGCCGGGGTATCATTCGGTGCTCGGCATGCACGCCTTCGGGCTGGAGGAGACCGGCGACTACGCCGCCGCCGAAGGCCAGGGCCGGCTGCGGCGTCGAGCTCGAGCCGCATGACGGCTGGTCGCAGCACGCGGTCGCCCACGTGCTGGAGATGCAGGGCCGCCAGGCCGAGGGCATCGCCTGGATGCGCGCGAACCCCGCCGGCTGGGCCGAGGGCAGCTTCCTCGCGGTGCACAACTGGTGGCACCTCGCGCTCTACCACCTCGAGATCGGCGAGATCGACGAGGTGCTGGCGCTGTTCGACGACCAGATCTACGGCGCGCAGTCCGGCGTCGTGCTCGAAATGGTAGACGCCTCGGCGCTGCTCTGGCGGCTGCATGCTGCGCGGCATCGACGTCGGCGACCGCTGGGATGCGGTAGCGGCGAACTGGGCGCCGGTCGCGGCGGCCGGCAACTACGCCTTCAACGACGCGCATGCCGTCATGGCCTTCGTCGGCGCCGGCCGGCTGGCCGAGGCCGCAGGCGGTGGTCGAGGGCCAGCATGAGGCGATGGCGCGCGCCGGGGGACAACGCCGCCTTCACCGCCGAGGTGGGCCATGCCGTCTGCACGCGCGCTCCTCGCCTTCGGCGACGGCGACTACGCGCGAGGCGGTGCGACTGCTCCGCCCGGTCCGCTCGATCGCCCACCGCTTCGGCGGCAGCCACGCGCAGCGCGACGTCATCGACCTGACGCTGATCGAGGCCGCCTTCCGCTCCGGCCAAGGCGCGCTCGCCCGGGCGCTTGTGGACGAACGCGCCGCGGTGCGGCCCGAGAGCCCGCTCTCGCGGCTGTTCGTCCGGCGCGCCGACATCCTTCTCGCAGCCTGAACCAGGAGAGAACCAATGCCACCCTTCTTGCCCTACCCGTCACTCCGGCATGGCGGCTCCGTCGCCCAGCACAAGCGGCGGCCTTGAGCCGGAGCCGCAACGGACTGAGAGCAAAGCGCCGTCCGTGCAGCACAAGCCGGATGTCGACGCCCCACCCAGGAATAAAACGATAGGAGACCTGAAAATGGCCGTCCTGAATGCCGTCCGTGTCGAACCGACCATGGAACGCCTTGCCATCGTCGTGCGGGACGACGCCTACGATCGCATCCTGACGCCGCTCACCTTCGCCTACACCCAGGCGCAGGCCGGCGACGGAGGTGGACATGCTCTTCGTGCTCTGGGCCGTCCGCGCGCTGACCCGCGAGGGGGCGGCTGCGCTCAAGGTCGATGCGGGCCACGCCGCCGAGGCCGACTGGCTGCGCGCACGGCTCGAGGAGGACGGCGAGCCGACCGAGATCGCCGACTGGCTGGCGATGCTGCGCGAGACCGGTCGGGTGCGGCTCTATGGCTGCCGCTACGCCGCCGGCGACGTTCGGCGTCGACGCCGGAGGCCCTGCTGCCGGCTGCCGAGGGCATCGTCGATCCCGGCTGGTTCCTGCGCGAGAAGGCGCAGCCCGCCGACCACTGCCAGTATTTCTGAACCCGCGACGCACCGCGGCGGACGGCTCACATCCTCGAATCCTTCAACATCAAGACACGATCATGACGACTTCGACCCTTCGGCCGCGCTCTCGCTCGCCTGGCCGCGCGCTTGCGCTCGCTCTGCCCGCACTTCGCCCACGACACGGGCGACGGGCGCGGCAAAGGGGCTGTTCAAGCCTGGGCCTCGGCCGCGCCGCGCACCCAGGCGGCCGTCGCCGACCATCCACCGTGCCCCCCGCTCTACGCGGGGCTCGGCGAGATGGCATGACAGATCACCACGGCCCAACCCGAGCGCGCAGGCCTACTTCGACCAGGGCCTGCGGCTCGCCTGGGGCTTCAACCACGCCGAGGCGCGGCGGTCCTTCCGCGCCGGCCGGCAACTCGACCCCGGCTGCGCCATGTGCTTCTGGGGCGAGGCCTTCGTGATGGGGCCGAACATCAATGACGCGATGGACGAGGCCGATATCCTGAGCGCCCGCCGGGCCGCGGCAACGGTGCTTGAGATCGCCGCGTCGGAAATGAACCGGCCCTGCCAGACCGCATCGACCAGCTCGTCCTTCGACACCACCCGGTCGCGGCGCTCGATCAGGTAGAGGAGCAGGTCGAGGACTTTCGGCTCGACCCGCAGAGGCGTGCCGGCCGCGATCAGCTCGCGGGTGGCCGCATCGATGACGAAGGTGTCGAAGACATATCTCACGCGCGCGATGATAGGCGTGTTTCGGGGGCTGTCATCGGGCTTCGGTCCCGCGCGCTAAAACTGAAACAAGAATTCCCCAAACAATCCCCAGGAATCCCGCAGGTCGCCGGAAAGTCCCGGCTCGAGCACTCCGGCTATCACTCCGGCACGGACCAAGGCAGCGGCCCACCGACAACAAATTGGAGAAGAAGATGAACATCCAGACAGCGTGAAGACCGTCGACAACGGCGTGGACGTGCAGTCGATCCTCGCGGCTCGCGCGCGCTGACCGAGGCGCCGGCGGCGGCCCAGTTCACCTGGCGCGCCACCTGCGAGTGGCTCGGCGGCGTGCACAGCAAGTCGACCGTGGAGACCTTCTTCGGCGTCGGCGCCGAGCAGTCGCACAAGACGCCCTACAGCATCGAGGCCGACCATCCGGCGGTCTTCGCCGCGCCCGACAACGGCGCCACGCCGGTCGAGATCGTGCTCTCGGCGCTGGCGAGCTGCCTGACCGCCGGCGTCGCCTCCGTCGCGCAGAACCGCGGCATCCAGCTCCGCTCGGTCAAGGCGCAGGTCGAGGGCGACATGGACCTGCAGGGCATCCTCGGCATCGACGCGGACGTCCGCAATGGCTTCAACGCCATCCGCGTGACCTTCGACATCGACGCCGACGCGACCAAGGACGAGATCGCCGCGGTGGTCGCCCAGTCGCAGAAGCGCTCGGCCGTCTTCGACATCATCACCAACCCCAGCAACGTCCGCGTCGCCATCGCCTGACGCGCCGCGCCCACGCCCTCAACTAAAGGAAAACGAAGATGCAGACCGACACTCATGTCCCTGCCGGCGGCCTCGTTCCGCCCGATGCGGGACCGCGCTGGGCGCGCTTTCGCGGCCTACCTCGACCGCGCCAATGCCCGCCGCCAGCTGCGCCGACTGCGCATGCTCGACGACCACATGCTCCGGGACATCGGCATCACCCGCGACGATCTCCGCGGCCTCTAGAGCGCGAGCACCTGCAGCGCCGCCACAGCCGGCGCTGCACTTCCCCTGACCGTCCGCCGAGGAAGAGACCCATGTCTCATGTCACCACGGTCATCATCGGCGCCGGGCAGTGCGGCCTGGCCATGAGCCGCGAGCTCAGCCGCCGCTCGGTTGATCACGTCGTCCTCGAGCGCGGCCGGATCGGCAACAGCTGGCACGCCGAGCGCTGGGACAGCCTGCGCCTGCTCACCCCGAACTGGATGAGCGCTCCGGCGGGCCACAGCTACGGCGGGACCGACCCGGACGGCTTCATGTCCTGCGCCGATTTCGCGGCCAGCCTCGAGCGCGCGGCGGCCCTCGATGGCGCGCCGGTCAGGCAGGAGACGCACGGTCCTCTCCCTCGACGCCTTCGGCAGCGGCTACCGCGTGCAGACCGACCAGGGCGCCATCATCTGCGACAGCGTCGTCGTCGCCACCGGCGAGTGCGCGCGTGCCGCGCATCCCGGCGTTCGCCAAAGAGCTGCCGCACTCGGTCGCTGCAACTCACCCCGCAGAGCTACAAGCGTCCGGCCGACGTGCCGGAGGGCGGCACGCTGGTTGTCGGCGCCTCGGCGAGCGGGCTCCAGATCGCCCGCGAGCTCGCGGGAGCCGGCCGGCAGGTCACCCTTGCGGTCGGCAACCACCTCCGCCTGCCGCGCCGCTACCGCGGCGCCGATATCCTCTGGTGGATGCACCGCCTCGGGGTCTTCAACGCGCTTCACACCGGAAGCGACGATCTCGATCGGCTACGGCGGCTGCCGTCCCTGCCGCTCGCCGGCGATCCGTCCGGTGCCACGCTCGACCTCAACAGCCTGCAGGACCTCGGCGTCGAGATCGTCGGCCGGCTCGCGGCGGTGACGGACGGCGTCGCCTGGTTCTCGGGCTCGCTCGCGAACCTCTGCGCCAGCGCCGACCTGAAGCTCGTCCGCCTGCTCGACCGTATCGATGCCTTCGCGGACAGGCGCGGCCTCTGCGACGAAGCGCCGTCGCGTCTCCCGGCAACCCGGCTGCCCGCCTCGCCGCGCCTCTCCCTGCCGTTTCGGAAGTCCGGGATCGACCTCGGTGATCTGGGCGACCGGCTATGAGCCCGACCACCGCTGGATCAACCTGCCGGTCTTCGACGGCAAGGGTCGCATCAGGCATCATGGCGGCGTCGTCGGCGGTGGCATCTACGTGATGGGCCTCCGCTATCTCCGCACCGCGCGCTCGTCGCACATCGCCGGCGCAGCGCGTGATGCTCGCGCGCTTGCGCATCACCTGGCCGCCGGCCTCGTGCGGCGGGAAGCCGCCTGAGGTATGAAGATGGCAAGCATGTCCTATGACGCGCTGATCGTCGGCGCCCGGGTGGCGGGGGCGGCCACCGGACTTCGCCTTGCCGCCGCCGGTGCGAGAGTGCTGATCGTCGACCGCGACGTCGCGATCGGGGACACCCTCTCGACGCATGCGCTGATGCGACCTGCGGTCGAACTCCTCTCCCGCTGGGGCCTTCTCGAGCGCCTGCTCCGCGACGGAACGCCCGTACGTGCGCCAGGCTGTCTTTCAGTACGGCTCTGACCGGGTCACCGTCCCGGTCCGTCCGACCGAGGCGAGCCTCGGCCTGATCGCCCCGCGGCGTTGGCTGCTTGATCGCACCATCCTCGACGCCGCCGTAGCGGCGGGGGCCGAACTCTCGCTGGGAACTGCCCTCGAAGGGGTTCTCCACGACGGCCGGCCGCGTTGCCGGCGCGACCCTGCGCGGCGCCAGGCGGCAAGCGCGTACGACGTTCGCGCCGACCTCGTGATCGGCGCCGATGGGCGCGGCTCGCGGACGGCCGAAGCGGTCGGCGCGACGCTTCTCGCCGCATCGCCCCATCGCACTGCGACGGTCTATGGCTACTTCCCCGGCATCGCCAACCAAGGCTATCGCTGGTTCTTCGGAGACGGCGCCTCGGCGGGCGCCATCCCGACCAACGACGGCCTCCATTGCGTCTTCGCCGCCTGTCGGCCGGAGGATCACAAGGCGACCTTTGCCGATCCGCTGGATGGAATGACAGCGATCGTGCGCAGGTTCGATCCCGAGCTCGCGGATCGCGTCGCTGGCGGGCCCCGCCGAACGGCTTCGCCGATTTCCCGGCGCTCCGGGCCACGTGCGGGCTCGCGTCGGCGCAGGATGGGCCTTGGTCGGAGATGCCGCCTTCTTCAAGGACCCCGCAACCGCCCACGGCATCACCGATGCGCTTCTCGACGCGCACTCCCTGTCAGATGCGCTCGATCCGAGGGGATGCGCGAGAGTACGCGGTCGAGCGACAGGCGCAGTCTCTCGCGTTCTTTGGACCAACCCAGCGGATTGCCAGCTTCGACTGGAAGCTCGACGAGCTCAGGTTGCTTCACAAGCGACTGAACGACTGCATGAAGCTCGAGCATGAGGGAATCGCTCTCCGCAAGACAGGTGCGGCGCTGAACGTGGCCTGAGAGGCACCGGTTGGCGACTACGTCGGCTGTCGAATTGAACGAAGCCGCTGCGCGGCAAGGGGACTGCTTCGCGGGCGGTGCTCCTGACGGAAGGTTTGGGTTGTTGAGACCCCTTTCCGACAGGAGCTTCCCGATGGCCGAGACCAGCCCTCTTCGTCGCCGCATGATCGAGGACATGACGGTCCGCAATGGACCTCTTCCTCGACGCGCACGCGCAGGCGCCGAAGGAGATCGTGCTCGATCTCGACGCCACCGACGACCCGCTGCACGGCCACCAGGAGGGGCGGTTCTTCCACGGCTACTACGACTGCTACTGCTACCTGCCGCTCTACGTGTTCTGCGGCCGGCATCTGCTGGCCGCGAAGCTCCAGGCGCGCCAACATCGACGCCTCGGCTGGCGCGGTCGAGGAGGTGGCGCGCATCGTCGGCCAGGTCCGCGCCCGCTGGCCGAAGGTGCGGATCGTCCTGCGCGGCGACGGCGGCTTCGCGCGGGAGCCCTTGATGGCCTGGTGCGAGGCAAGCCGGGTCGACTACCTGTTCGGCCTCGCGCGCAACCCGCGCCTCGTCGAGCGCATCCACATCGAGCTCGCCTGGGCCGAGCAGACGGCGAGACGACTGGGCGGCGTCGCGCAGGAACTGCCAGACAGTCTCGACAGGGTTCAGCTCGGGCGACCGGGTGTCCGACGATGATCAGGATGCGGCCGCCCGACGTGGCTTTTGCAGCAACATCATCACCGCCTGCCAACGGCGAAGACCCATTTCCACCTCCACCAGCGCCATGGGTCCCTCTTCTGGTGGGCGAAGACGTGCTCGACATGGGCGCGGACCTCCGACTTGGCGGCATTGGCGCGGGAGACCTTGTTCGGCATGGGCTTGCCCATGGGCTTCGGGTGGTTATTGAGCTGGTGAAGCCGTTGGCCACGAGATGCGCCTCGTTCTTCGCCGAGCGACGCCGATCAGAACGGGGCGGACGTGACGCTCGTCTGCGACGGCACGACCTGGAACACGGTCGGCCTTCGGGTTTACAACGATTTCGTGTCCTGCACGGACGCGAAGAACGGCACCGTCGCTATGTCAGCGGCGGCAATCCGACTGGGTATTGCAACGGGTCAGCGTGCTCCCTTTTAAGGAGCCCTGCGCCGACGACGGCGCAGGGGCTTGCTGGCTGGCGGCGGCGCGCAGCGCCAGCGATCCGCAGTCCACTTCCGTCAACATCCGCGGCGGGATCAACATCCTGAATGTCACCGGCGCCCTCGCGAAATGCGCGAACGATGCGACCGGCGAGTGTACATCTGTAGCGCGACCCGCAGCGTCGGCGATGTCCCAGTCCACCTCCGCCAATATCGCGAGCGGGTGAGTATCCTTGGTGTGACGGGAACGCTGGCGGGCGGTGTTCCGGCCCGGCCGACTGCTCCGCCATAGGGAATGTTTGCTCGGACGGCTCCGTCTTCGCGGGCTGTCCGGGTTCCGGCGCACCGCTTTTCGCCGCCCGCTGCGACGGGCGGCAGAAGACGTGGGCGCACTTTCTGCACCGCCACGGTGTGACAAGGAATTACAACGACGGCAATTCGTCAGGGGTCACGGATACCACCGCGGAAAGCTGGCATGATGGCAAAGCCAATTCCACCACGCTCATCGGCACGGGTCCAAACAGCGGGAGAAAATAACACGCCTATTTTTCTCCCGCTGTTTGAACCCGGTCCAAGGTAGCCGCTGAAAGGCATACGCGCCGCCCTCCCGAGCAGCGATCCGCCAAGGCGTTTCAGTCACTCTTCTCGAGGCGCGCCAGACCCGTCTCGAGCAGGCGATCGGCAGCACCCTGGAAGGTCTCTCGCAGGGCGCTGCCCTCCAGCGCATCCGCGGCCTTCTGGAACTGGGCGCCGGCGACAATCAGCTCAATCGGCTGCAACTCCTCCGTGCCGCGCACGAGCGGGCCCCATGGCCAGGGATACGGTCTCGGATGCGGGCGCGTGCCGCACCAGTCATCCAAGCCCCCGACGTTGCGCTGGATCCTCCCCATCGCCCGCTCGCCCCCATCGCTTGCGAGTACTTCCGCCGCCTCGTGCAAGGCGAGTGCCCGGGCGATGGTGAGTTGGGCGACACTCGCGGATCGCCAGTGCCCCTTGGGCGGAAGGGGCTGAGGGTTGAGGAGCACCCAATGGGGGAAGTCTATCGGGATCCCCAGCCCCCGTCGGGGGAGGTTCCGATGGATCACACCCATAGGGCTCACAAGGATCGGACGAGGCGCGTTCAAGGAGCTTGATCAGTGTCTGCCTGGAGAGCGTCAGCTCCGCCATCGGTGGTCTCCCTTTCTTGAGGGAAGCGCACTCAAGAGTTTGACTCAAAAGTCCCGGTAGCGTGCGATCCGGCGGGTCATGAGCTTGATCATGGCGATCTGGAAGAGGGCTCGGACGGTCTCGGCGGCGCGCTCGACATCGCGGGCGAGGCGGCGGTTGATGCAGGCCCATGCGAAGGTGCGCTCGATGACCCAGCGCTTGGGCTGGACGACGAAGCCGGCGTCGGTGCGCTTGATGATCTCGACCGGGCGCGGGGCGGCCGCGGCGACGCGCGGCCCCTGGTAGCCGGCGTCGGCGAAGATGCGTTCGAGGAACGGGAAGCGCCGGGTGATCCGGTCGAGGACCAGCGCCGCGCCGTCGCGATCCTGCACGCTGGCGGAGTGGACCTCGATGCGCAGCATCAGGCCGAGGGTGTCGGTGACCAGGTGCCGCTTGCGGCCCTTGACCCGCTTTCCCGCGTCGTATCCGACCATTTCGCGGGCTTCCGCGCCGGTTTTCACGCTCTGGCTGTCGATGATCGCCGCGGTCGGGCTCTCGTCGCGGCCCTCCAGCTCCCGGGTCCGGCGATAGAGCACGTCGTGGACGTGCGCCCAGACCCCGGCCGCGATCCAGGCCCGGAAGTAGCCGTAGACCGTGCTGCGCGGCGGGAAGTCCCGCGGCAGCATCCGCCACTGGCAGCCGGCCTGCAGCAGGTAGAAGATCGCGTCCACCACCCGCCGCAGGCAGGTCGTCCGCGGTCGCCCGCCCGGCCGCGCTGCCGGGAGCAACGGCGCGATCAGCGCCCATTCCCGATCCGTCACATCGCTTGCATAGCTCCCGCTCGGGCGCACATAGTCGCCCCGGGTGGCCGCCGTCCACGCCATCCGATCCTCCGTCGTCTCTTGCCAGAAACCACGGTGAATCAGGCCGACGGCGGCTGCTCAACCTCTCTCAGCCGCTTCTCGGACAGGCTCTGAGCGAGGCGCCCGCTTATGGTGCCGGGATGCTAACCTAGGCCGGCTTCCCAAAGCCGCAGACCGTAGCCTACGCGCACCGGGGCGCCGCCGCAAGCGGACGGCGGGCCGGGGCTCGCGGGAGTGTAGCGCGACAATCTGGGTGAACTGCCGCATTGCCTCGCCAGATCTTCTTTTTGGCCGCTTCCAAATCCGGGTAGCCTCTCATGGCGGCGACCGGCGGCCGTTCCGGCCACACTGCGGCCGAGGTGTCCGGCGGAATTGAATTGCCCTGGCGGCTGAACGGGCGGCAGGTGCACCACCGGCGCGGGCGCAGGTTCGTCATCGCGAGGGCGGTATAAGGACGGACCACGGGCCACTCGGCAGAGTTCGAGGTCGACGTCATGTCGACCTCGGACATCTCTCCAATGGCCTGCCGCGTCTGCTGCGGGTAGCGTCAAAGGGAGCGCGCGGCTGGAAGAACGGGAGATAGCATGTACCTGAACGTCGCGCTGCTGGCGCTGGTCGCTGTCGCCTATTCGCTCATTTCCAGGAAGGTGGACCGCTCCCGCATCAGCGGCCCGATCCTTTTCGTCCTGATCGGCCTCCTGCTCGGCCCCGTGGCCCTCGGCGCACTGGCGCTCGACGTGACAATCGGCGACCTCCGACTCCTCGCCGAAATCACCCTCGCACTGGTGTTGTTCTCCGACGCCGCAAATGCCGACATCGACCAGATCCGCCGAACCCGGTTTCTGCCGCGACGGCTGCTCTTCGTCGGGCTGCCGCTGACGATCCTCCTCGGTCTCGCCCTCGGTCTGCTTCTCTTTCCCGGCCTTGCGCTGATCGAAATCGCCCTGCTCGCCGCCGCGCTCGCCCCGACCGATGCAGCGCTCGGCAAGCCGGTGGTGACGAACCCCGCGGTGCCTCCGACGATCCGAGAGAGCCTGAACTTCGAGAGCGGCCTCAACGACGGCATCTGCGTGCCCATCATCGTTCTGCTGCTCGGGGCCGCCGCCGGCCTCGAGGTCGAACACCGCCCGCTTGCCAATATCGTCCTGACTGTGGTCGAGGAGATCGGCATCGGCTTTCTCGTCGGTGTGGCGATCGCCATCCCGGGCGCCTGGCTGCTCGGTCGTGCCCGCGCTTCGGACTGGATCGGGGCAAACTGGACCGGCGTCCCGGCCATCGGCCTTGCGGTCGCCTGCTTCGCGCTGGCCCAGGCGATCGGCGGCAGCGGCTTCATCGCATGCTTCGTCGGCGGCCTCGCCTTCGGCGCCCGGCGGCCGGATCGCCACGATCTGCTGCACGCCGCCGAGGGCGCCGGCGATGTGCTGTCGCTATTGACCTGGGTGGTCTTCGGTGCGCTGGTCGTCCTCCAGGTCTCCGGTGCGGTGACCTGGGCGGTGGTCCTCTACGCCGTCCTCAGCCTCACCGTGGTGCGCATGGTCCCCGTCTGGCTCTGTCTGCGCGGAACCGACGTGGTGCCGCGGGACCGGCTCTTCATCGGTTGGTTCGGCCCCCGTGGCCTCGCGAGCGTGGTCTTTGGCGTCATGATCCTATCCACCGGCCTGCCGGGAGGCGACACCCTCGCGGCGACGATCGTCTGCACCGTGATCCTGAGCGTGGTCTGCCATGGCGCCAGTGCCGCACCGTTGATCCGTGCGCTCGCTCCCGCCTGGGAACGCGACACGCCCCGCTCGCCCGCCACGCACTGAGGAGGCCGAAGCCCGTGTTCCCGTCTCTTCGTTTCCTGTTCAGGGGCTGGCTCCCCAGACCGCGCTCGGGAAGATCTTCACGATTGGCTACATCTTCGCTGGGATCGGCCTCTTCGTCGCCACCGCAACCAGCATCGCCCAAGCCGTTATCCGATCGAGGTCCCCGGAGGATTGATCGGACGCTCGTCAAGCAAAATCGTCTTCGCGAGACATCGAGAGTTGAGACACCGAGAGGGATTCACTCAAACGGCGAAAAGCCGTGGAAACGGATCATGCTCGGGAGATGTGCGGGCGCGGCAGAGGACGAAGTCGACGGGTCCGAAAATTGGTTTGCAGTCGCCTTTGCCCACCAACCGAATGAAGCAGAACGTGAGCGTCCAGCGCTAACCGTCTGATTTTACGGGTCCCTGCTGGCGGGAAACGTATGCGGGAGCGCTCAGCGCGACCCTTTCCCAGTGACTCGGCAAAATCAGGCCATTTCGTTTCGCATTGAACGAGCGCCCAAGCCAGCAAGACACTTGAGCCTCTCCGCACCCCGCTCGAAGCGAAACGGGGGCTCTGGGGCATTTCGGCTGGCCATTGGGACGAGGCGACTTTGTTCGACACCCTCTGTGCGGCGCCCACCGAACGTTCTGACCGAACCGGCGAGACCCACTTTCTGCCGCTCGCACGCTCGCCTCTATCTGACCTGGCAGCCCGCGCGCCTCCCCCTACTTTATGCGAGGAGCGTGGTCATCACCATGAAGTAGAGCAGGATGGTCAGAACATCCTGGATGATCGTTGCCAACGGCCCGGAGCCGAAGGCCGGGTCGATGCCGATGCGCGCGAACGACCAAGGCAGGAGCAGGCCGATGGTGCTTGCGAGCGCGCCGGCGACAAGGAGCGATAGGCCGACCCCTCCCGCCAACTTCGGGTCGCCGAACCAGACCCACACCGCGACGAAGGCCAGGAGCCCGAGCGCGAGGCCGATCATCGTGCCGGTCGCAAGCTCGTTGAGCAGGAGTTGGGAAAGCGGGCTCTGGCGGACCGCCAACCCTCGCACCGCAATCGCCTCGGTTTGCGTGCCGATGGCATCGGTGAGATAGACCAGCGAAGGAATGAAGAAGGCGATGGTGAGATTGGCGTTCAGCGCCGACTTGTAGCTCGCCATCACCATCGCCGCGACGGCGCTCAACACGAGCCCCACCAGCAGCCAGGGAAGCCGCCGCGACACGCGCCAGAGCGGCGGGTCCTCCAGCGCGTGCCGGGCGTCGGCGCCTTCGCGCAGGATGCCGGCGAGCCGATGGAGGTCCTCGCGATGCTCGCGGGCCAGCACCGCCACCAGCGCCACGGCCGGCAGGCAGCCGAGCGGCTTCCCGTCTACGTCGACCACGGCAAGGGCCGCGACCCCGGCCGCGATCGCGGCCTCGGCGGCGTGCTCCTGGTCGGTCTCCGGGGAGACGTGCGGCCAGCCGGCCCGCATCAGCGTTCCGAGCCGGGCGTCGGCCGGCCGGCCATCACGTCCCGCAGGTCGGCGGCCCCGGCGTACCGCCCACCGGCATCGAGCACCACGACCAGATCGAGCACCTCATGGCGCGCGCCGGAAAGCCGGCGCTTGACCTCTGCGAGCGGCTCCTCGGCGAAACCCGTGTCAGACCCTGTCCGAAACCGGGGCTTGCATTTGCAAACAGGCCGACTATGCATATGGAACCGAGGATTTTCCCATCTGGCCTCCGTCCTGTCGTTCCCTCGCAGGCGGCTCGGTCCGGGCTCGGAATAGGGGCTCAGGGCTAACCCTATCACGCGCGGCCGGATCAGCGAGTGACTTCGAGCAGCTGAGCGGGGACCACCTTCGCGAACCGGTGGGCCCTCCGGTCATAGCGCAAGAGCCGCCGCCCTGGGCGGGCGGCGGCCCGTCCGGCCCTCGCCGGGCCCAGCTTTCGATACGGTAGGTCCGTATGCTGTTACCTTCTTGTATGTAACGGCCAGCCCTAGTTCTTCTTCAGCGCCCCGGCGAAAGCGCCGCGCACGGTGTGCGGCTGCCAGCCTGTGGCTTCGACGATCTGCGCGATCCGTAGCGCCCTGCTTGCGCCTGAGCATCGCGACCATAGCTTGGCCATCGGGTCGTCCTTCGTAGCGAGGCCTCGGGACCATCCCGGCCTCGCTACGACCCCGAGCCGCGCTTCCCGTGGGTGCGCGGCGGGCAGGCGGAAGGCGGCGGGCGTCAGGCCTGCATCTCGTCGAGGATCTGCACCGCGCCGGCGACGCCGCGGACCTCGACCGTCTCGCCGACGAGGCGGAACGGCACGCTGTACTGCCGGCCCTCTCGAAGGCGACGAGCCCGTCGCGGCCGACCGGCCGGGTCGTGCCCCAGGCGCCGGCGCCGCGGGTGATCGCCGTCTTCTCGTTGTCCACCCCAGCGTCGCCGGGACGCCGCCGAGCCGGCGAAGCAGGCGTGTGGCAGCCGAGCCAGGCGAGCATGTCCTTCGACTCGCCCAGACGATCGCCTCCTGCCGGCTCCACGACAGCACCATGTGCAGCGCCACCAGGTCGACCGCCTCGTCGCCGACGATCACCGCGGGAAATGCGCCCAGTCCACCTGCGCCTGCGCCCCGGCCGGCGTCTCGACCCGCCGCCGCGCCCGGACGGCCGGCGCCGGGTAGTGCGCCGCCAGTACCGCTGCACCGAGCGCAGGCTGCCGTCATAGCCATGCTCCCGCCGCAGCCAGTCGTGCAGCGCCGCCAGATTGACGCCGCCGCCATCCTGCTGCCCGCGCCAGTGCTCGATCGCCGCCGCAAAGGCTTCCGCCTTCGGCCACTGCTGCGCCCGCCCGTCCACTGCCCCGACCGCCATTCGCCTGGCATGGTAGCGCACCGCGCCTTCCGTCACGCCCAGAAGCCGCGCGATCTCGCTCGGTGTGGATCCCCGGGCCGACAACGCCTTGATCGCCATGCGCGCCTCCGCGTCGAGCCGGCCCATCCCTCTCCTCCGGCGCACCATGCGCCGGGGAGGTTCTCAGCCGGAGGCGTCACCTCGTAAATCTGGATGTCGCCTTAACAGAAGCCTCGCATGTCGCCGTACAGCAGGGCACCACCACCCGGGTCTGGGCCAGGCGCGGCACGCGGCCGCGCGGTGCGCGACACCCGCTACGAATGGGCCTACAACTTCGGCGCGGTCTGCCCGCAGCGCGGCGTCGGTGCCGGCCTCGTCCTGCCCGCGCCGACACCGAGGCCATGACCCTGCATCTCGCCGAGATCGCAACGACGGTCGCCCCCGGCGCCCACGCCGTGCTGGTCTCGACGGCGCCGGCTGGCACCGAAGTGACGACCTCGTGGTGCCGCCGAACCTCACCCTGTTGAAGCTCCCGCCCTACGCCCCGGAGCTGAACTCTGTCGAGAACGTCGTCTACCTGCCACCCTACACCCCGGAGCTGCAGCCGGCGGAGACCCTCTGGGTCCACGTCGACGAGCCGATCGTCAACAAGCACTTCGACACCCTTGCCGACCTCGACGCCGTCCTAGGGCGAAAGATGCAAGGCCCTCGCCGACGACCGCGACCTCATCAGAGGCCAGGCCGGCTTCCACTGGTGGCCCAACCCAAACATTCCGATCTAATCACCCGGAACTGGTATTAGCCGTCTGATGCCTGCATCAGTTCGATCCGCCGCGGCAAAGTTCCGGCAAAGTTCCCGGTGGACAGCCCGGCGATTTTGCACTAATACGTGATCGTCGATGTAACATTCGACCTCATGTAAGTCACTGCTCGATATATAACAAAAATATAGATATTGATTACTTGACATGAGCCTCATTCAGAATGTCATCAAATGTCCCGCCTCCCGCTTCTCCACGGCCTGTTGCAGAAAGATCCGCGCCTGCGGCGCCAGGCGCCAGCCAACCACAGGCGCTCTACACGGGGCAGCTGAGCAGCGGCCACACCCGAATCTTCGCGGACCTCCAGCCCGGCGTCGGCGGGACGGCCAGGATCACCTTCTCGGTCTCGATCAATTCCGTGACCGGTGCGACGTTCAATGCCTGGCGCGCCGAGATCCGGACGATTCTCGGCGCAGGCCCTGAGATGCGGATCGCCGAATATTCCGGGATCGCGGCAAATCCCGCCGAGCCCGAGGAACACGCATCGAAATACGCCCTCGCGGCATTCTCGTATGTATCGACCGGCCAGTTCTCGACCTACCAAAATCGGAGCGACGTCCCCTTCGGGCCGCCGTCGAACTCCCATTACAAGCAAGTTCTGACAAGCATCCGCGGACTTGACTTTGAGATGCTCCGCCTTGGCGGAACGCTGGAGGCCACCGTTTCCGATCCGAACGTGGCGGCGTACGTCACTGCCACGTATTTCGCGTTTGCCGACGACCGGGTGACCTCCTTTGTCGGCTACCGCGGATCAATCGTTTTGGTCGACGACGGCGAGGAGGTGACAACGATTCCGGGGATTCTCGCCCCGGTCTGACCCCTGGCGCACCGGATTTGGACGGTGCGCCGACAGAAGATGAGGGGCAACAGCTCGCTCGTGAGTTGCCGAGGTCGCATGCGGTCCCCTGGGGACAGGGCACCGCGCAACACTTTGGGGAAGGAAAATCGCCAATGTCCATGCTTCAGAAAGCTCCGGTCCTGAACGCCGTCAGTGCGGAAACCACGACGGGCACGACCTACACCTACACCAATGGCTATGGTCAGATGACCAAGGCGGGCGTCCAGGTGCAGAAAGGCGCGACTGCCTCGGCCACCGTCGACATCACGATGTTGCTGGTCACCAACGAGACGACCCAGTCGTGGTTCAATCAGCACAAGAGCGTCTACACTCAGTCGCAGCAGGACACCATCCAGGGCCACCTCGACTTGTCGAACACCGCCAGCGGCTGGAATGCCATCTTCGCCTGGGGTGCCTCCAGCGCGTCGAACGAGAACTACTTCCAGAACGCGAACCACCAGGCCGAGCAGACGAATACCCAGTCACAGACCGATGTCGTCAGCTCGGCGTCGAAGCTGCAGGCCAACAAGGTGCACGTTACCGGTAGCGTGCAGATTACCGGCGTCAGCATGCTGCCGACCCAAGCCTTCGTCTTCGCCCAGATCAGCACGATTCAGTTCGCTGATGGCACGTCGATCCAGGTCATCAATCAGTCCGACCCGGTGGCCGCCAATTCCAGCGGCGACACCAGCGGCATCGACACCAATCCGGGCCAGAAACTGAACGTGGTAAAGGTCTGAGCGCGGACCCTCTGCCCGCGGCGCCCGACGCCGCGGGCCTCCTCTGGTGGGCACCCTAGCAACCCTGATGGGGGCAGCAGACTTCAGTACCAAACGATCCGGATCGTCGCAGGGCACACCCGGGTGGGCGGCGGCGCCCGTGTGCAACTGGGCGCGTCCAGCAAGGTGACGGTCGACCAGTTCCTCGATGCGGTCCCGGCCAAGGCAGTCCTCGGTTGGCTTCACCGGAACCGGGACTTCTTCACGGAACCCCAGTTCAGGAGGATCACAGCCGACATCGCCGAGAATTGCGTTGCGCGAGCGATGCTGGGCGCCTTGGGCGACGTGTTCTCCGATGATCATGACCGCTACCGGACCGTGCAGGAGACCGACGTGCGCGCGGAGACCGCGGAGCAAGACCGCTTTCTGAGGTCCCTGCACACCCTCAGGAACCGGCCACTGCGCATTTCCTGCGAGATTGAGCTCTATGGCACCAGCATGCTGCCGACCGACGCCGGCGTCTTCGCGGGCGTAACGCAAGTCCGGTTCGCCGACGGACTCGGTCTGACCTTCGTCGACCTCGCCGGACTGGTGGCCGCGGGTCTCGCAGGCGAGACCGGAGCGGTACGCGCGACAAGGAGCCAGCGCCTGAAGATCGTCCCCTTAGCCTGAACGGCATCGCCGATCGAACTCCGCCGGGGCCACCCCCGTCGTCTCCGCAGGGTTCACACCCGTCGTCGGCTCTTTCCATGCTGGCCAGATATCCGCCTAACCCGCATTTCTCACCAAGGGCAGGTGCATCGGGGTCCCGAAGAGGGCAAAGTGCTTCTGCGACAAAGACTTCGGTCCACGCATGCGCATTCCGGGCCCATACGATCGCGCATTCCGATCTGACCCGATCAGCCATTCCGATTTGATCCGATCACGAATTCCGGGCCGGCGCGGCCGCCCCGGCGCCGGCGAGGGATCGGACGGGCGGACCCAGGGCACCACCCTTCGACGCCTCTCGATCACGACCTGGTAGAGAGGCGGCAACGGGCCGTCCTGGTGCTGGACGCTGGCCAGCACGACATAGACGACCGACCCGGCCGGGAGCTCCTCGAAGGTGCGCGGGCTACTGTCGGGGACGGCGCCCGGGACCTCGCAGCCCGCCTCGCCGACGAGATAGACCTTGTAGGCTGGGCCGTCCGGGCCTCCGCCGCCCACCGCCAGGATGGTGATGTTGCGAGCCAGCTCGGTGAACTCGATCTTGACCGCCTCGGCCTGCAAGGGCTCCAGCCCGCCGAAGATGCTTTGGGCGGCCGGCCAGGAGATGTCGACCTCGTCCACGTCGCCGCGCCCGATCAGTCCAAGCTCGAGCTGGCACGGGTTATTCAACGCGGTCGTCCCGTCATCGTTCTCGAACTTGACGTCAGTCTTCTCCATCACCTGGTTCTTGACCCACCCCCAGTACTCCTGGCCGAGCGTGCCGAAAGCCTGGACACCTCCCGAGTTCTCGAGCGCGGCGGCGACGGATTTGGTCGATGCGCCGAGCTCGAAGAACGGCTTCAGCTCGCCGAGCGGGGCGCTGCGATGGCTCGCCTGGAACAGGTAGATCCAGAAGTCCTGAGACTCGAAGGGATAGGCGGCGTCGGAGTTGGCGCCGTCAATTGTCAACCGCACGTCGGCGCGCCTCAAGCTGCGGACCAGCCCGGCGCCGCCCCGCCCCGGTGCGACGCATCACGGCGTCGGGCCCGACCGCGGCGTCCGCGGTGCCCTCGATCACCCACTGGTCCCATAGCTGTATGCCGGCCGGCGCATGCCGGACGATTGGATAGTTGAACTGCACCGCGTGAAACAATAGATGCCGCATGGTGTACCGCAGCCAGTCGTCGGACGGAATTCCGCCGAGCGGGATACATACCGAAAGCTCCCTCGTAATTTGACTGAGGCTGGAAGCAGTGGGATGCGCCTCAGGAAAAGGGCAATTGTCTGCATCGTGAATGTGTACAATCAATCCAGTCTTTGATTGGTCTATGATAAGACTAAAACAATCAGGTGACTCCGCAAGTCACCTTGGGGGATCGGGAACAATGAATCCCTGCCCTGTGTAGATGGTCTGTGCCACACTGAACTCGTCCCCGACAGCCTGGCATTCGTCGTCGGAGCTCCCGCAGACGGCGACGAGACCGACTGGGACGTCTCGGCTCGTCTCGGAAGCGACGACATCCAGCGGTCCTAGATCCGGGTGGTCGATCAGGACGGCGGTGGCCCCTTCGCCGACAAGCCCGGCCAGCGCGACGACAAACAAACGGCTTTCGGGATCGTAAACGGCCGGTGATGGGCTCCCAGAACTCGCCGGCCAGCGGGCCGTCGACTGCGTACTTGGCCGGGGTCAAAAGGCCTGCCGCCAAGCGTGACGTGTCCGTCCCCTCCGGGACCGGCAATACAAGCGCGAACGACGCCTCTGCGGGCGCGAAGGTCGTGCACTCGGCTCCGACGTTGTAGTAGGCCCCGAGCGGCACGGCGCCGCTGAGCAATGGCTCCTCCGGTGCCGGCACCTCGTTGATCCGTCCCCGTCGCTGATGCTGTCCTCGCGCGCGCAGCGCTCGACCTCCGCTTGCACCTCCGCGGGCTCGAGCGCGAGCTCGACCAGGAAGCGGCCGCCGAAGCAGAGCTCCGCCTCCGGCGCCGCGAGCCGGGTGACGAAGCCCCAACGGTCGCGGTCGGTCGCGTCGCGCGCAAAAAGATACGCGGCGCCGTCGTCCTCGTTGTGGTGGCTGACGTCGGCGCCGATCGCCCCGATCAGCAAGAGGTCGCCATCGAGCGCCACCGCGCCCCCGAAAGCGGAGCTCGTGCTGCCGTCGCCGGCACCGATGCCCCCGACGTCGGCCTCGAGGAGCGTCGCCATCGTGCCCCAGGCGTCTCCGTCGCGCTCGAAGAGGATCACTTGGCCGTCTTCCGAGAATTTGTGAGCGCCGACGGCCAGCACGTCGCCGGAAAGCGCCACGCTGGTGCCGAAGCTGCCGAAGGCGGCGAGGTCGTCCTCGGTGAGAATCGCGACCGCGCCCCAGCTGTCGGTGCCGCCGGCGTGACGGTCGAAGACATGCACGGTACCCTGGTTGACGACGCCGACGACATCGGCGCCGGGCGCTCCCACCGCGACGGTGTCGCCGGCGACGGCCACGCTCACGCCGAAATTGTCGAAGCGCGCGGGATCCGGCGCGACGAGCTTTCTCTGCTCCACCCAGGCGCCGGTGACGGGGTCGCGCACGAAGACGTAGACGGCTCCCGCGAACTCGTCGGCGAACGGGGCCCCGACGACAAGCACGTCGCCGCTTCGGGCGAGGGCGTGGCCTATGCTGTCGTTTTCGGCCGCGTCGCTGGCGACGAGCTTGGGCGCGACCAGGACTTCGCCGGGTGCGGCCGGCGCAGGGGATAGCAATGCCAAGGCCGCAACCGCCGTCAGCGCGGGCCCAGTCCGGATCGATCGTTGGAGCGTCATGTCAAAAATTCCCCTGCTCGCCGGCCGGCCAGCGCGCCGCGGACGGACCTCCGCCGTCGGAAGCATCAGAATTGCGTTCTGTAGAGAACCGCCAGGATTGGAAAGAAAATCTAGCTAAATTCTTTCCGATTAGGCGCTAGTTAACGATTCGTGTCAACCGACGGCTCGTGTCAACCGGCGGCGTGCTCGTCGCGGCGGTGTTGGCGGCCTTCGTGGGGAGCGACTATGCCGCCGCGTCGCTCAGCGCTTTAGAACCGCCCTCCCTGGTGGCCGTGCAGCGGGTCGTCGGTGGCGTCGAGATCGAGCACGATCTCCTTCGGCGCCTGCGCGTGCGCGTCGAGGAAGAGGTCCACGAACAGCGCCTCGATCGCCGCGCCGTCGTGGGCGATCCGGCGGTAGCGGTCGGCTTCCGCGGCACCATGCTCGAGCCGGTTGAGCGTGCTCTTGCCGGCGAGCGCCGCGCAGCGGCCGTGCCGCGCCTCGAGCCGGCCGAGCACCACCCCGAGCACCGGGTCGTGGCGCAGCCGGTCGTGGTCGACCAGGTCCTCGTAGCCGAGCGCGATGCCGAACACCCGCTGCCCGACCAGCGTCGCCACCTCGTGGACCACCCGCTCCGACGTCCGGCTATCCGCGAAGCAGGCCGCGAAGCGCTCGACGAGCCCGATCGCCCGGTCGGTCGCTCCGAGCAAGAGCCCGCCCGCGTTCGACGTGATCGCGCCGCCCTCGAAATCCGCCACCACCGCACGGCCATCGACCCGTGCGAATCCCATCGGCTTCGCGCTACACTCTGTTGGCATCGGGGAGATCTCCTGCGGGGACCGAAGTCTTTGTCGCAGAAGCACTTTCCCACGTTCAGGACCCCGATGCACCTACCCTTGGTGAGATATGCGGGCTAGGGGGAGGCCGCTGCCGACAAGCGGTACCCAGGCGGGTGGGTCTGCCTGGCAGAGGCGGGCTGCTCCGCGGCGGAATCCTCGGGTGGCGGAAGTCCATTTCGAAGGTGGAAGACGGCCCTGCCATGGTTTCAGGGCCGCCCTGGACAGGCCTCACGGCTGGCCAGCTACCTTGGCCTCGAACGCCTCGATCTAGCCGTAGGTGGCCGCCACGTGGCGCCCGGTGCTGCTCGAGCCCGGACTCCGGACCTTTACAGGCGCGAGGGCGTTCTGTAGATTTTCGGGTGATTGCTTCCGGTGACGTCCACCGCGACCTGGTGGGCACGCGGTCCGCCGCGGTGTGAAGGAGGTGAAGCCCGTGGCGGGACGCTCGAATCCGCGGAGTCCGCGCATAGTTCTCGGCTACCTGCGCGGGAGATACCCCGGCGTCACGGCGCAGCAGCTCCGCTACTGCCTCCACCACGGCTTTTACCCGGAGCGGGCCCTCGAGTACGACTTCGCGACCTATCGGCCCGAAGACTATTTCCCGGACTCGACCGCGGGCTCACCCGGCAGAACCATCGAGCCCGGCGAGGTAGAATGCTGCCGCGACAAGCTCTTCTTCGCGCTCCTGATGGGGGCGATCGGCGCAAGCACGCCGCCGGTCCTCGCGGAAAACGTCGGCGGCAGGCTGATCTTCTACACCGATGAGGCCGGCGACTTCGAGACGCTGCTGGGCAAGTACGGCGAACTGGTGGTGAAACCCCGCGGCAACGTCGGCGGCGGCGAAGGGGTCCGCATCGTCCGCCCCGGCGACGCCGATCCTGCCCCGCGCCCCGGGGAGCTCGTGACCCCCCGCATCCAGCAGCATGCGTATGCCGCGACGATCTATCCCGGCACGGCCAACACGATCCGGGTGCTGACGGCCTGGGACTACGACCAGGGCGACCTCTTCATCGCTGCGGCCGGCCACCGGTTCGGCTCGTCGCTCGCCACCTGCGTCGACAACTGGGGCGCCGGGGGCGTCTCCTGCGGGGTCGATGTCGCCACCGGCCGGCTGGGGCCGGCAGTTCGCAACCCGAAGTTCGACGCGCAACGCACGCCGCGCGCAACGCATCCCGACACCGGGGCGCAGATCGACGGCGTCGTCATCCCCCGGTTCCAGGAGATGTGCGAGGGCCTGCTGCGGGTCGCCCGGAGGTTTCCCCGTCGCTACGTCGGCTGGGACATCGTGATCACCCCGGACAGCTGGACCATCATCGAGGCAAATCACATCCCAATGCTCTCAGCGCTCCAGCTCCATCGCCCGCTGCTGCTCGACCCCCAACTCCGGACCTTTTATAAGCGCGAGGGCGTTCTCTAGATTTCCGGGTGATTGCTTCCGGTGACCCCACACGTCCCCACGGGTCCCGGCTGTAGCGCGACCATCAGGATGAGGGGCGTGTTGCCTCACCCAAGAATGTTCCCGAGCGCCTCTGGGGTTGCCTCATGTAAATCTCTCCGAGGGGCGTGACCTCGCGCCGAAGCTGTCAACAGATCGGGCAGGCAGCTGGTATTAGTCGGCTACGGCTACATTGATGAGCCAAACGTGCCGCGGCTCTCGGCTTGGCGCGAAAGCTGGGCGCCTCTATTTACCTCGCCTGATCAGAGGTTTCGTGATTCACTTGCCTGCGTGGTGAGCGGAGGCGGGGATGACGAGGCAGCCTGGACTGTTCGACGTTGACGAGCGGCTGAGGCGGCTGAGCGACATCGGCGACCAGCTCGAGGCGTTCGCTGCGGTGGTGGATTTCGAGATGTTCCGGCCAGAGCTGGTGGCTGCGCTGAGGTACGGCGACGGCGCCAAGGGCGGCCGCCCGCCGTTTGACCCGGTGATGATGTTCAAGATCCTGGTCATCCAGGCGCAGAACAATCTTGGCGACGACCGCGCCGAGTTCCTGATCAACGACCGGCTCTCGTTCATGCGCTTTCTCGGGCTCGGGCTGACCGACAGAGTGCCGGATGCGAAGACCATCTGGGCGTTCCGCGAGCGGCTGACGAAGGCCGGGGCGATCGAGGCGCTGTTCATGCGCTTTGACCTGGCGATCCGCGAGGCAGGCTACATCCCGATGTCCGGCCAGATCATTGATGCGAGCCTCGTCTCGGCCCCCAAGCAGCGCAACACGGATGCCGAGAAGAAAGACGTCAAGGAGGGCCGGATCCCCGAGGACTGGAAAGAGCATCCGGCGAAGCTCCGCCAGAAGGACCGCGATGCGCGTTGGACGCTGGTCTTCGGCAAGGCCCGCGAGCGCGAAGACGGCACCCGGCACGCAGACATCGCGATCCCGGTCTTCGGCTACAAAAGCCACGCCAGCATCGACCGGCGCCACGGGTTCATCCGGAAGTGGGACGTGACCGACGCCAGCCGGCACGATGGGAGGATGCTTCGTCGCGGCCTCCTCGACAGAACGAACACTGGCACCACCGTCTGGGCCGACAGCGCCTATCGCTCGAGGGCGAACGAAGCCTTCATGGACCGGCACGGCTTCCGCAGCCAGGTCCACCACCGCAAGCCCCAGGGACGGCCGATGGCGCCGCATATCCGCCGCGGCAATGCCGCCCGCTCGAAGGTCCGCGCCGCAATCGAGCACGTCTTCGCTCAGCAGAAGGGGCCGATGGCGCTCTGCATCCGCACCGTCGGCATCGCGCGGGCGAAGGTGAAGATCGGGCTCGCCAATCTCACCTACAACATCCGCCGACTGGTCTTCCACGAACGCAGCACGGCGCTGGCATGACGACCACGCGGCCGCCGCGGATCAACAAAAGACCGAGGCGTCATCCCAGAACCGCGTGCCGAGCCCGCCCGGCGCCAGCCTATGCCTCGGTCTCATTTTGAGGCCGTGAGCGCCGTCATCCGGGGGCACCCCCCCGGATGACGGCGGCGGCCGAAGCGTTCCACCTGCCTCCCCGAGGAACGAGGGGAAGATGCTGGTGGTCAGACTTGGGGAGATCGTCTTGATCCATGATTTGAAGCGGCAGGGGCTTTCGGTCACGGCCATCGCCCGGCAACTGGGGCTCGACCGCAAGACCGTGCGCCGGCACCTGGAACGCGGGCTGGAGCCTCCGACCTATGGCCCGCGGGCGCCGCGGCCGAGGCTGATCGAGCCCTTCGAGGACTATCTGGCCGCTCGCGTCGCTGCCTACCCTGAGCTCTCGGGCAAGCGCCTGCTGCGCGAGGTTCGCGAGATGGGCTACGCCGGCGGCTATACCCGGCTCACCGACTTCCTTCGTGAGGTGCGGCCACCGAGATATCCGGACTTCGAGCGGCGGTTCGAGACGCCGCCGGGCAAGCAGGGCCAGGTCGACTTCGCCGAGTTCAAGGTGGCGTTCGCCGACGCGCCGGGCGTCGTCCGCAAGGTTTGGCTGTTCACAATGGTGCTCGGCCACAGCCGCTGGCTCTGGGGTCGCTTCTGCGCCTCGCAGGATCTGCAGACCGTGCTGCGCTGTCACATCGAGGCGTTCGCCGCTATGGCAGGCGCGCCGGGTGAGCTGCTCTACGACCGGATGAAGACCGCGGTGATCGGCGTGGACGCCGAGGGCTTGGTGAGCTACAACGTCTCGCTGGTCGCGCTGCTCAACCACTGCGGCGCGCTGCCGCGGGCGTGCCGCCCCTACCGGGCCAAGACCAAGGGCAAGGTCGAGCGCCCCTATCGCTACATCCGCCAGGACTTTTTCCTCGGCCGGACCTTCCGCGACCTCGACGACCTGAACCGGCAGTTCGACGTGCCATGAGGCCGATTCCAAGAAGAAGCTGGACACTACTTGATCGAACCAGGCGGCGAGGCCGGCCCGCCGCCATGATGAAGCCCGGACTTTCCAGCCCCGGGCGGTCAACGCTCGGGTTCAGCCCTGGTTCAGCCCACATCCATCTTTTCTTGCGCTGCAACACATGCTATCCTTGCCAAGTCTGCAGGGCATGGATGTTCGTTGTAGTGGGAAGGTGCGTACTAATGACGCATGGCGAGCGGCTCTCGTTAAAGCGGACACTTGTCATTGACAATTACGACAGTTTTACTTATAATCTGGTGCAGCTCGTTGCCGCGGCATCCGGAATCGATCCGATCGTTATACGAAACAATGGCGTGTCCGAGAGCGAACTTCGCAAACTGGACTTTGATGCGGTCATCCTCTCCCCTGGACCGGGCCGCCCGGAACGGCGGCGCGATTTCGGACTCTGCGAAACAATCCTGAAAGAGTACCGCAAGCCAGTCCTTGGGGTCTGCCTCGGCCACCAGGGCATAGGATACTTTTCCGGCGGAACGGTGACGCACGCTCCAGTGCCGATGCATGGCCGACTCAGCAAGATCCGCCACAACGGGGAGCAGCTGTTCAGGGGCATCCCCTCGCCCTTCAATGCAACGCGCTACCATTCCCTGGTCGTAAGCGACATTCCCGATTGCCTCGAAGTGGATGCATTGACCGACGATGGCCTCGTCATGGGCATTCACCACAAGAAGTTTCCGCTCTGGGGCGTCCAATTCCATCCCGAATCCATCGCGTCGGAATATGGCGACGAGATCATTAAGAACTTCCTTGCTCTGGCGGAAGAGTATCTGTCGTTTAGACAATCAGACGGGGCAGTCAGGGAGACCGCTGCCGCGCCGGCGATCAATTCGAACCGTCTCAAGCCGATGTTCAGGGAGCTCAAAGCTGGCCTTCCATCGGAAATCTGCTTTGAGATCCTCTACGGCGAGGCAAGGGACGCGTACTGGCTGGATTCGAGCTCGCACTTCAAGCAGCAAGGCCGCTATTCCTTCATGGGGGACGCTCGGGGACCGCACTCGGAGCTAATCAGCTATGACGTCACTTCGGGCGTTGTCGAGGTGTCGTCGAAAGCCGGCGTCCAGAAGTTTGAGGAAAGCGTTTTCGACTGTCTCAAGCGGCGTATGCAGGCGATCGAGTTCATCGACAACATCGATATGCCGGTGCCCTTCAAGGGAGGCTACGTCGGCTATCTCGGCTACGAGCTCAAGGCCGACTGCGGCGGGCAGAATGCCCACAAGAGCCGCACGGCGGATTCTAGGATGATCTTCGCCGACCGCTTCGTCGCCTACGACCACCAGTTCGACAAGGCTTGGATGGTGTGCTTGGTCGAGCCGGGAAAGGAGGAGGACGCACGCGATTGGTTCGAATCGGTCGAGTCCCGACTTCGGGAAAGCCAGCTGACGTCGGAGCCCGTCAGAGCCGTGGGAACTCTGGGATCGGGATCCGAGACCGAGCCTTGGATGATGCGCCACGACAGGGATGCCTATCTCGATCACATCGGCCGGTCGCTGCGTGAAATCGCGGATGGCGAGTCCTACGAGGTCTGCCTTTGCAACGAATGGACACGGACCTACAAGAAGGATCCGCTCGCCACCTATAAGGTCTTGCGGACTATCAACCCGGCGCCCTATTCGGCTTTTCTGCGTTTCGATACGCTTAGCGTGCTGAGTTGCTCCCCGGAACGCATGGTGCACATTTCCAAGGAGGGCTTAGTAAGCTGCAAGCCCATCAAGGGCACCATTGCCCGTGGACAGAGTTTGTCCGAGGATGCGGCGCTAAAGGAGCAGCTCCGCACGAGCGAGAAGGACCGGGCCGAGAACCTGATGATCGTCGATCTGATCCGCAACGATCTCAACCGCGTTTGCCGAACCGGCACGGTTGCAGTGCCCCACCTCTGCGAGATCGAGTCCTTCGCGACCGTCCACCAGATGGTCTCGACGGTGGTCGGCGAACTGCGTAACAGCGAAACGGCCGTGTCCTGCGTGCGATCCCTCTTCCCGGGCGGCTCGATGACCGGCGCACCCAAGATTCGCACAATGGAGATCATCGACACGCTGGAAGCGGGCCCTCGGGGGATTTACTCCGGAGCCATCGGCTACTTTTCGCTGGACGGGGCCGTCGATCTCAGCATCGTTATCCGCACCGTCGTGCTCAACGACGGCCAAGCCTCCATAGGGGCTGGGGGCGCGATCATCGCGCTCTCGGAACCGGCAGGTGAATTTGACGAGACGATGCTGAAGGGTGAGTTGCTGCGCAGCACCCTGATGCGGCTCGACCCGATCGAGATCCGTGCCATGGCGGCCCCGTGACCGAAGCCGGCGCCATCGAACGGCTTGAGGCTATGCGAGCTGAGCTCGACCGCGTCGATGCGGACTGGTGGAACTGCTGGGCCGCCGCTACCGGACGATTCGCGATGTGGCCGAGCACAAGCGCTGACGGGATGCCGTCATGCAGCCATCTCGCGTGGATGAGGTCCTCGCGACTCGCTTGCAGCGAGCCCGCGAGGCCGGTCTCGACCCGAAGCTCGTCGAGAGGCTCTGGACTACGATCATAACGCACGCCTGCCAGGTCGAAAATGTCGTTGGCGGGATCGATGACGGCGATCTGCTCTTCCAGGGCGTAAGCCTCGATCACTGCCGCATCGAGGTTGACGACCTCGATGCGGCGAGCGAGATGATCTGCGAACGCCTGTCGTTCCGACGCGTGAAGCAACGGGGTCAAGAGAATAAGGCCCAAGGTGCGGCAATCCTGAAAGGCGGGGATGTCACCCTTTTGGTTTCGGAACGCGTCGCTCCGTCTGAAGGGAGTTGCCGCTCGGCTCATATCGCCATCCAGGTCCACAAGCTGGCTCCAACCGTGGGCGAGCTCCGGCGGCGCGGCAATTCCGTCGAGGTCCGGCCCGAATCCGGTTCCGGTATCCGAATGGCGATGGTGTCTCTCGGCGCCCCCGCCCGCCTGTGCGTCCATTACGTCGAGCGCGCCCCGGGTGCCAGCCCGATGCCGGAGGATCTTGAAGGTCCGACCTTGCCTGACGGCGAGGACGCTCAGCGTCAGACGTAGCTATCATGGCCTACTTCAGGCGCGCGATCGTGGTGGGCGCGGGCGGCGGCATGGGTCGCATGTTCATGGACAACCTCGCAGCGGCCGGTTGCGAAACCGTGGGTGTGGACGTCAGGGAAAGTGTCGGGATTACGGCGGCGGATGTCCTCGATCTCTCCGAGGACATCCGTCTCGTGCTGAGGGGTGTCGACCTAGCGATCCTGGCCGTGCCGGACGGGGTGGCCTGCCGGTCCGCCCCCGATGTCGCTCGTGCCATGGCCCCGGAGGCCATACTCGTCGATTGTACCTCGGTGAAGACACCCTACGCCAAGGCCGTGGGCCACACCGGCAGGTGCGGCCTGGTCTCGGTCAATCCGCTTTTCGGGCCGGGCCTCGCGTGGACCGGGCGATCCATCGTGGTCACCGAACTGCGGACGCCGCGCTTCCCCCAAAGGCTGACCGGCTTTCTCAAGGCGTCGGGGCTCGAGATCATCCACCTCGATGCCGAGCGTCACGATCGTCTTGCCGCGGAAGCACAGGCGCAACTGCATGCCGCCATCCTTGCGTTCATCACATCCGCAAGTGCAGATGGCAGGGTTTTCGACACGCCGCCGAACCGCGTGATGCGCGTGCTCGCCGCGCGCATCCTGTCGAGCGAGTCGCATGTCTACTGGAACATTCAAACGTCGAACCCCTTTGCGGGAGAGGCCAGACGTCGGCTCCTTGCCGCGCTACAGGCTTTGGACGAGATTTGCGTTGCGGGCGATGACGAAGGGTTCGCTCGCCTACTTGTCGGAGCGCGTGAGAATCTCGGCCGCGATACGGCGGAACTCTCGGATCAGTGCTTGAAGCTCTTCGGCGCGCTGGGCTAGGCTCTGTCGAGAGCGCGTACTGGCAGTCGTGGAGCGCAGGTCTATCGCAGACCGGCGGCTCCGCGGATAACGCTCGACTCGATTCAGAGGAAACTGGAGATCTCGACAATTGGGACTTTGCGCGATATAAGTAATCTGCTGGGTTAGGGTAACCCCGGTCTTATAGATGATCGCTGCTTTAGGGGAGTGTCCTTGCTTTCATAGGTAATACGCGGGAATATCCCGGCTTCCAGTATGTCAAATGCTATCCGGGGGGAGAGCGTTATGCCGATGGAGGGGATTGATCGTGATGTGTTTGTCGCACGCATTGAGCGGCGCCGCAGATGGGCGCATGCTAAGCTACGAGTACGACGGCTCTTGATCCCTGACAAACGACCGCTCCAAGAGGCGCTATACAACGCGACCTTCCGCACGGACGCGGAGGCCGTTGCGTATCACTATGCACGACGGAATGATCATCTACCGGACCTCGATCATCCCGTCTGGTTGGATGAGAAGATCAGGTGGCAGTTCTTGAATCATCCGAATCCGTTGATGAGTTACGTCGCCGACAAAATTGCGGTACGCGAGTACCTGCGGTTCACGGGGGCGCAGATCGCGGCGCCGAGGCTGATCGTGACCGGGTTTGATCCTGAGGAACTAGCCGGTGCTGAGTTGCCCGCATCGTTCGTGCTCAAGTCCAACTTTGGAAGTGGTCAAAACCACATCGAGAAGCCGGGCATGCATACTCCGCGCGGGGAGCTGGTCTCCAAGGTGAGCCAGTGGATGGGCTACGACCAATGGCGACGGACCGGCGAGTTTCATTATCGTTCAATCAGGAAGCAGTGGTTAGTCGAGGAATACTTGGCGCCGGCGGTAAAGATGTACGAATATAAGGTTTACTGCTTTATGGGAGAGCCGGCATTCATTTCAGTTATCACGGAGCGCAACGTCGACGGACAACCCGGTCTCCAAGGCATAAGGTATGCGGTCTTCGACACTGACTGGAGGCGGATGCGCTTTGGGTGGCGGGGGGGCAAGGATGATCCTCGCGACGTTCCTCCGCCTCCCGGCCTCGATCTATTGATCGACGAGGCGAGACGGCTGTCCCAGTGCTTCATGCATGTGCGCGTTGACTTTCTTTGCTGCGATGAACGCTTCGCATTCTCCGAGCTCACCTTCGCAAGCATGGCGGCGCGTGTGCCTTTCGTCCCGCTATCGTTCAACGAACGGTTTGGTCAGCTGATGAAGCTGGAGCTTGCGCCGGAGTACCTCGAACTCGGCCAGTATGTGGTCGCTCTCCTTAACGAGCCGGAGCGCCCAAGGGTGCTGCCGACGGTGGCAGCAGCGTAGGCCGAAGTTGCCGGATTGATGTCGAGGATGTGAGTGGAGCCCGGAAGCATTCCGGTCGGAGCGGTCGGGTTAGTGGGCGCGGTGCCCCGGGCATTTTTTGGTACGGGCGTTCTGCCCGAGGACGACAGGTTGCGTAAGTCGAATTTAGAGCAGGATGATTCGATGATTTCAGACAGGCTGAGCTTCGAGGCGATTGCCTGCTTCGACGCCGAGATCGGGGTGATCGGCGCCGGTCCGGTCGGACTCGTGCTCGCGCTCGAGCTGGCGCGGCGCGGGCGGCGGGTGATCGTGCTCGAGAGCGGCGGGCGAAGGCAGCGGCCCGAGGCGCAGGCGCTGTCGGTGGCCGATAACCTGCGTCCATCCGCCCATCACACGCCGGAGATCACCGTCGCGCGCCAGCTCGGGGGCACGTCCAACCTGTGGGGCGGGCGCTGCGTGCCGTTCGACCCGATCGACTTCGTCCCGCGTCCCTGGCTCGGAGACCTGCCGGCCTGGCCGATCGGCGAGGCCGAGCTCGCGCCGTGGCTCGCGCCGGCCTGCGCCTGGCTCGCCACTGGCGATCCAATCTACCATGAGGCGCTGCCAGGGGTGGGGGCGGACCCGGCCTTCGGCTTCGAGAGCCTCGAGCGCTGGAGCAACGCGCCGCGGATTCAGGTGCTGCACCGCCGGGAGCTCGCGGCGAGCCGCAACCTTCTCGTCGCGCTCGAGGCGACGGCGCTCGGCTTCGACTACGACGACAGCGGCAGGATCGCCGCGATCGCGACGCATCTCGAGGGGCGGGGCCGCGGGCGGATCGAGGTGCCGCAAGTGGTGCTGGCCGCCGGCGGCAACGAGAGCACCCGGCTCCTGCTCACCGAGCAGCGGGCGCGCCCGGGTCTTTTCGGCGGGCCGCTCGGCCCGCTCGGGCGCTTCTACATGGCGCATGTGGTCGGGCGGATCGCCGACATCGCCTTCCAGGACCCGGTGCTGCACGACGGGCTCGACTTCCACGTGGCGCACGGATCCTACGTGCGGCGGCGGCTGGTTCCGAGCGCCGCCACCCAGGAGGCGGCACAGCTCAGCAACGTCGCCTTCTGGCCGGTGGTGCCGGAGGCGGCCGACCCGGCGCACCGCTCGGGGCCGCTCTCGGCGGCTTTCCTCGCGCTGTCGGTCGGGCCGCTCGGGCGGCGGCTCTTGCCCGAGTCGCTCCGGCAGCGGATGTTGGGCGACCCGCCCTACCGGCGCGGGGCGCACGCGCTGAACGTGCTGCGCGACCCTTACCGGACGCTGGTGGCGGTGCCGCGCCATCTCTGGCTGGCCAACGTGGCGAAAAACCGGCTGCCGTGCTTCTTCCTGCGCAACCCGGCGCTGCGCTACGGGCTCGAGTATCACGCCGAGCAGCTGCCGCGGGAGTCGAGCCGGCTGACGCTTGGCAACTCCTTCGACCGGCTGGGCCAGCCGCGGCTCAGGATCGACTTCAGCTTCAGCGAGGAGGACGCGGAGCCGGTGGTTCGCGCGCATGACGAACTCGAGGCCTGGCTGACCCGCAACAAGCTCGGCCGGATCGAGTACCGGATGTCGAACGGGAGCCGCGCCGCCGAAGTGGTTGCCCAGGCCAAGCACGGCAACCACCAGATCGGCACCCTGCGCATGGGACGCGACCGGGCCGAGGCCGTGATCGACGGCGACTGCCGCGCGTTCGACGTGCCGAACCTGCACGTGGTCTCGACCGCGGTGCTGCCGACCTCGGGCCAGGCAAACCCGACGCTCACCGCGGTGCAGCTCGGGCTGCGGCTGGCGGCGCGGCTTAGCCTGCAACGCCCTGCGCGGAGTTGATGTGGGATTGAACGAACCGCTGCGCGGCCAGGATGGCCTTCGCCGTAGGCGATCCTAACTGGATGGTCCGGGTTGCTCAGACGCTTCCCAGACAGGAGCTATCCGATGGCCAAGATCAGCCCGCTTCGCCACCGCGTAACCGGGTCGACTGACCTCTCGCAGGCACGCTCGCAGGTCCTGGCCCCCCGGTTGTGGTGTAGCTCATCGGGAGCGTCGGCGGCTGCCTCCTCGACAGAACGAACACTGGCACCACCGTCTGGGCCGACAGCGCCTATCGCTCGAGGGCGAACGAAGCCTTCATGGACCGGCACGGCTTCCGCAGCCAGGTCCACCACCGAAAGCCCAAGGGACGGCCGATGGCGCCGCATATCCGCCGCGGCAATGCCGCCCGCTCGAAGGTCCGCGCCGCAATCGAGCACGTCTTCGCTCAGCAGAAGGGGCCGATGGCGCTCTGCATCCGCACCGTCGGCATCGCGCGGGCGAAGGTGAAGATCGGGCTCGCCAATCTCACCTACAACATCCGCCGACTGGTCTTCCACGAACGCAGCACGGCGCTGGCATGACGACCACGCGGCCGCCGCGGATCAACAAAGGACCGAGGCGTCATCCCAGAACCGCGGACCGAGCCCGCCCGGCCCCAGCCTATGCCTCGGTCTCATGCCAGATCGCCAACGCCCGGCTCCATGCCACCACGCGGCGCATCGTCGAGGAGCACTTCGCCGAGGAGCAGCCTGCCTTGATCGCCCACCCCGTCATCCCGTACAGCGCGGTGCTCACCGTTGAGCGGCGGATCAGCCACGAGGACACCTCGAAGAACCCGTTGTCGCTTGCGGCGGCGTGCTGATTGGGGGGGCGCGGTGCCGGCGATGACGAGGGTTTCTCGCGGTCTCCCGGGGGCTCCGGGCGCTCCGCGTAGCGCTTTCGAGCCATGGCGGCGGCCGTCAGGCGGCGGAGCGGGTCTCCAGCCAGGCGAGGCGGGTGAAGTTGTAGGCGAGGTTGGCGAGCGCCAGCTTGGCGGTGGCGCGGGCCTTGCCGACGGTGCGGATCACCAGGTCGAAGCGGCGCTTCTGGGCGGCGAAGACGTGCTCGACGCGCGACCGGATGCGGGCGCGTCGGGCGTTGCCGCGGGCGATGTGGCGGGGCATCGGCTTGCCCCGCGGCTTGGGGCGCTGGAACTGCGGGCTTCAGGCCGCGCCGCGCCAGCAGCGCGAGGTTGGCCGCCGAGCGGTAGGCGGTGTCGGCCCAGACCGCGCTCGCGGTGTTGCCGGGGTCGAGCAGCGCGCCGAGCTGGGCGCCGTCGTGGGCCGCGGCGTGGGTGACGGTGAAGCGGCGGACGAAGCCATGCTCGCGGTCGATGCCGACATGGTTCTTGTAGCCGAACATCGGCACGGCGATCTCCGGCGCCGCCGTGCGGGCCGCGCCGTCCGGGCGGGCGCGGCTTCTTCCTGCCGCGCTTCAGCGTCCAGCGGCCCTCGCGGTCGATCTGCCGGGCGCGGGCGGGCTTCCAGTCCTCGGGCAAGCCGCCGCCCTTGACCACGTCCTTCTCGGCCTGCGTCAGCCGCGGGCGGCGCGCCTCGCACGATGGTCGCGTCGACGATCTGCCCGCCCATGGCGAGGTAGCCGCGCTCGGCCAGCGCCGCGTCGAACCGCGCGAACAGCCGCTCGAAGGCGCCCGGCGCGGACCAGCTGCTCGCGGTAGAGCCAGATCGTCTTGGCGTCGGGGACCGCGTCGTGCAGCGCCAGCCCGGCGAAGCGCATGAAGGACAGCCGGTCGCGCAGCTGGTACTCGGCCTGGTCGTCGTGCGCCAGCGCCGAGATGATCGCCGAGGTCATTGAGGATCAGATCGAGGCCGAGAAGGCGACGAGCCCGGACGAAAAGCCGGAAGACGTCGATGAGCCGCCGGCTGAACCCGGCAATAAGCCGGACCCGCTCGACCCAGATAAAGAGCCGGACGTTAAGGACCCGCCGCCCGACCCCATCGACGACAGACCGGCCAACATCGATGAGCCCGCCATAGACCCCGAGAAGCGCTGAGGGGTATGAACCAGGATGCGGAAGTTGATGCGGCCGTAGCGCCTCACGCCGCCGATTCCGTGACACCAATCACGCCGCGATCCTCCCGAGCACCACGTCATTCCAGTCGCCCGGCGCCTTTGGACCATACGGGCAACTCGAACAGCATCGAGGCCGAGAGCGCTGTCTCGATCCCCTCCGCTACGCCGAGCACATCGCTGTTCTCTTGACCGTCGAGGAGAAGCTCGCGGCCCTGAACAAGGCCTCGTCGATCAAGTACCGGCCGCCCGGCGATGAAGTCTGGCGCGAGTAGTGTCAGCCGCGCGATCGCCTCAGCCGGCGACGGCGTGGTAGGCCCGACGAGACTCGAACCCCCAACCAAAGCGCTGCGGCCAGTCGGCACCATGCGATCGGGTGGCCCGCGGTCAGTCCGAGCCCAGCGCTCTCACCGTCCGAACTCCCACCACTCCGGCCAACGCACCTTTCCCGGCGTTCGGGTCGCGCGAACCACGGTCATCTGCTCCTCGATCGTCAGGCGCCGGTTGCCGAGCCGCGCGAGGGCCGCCTCAACCAGCCACGGCTCCAGCGCCATCCGCGCGGTGCCACGATATCGATCGAGCTTTCGCGCCATTCGCAGCGGCTCGAGCGCGCCGTTGACCCTGCCTGGTGATACAATGACCCGCACGATCGCGGTTATGTGTTGCCCGTCGCTCCTTGGCCGGGCGGCTCGCGCCTCCGCGATCGCAGCCATGCGCCGCCCGGGCGGCGGCGCCGTCGCCCTCGAGCCCACGCTTGGTCACTTGCAACAGGAAGGCCTCAGCCGCGGTGACCCGACGCTCACGCCGTTCTCGCGGATCGTGACCATCTGGCCGAGCACAGCCTCGTAGGGCGGCCCATTCCGGCGTCCGCGGGGCCGGCCGCGCGGATTGCCGCTCTCGCCCTTGCGGAATCGCGTCGCTGCCGGCGGCTTGCGATAGCCAATCACGGACTTCGCGGTGTCCGAAGGTTTGCTCATTCGCCCGTGCCCCTCGGCCAGCGCAGCATATCGGGAGTGCGGGTGCAGCGCTTGATCTCGGACACCACCCTGTCGGAGAGCCCTTGTCCGCCACGGCGGCGGCTCAGCGCCGCCTGCACCGCCCAGGGTTCGAGCAGCAGCGGCACGCCGACATCGGCCGAGGCCTGACCGGCCGGGTCGTGATCTGCGATGCCGAGGATCAGCATGGCCGCCTCGGCATTCTCCGGGTCGTGCGGCTCGATGCGGCGTTCGATCCTCGGTGGACGTCGGCTCTGCTGCGCGGCGAAGTACTTTTCGCGCTTGGCGATCATCTTCAGCACCTCGCGAATGGCCGAGCTGTTTCCTGCCACGGCGTCCTGGTAGGTCCGGTGCTGCAGTGCCTCCTCCAGCGTGACCTCGCGCGGCATGCCGCCCTGGGTCACCGTGAGGGTCTTGTCGATAACAATGTCGAAGGCCGAGGTGGCTGGCGCCTTCGCGTGATCGTGGCCGCCCCTTCGGATTGCCGCTCTGCCCCTTGCGGAACCGGCTGCTCGTCGGCGGCTGCTTCGGCCCGGCCGGTTTGCTCACGCGTCGCGCTCCCCGACCAGGCGGGGCTCTTTGCCGGTCATCGCCGACCAGCGCTCGATCGCGACATCGACATAGGCCGGATCGATGTCGACGCCGCGGAACCGCCGCCCGGTGCGCTCCGCCGCGATCAGCGTGGTGCCCGAGCCGAGGAAGATGTCGAGCACCAGGTCGCCGCGCCGGGTCACGTCCTGGATGGCGTCGGCGACCAGCGCCGTCGGCTTTACCGTCGGATGCAGCGCCAGGTCCTCGCGGCGGCTGCCGGCCAGCGAGTTGACCGAGGCATAGTCCCAGACATTGGTGCGGTTGCGGCCATGGCGTCCAAGCTCGACCGCATTGAAGTGCGGCGCCGCGCCGACCCGGTAGACGAACACGAGCTCGTGCTTCGAGCGATAGAGCGAGCCCATGCCGGCATTGGACTTGTTCCAGACGCAGAGGTTCAGGAGGTCGCCATAGATCGCTCGGCCGACCGCGGCGACATCGTCCATGTGCCGCCAGTCCATGCAGACGAAGTGGACGGCGCCGTCGCGCGACACCGCGGCGCAGGCGCCGAGCGTGTCGGCAAGGAAGGCGCGGAAGGCCTCGTCGGTCATCTCGCCCGAGGCCATGGCGAACTCGCGGTGGCGGCCCCTGGCGTTGGCGTGGCCGTTGATGCGGACGTTGTAGGGCGGATCGAGGAAGGCGGCGTCGACCGCGCGCGCCTCGCCGACCACCGCCTGCAGGAACGCGGGTCGCGGCCGTCGCCGCAGCCGATGCGGTGCTCGCCGAGCATCCAGATGTCGCCCGGCCTGGTGCGCGGGGTCGACCGGCACCGGCGGGATGACCTCGTCCTCGGGATCGGCCTGCCGTCGAGGATCACGTCGAGCTCGCCGGTGGAGAAGCCGGTGAGCGGAAGGTCGATATCGACATCGAGCCCGACGAGTTCGGCGAGCTCGAGCTTCAGCAGGTCGAGGTCCCAGCCGGCGCCAAGCGCGATCTTGTTGTCGGCGAGCCGCAGGGCCCGCTTCTGCGCATCCGAGAGCCCGCGAAGCGCGATGGTCGGCACCTCGGCCATGCCGAGCGCCTTCGCCGCGAGCAGGCGGCCGTGCCCGGCGATGATGACACCGTCCGGGTCGATCAGGATTTCCCCGTGGGTCGTCGCGTTGCCGAGCACAACGCTGTTCGTCACGGTCCCGCTTTCGTAAGAGCCGTCGATCCCGCCGCCGGTCGCGCCATACCCCGCGGTGGTGTTGCCGCTGACCGTGCTGTTGGTCAGGGTGAAGTTTCCAGAAGATCCCGCCGCCGCGAGCCTAGTCAGCGCGGTGCTGTTGCCGCTGACCGTGCTGTTCCTCACGGTGAGGTTAAAGACGCTCAACGCGCCCCCACCGGCGCCGCCCCCCGCGGTGCCGTTGCCGCTGACCGTGCTGTCCGTCAGGATGAGGCGGACCGTGCTGTTCATCAGGGTCACTTCCCCGTAACCGAAATCACGGATAGATAGGAGGATCGCGCCGCCCGAAGCGTCATATCCCGCTGTGCTGTTGCCGCTGAGTGCGCTGTCGATCAGCATCAGATTGTCGGTAGCCCGCACCGCACCGCCGCCCTCGCCCTCCGCCGTCGTGCGCCCGCCGGTCAGGGTCAGGCCGTCGAGGGTAAGATCGGCGGTGGCGTCGAAGATGCGGCTGTTGTCGTCGAGCCTATCCTCACCGGCGAGGCTCGCGGTCACGTCGGTGATCCCAACGGCGAGCGTCACGTCGTCGCCGCACGCGTCGCCGGTGATGGTCACCCCCGCGCCGCCGTCGATGGTCAGCTCGTCGGTGATGCCGATCTGACCCTGCGTCAGCCGCAGGATGTCGCAGGCCTCGCCGTTGAAGACGCTGGCATCGAAGCCGATCGTGTCAGCGCCGGCCGACCCGTTCGCCGCTGCGATCGCATCGCAGCGAAACGTCGCCGTCTTTGACGCTGCCGTCGAGCTCGTCGAGCGTCGTATCGACGATGAACGTGGCCATGGCACCCCCCCTGCGAAGGCGCGCGTTCAACACTTTTCGATGACTTGCTAAGTCCTAAGCGCGCCTCTGTCAATTCCTCGCCAAGTCCAGCGCGCGTATAGTATCGCACACGTGTCGCGCGAAATCGACGAGAAACCGCCGCCGCGCATGCGATAGCCCGATCTCCGGCTCCGCCGCCGTTCATCGGGCCGCCTGCCCTTGCAATCCAGACGGCATCGGTGTTCCCTGACCGGCGATCCCCTGCGGGTGCGAGGCGTGCCGACGATCCATTTCATTTCCGGCCTGCCGCGGTCCGGCTCGACGCTGCTCGCGGGGCTTTTGCGGCAGAACCCGCGGTTCGCCGCGGCGATGACCGGCCCGGTCGGCAGCCTGGTCACCACGCTGCTCAACACCATGAGCCCGCAGAACGAGACGGCGTTGTTCCTGGACGACGCCAAGCGGCGGGCGATCCTGAAGGCGGTGGTCGAGGCCTACTATGCTGACCAAACCGACAAGGAGGTGGTGTTCGATACCAACCGGATGTGGTGCGCGCGGCTGCCGCTGATCCGCCTACTGTTCCCCGAGGCAAAAGTGCTCTGCTGCGTCCGCAACGTCGCCTGGATTATGGACAGCTTCGAGCGCCTGGTGCGGCGCAACGCCTTCGAGCCGTCAAGGCTCTTCAGCACCCCTGACGAGCGCGCCACCGTCTACAGCCGCACCGAGGCGTTGGCGCATCGCGACCGGGTGGTCGGCTTCGCATATTCCGCCCTGAAGGAGGCCTACTACGGCGAGCATTCGAACCACCTGCTGCTTATTGACTACGACATCCTTACCAGCAAGCCCGAGGCCTGCTTACGCCTCGTCTACCGGTTCCTCGGTGAGGAATGGTTCGCGCACGACTTTGTAAACGTCGAGTACGACGCGCCGGAGTTCGACGGGCCATTAGGGGCGCCGGGGCTGCACAGTGTCTCGGGTCCTGTGCGGCACGAGGTCCGCCAAACGGTGCTGCCGCCGGACCTTTTTGAGCGCTTCGATCAACTCACGTTTTGGGGCAACCCGAGAGGAACGGCCGCGTGGCGCATCGCGCCGGAAACGTCGAAGGTTCTGCCGCCTCCGGCGGGCGATCGTGCCTCAACAGAAAAGCGATAGACGGACGGCGTCCGACGTCACAATCCTTCATCCGCACTATCCTGTCTTGTCCTGAGTAGGTCGCCGGTGCCGTCCACTGCCGCAATGGATGTACATCCTCCAGTTCTTCGGCAACGCGGCCCGGTGTTTTCACTAGCTTACCGTCTTACATCGCCAAAATCGCACTGCAAGTAGGAATCCGGGTTAGAGTAAGGGGGTATGTGATGTTCCGTTCAAGCGCCGCGATCTTCGCCGCGGGTATTGCGCTCACGGGCTGCGGCACGACGTACCAGGTTCCCGTGGGTCCTTGATGAGATAGTCGGTCCGCTCGTCCGACAGCGAGTGGCTGGCCTGAAGGATCAGGACCCGGAACATCAGCACGTGGTCGTACAGCGGGCGGCCGCCCCGCGACCGATCCGCCCGCGGCACCGCCCACTGAGCCCGACCTACACGCTCGTCCAGCTGGCCTTGCGGCTCGGAAACCATATCGCCGAATCGCTCCGGGGTTAGGAGTCTTCGCGCTTGCCCGATTGCGGTCCAGGGCGTATTTCTGTCCGGCAGTATGTTGTGCAAGATGAGGCGCTGTATCCCGGATGTTGCTCGATACAGATACGGACGGTCGCCAGGTCGGCGGACGCTTTTACGATGCTTGCGTGGTCGGCAGCGGGCCGGCGGGCATCACGGCCGCACGAACACTGGCCGATGCCGACTACAACGTGGCCCTAATGGAGGGAGGCGGCCTCGACATCGACGCCCGATCCCAGGATCTCTATGCCGGCCAGTCGATCGGACGCGAATACTTCCCGCTCGACAGCCCGCGGCTCCGCTACTTCGGTGGCACCTCGAACCACTGGGGCGGACGCTCCCGCCCGCTCGAACCTCATAACTTTAACCATTTCTCTTTCCATCCGCTCAGCGGCTGGCCGCTGACCAAGGCCGACCTCGACAGGTTCGCGCCCGAGGCCGACAGCATCCTTGACCTCGCCTCCGCCGATAGGGTGAAGGATCCCAAGAGCCCGCTGCTCGGCGACGGCATGACGGCGATCCGCTACCGCAGCAGCCCGCCGACGCACTTCGGCGAGAAGTACCGCGACGAGATCGCGGCTTCGGGCCGCATCACCCTGGTGGTGAACGCGAACCTCGTCGACCTTGAGCTCACCCCCGACCTCCGGACCGTCAGCACCGCGATCTTCAAGTCCTACCAGCCCGGCGATCCGGGCTTCGCGGTCGGCGCCCGGTGCTTCGTGCTCTGCCTTGGCGGGCTCGAGAACCCGCGCTTCCTCCTGAACGCCGACCGGCAGGTCCCGAACGGCATCGGCAACGAGCACGACCTCGTCGGCCGCTTCTTCTCGGAGCACTACGCCTATTCCTGCGGCAGCGTCCTCTTCGAGGACGAGGTCCCCCCATCCCTCGTCTATCAGCCAACGCCCGAGATGATGGAGGCGCATCAGATCCTAGACTTCGAGCTGCTGCTGTCGACACGGGCCCGCAGCATGTCGAAGGCACTGGCCCGCAGCATGGTCTGCGCCGACGACTTCGTCCACCGGCTGGCGGTCCAGGTGCTGGGGCGGACGATCGACTGCGACGCCGGCGACTTCGGCGACTACCTGGCGGGACTGGAGCGGGACCGGACCCGCGGATCCATCGGGATCATCTCGGAACAGTCGCTGAACCCGGACAGCCGCGTCCTGCTCGGCGAGGAACGGGACATGTTCGGCCACCGCCGCATCGTGCTGGACTGGCGCTGCAGCGACCTCGACCAGCGGACCCCCCGGACCGCGATGATGCTGACGGCCCGGCACTTCGCCAAGAACCGCATCGGCCGCGTGCAGCTCCGCGACTGGCTGATCGACGAGGCGATGGAGCCGCCGCAGTTCGGGACGCCGGGCGCCGGCGAGGTCGCGATCTGCCACCACATGTGCACCACCCGCATGAGCGTCGACCCCCGCGAAGGCGTGGTCGACGCGAACTGCCGCGTGCACTCGGTGGACAACCTCTACCTCGGCGGCTCCAGCGTCTTCGCCACCGGCGGCCACGCCAACCCGACCTATACGATCGTGCAGCTGGCGCTCCGCCTCGGCGCCCACCTGTCGGGCGTGCTGAAGGCCTGAAGGCCGGAGGCCGCGGCTAATAACCCGCCTTGGCCACCGTCCAGCCGGTCAGCATCAGGTGGGCCCGGTACTCGGGGGGTGCCGAGAATCGCCGATCATGCCGTCTGCGCGCGCCTTCAGCCCGGGCCGGCGCGTCGATTCCATTCCAGATCGCGCGACGGGCCTGCGCCTGCTCGGGGAAGATGCCAGTAGGTGCCGACCCGGCGGAACATGGTAAGCGTCCGGGGAGCCTTTCATTTACCCATAAGTTCGTGGTTCGATCAGCGACAACCATTTTGTCCAGCGCCGACAGCCAAGTTGGCCGCCTGCCCCAGCCGGAGGGCGGGCGTAGCCCATCCGGAGGTTGGAGCCGGCGGCGCGATTGTCCTCCCCGGGGGGTGATGGCGCGGGTGCTGGCCGCTCCGGGCCGGTACGACCGGGATCTCTGTCATCGAAACGGAGGTCCCGACGTGCCGGGCAAACCCGTCACCGACCAGCAAGCGAGAGTCTACATGCAAGACCGACTTCGTCACAGCCAGCGCACCGCCGCCGCCCGGGCCGGGTTCAGCGAGCGCACCGGACGCCGGATCGACGCCGATCCGCGCCTGCCGTCGCAGCGCAAGCCCGAGCGCGGCCGCACCGTTCCCGATCCGCTCGCCGCGGTGTGGGAGGCGGTGCTACTGCCGATCCTCGAGCGCGACCCCGCCGTGCAGGCGGTCACGCTCCTGCGCCATCTGCAGATGACCGATCCCGACGCCTTCCCCGACGACCGGGTCCGGCGGACGCTGGAGCGGCGGGTGCGCGACTGGCGCGTCCTGCACGGGCCTGCGCGCGACGTGATCTTCCGCCAGACGTCCGAGCCCGGCCGGATGGCGCTTTCGGACTTCACCGACGCGGCCGAGCTCGGCGTCACCATCGCCGGCGCGCCGTTCCCGCACCGCCTCTTCCACTTCGTGCTGGCCTACAGCGGCTGGGAGCACGTCGGGGTCGTGCTGGGCGGCGAGAGCTTCACCGCATTGGCCGAGAACCTGCAGGACGCGCTCTGGAGCCTCGGCGCGTCCCGGGCGAGCATCGCACCGACAGCCTCTCGGCGGCCTACCGCAACCTCGACGCGGCCACCTTCGACTTCAAGGCCCTGCCCAACGTGCCGCGCGCGCGCGTCGAGGCGCTGGCCGCCGGCGACTGGATCGAGACCGGCGCCAACCTGATCGCCATCGGCAACAGCGGCGCCGGCAAGACCCATCTCCTCTGCGCCGTCGGTCACGCCCTCGTCGAAGCCGGCCGCCGCGTGCTCTACACCCGCACCACCGATCTCGTTCAGAAGCTCCAGGCCGCCCGGCGCGACCTCGCGCTGGAGGCCGCGCTCGGCAAGCTCGACCGCTTCGACCTGATCATCCTCGACGACATCGGCTACGCCCAGAAGGACCAGGCCGAGACCTCCGTCCTCTTCGAGCTCATCGCCCGGCGCTACGAGACCCGCAGCCTCGCCATCGCCGCCAACCAGCCCTTCAGCGCCTGGGACCGCATCTTCCCCGACCAGGCCGTCACCGTCGCCGCCATCGACCGGCTCGTCCACCACGCCACCATCCTCGAGATGAACGTCGACAGCTACCGCCGCCGCGCCGCCGCTGGCCGCAGCGCCGACCAAGTGCCTGACGGCGTCAACGACAACACACACGGCGACAGCCTCGCCGACAACAGCCGGGAGGACCTCACCGCCTGAACCAGCCGCCGCAGGCCATCACGGCCAACTTGGTTGTCGGTGCCGGACATCGAGGTTGACGCTCTACATGTTCGTTCGCGCGCAGGTCGGCGAGGCGGGCGGGGAAGCGCCCAGCCGCCGCCTCCGGCGCCACCCGGCGGCCGCGCACCTTGTTCGAGACGTTGCCGCCGTGCACGACCTGCAGCCAGGCGGCGGCGCCGTCGAGCTGGCGGACCGGTCCGACCCGGGTCATCTTCAGGTGGTTGATCGAGATCGCGGTGCGCGCCTTGGCGTCCCAGGGCCCGAGCCAGCTCGCGAACGAGTTGGCGAGGTGGGTGAGCGCGTAGAGCTTGCCGCCCTCGCCCCGCACGAAGCCCTGCGGGAAGTTCAACGAGCCCCGCTGCGGCTCCCCGCGCGCCACCGCCGCCTGCAGCCGGGCGACGTGGTCGGCGGCGAGCGCGTCGTCGTTGTCGAAGCGGGTGGTGAGCAGCCAGGGCGTCCGCGCCGGCAGCGCCTCGGCGAGCGAGCCCGGCCAGAACTCGGCGCTGATCCGCCCGCAGAACCGGGGCACGAAGGGGAAGATCTCCCGGCAGGCCGCGATCCGCCGCCGGATCGGCTCCGGCGTGCCGGCGTCGAAATAGACGAGCCAGTGGAAGTCGCGCGCGGTCTGCGCCGCCACCGAGGGCAGGCAGTACTTCTCGAAGAGCTCGAAGCGGCCGGCGAGCCAGTCCGGGTCGAGCCGCATCGGGTCGTGGCGCCGCGGCCGCTCCACGTTGAACCGCGTCATGATCACATGGGTGAAATCGACCCCGACCTGCATCCCTACCGCCTCAAGCCTGACCCTCGTCCCCGCTCATGCCACGTCGGCGCCGGGTCCGCACCCCCTAACGTCGTTACCGCCGGGCTCAGTATGGCGCGTCGAGGAAGCGATGGCCCCAGACGTTGCGCGCCCCGCCGCTCAGCGCCGCCGCCTCGGCGTAGGGCGGCGGCAGCACCCGCGAGCCGTTCGGCGAGCCGGTGAACACCTCGCCCGTCACCGGCGAGACCTCGAGCCCGCGCAGGAAGACGCCGGGAAAGCCCTCAGTCAGGTTCTCCCAGGTGATCCCGCCGTCCCCGGTGCGGAAGAACTTGTAGGGCCCGTTGTCGTAGGCGCTCGCCACGTACATGACGTCGGGGAATCGCCGGTCGATAGCGAACGACGTCACCGAGAACCTCCCGTCCGGCGCCCGCCCGCCCGGGAAGCCGCCCATGACGTTGAGGTCGACGAAGGCCTGCCGGCCGCCGCCGAAGCTCCAGCGCCGGATCGTGGTCTCGTTCGGCCCCCTGGTGAAGAAGACGTCCGGATCCGAGGGATGCGCGCGGCAGGGCCCGCCCCCGGTCATGCCCTCGAGACCGAAGTCGAACGGGCTGTCGACGACCAGCGTCCAGCTCTCGCCCCGGTCGAGCGAGCGCAGGATGCGCGAATTCGACCCGCGGTCCCGGTCGATGGCGAAGATCGCCTGGCCCTGCGGGAGCCCCGGCGCGACGAGCGTCATCCCCGAGACGGCGAAGCCCTCGGGCAGCGCCGGCATCTGCGACCAGGTGACCCCGTCGTCGGTCGAGCGCTCGCGCCACTGGAAGCAGTAGCGCGGGTCATCGAGGTCGTAGCCGACATACTGCCGCTTCCGGTCGCCGGCGCTGGCGATCTCCCAGCTGGCGCCGTCGTCGCGGCTGATGAGCAGCGTGCCCGAGTTCATCTTGCCGACCGAGGCGAGGATGATCCCCTTCGCGGGGTCGGGATGGATCGCGCCGCCGTTCACCGTCGAATGCTTGAGCCCGATCCGCTGGGTGAACATCCGCCCACTCTCGAACCAGAGGCCGCCGTTTCGCGTCAGTCCGACCCCGAAGTCGGTCATGAAGTAGCCGAAGCGGTCGGGGTCGACCGGATCGAACATCTGGTCGACGAACCAGTTCTGGTGCTGCTTGCCGTTGAAGTAGCCGTTGGCCGGGCGCCAGTCCCGGCCGCCGTTGTCCGACTGCCAGTGCCGCGGCCCGCCATGCGCCCAGATCCGGTCGGGATCGTCCGGATGCCAGACGATGAGGCAGCTCCCCTCGGAGATGATGCCGTCGTCGTCGCCGCCCGGGCCGGTGCTGACGGTGGCGGGCTCGGCGAAGGTCGCGCCGCCGTCGGTCGAGGCGCGCATCTGCTTGCCCTTGCCGTAGCTGACGATCATCCGCTCGGGGTTCCAGGGGTTGACGTGCAGCTTGCGCAGGTCGGGGTCGGCCTGGACGAGCGACCAGCTCGCGCCCCCGTCGTCGCTGCGGTAGATGCCGGTGCCGGAGACGCCGGCGATGATGGTCCTGCCGTCGGGGCCGAGGTAGAGGCGGTCGCCGACGCCGCCCTCCGGAAGGCCCCCGGTGCCGCTCAGCCGGGTGACCGGACCGTCGGCCCGGTCGGCGGCGTCGAAGCGCCAGAGCCCCTCGCCGCTGTTGACGTAGACGACGCCCGGATCGACCGGGTCGACGACGAGGTGGCCGATCGAGCCGAAGGTCGCGGAGGCGAGCGGCCGCACCAGGCGCCAGGTCGCGCCGCCGTCATCGGACAGGTGGAGCTCGTGCGGCAGCTCGTTCGGCCGCCGGTGCGAGGTCTTCTGGATGATGCAGTACCAGCGGGTGGCGTAGCCGAGGCCGGCGTCCCGGCTCGAGGGGGCGAAATTGATCGGGCCCTGCGTGGTCCGGCCCGGGCTCCGGTCGTTCGGGATCACCCGCTCCCAGCTCACGCCGCCGTCGAGCGAGCGGGAAAGGCCGATGTGCTTCTCGGCGTCGCGCCCGCCGCCCTGGGTGAGGACGAAGACCCGCCGGCTGTCGAGCGGGTCGACGGCGATGCCGGTGGTGAAGCGGGCGTAAAGGCCGCGGTTCTTCAGGTTGTTCCAGCTGTTGCCGTGGTCGAGGCTGACCCAGACCGCGCCGGAATCCTGGCAGGTGTAGATGCGGTCGGGATCGCTTTCGGACTGCGCCGCGCCGAGCATGTACTGGCCGAAGTCGCCGCTGAGCACGCCCTCCTCGACGAAGGCCTCGTATTCGGCCCGACGGATCGCCGGCAGGATCCTCCAGCCGGCGGGCGCCGGCTCCGGCGCGGCGGGGCCGGCGCCGGCCGCCTGCGCCCGGGCGCCGTCCGGCCCCGGCCGGGTGGCGAGGGTGAGCGCCGCCGCCCCGGCGAGGAAGTCCCGGCGCCCGATCATGCGCCGCGGCCCCGGCGAGGAGATCTCGACCCAACCGGGAGGCATGGTGGATCTCATCGTTGCTCTCGACATTCCCGGTCCAGACCCAGGAGTTCCTTCCAGGGACCCTTGTACTTCCGGGAAACGTTGTCCCGGACGGCGACATTGTCGCAGTTCTGTGCCTCAAGGGAACCCCAGGCGCCAATGACAATCGCGACATCGTTCTTGTTGCTGTCGGCGACCGTGAGGCTGCGGATCACCTTGTTGCGCCGGGCGACGAGCCCGACGACGTTGGTCAGGTGAAGGGCGGTCGTGTGCGTCTGCCGCAGGAAGTTGTTCTCGACGCAGGGCTCCGAACTCAAATGACAGGTGACAGGCGGGGGATTTCTCTGAATCGATGCGGCGGCTCCTGAATTCGGGCCGCCCGCCATGATTCCATGTCGCCGATGCCCTTCTTCCGAAGTCGCGCCTCGCCGCGCTGCTCGACCACTTCTCGCAGGTGGAGGACCCCCGCGACGTGCGGCGGATCCTGCATCCGCTCCCCGAGTCCTGCTGCTCGTCGTCTGCGGCACCATCGCCGGCTGCGACGATTACGAGGACATCGCCGCCTGGGGCGCGGCGCATCTCGGCTTCCTCCGCCGCCACCTGCCCTACGAGAACGGCGTGCCCGGCGAGCGCTGGCTGACCATCCTGATGAACCGGATCAACCCGGCGCTCTTCGCCGCCGCCTTCGCCGACTGGGTGCGGGAGAGCTGGCCCGACAAGGCCGGCCTCGTGGCCATCGACGGCAAGACCTCGCGCCGCAGCCACGATCGCAGCGCCGGGCGCGGCGCCGCTGCACCTCGTCTCCGCCTTCGCCACCACCGCCCGCCTGGTGCTGGCGCAGGAGGCCGTGCCCGACAAGGCGAAGCGAGCTCGCCGCCATCCCGCCGCTGCTCGAGCGGCTCGGCGCCGAGGACGGGCTGAAGGGCGCGCTCGTCTCCATCGACGCCATCGCCACCAACGCCGACATCGCCGAGGCGATCACCGGCCCAGGGCGCGGACTGGCTGCTCGCGGTCAAGGCCAACCAGCCCACGCTGCGCGCCGAGGTCGAGGCCGCCTTCGCCGAGGCCGGGGACACTCGAGACCCACACCGACCTCGACAAGGGCCACGGCCGCATCGAGGAGCGCCGCACAGCCGTGCTCCGCGAGATCGACTGGCTCGACGGCGCGCGCCGCTTCCCGGGCGAGCTGCGCCTGCCCGGCGCCGCCTGCCTCGTCCGCGCCGAGACCCGCGTCGAGAGCCGGGGCGCCACCCGCACCGAGACCCGCTACTTCATCTCCTCCCGCGCCCTCACCGCGACGGACGCCGCCGCGGCGGTGCGCGAGCACTGGGCGATCGAGAACCGCCTCCACTGGGTGCTCGACGTCACCTTCGCCGACGACCAGTCCCGCCTCCGCAAGGGCCACGGCGCGCGAAACATGGCCACCGTCCGCCACTTCGCCCTCAACCTCGTCCGCACCGCCACCGACAAGCGATCCATCAAGTCCCGCAGAAAGCGTGCAGGATGGTCCCCGGACTATCTCCAGAACCCCCTGTCCTCAACGCCCGACACCTCAGACGGCTTATAACATTACTTGGGCCGGATGGAGGTGCCTGGATGGATGATCGTTTAAGCGCGGAGGAGCCCGGGGGTACGGAGACCTCGGACATCGGAGCGGCCGCGGCGCCGGGCCGGGAGCGGCGGATGACGGCGGGTCGCAAGCGGGACGCGGTGCTGCGGCTGCTCGCGGCGAGCCGCTGTCCCTCTCCGCGACGCCGCCCGCGCGCACCCCACCCCGACCCGGTCGCCGAGCCGCGGGGCCCCGGCGGAGCGACCGGCGCGACTGCCGCCAAGCCCGCCGATGGTCACGCCGTGACGGATCAGGCAATCGTCGCCGATCACCGCAGCGGAATGGATCACGATGCCGTGCTGATGGGCGATCCTGAGACGGCGGCCGATATGGGTGCGGTCGGAGAGTTGGATGCATTGACGTTGCGCGCGCTCAGACTGAGGAAACGGTAGAGGAGCCGCGCCGGCACCCGCAGGACCCGGTTCCGGAGGCCGTTGACCCCCAGTCGATAGGCGGCCAGCGCCTGGAAGCCCGGCGCCCAGAAGCCCTGGCTGACCGCATAGGCCTCGCGCGGATGCCCCCGTAGCGCCGCGAAGGACGCGATGACCGGCCGCGCCGGACGGCCGAGCGGGCGGGCGGTTCCCCGCCGCCCTGGGCTGGGCAGTTCGGCGGGGGGGCCGCGACGGGCGGCGCTATCTTCCGGCAAAGGCGGCTCTCCGCATCTCGGGCCGGACCCGGCGGGACCGGTTCGCTGTTCCTAATGCGAATGCCCCCGCGGCGGGGAAGGGATGTGGCGATCACGCTGCGACGTAGTCCGGTTGCGCTAAGGCACTGCGGCGATGCCTCCTAGAAACGTTCGACATCCATAGACGGGTCGCGAGGTCGGGACCAGATTCTGCGAGCGCGATCACCGGCGCAGCCCAGCGTCGACATCAACGTCAGCACGCAGTCCTGGCAAGTCGCGCTTGAGGAGTCGCCCGACGAACAGTTCGGACCCGTCGACGCTCCAGTGGTCTCCGTCGCGCCAGTAGAGGCGAGCGCACGTCATAAAGTCGGTCGCCATGTCGAACCGCATGGCGTCGATCAGCGAGACATAGGCGACGTCGGCCGCGGCGGCGGCATCGGCGAGACGTCGGTCGAGGTCCACAAACAGCGCGCGTTGCCCTTCCCGGAGGTTGTAGCGATAATCGCAGCCGCGGCTCAGCATGAAATTCAGCCCGATATGCGGCTCGATGCGCGGCCCGACCCAGACTACGCTGGTGTGTTCAGAGAGGCCGGCGAGATAGCCAAGCTCGCCAAGCTCATTGTCGATCCGTTGCTCAAGGACCTGGAAATCCTCTGCCGGTAGCTCCGCGTCTTCGGGGATCCGATTGAAGTTCTCTTCGCCGATGCGCCCCTCGGGTGACTGAAAGTAGCGCCAGCCAGCATAGTGGAGAACGACTTGGTCAAAGAGGTCGGGCTGGTCACGCAACATGGACGCGAAGGCGTCCTTGTCTCCTGACTTGGTCAGCCCGAAGATGAAGGCGCCATCATGCAGCGCATCCATGCCGTTGAAGAAGTCGATCGCATGGCTGTCGCCGAGGACCGCCACGCCGGGGCCGTGGCGCTGGCGACAGCCCCGGAGCCGCTCGATCGCGGCCGCGTCAAGCGCTTGCACGTTGAACTGACAGGCACCATCGTCAAGGTAGACGCCTTGAATGCGCATGGCCGCCTCGTACATGCGGTACACGGGCGCGCTCGACGGATTTTCCTCGATCCAAGCCTGCATCCTGCCGTCGGTGACCTGACCATAGAGCCCAACCCCCACGAACGCCGCGGCAACGACGCCCGAGGCGGCAAAGACGGCGCGCTGCGACAATCGCACGGGCGCCGTTCTGCGATGGAACGGCTGCTCGACAAACCGCCAGCTCACGTAGGCGAGGGCGAACGCTGCCACGCGCAAGGGCGAGCATGAGTTCTGCTGAAGGATGGGTGGGATTGCGGATGCGGGCGAACGCGAAAAGCGGCTGGTGCCACAGATAGGCGCTGTAGCTGACCAGGCCGACGCCTACTATGAGACGGAGCGACAGCAGCCTTGCGACAAGTGTGCCTGCGCCGCCGAAGAGGATCACGAGTGCCGTGCCCCCTACCGGGGCCAGCGCGTAGACTGAGGGAAAGGGCGTCTCGGGGTCGAATGCGACGACCGAAAAGACGATCAACCCCAGCCCGAGGCCCGCAAGGAGTGCGTTGGTCCGCGGCGGCGCGTCGCGCAGGATCAGCGCGCAGATCGAACCTGCCCCGAGTTCCCAAGCCCGCGTCGGCAGCAAGAAGAAGTTCGCGCCCGGCGCGTGGCGCCAACCCCATTCGGCCAGGAGAAGACTCATGAGCGATAGAGCGGCTATCGTCCACAGCAGGCGCCCGCCCGCGAAGCGCCAGATCGCCAGCAGCAAGATCGGAAAGACGATGTAGAACTGCTCCTCGACCGCGAGGCTCCAGGTGTGCAGCAGCGGGTCGAGCTCGGCGGCCTGTGCGAAATAGTCCTCGCCGCGCCAGATGTATATGTTCGACACGAACAGGACGACCGTCACGAGCGTGCGCGAATATTCCTCGAACTGGGCCGGCACCATCCAGAGCCAGCCGGCGACAGTGGTCCAGATCAGCACAAAGAAGAGCGCAGGCAAGATTCGACGGGCGCGTCTTTCATAGAAGCGTGCAATCGAGAAGCGGCCGCTCCGGAGGTCTTCGATCAGGATCGAAGTAATCAGGTAGCCGCTGATCACAAAGAAGACGTCTACCCCGACGTACCCGCCTGAGAACGGCGCAAACCCCGCGTGGAAGAGCACCACTGGCAATACGGCGAACGCCCGCAACCCGTCGATTTCAGGCCTGTACTGCAATCGCTTGTCTCACTGTCATCCAACTTACTCGCAAACGGCCATCAATCCACAGAGGCCGAAGCCGTTGTTGCCGTCGAGATGGCTGAGCTTCAGCGCCATGGTGTCCCCCGCCCATGCTACTTGTGCGCGCCGCCCCGGCCGCTGACTTGGATTCGCCAACACTACCAGCCAAACGTAGCACGCCGCACGCCTCCGTCGACAACTCCATCTCACGCGCCAGAGCAATCGCTTGTGGCTACCCCGCGACAGCTCTTCGTGAGCGCGTTCTACGCCCGGCTGTCGGCAAGGGCTCGGAGGCTGCGTCGCGCCGCCTGCAGTAGGGCCCAGGTTCCCTCGGCGGGCTGGTGGCTAGTGTCCCGATTCTGTGGCGGGCTGCTGGCATGGATTTGGAGAGTGCGGAGGCAGAAGCGGTTGATGGCGGCGAGGATATGTCGTCGGCGGATTTGGTCCAGCGGAAGGGCTTTGGCTCGGCGTTGTGGGCGCCGATGTAGACGTGGATGTCGGCTTCGAGGGCTTGGGTCGAGCTATGGACGCCGCGGCGGATTTGCTTGTCGGTGAGCAGCGCGAAGAAGCGCTCGACCTGATTGATCCAGGAGGCCGAGGTCGGGGTGAAGTGGATGTGCCAGCAGGGGCGCCTGGCGAACCAGTCGCGGATGAGTGTCAATCGACACGGGATCGGGACCCTGATTGGAGTGCGCCCCTGTCGTTGGACAGTTCGAGCGTCTTGGGATTGACCGGGGCCGGGCTTTCTGAGGAAGAAGGCCAATGCCCAGACACCGCAGCCACAGCATCGACTTCAAGCGTCAGGTCGTTGCCGAGTATCATGCCGGGGAGACGCTTCACGCGCTCGGCCGACGCCACGACCTGTCCCGCAACCTGATCCGGATCTGGGTCGAGAAGGCGGAGGCCGGTTCGCTCGACCAGGACATGGCGTCGGCCGAGCTGCTGGGCGAATACGAGACACGGATCGCGGCTCTCGAGCCGGTCCGCCAGGGCGTCACCGAACACTTCGGTGGGGTCGAGAAGGATGCTGCCCAGGGTCTCGAGCATCCGCCACGACCACGGAGCCGTACATGTCGCACGACTTCCAGAAGGAGATCGCCTGGCTAGGCGCCGCGTCGTCTCCGGCCTTTGTCCGCGCGCCCGAAGGCAACGGCTGTGCCGAGCGCTTCATCCGGACCTGAAAGAGAACCTCCTCTGGGTCCGGACCTTTCGGACCGTTGAGGAGCTCCGCCTCGCCCTGATCGAGTTCAGGCGGACCTACAACGAAAACTGGCTGATCGAGTGGCACGGCCACCGCTCGCCCGGCCAGTTCCGACGCGACCAGATGGACACCATGCCGCTGGCCGCATAATCGCAATCGGGTGTCTCAGAGCCTGTCCGATAAGCGCCTGAAGGGAGATTGAGCGACCGCCGCCGAGCTGTTTCACCGTTGTTCCTGGCAAGCTACGACGGAGGATCGGATGGCGTGGACGGCGGTCACCCGCGGGGTGTCAAACGAACTGAGGATTTGACCCCCCGTTGGGTCACCCTCAGGGTGTTCCAGCACAAAGGGTGAGGGAGCCTGCCTTGTAGTCCATAGGAGGGACCCGCGCGCCGGGGCGCGACCACCACGAAGTTCGCGTGGCGGCGCGCGGGAGGTCCCTGTGGGCTACAAGGCAGGCTCGGGCTCGGCGGTTGCGATCGCGGCTTCCAAGGCTGCGGTCCCCGCTGCGGATCACGCGCTTCGCCTGATCCGTCCGCCATGCTCTGACCATCTTCTCGTTGACCGAAGGTGCTTTGCCGTGAAGCGATCCGGGTAGCGGGTCGTCAGTCTCGCCAGCACCTCGACGGCGGTGATCGCTGGCTCGGCGTCCAGCCAGGCGTCGATTTCGCTGCGATGCGGGTCGAGCCGCGCCGCCCGCGACCGACCCTCGACGCGGGTCGTGGGACCGTCACCTGACGGGCATCCTTCGGCAATGCGGGGTCAGTTTTCCAGGTCGCATGACACGGGGACTATGTGCGTGCGAGCGGAACCTATGCAAGCGACGTGACGGAGCGGGAATGGGCGCTGATTGCGCCTGGCGCACGTCCACGACGTGCTCTATCGCCCCGGACCCGGGAGCTGGAAGGCCGCGACGGGAGCCCGACCCCCGCGATCATCGACAGCCAGAGCGTGAAAACCGGTGCGAAAGCCCGCGAAATGGTCGGATACGACGCCGGAAAGCGGGTCAAGGGCCGCAAGCGGCACCTAGTCACCGACACCCTGGGCCTCCTGCTGCGCATCGAGGTCCACTCCGCCAGCGTGCAGGATCGCGATGGCGCGGCGCTGGTTCTCGACCGCATCACCCGACGCTTCCCCTTCCTCGAGCGCTTCTTCGCCGACGCCGGCTACCAGGGTCCCCGCGTCGCCGCAGCCGCCCCGCGAGCGGTCGAGATCATCAAGCGCTCATCCGGCGCAGGCCGCGGTACGGAATTGGCGAAGCTGACATTCACCTCGGGCGAAGGGAGCGCCATTCTGCCGTGTCATTGCAGTAAGGGCGGAAGCTGACCCGAGCAGGCGCAGCAAGCGAGAGGCAAGATGTGTGCTCCAGTCGATGTCGTCGAGGTATGCCGCGATGATCGGGACCATCGACGGGTCCGCGGCACGCGCCTCGAAGTTCCTGGGCGATGGTCTCGATGAACTCGGCGCCGGCAGCGAGACGTTCTGGAACGGATCGGTCATGGAAGACCCCCTCGGGCCGGGACGTTAGCACGGATCGTCCGCGACGACACGGCGGACGAGCCCGGCCATCGCGCCGCACCGTGGCTTTCTGTATGCTCGCTGCGGAAGAATCCCAAGGCGACGGAGGAAGCCATGCCGCTCTACCTAACCCGATTCAGCTATACGCCGGCAACATGGGCGAAACTCATCAAGAATCCGGAGGACCGCCGAGAGGCGGCGAAGCAGTACATGAAATGGTTGGCGGAAAGTTGCACGGCTTCTGGTATGCCTTTGGTGACATGACGGATATAACTTGTGGGAGGCTCCGGATAACGTGTCGATGGCGGCCACAGCGCTGGCGATCGGTTCGGGAGGAGCGCTGAGTTCCGTCCAAACGACCGTCCTTCTCACCGTTGAGGAGACGCTAGCGGCGCTGCAAAAGGCATCGTCGATAAAGTATCGACCACCCGGCGACGATGTCTGGCGCGAGTAGCGCCGGCTGCACGCCCGGCACTGGAGTCTCGAGGGCGCGAAACTCTTCGTCGGCCGGCTTCTGGCGCAGGACCTGCCCGCGTTGCGCGCCGAGGCGGATGAGGGCCGCCGCCGCCAATAACGGCGCTTGGCACTCTTTTGCGGTTACAAGGCGACCGAAACCACGTCTTTGTTGGCGAGAAGTGAAGGGCGCCCAGGTCAGCGAGGCCGACGACTGGGTGGTAGGCCCGAAGAGACTCGAACCCCCAACCAAAGCGCTGGGCTGGGACCTGCCCGATCGCATGGTGCCGACTGGCCGCAGCGCTCTCACCGTCCGAACTCCCACCACTCCGGCCAACGCACCTTTCCCGGCGTTCGGGTCGCGCGAACCACGGTCATCTGCTCCTCGATCGTCAGGCGCCGGTTGCCGAGCCGCGCGAGGGCCGCCTCAACCAGCCACGGCTCCAGCGCCATCCGCGCGGTGCCGCGATATCGATCGAGCTTTCGCGCCATTCGCAGCGGCTCGAGCGCGCCGTTGACCCTGCCTGGAGATACAATGACCCGCACGATCGCGGTTATGTGTTGCCCGTCGCTCCTTGGCCGGGCGGCTCGCGCCTCCGCGATCGCAGCCAGCGCCGCCCGGGTGGCGGCGCCGTCGCCCTCGAGCCCACGTTTGGTCACTTGCAACAGGAAGGCCTCAGCCGCGGTGACCCGACGCTCACGGCCGTTCTCGCGGATCGTCACCATCTGGCCGAGCACAGCCTCGTAGGGCGGCCCATTCCGGCGTGCGCGGGGCCGGCCGCGCGGATTGCCGCTCTCGCCCTTGCGGAATCGCGTCGCTGCCGGCGGCTTGCGATAGCCAATCACGGACTTCGCGGTGTCCGAAGGTTTGCTCATTCGCCCGTGCCCCTCGGCCAGCGCAGCATATCGGGAGTGCGGGTGCAGCGCCGGATCTCGGACACCACCCTGTCGGTGAGCCCTTGTCCGCCACGGCGGCGGCTCAGGGCTGCCTGCACCGCCCAGGGTTCGAGCAGCAACGGCACGCCGACATCGGCCGAAGCCTGACCGGCCGGGTCGTGATCTGCGATGTCGAGGATCAGCATAGCCGCCTCGGCATTCTCCGGGTCGTGCGGCTCGATGCGGCGTTCGATCCTCGGTGGACGTCGGCTCTGCTGCGCGGCGAAGTGTTTTTCGCGCTTGGCGATCATCTTCAGGATCTCGCGAACGGCCGAGCTTTTTCCTGCCACGGCGTCCTGGTAGGTCCGGTGCTGGAGTGCCTCCTCTAGCGTGACCTCGCGCGGCAGGCCGCCCTGGGTCACCGTGAGGGTCTTGTCGATAACAATGTCGAAGGCCGAGGTAGCTGGTGCCTGCCGTGATCGTGGCCGCCCCTTCGGATTGCCGCTCTGCCCCTTGCGGAACTGGCTGCTCGTCGGCGGCTGCTTCGGCCCGGCCGGTTTGCTCACGCGTCGCGCTCCCCGGCCGGGCGGGGCTCTTTGCCGGTCATCGCCGACCAGCGGTCAATAGCGACATCGACATAGGCCGGATCGATGTCGAGGCCGCGGAACCGCCGACCGGTCCGTTCCGCCGCGATCAGCGTGGTGCCGGAGCCAAGAAAGATGTCGAGAACCAGCTCGCCGCGCCGGGTCACGTCCTGGATGGCGTCGGCGACCAGCGCCGTCGGCTTCACCGTCGGGTGCAGCGCCAGGTCCTCGCGCCGGCTGCCGGCCATCGAGTTGACCGACGCATAGTCCCAGACGTTGGTCCGGTTGCGGCCGTGCCGGCCAAGCTCGACGGCGTTGAAGTGCGGCGCTTTGCCGACCCGGTAGACGAAGACCAGCTCGTGCTTGGAGCGGTAGAGCGAGCCCATGCCGGCGTTCGACTTGTTCCAGACGCAGAGATTGAGCTGGTCGCCGTAGATCGACCGACCCACGGCCGCCACGTCGTCGAGGTGCCGCCAGTCCATGCAGACGAAGTGCACGGCGCCGTCGCGCGAAACTGCGGCGCAGGCGCCGAGCGTATCAGAGAGGAAGCTGCGGAACGCCGCTTCGTTCATCTCGCCCGAGGCCATCGCGAACTCGCGGTGCCGTCCATTGGCATTGGCATGGCCGTTGATCCGGACATTGTAGGGCGGATCGAGGAAGGCGGCATCGACCACCGCGCCGTCGCCGACCACCGCCTGCAGGAAGGCAAGGTCGCGCCCGTCGCCGCAGCCGACGCGGTGCTCGCCCAGGATCCAGATGTCGCCGGGCCTGGTGCGGGGGATCGCCGGCACCGCCGGGATCACCTCGTCCTCGGGATCGGCCGGACCTTTCAGAATCACGTCGATCTCGCCGGAGGAGAAGCCGGTCAGCGCAAGGTCGAGATCGACGTCGAGCACCGCCAGCTCGCCGAGCTCGAGCTTCAGCAGATCGAGGTCCCAGCCGGCACCCAGCGCGATCTTGTTGTCAGCGATCCGAAGCGCCCGCTTCTGCGCCTCGGTGAGGTGCGGCAGCGCGATCGTCGGCACCTCGGTCATGCCGAGCGCCTTCGCGGCGAGCAGCCGGCCGTGGCCGGCGATGATCGTGTCCTCGGCATCGGTCAGGATCGGATTGGCGAAGCCGAACTCCCGAATGGAGGCGGCGATCTGCTCGACTTGGCGCTTGGGATGGGTGCGAGCGTTGCGCGGGTCGGGGACCAGGCTAGCGACTGGTCGGTAGCAGATCGCCAGCGGAGCAGACGGAACAACGCAAATGGTCATCATGGGCCCTTCGACCGACGGCTGCGCTACATCATATGGTATGCCGAACGCGGGCGACAACAATTCGCAGTGATCTTGCTGGACTTCCACCCGCAACGGAGCGTTGCTGATCCTGCCCGGCCGTCCGGGTTCGTCCGGGTAGCGGCGGAGGGGTTCGCCGCGTGACCCAAGGGGGACCATGATGGCCGACACTCGCAGCCTGCCAACCGTGACCAAGCCGCGCCGGCGGCGTGGACCGAAGGACGCGCAGACGTCTGAGCCTGCCGCTTCCACCGCAACCAGCAAGCTCGAGCAGATCGTGGCTCTGCTCTGCCGACCGGAGGGCGCGAGCCTTGCCGAGCTGGTCGCCCTGACCGGCTGGCAGGCTCATTCGGTGCGCGGGGCGCTGGCCGGCAGCCTGAAGCGGAAGGGCCACGTCATCCTCTCCGAGAAGATCGCCGGCGAGCGGCGCTACCGGATCGAGGCCGGGCGGTGACCGGCGGGACCGAACTGACTGCGGCGGTCGAGCGGCTGGAGACGCTCGACCTCGAGGCGCTGCGTGTCCTCTGGCGCCAGCACGGCGGCAGCCGGCTGCGGCTGCGCTCGCCGGAGCTGCTTCGGCTCTTGCTCGCCTGGCGGCTGCAGGCCGCGGTCCATGGCGGCCTCGATCCCGAGACCCGGCGCCGGCTCCGACGCCGCGGCCGGGTGCAGGCCGAGGGGCTCGAGCTCGGGGTCGGCGCGCGGCTGCGCCGGGAGTGGCGGGGCAGGACAGTCGAGGTGGTGGTCGAGGAGGACGGGTTCCGCTGGGAGGAGCGGCTCTACCCGAGCCTCTCGGCGGCGGCCACCGCGATCGCCGGCACCCGTTGGAACGGCCCGCGGTTCTTCGGGCTCAGGCGGCCCGGGCAATGACCCGGCCGGTCCGGCGCTGCGCGCTTTATACCCGCAAGAGCTCCGAGGAGGGGCTCGAGCAGGACTTCAACAGCCTCGACGCACAGCGCGCCGCCTGCGCCGCTTACGTCAAGAGCCAGGCGAGCGAGGGGTGGCGGGCGCTCGACACCCGCTACGACGACGGCGGCTTCTCCGGCGGCTCGCTGGAGCGGCCGGCGCTCAAGCGGCTGCTCGCCGACATCGCCGCCGGCAAAGTCGATGTCGTCGTCGTCTACAAGATCGACCGGCTGACCCGGGCGCTCGCCGACTTCGTCCGGATCGTCGAGCTCTTCGACCGCCACGCGGTCAGCTTCGTCAGCGTCACCCAGGCGTTCAACACCACCAGCAGCATGGGCCGCCTGACCCTGAACGTGCTCTTCTCCTTCGCCCAGTTCGAGCGCGAGGTGACCGGCGAGCGCATCCGCGACAAGATCGCCGCCTCGAAGGCGCGCGGCATGTGGATGGGCGGCAACCTGCCCCTCGGCTACGACCTGCCCGCCGAAGGCCGGCGGGCGCTGGTGATAAACCCGGACGAGGCGGCGATCGTGCGGATGATCTTCGCCACCTACCTCGAGCTCGGCTCGGTCAGTGCGACTGGAGCGCTGGCTCGCCGAGCACGACATCGCCTCGAAGCAGCGGACCACCGTCGGTGGGCGGCCGATCGGCGGCAGGCCGTTCAATCGCGGCGCGCTCTTCTACCTGCTGCGCAACCGGCTCTACCTCGGCATGATCGTCCACCGGGGAAAGGTCTATCCCGGCATGCATCCGGCGATCGTCGATCCCGAGCTCTTCCAGGCGGTGCAGGACCGGCTCGACGCGAACCAGCAACACCGGGCAGACGCGCCGGGACCGGGTCGCCCGCGCGCCACTGACTGGCCGCATCTTCGACACCGACGGCCAGCCGATGTCGCCCACGTTCAGCTATGGCCGCCGCAAGAACCTTTACCGCTACTATGTTTCGGCGCCGCTGCAGCAGGGGCAGCGCCGCCGCGACGGCGACGACGCCATCAGACGGGTATCGGCGCCGGCCGTCGAGGCGCAACTGATCCAGCTGCTCCGCCGCCTGGCGCCGTCGGCATCGCCTGATCCGCTCGACCTGCTGACCCGGGTCGAGATCCATGCGCGCTCCGTTCACCTGCTGATCCCGCTGGGTCGTCTCGAGGGCATGCGCAGCCGCCTGTGTGATGCCGAGGAACTTATGCCGGATCGTCAGGACCCATCGCAGCTCCGGCTGATCCTGCCGGTGCGGATGCAGAAGCATGGCGGCCGGACCTCGATCCTCGACGTGTCGGACGCCCCGGCCCGACCGGACCCGATCCTGATCAAGGCGCTGCGCAGCGCGCATGCGATGCTCGGGAGAGACAAAGGTGGCGATGCCTTGCTCGAGGCGATCCCATCCTCGCCCTATCACCGGCGACTGCTGCGCCTCGCCTTCCTGGCACCCGATCTGCAACGGGCGATCCTGGCCGGCCGGCAGCCGCCCGGGCTCACGCTCAAAAAGCTGCTCGAGCAGCGCCTCCCGCTGCTCTGGTCGGATCAGGTGCGGGTGTTCGACCCGCCCGCGCGCACCTGATCCTGGACCTTTTTCGGTAAATTCCGGCGGTGCTGAGTCCCCTGTTCCGCGCAACAAAGGGCCTGTTCCGCGCTTTCATGCAGCCTGTTCTGCAGAAACAAAGCCCTGTTCCGTCGAAAAACAGGAAAGTGGCTTTGGCGGCCGTAAGTGCCTGATTTTGGGCTATGAATTCCGACATGCCGGGCGCTGCCTGCCACCGCGACCCTGTTCCGCGGCCTAAATTCACGAAAAATCCCTGTTATCGTCGAAACTCAACCTCGCATCGAACTGCCGGGGGAAACTCAACCTTGCATCACTTCGGCAGAGACCCGGGCGGCAGTGCAGCCGAAAACGCCGCGGATTGCCGCGAGGCGAAGAGCCCTGGATTCGGATTCGGCCGAATTCCTGTCGCTGTTCCGGGACGTTGCCGCGGCAATGCCGACTGGAGACTAGTTGGAGGGGTGGTTGGCGGGGCAACCGGGATTCGAACTGAGGGTAAACAGAAGCGAGAAGCACCCGTCTCGCCTAATGACCTTTCCGGCTCGGCATCGGGCGAAGCTGCACTCAACCAACCCGCTCGAGCGGCTCAACGGCGAGATCAAGCGCCGCACCAGAGGTCGTCGGCATCCTCCCGAACGAAGCCCGATCACCCGCCTGGTCGGCGCCATCCTGCCTACTCGGCCGCCATGGCCGACATTCCGAGGCTGGCAAGTTCCCGGCCCCAGCTCGTCCAACCCGGCCTTGGGTGGCGGGCAAACAGCTCAAGGTAATGCCCAGGACTACAGGCCTCGATGATTGGGTAGAGCTCGTTGGGCTTGCGGCTGTGCTCGCGCTTCTGCGTCGCGATCAGGTTGGTCTGCCGCCGCGCCGCGGCCAGGGTGCGCGCATTCTTGCCGCGCACGCCGAAGAGCACGGTTTCAGTGACATTGCGGAAGTAGAAGCCCACCCCGCGGCCGTCGGAGCCGCCGTCCTTGCGCACCTTGTGCCAGATGAGTGTCGTCTTGTACGTGAACCCCCAGGCAGCCAACACGTCGAGCCCCTCGCCCAAGAGGGCATTCGGCACCCAGAGGTAGAGGTGGCTCGGCTGAGCGGTGATCTGCGCGACGGGGAGTGCCTTGATCTCCGCGAGGTCCATCGTTTCGTAGCGCATGAGCCGGCCATGCTCGGGGGCGGCTTTGCCAGTGCGGTTATCGAAGCGCCATGGCGGGTCCGCCAGGACCGTGTGGGAGACGCGGCCGGCAGCTGCGGCCAGGAGGTTCTCGGCCAACTCGGTTGTCTTGGAACTTGAAGCTGGGTTGGTCATCGCGCTCACTCAATTCGTCTGCGGGCCGTCGTTGGCCTTGCCGCGCCCTGATCATCGAGTGGATTTCGGGTCCGGTCGTCCCTCCCAGCGAGCCTACGCCACCTGCGAGCTGATCCCGACGAACTGCCCATGTTCGTGGATCAGCGTCGCCTCCGCTTTGGGTACAAGGATCCGGGCAGCGAGGATCGCCTGAACCCTAGTCAGCTTTCAGCTGTTAGATTCCTCACCCTCCCGGCCGCTGAAGCCAGCCGCCAAAGCTTCGAGTTCCTCGCGAGTCATCAGGCACAGATCGCCGTTCCGGCGCTCGCTGTCGACAAAGGTCGCGGAGAGGTTCGGCAGGCATTTGTCCAGCAGCATGCCGAAGACGCGGGCTTGGGTAGGCGTCCACTCGAGCTCGCCCATGACGACGCGGTGGGCACACGGGATCTGCGCGCGGAGCAGTCCGAAGACATAGCCTCTGACCTTTGCCGACTGAGCCGAGGTCAGCGGCTGCACCAGCGACATGTTGATGAGCTCGGCCGCGGTCTCGACCACGCCGTTCTCCCTCGCCGGCTTTGCGGGCTTCGCACCCTTGCCCGCCTGCTCTGCATGTGCGTACGCGGTTCGGTGGGCGCCGGTGCACCGCTTCGAGCAAAAGCGCCGCGGTGAAACGCCGCGGTGGTCGTGCACCGGCTTGGCCAAGAACACCCGTCCGCAATGCTCGCAGACGAAATCCTGGCGCGCGCGCCGGCCGCCGGCCGACCCCGGCGGCCGGGCATAGGGGCGGGCGCTTGAGGTTGTGCTCCTCGGGGTGTCCAACGTTTCCAAATCTGCCTCGCGTCATGTTGGCCCAGGGGAGGTGACCGCTTCGCCGCCGCGTCGGCGGGTGTGACCTCCCCCCGGGGGTATCCATCAAAGTGGCACGAACGCGTCGTGCGGTCGTCCCGTTCGGGCGCTGTGTCCCCTCGCATCGGACGGCGATCGGGAAACCGGGCCTGCGCGGGCACACGCCGCGTGATCCTAAAGGGAAAAGTCATTGGTAGGAAGGTTAGAACGGCGACAGCGAAGCCGTCCCCCTTCCCCACACAACTTAGAAAGGACGCATAGTATGCACGCCTATATACTGCACTTCGTCTGTACCAGTCGTCTTGCCGGCTTCTATGCTGCCGATCACGCGGAGGACTTGGTAACACACCCCATGCAGACGAGACCCGCTGCGCGCTGTCAGCGGCATGGGGAGACTAACCATGCCAATTGATGTGGTGGTGGATGGCTACGCCATCCGGTTCCTTACGCCGAAAGCCAAGATGTGGCGGCGGGTGAACGTCCGAGCTGAGGACACGCACCTTTGGTCACGCGTTCCCAAGACGAAACGCGGCCTCGTCGTCCGCATGCGTCCGAACGTGGAGGACGAGATCGTCGGGCGTATGCGGGCGGACGGGCTCATCGTCGATGCGCCGCGTGTCCTTACGGAAGAGGAGAAGGACCGATACTATCCACTGTTCATCCAAGCGGTGACCCCACCTCCTCTGACGCCGGAGCAGCGACGCAAGCGGTTGCGGGTGGTGCCCAAGAAAGAGGACGACTGACCGTTCCGGAAACGCGGCCCAAGATGTTTGCTAAGGCCAACTAGATTTATCTAGGAGGTCCGCTTCGCGCTCTTGTCCAGAGGGACCTGACCTGGAAGCGTCCGCGTCAGGGCTGACAGCCAGCAGTGAGGGCGGGCTCGCTCGCCCTCATTCCAGCTAGCCACCATTACAAATGCCAGGTCGAGGGTGGACATAGAGGTGGATAGGGGTGCCGCTTATGCAAAATAAGCGCAGCACAACCAAGGGGTTGTGTGGGTCTAGTGGTGCCCGGGAGAAGAACTCGAACTTCCACGACCGTTAAGTCACTGGTACCTGAAACCAGCGCGTCTACCATTCCGCCACCCGGGCAGGTGTCGATCCGCGCTGATATACGCGCCCGCCCGGCGCTGTCAACGGGCGCCCTTCGAACCTTCCCGGCCCACAGGACTCTGGTTCCGTGCGCGGGAAAGAGTATAGTGGCGCAAACGCCCCGGTTGAGCGGGCGGGTTCGGAGGCAGAGCGATGCAGCTGCAGGCAGGCTACCTGGGCGCCGGCGAAGCGTGCCCGCGGGGACCTCGGCGAAGTTCGGAGCGGGGGGCCCGGTCGTGACCCCCATCGGAGTTGCAGGACGGGGCGCTCTGGCGGCGCTCCTCATGCTCGGCCTGCTTTCCGCCTGTTCGGGGCGGCGCTCCGAGCCCGGCCCGAGCCGCGCGGTCGCCGTGACCGCGCCACGCTTCGCCGACAGCGATCCGCACGACTGGGTCGGCACCACGCTGCCCTGGCACTATCCGGTGCACGGCATCGACGTCTCGAAGTACCAGGGCGACATCGACTGGCCGCGGGTGCGCCGCTCCGGCGTCTCCTTCGCCTTCATCAAGGCGACCGAGGGCGGCGACCACGCCGACGATCGCTTCCTCGACAACTGGCACGCCGCCGGTGCCGCCGGGATGCCGCGCGGCGCCTACCACTACTACTACTTCTGCCGCCCGCCGGCCGAGCAGGCGGCCTGGTTCATGACGCACGTGCCCAAGGACCGCTCGGCGCTGCCCCCTGTGCTCGACCTCGAGTGGACGCACCGCTCGAGGACCTGCCGCCGCTTCCCGGATCCGGCGACCGTGCGCGCCGAGGCCCGCACCTTCCTGCAACTCCTGACCGCCTACTACGGCAAGCGGCCGGTCATCTACACCACCGTCGACTTCTACCGCGACAACGACCTCGGCAGCCTCGGGGGCTACAACTTCTGGCTGCGCTCGGTGGCCGGCCACCCGCAGGAGACCTACCCGGGGCAGCGCTGGGCGTTCTGGCAGTACACCGGCACCGGCGTCGTCTCCGGCATCGACGGCCCGACCGACCTCAACGTCTTCGCCGGCGGCCCGACGCAGTTCGCAGCCTGGGCCGCCAGCCACTGAGGCGTCGGGCGGAGGCACCAGGACGTGGGGCCTCCGCCTGCTAGTGGTTGTCGCGCGGCAGGCCCTTGGTCTGGGCGATGCGCTGGTACTTGACGGCCGGCTCGAGGACGGCGCCGGTCTCGAGCTCGCCGACGAGGCCGCGCTGGATCTCCTGCCAGGGCGTCTGGTGCTCGGGGTAGCGGTAGCCGCCGGCCGCCTCGAGCGCGGCGCGCCGCGCCGCCAGCACGTCGTCGCCGACCAGGAGGTCGAGCCGCCCGGCGTTGAGGTCGAGCCGCACCCGGTCGCCGGACTCGACGAGGGCGAGCCCACCGTTCGAGGCCGCCTCGGGCGAGGCGTTGAGGATCGACGGCGAGCCGCTCGTCCCCGACTGCCGCCCGTCGCCGATGCAGACGAGGCTCGTCACCCCGCGCTTCAACAGGTAGTCGGGCGCGCGCATGTTCACGACCTCGGCCGCGCCCGGGTAGCCCTTCGGTCCCGCGCCGCGCATGAAGAGGAGCGTGTTCTCGTCGATCCCGAGGCTCGGGTCGTCGATGCGGTGGTGGTAGTCCTCCGGCCCGTCGAAGACCACCGCCCGGCCCTCGAAGGCGTTCGGATGCGCCGGATCGCTCAGGTAGCGTTCGCGGAACTCCGGGCTCACCACGCTCATCTTCATCACGGCCGAATGGAAGATGTTGCCGGTCAGCACCCGGAACCCGGCGCGCTCCTTCACCGGCCGGTCGAAGGGCCGGATCACGTTCTCGTCGGTGCTGACAGCCCCGCGGTAGCAGTCGCCGACCGTCCGCCCGCTCACTGTCATCACGCTCTCGTCGATCAGCCCCTGCCCGATCAGCTGCCCGATCACCGCCGGCACGCCGCCGGCATGGTAGTAGTCCTCGCTGAGGTACTCGCCGGCCGGCTGCAGGTTGACGAGGAGCGGGATGTCCTCGCCGTGTTCCTGCCAGTCCCCGATCGCGAGCTCGACGCCGAGGTGGCGGGCGATGGCGTTGAGGTGAATCGGCGCGTTGGTCGAGCCGCCGATCGCCGAGTTGACCCGGATCGCGTTGAGGAAGGCCGCCCGCGTCATGATGTCGGAGGGCTTGAGATCCTCCTGCACGATCTCGACCGCGCGCTTGCCAGTCCGCCATGCCATCTCCTGCCGGTCGCGGTAGGGCGCCGGGATCGCGGCCGAGCCGGGGAGCTGCATGCCGAGCGCCTCGGCGAGCGAGTTCATGGTCGAGGCGGTGCCCATGGTGTTGCAGTAGCCGACCGAGGGCGCCGAGGAGGCGACGAGGTCGAGGAAGCCCGCGTAGTCGATCTCGCCCTTGGCCATCATCTCGCGCGCGGTCCAGACGATGGTGCCCGAGCCGGTGCGCCTGCCGCGGAACCAGCCGTTCAGCATCGGCCCGACCGAGAGCGCGATCGCCGGCAGGTTGACCGTCGCCGCCGCCATCAGCAGCGCCGGCGTCGTCTTGTCGCAGCCGATCGTCAGCACCACGCCGTCGAGCGGGTAGCCGTAGAGCACCTCGACGAGGCCGAGATAGGTGAGGTTGCGGTCGAGCCCGGCGGTCGGGCGCTTGCCGGTCTCCTGGATCGGATGGACCGGGAACTCCATCGCGATGCCGCCGGCGTCGCGGATGCCGTCGCGCACCCGTTTGGCGAGCTCGAGGTGGTGCCGGTTGCAGGGCGAGAGATCGGAGCCGGTCTGGGCGATGCCGATGATCGGCCTGCCCGCCTGCAGCTCCTCGCGGCTGATGCCGTAGTTCAGGTAGCGCTCGAGGTAGAGCGCCGTCATGTCCGGGTTGGCGGGGTTGTCGAACCATGCGCGCGAGCGCAGGGTCCGGGCGATCTCGTCGGCCATGGCAGCGTCCTCCCTCGGGGCTTGCCAGAGGTATGGAGCGCCGGCGGCAGGATTTGCAACAGGGTCCGGAGCGACCTGCGCTTTAACGATCCAATCCTGACCGTTTCAGGTGCCATATGGATTCCATATGCATTCCATACGCGTTCCAGATCGAGCAAATCCGCGTAAACCTTTAGCATCGAAGCCTCCACCCGGATCCCGGGATCAGTAGGTGACGGTCTCGCGATAGAGCGGCAGCGCCTCGACGCGGCCGCGGATCTCGGCGACGAGGCCGGCATAGGCGGGGCTGTCGACGTCGCCGTAGCGGTCGCGGAACTCGGTGTCGCTCAGCCCGGTCGGCAGGCCGTCGAGCGGCGGCAGGATGTCGGCTTCGCTCTCCAGCCGCGCCAGCAGGGCCGGCCAGCCGGCGCGCGGCGTGGCGAGGAAGGCCTCGGCGAAGCGAAGGCCCGCGGCGTCGGCCGCCAGGTCGTCGAAGCTGAACCCGCTGCCGCCGTCGTCGCTGTCGAGGAGCTCCTTGAGCTCGCCCACGCCGAAGGCCGCCTTGCCGGTCGTGGCGGCGTAGAGGCCGGCGGAGATCACGAAGTGCCGCTTCAGGTCGTCGCGGCCGGCCAGCGACGTGCCCTGGCAGCCATTGCCGACCCCGTCCATCCGCTCGGGCAGCGTGACGGAGATCGTCCGCCCAAAGTCCGGGTCGCCGCAGTAGAGCGCGAGGGCATAGAGCGCCGCGCGCGCCTCCTCGCGGTCGGTGCCGGCGGGAGACCGGGCGGCGACGCGCAGCACCTGCCGGACGTAGGGCAGCATCGAGCCGTCGCGGGGCAGCCGCTTGCGCTCGACCCCCTTGTGCAAGCGCGCGAGCTGCGCGTAGACGCGCTCGCGCGCGGTGGTCCCGGTCGCTTCGCGCGCGCGAGCGCGCAGGCGGTCGAAGAAGGCGACACGGCCGCCCTCGTCGAAGGCGAACGCGACGGTCACCACCGGAGGGGCGAGGCGCAGCCCCGCAACGCTGTCGATCGCGGCGGTGCCGAGTCCGTCGCCGAGCGCGCGGTCGAGCGCCAGCCTGAGCCCGCCGAGCGCCAGCGCCGGCGGGACCCCGAGCCCCCCGATTCGCGCGGCGACGACGCGCAGGCCGTCCTCCGAAGGCGCGAGCGTCATCTCGAGATTGGCCCAGAGCCCGTCGGGCAGGTGCGGCGCGCCGGCCGACACCCGGAGGCGCAGCGTCGCGTCGCCCACCTCGGCCGCGGCGGCGATCCCCGGGGCGATCCGCCGCGCCGCGGCGAAGACGGCGTTGAGCTCGTCCTCGCGCGCGCTCCAGCTGCCGGCACCGCCCTCATCATTGAAGAGGTCGCGCAGGCCGGCGGCGACGTCGCGGGTTCGGCTGGCCGCCGCGGCGTCGGGGGGACCGGCGACGGGCACCCGCGGCGCGGTCTCTATGGCGAGAAGGCCGAGGATCAGCGGCGCCAGCACGACGAGCGCGAGGAGCAGGCGGCCGAGAACCGGGAACACGGAGCGGGTGAGTGCAGCGCCGGACATTAGCGCTACAGTTGCATAAGGCGGTGCGTCGCGGCAAGGGAGCGGGGATCAGACAAGCACCGGCTCCTCGTGCTGGACCCCGACGCCGAAGACCCGCTTGTAGCGTGCGACCTCTTCGGCGGGGCCGATCGCCTTCGCCGGGTTGTCGGAGAGCTTGACGGTCGGCCGGCCGTTGGCGCTGACCGCCTTGCAGACCAGGCTGAACGGCGCCAGCGCGTCGCCGGGCGCGAGGCCGCGGAAGTCGTTGGTGAGCAGCGTTCCCCAGCCGAAGCTGAGCTTCACCCGGCCGTGGAAGCGGGCGTAGAGCGCTTCGATCTGGCCGACGTCGAGGCCGTCTGAGAAGATGACGAGCTTCTGGCGCGGGTCCTGGCCGCGGCTCTCCCACCAGGCGATCGCGGTCTCCGCCCCCTCCTCGGGCACGCCCGAAGTCGATACGGATGCCGGTCCAGGCGGCGAGCCAGTCGGGCGCCCGGTCGAGGAAGCCCTTGGTTCCGTAGGTGTCGGGCAGGATGATGCGCAGGTTGCCGTCGTAGTCGGCGTGCCAGTTCTCGAGCACCCGGTAGGGCGCCTCGGCGAGCGCGGCGTCGTCCTCGGCAAGCGCCGCGTAGACCATCGGCAGCTCGTGGGCGTTGGTGCCGATCGCCTCGATGTCGCGGCGCATGGCGATCAGGCAGTTCGACGAACCGGTGAAGCGCGCGCCGAGCCCCTCGATCATCGCCTGCACGGCCCAGTCCTGCCAGAGGAACGAGTGCCGCCGCCGGGTGCCGAAATCGGAGATGCGCAGATCCGAAAGCTTGCGCAGCCGCTCGACCTTTTCCCAGAGCCGGGCGGTGGCGCGGGCGTAGAGCACGCGGAGCTCGAACTTGTCCATGCCGCGCAGCACCGCGCGCGAGCGCAGCTCCATCAGCACCGCGAGCGCCGGGATCTCCCACATCATCGCTTCCGGCCAGGAGCCCTCGAAGGTAAGCTCGTACTGGTCGCCCCGGCGTTCGAGCCGGTACTCCGGCATGCGAAAGTCATCGAGCCAGGCCATGAAGTCCGGGCCGAACATCCAGCGCTTGCCGTAGAAGGTGTTGCCGCGCAGCCAGGTGCTCTCGCCGCGGCTGAGCCGCAGGCCGCGGATGTGGTCGAGCTGGGCGCGCAGCTCGTCCTCGGCAATCAGCCGGGCGAGCGGGACGTGGCGCGAGCGGTTGATCAGGCTGAACTTCACCCGCACGTCCGAATGCCGCTCGAACACGGTCTGCAGCATCAGGAGCTTGTAGAAGTCGGTGTCGAGCAGCGAGCGGACGATCGGGTCGATCCGCCAGGTGTGGTCGTAGACCCGGGTGGCGATGTCGGTCATGCCGGGGCGAGCTCCGCCGTCCGGGCGAGGGCGACGCCGGCCTCGCCCATCCGCCGGAGCGCCGCGGCGTGCGAGCCGTCGAGGTCGATCTCGCGGCAGGCGTCCTCGAGCAGCGTCACCGCGAAGCCGAGCCGCACCGCGTCGAGCGCCGAGTAAGCGACGCAGAAGTCGGTGGCGAGCCCGGCGAGCCAGACCTCGGTGACACCGCGGTCGCGCAGGTAGCCGGCGAGCCCGGTCGGGGTAGCGCGGTCGTTCTCGAAGAAGGCCGAGTAGCTGTCGACCTGCGGACGGAAGCCCTTGCGCAGGATCAGGTCGGCGTGGTCGGTGACGAGGTCGGGATGGAACGCGGCGCCGGGCGTCCCCTGCACGCAGTGGGTCGGCCAGAGCACCTGGTCGCCGTAGGGCATCACCGTGGTCGAGAAGTCGGCGGCGCCCGGATGGCTCGCCGCGAACGAGCGGTGGTCGGGCGAGTGCCAGTCCTGGGTGAAGACCCGGACCGGGAAGCGCCGGGCGATGCGGTTGATCGGCGCGACCACCGCATCGCCGCCGGCGACGGCAAGGGCGCCGCCCGGGCAGAAGTCGTTCTGCACGTCGATGACGATGAGCGCGCCGGCTGGCGTCGCGGCCATGGTACCCTCCGCGGACCGCGCGCTCCCCGAGGGTCGCGGAGCGCGGCTGCCGACAGTGGCAGCGCGCCGGGGCTTTTTCAACACCCTGGCGGCGGGCGGGGGGCCCGCCGCCGACGGCTCAGCGGCCGGCGCGCGGCATCGCCCGCACCACGACGTCGCTGCCGAGCTGCATCAGGCGGCTCGCCTCGGCGGCGTACTGGTCGATCGCAGCGCGGAAGAAGCGCGACTGCACGTCGCGCAGCTCGTCGAGGCTGCGGCAGCCGAGCAGCTCGCCTTGCGTCTCGATGTCACGCCGGATCCGCTCGGCGACGAACTCGGCGACCTCCTGGCGCGCCTTGGCGAAGCCCTCGAGGACCGCCGCGCCGGCGGCGTCGGCGCCGGCGAAGGCGTCCCGGCCCACGGTGATCGCCTGGCGCCCCGCCGCCTCGGCCGCGGCGCGGTCGCTCTCGGCCTGCGCGGCGATTCGGGCGAAGCCTTCCTCCGCAGCGGTGACCGCCTCGGCCATCCGTCCGCGCATCTGCTCGCCGGCGGCCTCTGCGGCCTTCAGGCCCCGGCCGAATTGCGCGAGCGCCGCTTCGCCGGCCTTGGCGAGCGCCGCCTCGGTGTCCTTGAGGCGCGCGGTGGTGGCGGCGGAAAGCTTGCCGGCCGCGTCCTCGGCGTCCTTGATGCCGGCGAGCACGCGCGCGCGTGCGCGTTCCACCGCCTGGTCGGTCGCCTCCTCGGCGGCCTTGCGCTGGGCGGCGAGATGGTCGGCGATCTCGCTCAGCGCGGCGTCGCGCGCGGCGGCGGACTCCTTCGCGAGCCGGGCGATCATCGCCTCGGCCGCCTCGAGGCTCCTGGCGAGCTCGGCGCGTGCGGTCTCGGCGGCGCGCAGTGCATCAGTCGCCTGGGCGAGCGCCGCCTCGGTCGCCGCGGGATCGGCGGCGGGCGCGGGCTTGGCGGCGGCGCGGCGGGTCCGCGGAGCAATGGTCGTCTCAGCCATGGCGTTCATCCTCGTCGGTTGCACTCGGTCGGCGCCGGCGACGCCTCGTCGCCGGTATCCGAACTCGCGGGCCGAGCGTCAAGCGCGGTCTCAGACGCGCTCGAAGCTGCGGGCGGCGATGTCGCGGCCGATCCCGATCAGCCGCGACGCCTCGCCGCTGTACTGGTCGAACGCGGTGCGCAGGAAGCGGCTCTGCAGGTCGCGGAACTCGTCGAGGCTTCGGCAGCGCAGCATCGCCTGCTGCGTGCTGAGGTCCTGACGGATTCGCTCGGCGATAAAGTCGGCCATCTCCTTCTGGGTCCGGGCCAAGCCTTCGAAGACGGCGTGGCCGGTGGAGTTCGATGGTCTCCAGGACTTCCTGCTGCGTCGCGGTAACGGTGTCGATCACCCGGTCCTGAACCGATTCGATCGCCTCGTCCTCCGGGGCGAGGGGCGGGATGGAGCTTGGCATGCGCGGCCTCCCTGGCTGCGTTCGGGTTCGCGTTCGCTGGCGATGCCGAGAGCGTAGCACAACTCCAGGAATGCTTCCTACCGCGGATATTTCCCGAGCGAATGAATCAGGATTGACGTACCCGAGTGAAATCGTCATCTTTGAACCAGCCAGTCCGCTCGGATCAGCCAGAGAACCTCCAGATCGGAGCCAGGGCATGCACTCCGAACGCCAGCGTCAGACCGGGCGTCCCGTAGCGACCGATTGTCGCGGGATCGGGCGATGATCGCCGCCGAGCCGACACGCGCCCCGATTCCGCGCCGCGAGACCGAGCCGCGGCCGTGCCACGACGCCCGACTGCTCACCGAGGGCGGCGCCGAGGCCGAGATCCGGCTCGACGGGGTCCGCTACGTCCTGCGCATCACGCGGCAGGGCAAGCTTATCCTCACCAAATGAGCCGGCAGCTCCGGCACCCGGGCGGGGCGGCGGTCGGGCGGCTCGACGACCTGCCGCCGCTCGAGCGGCAGGTGATCCGCTGCCTGCGCCTGTGGTGCTCGGGCCCCGAGGGCCGCAGCGCGGTCCGTTGGGAGCTGGCCTCGCAGCGGGACGATGCCGCCGCCGACCGCATCGCCGCCGAATTCGGCGAGCTGCTCGAGCTCACCGCCGGCCACGCCCGCCGGCCGCTGATGGGCCACGCGCTCGATTGCCCCTGCGCCGGCGGCGACGAATGCGTCTTCGCCCGCTTCGTCGCCCTCGCCGCCGAGGGCGCGCGCGAGGAGGCGGTGCTGATGGCGGCGCTCATCGTGCGCGCCGATCTCGCGCTCGGCCTCGCCGCGCTCGCCGAGGGTATCGGGCTCGGGCTGATGCGCGGCCATGCGCCGCGGATCTATCAGTAGCCTCAGGTTCCTGGCGCCCTACGGGCGGGAGCGGCGCGTCGGCGTCGCGCGCGTGGCGGCGCTGCGCCCGCGCCGCGCGGCGGCGTCGCGCGGGTTTTGGCGTTGCAAGAGAAGAGAAGGAAGGTCTGCGCCGAGGCGCTGATGAAGCGGCCGCTTCATCAGGCGCCTCCTCCAGTGTGGGGCTGCGAGTTGAAGGGAAGGGAAGGGGATCAGGGGCGGCGGCGGAGCAGGATGGGGCCGCCGCCGGCGGCGAAGATGCGCTCGGCGGTCGACGCGAGCGGCTCGCTCGTCACGGCCATGTGGTGGGCGTTGGCGTGCAGCAGCGTCTTCTCGTCGCGCATGATCCCGACATGCCCCTTCCAGAACACGAGGTCGCCGCGACTGAGCGGCGCCCCCGCGTCGAGCGCGGTGCCGACCAGCGCCGCCTGCATGTCCGAATCGCGCGGGGCCGGGCGACCGCAGGCGATCAGCGCGAGCTGCACGAGGCCCGAGCAGTCGATGCCGCGGGCGCTGCGCCCGCCCCAGAGGTAGGGCACGCCGAGGAAGCGCTCCGCCTCGGCGACGAAGTCGCCCGAAACCGGGGTGAAGTGGGCGCGCGGCACGTAGCCGCCGCCGCGCAGCCGGGTGAAGCCTCCGGTCGTGCCGCTGACCGGCACCTCGGCGAGGTAGGGGAGGTCGGTCAGCACCGTGCCGCGCGGCGCCGGGGTCGCATAGACGTGCGACCAGAGCGCGGTGACCCGCCGGCCGCTCCCTTGCGGCCGGCCGAGGCCGCTCGCCGGCACGTAGCCGACGTAGCCGTCGAGCAGGGCCTGGCCCCAGGCGAGGCCGTCCTGCAGGTCGTAGACGGTGAAGCTCTCGCCGTGCAGGAGCTGCGTCGCGCGCTCGGCGCCGGGCGCGGGATCGAGCGTCAGGTCGAGCAGCACCGCGGTGACGCAGCGGACCTGGCCCGCCGCGAAGCGCTCGGCCGCCACCTGTCCGCGCAGGTGCAGGGCGGCGAGGTCCGGCCTGGCCGGGACCAGGCGCGCGGCGAACGGCATCAGGTCGCTTGGCAAAACCGCACCTCCAGGAGCGCGAGGAGCGCCCGGGCGGCCTGGAACGCCCCGCCCTTCGGGCGCCCGGGCTTGGCGACGGGCGTCCAGCCGTAGATGTCGAGATGCAGGTAGCGCGGGCTCGCGGTGACGAAGCGGCGCAGGAACAGCGCCGCGGTGATCGCCCCGGCCATGCCGCCCGTGGGCGCGTTGTCGAGATCGGCGATCCCGGGCTCGATCAGCGGCTCGTAGGGATCCCAGAACGGCAGCCGCCAGAGCGGGTCGGCGACCTGCGCGGCCGCGGCGGCGAGGTCGGCCGCCAGCCCCTCGTCGTCGGTGAAGAACGGCGGCACGTCGGGCCCGAGCGCCACGCGCGCCGCGCCAGTCAGGGTGGCGAGGCTCACGATCAGCTCCGGCGCCTCCTCGTCGGCGAGCGCCAGCGCGTCGGCGAGCACAAGCCGGCCCTCGGCATCGGTGTTGTTGACCTCGACCGTCAGCCCCTTGCGGCTCGGCAGGATGTCGCCCGGCCGCATCGCCGGCGCCGAGATCGCGTTCTCCACCGCCGGCACCAGCAGCCTGAGCCGGAGGTCGAGGCCGAGCCCCATGATCATCTCGGCCAGCCCCATCGCGGTGGCGGCACCGCCCATGTCCTTCTTCATCAGCCCCATCGAGGCCGGCGGCTTGATGTCGAGCCCGCCGGTGTCGAAGCAGACGCCCTTGCCGACCAGCGTCACCTTCGGGGCGTCCGGCCGCCCCCAGGCGAGGTCGAGGAGCCGCGGCGGGTCGGCCGCGGCGGCCCCCACCGCCTCGATCATCGGCAGGTTGGCCGCGCGCAGCGCCGCGGCGCCGCGGGTCACCCGCACCTCGGCGCCATGACGCCGGGCGAGCGCCACGAACGCCGCCTCGAGCGCCTCCGGCCCGAGGTCGCGCGCCGGGGTGTTGATCAGGTCGAGCACCAGCCGCGCCGCCGCCGCGATCCGCTCGACGCGCGCGGCGTCGACGCCGTCGGGAGCGACGAGTTCAGCTCGGGCGGGCTTGGCCGCGCGGTACCGCTCGAAGCGGTAGCCGGCGAGCAGCCAGCCGAGCGCCTCGAGCTCCGGGTCGAGGTCGTCCGGGACCTCGGCGAGCGCGTAGCGCCCGGACGGGAGCTTGCCGGCGGCGGCCGCGAGGTGGAACCGGCCCCGCGCGCGCGCCTGCGGCGTGCCCCAGCCGGCGAGCGCGGCCGCGACGCCACCGTCGGGCGCCGGCAGGCAGAGGACCTCGCCGAGGCCCGCCTCGAACCCCATCGCCGCGACCCACGCCCGCACGGACGCGTCCTGCCGTTCGCTCCAGCCCCCGAGAGCCTCGGGAGCGAGCACACGGAGCGGGATCGCGCTTGGATCGGGCGCGGGGACCAGGAGCATCGGATGGGAACCTATGACGACGGCCGCCGATGATTCTATCCGCGCGGCATCGTTCCCGACAAGGCCGATCGACTACAGTGCCGACTGATCGGCGTAGAGGATCACCGAGAAGAGCGAGTCCTCGCCGAGCCGCATCAGCCGGTCGCCGACGGCGGCGACCGCGACGGTGTCCCTCGCCTCGAGGCAGGCGGCGAGGTCGCGCGCGACCCGGGCGAAGTCGGAGAGGCCGACCTGCTCGCTGAGACTCGCCAGCCGCGACGCCAGCATCTGCGCGTCCGCGCCGTTGCGGGCGGCCAGCGCCGACTGGAGCAGGCCCAGCCGGTCGGTCAGATGGAACACCACCTCGGACACGATCTCGCGGCACCGCTGGTCGCCGAGCGACTGGCGCAGCACCAGAATCCTGGTGGTGTCCAGCGCGGCATCCTCGCGGGACGCGATCCGATAAAGCTCAGCACCCATGGCAATCCCCCGATCACCCGCGGGACACAATCGGCGCCAAAGGTAAACGGAGCCTTCATGCGGCGCTTGCCGCGGCGCACAATGGGCATGAAAGTCCGTCGGAGTTTAGGCAAAGTCGAGCCGTTCCGAATCGAGGGGAACCCGGGAGCGATGGATCACGCACGGCCGCTGCCGCCCGACCTGCTCGCGCGCTACCGCGCCTGGCAGGACCGCCGCACGCCCGAGGACATCGCCGCCTACGCCGAGGCGGCGCGCAAGGACCAGAACCCCAAGGCGATGATCATCACCTGCTGCGACAGCCGGGTGCTGATCTCGGAGATCTTCGGCAACGAGCCCGGCGACTTCTTCATCCACCGCAACATTGCGAACCTCGTGCCGCCGCACGAGCCGGACGGCCGCTCGCACGGCACCTCGGCGGCCATCGAGTACGCGGTGATCGCGCTCCGGATCGACCACCTGATCGTCATGGGCCACCACGGCTGCGGCGGCGTGCGCGGCTGCCACGACATGCTGGCCGGCCTCGCGCCCGACCTCGACACGCCGACAAGTTTCGTCGGCACCTGGCTGAAGATTCTCAAGCCCGGCTTCGAGGCGCTCGCCGGCCGCGGCCTCGGCTACGAGGCGCGGATCGCGACGCTCGAGAAGGAGGCGGTGCTGGTCAGCCTGCGCAACCTGATGACCTTTCCCTTCGTGGCCGAGGCGGTGCTGGCCGACCGGCTGCAGCTGCACGGCGTCTGGAAGGACATCCGCGACGGCGGGCTCGAGCTCTACGACGCGGCGGCCGGCGGCTTCGTACCGCTCTGATCCATCAAGGAGATTTGACCGGACATGCCGCGACGCCGCTTGGCAGGCCGGCGGGGGCCGTGGTTAGATCGCCGCGCTCGAACTGTTGCCCAGGCCCAGGGAGGGACTCCATGAAGAGACTGCCGCTGCTGATCGGCGCGCTCGCCGCGCTCGCCATCCCCGCGTTCGCCGCCGAGGACCCGATCGCCGTCCGCCAGGCGCTGATGTCCAACAATGGCGGCGCCGCCGGCGTCTCCGGCGCGATCATGAAGGACGAGCTCGCCTATGCGCCGGTTGTCGGCAAGGCGGCGCTCCTCGCCTTCTCGGCGACCGCGCAGGCCTATGGCGACTTCTTCCCGGAAGGGACGCTCGACCCGGCCCGGAGCGCCGCCTCGCCGAAAATCTGGGAGGACATGGCCGGGTTCCAGGCCGAGCTCGCCAAGTTCCAGGCGGCGGCGGCCGCCGGTGTCGAAGCGGCGGGAAGGGACGGGCCGGCCGACAAGGCCGCGTTCGCCGCGGCGGTGCAGCCGATCCTGCAGTCGTGCCAATCCTGCCACGAGGGCTACCGCACCGAGAACTGAGCCGTCGCGGTGCGGCGCCTCGCCCTCGGGCTCGTCGCCCTCGCGGTCGTCGGCGGGGCGCTCCTCTATGTGGCGAGCGCGCCGCGCGCGCTGCCGCAGGCCGAGCTCGCCGCGCTGCCGGCCGGCGACGCGGCGCGGGGCGAGACCTGGTTCTGGGCCGGGGGCTGCGCCTCGTGCCACGCCGCCGACAAGGCCGAAGGCGACGAGCGGCTGAAGCTCGGCGGCAACCGGGTGCTCGCGACGCCGTTCGGCGATTTCGCGGTGCCCAACATCTCGCCCCACCCGACCGACGGCATCGGCGGCTGGAGCGCGGCGGATTTCGCCAACGCGATGCTGCGCGGCGTCGCGCCGGACGGCCGGCACTACTATCCGGCCTTCCCCTACGCGTCGTTCTCGCGGATGCGGCCGCAGGACGTCGCCGACCTCTGGGCGTTCCTCGGGACGCTGCCGCCGGTCGCCGGGCGCGGTCCCGAGACCTCGCTGCGGTTTCCCTACAGCCTCCGCCGCGGGATCGGCCTCTGGAAGCTCGCGTTCCTGACCGACGCGCCAGCGGTCGCCGTCGATACGTCCGACCCGGTGGTGGCGCGCGGCCAGTACCTGGTCGAGGGCGCGTCGCACTGCGGCGAGTGCCACACGCCGCGCAACTTCGCGGGCGCGATGGACACCAGCCGCTGGCTCGGCGGGGCGCCCTCGCCCGAGGGGCGCGGCCGGGTGCCGAACGTGACCGGCGGGGACGGCGGCATCGGCGACTGGTCGGGGGCCGACCTCGTCTATTTCTTCGAGTCGGGCTTCAAGCCGGACTTCGACACCGCCGGGGGCTCGATGGTCGCGGTGCAGCGGAACCTCGCGATGCTCGCCGAGGGCGACCGCGAGGCGATCGCCGCCTATCTGAAGGCGATCCCTCCCGTGGCCTCCCGCTAGAGCGGATGAGGCTCGGTGGAGTTGGTCGGAGCGTGTCCCTGGCGTTAACCTTGGTTGACGGGGCGGGGCAAGTCGCGGATCTCGCTCGGAAAGCCGCCCGGGGTGGCGTCCGGGGCGGCATGCACAACGCATGCACATCTTATGCACAATCCATGCACCAGATCCGTGCCGGAGCCGGCGGCCGCCGCAGGGACCCCTGCGGCACGATTCCGGCAGTCGACGGTCGAAACGAGAGGGACGCGCGCCGTCCTCGCAAGTCGATCGGCGGTTAATCATCGTTACCCGAAGGTCGTCGCGACGGTGCCTTGGTTTCCTGACTGAGCCCGGCATCGCCGATGCTTCGCACTTTCGGGCATGGCCATCGCGGTCGCTGGATCATTTCGGTTTCGACCTGCCCGGACGCGACCCCGGGGAGTCCCCATCGTCCGTCTATCGGAGTCCGTCGGCGATCGAAACCCGGCCCGCCCCGGCCTGAACTCATCCCGCTCCAGCCTCTCGCGCAGCATCGCGGAACGCCATCGCCGCCACCGAGTTGAGGCTGTGGAAGCGACCCGCAGGAGGCAAGGCATGTACAACATCTTCTACGTGATCGGCGTTGTCGTCGTCGTGCTGGCGCTGCTTTCGCTCGTCGGCCTCGCGTGACGGAAGGAGACCCGAAGTGACCGGAGAGGACACGACCACCACGACCACCACCGCCACAGCGGAGCGACCGAGCGATCGGAGCGATGTGAGGGAGACCGTGCGCGACGCGCGCGGCGCCTTGGGGGAGAAGGCGGACGATCTGCGCGAAACCGCGCGGTCGACGCTGCACGGCGCCAAGGCGGCGGTCGAGCAGCGATCGGAAGCGGCCAAGGCCACGGCCGCGGACGAGATTTCCCGCACCGCCGAGGGCCTCGAGGCCGCCGCCCGCGAGATGGGCGACGCGCCGTTGCAGCAGGATCTGCTGCATGAGGCCGCGGAGGGGCTCAAGCAGCTTTCTCGCGCCGTCCAGGGCAAGAGCATCGGCACGATCGTCGAGGACCTGTCCGACTTCGGCCGGCGAAACCCGCTTGCATACCTGGGTGGCGCCGCGCTTGCCGGCTTCGCGCTGGCGCGCTTCGCGCGGGCTTCGGCGCCGGACGACGAGTTCGCCGAGCCGCGGCCGATCGCGGGCCCCGATGAAGCGCCCAGCCCGTCGCGAGGTTCGTCGACGACACCCCGCAGTTTCGGAGGGGCGAACGATGGCTGACGACCGCGAACGCAGCGCCCCCGCGCTGATGGGGGATCTGGTCACCCACGTGACCGAGCTGGTGCGCAAGGAGATCCAGCTCCTGCGCGCGGAAATGTCGGAGAAGACCAGCCAGGCGATCGTGGCGATCGGAACCGTGGCCGGAGCCGTCGTCCTTGCGCTCACGGCTCTCAACGTTCTGGCGGCCGCCCTGGTCGGGGCGCTGACCGAGGCTGGGGTGCCGGCCGTGTGGTCGGCGGTCATCGTCGGCGGCGCGCTGGCGCTCATCGCGCTGCTGATGGCGCGGGGCGGGATCGCGAGCCTCAAGGCCAGCAGCCTCGCTCCGGAGCGCACGGTCCGTTCGGCCTCGCGAGATGCGGCCATGGTCAAGGAGAAGGTCTGATGGCGCAGTTCGACACCAATCCCGGCAGCCGCAGCGCCGCCGAGCTCGAGCGTGAGGTCGGGGAGGAGCGCGAGCGGGTCTCACGCACCCTCGACGCCCTGCAGGAGCGGGCCTCGGTCGGCAACATCGTCGACCAGATCTTCAAGGCCGTCGGTGAGAACGGCGGCGAGATGAGCCGCAACCTCGGCCGGACGCTTCGCGACAACCCGCTGCCGGCACTGCTGACCGGCGTCGGCCTGGCGTGGCTGATGGCGGGCAGCGGCACCCCGCGGCATCGCGGCGACTGGCGCGACCGGGACGATTTCGACCGGGACGATGTCGTCCGCGACGAGGACTTCGGCGGGCCGGACTACGGACTCCCGGGCGGGAGCGTCGGCTATGCCGCAACCGGGCGTGAGGATCTGGCCGGCGAGGCAGCCGGCTCCAGTCCGACCCTGGGCGAGCGGGCCGCCGACACCGCCGCGGGCGTCCGCGAGCGTGTCGCGGGGCTTGCCGACAGTGCCGCCGAAGGCATGGCGCGGGCTGGCGAGGCAGTCCGTGACGCGGGGCATACCGCCCGCGCCGGGGCCCGGAGCGCCGGGCGCAGCGTCCGCCGGACCGGGGCCGGTGCGTGGGAAGGCTTCGACGAGCTGCTCGAAAGCCAGCCGATCGTGCTCGGAGCTCTCGCCCTCGCCCTCGGCGCTGCCGCCGGCGGAGCGATCCCGGGTTCGCGCACCGAGGACCGGATGTTCGGGGCGCGCAGCGACCAGGTGAAGCGCGCGGCCCGTGAGATGGTGAGCGAGGAAAGCGGCAAGGCCCAGGCTACCATCGAAGCCGTCGTCGAGGAGGCCGCCACGATCGCAGGCGAGGTCAGCGACGACCTCGGCCAGCGGCTCCCGGGCGGCCAGGACATGGTCGACGCTGCTTCGACGCGCGTCGAGGAAGCCGCCCAACGCCTCCGCGACGCGGGAACGGCGGAAGCGGAGCGCCAGGGCCTCGGGCAGCCGAAGCGGCCTGAGTAGCTCGTCCCCCCGTGACAGGCCGATCGCGCTGACCTACTCTCGGCGCGATCCACGCGCGGGGGGACATCTTGAAGGTGATCGTGCTTGGCGCCGGAGTGGTCGGCGTCACCACCGCCTGGTACCTGGCGCGCGGCGGCGGCGAGGTCCGCGTCCTCGACCGCCAGCCGGGTCCCGGCATGGAGACGAGCTTCGCCAACGCGGGCGAGCTGTCCTACGGCATGACCTCGCCCTGGGCTGCGCCCGGCATCCCGAAGAAGGCGGTGCAGTGGCTGTTCATGCGCCACCGGCCGCTCTTCATCTGGCCGATGGTCGACCCGGTGATGTGGGACTGGGGCACCCGGATGCTCCTGAACTGCAACGAGCGCGCGTACCGGCGCAACAAGAGCCGGATGGTGCGGATCTCGAACTACAGCCGCGACGCGCTGACCGACCTCCTCGGCGAGATCGACCTCGACTTCGACCTGCGCCAGCAGGGCACGCTGCAGCTGTTCCGCACCGAGAAGCAGCTCAAGGGCTCGAAAGCCGACCAGGAGGTGCTCGCCGAGTACGATTCGCCCTTCGAGGTGCTCGACCGCGACGGCTGCATCGCGGCCGAGCCGGGGCTCGCGCTCGTCGCCGACAAGTTCGTCGGCGGGCTGCGGCTGACGGCGGACCGCACCGGCGACTGCCGGATGTTCACGCTGGCGCTCGCCGACAAGGCGGCAGGAATCGGCGTGAGCTTCCGCTACGGGGTGACCATCGAGGGGCTCGCCTGGGAGGGCGAGCGGATCACCGGGGTGCGGACCGATCATGGCATCGAGCGCGCCGACGCCTATGTTGTCGCGCTCGGGCCCTATGCGCCGATCCTGCTGCGCGGCATCGGCATCCGGCTGCCGATCTACCCGATCAAGGGCTACTCGATCACGCTTCCGGTCACCGACGACCGGGCGGCGCCGCAGTCGACCCTGATGGACGAGACCCACAAGGTGGCGATCACCCGGCTCGGCGAGCGGATCCGGGTCGCCGGCCAGGCCGAGATCATCGGCTACAACCGCCGGCTCGGCCGCACCGCGACCGACACCGTCCGCCATGTCGTGACCGACCTGTTCCCGAAGGGCGGCGACGTCTCGAAGGCCGAGGGCTGGACCGGGCTGCGGCCGATGACGCCGGACGGCACCCCGGTGATCGGGCCGACGCGCTATGCGAACCTCTTTCTCAACACCGGCCACGGCACGCTCGGCTGGACGATGTCCTGCGGCTCCGGCCGCGCCGTCGCCGACGCCGTGCTCGGCCGGACGCCCGAGATCAGCTTCGACGGCCTGACCGCCGCGCGCTACGGGCAGTAGGTGCGGCGGCGCTTCGTCAGCGCTCGCCTGCGATGAACGCGCGGACCGGCGCCACCGCCTTCTGCCAGGACGGGCGCGCCTCGATCCGCTCCATCCAGCGCGCGACGTTCGGCGTCTTGCCCATGTCGATGCCGGCGACGTGGCGGTAGATCAGCGTCGTCGCGATCGAGAAGTCGGCGAGGCTGAGCTCGCCCGCGAGCCAGTCCTTGCCCGCAAGCCCGCCATCGAGCACCGGCAGGAGCTGCGCGATCTCGCCGATTGGCCCGGCGATCGCCGCCTCGTCCGGCGCGCCCATGTCGAGGTGCGCCTTGATGAACCGCTCGAAGGAGACCCATTGCAGCGCCTGCCCGAGGTGGATCGCGCCCCAGTAGCTCCACTGGTCGATGATGCCGCGTCGCTTGGGGTCGGCCGGATAGAGCCCCGCCTCCGGCCTGAGGCTCGCAAGGTACGCGATGATCGCCCGGCTCTCCCAGAGCACGAAGTCGCCGTCGACGAGCACCGGCACCTTGGTGTTCGGGTTCCAGGGCAGCAGTGTATCGACCTTCTCCTTCGCGTCGAGGAGGTTCACGTCGACGACCTCGAGGTCGAGCCCGAGCTCGTCCGCCACCGCCCGCACCCGCAGCGCGTTCGGCGACAGTGTCGCGTTGTAAAGCCGCATGTCCGATCTCCCTTCGTGGCGCCGAAGGTAGCGCGGCTATCTCGGGCTGCTACCCGGGCGTCACGCGTGGACGGGCGCGTCCCCCTTCTTCAGCACGCGCCGGCCGAGCAGCTCGGCGATCTGGACGGCGTTGAGCGCGGCGCCCTTGCGGAGGTTGTCGGAGACCACCCAGAGCATCAGGCCGTTCTCCACGGTCGGGTCGGTGCGGATGCGGCTGACGAAGGTCGCGTAGTCGCCGACGCACTCGACCGGCGTGACGTAGCCGCCGGCCTCGCGCTTGTCGACGACGAGGACGCCAGGGCTCTCGCGCAGGATCTCGCGGGCCTCGTCCTCGTCGAGCGGATCCTCGAACTCGACCGCGACCGCCTCGGAGTGACCGACGAAGACCGGGACGCGGACGCAGGTCGCGACGACCTTGATCGCCGGATCGACGATCTTCTTGGTCTCGGCCACCATCTTCCACTCTTCGCGGGTGAAGCCGTCCTCCATGAACGTGTCGATCTGCGGGATCACGTTGAAGGCGATCTGCTTCGGATAGACGCTCGGCTCGACCTCCTGGCCCGGCACGTAGAGGCCCTTGGTCTGGTTCCAGAGCTCGTCCATCGCGTCCTTGCCCGAGCCCGAGACCGACTGGTAGGTGGCGACGACCACGCGCCTGATCCGCGCGCGGTCGTGCAGCGGCTTCAGCGCGACGACCATCTGCGCGGTCGAGCAGTTCGGGTTGGCGATGATGTTCTTCCTGGCGTAGCCCTCGACCGCGTCGGGGTTCACCTCCGGCACGATCAGCGGCACCTCGGGGTCGTAGCGGTAGAGCGACGAGTTGTCGATCACCACGCAGCCGGCCCTGGCGGCGATCGGCGCGTACTTCCTGGTCGCCTCCGAGCCGATCGCGAAGAGCGCGATGTCCCAGCCGGTGAAATCGAAGCCGTCGAGGTCGAGCGTCTTCAGCGTGCGGTCGCCGAACGAGCACTCGGTGCCGAGCGATTTTCGCGAGGCGAGCGCGACGATCTCGTCGACGGGGAACTCCCGCTCGGCGAGGATGTTCAGCATTTCCCGGCCCACGTTCCCGGTGGCGCCGACGACGGCGACGCGATAGCCCATGGCGACTCTCCAGCTTGGTCGAGCGCTTCTGCCGGGTCTGGAGCCAAATGTAAATCACATGCCGCGCGGCAGGTGGCGCAGGGTGAGGGCTCCGACGCCGGCGAGGAGCAGCGCCAGCGCCGCGAAGGCCGCGGCGTAGCCGCCGGCCATGAACAGGAAGAAGTAGGCGAGCGGCGGCAGCAGCTCGGAGGCGTCGAGGTAGGTGCGGTAGACCGCGGTCATCTCCGCCCGCTCGTGGACGCGGACCGCGCGCAGGAACGGCACCGGGCCGAGCCCGTCGATGACGGCGACGAAGAAGGCGCCGGCCACCATGGCGATGCCGGCCGCCGCCGGCGCCCCGCGGCTCAGCAAGCCCCCGGCGAGCGTCAGGGCCGCCGCGGCGAGGAAGGTCGCGCCGAGCACCCGGCGCAGCGAGTGCCGCTCGGCCCAGCGCCGGGCGAAGAGGTTGTTGAGGAGCGTCAGGTTGCCGGCGGCCACCGCCAGTCCGCCCGCTGCCGCGCTGAGCCCGCCCTCCACCATCAGGATCGGCACGTAGATGAAGAAGGTGGTCCAGAACGCCGAGCGGGCGAAGGCGATCGCCCAGGCGAGGCGCAGCCGCGGCTGGGCCGCGAAGCGCCGCACCGCCGCGAGCGGGTGGCGTACCGGCGCCGGGCCGCGGCCGGCGCGGATCGGCCCGCCCTCGGACAGCCGGAGCACCCAGAAGAGCGCGACGAGCAGCGCCACCGCGGCGAGGCTCAGCGCCGCCGGCGCCCAGAGGCCGACCGACTGCATGAGCCGCACCCCGATATAGGGCGCGACCCCCCAGGCGAGCGTCGCGACGGCGAGGCGCAGCGGCTCGGAGCGGGTGAGCTCGCGCTTGCCGATCGAGTCCATGATGTAGAGGCTGAGCGTGACGTTGAGGACCGCCGCCCCGGCGGTCCGGCAGAGCATGCCGAGGACCAGCGCCGGCGGGACGTCGAGCGCCAGCAGCACGGCGTAGAGGCCGAGGAGCGCGCAGCCGAGGGTGTAGGCCCAGCGCCGGCTCAGCCGACGGACCAGCATCGGGATCGCGAAGGTGAAGCCGAGGGCGACCAGCGAGACCGCGGTGTAGGCGAGGCTGACCGTCTCCTTGCTGCCGAAGAGCGCGTAGGCGGACAGCGGCAGCACGGTGACGAGCGAGGCCCGCGCCACCGACTCGAGGAAGAAGAGCAGGCTGAAGGTCCAGGCGCCCGGCTGCCTCGGCGCGGCGGCGAGCAGGATCGGATGCCGGACATGGACGGCCATGGGTCACCGGGGAACGGAAAGACGCGGGGCGGGCGCCCGCGCGCCGCTCCTCTACGCACAACGCGACGCGGCGGCAAGTGCAGCCGCCGCGGTCGGTCGGTGTGCGCTTACCTCATGGCGACGGTCACGCTTTCGATCGAACCGGAGAACGGGAACGGCGGCTGATAGGTGAAATCCACCGCGGAGCCGACGTCCATGCCGACATCGAGCCCCTCGCCGAGCGAGATCTGGATCGGGATGGTCTTCTCCAGTTCGCCCTTCGCCACCTCGGCGCCGTTGACCTTCAGCGTCACCGTCGCTCCGGCGCCGACCTCGCCTTCCGCCCCGTGATAGGCGAAGTCGACCTCGAGCTTCACCTTGCCGGCCGGAAGCGGATCCGCGCCGGCGATCGTCGGCCGGTCGAGCGCGAGGTAGTTGTAGACGAAGGTCGGCCGGCCGTCGCGCAGGTAGAGGCCGTAGCCGCCGACCAGCCCGCCGTGGGTCACGATCATGCCCTCGGCGCCGGCCTCCGGGACCTCGATGTCGGCGGTCAGCGTCCACGACCGGTTGAGGATGCGCGGCGCCGCGTCGCTCGGCAGCGCCACCTGGCCGGGAAAGTACGTGAACGTCGTGCCGTCTCCGGCAAGGCTCGGCCGGCCCATCGCCTCGGAGTTCAGCCGCTCGACGCCGCGCCAGTCGACCGGCAGCACGTTGTGGCGCGCCGCCTCGGCCCACCAGAGGTCCTGCATCTGTCGCAGCCGCTCCGGCTCCTCGGCCGCGAGGTCGTGCGCCTGGGAGAAGTCCCCGTCGATGTTGTAGAGCTCCCACTTCCTGCGCATCGAGGTCGAAGCCGGTGCGGATCGGCTGCCAGGGCGCGAAAGCGATGGCCGAGGCCATCCAGCCGTCGTGGTAGATGCCCCGCACGCCGCCCATCTCGAAATACTGCGTTGTGCGGCGGCCAGGAGCCGTGGCGTCGTCGAAGGAATAGGCGAAGCTGATGCCCTCGATCGGCTTCTGGGTGACGCCGTTCAGGGTCTCCGGCGGAGTGATCCCGATCACCTCGTAGAGCGTCGGCACGATGTCGATGGTGTGCAGGAACTGCGTGCGTACGCCGCCCGCGTCCGCGATCCGCGCCGGCCAGGACACGATCATCGGGTTGCGGGTGCCGCCGAAGTGGCTGGCGATCTGCTTGGTCCACTGGAAGGGCGTGTCCATCGCGTGCGCCCAGGCCGAGGGGAAGTGGTTGAAGTGCCTCGGGCCGCCGAGCTCGTCGATGACCTCGAGGTTCTCCTGCCAGGTCTCGGGGAAGCCGTTGAAGAACAGGTTCTCGTTGACCGAGCCTTCGATGCCGCCCTCGGCGCTCGAGCCGTTGTCGCCGGCGATGTAGATGAAGATGGTGTTCTCGGCGCCGGGCAGCGCCTGCACCGCTTCGATGATCCGCCCCATCTCGTGGTCGACGTTGGCGGCGTAGCCCGCGAAGACCTCCATCATCCGGGCGTAGAGCCGCTTCTGATCGGGGTGGAGCGTGTCCCAGGCCGGCAGGCCCGCAGAGCGCTCGGTGAGCTCCGTGTTCTCCGGCACGACCCCGAGCTCCTTCTGGCGCGCCAGCGTCTGCTCGCGGTAGGCGTCCCAGCCCATGTCGAACTTGCCCTCGTAGGGCTCGATCCACTGCTCCGGCACCTGGTGCGGCGAATGGGTGGCGCCCGGCGCGACGTAGAGGAAGAACGGCCGGTCCGGGGAGATGGTCCTGACCCGGCGCACCCAGGCGATCGCGCGGTCGGCCAGATCCGTCGTCAGGTAGTAGTCCGGATCGATCGGAGGCCGGCACGAGGTTCCGGTTCTCCCAAAGGATCGGATTGTAGTGGTTCATGTCGCCGGCGTTGAAGCCGTAGAAATAGTCGAACCCCAGGCCGTTGGCCCAGCGGTCGAACGGCCCGGCCGCGCTTGCCTCCCAGGTCGGCGTGTTGTGGTTCTTGCCGATCCAGGCGGTCATGTAGCCGTTCTGGCGCAGCACCTCGCCGATGGTGCCGGTCGCGCGCGGCAGGATCGTCGTGTAGCCGTCGTACCCGGTCGCCGCCTCGGCGATGGTGGCGGTCGCCGCCGAGTGGTGGTTGCGCCCGGTGATCAGCGCCGCGCGGGTCGGCGAGCAGAGCGCGGTGGTGTGGAAGCGGTTGTAGCGCAGCCCCTCCTCGGCCAGCGCGTCCATCGTCGGCGAGCGCACGCCGCCGCCGAAGGTCGCGAACTGCCCGAACCCCGCGTCGTCGAGCAGGATCAGCACGACGTTCGGCGCCCCTTCCGGCGCCGCGACCGGCTGCGGGAATTGCGCCGGGTCGGACTCAAGGATGGTGCGGCCGACGTTGCCGGGGAAATGGAAGTCGGGCCGCGGCAGGACCGACGGGGTGGCAGGCTCCGGCCAGGTCATCGCCTCCTGCGCTGCGGCAGGGACCACGAAGCAGACGGCGCCAAGCACCGCCGCGAGAATGTGCTTGTGCATCAGCCGATCGCTCCCCTTCGATTCGCCAGTGATAAGTCGCATCCAAGTGTACCGCGAACCACCTTCGACCGGACTCGCGCCGATGCGACCTAGCCGCCGTCGGGGAACCAGCAACGGCGCGGCACCCGGAACGCGTGGACCTCGCTGGTGATGAAGCCGAGCTCCGGCCGCCAGCTCGCCACCTGCTCCGGGGTCACGCCATCGGTTCGGCAGACCGGGCCGTCGGCGGCGCGGGTGATGTAGAGCACCTCGCCGGGGCCGGGGGGCAGCGGATGCTTCTGCGCGTAGTGGTGCGGCGGGAAGCCCGCTTCCGGCTCGGCGTAGATCGAAAGCCCGGAGCCGCGCAGCGTGTAGAAGAAGTCGGCGAGCGTCGCCCGGTTGTCGCTGACCAGCGTGTCGAGCCCCTCGGTCCGCGCCACCTCGGCCGCCCGCCGGCTGAGGTCGCTCTGCCCGACGTAGCGCGCCAGCACCAGGTTGCCCGAGCCGATCCTCCACCGGTCGGCGTAGACGGCGGCGACCGGCAGCGCCGCGGTCAACGCGAGGTTGATCGCGAGCCCGATCGCGAGCCAGCGCGGGCGACCCTCCAGAACCGCGACCGCCAGCACCAGCGCCGCGAGATGCCCGGCGGCCGCCCAGTTGGCGTTGGCCCCGGAGATCAGCGCCTGGACCGAGACGATCGCGAAGACCGGCAGCGACATCACGGCCAGGTAGCGCCGCGTCGGATCGGCCCCGGGCCGGGCGACCGCAGCCAGGTAGGCGGCGAAGAAGACCGGCCCCGACATGCCGAACTGCCCGGCGAGGAACCCGGCGAGCCCCACGAGGTCGAGCCGCAGTCCCTGCCAGCCGGCGTTCGAGGCGGTGTGCTGCACGGTCGCGAAGTCGTTCGCGGCATTCCAGACGAGGTTCGGCGCGATGAGCGCCAGCGCGACGGCGGCGGCGACCGCGGCGTCGCGCCAGGCGATCCGCGCCGACGGCACGACCAGCGCGGCCAGCGCCGCGGCGAGCGGGAAGTAGATCATCGCGTACTTGGCGAGGAGCCCGACCCCCACCGCCGCCCCGAGCACGAGCGCCCAGGCGAGCGAGCGGCGCTCGGCGAGGTGGAGCTGGGCGAGGAGCGCCAAGGCGAAGCAGAAGAGCATCGGCACGTCGGTCGAGACGAGGAGGCTGCTGAGCGCGACGCCGGGGAGGCCTGCAAAGGCGAAGCCGGCGAGCCCGCCGATGCGCCCGCCGTAGAGCCGCCGGGCGACGAAGGCGACGACCACCGCCGTCGCCGCGTGGATCAGCGGCATCGGCAGCCGGATCCAGAATGGCGCATCGGAGCCGATCTCGGTCGAGGCGCGCAGGATCCAGCCGATCAGCGGCGGCTTCGAGTAGTAGCCCCAGGCGAGCTCCTGCCCCCAGAACCAGTACTGGGCATCGTCGACGAAGAGGTCGGCGCTGACGAGGGGCAAGAGCGCCACCCGCCAGAGGGTGACGAGCGCGATGCCGGCAAGCCCGAGCGCGAAGGCCCGCGCCTCAGACCGGGCGCTTGGCGGCATGGATCAGCCAGAGGTTGCGGCCATAGACGATGAGGCCCATCGACTGGCCGAGCATGAAGACCGGGTCGCGCCGGTAGATGGCGTAGGAGAGCAGCACCACGCCTCCCGCCAGCGAGAAGTACCAGAACGCGATCGGCATCACCGACTGGCGGGCGCGCTCGGACATGATCCACTGGATCAGGAACCGCATCGAGAACAGCGCCTGCCCGGCGAAGCCGACCATGACCCACCAGAACTCGCCCCAGTGGTCGACCCGGAAGATCCCGAAGAGCGTCTCCACCGTCAGACCTCCGTTGCCGCGGGAACCACTTCGACGCCGCGCGCCTTCTTGCGCCGCCTGATCAGCCACATCACGCCGACGAGGTCATAGACGCCGACCACCGCCCGCCCGAGGTTCGCGTAGTTCGAGCGGCCGGCGTGGCGGGGCGCGTGCGCGACGTCGACGTGCAGCGTCGTCCAGCCGTCGCGGGCGACCAGCGCCGGCAGGTAGCGGTGCATGTGGTCGAAATAGGGCAGGCCGAGGAAGACGTCGCGGCGGATCAGCTTCAGGCCGCAGCCGGTGTCGCGCGTGCCGTCCTTGAGCAGGTGCGCGCGGATCGAGTTGGCGGCCCGAGAGGCCAGCCGCTTCGACGCGGTGTCCTGGCGCCCGACCCGCTGGCCGGCGACGAGCGCGACGTTGTCGGGGAAGCGCCGGCCGTCGAGGCGGGCGAGGAGCTTCGGAATCTCGGACGGCGGGTTCTGGCCGTCGCCGTCGAGGGTGCAGATCACCGCGCCCCGCGCCAGCGTGATGCCGCTGTGGATCGCGGCCGACTGGCCGGCGCTCGTCGCGTGCCGGACCAGGCGCAGCATCGGGAAGCGCGCCTCGAGCTCGAGGACCTTGGCGGCGGTCTCGTCGGTCGAGCCGTCGTCGACATAGACGATCTCGTAGGGGGCGAAGGCGGCGCAGGCGGCCGCGATGCCCTCGGTCACGAACGCGAGGTTCTCGGCCTCGTTCTTGAGAGGCACGACGACGGAGAGCCAGGGGGTCTCGGAGGGCTCGGTCGGCGGCGACATCGGCTGGCTTCTTCCCCCCCGGGAACCGCCGCGGTTCCCGGTCGCGTCACCGGGCCTGCTCGCGAGATATCTGGTCGGAGTGAGAGGATTCGAACCTCCGACCCCCTGCTCCCGAAGCAGGTGCGCTACCAGGCTGCGCTACACTCCGACACCGGCCCGCTGTTTAATGCGGTTGCCGGGCCAGCGCAACGGGCTATCGATGGCCGGGCCCCGGGGCGGGGTGCGCCAAGCCGAGTGGAGCAAAACGCCGGACCGTACGGTACGTAGCCGCTTTCCTGGCGCCGATCGCGCGTAATTGCAAATACACCCGCAAGTAAGCTAGAAAATAGCAGGCGTCGGGCCTGCACCACGTTTCATCGTGGATGCTGGAACCGTATGAATCCATGGAGCGAGCATGCCGGTTGTCGCGACGATTGCCCGCCCGAGCCGTCGGCCGCCCGGGCCACGGGTACGTGGCAGCGGCGCCACAAAGCGACAGCGTCGTCGGAGTGCCGGGAACCGGATCGCACGGCGGGCGTTCGGGTGCGGTCATGCTGCGTGAAGCCGAGATCCTGCGGAACCTGCCGATCGCCGTCTATGCGACCGATGCCGAGGGCCGCATCACCTTCTACAACGAAGCCGCCGCCGAGCTCTGGGGGCAGCGACCGGAGCTCGGCGCGGCGCGCTGGTGCGGCTCCTGGCGGCTCCATTGGCCGGACGGCCGGCCGATGGCGCACGACGAATGCCCGATGGCGCTCACGCTGCGCAGCGGCCAGCCGGTCGCCGGCGCCGAGGCGATCGCCGAGCGGCCCGACGGCCGGCGGATCAGGTTCCTGCCGTTTCCCTCGCTGGTGCGCGACGCGGCGGGCGCCGTCACCGGGGCGGTGAACGCGCTCGTCGAGGTGACCGACCGCACCAAGGCGGAGATCGACCTGGCGCGGCTGGCCGCAATCGTCGCCTCGTCCGACGACGCGATCATCAGCAAGACGCTCGAGGGCGTGGTGACGTCGTGGAACGCCGGCGCCAGCCGCATCTTCGGCTACGCGCCGGAAGAGATGATCGGGCAGCCGATCCTGCGGATCATCCCGCCCGAGCTCCGGCACGAGGAGGAGGGCATCCTGGCGCAGCTGCGCCGGGGCGAGCGGGTCGATCATTTCGACACCGTGCGGGTGGCGAAGGATGGCCGGCGGCTGTTTATCTCGCTGACGGTGTCGCCGATCCGCAACGGCGCCGGCGAGGTGGTCGGCGCCTCCAAGGTCGCCCGCGACGTCAGCGAGCGCAAGCGCAGCGAGGAGCTGCAGCGGGTGCTGGTCGACGAACTCAACCATCGGGTGAGGAACACGCTGGCGACGCTCCAGGCGATCGCCGGGCAGTCGCTGCGGGGGAGGCCGAGTCCCGAGACCTTTGCCGAGAGCTTCATCGGCCGCGTCCAGGCGCTCGCACGCCTGCACGACCTGCTCGTGCAGGGCGACATGCAGCGGGTGGAGCTCGCCGATCTCGTCCGCGAGCTGGTCGACGCCGGCACCGGGGATGCGCGCCTGCGCTGGTCGGGTCCGCCGGCTGCGCTCGACTCGCACACGGCGGTGCAGATGGCGCTGGTGCTGCACGAGCTCGCGAGCAATGCCCGCCGCTACGGGGCGCTGTCGCAGCCGGCCGGACGGCTGTCGGTCGACTGGACCGTCGCCGCGGGGAAGCGGCGCGATCTCCGCATCGCGTGGGGGGAGAGCGGCGTTGCCGCGCTCGGCCGGCGGGCTGCGCCAGGGTTCGGCACGCTCCTGATCGAGCGCGCGCTGCTGGCGAACGGCGGCGAAACCCGGATCCGCTATCTCCCCGACGGGCTCGCCTGCGACATCCGGCTGCCGCTGCCCGACGACGCGCTTTCGGACCTGTTCCGAGCCGTCCCGGTCGGCATTGCCGCGCCGCCGGCGGCCGCGGAAGACGGCGTGGCCGGGCGGCAGGTGCTCGTCGTCGAGGACGAGCCGCTGATCGCGCTGGACATCGAGGACAGGCTCGTGGCCGCGGGGTGCGAGGTCATCGGCCCGGCGCCCGATCTGGAGACGGCGCGCCGGCTGCTGGCGGCGGCGGCGCCCGACTGCGCGCTGCTCGATGCCAACCTCGCCGGCCGGCCGGTCGGCGAGCTCGCGGCCGAGCTGACCCGCCGCGGCATCCCGTTCGGTTTCGTGAGCGGCTACGGGCGGCAGGCGCTGCCCGACGGCTTTCGCGACGCGCCGCTGCTTCGCAAGCCCTTCGGTTCCGGCCCGCTCATCGACATGGTGCGCGCGCTCCTCGCGGGGTCCGACGGCCAGGTGGTCAGCGCCAGCCAGCGTTAACGATCAATCCCGACTGTTTTGCTAGCCATACGCATTCCATACGCCTTCCATACGTGTTCCATACAGCACGGATCGCCGTAAACCTTTGACCCTCAGCCGGATTCGGCGTCCGCCGCCCGCTTCTCCGGCACCGTCCCTCCGTTGCCAACCCGGCGGATCAGGTTGCGCAGCGCCTCGACGCGCGGATAGGTGCCGGAGACGAACCGGGTCCTGGTCCGCAGCACCGGCCGGGTCCTCGAGACGTCGACGGTGTCCTCGCGGAAGACGATGTAGATGCCGCTCAGGATGATGATCGCCGCCCCCAGCGCGGTCGCGGCATCGGGAATCTCGCCGAAGAAGACATAGCCGTAAACCACCGCCCAGAGAATCTGCGAGTACTGCATAGGCGCCACCACCACCGCCCGCCCGATACGGTAGGCGGCGATGATGCAGAGCCCGCCGACGAAGCCCAGCACCGCCATCAGGCCGACGCCGCCGAAGTCGAGCCCGGCCATCGGCTTGTAGACGAAGGGCAGCACGCAGGCCATCACGAGGAAGTTCGCCATCATCGGGTAGAGCAGCATGACCGCGCTGCGCTCGTCCTGCCCGATCTTGCGCATGATGACGGCGCCCACCGCCGAGAACACCGCCGCGCAGAGCGCCGCCGCGTGGCCGAGCGTGAGGTCGGTGCCCCCCGGACGCAGCACCACGATGACGCCCAGGAGCCCGACCGCGACTGCGAGCGAACGCCGCCAGCCGACGGTCTCGCCGAGCATCGGTACCGCGAGGATGGTGATGAGGAGGGGTGCTGCGAAGATCAGCGCGTAGGTCTGCGCCATCGGCAGCACCGAGAACGCGTAGAAGACGAGCGTCGTCGAGAGCAACGCCGCCACGGTGCGCAGCGCCGTCCACCACGGATGGCGCGGAATGAGGTTCCCCTCGGCGCGGTCGCGCATCAGCATGACCGTCACCACGGGAAAGCCGAGAAGGTTGGCGAAGAAGACGATCTGCATCGGCGAATAGGACCCGCCGAGCGTCTTCACCACGACGTCGTGCGTCGAGTAGACCCCGAAGGCCACGAGCGCCAGCAGCGCTCCGCGGAGGTTGGCGCTCACCGCCGCGGTCCGGTCAGGCGTCGGCCTGCAGCGTGCCTGCTACAGTCCGAACAGCACAGGGTCGATTCACAGCACGCCGCTCGGTCCGATGATCTCAGGCCGCCTCACCATTCGGCAGCGGTAGCGGGGCAACCTCCACCCGAAACACCTCCTCCTCCTCAAGCTTCCAGAGATCATACTGGAGCTGAAGACCGAGCCAGAACCTGGTGCCATTCTGAAACGCCTTGCCCAACCGAATTGCCATGGTGTGACTGACATCCTTCCGCTCATTCAGGAGGTCGGACAGAGTGGCACGCGTGACACCAAGATGCGCGGCCAGCTGCCCGACCGTCATTCCAAGCTCCGGGAGAACATCCTGCTTGAGGACTTCCCCGGGATGCGGAGGCCGGAAACCGAGCCCGGTCTCGCTATGAGCCATGATAGTCCTCCAGATCGATCTCGTAAGGACCTTGCGCGTCCCAACGAAACGTAAGTCGCCAGTTCGGCGATATATGTAGCGCGTAGCAGCCCTTTCGAGGCCCCGACAGCTCGTGACACCTCAGATGCGCGAGCTCGGTCGGCGATACGATGACGTTCATCTGAGCGAGCGCGCGCTCGATCTTCCGCCGCCATCGTGCGTCGATTTTGCTCGGTTGCCCGGCGAAGAGCTTCCGCAGCTCTTTGTTCTTGAACCGGGTTGGGTCGATCAAGCAAGCGCGCTCCGCCTGGCGATTATGTACAGTGACTCGAGTCGCAAGTCAACGAGCGTCGAGCGCCGCGACGATCGCGTCGCCCATCTCGGCCGTCGAGACCGCCTTGCCGCCCTCCGGCCCGAGGAGGTCGGCGGTGCGCAGGCCGTCGGCGAGCACCGTCTCGACCGCCGCCTCGAGCCGCGCCGCCTCGTCGCCGGCGTCGAACGAGTAGCGCAGCGCCATCGCGAAGGAGAGGATGCAGGCGATCGGGTTGGCCTTGGCCCGGCCGGCGATATCGGGCGCCGAGCCGTGCACCGGCTCGTAGAGCGCCTTCGGCCGGCCGTTCGCCATCGGCGCGCCGAGCGAAGCCGAGGGCAGCATGCCGAGCGAGCCCGTGAGCATGGCCGCGAGGTCGGAGAGCAGGTCGCCGAAGAGGTTGTCGGTGACGATGACGTCGAACTGCTTCGGCCAGCGGGTGAGCTGCATCGCCCCGGCGTCGGCGTACATGTGCGAGAGCTCGACGTCCTTGTACTCGGCGGCGTGCACCTCGGTGACGACCTGGCGCCAGAGCACGCCCAATTCCATCACGTTGGCCTTTTCCATCGAGCAGACCCGGTTCGCCCGGCGCCGCGCCAGATCGAAGGCGGAGCGCGCGACGCGGGCGATCTCGCCTTCGGTGTAGCGCTGGGTGTTGATGCCGACGCGCTGGTTGCCCTCGGTGACGATGCCGCGCGGCTCGCCGAAGTAGACGCCGGAGGTGAGCTCGCGCACGATCAGGATGTCGAGGCCGGCGATCACCTCGCGCTTCAGCGAGGAGAAGTCGGCGAGTGCGTCGAAGCACTGCGCCGGACGCAGGTTGGCGTAGAGGTCCATTTCCTTGCGCAGACGCAGGAGCCCGCGCTCCGGCTTCACCGAGAAAGCGAGGTCGTCGTATTTCGGGCCGCCGACCGCGCCGAGCAGCACCGCGTCGGCGGCCTGCGCCTTCGCCATGGTCGCGTCGGTCAGCGGTACGCCGTGCGCGTCGTAGGCGCAGCCGCCGACCAGGTCTTCGTCGATCTCGAACGGACGGCCGTGGCGGCCGAACCAGGCGATGACCTTGCGCACCTCGGCCATGACTTCCGGGCCGATCCCGTCGCCGGGAAGGATGAGCAGGGTCGGGGCGGCCATGAGAATTCCTCGCGGGGCTGGAGCAGGCTGGCCTGCGGTAGCGGCTCCGCCCCGGTGGGTCAAGCGGGCCGGCCGCGGTCGTTCGGCCTCCGCTCGTGGCGAGCGATCAGCTCCTTTCCACCGCCACGACGGTCAGCCGCTGGCGCCGGCCGTCGCGGGAGGTCCAGTCGATCGACTGGCCCTCGGCGAGGCCGATGAGCGCGGTGCCGATCGGCGTCAGCACCGAGATGCGGCCGGCGGCGATGTCGGCCTCCTGCGGGTAGACGAGGGTCACCCGCCGGCGCTGGCCGTCGGCCTCGTAGGTCAGCGTCGAGCCCATCTGCACGGTGTCGGCCGGCAGCTCCGCGGCGCTCGCGATCCGTGCGCGGGCGAGCTCGCCGAGCAGCTCCTCCGCCAGCTCCGGCTTCTTTTCGAGCATGACGGCGGCGAGCCGGGCGAGGCGATCCTCGTCGATGTCCCTGATGACGATGTCGGACGAATGCGTGTGGTGGGTCATGTTTTCCTCCAGGAACGTGCTGGTTCATGAACCGGCGCGGGCGAGACGAGCCCGGCGCCGGAAGGTCTGCGTGATGTGGGAAACCCTCGCCCCGGACCGGGGCGGACGAACCGCTGCGGCCGGGGCTAGTTGCCCGCGATGCGGCAACTCCGGGAGGGAGCGCGCCGCCACATTGTCATGGTTCGTTTCATACGATGAGATTTGGAGATGATCGCCTCGGAGTCAAGCGTCGGCCGACCCCGATCATGGCAGGACGAGGTCGACCCAGACCAGCCGATGCGCCGAGGCCGTCGCCGCCGCGTCGGCCAGCGGCTCGCCCGCGGCGGGCCAGAAGACGCCGGCCGCCGTCACCTCGAGATCGGCGGAGGGCAGCACGTAGTCGACCCGCAAGTTGCCCGGCCCCTCGCCATCGTCGCGCCAGTCGGCGGTGTCGAGCGCCGGGTCGCCGTCATGGCCGCCGTTGACACCCTCCGGTCCGGCCGCCGCGCCGCCGCGGCTCGTCGGGCGCGGGTCCTGCAGGCGTGGGTGCGCGAGGAGGCCGGCGATCGCCTCGCGCGCGCCGGCGCCGTCGAAGGGATCGAGGTTGAGGTTGCCGAGGAGCACCAGTGGCCCGGCGGACAGGGACGCCTCGCGGCCCGCATCGTCACGGAGCGCGGCGCCGTCGAGGTAGGCGGACCAGAGCCGGAGCTCGTCGCGGTTGCGCAGGCGGTTGAAGCCCTCGGCGCCGTCGAAGAGCGGCGGCGTCGGGCTGGCCGCGAGGAGGTGCAGCCGGGTGGCGCCCGCCAGCACCGGCACGTCCCAGTGCGAGCGCGACGACAGCCGGAGCGCCGCCTGCGCCGCCGCGTCGGGGAACGGCGTGCCGTCGGTGCGCACCGGCAGTTCGGCGCCCGGCAGGTCGGCCCAGCGCAACAGACGGAAGGTCCGCGCGCCCGCGGTGTCGATCGGCAGCCGCGACAGGATCGCCATGCCGCCGTGGCCGGGGAACTTGCCCCAGCCGAAGCCGTCGTTCGAGCCCATCGTCCGCCCGTCGCCGTCGAGGTCGTGGCCAGAGGGTTCGCCGGCGTTGACCGGGGCATTGAAGCTGTGCGGGTAGTCGATGCCGTCCGGCCCCGCATCGAGCAGCGCGGCGAAGGCGGCGAGCGCGCGGCCGCGCAGGTCGGTGTCGAAGCCGGTGAGGAGCAGGACGTCCGGACGGACGGCGCGGATCACCGTCGCGATGGCGGCCGTCGTCGGGTCGGGGTCGGCCAGGTCACGCAGGAGCACCCCGGCGCCGTCGCGCGTCAGGCCGACGTCGAAGGTGGCGACCCGCACCGTGTCGGCCGCCGCGGCCGAGGCGAGGAGGAACGCGAGGAGGGCGGATTCGAGAGCCGGGCCGAGCACGGCTCCGAGCATTCGCGCGGGTGGTTAAGCGGTCGTTAAGCCCGCGGCCTCGCGACGCGGGGCGCCTCAGGCGGGCGCCTGCCAGGGCTGCCGGGCGTGCATCGCTGCCTCGAAGCTGTCGATCGCCTCGGCCTTCTCGAGCGTCAGCCCGATGTCGTCGAGGCCGTTCAGCAGGCAGTGCTTGCGGAACGCGTCGACCTCGAAGCTGACCCGCCCGCCGTCGGGACCGGTGATCACCTGGTTCTCGAGGTCGATCGTCACCACCGCGTTGGCGCCGCGCTCGGCGTCGTCCATCAGCTTGTCGACGTCCTCCTGCGGCAGCACGATCGGCAGGATGCCGTTCTTGAAGCAGTTGTTGAAGAAGATGTCGGCGAAGCTCGGCGCGACCACGCAGCGGATGCCGAAGTCGAGCAGCGCCCAGGGCGCGTGCTCGCGCGAGGAGCCGCAGCCGAAGTTCTCGCCGGCGACCAGGATCTGCGCGTTGCGATAGGCCGGCTGGTTGAGGACGAAGTCTTCGATCTCGTTGCCGTCCTGGTCATAGCGCATCTCGTCGAACAGGTTCTTGCCGAGCCCGGAGCGCTGGATCGTCTTCAGGAACTGCTTGGGGATGATCATGTCGGTGTCGACGTTGATCAGCGGCATCGGGGCCGCCACGCCGGTGAGCTTGTCGAACTTTTGCATCCGCGACCCTCCTCCAGGACACGCGCCGGATAAACCACGACCGGGCGCACCGCGCAAGCCGTGAGCGGCTGCGCCGCCGTCTCGATTTTTGACGGCCGGCGCTACATTCCGATTGACGACTGAACCGTTCAGTTTAATACTCGGGAACATGAACTGAACGGTTCAGTTCGTGCAGCCCGGAGACACCTCATGCAGAAGTCATTTGTCATCCGCTCCGCCACCGCGGCCATTCTCGCGGCCCTCCTCGCCCCGGCGGCCTTCGCGCAGTCGGCCAGCCGCACGCAGCCGAGCTACGACCCATATGCGGCGAGCGGCGGGGCACCGGTCTGCTCGCAGCTCGAACTGAGCGTCGGACTGAAGGGCGACGAATGCGGCAAGCTCACCCTGGGCGAGCTCGCCTATCTGAAGGCGGACCGGGACAACACGAATTGAGCCTCGGCGCCAAGACGAGGGGACGGCGACGTCCCCTCTTTCTCCCCTCCTCACCGACGAACCTTGCACCTGGTTGAACTGAACGGTACCGTTTCCAGGTGGAACTGCCCGGAGCGGCAGCCATGAGGAGGAGGAACGGAGTGAGCGACGCGGAGGCCGCCGCAAGGCGCAGCCCGAAATGCGCCCAGGTGCTCGAGGGCGCCCGGAAGGTCTTCATGGAGCATGGCTACGAGGGCGCGAGCGTCGACGAGATCGCCCGGGCGGCCGGGACTTCCAAGGCGACGCTCTACAGCTACTTCCCCGACAAGCGGCAGCTCTTCGCGGCGGTGATGCAGAGCCAGTGCAGCCGCCAGGGCGAGGTGATGGGCGGCGAGGATCCGGGCGAGCCGGTCGAGGCGGCGCTCCGCCGCATGGCGATCAGCTTCGCCAACTTCCTGTTCTCGGCGGGCGCCCAGGAGATGTTCCGCGTCTGTATCGCCGAGGCCGGCCGCTTCCCCGAGCTCGGCGCCGCGTTCCACGCCTCCGGCCCGGCCCGCGCCCGGGCCCAACTGATCGAGTTCTTCGCCGCCGCCGGCGCCCGCGGCGAGCTCAGGATCGACGATCCCGAGACGGCCGCCGACCAGTTCGCGGCGCTGTGCAAGTCGGGGTTGTTCCTGCGGGCGCTGCTCGGCGCCGCCTGCCCGAGCGAGGCCGAAATCGCCCGCAATGCCGACGAAGCGGTGCGCACCTTCCTCGCCCGCTACGGCGTGTCCGCCGCCTGACCGGCCGGCCTCGGCCAATCTCCGCTGCGGGGCAGTGCAATCGATCAGCCGGCGACGGTGTCGCCGACGATCGCGAGCGCGAAGCCGTCCCAACCCTTCGACCCGACGGTCTGGATCGCGGTGCCGGCGAGGCGCGGGTCGCTCGCCAGCAGATCGAAGAACCGCCGCGTCCCGACGACGCCGGGATCCGTGCTCGCCGCGTCGGCGATCGCGCCGTCGCGCACCACGTTATCGCAGACGATGACGGTGCCCGGCCGCGACAGTCTGAGCGCCCAGCCGAGGTAGTCAGGGTTGGCGCGCTTGTCGGCGTCGATGAAGACCATGTCAAACGGCCCGCGAAGGTCGGGCAGCGTCTCGAGCGCCGGCCCGACGATCACCTCCACGCGCTCCGCGAGCCCGGCATGGGCGATGTTGGCACGCGCGACCTCGGCGTGCGCCAGCGCCGCCTCGAGACTGACGAGCCGCCCGCCCTCGGGCAGCGCCCGCGCCAGCCAGATCGTCGAGTAGCCGCCGAGGGTGCCGATCTCGAGGATACGCCGCGCGCCCGCCATCCGGGCAAGGAGGTGCAGCAGCTTGCCCTGCAGCGGCGACACGTCGATCGAGGGCAGCCTGGCCGCCGCGTTGGCGGCCAGGGCGGCGTCGAGGGCGGGATCCTCCCCGACGAGGAGTCCCGCCAGGTAGTCGTCCACCCGCCTGTAGTCGCTTCCCACGCCTTCCCCTCCGCCTGCCCCGCGCGGTGATCCTAGACGGAACCGCGGCGGGGGCAAGCAAGGCGTCGGGGGCTCTCGAATGGCGGGAGGTGCCGGCCAGTCAGTCCGGCGCCAGCATGTAGCCGGAGCCGCGGACGGTCTGCAGGTAGCGCGGCGCGCGCGGGTCGTCCTCGATCTTGCGGCGCAGGCGGGTGATCTGGACGTCGACGGCGCGCTCCTGCGCCTCGGCGACGCCGCCGCCGAGGTCCTCGACCAGCTGCTGGCGGGTGACCGGCTCGTGGGCACGGGCGGCGAAGATGCGCATCAGCATCGCCTCGGTCGCGGTCAGGCGGATCAGGTCGCGGCCGCGCCAGAGCTCGCCGCGGTTCATGTCGTAGCGCACGCCGCCGAGGTGCAGCGTCTTCGGCGGCTCTGCCCTCGGCTGCGGCTTCGGGACCCGGCGCAGGATCGCGTTGATGCGCAGCAGGAGCTCGCGCGGCTCGAAGGGCTTGGCGAGGTAGTCGTCGGCGCCGGCCTCGAGCCCGAGGATGCGGTCGTCGGCGTCGCCGCGCGCCGTCAGCACCAGGATCGGCGTCGTCATCGTCTCGCGCAGGCTTGCGGTCAGCTGCAGCCCGTCCTCGCCCGGCATCATCACGTCGAGCACCATCAGGTCGAACTCGAGTCCCTCGAGCAGGTTGCGGGCGTGGCGGGCGTCGCGCGCGGTGGTCACGAGGAAGCCGTTGCGGGTGAGGAACTTCTGCAGGAGCGCACGCAGCCGGGCGTCGTCGTCGACGACGAGGACATGCGCCGGAGGCGCGTCGTTCATGGTCGCCCGCCCTCGAGCCAGCCGAGCACCCGCTCGCGCAGCTCGGGATCGATCATCTGCTCGAGCACCTTGCGAAAGCCGTGCACCGCCTCCGGCCCCGCGGTCGAGAATGCGGCGCGCATCCGCCGCCGCTGCGCCGCCGAGAGCTCCTGCTCGAAGGCCTGGCCGGCCGCGGTCAGGTGCAAATTGCGGTGGCGGCGGTCCGCGAGGCCGACGCGACTCTCGACCAGGCCGTCGTCGACGAGCTGGCGCAGCACCCGGTTCAGGCTCTGTTTGGTCACCCCGAGGAACTCGAGCAGCTCGTTGACCGTCAGCCCCGGGCGGCGGTTGATGAAGTGGATCGCCCGGTGGTGCGCCCGCCCGTACGACCGCTCCTCGAGGATGCGGTCGGGGTCGGCGGTGAAGCCGCGATAGGCGAAGAACATCAGCTCGATGCCCTGGCGAAGCTGATCGTCGGTGAGGAAGAGGAGCTGCTCGCTGCGGGTCGGGTTGGTCGAGTAGCCGCCCTGGTTCATTGTCCGTCCTCTGCCTTGCTGGTCACAGTTTATGTCAGGCATGTTGACATTCCAAGCGTCAAATGCTAGCCCGGCGGCGATCCTGCGCAACAAATGGTCGCGAAGCGCGACGGCGGCGCAACATCGCTATCGAAATGGGGAACGGTCATGGCTGGCGCATACGACGATCGGGACGGGGTGATCTGGATGGACGGCGCCGTCGTGCCCTGGCGCGAGGCCAAGGTCCACGTGCTGACCCATGCGCTGCATTACGCGAGCTCGGTGTTCGAGGGCGAGCGCGCCTACGGCGGTAAGATCTTCAAGAGCCGGGCGCACAGCGAGCGGCTGCTCAGTTCCTGCGACCTGCTCGACATGCCGCGGCCCTACGACGTCGACGCCATCGAGACGGCCAAGGCCGAGACGCTGAAGGCGAGCGGCTTCGACGACGCTTATGTCCGCGCGCTGATCTGGCGCGGCTCGGGCGAGGACATGGGCGTCTCGAGCCAGCGCAACCCGATTCACATGGCGATCGCGGTCTGGGAGTGGGGCGCCTACTACGGCGACGCCAAGATGAAGGGCGCAAAGCTCGACGTCTCGAAGTGGAAGCGGCCGAGCCCGGAGACGATCCCGAGCCAGGCGAAGGCAGCCGGGCTCTACATGATCTGCACGATGTCGAAGCACGCGGCCGAGGCCAAGGGCTGCTCGGATGCGATCATGATGGACTACCGCGGCTACGTCGCCGAGGCGACCGGGGCCAACGTCTTCTTCGTCAAGGACGGCGAGGTGCACACCCCCGAGCCCGACTGCTTCCTGAACGGCATCACCCGGCAGACGGTGCTGCAGATGCTCAAGGAGCGCGGCATCCGGGTGATCGAGCGGCATATCGAGCCGCACGAGATGGCGGACTTCCAGCAGTGCTGGCTGACCGGCACCGCCGCCGAGGTCACGCCGGTCGGCGCGATCGGGCCGTACAGCTTCGAGGTCGGCGAGCTGACCAAGGCGATCGCCGGCGACTACGAGAAGCTCGTCCGCGGCCAGCACGCGATGGCGTGAACCGCAGAGGCCGGCGCGCGGTCGTGACCCACCGGATCATCATCGACACCGACCCCGGCCAGGACGACGCGATCGCCATCCTGCTCGCGCTCGCGAGCCCCGAGATCGAGGTGCTCGGCATCTGCTCGGTCGCCGGCAACGTGCCGCTCGCGCTCACCACCCGCAACGTCCTCATCGTTCTCGAGCTCGCCGGCCGGACCGAGGTGCCGGTCCATGTCGGCGCCGCCCGGCCGCTGGTGCGCGATCCGGTGACCGCCGAGGAGGTGCACGGCAAGTCCGGGATCGACGGGCCGGACCTGCCCGACCCGAGCCTCAGGCCGCGCGACGGCCATGCGGTCGACTTCATCATCGAGACCCTGCGCGCCGAGCCGGCGGGCTCGGTGACGCTTTGCACGCTCGGGCCGCTCACCAACGTCGCGATGGCCTTCGCGCGGGCGCCGGACATCGTGCCGCGGGTCGCCCGGATCGTCGGCATGGGCGGCGCCTGGTCGGAGGGCGGCAACACCACGCCCTCGGCCGAGTTCAACATCTTCGTCGACCCGCACGCGGCGCAGGCCGTGCTGCACGCCGGGGCGCCGGTGGTGCTGCATCCGCTCGACGTCACCCACCGATGCCTGACGCGGGCGCACCGGGTGCGGCGGTTCCACGGGTTCGGCACCGCGGTCGGCACCGCGGTGGCGCGGATGATGGAGTTCTTCGAGCGCTTCGATGAGCAGAAGTACGGCACCGACGGCGGGCCGCTGCACGACCCGAACGTGATCGCCTGGCTGCTCAGCCCCGAGATCTACGGCGGGCGGGAGGTGAACGTCGAGGTCGAGACCGGCTCGGACCTGACGATGGGCCAGACCGTGGTCGACTGGTGGGGCGTCACCGGCCGGCCGCGCAACGCCACCTTCATCCGCGAGGTCGACGACGAGGCGTTCTTCGAGCTCCTGACCGAGCGGATCGGCCGGCTCTGATCCGGTGAGCGACGTCAAAGGTTTACGGGGATCCGTGCCATATGGAACGCGTATGGAACCCATATGGAATCCATATGGCACCTAAAACGGTCAGGATTGATTCGTTAACGCGGTCGACGAGAGTCGGATGATCCCGCGTGGGGAGGCGGACGGTCGCGCTTTACCATGTCAATCCTTGAGCGACGGGCGCCTCTGCACTACATTCGGAGGGCCGGCGCCGGGCAGGAGCGGCGCGATGCTACGGAGGAGTCGGATCTGACTCACTACACCCCGGCGGCGCAGGCCGCCTCCCCCGCGGGCGCTTTCGCGACCCTGCCGGGGGCCACCGGCAGCAGCGACCTGCTGTCAGTGATCCTCGCCTCGCTCGAGGACGACAAGGCCGAGGACATCGTCTCCATCCCGCTCGCAGGCAAGTCCGAGATGGCCGATCACATGGTGATCGCCACCGGGCGGTCGTCGCGGCAGGTCGCGGCGATCTCCGAGAAGCTGGCCGATCGCCTGAAGCACGAGATCGGCGTGATCGCCCGGACCGAGGGCAAGGACCTCGGCGACTGGGTGCTGATCGACGCCGGGGACGTGATCGTCCACGTGTTCCGTCCCGAGGTGCGCGAGTTCTACCAGCTCGAGAAGATGTGGCAGCCGCAGCCCGCGCGTCCCCGGGCCGCCGAGACCGCCTGACCGCGCCTTGCGGGTGACGATCGTCGCGGTGGGCCGCCTCAGGGCAGGCCCGGAGGCGGCGCTCGTGGCCGACTACCTCGCGCGCTTCGACCGCGCCGGGCGCGCGCTCGGGCTCGGGCCGGCGCGGGTCGTCGAGGTCGAGGACCGCCGCGGCGGCGGGCCGGCGGCCGAGGCAGCGCTGATCGCGGCCGCGGTGCCGAAGGGCGCGGTGCTCGCCGCGCTGGACGAGCGCGGGCAGGAGCCCGACTCCCCGGCCTTTGCGGCGATGCTGCGCCGCTCGGCCGATGCCGGCAGCCGCGACTTCGCCTTCGCCATCGGCGGCGCGGACGGGCTCGACCCCGGCCTTCGCAGCGGCGCCGACCACGTCGTCTCGCTCGGAAAGCTGGTCTGGCCCCACCTCCTCGTGCGGGTGATGCTGGCCGAGCAGCTCTACCGCGCCGCCACGATCCTCGCCGGCGGGCCGTACCACCGGGGCGGCTGAGCGCACCCGGCTTAAATCACCGCAGAATTGCGCGGATAGATAGGGCATCGAGCAAGACAAGGGGCCCGAATGCGCCGTCTCTATCACCAGCCGCTGTCGCCGTTCTGCCGCAAGATCCGCCTGGTGCTGGCGGAGAAGAAGATCGAGGTGGAGCTCGTCGAGGAGCGGACCTGGGAGCGGCGGATGGATTTCCTCCGGATGAACCCGGCGGGGCAGGTGCCGGTGCTGAAGATCGACGGCCTGGTGCTCGCCGAACTCGAGCGCGATCTTCGAGTACCTCGAGGAGACCAATCCCGAGCCGCCGCTGCTGCCGCGGGACCCGGCGCTGCGCGCCGAGGCGCGGCGGCTGACCGCCTGGTTCGACGACAAGTTCCACAACGAGGTGACGGCGAACCTGCTCTACGAGCGGGTGAACAAGAAGCTCGCCAAGTCCGGCTACCCGGAGAGCGAGAAGATCAAGGCCGGCACCCGCAACATCAAGTACCACCTCGACTACATCGGCTGGCTGATGGAGCACCGCCGCTGGCTCGCCGGCGACATGCTGACCATCGCCGACTTCGCCGCCGCGGCGCAGCTCTCCTGCCTCGACTACGTGCGCGACGTCGACTGGACCCGCAACACCGGCCTCCACGAGTGGTACGCGAAGATCAAGTCGCGGCCGGCGTTCCGCTCGATCCTCGCCGACCTGGTGCCGGGCTTCACCCCGCCGCAGCATTATGCGGACCTCGACTTCTGAAGCTTGTGCGCGAACGCCTGCGCGTGGTGTACGCAAGAGGTCGACCTTGATTGCAACCGATCCTCACACTCCACGGCAGCCCGACAAGAGCGCGCCGGCTGAGCCGTCCCGCCCGGGCCCCGAGCCCGGGCTGCGGCCGCCCGCCCCCCGGGGCGGCCGCGATGCGGCCCCCCCGCGGGCGTGCCGCAGCCCTCTGTGCGGGCGGATGCCGCACTCGGGTCGGCGACGGCGGAGGTCGCCCTGCGGCTCAAGGCGCGGGCGGCCGAGGAGGGCTTCTCCGCCTGCGGCATCTGCGCGCCCGATGCGATCCCGGAGGCGGCCGGGCGGCTGCACGCCTTCGTGGCGGCGGGCTGGCACGGGCAGATGCGCTGGATGGCGGAGCGGATCGGCTGGCGCGGCGCGCCCGACGCGCTCTGGCCCGAGGCGCGCTCGGTGATCATGCTGGCCGAGGTCTACACGCCCGAGGCCGACCCGCGGGCGACGCTCGCGCTGCGCGACCGCGGGACGGTCAGCGTCTATGCGCGCGGGCGCGACTACCACGACCTCGTCAAGCCGCGGCTGAAGCGGCTCGGGCGCTGGCTGGTCGCCGAGACCGGGGCGGCGATCAAGGTCTTCGTCGATACCGCGCCGGTGATGGAGAAGCCGCTGGCGCAGGCGGCCGGGCTCGGCTGGCAGGGCAAGCACACCAACCTGCTGTCGCGCGAGCTCGGCAACTGGTTCTTCCTCGGCGCGATCTTCACCACGCTCGAGCTGCCGCGCGACGCGCCGGGCGCCGACCGCTGCGGCTCGTGCCGGGCCTGCCTCGACGCCTGCCCGACCGGGGCGTTCCCGGCGCCCTACCGGCTCGATGCCCGCCGCTGCATCAGCTACCTGACGATCGAGCACGACGGGCCGGTCGACGGAGGCGCTGCGGCCGCTGCTCGGCAACCGGATCTACGGCTGCGACGACTGCCTCGCCGTCTGCCCGTGGAACAAGTTCGCGGCGGCGGCGCACGAGGCCGGCACCTGGGCGCGGCGCGAGCTCGCGAGCCCGCGGCTCGCCGACCTGGCGGCGCTCGACGACGCCGGGTTCCGGCAGGCGTTCCGCGGCTCGCCGATCAAGCGGATCGGCCGCAACCGCTTCGTGCGCAACGTCGCCTACGCGATCGGCAACTCGGGCGACGCGGCGCTGCTGCCGGCGGCGCGGCGGCTGGCGGCCGACGCCGACCCGGTGGTGCGCGACGCCGGCGCCTGGGCGGCGGCGCGGCTCAGTTGAGGCGCTGCAGGTTGGCGCGGGCCAGGGCGGCGAGCGGCGTTGTCGGGAGCGGCCGCGATCAGCGCGAGCCAGAGCTTCGGCGGCGCCGTCGCGGTCGCCGGTCTCGGCCCGCGCCGCGCCGGCCTCGAACAGCGCCTCGGGCAGCGCGGGGTCGAGCCGGCGGGCGGTCTCCGCCGCATCGAGCGCCGCCTGCGGCGTCGCCCTGGTTGCGCAGCGCCGCGGCGAGCAGGGCGCGGGCGAGCGCGTTGCCGGGCTCGGCGGCGACGAGCGGGCGCGAGCGCGGCCTGCGCCGCCGGCCAGTCGGCCTCGGCGGCGGCGGCCCGCGCGGCGAGGAGGCGGCGGGCGGCATCGGGCGGCGGCGAGCTTGTCGGCCTCGGCGAGGGCGGCGCGGGCGAGGTCGGGGCGGCCGGCGGCGAGCCACTGGCCGGCGCCGTCGGCGAGGACGACGGCGCGGACGCTGGGGCGGCATCGCCCGGTTCGGGTTTGCGCCGACGGCGATCGAGGATCTGCGCCGCGGTGGCATGCGCGCCCATCGCCGCCAGCGCATCGGCCTCGCAGAGCCGCGCCGGGACGCCGCCGCCGAGGCGGGTCCAGACCGCGGCGTCCTCGCGCGCGGCGGCGGGGTCGGCGGCGACGGCGGCGGCGCAGTCCTCGGCGGAGCGGATCTCGGCCGCGGCCGGGGTCGCGAGGACGACGGGAAGGAGGAGCCATCGCATGGCGGGCCGGACCTCGGGCGGGGCGGCGCGATGACGGCCCCGCGGTTTCTGACGCTCGGCCATGGCTACTCGGCGGCGGCGCTCGCCGCAAGCCTGCGCGGCTGGCGGCTGCTCCGGCACCACCCGTTCGGGTCCGAAGGCGGCGGCGATGCGCGCAGGCCGGCGTCGAGCCGGTCGACTGGGCCGACGCAGCCGCGGTCGACCGCGGCGATCGCCGCCGCGGACGGGATCCTGGTGTCGCTGCCGCCGGACGGGATCGGCGACCCGGTGCTGGTGCGGCACGAGGCGGCGCTCGCGGCGCGGCCGGATCATGCGTGGATCGGCTACCTCTCGACCACCGGGGTCTACGGCGACCGGCAGGGCGGCTGGGTCGACGAGGAGAGCGCGCTCGCGCCGGTCAACGACCGCGGGCGCTGGCGGCGGGCGGCCGAGCGCGCCTGGGCTGCGACCGGGCTGCCGGTGCATCTGTTCCGGCTGGCCGGGATCTACGGGCCGGGCCGCAGCGCCTTCGACCGGCTGCGCGAGGGGCGGGCGCAGCGGGTGGTGAAGCCGGGCCAGGTCTTCAGCCGGATCCACGTCGACGACATGGCGGCGGTGCTCGCCGCCTCGATGGCGCGGCCCGATCCGGGGCGGACCTACAACGTCGCCGACGACGAGCCGGCCCCGCCGCAGGACGTGATCGCCTTCGCGGCGGAGCTGCTCGGGATGCCGGTGCCGCCGGAGGTGCCGCTCGAGGCGGCCGAGCTCTCGCCGATGGCGCGGAGCTTCTATGCGGAGTCGAAGCGGGTCGCGAACCGGCGGATCAAGGACGAGCTCGGGGTGACGCTTGCCTATCCCGACTATCGGGCCGGGCTGCGCGCGATCCTCGCCGCGGGCGGCTGAGGGACCGGCGCAACAGGCTCGGCGGCAAATCCGCCGCGGCATCGCTTTCCGCGCTGGCAATCGGCGGCGGCATCGGCCAAGACTTGTGCAAAGTCGGAAGAACGGTCCGGACGCGGACCGACGAGGTAGGTGGGATGACGGACAAGCGCCTGCGCGCAGGACTTGCCCTCTTGGCGATGACGACGGCGCTGGTGCCGGGCAACGTCGCGCCAGCGCAGGACGGCCAGCCGCGCCCGAGCGTGAACCTCTACGGCGTGCACCGGCCTGATCGACATGCCGAGCGCCGAGCTGCAGCCGGACGGGCAGATGACCGTGACCTACGGGCAGTTCGCCAACACCACCCGGCGCAACTTCACCTTCCAGGTCCTGCCGCGGATGTCGGCGACGCTGCGCTACGCGACGATCAACGACTGGGGCCGGACCGACGACCCGGACTACAACCTCTTCGACCGCAGCCTCGACCTGCAGTTCCAGCTCCTGAAGGACCGCGGGACCTGGCAGCCGGCGCTGGCGCTCGGCTTCCGCGACTTCCTCGGCACCGGGGTCTATTCGAGCGAGTACCTGGTCGCCTCGAAGACGGTCGCCAGCGACTTCACCCTGACCGCCGGCATCGGCTGGGGGCGGCTCGCCAGCGGCGACGGCAACGTCGAAGAACCCGTTCTGCGCGGTCTCCGACGACTTCTGCACCCGCGACGATGATTTCGGCGAGGGCGGCAACGTCGCGTTCAGACCGCTTCTTCCACGGCGAGGACATGGGGTTCTTCGGCGGCGTCGAGTGGCGGACCCCGATCGACAGCCTGACGCTGAAGGCCGAGTACTCGTCCGACGCCTACAGCGCGAGCAGCAGGGGCCGCTCGCGGACTTCGAGCGCAAGTCGCCGTTGAACTTCGGCGCCGAGTACCGGGTCCGGCCGGGCGATCACGCTCGGCGGCTACTACATGTACGGCACGTCGGTCGGCTTCAACGTCGTGCTCTCGGGCAACCCGAAGAAGCCGCCGGTGCCGCAGAACCTCGGCACCGGGCCGCTGCCGGTCAACCCGCGGCCGGCCGAGGGGCGCGACAGAGCACCGCCTGGGTCAACGACGCCGCGACCCGCGACAAGCTGATCGACGCGGTCGCCGAGGCGCTCTCCGACGAGGGGCATCACGCTCGAGGAGGCGAAGCTCACCGGCACGTCAGTCGAGGTGCTGATCATCAACCGCCGGATCAACCAGCCGCCGAAGGCGATCGGCCGCACCGCGCGCATCCTCGCGATCGGCATGCCGTACTCGGTCGAGACCTTCAACATCACCCCGGTCGAGGACGGGGTGCCGACCACCACCGTCGTCATCAACCGCACCGACGTACGAGCAGCAGGTCAACCGGCCGAACGCCGGGCCTCGAGAGCTGGGACACGGTCGGGCTCGAGGGCGGCGTCCCGGTGCTGAGCGGCGGCAACGTCTGGCGGCGCGACGTCTATCCGCTGGTCGACTGGGCGGTGATCCCGCTGCCGAGCTTCCAGTTCTTCGGCGGCAACGAAGGGTTCCGGCCGCAGCTCAGCGCCGAGTTCCGCGGCCAGCGTCCGGGTCAGCAAGGGGCTGTCGTTCTCCACCCGGATCCGCCAGCCGGTCTTCGGCGTCTTCGACGACCCGGGCGTCGATCCGGAGGACGCCGATGATCCGCTGCCGCCGGTGCGGCGCGAGTCGGCGCGCTACTACGCCGGCTGGGAGCCGAAGCTGAGCCGGCTCAGCGGCGACTACCTGTTCAAGCTCAACGCGCAACACCTATGCGCGCGCGTCGGCCGGCATCCTCGAGCGGGCGTTCGCCGGCGTCGGCGGCGAGGTGCTCTGGAAGCCGGTCGAGCAGAACTGGGGCGTCGGCGTCGAGCTCAACTACGTCTGGCAGCGCGACTTCGACAGCCCGTTCGGCTTCGGCTACTACGACTACGACGTGGTGACCGGGCACGCGTCGCTCTACTGGGATACCGGCTGGTACGGCATCGAGGCGCAGCTCGCCGCCGGCCGCTACCTCGCCGGCGACTGGGGCGGCACGCTGTTCCTGAGCCGCCAGTTCGCCAACGGCTGGGCGGTCGGCGCCTTCGCCACCCTGACCGACGTCGTCGACCGAGGACTTCGGCGAGGGCAGCTTCGACAAGGGCGTGCTGCTGACCATCCCGCTGCGCTGGGCGACGCCGTTCGAGACCCGCCAGACGATCGACGGCGACCTGCGGTCGCTGGCGAGCGACGGCGGCGCCTGGCTCAACATCGCCAACCGGCTCTATCCGACGTGCGCGACCTGGATCGAGAACCGGCTCGAGCGCAACTGGGGGGCCTTCTGGCAATGATGCGGACCCTCGCGCTCCTCGCCCTCGCGGCGCTCTGCGGCTGCGGCAGCGGCGGCACCGACCCGATCGTGCGGGCGGCGATGGACGAGTTCGGCGGCATCTGGGGCCGCCGGGGCGAGCAGCCGGCGGGCGCGCCAGCGCGGCCGATCACCCGCGCCGACATCACCGCCGCCGACGTTGCGGCGATCTGGGCGCGCCTCGAGTCCGACCCGTCGCCGACGCTGATGTACGCGCTGGCGCAGAACGGCGGCTACGTCACCTACATCTCGCCGCTGCGGCAGAGCATCACGCTGCACGGCACGCAGATCACCGCCACCCGCGGCCTCGGCACCGACCTGCTCTCGGCGTGGAGCAGCCGGCCGGACCCGCTGGCGCAGGCGATCCCGCCGGGAAGCTGGCCGGCGAGCGTCGAGCGCGGCTACGAGTTTCCGGCCGACGGACCGCACGGCGAACTGCAGACCTTCCGCTGCACGTTCGAGCGGGGCGCCCTGACCGAGATGACGATCCTGCAGGTGCGCCACCGCGGCGTCGAGATCAGCGAGACCTGCACCGGGCCGAGCGGCAGCTTCGAGAACCTGCACTTCGCCGATGCCCGCACCGGCTTCGTCTGGCGCAGCCTGCAATGGGTCGGGCCGTCGATGGACCTCGTCGACATGCAGGTCCTCGAGCCTTACACCGGCGGCTGATTCCTGATCTCGCTACGATTGCCCGCGCGTGGCCGCTTGCTCGATCGCCGGTATCGTCGTGCCCGAAAAGAAAAGGGCAGCGCCCGCGACGCTGCCCTGAGGAGTTCTAGACCGGCGCCGGCAAGCCGCGGTGCCGGGAAGGCTAAAATCAGTCTTCGTCGACGATCGATCTCGGTGTCGTCGTCGTCGTCGTCGTCGTTGGAGATCGCGTAGGCGATCGCCGCGAGGCCGATGACCGGGATGATCCAGGCAGCGTTCGAGCCACCCATCGGGGCGGGCTCGGCGACCACGACAGGCTCCTCGGGAGCTTCGAAGACCAGAGCGCCCGCGAAGGCCTGGCCGGCCAGCAGGAGCGCCACCGCAGTGCTAACGATAAGTTTCATTGTTATCCTCCTCAGAGTGCGGGTCTGCGATACTGCTAGCTCGCCCGGACCTGCGAGCGGACAAGCTAATGCCTGAACACTAACCAACTTTCCCTCGTGGATTCAATCGGCGAAAGCGGCCCCTTGGAGTAAATCACAGTGTTGTCAAATTAGCAACACCGGCGTTCCGATCTGCGCGCGATCGTACACCTCGAGGATGTGCTCGTTGAAAAGCCCGATGCAACCCGAGGACGACTGCCGGCCGATCTTGCGGATGTCGTTGGTGCCGTGGATGCGGTAGGCGGGCCAGCCGAGGTTGAGCGCCCGGATGCCGAGCGGGTTGTCCGGCCCGGGCGGCACGTAGGTCGGCAGGTCGGGGTTGCGCGCGAGCATCGACGCGGTGGGCCGCCAGTCCGGCTCGGGCCGCTTGAGCGTGATCGTGGTGCGGCCGCGCCGGGTCATCTCCTCGGTCAGCGGGCACCGAGGTCGGATAGATGCGGTAGAAGCCGTCCGAGCCCCAGTAGTGCAGCACGCGGTCGTTGACCTTGACCAGGATCGCGTCCTGCGAAACCGAGCCGAAATGGTCCTGCCAGCGCTCGGTGTGCAGCCCGGAGATCCGCCGGAGCAGATCCGCATGGGATCCTGGGCGTCGGGCACGTAGTCGTGCAGCGCCTCTTCCTCGGTCGCCGCGAAGGCGCCGCCGCCCGCGACCAGCCCGGCCGCGCCGAGCAGGCCGCCGACCGCCAGGCGTCCGAACGACCGGCGGTTGAATCGACGATCGGAGCTCCGGTCGTCCTCGTGCATGTCTGCCTCCATCTCGAGCTGTAGCGCCCCGCGGCGATTATGCGCGCAGCAGCGGCGTGCGCAACTCACAGTTCGGACAGCGGTTCGCCGACCGGAATGGGTTTGAACGCCTACCGGAAAGCCGGTAGGTACCGGGGATCGATCCACGATTTGCCGGATTTCCACCATGCTCCGCCCGTTCCTGGCCGCCCTGACCGTCCTGCTTGCGCTCGCCGGCCTGCGAGAGTTCGGGCGGCGGCGGGCTGCGGCTCACCCAGGCGGACGCGGACCCGATCCGGCTCCGGCACCTCGACGCGGTCAACGCGGTGCGGGCCGAGGCCGGGCTCGCGCCGGTGCAGCTCTCGGCCGAGCTGAACGCCGCCGCCGAGACCCATGCGCGCGACATGTCGGTGCAGCAGCGCGCCTGGCATTTCGGCTCGGACCTGACCAGCCCGCGCGAGCGGGCATTCCGCGCCGGCTACCGCGGCGAGATCGTCGGGCGAGAACCTCGCCGAAGGGTCGGATTCGGATCTGACCGTGCTGGCGAACTGGCTCGACTTCGCCGACACCCGCGCCGTCATCCTCGATCCCACGGCGCGCGGCCTCGGGCTCGGCTGGTACCAGGAGCCGAACGGCAAGATCTGGTGGGTCCAGCTCCTGGGCCAGTAGCCGGCCCGTCAGGCGAGGATGGTGATCGGGATGCCGGTCGGCACCATCGACCAGATCTCCTCGATCTCGGAATCGGTGACCGCGATGCAGCCGGCGGTCCAGTCCCGCTTGCGCCGGTCCTCGGCTCGGCGCGGGCCGCCGTGGATGAAGATGTCGCCGCCCGGCCGCACGCCCATCGCCCGCGCGCGGGCGAGGTCGAGGGCGTTCGGGTAGCTGACCCCGAGGCTCAGGTAGAAGTCGCTGCGCGGCGTTGCGCCGGTCGATGTAGTAGCGCCCCTCGGGGGTCCGCCCGTCGCCCGAGCGCTGCTTGTGGCCCTCCGGCGCGAAGCCGAGATGCACCTTGTAGCGCTTCAGCGTCGTCGCGCCGTCCATCAGCGCCAGCACCCGGTTCGTCTTGGAGACGACGATGTGGTTGGCGCGCGGCGTCGCCTGCTGCACGAAGGCCGCCCGCGCCGGCGTCGACACGCCGAGCGCAAGGAAGCCGGCGGTCAGCGCCAGCGCGCTGCGCCGGGTCCAGAGCCGGCTCTCCTCCGTCCTCTCGTCGCCGAGGGGCTGCTCGGCCGCATCCTCATGAAGCCATGTCCGCTCGTTCATTTTTGCCTGCTCGTTGTCACTGCCCGGTCGCGTCCTTTAGGACGTCGTCATTTCTGCCTGATTAGGTTGACATACTGCTAATCGGGGAGATTCGGGAAGTCCGTTTCGCCGATCAGGCGCGACGGCCTCGGACGCGCGCGGGCGCGCTCGCTCGCGCTCTTGAGCTGGCCGCAGGCGGCCATGATGTCCTCGCCGCGCGGCGTCCGCACCGGCGAGGCGTAGCCGGCGCGGTTGACGATGGCGCCGAACGCCTCGATCCGCTCCGGATCCGAGCGCTCGTAGGGCGCGCCCGGGCCAGGGGTTGAACGGGATCAGGTTGATCTTGGCCGGGATGCCGGCGATCAGCCTGACCAGCCGCCGGGCGTCGGCGTCCGAGTCGTTGACGCCCTTCAGCATCACGTACTCGAAGGTGATCCGCTCGGCGTTCGACAGCCGCGGATAGGCGCGGCAGGCGTCGAGCAGCGCGGCGATGTTCCATTTGCGGTTGATCGGCACCAGCGTGTCGCGGACCGCGTCGGTGGTCGCGTGGAACGAGATCGCGAGCAGGCAGCCGATCTCGGCGCCGACGCGGGCGATCTCGGGGACGACGCCGGAGGTCGAGAGGGTGATCCGGCGGCGGGAGAGCGCGATGCCCTCGCCGTCCATCGCGATCTTCATCGCGTCGCGCACCGCATCGAAGTTGTAGAGCGGCTCGCCCATGCCCATCAGCACGAGGTTGGAGACCAGCCGCTTCTCGTCCGGCTTGCGGCCCCAGTCGTCGAGGTCGTCGCGGGCGACGAGGATCTGGCCGACGATCTCGGCGGCGGTCAGGTTGCGCACCAGCCGCTGCGTGCCGGTGTGGCAGAACGAGCAGGTCAGCGTGCAGCCGACCTGGGACGAGACGCAGAGCGTGCCGCGGTCGGCCTCGGGGATGTAGACGGTCTCGATCTCGTGGCCGCCGGCGATGCGCAGCAGGTACTTGCGCGTGCCGTCGGCCGAGACCTGGCGGGTGACGACCTCCGGCCGCTCGATCGCGAAGCGCGCGGCGAGCGCGCGGCGGTAGTCGCGGCCGAGGTTCGACATCGCGTCGAAGTCGCGGGCGCCGCGATGGTAGAGCCATTGCCAGATCTGGCGGACCCGCATCGTCGCCTGCGCCTCGGGCGTCCCGGCCTCGACCAGCGCCGCGCGCAGGTCCGCCCGGCTCAGGCCGACGAGGTTCGCCGGCCCGTCGCCGGCGGTGCGGCGCGGGACGGTCAGGACGTCGGGGGTGATCGGTGCGGCAAGGCTCATGGGTTCGCGGGCTCCAGGCCGGCCCCACATAGCGACTCCGGGCGGAAATTGCCAGAAGCGGCGGCGCGCCTCAGCGGCAGCGCGCCTCGGCATCCTCCACGGCGGCGGTGAAGCCCATGAGCGAGAAGGTGTCCTCGGTCACGGTCCCGCGCGACGAGGTGCCGGTGAGCTTGGCGTCGGCGCCGCGGCGGAGCGCCGCCACCACCCGCGAATCGTCGGACGGGTCGGTCCAGGCCCATTCGCCGGATTCGCCTTGGCCCGGGCCGAGCGTGAAGCTGTCGGAGCCGACGGCGAGGGTCACCGTGCTCCCCTCGCGGAACGGGTAGCCGCCGGTGAAGCTGACCTCGTTCGAGACGGCGGGTCGTCGCCGGGGCGGAACGCCACGAACAGCCGGACGTCGCCGCGCTGCACCTCGACCGGCTGGCCGTCGCGCCGGGCGACCGACGTGGTCGGCGGCGACACGATGTAGCACTCCTTCGGGTCGGCCCGCGACGAACACGCTCCAGTCGGTGTGCGCCGCGACGCGGTCCGCCGACTGCGCCAGCACTGGTCCCGCCGAAAGCAGCGCGATCAAACAGCCGAACGGTTTCCAAGACTCCGAACTTCATAAACCACTGTCTCCTGCTCGTTCCGGCTTGTGTGCGCGGCTCCGTGCCCAAACCGGAAACAGGGCCGCAGTCAAGCTTGTCTTTATCTTGGTCCTGACGCTACTCTAGCGTGACGAGCAGGGGATTTTCCAGCCCCTTGCGCGGTTTTCACCGAGCCGTGACGCTGTCGGACGTGGCTTCGCGCGGACGTCGAAACAGGGTCGAATCATGTCCGCCGCGCCACCTCCGCGTTCCGACGCCGCCAGCGACGCCGAGCTGATTCTCGCCGTCGCGGGGCGGGACCGGGCCGCCTTCGTGGCGTTGTTCGAGCGTTACGCCGGGCGGATCAAGGCGTTCCTGATGCGCGGCGGCGCCAGCCCGTCGGACGCCGACGAGATCACCCAGGACGTGATGGTGTCGCTCTGGCGCCACGCGGCGAGCTTCGACCCGAGCCGCGCCGCGGCCTCGACCTGGATCTTCGCGATCGCCCGGAACCGCCGGATCGACGTCGCGCGCCGCGCGGCGCGGTCGGGCCCCGACCCGCAGGATCCGCTGCTCCAGCCGGACCCGGAGCCCGACGGCTTCCGGGCGCTCAATGCCGGCGAGCGCGAGGCGCGGCTGCGCGCGGCGCTGGCCGGCCTCGCGCCAGAGCAGCGGCGGGTGCTCGTCGCCGCCTTCTACGAGGGCCTGAGCCACGGCGAGATCGCCGCCCGCGACGGCCTGCCGCTCGGCACGGTGAAGTCGCGGATCCGGCTCGCGTTCCGCCATCTGCATGCGATACTCGGCGACGATCTGGCGGAGGGGTTCGACGATGACTGAGGCGCATCCGATGGTCGAGGTCTGGCGCGGCAACGTGCCCGAGTCGCTGCACCGCGGCCACGCGGCGGTCTGCGACGCGGGCGGCGGCATCGTCGCCGCCTGGGGCGACCCGGCCGCCGTCATCCTGCCGCGCTCGTCGTGCAAGATGCTGCAGGCGCTGCCGCTGCTCGAGAGCGGCGCCGGCGCCGGGCTCGACGGCGAGCGGCTGGCGCTCGCCTGCGCCTCGCACCAGGGGGCGGCGATGCATGTCGAGCGGGTGGAGCGCTGGCTCGCCGACCTCGGGATGTCCGAGGCCGACCTGCGCTGCGGGCCGCAGATGCCCGACGATCCCGCCGAGCGCCGCCGACTGCTGCTGGCCGACGAGGCGCCCTGCCAGCTGCACAACAACTGCTCGGGCAAGCATGCGGGCTTCCTGATGCTCGGCCGCCACCTCGGCGCGCGGATCCCGAGTACGTCGAGATCGACCATCCGGTGCAGCTGGCGGTCCGCGCCGCGTTCGAGGAGATGTGCGGCGCCATGAGCCCCGGCTGGGGGATCGACGGCTGCTCGGCGCCGAACTTCGCCACCACGGTGACCGGCCTCGCCCGCGCGATGGCGCGGATGGCCGACCCGCGCGGGCTCGGGCCGGCGCGCGAGGACGCTGCCCGCCGCCTCGTCGCGGCGATGGTCGCGCATCCGCTGCTCGTCGCCGGCGAGGGACGGGCCTGCTCGGAGCTGATGCCGGCGATGGATGGCGCCGTCGCGGTCAAGACCGGCGCCGAGGCGGTCTACGTCGCGATCCTGCCCGAGCGCGGCCTCGGCGTGGCGCTCAAGGTCGAGGACGGCGCCACCCGGGCCTCGGAGAGCGCCATCGTGGCGCTGCTGGTGCGGCTCGGCGCGATCGCCGCCGACCATCCGGCGGCGGCGCGGCGGCTGAACCCGCCGATCCTGAGCCGCCGCGGCGCACCGGCCGGCGCGATCCGCCCCGCCCCGGAGTTCTACGCCGGCGGCGCCGGGATCTGAGCCGCCGCCGGCGGCTTGCCGGGCGGTCGATTCGGATCTAGAGAAGCGGCGATGCGACGGGTTTTCGACATGGACGACCGCGCCCGCCTGCCGTGGCGCTTCCACGGGCGGGCGCTCGGGCTATTCGCCGACGGCTGAACGGCCGCCGTCCGTCTGTCCGAAACATCCGCGCGGGAGGAAGCCATGCCGCAGCCGAAAACCCTCTACGACAAGATTCTGGGACGCCCACCTAGTGCACGAGGCGCCGGACGGCACCAGCCTCATCTACATCGACCGCCACCTCGTCCACGAGGTCACGAGCCCGCAGGCCTTCGAGGGGCTGCGGATGGCCGGCCGCAAGGTCCGCGCGCCGGAGAAGACGGTGGCGGTGCCCGACCACAACGTGCCGACCGACGTCAACCGGGCCCGCGGCATCGAGAACCCGGAGAGCCGCATCCAGGTCGACACGCTGCGGCAGAACGCGCACGAGTTCGGGATCGAGCTCTATGACGTCGCCGACGTGCGGCAGGGGATCGTGCATATCATCGGCCCCGAGCAGGGGCTGACCCAGCCCGGCATGACCATCGTCTGCGGCGACAGCCACACCGCGACGCACGGCGCGTTCGGCGCGCTCGCGCACGGCATCGGCACCAGCGAGGTCGAGCACGTGCTCGCGACGCAGACGCTGATCCAGCGCAAGGCGAAGAACATGAAGGTCGAGGTGAAGGGCAGCCTCGGCCCGGGCGTCACCGCCAAGGACATCACGCTCTCGATCATCGGGGCGACCGGCACCGCCGGCGGCACCGGGCATGTCATCGAGTACATGGGCGAGGCGATCCGCGGCCTCTCGATGGAAGGCCGGATGACGGTCTGCAACATGGCGATCGAGGGCGGAGCCCGCGCCGGCCTGATCGCGCCCGACGAAAAGACCTTCGCCTACGTCAAGGGCCGGCCGCACGCGCCGAAGGCGGGGGCCTGGGAGATGGCCGAGAGCCACTGGCGGACGCTCTTCACCGACGCGGGCGCGCATTTCGACCGCGAGGTGGTCCTCGACGCCGCCGACATCGCGCCGGTCGTCACCTGGGGGACGAGCCCGGAGGACGTGCTGCCGATCACCGGCGTCGTGCCGGATCCGGAGGACTTCAAGGGCGGCAAGGTCGACGCGGCGCGGCGCAGCCTCGAGTACATGGGGCTGCAGCCGGGGACCCGGCTGCAGGACATCGCGATCGACACCGTCTTCATCGGCTCCTGCACCAACGGGCGGATCGAGGATCTGCGCGAGGTGGCGAAGGTGATGGAGGGGCGCCGGGTCAAGGACGGGATCCGGGCGATGATCGTGCCGGGCTCGGGCCTCGTGCGCGCCCAGGCCGAGGAGGAGGGCATCGCCCAGAAGCTGATCGAGGCCGGCTTCGACTGGCGGATGGCCGGCTGCTCGATGTGCCTTGGCATGAACCCCGACCAGCTCGCGCCCGGCGAGCGCTGCGCCTCGACTTCGAACCGCAACTTCGAGGGGCGGCAGGGCCGCGGCGGGCGGACCCACCTGCTCAGCCCGGCGATGGCGGCGGCGGCCGCGATCACCGGCCGGCTCACCGACGTGCGCGAGCTGATGTGAGGGCATGCAAGCAAGGGCTTGCACGCGCGATCCGGCTGACGCCTTGATGTAAAGGCGTTAGCTTCAGCCCATGAGCTTGGTGCCGAGCGCCTGGCCCGCCGCGGCGCGCTTGCCCTCGCGTAGTTCCTCGACGCTGCGGACCCGCTGGCGGGCGGCGCCCGACCATTCGCGCGTGCGCACGGTCGGCGAGCGGAGGCGGGCCTCGGCGGCGGGGATCGCATCGGCGTATTGCGGCAGCCACTGCGCCTGGGCGACCAGGAGCTCGTCGACCATCTGCCAGACCTCGTCGGGGGTGCAGATCGCGCCGACCAGCGGGTCGTGCAGAACCGCCTGCTTCAGCAGCGTGACATCGCCGGTGATCGCGGCCTCGACCGCCATGCGCTGGACGCTGACGCTGGCCGAGCAGGTGGCGGCGCAGGCGAGCGGCAGGGTGACGCCCTCGACCATGTTGATGCCGAAGCGGTCGACGAAGCCGGGGCTCTCGATGATGCAGTCCGCGGGCAGGTTGGTGATGGTGCCGCCGTTGCGCACGTTGAAGTGGCCGCGGTAGGTGCGCCCCGTCTCCAGCGCCTCGAGGATGTGGCTCGCGTGCTCGTCGGTGCGCTCGTGCTCGGCGAGCGGCTTGCCGGCCTCGTCGAGGAACTTCGGGAAGTCCTGCTCGAACCAGTTGCGGTTCTCGGTCGAGTAGCGCAGGTAGCCGCCGGTCTCGCCGTGGATCCACTCGGAGAGGTCGATCCAGTTCATGATCTCGTCGGGGCGCTTGCGGTACCAGGGCAGGTACTCGGAGAGGTGCCCGTTCGACTCGGTCGAGTAGAAGCCGAAGCGCTTCAGCACGTCGATGCGCACCTTCTCCTGGCGGGAGAAGACCGGGTGGCGCTCGAAGGCGGCGAGGAGCTCGCCCGGCTCGACCTTGCGGCCGTTCACGCGGATGTCGAGGTACCAGGTCTGGTGGTTGATGCCGGAGCAGACGATGTCGACCTCGGACATCGGCACGCCGAGGGCGCGGGCGATCTGGCGGTGGCCGTTCTGGACGCCGTGGCAGAGGCCGACGGTGCGGACGCCGCCGTGCTCGAGGGCGGCCCAGGTCATCATCGCCATCGGGTTCGCGTAGTTGAGGAGCAGCGCGTCGGGCTCGGCGACCTCGCGGATGTCGCGGCAGAAGTCGAGCATCGCGACGATGCCGCGCTGGCCGTACATGATGCCGCCGGCGCAGATGGTGTCGCCGACGCACTGGTCGACGCCGTACTTCAAGCGGGATGCGGATGTCGTCGGCGAAGGCCTCGAGGCCGCCGATGCGGACGCAGTTCATCACATAGCGCGCGCCGGTCAGGGCCGCGCGGCGGTCGGTGGTGGCGGTGACCTTCGCCGGCAGGCCGTTCACGTCGACGATGCGGCGGATGATCTGGGCGATCATGTCGAGGTTGTGGGCGTTGATGTCGGTCAGCGCGATCTCGATGCCGGCGAACTCCGGCACCTTCAGGATGTCGGAGCAGAGCTTCTTGGTGAAGCCGACGCTTCCGGCACCGATGATGGCGATCTTGAACGGGGTCATGCGGCGAATTCCTCGGTAAGGGAGTCCAGGAGGTGGCGGTGGCCTTCGGCCCGGCCCGCGGCGATCCGGTATTCGCGGATGAGATCGGCGGCGGTCCTGCGGGCGTGGGCGCAGACTTTCGGCCGGGCCGCGAGCTCGGCCCTGGCGACGGCGGGGGTAAGGAGCCCGAGGCCGTCGAGGACCGGCATGAGCAAGTGGTGGCCGACGTGGGGCAGGCCGAGCGGGAACGGGGCGAAGTCCTCGGGGCCGGGGGTCTTGCGCGACCAGAGCTCGAGGCGTCGGGTGACGGGGTCCGGGTGGGTGGCGGCGACGTCGCGCCAGAAGGGCGTGTCGCGGCGCTCGGAGACGTAGTGCAGGCGGATGAAGTCGCGGAAGTCGTCGACCTGCCGCGCGACGGCGGCGTTGTAGCGCTCGGGGTTCTTCGGCGACGGCTTGCCGAGGAGCGTGGTCAGCAGCATGAGCTGGACGACGGTGCCGTGGATCGAGGTGGCCTCGAGCGGCTCGAGGAAGGCCGAGGAGAGGCCGAGGGCGACGCAGTTGCCGATCCAGGTCGTCCGAGAGCCGGCCGGCGCCGATGCGGATGTCGTTGCGCGGCTCGATCGGGTGGCCGAGGCGCGGTCTCGATTTCGGCCTGCGCCTGGTCGGGGGTGAGGTGGAGGTCGGAATAGACGTAGCCGCAGCCGTAGCGCCGCGCGGTCGGGATCTTCCAGAGCCAGCCCGATCCTTGCGCCCAGGCGAGGGTGAAGGGGTCGATCTCCTCGCCGGGCGCGAGGTCGAGCCAGAACGGCATGGCGCGGTTGACCGGCAGGACGTCGGCGTAGCTGACCCAGTCGGCGCCCATCTCGGCGATCAGGCGGCGGCGGAAGCCGGTGCAGTCGAGGAAGAGGTCGCCAGTCGACCTCGCCGCCGCCTTCGAGGGCGAGGGCGGCGATGTCGCCGGTTTCGGCGTCGCGCTGCACGGCGGTGACCTGGTCGTCGATCAGGCGTGACGCCGGCGGCCTGGCGGCGCAGGAAGGCGCCGACCTGGGCCTGGTCGAAGTGGTAGGCGTGGTGGAAGGGCCCGAGCGGCACGCGGCGGCCGGCGCGGCCGGCCGAAGGGGCTCTTGCGCCGCTCCATCAGGTACTGGAACAGGTGGGTCTCGCCCACGGGACGGGCGTGGGCGATCTGGTAGGTGTCGAGGAAGGTGGCGCGGCGGTCGCCGCCGGCGACGAGGTGCGGGTCGTCGATCGGGCCGTCGTAGCTGTGGCCGAGCCGGCGCCAGTCGCGGTGGCGGATGCCGTACTTGATGGTGGCGTCGGTCTCGCGCAGGAACTGCATCTCGTCGATGCCGAGGTGCTGGAGCATCTGGCGGAACACGGCGGTGGTGCCCTCGCCGACGCCGATGGTGCCGAGCTTCGAGCTCTCGATGACGGTGATGGCGCAAGGGCGGCCAGCGCGGCGGGCGGCATCGCCGATGACGAGGGCGGACAGCCAGCCGGCCGTGCCGCCTCCGACGATGACGATGCGTTCCGGCCAGCCCTGCATGTCAGCCGGCCTTGCGGGTCTCGACGCGGGCGAACGCCGGCAGCCAGTCGCCGTGGGCGGCGAGGAGGTCGTGGGTCAGCGCCCAGATCTGGTCGAGGTCGAGCTCGGCCGCCGGTGTGCGGGTCGAGCATCGCCGCGTGGTAGATGTGCTCGGGGTTCTCGGTCAGCAGCGCCTGCACGGTCAGGTCCTGGACGTTGATGTTGGTGCGCATGAGCGCGATGAGCTGCGGCGGGATGTCGTGGACGATCGTGGGCTGGAGGCCGTTGTCGTCGACGAGCGTCGGCACCTCGACGGCGCAGCCGTCGGGCAGCTGCGGGATGAAGCCGCGGTTGCCGAAGTTGCCGTAGATCACCGAGGGCTCGCCGGTGACGACCGAGTTGACGATCGAGCTGGCGTATTCGTTGCTGTTCTCGACCTCGATGGTGTTCGCGCTCGCGGTAGGTCGGCGGCCTGCTTCTCCCAGCGGGCGATCTGCTCGACGCAGCGCTTCGGGTATTCGTCGAGCGGGATGCCGAACCGCTCGATCAGGTCGGGGCGGTCGCGCTTGATGAACCAGGGGGTGTACTCGGCGAAGTGCTCGGAGCTCTCGGTGACGAAGTAGCCGAGCCGCGTCAGCATCTCGTAGCGCACCTTGTTCGGGCAGCGCGGGTTCCAGTGCGAGGGCTTGGGGAAGCGCCCCTCGCGGTAGCCCTGCCGCAGCGCCGGGTAGAGGTCGCGGTAGCTGCCGTCGGGCTGGCGGTGCTCGAAGTTGAGGTAGAACGCCATGTGGTTGATGCCGGCGGCGCGGTAGCGGATCTCCTCGAGCGGGATGTCGAGGTCGCGGGCGAGCTCGCACGGCGGTGCCCTGCACCGAGTGGCAGAGGCCGACCTGGCGGATCTCGGGGTACTTCGCGGCGATCGCCCAGGTGTTGATCGCCATCGGGTTGACGTACTGGAGCATGATGGCGTTCGGGGCGACCTGCATCATGTCCTCGCAGATCTTCCAGAGGTGCGGCACGGTGCGCAGGCCGCGCATGATGCCGCCGATGCCGAGCGTGTCGGCGATGGTCTGGCGCAGGCCGAACTTCTTCGGCACCTCGAAGTCGGTGACCGTGCAGGGCTCGTAGCCGCCGATCTGGAAGGCGACGACGACGAAGTCGGTGCCGTCGAGGGCGGCGCGCTGGTCGCGGAAGGTCCTGACCGTGGCGGGGACGCCGAGGGTCTGGGCGAGCTTGCCGACGACGATCTCGGACTCGGCGAGCCGCTGGGGGTTGATGTCCATCAGCCGGATCTCGGCGCCGGCGAGCGCCGGGCGCTGCAGGATGTCGCCGGCGATGTTCTTGGTGAACACGGTGGAGCCGGCGCCGATGAAGGTGATCTTGGTCATGGGATTGCCTCAGGCTGCGATTTCGAAGGCCGCGCGGACGAGCCGGCGGGTGTAGTCGGTCTTCGGGTTCACCAGCACCTCGGCGACCGGGCCTTCCTCGACGATGCGGCCGTGCTGCATGACGATGACCCGGTGGCAGAGCGCGCGCACGACCTTGAGGTCGTGGCAGATGAAGAGGTAGCTGAGGCCCCGCTGCTGCTGGAGCCTGCGCAGGAGGTCGATGATCTGCGCCTGCACCGAGAGGTCGAGCGCCGAGGTCGGCTCGTCGAGCAGGATGAACTCGGGCTCGAGCGCGATGGCGCGGGCGATGGCGATGCGCTGGCGCTGGCCGCCGGAGAACTCGTGCGGGAAGCGCGAGGTGATGGTGTCGGGGAGGCCCGCGTCGCGCAGCGCCTTCTTCACTCGCTCGAACCGGTCGCGCCGGCCGGCGCCGATGCCGTTGACGATCAGCCCCTCCTCGATGATCTGGCGCACCGACATGCGCGGGTTGAGCGAGGAGAACGGGTCCTGGAACACGATCTGCATCCGCGAGCGCAGGTGCTGCATCTGCTGGCGCGAGTAGTGCTCGATGTCCTCGCCGAGGAAGACGACGCGGCCGCTGGTGAGCTTGCCGATCCGCAGCAGCGCCATGCCGAAGGTGGTCTTGCCCGATCCCGACTCGCCGACGATGCCGAGGGTCTCGCCGCGCCTGAGGTCGAGCGAGAGGCCGTCGACCGCCTGCAGGTCGTAGCTGGTGCCGCGGAAGGCGCCGCCCCGGCGCAGCGTGAAGGTGACGCGGACGTCGTCGCCTTTCAGCACGGTCTCGGCGTCAGGCTCGCAGGGGTTGGCGACGCCCTTGGGCTCGGAGGCGAGCAGCCGCCGGGTGTAGGGGTGCTGCGGCGCGGTGAAGATCTGCTCGGTCGGTCCGTATTCGCGCACCTCGCCGTGCTGCATGACGTAGACGTGGTCGGCGAACTGCCGCACCACGGTCAGGTCGTGGGTGATGAGCACCACGCCCATGCCGTAGCGCGCCTTGAGGTCGTCGATCAGGTGCAGGATCTGCGCCTGCACCGTCACGTCGAGCGCGGTGGTCGGCTCGTCGGCGATCAGCACGTCGGGCCGGTTGGCGAGCGCCATCGCGATCATCACCCGCTGGCGCTGGCCGCCGGAGAGCTGGTGCGGGTACTGGCGCAGCCGCGCCTCGGGGTCGGGGATCTGCACCTCCTCGAGCAGCTCGCGGGCGCGCTGCATCGCCGCCGCCGCGGCCGAGCCGCTGGTGCAGCCGCAGGCCCTCGCAGATCTGGCTGCCGACGGTGTAGACCGGGTTCAGGCTCGACATCGGCTCCTGGAAGATCATCGAGATCCGGTTGCCGCGCAGCTGGCGCATCCGCGCGAGTGACATGTGCGCCATGTCGTCGCCCGCGTAGGTGATGCGGGTCTGGTCCGACACGCGGGCGCGCTTCGACAGCAGCCGCATGACGGCGCGCGCGGTCACCGACTTGCCCGAGCCGCTTTCGCCGACGAGCGCGATGGTCTGGCCCTTGCGCAGCTGGAACGACACGTCGCGCACCGCCTCGATCGTCCCGCCCTCGACCTTGAAGGCGACGCCGATCCGGCTCGCGTCGATCACGACGTCGCCGAAGGCCTTGCTTGCCACGTTCATGACCGCCTCCTCAGTACGGGTCGATCGCGTCGCGCAGGCCGTCGCCGAGCGCGTTGAACGCGAAGACGGTGACGAGCACGAAGCCGACGGGCGAGAGGATCCAGGGGTAGGAGCCGATGACGCTGAAGGTGCCGGCGTCCTGCAGCATCAGGCCCCAGGAGATCAGCGGCGGCTTCACCGCGAAGCCGAGGAAGCCGAGGAAGCTCTCGAGGAGCACGATCGACGGGATGCCGAGGGTGATCGACGACGATGACGTGGCTCATCACGTTCGGCAGGATGTGCCGGGTGATGATCCGCCCGTCGCTGGCGCCGACCGCCATCGCGGCGCGGACATAGTCGATGCGCGCCAGCGCCATCGTCTTCGAGCGCACCTCGCGCGAGAGCTGCGCCCAGCCGAGGCCGACGATGACGAGGACGACGAAGGTGAGGAAGAGGCCGGAGGGCGCGGTGACCGGGATCAGCGTGGCCAGCGTCAGGTAGAAGGGCAGCTGCGGGAAGGCGAGGATGATCTCGACGAAGCGCTGGAACCAGAGGTCGAACTTGCCGCCGATGTAGCCCGAGGTGATGCCGGTCAGCGTGCCGACGAGGGTGATCAGCGCGATCGAGGAGAGCGCGATCGCGAGCGAGATCCGCGAGCCGACGATGCCGCGCGAGAAGATGTCGCGGCCGAGCTTGTCGGTGCCGAGGACGTGCAGCGGCGTGCCGTCGGCGAGGCCGATGAAGTGCCGGGTCATCGGGATCAGCCCGAACAGCCGGTACTCCCAGCCCGGCACGAAGAACCGGATCGGGCGCGGGTTGGCGAAGTCGGGGCCGACGAGCGGCTGGAAGGTGACCGGGTCGAGCTCGTCGGACTCGGTGATCGGGAAGGCGACCGGGGTCAGCCGCCAGCCCTGGTTCGGCACGTACCAGCTGATCCGGTCGGGCGGCGCGAAGGCCGTGCCGGGCTGGTTCGGGTGCACCGGCGCGAAGAAGTCGGCGAAGATCGCGACGAGGAGCAGCAGCGCGACCAGCACGAGGCCGATCATCCCCGGCACCGACTTGCGGAGCCGCCGCCAGACCAGCGCGACGTAGCTCTGGCTCTCGGTCGAGACCGTGCTGATCCGGGCGTCCTCGGGCTCGGCCGGGATCGGGATCGGCTCGTGGTCGGCGACCTCGGGGGCGATCTGGTCGGCGAGGCTGCGCTCGGGGACGAGCGGATCCTCGATCGGCGGCAGGTGACGCGGGTCGGTCATGCGTCGTTCCCCACCCGGATGCGCGGATCGAGGGCGACGAGCAGCAGGTCGGCGATGATGTTGCCGACGATGAGCGTGGCGCCGAGCACGAGCAGCAGCGTCGCGGTGACGTTGACGTCGCCGATCGACATCGAGCTGACGATCGCCGGGCCGATGGTGGCGAGCGCGAAGACGATCGCGACCTCGATCTCGCCCGTCAGCATGTAGGGCAGCACCACGCCCTGGTAGGCGACCAGCGGATGCAGCGCGTTCGGCACCGCGTGCTTCATGATGACCGCGCCCTCGGAGAGGCCCTTGGCGCGGGCGGTCTCGACGTACTGCGCGTTCAGCGTGTCGAGCAGGTTGCCGCGCATCACCCGCATGTTGTAGGCGAGGCCGCCGAGCGTGGCGACGAAGACCACCGGCCAGATGTGCTGGACGAGGTTGACGAACTTGCCCCAGCTCCAGGGCGCGCCGCCGTACTGCGACGAGTAGAAGCTGCCGATCTCCTGCACGTTGAGCTTGAAGGCGAGGACGTAGAGGATGATCAGCGCGAGCAGGAAGCGCGGGATCGTCATCCCGAGGAAGGAGATGATCGAGAGGCCGGTGTCGATCCAGCTGTACTGCCGGGTGGCGGCGAGGATGCCGAAGCCGATGCCGAACACCGAGGCGAGCAGGTGGCAGGTCAGCGCCAGCGCGATGGTCCGCGGCAGCCGCTCGCCCACCACCTCGGCCACCGGGCGGTTGTAGAAGTAGGACCAGCCGAAGTCGCCGCGGGTGACGATGCCGCCGATCCAGCGGAAGTACTGGACGATCAGCGGGTCGTTGAGCCCGTGCTCCTCGCGGTAGCGCTCGGCGGCGGCGTCGGCGGCGGCGAAGCTCGCGTTGCCCTGGGTGATCATGTTGGTGCGGATGTAGTCGCCGTAGTCGCCGGGCGGAGCGTTGATGATCACGAAGGTGATCAGGCTCATCACGAACAGGACCGGAATCGACTGGAGCACCCGGACGACCAGGAATCGGATCATCGGTGGAACCTCGCTAGGGGCGCGCCGGCAAGCGCGCGCGATCTCGGCGGCGGGCTGCGGCGGCGAGGAGCCGCCGCAGCCCGGACCGGCTACTCGATCGGGCCGTCTCCGCCCGGCGCGCCGGGCAGGGTCGCGGGTGCAGCTCGCGCCCGCCCTGCTGGTCCGCGGCGACCCAGACCCGCTCGCGGATGATGTTGTCCTCGGCCCAGTTGTACATGAAGATCGGGGCGCCCGGCGGGATGTTGGAGAAGCGCTTGTTGATGATCAGCGCGCCCGGGTACTGGGTGAGGCCGATCCCGTAGACGTTCTCGGTGTAGAGCTTCTGCTACTCCTGCATCAGCGCCTTGCGCTCGTCGGCGTCGCGGCTGGCGATGAAGGCGTTGACCGTGTCGACGAGCTGCTCCTCGAAGGGCAGCAGGTCGAGCTCGCCCGCGTCGTTCGCCGTTGTGCATCCGCGCGGTCGTCGGCCCGACCGGCGCGAGCCGTGACGGCTGCTGCACCGGGGTGATGAGCTCCGGATCGTTGCGCCGCACCGCCCAGTCGAACCGGCCGGCCTCGAACTCAGCGTCCCGTGCGTTGCCGCTCAGCGTGTTGACCGTGACCTTGATGCCGGCCTCGGCCATCATCGCGATGACGCCTCGGCGACGGTCTTGTCGGTCTGGTAGTCGCCGTTGACCAGCATCACCACCTGCACGTCGGCGCCGCCCAGCACGTCGGCCGGGTGGTTGACGAAGCCGTTGCCGTCGGTGTCGATCAGCCCGGCCTCCTCGAACAGCGCCTTCGCGGTCTCGACCGAGTACGGATAGTAGACCGTGCTCGCGGCGTCGAAGTAGATCGAAGTCGCTGACCATGCCGCCCGGATAGATGGCGGTGAACGGCCCCTTCACCAGCGAGTTGCCCAAGCCGCTGCCGGTCGATCGCGTGGCTGAGCCCCATGCGGAAGTTCTGGTTGCGGTTGAGCTCGCGGATCGCCTGGCCGCGCGCGTCGGGCTCGCCCCAGCCGTTGCCCGAGAAGTTCGGGAACAGCGAGTAGCCGATGATCCGCGGCCCGAACTCGAGCCGCGCCGGCGCGCTCTCCTCGGCGCCGCGCCGCAGCGACTCGACGAAGTTCTCCGGCTGCTCGAGGTTGGAGAAGTCGCCGGTGCCGGCGACCGCCTGCACGTCGCGGTCGGCCCAGGTCGAGAGCCGGTACTGCAGCTCGTCGAGGTAGGGCAGCTGCTGGCCGTTCTCGTCGACCTTCCAGTAGTAGGGATTGCGGCGCATCACCACGATGTCGTCGGGGCGGTACTCGACCGGCACCCAGGCGCCCATCACCGGGAAGTTCATGTAGGTCGGCGGGAAGGCGTTGGTGTACTGCTCGTAGGTGTTGTCCGAGTGGTTCGGGTGCAGCGGCTTCATCACGTGGCTCGGCCCCGGGCAGAAGGTGCCGTAGGCGAGCGCGTAGAGCACCGACTCGGGGAAGGCCTGGGTGAAGGTGAACTTCACCGTGAAGTCGTCGACCTTGGCGAGCGTCGTGCCGACCCCGAAGGTCTCCGGCGAGGCGCCGTTCAGCGGCGTCAGCTCCGGGTCCATCACGTGGTCGTCCCAGTAGAACATGATGTCCTCGGCGTCGAACGGGTCGCCGTCCGACCACTTCGCGCCCTCGATCAGGTGGACGGTCAGCTCCTTGCCGTCCTCCGACCAGTCCCAGCTCTTCGCGAGGTTCGGCAGCGGCGCGAGATCCTCCTGCTCGACCATGAAAAGCGGCCCGGTGCGGGTCAGGCACTCGGAGAGGCCGATGTCGATGCCGCCCCAGCCCTGGGTCTGGCCGGCCAGGTAGTTCCAGCCCTCGGGCCGGCCGCCGATCACGTGGCGCATGACGTCGCCGTAGGTGCCGACGCCGTCGGGCATGTTGGCGGTCTTGTAGACCAGCGGCTCCTTCGGCAGCCGCTCGGCGACCGGCGGCAGCTTGCCCGCATCCACGAACTGCTCGGTGACCCAGGCGGGCTCCGAGTAGCTGTCGAGCGCGCGGTACTCGAGGATGTCGGCGCGCTTGACCATCGTCGGCTTGCCCTGCGCCGGGAAGTCCGGCGGCGGCGGCACTTCGGCCGGGCCGACTACCTGGGCGTGGATCGCCAGCGGCGATACCCCGATAAGGAGCGCCGCGAGCGCGGCACGCTGGATTGTGCTGGTCATCTTTCCTCCAAGGGCCGCTCCGCGGGACCTTTCTGGTCTTATCGCCCCCCGGCGCCGGGCGCCGGCGGCCACGGATGAATCTCGCACATCGCGCCCTCGCGCGGCAATGTCAGTTTGGTCTATTCTCTTCCGGTTTTCTAAGATCCGGGGGAAATGCGCGATGGAGACCGGCAATCGTGGTCCGACCGGCCGACCGTCGGGGCTGCCCGGCCACGAGCGGCAGTTCTACGCGCAGAATCGGGCGTTCGGCCGCTTCGGCATGCGGATGTTCCGCCCGGCGCTGATGGAGGTCGCGCACTGGCACGGGCACATCGAGGTGAACCTCTGCCGCGGCGCGGCGATGCTCTACGACTTCAACGGCCGGCCGGTCCGGGTCCCCGCCGACCGCTGCGTCTGCTTCTGGGCCGGGGTGCCGCATCAGCTGGTCGAGGTCACGGCCGCCGGGGCCGAAAGCCCGCTCCTGTGCAACATCTACCTGCCGGTCGACAGCTTTCTCCTGATGTCGTTCGTCGGCCGGCTGCAGGTCGCGCTGTTCTCGGGCGCCATCGTCGAGATCCCGGCCGAGCTGTGCGGGCCGGCGACGGTCGACCGCTGGTACGCCGACTACCGCTCGGGCAGCTTCGAGCGGGTCGAAGTGGTCAAGATGGAGCTGAACGCGCTGTTCCGCCGGCTGCTGCTCGAGCCGATGCGCTACCTCGTCGCGCCGGAGGTGGACCTCGAATCCGAGCGCAGCCTGTCGTCGACCCACATCCGGCACGCGATCGAGATGGTGCGCTTCATCCTCGAGAACCTCGACAAGCCGCTCAGGAACGCCGAGATCACCGCGGTCACCGGCCTGCACGAGAACTACGCAATCGCGCTGTTCTCGCGGATCATGCGCATCCCGCCGCGGCAGTTCCTGGCGCGGATGCGCCTCCTGCGCGCGCGGGCGCTCCTCGTCGAGAGCTCGATGCCGATCCCGTCGGTGGCCGACGCGTCGGGGTTCAGCTCGGTCAGCCAGTTCTACCACCGGTTCCGCGAGGCCTACGGCGTCTCGCCGCGCGAGATGCGCGACCGCTACGTGCGGATGGAGCTCTGATCGTCTGTACTTGATCTCCTGTCAGTCGACCACCCGGCAGGTCAGGTTGATGCGCCCGCTCTCGGGCAACAGGCGCGACGCGCCGAAGCGGATGCGATCGATGCCGTGGTAGGCGAGGCGCGCCGGCCCGCCGAACACGACGACGTCGCCGCTCTCGAGCAGGATCGAGGCGGTCGGATCCTTGCGCGCCGGCCCGCCCATGCGGAAAACCCCGGGATCGCCGAGGCTTATCGAGAGCACCGGCCAGGAGAAGTCGGCCTCGTCCGCGTCACGGTGCAGACCCATCCGCGCGGCTCCGGCGTAGTGGTTGACGAGGCAGCAGTCGGGCTCGCGCTCGCGCGAGACCAGGGTCTGCCAGACCGCCAGCACGCTCTCCGGCACCGGCGGCCAGGCGCTTCCGGAAGGGTGCCGGTCGATGTAGCGGTACCCCTTCGCATCGGTGAACCAGCCATAGCGTCCCGCCGAGGTCATCCGCACGCTCATCGGCTTGCCCCATGGCGTGAGCGGCGCGAAGAACGGCGCCGCCTCGGCGACCGCGGCGATGTCGGCAGCCATCGCCGCCTGCGCCGGGGCGTCGAGCCAGCCCTTGTGGATCTCGAAGCCATTGACGACAATCATCCCGCTTCCCCAAAAAACGCCGCCCGCGTCGCCGCGCCCGGCTTGCAGCCAAAAAACCCGGAACCTATATAGCGGCGAACCCCGGTTCCGCACGGCGCCGTGAGGAGTTTTCCGGGTCAGGGATACGGGCGGGGGCCGCATTCGGACCCGCTGAGTGAATTCGCCGCTTGAAAGGATCGTGCATGTCAAAAGTCATCGGTATCGACCTCGGCACCACCAACTCCTGCGTCGCCATCATGGACGGCAGCCAGGCGCGGGTCATCGAGAATTCCGAAGGGGCGCGGACCACGCCCTCGATCGTCGCCTTCACCGACGAGGAGCGCCTGGTCGGCCAGGCGGCGAAGCGCCAGGCGGTCACCAACTCCGAGAACACCGTCTTTGCCGTCAAGCGCCTGATCGGCCGTCGCTACGACGACCCGATCACCGCCAAGGACAAGGACATGGTGCCGTACAAGATCGTGCCCGGTCCGAACGGCGACGCCTGGGTCGAGGTGAAGGGCGAGAAGTACAGCCCCAGCCAGATTTCCGCCTTCGTCCTGCAGAAGATGAAGGAGACCGCCGAGAGCTACCTCGGCGAGAAGGTGAGCCAGGCGGTCATCACCGTGCCGGCCTACTTCAACGACGCCCAGCGCCAGGCGACCAAGGACGCCGGCAAGATCGCCGGGCTCGAGGTGCTGCGCATCATCAACGAGCCGACGGCGGCGGCGCTCGCCTACGGCCTCGACAAGACCGGCACCAAGACGATCGCCGTCTATGACCTCGGCGGCGGCACCTTCGACATCTCGATCCTCGAGATCGACGAGGGCCTCTTCGAGGTGAAGTCGACCAACGGCGACACCTTCCTCGGCGGCGAAGACTTCGACATGCGCATCGTCGAGTACCTCGCGGGCGAGTTCAAGAAGGAGCATGGCGTCGACCTGACCAAGGACAAGATGGCGCTGCAGCGGCTGAAGGAGGCCGCGGAGAAGGCGAAGATCGAGCTGTCGTCGGCCACGCAGACCGAGATCAACCAGCCGTTCATCTCGATGGACCCGAAGACGCACCAGCCGCTGCACTTCGTGCTGAAGCTGACCCGCGCCAAGCTCGAGAGCCTCGTCGCCGACCTGATCGCGCGGTCGATGAAGCCCTGCCAGCAGGCGCTGAAGGACGCCGGCATCGCGAAGTCGGACATCGACGAGGTCGTGCTCGTCGGCGGGATGACTCGCATGCCGAAGGTCATCGAGGAGGTGACCAAGTTCTTCGGCAAGGACCCGCACAAGGGCGTGAACCCGGACGAGGTCGTGGCGATGGGCGCGGCCATCCAGGCCGGCGTGCTGCAGGGCGACGTCAAGGACGTGGTGCTGCTCGACGTGACCCCGCTGAGCCTCGGCATCGAGACCCTGGGCGGCGTCTTTACCCGGCTCATCGACCGGAACACCACGATCCCGACCAAGAAGAGCCAGATCTTCTCCACCGCCGAGGACAACCAGAACGCGGTGACGATCCGGGTCTTCCAGGGCGAGCGCGAGATGGCGGCCGACAACAAGATCCTCGGCCAGTTCAATCTCGAGCAGATTCCGCCGGCGCCGCGCGGGGTGCCACAGATCGAGGTGACCTTCGACATCGACGCGAACGGCATCGTCTCCGTCAGCGCCAAGGACAAGGGGACGAACCGCGAGCAGAAGATCACCATCCAGGCCTCGGGCGGTCTCTCGGACGCCGACATCGAGAAGATGGTCAAGGAGGCCGAGGAGAACGCCGAGGCGGACAAGGCGCGGCGCGAACTCGTCGAGGCCAGGAACGCGGCGGAGAGCCTGATCCACGGCACCGAGAAGTCGGTCGCCGAGCACGGCGACAAGGTCGATCCGACCACGATCGAGGTGATCGAGCTGTCGACCAAGACGCTGAAGGAGGCGATGGAGGGCGACGATCCGGAGAAGATCCGGGCCCGCGCCCAGGACCTGACCGAAGCGGCGATGAAGCTCGGCGAGGCGATCTACAAGGCCCAGGCCGAGGCGGACGCGGCGGCCTCCGAGCCGCCGTCGGGCGGGTCCTCGCCGGACGACGACGTCGTCGACGCCGATTTCGAGGATCTCGGCGACGACAAGAAGAAGTCGTGATCCGCATGGACCGGACGGATGGCCCTGCCGAAAGGCGGGGCCCTTCTGCCGTTTGAAGGGAACCGCTCCGGATGGCGAAACGCGACTACTATGACGTGCTGGGGGTCGGGAAGGGCGCCTCGGAGGCCGACATCAAGAAGGCCTACCGAAAGATGGCGATGGAGCACCATCCCGATCGCAACCGGCACGATCCGAGGAGCGAAGCCCGCTTCAAGGAAGTCAGCGAGGCCTACGACGTCCTGAAGGATGGCCAGAAGAAGGCCGCCTACGACCGCTTCGGGCACGCGGCCTTCGAGAACGGCGGCGGGCCTTCGGCCGGGTTCCGCGGCGGGCCGGCCAACGGCGACTTCGCCTCGGCCTTCTCCGACGTCTTCGACGACCTTTTCGGCGATTTCATGGGCGGCGCCGGCGGCCGTGGCCGCGGGCAGCGCGCCGCGCGCGGCTCGGACCTGCGCTACAACCTGCGCCTGAAGCTCGAGGACGCCTTCCACGGCAAGCAGGCGACGATCACGGTGCCTTCGAGCGCGCCCTGCGACGTCTGCCACGGCACCGGCGCCGAGGGCGGCGCCGAGCCCGCCACCTGCCCGACCTGCTCGGGCCACGGCAAGGTGCGGGCGCAGCAGGGCTTCTTCACCGTCGAGCGGACCTGCCCGACCTGCGGCGGCCGCGGCCAGATCATCAAGAATCCCTGCTCGTCCTGCGCCGGCGCCGGGCGGGTCCGCAAGGACAAGACGCTCAACGTCAACATCCCGGCCGGCGTCGAGACCGGCACCCGGATCCGGCTCGCGGGCGAGGGCGAGGCCGGTCTGCGCGGCGGACCGGCGGGCGATCTCTACATCTTCATCGAGGTCGAGCCGCACGCGATCTTCGAGCGCGACAACCAGAACCTGTACTGCCGCATCCCGGTCAGCATGACGACGGCGGCGCTCGGCGGCGAGATCGACGCGCCGACGCTCGACGGCGGCAAGACCCGGGTGAAGGTGCCTGCAGGGCGTGCAGTCCGGCAAGCAGCTCCGGCTGCGCGGCAAGGGGATGCCGGCGCTGCGCGCCGCCGGGGCGGGGGACCTCTATATCGAGCTCGCGGTCGAGACCCCGGTCAACCTCAGCGGCCGGCAGCGCGAGCTGCTTCGCGAGTTCGAGGACGCCGGTCGCGACAACAGTCCCGAAACGCAGGACTTCTTCGGCAAGGTGAAGGGGTTCTGGGAGGGGATGAAGGGGTGAACGCCGCGCCCGCGGGTCATGGATCGGCGCACCAGGTGACGGCCGGTCGCGGGCGGGACTTCGGCTCCGGCCGATCGACTGGATGGCCGAGCAGCATGGCGACGACCGGGACATAGCCGTTCGGCAGGGCGAGTTCTTCGGCCACGCCCGGGCTCTGCAGCCAGGGCAGCGGCGCGCCGACCCAGCAGGACCCCAGCCCGCGGGCATGGGCGGCGAGCATCAGGTTCTGGCCGGCGCGGCAGCAGTCGAACGGGGTCTGGGAATTGCCGCCTCGGGCGCAGATGAGCACGACGGCGGGCGCCCCCCAGAACACGCGGAAGTCGGGCCGCTCGGTCCAGGCCCAGCCCTCGGCGCCCGGCGGCCGGTGGCCGCGCACGTAGGCCATTGCCCGCTCCCCGAAGGCCTCGATCCGTTCCACGCCCTCGAGGACGGCGAAAGCCCAGGGCGCATCGCCGCTGAAAGACGGCGTAGAGACCTGAACGGCGTGCCAGAGCAGGTCTTCGATCACGGCGCGGTCCAGCGGCTCCAGTCGATACGCGCGGATCGACCGCCAGCTGTGCATCGCCTCGAACACGTCCATCTCCGCCTCCCCCGCCGGCGCGGTACCCATCAAGTGGGCGCCTGGCGAGGATACACCGACTTTCGCCGCCGCGGGAGGCCCGGCGCGCCACGGGCCGTGTAACGTGCGCGTCGCCCGATACGAACTGCTTGGCGAGGCCGGCCGGGAGGACTAGACATCGCGGACCGGGCCACTTTCCCAGGAGCATCCCATGAACACGGCCACAAAGACCTACAAGGTGACCCGCAGCGAGGCGGAGTGGCGCAAGCTGCTGACCCCCGAGCAGTACGCGGTGATGCGCGGCCACGGCACCGAACGGCCGGGCAGCTGCGCGCTCCTGCACGAGAAGCGACTGGGGACGTTCACCTGCGTCGGCTGCGGGTCGGCCCTCTTCGAGGGCGGGGTGAAATTCGAGAGCGGCACCGGCTGGCCCAGCTTCAACGTGCCGGTTGAGGGTGCGGTCGAGACCACCAGCGACCGAAGCTGGGGCATGACCCGGACGGAGGTGCATTGCGGGACCTGCGGCAGCCACCTCGGGCACGTCTTTCCGGACGGCCCGCCGCCGACCGGCCTGCGCTACTGCATCAACGGCGTCGCGCTGGAGTTCCGCCCGGCCTGATCGTCAACGCGTCGCTCCCCATGCCGGCGCTTGGCACTCCGGGCCGCTCCCGCTAGACGGGGGCGGTCAGCGCGGAGCAGCCCTTGGACGCCAATTCGAACGTCTCGCCGATGATGGCGCAGTACCATGCGGTCAAGGCGGAGCATCCCGATGCGCTGCTGTTCTACCGGATGGGCGACTTCTACGAGATGTTCTTCGCCGATGCCGAGGCGGCGAGCGCAGCGCTCGACATCGCGCTGACCAAGCGCGGCCAGCATCTCGGGCAGGACATCCCGATGTGCGGGGTGCCGGTGCACGCGGCCGAGGGCTACCTGCTCGCGCTGATCCGCAAGGGGTTTCGAGTTGCGGTCTGCGAGCAGGTCGAGGACCCGGCGGAGGCGCGCAAGCGCGGGTCGAAGTCGGTGGTGCGGCGCGAGGTCGTGCGGCTGGTGACGCCGGGCACGCTGACCGAGGAGAGCCTGCTCGAGGCGCGGCGGCACAACTATCTCGCGGCCTTCGGCGAGGTGCGCGGCGACGGCGCCTTCGCCTGGGTCGACGTCTCGACCGGCGACCTGACGGTGGCGCCGTGCCCGCGGGTAATGCTCGGGCCGATGCTGGCACGGCTCGCGCCGCGCGAGGTGCTGGTGAGCGAGGCGCAGGAGGGCGAGCTGCGCGAGCTCGTCGCCGAGGCGGGGGCGGTGGTGACGCCGCTGGCGCGGGCGAGCTTCGATTCGACGGCGGCCGAGGCGCGGGTCGCGGCCACCTACCGGGTGATGGGGCTCGACGGGTTCGCGGCGTTCGGGCGGGCCGAGGTCGCGGCGATGGGTGCGATCGTCGACTATCTCGAGCTGACCCAGCGCGGGCGGCTGCCGCTGCTGCGCCCGCCGGTGCGCGAAGGCGCCGGCGGGCTGATGCAGATCGACGCGGCGACCCGGCGCAACCTCGAGCTGACCCGAAGCCTGGCCGGAGGGCGCGACGGGTCGCTGTTAGCGACGATCGACCGGACCGTGACCGGAGCCGGGGCTCGGCTCCTCGAGACCCGGCTCAACGGGCCGTCGACCGACGTGCGGCTGGTGCGGGCGCGGCAGGACGCGGTGGCGCATTTCGTCGAGGCGCCCGACGTAGGGCGAGCGGTGCGCGAGCTGCTGCGCCGGGTGCCGGACCTCGAGCGCGCGCTGTCGCGGCTGGCGCTCGACCGCGGCGGGCCGCGGGATCTCGCGGCGGTTCGCGACGGGCTCGTCCAGGCCGAGCGGCTGCGGCCGGTGCTGGAGGGCGAGCTGCCCGAGGTGCTGGCGGCGGCCCAGGGCGCGCTCTCCGGGCATGAGGAACTGACCGGTCTTCTCGATGCGGCGCTGGTCGGCGAGCCTCCGCTCCTGGTGCGCGACGGCGGTTTCGTGGCGGCGGGGTTCGACGAGGAACTCGACGCCACCCGGCAGCTGCGCGATCAGGGGCGTGGCGTGATCGCCGAGCTGCAGGCCGAGTACGTGCGGCAAAGCGGCGTGAATGCGCTGAAGATCAAGCACAACAACGTGCTCGGCTACTTCATCGAGACGCCGGCGACGCATGCGGAGCGGATGCTGAAGCCGCCGCTCGCCGAGCTCTTCGTCCACCGCCAGACCATGGCCGGCGCGATCCGCTTCACGACGCTGGCGCTCGCCGAGATCGAGACGAAGATCCTGAACGCCGGCGGCCATGCGCTCGAGATCGAGCGGCGGATTTTCGAAGACCTGCGGGCGGCGGTGCTGGCACGGGCGGGCGCGATCGGATCGACCGCGAAGGCGCTGGCGGAGATCGACCTCGCGGGCGGGCTCGCCGACCTCGCGGCGGCGGAGGACTGGGTGCGGCCCGAGGTCGGCGACGGGCGGGGGTTCCATATCGTCGGCGGGCGGCATCCCGTGGTAGAGAAGGCGCTGCGACGGTCGGGCGGCAGCTTCGTCGCCAACGACAGCGCGCTCGGCGCGGAAGGACCGGAGGCGCGGCCGCTCTGGCTGATCACCGGGCCGAACATGGCCGGCAAGTCGACCTACCTGCGCCAGAATGCATTGATCGCGGTGCTGGCGCAGATGGGCTCCTTCGTGCCGGCGGCAGCGGCGGAGATCGGCGTCGTCGACCAGCTGTTCAGCCGGGTGGGCGCGGCCGACGACCTGGCGCGGGGGCGCTCGACCTTCATGGTCGAGATGGTCGAGACCGCGGCGATCCTGAACCAGGCCGGGCCGCAGGCGCTGGTGATCCTCGACGAGATCGGGCGGGGCACCGCGACCTACGACGGGCTGTCGATCGCCTGGGCGGTGCTCGAGCACCTGCACGACGTCAACCGCTGCCGGGCGCTCTTCGCCACGCATTACCACGAGCTGACGGCGCTCGCGGCGAAGCTTCCGGGCCTCAGGAACGCGACGGTGGCGGTGCGGGAATGGGAAGGCGAGGTCGTCTTCCTGCACGAGGTGATCGACGGCGCGGCCGACCGGTCCTACGGCGTGCAGGTGGCGCGGCTCGCCGGGCTGCCGGCGGCGGTGGTCGAGCGGGCGCGGGTGGTGCTCGAGGCGCTCGAGCGCGGCGAGCGCGAGCAGGGCGGCAAGGCGAAGGCGCTGATCGACGACCTGCCGCTCTTCGCCGCCGCCGCGCGCCCGGCGCCGCCGCCGGCCGCGGCGTCGGCCGTCGAGGAGCGGCTCAAGGCGGTTCTGCCGGACGAACTCAGCCCGCGGGAGGCGCTGGCGCTCGTCTACGAGCTGAAGCGGATGAGCGGGTAGCGATCCGGGGTTTTCCCGGCCTCAACAGCCACATGGAGGAAATCTCTCCTTGCACGGGGCATGCACAACGCATGCACAACGCATATGCTAAGGAAAGAGTCAGGATTGCAGTGCTTGCGCGATCGTCGTGCCGGGAAGAAGCTCGCTGCCGCTCCGGCTGAAAGGGATCGAATTGCCCGGCATCACGCAGTTCTTCGAGTCTCTGATCTCGCAGTACGGGATCGCCGCGCTCTTCGTCTCGGTGACGTTCGAGGCGCTCGGCGCGCCGTTGCCCGGCGAGTCGGCGATCATCGTCGCCTCCGGCGCGGCGGCGGCGGGGAAGCTCAGCATCGAGGCGGTGGCGATCACGGCGTTCCTGGCCGCCGTCCTCGGCGACAACATCGGCTACCTGATCGGGCGCAGGCTCGGGCGGCCGGTGATCACGCGTTACGGCGCGCGCTTCGGGATGACCGACAGGAACCTCGACCGGGCCGAGGCGATCGTCCGGCGGCACGGCCCGCTGATGGTGCTCTTCGCCCGCTTCGTCGTGGTGCTGCGCCAGCTCAACGGGCTCGTCGCCGGCACCACCGGCATGCGCTGGCCGGTCTTCCTCGCCGCCAACGCCGCCGGGGCGGCGCTCTGGGTCGGGCTCTGGACGACCCTCGCCTACCGCTTCGGCCACTCGACCGACATCGTGCCGTTCCTGTGGCACCATCTGAACCTGGTCGCGGCGGTCGGCGTGCCGCTGCTGATCGCCGGGCTCGCGTATCTCCACTTCCGCCGGGCGCCGTCGCCGAGCGGCTGACCGGCGGTCAGGGGCGCCGGCCGGTGAAGAGGTTGATGCCGGTCGGGATGCGGATGCCGTCCGCGCTCTCGAACTGACGAAAATCGACCGCCACCGCCGCGAGGATCGCGGCCAGGTCCTCCGGAGTTCCGTTCTTGTCCCGGATCGCCCGAACGGCCGGCCCGACGTGCCCGACCAGCCCCACGACGGCGTCGAGCCCGCCCGGATGGTGGAGATCGACGTCGCGCGTCTCCCCCGCACAGTCGGCGAAGCCGGCGGCGCGGAGAATGCCGAGCACCCGGTCGATGTCGCGAAAGGCCATCGGCCCCGGCGCATCCGGTGGCATCGGCTCGACCGGGCCGAGCCGCGCCACGGCGGCGCGCTGCGGCAAAAGGAACCAGGGGTTCCGCTCGGGGCCGGCCCAGGCGACGAAGGCGATCCGGCCACCGGGCCGCAGCGCCGCGCCGATATTCGCGAAGGCGGCGACGGGATCGGCGAAGAACATGACCCCGAAGCGTGAGGCGGCGAGATCGAAGGCCGCGGCCGGGAAGGCGTGATCCTGGGCGTCGACGAGCTCGAAGCGGACGTTGCCGAGGCCGAGATCCCGCCGGCGCTCCTCGGCACGCGCGAGAAGGGGCGTCGAGATGTCGGCGCCGACGACGCGCCCGGTCGGTCCGACGCCCTCTGCAAGCGCGAAGCTCGAACCCCCAGCGCCGCAGCCGACGTCGAGCACGCTCTCGCCGTCGCGCGGCGCGGCTGCTCGGACGAGCGCGGCGGTGGCGTCCCCGGAGATCGTGTCGAGGTCGGCCTGGAGCATGACCCAGGTCTGCCCGGGCTGCGTGTTCCAGAATTCGGCCTGCTCCCGGTTGGCGACCATGTCTCGGTCAGGCCACTGCCGGCCCGTCGCCCTGCGGCATCGCCGGCCCGCCCGAGGAGACGCCGACCTGGGCCGGGCGCAGCAGGCGGTCGCCGATGGTGAAGCCGACGCTCATCACCTGGATGATGTCGCCGGCCCTGGTGCCGGGCACCGGCGCTTCGAACATCGCCTGGTGCAGCTTCGGGTCGAAGCGGTCGCCGGGCCTGGGCTCGATCTTGAGGATCCTGTGCTTCTCGAAGGCGGAGACGAGGTCGCGCTGGGTGAGCTCGATCCCCTCGATCAGCCCGGGCGCGCTCTGGCGGACCGAGTCGGTGACGGCATCGAGCGCGCGGTCGAAGTTGTCGTGGACCGACAGGAGGTCGCGGGCGAACCGGGTCGCGCCATAGACCTCGGCGTCGCGGCGGTCGCGCTCGGCGCGCTTGCGGATGTTCTCGACATCGGCGAGCGCCCGGAGCAGGCGGTCCTTGAGGTCGGCGACCTCGGCGCGGAGCGCCGTCGCCTCGTCGGCGGCCGCCGCTTCCTCGGTGATCTCCTCGTCGTCGAGCGCCTCGGCCTCGGGATCGTCGAGGAACGGGTCCCCGATCTCTTCCATCAGGTCGTGCTTGTTCTTGCTCTTCGCCATCTCTTTCACTCGCCCCTAGCCCTGGCCGCGGCCCGAAACCAGCCGCCCGACCAGCTGCGCGGTGTAGTCGACGATCGGGACGATCCGGCCGTAGTTCAGCCGCGTCGGTCCGATCACGCCCACCGCCCCGATGATCCTGCGGTCCGCATTCATATAGGGAGAGACCACCAGAGAGGAACCCGAAAGTGAGAAAAGCTTGTTCTCGCTGCCGATGAAGACGCGGACGCCCTCGCCGCCCTCGGTGAGGTCGAGAAGCTGAACGAGGTCGCGCTTGCGCTCGAGATCGTCGAAGAGCTCGCGGATGCGCTCGAGCTGGGCGGCGTCCTCGGTGCCGGCGAGGAGGTTGGCGCGGCCGTGCACGATCAGCCGGTCGCGGCCGCCGTCGGGATCCGTGGCCCAGAGCGCGGCGCCGGCCTCGACGAGGGCGTGCGAGAGGGTGTCGAGCTCGGCGCGGCGGCGGGCGATCTCGGCGGTGACGACCGCGCGCATCTCGCCGAGCGTGCGGCCCTGCAGGATGGCGTTGAGGAAGTTGGCGGCGACGCGCATCGCCGAGGGGGTCAGCCCGGCCGGTGGGGTGAAAACCCGGTTCTCGACCTGGCCGTCGGCGGTGACGAGGACGACGAGCGCCCGATCGGGGCCGAGCGCCACGAACTCGATGTGCCGGATCGGTGCCTCGGCCTTGGGCGCGAGCACGAGGCTCGCACCGTGGGTGAGGCCGGAGAGCATGTCGCCGGCGCGGTCGAGGACCGCGGTGATGTCGCGCTCGGCGCCGCCGAGCGAGCGCTCGATCTCGCTCCGCTCGGCGCCGGAGACGTCGCCGACCTCGAGGATGCCGTCGACGAAGAGGCGCAGGCCGAGCTGGGTCGGGACGCGCCCGGCCGAGACATGTGGCGAATCGAGCAGGCCGAGGTACTCGAGATCCTGCATGACGTTGCGGATGGTGGCGGCCGAGACGCCCTCGGGGAGCGTGCGCGCGAGCGTGCGCGAGCCGACCGGCTCCCCGGTGTCGAGATAGGTCTCGACCAGGCGGCGGAACACCTCGCGCGAGCGCTCGTTCATCTCGGTCAGCGGCGGGCGGGGCTCGGTCAAGGCTCGGGTCCGGCGGGAGGCCGACAAGACTTAGGGGCGCGGCGCCGGCCGGTCAATTCACGCTCGTATCTTCATCCGGGCAGCGTCGGCGAGAAACGCCGACCTCGACTGGCCTGCCGCCCTCGCGGCGCGGTCGACGGCCTCGAGCAGGTGCTCGTCGACCGAGATGTTGACCCGCACCGACCGTGCCGGCAGATCGAACGGCACGAGGGCCAGCACCGCGTCGCTTGCGTCTCCGCGGAAGCCGGGATCGGCCTGCATCGCGTCGAGGTCACGCAGCAGGGGCATCGCGTCGCCATCCTCCGCCATGCCCGCGACGTGGAAGGAGAGGATCTCGGACCCCTTGCGGATAGCCTCCTCGGCGGTGCGGCCCGTGGTCACAGCCCCGGGATAGTCGGGGAACGAGATGCCGAACACCCCACCCTCTCGATGGATCAGCGCATAGGCGAGCGGCATGGCGTCCTCCTTGACTGCCGCAGGGCGGGATCACCACTCCCACCCGGCCTGCCGGTATATCGACCTGAGGGTACCGACCGGAATCGGGTCGGCACCCATGTCGAGGGTTACCTTGCCCGGCTTCGTCGGGTGAACGTACTGGACGCGGTCGCCCGGTCCCTTTCGCCTGATCGTCCACCCGTCGGCCTTGAGAAGCGTCACCACCTCTCTCGGCCTCAGCGGGCTGTTCGGTCTGGGCATCGGCGCTCCGAGTTGTGTACCTATACACAACGCATACAGGCTGTCAAGCTGCCTGGCGCGCTGGACGGCGGCGGGCGGGGGGGCTATGAGGCGGCCGCGAAGGACTGCCCAAGGAGACCCTGCATGCGCCCATCCGGCCGCGCCGCCGACGCGCTGCGCCCCGTCAGCATCGAGACGAACGTCACCCGCCACGCCGAGGGCTCGTGCCTGATCCGGATGGGCGACACCCATGTCATCTGCACGGCGAGCGTCGAGGAGACGGTGCCGCCGTTCCTGCGCAAGACGGGCCTCGGCTGGGTCACCGCCGAGTACGGGATGCTGCCGCGCTCGACGACGACGCGCAACCGGCGCGAGGCGGCGGCCGGCAAGCAGTCGGGGCGGACGCAGGAGATCCAGCGGCTGATCGGGCGGAGCCTGCGCGCGGGCATCGACCGGGTGGCGCTCGGCGAGCGGCAGATCACCGTCGACTGCGACGTGATCCAGGCCGACGGCGGCACCCGCTGCGCCGCGATCACCGGCGGCTGGGTCGCGCTGCGGCTGGCGATCGACGGTCTGCTCGGCTCCGGCGCGATCAAGAGCGACCCGCTGACCGCGCACGTGGCCGCGGTGAGCTGCGGGCTCTATGGCGGGCAGCCGGTGCTCGATCTCGACTACGCCGAGGACAGCGCGGCGGGGACCGACGCGAACTTCGTGATGACGGGCGAGCTCGGGCTGATCGAGGTGCAGGGCAGCGCCGAGGGCGCGACGTTCACCCGAGCGCAGTTCACGACGCTGATGGACCTCGCCGAGAAGGGCGCGGCCGAGCTCGTGGCCGCGCAGCGGGCGGCGCTCGGGTGAGACGGCGGTTCGACGGCACGCGGCTCGTGGTCGCGACCCATAACGCGGGCAAGCTCGCCGAGATCTCCGAGCTGCTCGCGCCCTACCCGGTCGAGGTGGTGTCGGCCGGCACCCTCGGGCTGCCGGAGCCGGCGGAGACCGAGGAGAGCTTCGTCGGCAACGCCCGGATCAAGGCGCACGCGGCGGCGCGTGGGAGCGGGCTCCCGGCGCTCGCCGACGATTCGGGGATCGAGGTGGACGCGCTCGGCGGCGCGCCCGGGGTGCACACCGCCGACTGGGCGGAGACCGGCGCCGGGCGCGACTTCGTCATGGCGATGACGCGGACCTGGGGCGCGCTCGAGGCGGTGCGGGCGCCCTGCCCGCGGACCGCCCGGTTCCGCTCGACGCTGGTGCTGGCCTGGCCCGACGGTCACGACGAGGCCTTCGAAGGCAAGGTCGAGGGACAGTGCGTCTGGCCGATGCGCGGCGATCGCGGGCACGGCTACGACCCGATGTTCCTGCCGGACGGTCACGAGATGACCTTCGGTCAGATGGATCCGGCGGTCAAGAACCGGATCAGCCACCGCGCGGCCGCCTTCGCCGGGCTGGTGGCGGCCTGCTTTGCCTGAGGACTGGCAAGCCGGCGGCTTCGGCGTCTACGTGCACTGGCCGTTCTGCGCCGCCAAGTGCCCGTACTGCGACTTCAACAGCCATGTGCGCCGAGACGTCGATGCCGACCGGTGGCGGCGCGCGCTGGTTGCCGAGGTCGCGGCGGCGGCGCACGAGGTGCCGGGGCGGGTCGTCGATACCGTCTTCTTCGGCGGCGGAACCCCGAGCCTGATGCCGCCGGAGACCGTCGCGGCGGTGATCGCGGCGATCGGGGAAGCCTGGATGCTGGCGCCGGATGCGGAGATCACGCTTGAGGCCAACCCGACCTCGGTCGAGGCCGGGCGGTTCCGCGGCTATCACGACGCCGGGGTGAACCGGCTGTCAATGGGGGTGCAGGCGCTCAGCGACGCCGACCTCAAGGCGCTGGGGAGGATGCACGACGTGGCCGAGGCGGAGCGGGCCTTCGCGGTGGCACGGGCGATCTTCCCGCGGGTGAGCTTCGACCTGATCTATGCTCGGCAGGGGCAGACGCTCTCTGACTGGCGGTCGGAACTCGACCGGGCGCTCGCGATGGCGGTCGACCACCTGTCGCTCTACCAGCTGACGATCGAGCCGGGGACGCGATTCGGCGACCTCGCCGCGCGCGGGCGGCTGCGCGGGCTGCCGGACGCGGGGGCGGCGGCGGACATGTATCTCGCGACGCAGGAGGCCTGCGCGGCGGCGGGCATGGCGGGCTATGAGATCTCGAACCACGCCCGGCCCGGCGCCGAGAGCCGGCACAACCTCGTCTACTGGCGCTATGGCGACTACGCCGGGATCGGGCCGGGCGCGCACGGACGGCTCAGCCAGGGCGGCGTGCGCTGGGCGACCGAGGCGGTGCGGGCGCCGGAGGCCTGGCTCGACTCGGCCGAAGCCGGGCGCACCGGCATCGCGGCGAGGACGGCGGTCGACGCGCGGGAGCAGGCGGTCGAGATGCTGATGATGGGGCTCCGGCTGGCCGAAGGCGTCGACACCGGACGCTACGCCCGGTTGAACGGCACCCCCTTGCCGGAAGACCGCGTGGCGGAGCTCGCCTCGCTCGGGCTCGTTGCTGCAGAGGAGGGCCGGTTGCGCGCCACCGATGCCGGTCGGGCCGTCCTCGACGCCGTGCTCCGGCGCCTTATCGGCTGACCCGGGGGCCTACTGCCGTCCGACTGTGTTCCCCGGCAGCGCCGGCAGCCAGCCGAGCCTCGAATCGCACCAGAACTGGCGCTTCGGCGCCAGCCGGTCACGTTGCCTGAGCGTCCCCACGCGAATGCCGAAGGTCCGGTCGCCACCGCCGGTAGAGGTCGCATAGATCGATGAACCGCAGTCACCGCAGAACGCCTGATGCCGCACCGCGCCACTCTCGGCGATTTTCGCATATACCTTTGGCGTACCCGTCAGGAGGCGGAACTCCGCCTCCGAGGTCGGCGCGGTGATGCGAAACGCCGATCCGGAAAGCACCTGGCAATCGCTGCAATGGCAGATGCGCACACGCTCCGGATCGATCTCCGCCTCGAAGGTGATCCGACCGCAATGGCAGGCGCCGTCGACCTTCATCGGCCCCTCCGCGCGGTACTACCGTGACAGCATCTGGCAGAGGCCGTCGAGCTCTTCGAGCGTCGTGTAGCGGATGCGGAGCTCGCCCGCTTGCTGGCCCGGGCGGTGCTCGATCAAGACCTTGAGCCGGAGGTTCGCGGTCAGGTCATCCTCGAGCGCGCGGGTGTCGGCGTCCTTGGCGCCGGCGGGGCGCGGCGCAGGGCGCGGCGTGGCCGGCGCCGCCGCGGCGCTGCGGGCGAGCTGCTCGGTCTGGCGGACGGAGAGGTCGCGGTCGACCACCTGGCGGGCGAGTGACTCCGGGTGCGTCGCCGTGACAAGGGCCCGCGCGTGACCGGCGGTCAGCTTGCCGGCCCGCACCAGCTCGAGCACGGGCTCGGGCAGGGTCAGCAGGCGCAGCAGGTTCGCGATGTGGCTGCGGCTCTTGCCGAGCGCCTCGGCCAGCCGCTCCTGGGTGTGGCCGAAGCGGTCCATCAGCTGGCGGTAGCCGTGCGCCTCCTCGAGCGGGTTCAGGTCGGCGCGCTGGATGTTCTCGATGATCGCGAGCTCGAGCACCTCGGTGTCGGAGAGCTCGCGCACGATCGCCGGCAGCTCGTGGATGCCGGCGAGCTGGGCCGCCCGCCAGCGCCGCTCGCCGGCGACGATCTCGTAGCTCGCCGCGCGCGTCGGGTGGGCGCGCAGGATCAGGGGCTGGATCACCCCCTTCTCGCGAATCGAGGCCGCGAGGTCCTGCAGCCCCTTCTCGTCGAAGTCGCGGCGCGGCTGGTTCGGGTTCGGGTGGATCCGCTCGATCGGGATCGCGTTCGATGCCGGGGCGGGCGCGCCGCGCGCGGGCGCCTCGTCGATCGTCGCGACATCGGCCAGGAGGGCGGAGAGCCCTCGCCCGAGACCCTTCTTCTCCATCCGCCGTCCCTCCACTCAGACCGTCTCGACCACGCCGCGCGCGCCCATGCGCGCGAGGAGCTCGCCCGCGAGGCGCTGGTAGGCCAGGCTGCCGCTGCTCGAGCGGTCGTAGATGAGCGCCGGCACCGCGTGCGACGGCGCCTCGCTGAGGCGCACGTTGCGCGGGATGACCGTGTCGTAGACCAGCGTGCCCAAGTTCTCTCTCACGTCCGCGGCGACCTGTCCCGACAAGTTATTGCGTCTATCATACATGGTCAACACAATACCTTGTATCTTGAGCTGCGGATTGGCGGTCGTTCGCACCGTCTGCACCGTCCGCATGAGCTGCGACAGCCCCTCGAGGGCAAAGAACTCGCACTGCAGCGGCACCAGCACCGAATCGGCGGCCACCAGGGCGTTGATCGTCAAGAGGTTCAGCGATGGCGGGCAGTCGATCAGGATGTAGTCCATGCCACGGACGTCGTCGCGGTCGGTGCGCAGCGCCTCCTGCATCTTGTGCAGGCGCCGGGTGTCGGAGACCATGTCGACATCGGCCGAGCTGAGGTCCGGGGTGGCCGGGATCACCCGCAGGTTGGGCACGACGGTCTCGTAGGTTTCGAGCGTCTCCGGCGCGTCGCTGAAGAGCAGGTCGTAGGCGGTGAACGTCCGGTCGGAGAGCGCGATGCCGAGGCCGGTCGAGGCATTGCCCTGCGGGTCGAGGTCGATCACCAGGACGCGGCGGCCGAGGGCGGCGAGCGCGGTGCCGAGGTTGATCGCGGTGGTGGTCTTGCCGACCCCGCCCTTCTGGTTGGCGATGGCGAGGATGTGCGGCTTCGGCCCGGTGTCAAGCACGTTCGATCGCTCCGATTTCCACTACTGCTGCGCGTTCGTCGGTCAGACTTGGGTAGATGTTGTGGTCGAAACGCCAAAGCGCGGACGCGTCGGCTATCTCCTTATGCACCGTCTCGCCCTTCGGAAACAAGCCAATACCCCCGGGCCGGCGGTGTTTTTCCACCATGCCGAGAAGTGTGCCGAGGGGTGCCAGGGCGCGGCCCGAGACGACGTCGGCCTCCTGCGGGGGCAGATCCTCGATCCGCCGGGGAACCACCTCCGCCGGAAGATCGGCCGACCTTGCGACCGTGGCGAGAAACGCCGCTTTGCGCTGGTCGCTCTCGACGAGGCGGACTGCAAGTCCCGGCGCCTGCTCGGCCGCGAACGCCGCGATCACCAGGCCCGGAAAGCCGGCGCCGGCGCCGAGGTCGAGCCAGAGGCGGGCACCGGCGGGGCGCAGCGCCCAGAGCTGCGCCGAGTCGGCGAAATGGCGGGTCCAGGGATCGGCGAGGCTCGCCCTGGAGACGAGGTTGATGCGCGGGTTCCACTTCTCGAGGAGGGCGAGGTGGGCCTCGAGCCGCCGCATTGTTTCACGTGAAACAGCGAACCTCTCCTGGAAGCCAACGGCCGCGGCATCACGAGGCGGCACGCGCCGCCTCGTCCTGGCGCGCCCGGGCGAGAATCAGGGTCAGGGCCGCCGGCGTCATGCCCTCGATGCGCGCCGCTTGGCCGAGGCTCTCCGGCCGCACGATGGTGAGCTTCTGCCGCAGCTCGTTCGACAGCCCGCTCAGCCGCGCGTAGTCGAGCGTCGCGGGCAGCGCGACGGCTTCGTCGCGCCGAAGCCGCGCCACGTCCTGCGCCTGACGGGTCAGGTACGGGGCGTATCGCGCATCGCATTGAATCTGCGCAAGAATCGCGTCGTCGACGGCAAGCAGGGCGGGGAAGGCGCGACGGACGGCCTCCACGTCGAGGTCCGGATGCCCGAGCAGATCGAAAGCGTTCCGCCGCGTGCCGTCCTGGTTCACGCCGAGCCCATGCCGCGCAGCCTCCGGCGGCGAGACTGACAGGCTTTCGGTCAGCTGCCGCGCGTCGGCGAGTGCGGCGGCCTTGCGCTCGAACGCCGCCCGTCGCGCCGGACCGACGCACCCGGCGGCGATCCCGCGCGGGGTCAGGCGCTGGTCGGCGTTGTCGGCGCGCAGATGCAGCCGATACTCGGCGCGCGAGGTGAACATCCGGTACGGCTCGGTCACCCCGCGGGTGACCAGGTCGTCGACCATGACGCCGATGTAGGACTCGCCGCGGTCGAGGACGAGGGGCGGGAGCTCGAGCGCGCGCGCAGCCGCATTGACGCCCGCGACGAGACCCTGGCCCGCCGCTTCCTCGTAGCCCGTCGTACCGTTGATCTGCCCGGCGAGGAACAGCCCCGGCAGCGCCTTGAGCGCAAGCCTGCGGTCGAGGGCGCGCGGGTCGACATAGTCGTACTCGATCGCGTAGCCTGGCTGAATTATGATTGCGTTTTCAAGACCTTGAATCGTCCGGACATAGGCTTCCTGAACCTCCTGCGGCAGGGAGGTCGAGATGCCGTTCGGGTAGACCGTGCCGTCGTCGAGGCCCTCGGGCTCGAGGAAGATCTGGTGTGAACCGCGTTCGGCGAAGCGCACCACCTTGTCCTCGATCGACGGGCAATAGCGCGGCCCGACGCCGGCGATGTGACCGCCGTACATCGCCGACCGCCCGATATTGGCGCGGATGATGTCGTGCGTGCGCGGGTTGGTCGCGGTGACGCCGCAGGCGATCTGCCGCTGAACCGGCGCGCCCGAGAGGAAGGAGAACATCACCGGCTCGTCGTCGCCGGGCTGGCTGCCGACCGCGTCCCAGTCGATCGTGCGGCCGTCGATCCGCGGCGGCGTTCCGGTCTTGAGGCGGCCGAGCGGCAGCCCGAGGCCGGCGATGCGCTCCGCAAGCCGCACCGAGGCGGGGTCGTTGCGGCGGCCGGCCTCGCGCCTGACCTCGCCGATGTGGATCACCCCGCGGAGGAAGGTGCCCGTGGTCAGGACGACGGCGCCGGCGCGGACCATGGCGCCGTCCGCCAGGACGACGCCGGCGATCACGCCATTTTTCACAATGAAGTCAATAACTTCTCGTTCGCAAACCGACAGGCGGTTCTGGGAAAGGACGGCTCGTTGCACCGCCTCGCGATACCGGGCGCGGTCCGCCTGCGCCCTCGGCCCCTGCGCCGCCGGACCCTTGCGGCGGTTGAGCAGGCGGAACTGGATGCCGGCGAAGTCCGCGGCGCGCGCCATGATCCCGTCCATGGCGTCGATCTCGCGGACGATGTGGCCCTTGCCGAGACCGCCGATCGCGGGGTTGCAGGACATCTCGCCCAGGCGATCGAAACGATGCGTGACGAGGACGGTGCGCGCGCCCATCCGGGCCGCGGCGGACGCGGCTTCCGTGCCGGCATGCCCGCCCCCGACGACGATGACGTCGCAATCGCGATGTTTCACGTGAAACACCCCCTACTTGCCGAGGCAGAAGCTCCGGAAGACCACGTCGAGAACGGCCTCTACATCCACTCTCCCGGTCAGGAAATCAAGCGCGCGCAGCGCCGCGCGGATCTCCTCCGCGGCCAGCTCCACCCGAGGTGCGGCGCGCGCCATCTCGCCCCGGGCCCTGGCGACGGCGGAGGCGGCCTGCTCGATCGCCGAGCGCTGCCGCGCGTGCGACGCGGTCGTCGCCGCCGCGGCGCGCTGCTGCAGGACGTCCGCGACCCTTGCCAGCAGCGCGTCGATCCCGGCACCGGTGCGTCCCGAAACGGCGTCGCCCTCGGCGCCGGTCCGCAGGTCGGCCTTGGCGAGCACCGCCACGTCCCCGGGCTCGAAGCCGACGCCGAGCGAGCCGATCTCCCCCCGATCGTCGACAAGGAAGATCCGCAGGTCGGCCGCGGCCGCCCGCTCGCGCGCACGGGCGACACCGAGGCCCTCGACGCGGCCGCCGGCGGCGCGCAGGCCGGCCATGTCGAGCAGAGTCAGCGGCAGGCCGTCGAGGTCCAGGCGGAGCTCGATCACGTCGCGCGTGGTGCCGGCGACTTCGGAGGTGAGGGCGGCCTCCCGCCCGGCGATGGCGTTGAGGAGCGTCGACTTGCCGACGTTGGGCCGGCCGACCAGCGCCACCTCGAAGCCGTCGCGGAGGCGCTCGGCGATCCGGCTTCCCTGAAGCTCGCGCCGCATCGCATCGCCCACCGTCGCGAGCGTCGTCCCGACGGCCGCGAGCACGTCATCCGGGAGCTCCTCGTCGGCGAAGTCGATCGTCGCCTCGACGAAGGCGAGCGCGCCGGTGAGCGCGCCCCGCCACTCGGCCGCGAGTCGCGTGAGCGCGCCGCCGATCACCGCAACGGCCTGCCGCTGCTGCGCCGCGGTCTCCGCCGCGAGCAGGTCGGCGAGACCCTCGACCTGGGGAAGGTCGAGCCGGCCGTTCATGAGCGCGCGCCGGGTGAACTCGCCCGGCTCCGCCGCGCGCAGGCCCGGCATCGTGCCGAGCGCGTCGAGGACCGAGCGGATCACGGCCGGGCTGCCGTGGAGATGCAGTTCGGCCAGGTTCTCGCCGGTGAAGCTGCGCGGGCCGGCGAAGGTGAGAACGAGGGCCTGGTCGAGCCGTTCGCCGGTCCCGGGGTCACGCAGCCAGCAGAGCGTCGCGGTCCGGTCCGGCGCCCGCACGCCCGCCAGCGCTGCGGCGGCGTCGAGCGCCAAAGGCCCCGATATGCGGATCACGGCAATACCGGACCGCCCAGGCCCCGTCGCCTGAGCGAAGATCGTGTCGATCATGACTCAAGTAAGCGAGCAGTAATATCAGGTATCAGCTGTTCATCGACTCGAAGAACTCGGCGTTCGTCTTGGTCTGCTTCAACTTACCGAGTAAGAACTCGATCGCATCCGTCGTCCCCATCGGGTTGAGAATTCGCCGCAGGACAAACATCTTCGTAAGGTCCGTCTTGTCGACCAGCAGCTCTTCCTTCCGCGTACCCGACTTGAGGATGTCGATCGCCGGGAACACGCGCTTGTCGGAGATCTTGCGGTCGAGCACGATTTCCGAGTTGCCGGTGCCCTTGAACTCCTCGAAGATCACTTCGTCCATCCGGCTGCCGGTGTCGATCAGCGCGGTGGCGATGATGGTCAGCGATCCGCCTTCCTCGATGTTGCGCGCCGCGCCGAAGAAGCGCTTGGGCCGCTGCAGGGCGTTGGCGTCGACGCCGCCGGTCAGCACCTTGCCCGACGACGGCACGACGGTGTTGTAGGCGCGGCCGAGCCGGGTGATCGAATCGAGCAGGATCACCACGTCGCGCTTGTGCTCGATGAGGCGCTTGGCCTTCTCGATGACCATCTCGGCCACCGCGACGTGGCGCGTCGCCGGCTCGTCGAAAGTCGAGGAGATCACCTCGCCCTTCACCGAGCGCTGCATGTCGGTGACCTCCTCGGGCCGCTCGTCGACGAGCAGCACGATCAGGAAGCACTCGGGATGGTTCTTCTCGATCGAGGCGGCGATGTTCTGCAGGATCACGGTCTTGCCGGTGCGCGGCGGCGCGACGATCAGCCCGCGCTGGCCCTTGCCGATCGGCGCCACCAGGTCGATGACCCGCGTGGTCTTGTCCTTGATCGTCGGGTCCTCGACCTCGAGCGTCAGGCGCTCGTCGGGGTAGAGCGGGGTCAGGTTGTCGAAGTGGACCTTGTGGCGTGCCTTCTCCGGATCCTCGAAGTTGATCTGGCTGACCTTGATCAGGCCGAAGTAGCGCTCGCCCTCCTTCGGCGCCCGGATCACGCCCTCGACGGTGTCGCCCGTCCGCAAGCTGAACTTCCGGATCTGGTTCGGGCTGACGTAGATGTCGTCGGGCCCGGCCAGGTAGTTGGCTTCCGGCGAGCGCAGGAAGCCGAAGCCGTCCTGCAGGACCTCGAGCACCCCGTCGCCGGAGATCTCGACGCCCTCCTCGGCCATGTCCTTGAGGATGGCGAACATCATGTCGCCCTTGCGCATCGACGATGCGTTCTCGATCTCGAGCTCTTCGGCGAGCTGCAGCAGATCGGCCGGGCTCTTGGCTTTCAGGTCGGCGAGCGAAAGCTGCTCGAAATCAGTGGATAAATCCATCGGGGAAACTCAAACGGCCTCGGGGAAGGGAATGGGGAGGGGGTACCGGATGCTCGGATGATCCGCTTGTGCCCTTCCATTGTCACAAGTCGGGAACCATGTCAAACGGCTTGGAGCGTGCCTCAGAACGGCCTCACGATCACCATCAGCACGATCACGATCAGCGCCACCGTCGGCACCTCGTTCATCAGCCGATAGTGGCGTGCGGGCACGGTGTTGCGATCTTCGGCGAAGTCGCGGCGGCGGCGGGCCAGCCAATGGTGGAACCAGGTCAGCACCGCAACAGCGGTCAGCTTCACGTAGATCCAACCGTCGGAACTCCAAATGATGATTCCGGGCGTCAGAATCAAGAGCACACCGAGAACCCATGTCGCGATCATCGCAGGCAGCATGATCAGGCGCTGCAGCTTCCGCTCCATGACCTTGAAGACCTCGGAGAGATCCGAGCCGGGCGCGCCGCGCTCGGCGTGATAGACGAAGAGCCTCGGCAGATAGAACAAGCCCGCCATCCAGGTCACCACCGCGATGACGTGGAACGCCTTGATCCAAGGGTAGGCGGCGCTGAGGGCCTCCGGCACGACTTTCCTCCGGCTGGTTCGGCCGAGCCACTAGCATGCCGTCGCGGGTCCGGGAACCCGGCCGGTTTCCACCTCAGTCCTCGTAGAGATTCTTGAAAATGGATGAAGAGGTTAGGGGCGGGAGTTTCGGGGATTAACGGTCGCGATTATTTTCCCACAGGGTTTTCCACAGGACCGGCCGACCTTGCTCGTCGGAGCTGTATCAACCCCAGGTTGTACGTAACGGCGGAATCATGTTTGTTTTCAATGCCTTGAAAATCGTGGTTTTCGTTATCCACAGCTCGCTGACCTGTCGGCGGGCCTCTCTTCGCCGGTCGAATTCCGAGTTATCCCGAGCGTGGCAATTCCTAACGCCGGGCGTGCTCGCGCTGTGGAAGATTGAAGGAGTGGAGGTGCGCAGATCGCGGCGCGGCGGTTCTCCACCGCCCCCGGTGCGATTCCTTCCCGGGTTATCCACGGATCCGTCCAGAGGAATCTTCGCATCCCGCCGCGGCGGCGGCGCGAAGGCCGGGTTGCGAGGCCTTGCGCCGCCGCGGAGGCCGGGGCAAAAGCGCCACCCATGCATCCCGATGCCCCGCAAGCCGCCGCCGCCGCGCCCCTGATTCTGGCGTCACGCTCGGCCGCCCGGGCGGCAGTGCTCCGCGATGCCGGGATCCCCTTCGAGGCCGTGCCCGCCGCGGTGGACGAAGCGGCGGTGAAGGCGGCCATGCTGGCGGAAGCGGCGCCGGCGCGCGACATCGCCGACGCGCTGGCCGAGCTCAAGGCGCTGCGGGGCGCCGCGCGGGCGCCCGGCCGTCTGGTGCTCGGGGCCGACCAGGTCCTGGTCTGCGACGGTGATCTTTTCGACAAGCCGCAGGACCTCGCCGACGCCCGCCGGCAGCTGATGGCGCTGCGCGGCCGCACGCATGAGTTGCTGTCGGCCGCGGTGGTCTTCGAGGCCGGTGGTCCGGTCTGGCGGCATGTCGGCCAGGCGCGGCTCACCATGCGGGCGTTCAGCGCGGCATTTCTCGACCGCTACCTGGCCGAGGAAGGCGATGCCGTGCTCGAGAGCGTCGGCGCCTACCGGCTCGAGGCCCGCGGCGCGCAGCTGTTCTCCCGGGTCGAGGGCGAGCTCTTCACCATCATGGGTCTGCCGCTGCTCGAGCTTCTGGCCTTCCTGCGCAGTCGTGGGGTCTGCGCCGAATGACGGCGTCGCCGCCCCTGGCCGGCGTGATCGGCTGGCCGATCGGGCATTCGCGCTCGCCGCAGCTGCACGGGCACTGGCTGCGGCGCTACGGCATCGTCGGCTACTATATCCCGATCGGCCTGCCGCCCGAGGGGTTCGCCGAGGGCTTGCGGGCGCTCGGGGCGCTCGGCTTCCGCGGCGTGAACGTGACGATACCGCACAAGGAGGCGGCGCTCGCGCTGGCCGCGACGGCGAGCGAACGCGCCGTCGCGGCGGGGGCAGCCAACACGCTCACGTTCGGCGCCGGCGGCGCCATCCATGCCGACAATACCGACGGCTACGGCTTCATTGCCAACCTGCGACAGGAGGCGCCGCGGTGGTCGGCGGCGGACGGCCCGGCGCTCGTCCTCGGCGCCGGGGGTGCGGCTCGGGCGATCGTCGACGCGCTTCGCGGCGCCGGCGCTCCCGAGGTCCGCGTCGCCAACCGGACGCGGACGCGCGCCGAAGGTCTCGAAGCGCATTTCGGCTCCGGCATCGTGGCGGTCGACTGGGAAGATGCCGCGGCGGCGGCGGCTGACGCGGCGACGATCGTGAACACGACGTCACTCGGCATGGCGGCGGGCTCGGAGCTGCCGGTGCCGCTCGGCGGCGTGCGGCGGACCGCGGTCGTGGCCGATGTCGTCTATGGCGGCGCGCCGACCGCGTTCGTGGCCGAGGCGCGGCGGCTCGGCCTCGTCGGAGTCGACGGCCTCGGCATGCTGCTGCATCAGGCAGCCCCCGGCTTCGAGGCCTGGTTCGGGCGCTGGCCCGAGGTCGACGACGCGCTGCGCGCCGCGGTGCTGGCGCCGTGAGCGGGCCGTACCGGCTCGGGCTGACCGGCTCGGTCGGCATGGGCAAGTCGACGACCGCCGGGCTTTTCGCCGAGGCGGGTGTGCCGATCTGGGACGCCGACGCCGCCGTGCATCGGCTCTATGCCGCGGGCGGGGGCGGCGCGGCGGCGCTCGCCGATCTCGTCCCCGAGGCGGTGAAGGACGGCGCCGTGGACCGCGACCGGCTGCGGCGCGCCGTCGCCGCGACGCCGTCGCTCCTCGACCGGATCGAGGCGCGCATCCATCCGCTGGTGGCGGCGGACCGCGCGGCGTTCGCGGCGGCACATGCCGGCGCCGAGCTCATCGTCTTCGACATCCCGCTCCTCTACGAGACCGGCGCCGAGCCGTGGCTCGACGGGGTGCTCGTCGTCACCGCCGCGGCGGAGGTGCAGCGGGCGCGGGTGCTGGCGCGGCCGGGGATGACGGCGGAGATGTTCGCCCAGATCCTGGCGCGGCAGACCCCGGATACCGAGAAGCGGGCGCGGGCGGATTTCGTCATCGCGACCGACCGGGGGATCGACGCGGCACGCGCCGACGTCCTAGAATTGCTCGAGCGGATCAGGGCGGAGCGAAGCCGTGCGTGAGATCGTCCTCGACACCGAGACCACCGGCCTCGATCCCGACGCCGGCGACCGGATCGTCGAGATCGGCGCGGTCGAGCTTCTGAACCAGATGCCGACCGGCCGGACCTTTCACCGCTATGTCAACCCGCAGCGCGACGTTCCGGCCGAGGCCGTGGCGGTGCACGGGCTGAGCGCGGCCTTTCTCGCCGACAAGCCGGTCTTCGCGGCGGTGGCAGCCGAGTTCGCCGCCTTTGTCGGCGACGCCCGGCTGGTGATCCACAATGCCGCCTTCGACATGCGGTTCCTGAACGCCGAGCTCGGCTGGGCCGGGCAGGCGGGCTTCGCCTGGGCGCGGGCGATCGACACGCTGGAGCTGGCGCGCCGGCGCTTTCCCGGCGCGGTGAACAGCCTCGATGCGCTGTGCCGGCGCTTCGGCGTCGACAACTCCGGCCGGGCGAAGCACGGGGCGCTGCTCGATTCGGAGCTCCTTGCCGAGGTCTATCTCGAGCTGATGGGCGGCCGGCAGCCGGACCTGGTGCTGACGGTGGTGACTTCGGGCGCCGCAGCCGGCGGGATATGGGTGCCGCCGCAGCGGCCGCGGGCTCTGGCGCCGCTGCTCACGGCGGCCGAGGCGGAGGCGCATGCGCGCTTCGTGGCCGAGCTGGGCGCTGACGCCCTCTGGGTCAGGGCCTGACCGCTGGTCAGGCCTGGGCCGGGGTTTTCGCCTCGGCCTGGCGGCGCGCCAGCTCCGACCGGTACAGCGCCATGAAATCGATCTGATCGAGGTTCAGCGACGGGTAGCCGCCGTCGCGGGTCACGTCGCCGACGATGCGGCGCAGGTAGGGGAAGATCAGCCGCGGGCATTCGATCATCAGGAGCGCGTGCAATTGCTCCGCCGGCACGTTCTGGATCAGGAACAGGCCTGCATAGTCGAGCTCGAGGATGAAGACCTGGGCCTCGGCCACCTTCGAATCAACCTTGAGCTTCAGCGCCACCTCGTAGCGGTCGCCCGGCCGCTGCTGGGCGTCGAGGTTCACCTGGACCTTGACGTCCGGCTTGCCGTCGGTGGCGAGGCCCTTCTGCGCCGCGATGTTCTCGAATGACAGGTCGCGGACGTACTGGGTCAGGATTTGCAGCTTCGGCGCTGCTGCTGCGGCGGCGGGCGTGCCGCCGTTGGTTTCGTCGGCCATGGACGGCTCCCCAAGATCGGTCGGCGCGGGTCTAGCATGCCCGACCCGGGCCTACAACGCTCGGCCGGCCGGGATCAGGGCTGCGGCCGGGTCCAGCCGGAGGTACCCCGGCGCCGGCCGCCGCCTTCGTCGATGACCTCGTAGTCGGCGTCGATCACCTCACGCGACGGCGCCGGACCGGGCCGGACGTAGCCGGCGGCCCGAACCGTCACCCGCGAGGCGCCCCAGCGGATCAGCTGCTCCCGGACGACCGGGATCAACAGCAAAATGCCGATCGTGTCGGTGAAGAAGCCCGGCAGGATGAGCAACATCCCGGCGACGAGGATCAGCGCGCCGTGCGCGATCGGGCCGACCGGGTCACCGCCCGCCTCCGCGCTGGCGCGCAGCCGGTCGAGCGCCCGCATCCCCTGCATCCGCATCAGCGCGCTCCCGACGATTGCGGTCGCGACGACGATGCCGAGCGTCGGCAGCACCCCGATCGCGCCGCCCACCTTGATGAAGAGCGCGATCTCGATGATCGGCACTCCGAGCAGGATCAGGAGAAAGAGCCTCGCCACGTTCGTATCCCCGCGCTCCCGGGGCCGGTCCAATGGACTCCGTGCCCCCGAACCCCTACATAGGTTCAGTAACCATCGGGCGCCATCGCCTGGGTCGGAAAAGTGAAAGGTTGGCCGATGGGCTCGCAGATGATCCAGATCATAATTCTAGCCGGCATAGCGCTTTTCCTGATCCTGCGGCTGCGCAGCGTCCTCGGCACCCGCGAGGGCTTCGAGAAGCCGCAGGAGATGTCGGGCCCGGCGCCCTCCCGGCGGCGCGACCGTTCCTTCGAGGTGATCGACGGCGGCTCGGCCGACCCCGACATCGCCGACTTCACCGACCCGGAGGAGCCTGCCGGCCAGGCGCTCGCCGCGATGAAGCGGATCGACCGCGACTTCAACGTCGCCGAATTCGCGCACGGCGCCCGGGCCGCCTATGAAATGATCGTGATGGCCTACGAGAACGGCGACCTCGACACGCTGCGCCAGTTCCTCTCGCCCGAGGTCTACGAGCCGTTCGCCGCGGCGATCGAGGAGCGCAAGGCCAAGGGCTACACGGTCGACGCCAGCTTCGCCGGCGTGCGCGAGGTCAAGCTGACCGACGCCCGCTTCGATCCGGCCACCAACGAGGGCGACATCACCATGCGCTTCGTCGGCGAGCTAACCTCGGTGGTGAGGGACCCCGAGGGGCGCATCGTCGAAGGCGCCCCGAACGAGCTCAAGCAGCAGCGCGACATCTGGACCTTCACCCGCAACATGGCATCCGACAACCCGAACTGGCTGCTGACCGGGACCGGCGGCTGATCTCCGGCGGATCGTGGCGCGGCGCGGCCGGGGCCTGACGCCGGAGGACCGGAGGCTCTGGGAGCAGGTCGCCGCGAAGACAACTCCGCTGCGGCCCGAGGCGACGGCGGCTCCGCCCGCCGTGGCGCCACGGCCCGAGCTCGCGCCCGTGCCGCCGAGCGCGCGCCGGCAAGCGCCGCGGCCGCCGGAATCCGCCGCGTGCCGCTCCGGGGCCCGCCGACCCCCAAGCGGCGGTCGAGCGCGCCAGTCCCCAAATGGACCGGAGGCGGTTCGACAAGCTGCGCCGCGGCCGCCTCGAGCCGGAGGCGCGGCTCGACCTGCACGGCATGACTTCAGAGCATGCCCATGCGGCGCTGACCGGCTTCATCCTCGACGCCCATGCCCGCGACCTGCGGCTCGTCCTCGTCATCACCGGCAAGGGCCGCGCCGACGAGACGGCGTTCCAGCCGCGCCGTCACGGCATCCTGCGCCACAGCCTGCCGCACTGGCTGGCGGCGCCGCCGCTCGGCAGCCGCATCCTGGAGGTCGCGAGCGCGCATCAGCGGCACGGCGGCGCCGGCGCGTACTACGTCTATCTGCGCAGGCGGCGCTGAGCCGCGGCCTCGCCCGGACCGCGAAACTGCCGGCGCAATACGCAGATCGGCGCGACCGGGCACCTGTTTGTTGGTCGCTTTCGCGCAACGGCGGCGGGCCGGGCTCGGTCACCGAGGTCGCCCCGCGTGCGCGCTTCGTGCAGGTCGAAATTCGGTTAGCTCCGAGCCTGATATCCAGCAAAATCAATGGCGTGGTCCTCTTCGCGTGCCGATCGGCCCCGGCGACCCGGTGCTGGTTGCGCTCGACCACCCGCTCTACTTCGCCGAGAATGAGCGCCCGTCTCGCCTGAGGAGGCCCGCATGAGCAAGCATTTCATCAACGCGCGCGACACCATCGTGACCGAGGCGCTCGACGGGCTGATCGCCTGCTCCGGCGGCCGGCTCGCCCGCCTCGACGGCTATCCCGACATCAAGGTGGTGCTGCGCACCGACTGGGACCGCACCCGCGTCGCCGTGGTCTCGGGCGGCGGCGCCGGCCACGAGCCAGCGCATGCCGGCTTCGTCGGCGCCGGCCTGCTGACCGCCGCCGTCTCCGGCGAGATCTTCGCCTCGCCCTCGGTCGCCGCCGTCCTCGCCGGCATCCGCGCCGTCACCGGCCCGGCCGGCTGCCTGCTCGTCGTCAAGAACTACACCGGCGACCGGCTGAACTTCGGGCTCGCCGCCGAGCGTGCCCGCGCCGAGGGGCTCGAGGTCGAGATGGTGATCGTCGCCGACGACATCGCGCTTCCCGACCTCGCCCAGCCGCGCGGCGTCGCCGGCACGCTCTTCGTCCACAAGATCGCCGGGCACCTCGCCGAGGCCGGCGCGCCGCTCGCGGAGGTCGCCGCCGCCGCGCGCGCCGCCGCCGCCGACATTCGCTCGCTCGGGGTGGCGCTCTCCTCCTGCGCGATCCCCGGCCAGCCGGCCGAGGCGCGGATCGGCGCCGACGAGGCCGAGCTCGGCCTCGGCATCCACGGCGAGCCCGGCGTCGAGCGCATCGCGCTGACCGAGATCGCCGGTCTCGTCGCCACCATGGCCGGCCGTTTCGCCGCGGTACTGCCGCCGGGCGGCGCCGACCACGCGCTGATCCTCAACAACCTCGGCGCGGTGCCGCCGATCGAGATGGGGGTGGTCGCCCACGAGGTGCTGCGCTCGGCCCTCGGCGCGCGCGTCCGCCTGCTGCTCGGCCCGGGCCCGTTCATGACCGCGCTCAACATGAACGGCTTCTCGCTGTCGCTGCTGCGCCTCGACCCGGCGCGCGAGGCGGCGCTCAGCGCGCCGGTGGCGCCGCCGGCCTGGCCCGCCATGCAGGCGCCGGCCGCGGTCACCACCGTGCCGCGCGCCGAGTCCGACCCGCGCGCCCCGGAGCCGAGCGCGGGACCGGCGCTCGCGGCGACGATCCGTGCGGCCTGCGACCGCCTGCTGGCGCTCGAGGCCGAGCTCAACCGCCTCGATGCGCGCGCCGGCGACGGCGACACCGGCTCGACCGCGGCCGCCGGCGCCCGCAGCCTGATCGCGGCGCTGCCTTCGCTGCCTCTGGCCGACCCGGCGGCGACCTGCCTGCGGATCGGCGACCTCCTGTCGTCCTCGATGGGCGGCTCGAGCGGCGTCCTGCTCTCGATCTTCTTCACCGCGACCGGCCAGCGGCTCGCCGAGGGCGCCGACCTGCCGGCCGCCCTCGCCGAGGGTCTCGCGCGCATCCGCTTCTATGGCGGCGCCGCGCCCGGCGACCGCACGCTCATCGACGCCCTCGCCCCGGCGCTCGACGCGCTGCGCCAGGGCGGCCTCGCCGACGCCGCCCGCGCCGCCGCGACCGGGGCCGAGGCGACCGCCGGCATGGCGCGGGCGCGCGCGGGCCGCGCCGCCTACCTCGGCGGCACCGACCTCAGCGGCACCCCCGACGCCGGCGCGGCAGCGGTCGCCGCGGTCTTCGCCGCGCTCGCCGGCTGAAGCTGCCATGGGCTTTCCGGATTGAACCCGCGCCGCGCCCCCGGCTAGAGTGCGCGGGCTGCCCTCATAGCTCAGCTGGTAGAGCGTCTGATTTGTAATCAGAGGGTCGGGAGTTCGAAGTCTCTCTGAGGGCACCAACAATTTCAATGCCTTACTGAGCCACGGTCTGTCCCGGTATCAATCGGGTAAGCACAGGGTAAGCTTCGGCTCGAGAAATCCCCGGTTGCGCGGGTGCCGGCCTGCGTACATGATTCCCAAAAGGGGCGGTGGACATGGGTCACGTACGCCTGGGGAGATTGCCCGCGACGCGGAAGTGGCGAGTGGTCGTCGGGCTTCTCGCTGAGGATGCCTCGGTCGAAGAGATCGCGCGGGCTTCGGCGGACGCAGCCGAGAAAACTCTTTCGGCGGCCGCTCGCGATCCGGTCTTTCTCGAATCGTTCCGCATGCTCTGTGTTCTGCCGCTGCTCGCCCGCGGCCCGGGTTTCGAGCAGGCGCTTGCTTCCGCCGGGCTTGGGGGGGACGCGTCCCAGTCGCTGATGGGCCTCACGGCCGCGATCTCCCGCGAGTTAGATCGGTTCGGCCGGACGCAGGGGACCAAGACCGACTTCGGGGAAATCGCGCAGTTGGCGCTGGTCGAGAGCCTGAACGATGCAGTTGCCCCGCGGCTGCCGACCCTGTTGCAGCCCGATCCCGCCGATATCCGCCGGGCCTTGGCGCGGCTCGCGAGCGGCGACCGCTTCGGCGCGCTCGCGCGCGGCTTCTTCGCCCGATTGACCTCGCGGACGCTCGACTATTACGTGAGCCGGGAGCTGGCGAACCACGTCGGTCCCGGGCGGCGTTTCCAGAACGATACCGAAAGGGTCGCCTTCGACAGGGCGTTGTCGACCCACGCGTTCGAGGCCGCGCGGATCGTGGAGGCGTTTGCCGGCGGCTGGTACGGCAAGCAGGTCTGGAAGAGTGAGGGCCTGACCAACGCCAGCATGGCCGGTTTCGCGCAGTACGCCTTCAAGAAGATCAGGGACGAACTTGGCCAGCGACGCCTGGCCGCATGACATCCGGGTCGACTGCGGCGCCCCGGGGCTGTCGGATGCGTCGCGCGGCCGCCTCGGCCTATCCCTCGGCGGCAGGCCGATCCAGGTCCGTCTCAACATCGCCCAACTCAGCCGCAAGATCGTGGCGAACCTCCCGGATGTCGCCGCTGACCTCCTCGAGGTCGCCGCCTACGTCTACGCCGCTGATACCGCGGTGTCGCGAGGCCGGTTGACTGATCCGCACCTTGGCAGGAAGTGGCGCCGGCGCTTCTGCTTCGACATCGCGGTGCGGCGCCCCGACGTCTGGTCTGCGGCCGCAGTGCAGGACGCACTGTCCACCATGCTCGGCTTCCTCTCGGATGACATCTACAAGTTTCAGTTCCGGGAGCACCCTGCGCCCGAGCCGAGGGAGAAGTACTTCGACTTCGGGCCGGATCAGGGGTTCACCCCCGAAAGCGTCGTCCTGTTCTCCGGTGGGCTCGACTCGCTGGCGGGGGCGCTCGAGGAGGCGCTGGAGCGGCGGAACCCGGTCTGCTTGGTCAGCCACCGCTCGTCTACTGCGGTCGCGAAGGTGCAGTCGGACCTCATACGGTTGCTGGAGGCACGCGTTGGGCGCGACAACGTCCTGCATGTTCCGGTGACCGCGCAGGTCGGCGAGACCGATCACCTCGAGTGGACCCACCGCAGCCGGTCGTTTCTGTTCGCGGCGCTCGGGGCGGCGACCGCGCAGGCCTTCGACCGATCCCGCGTCACGTTCTACGAGAACGGCGTCGTCAGCCTGAACCTGCCGCCTGTCGGCCAGGTGATCGGGTCGCGGGCGACCCGGACCACCCATCCCCAGGCGCTCGCGGGTTTCACGCGGCTCTTCGCGCTGGTCTTCGGCCGCCCGGTGCGGGTCGAGAACACTTTTTTCCTGCGCACCAAGACCGAGGTCGTCCAGCTGATCGAGCGACTGGGGTGCGCCGATCTGATCGCCGCCACCCGCAGCTGTGCGGAGGTTCGGGGCCGCACCCGGATGCATCCGCACTGTGGGCGGTGCTCCCAGTGCATTGATCGGCGGTTCGCGATGTTTGCCGCCGGCCTGGAAGGTGCGGACCCGGCGGCGGACTATGAAGTCGACCTCTGGAACGGGCCGCGCCCCGATGTCCGTGACCGGGAGATCGCGCTTGCCTATGTTCGGAACGCGCGCTGGTTCCGGTCGGCCAGCGAGCGGGAGTACCTAGGCCGTTTCGGCGAGATCAGCCGAGCCGTCGAACATCTCGGCCAGCCGGTCGAGGCGGCGATGCGGCTGATGGTGGATGTGCATCGCCGGCACGGGGTGGCCGTCACGCAGGTGGCGGAGGCGGCCATGGGCGCGCGGGCGGGCCAGGAACCGCACCCGGACAGCCTCCTCGCACTCTACCGCGAAGCCAGCATCGCCCTCGTGGATAGCCCCGCGCGACCTAATCAGCCTGCACCTCCCCCGCCGGCGGAACGGATCTTGATCGTCCGCCTCGACCGGGTTCGGCGGAGGGCCGTCCTGGAGGGATTGGGCGCGATCTCCGGAGCGAATTTCTCGGTTCTCGATGCGCTGGCGGAGGCGCACCTTGCTGCCCTCGGGCGGGGCCTGCAGCCCGAGGACTTCCCGACCTCGGCGGCGGGCGTGCTTGCGGTAAAGTGGGACCTCGATGGCGAGGAAGCGGTTCGGCGCCGGATACTGCGGCTGCGGAGAGCCTTGGAACGGCTTTTCCGCGACGCCGGGGATCCGGTCCCGGGAGACCAGGAAGTCATCGAGAACATCCCCTGGCACGGGTATCAACTCAATCCGGATCATGTCCGCGTCTACGTCGAGCCGGGGCCGCAGGTGAAGCCGGAACCTACCGCTCGAAGAGGTCGAACTCCTCCTCGCGAGAAATCGGTCCCCGGCGGCCGAGCGCCTTCATGACGTCCGACTGGCGCCCTGGGGCAACGGAGCCGTAGCTCGTGAGGGTAGTCAGCGCGTCCTCGTGCCCGAGGTTTTGCGACCAGGCTTTGTAGTGCTCCGGCGAGCGGCAGAACTCGCGCGCCATTTCGGCGAGCGTGTCGCGGATGCGGTGCGGCGGGAAGGGCGGCAGGCCGGCCGAGGCGAACGCCCTCTTGAAGACCTGAGCGAGCTTGGTCGGGCTCGACCATGGACGCCGGTCGAGTCCCACTGGACCGAAGTGGCCGGTCGGACCGCGCTCGACGCGGGTCCTCGGGAAGAGCGGATCAGACGGGCTCCAGAGGTGATCGCGGCGAAGCTCGGCGATCCAGTTGCAAAGGACCATCTCGATTTCGGCGCCCACCGGGAAATAGGTCGTGGTGAAGCTCTTGCCGAACTTCGTGTCGACCGAGCGGCCGTCGAAGTGCACGCAGCGCGCCGTGAGGTCGACATGGTTGAGCCGGATGGTGATCGCCGCGGATTCCCGCGACCCGGTCAGGAACAGGAAGGCGACGAGCGCCCGGTCGCGCCGCTCGAAGACGGTCGCCTCCGGCATCTGGGCGAGCGCGTGGCGCACCTGCTCGGGCGAGGGATGCGGCTTCCAGCAACCGCCGCGCGCCGCCCTGGCGCCCCTCCGATCGGGGGTGAAGTAGTCCGCATCGCAATGGCGCAGTTTCGAGCGGTATCCGGGCTGGTCGGCGAGCCAGAGGAAAAACGCTTTGATTTCGCGCAGCGTGGCGTCGATGGTTCCGGACGCCAGCGGGCTGCCGGTCGCCGCGTTGCGGGTCGCCGCAAGATGGCGCTTGAAGCCGCGTGCCTTCTCTGCGTGGAACGCGCGAAAATCCCCGCCCTTCTGGTAACTTTCGTAGCGGCCGATCGAGGCCGCCACCTTGTCGATGGTGGCGTCCGACTGACCCTTCGCGTCCTTGCGCCAGACGAGGTACTGCCGCTTGATCCGGAGGTTGTCCGAGTTGCGCTTTTTCATGGGTCTCAGCATCCTGTTCCTGGGTGACAATCACGGGGGGTTCGGCAGTTCCCCTTAGTCGCGCGTCCGCCTACGTGAGCGTGACCTCAAGATCGGCTTTGATCAGGTCCAGATCGGAGCGCCGCACGAAACGGTGCATGAGCCGGCCGCAGTCCGGGCAGAGGCCGATCAGGGTGCCGGTGCACGACGTCCTCACCCGGAAATCGGCCATCTTGAGCGCCGGGGTCTTTGGGCCGCGGCAGGGGATGCAATGGATCTGGCCCGTCTTCGTTTTCGACTTGCCGGACGTGCGCCGGGCCGCGAGGAACGCCTTCAGGATGGCTCCCTCAATCAGCCACGGCCGGCGGGTCGTGTCCGCGACGAGCGCGCCACCCTTGATCCAGCGCTCGACGGTGTGCCGGCAGAGCCCGAGCGCGGTGGCGGCTTCCCAGATGGTGTAGACATGGTGGCGCTTGATGCGCGCGGGCGAAGGCAGTTTGGGCATCAGCCGCGCTCCCCGGCGAGCGGGCCGTTGGTGTTGAGGTGCACCCGCTCGGCCTCGAAGGCCTCGATGTCGGCGAGCCGGTAGATCACCCGCCCACCGAGCTTCAGGTAGCGCGGACCGATCCCGCGCCAGCGCCACTGTTCCAGCGTGCGGGGGGAGACGCCCCAGCGCTTCGCGAGGTCTTCCTGTCTGAACGTCTGCACGATGCGTCCTTTCGCCTGCTCCGCCGACACGCCCGAATGCTCTGTGGCTCTGGGGGGCAATGTGCGGTTCGATCGACCGCGGGTCTGTGGACGGATGGAAAGTTAGACGTGACGCCGGAGCAGCCTAAGTCTTTGGGAAAACTGGACTATGGCGGTCGATTCGTGACCATCCACGATTTCCCCGTGACATCGGCAAGATTTAGGCTCGCCCCGGGGCCAGCCCTGGGCGACGATCCGAGGCGTCCGTCGCGGACTGGCTGGACTGGCCGGCGTATCAGACGCTCGCCGCGAAGCTGCGCTTCCTCCTGCTCGAGCGCGAGGCGCCCTAGGGGCGCAACGGCACATCAGGGGCCTCCGTTGCGTCCCGACGACCGGCTGCTCCGGAAGTGTTGGGGCGTCGTTCCGGTCGACCTTCGGAAGGCCCGGGCGAAGTTCGCGGGTGGCGAGTAGCCGAGCAGATTCGGTGGCCGAGGCCGACGTCTCTGTTAGCAGTTCCTTGGCTCGCTGGAGGCGGATGCCGTTAGCCAGCTCGCGAAGTCCGCCAGCTCTCTATGGAGCGCGCGCTGCAGCGTTCGGACGCTCATGCCGAGCGCCAGCGCCGTGCTGTCGATAGAGACGGTTCCGGCGAGAACCTGCGCCCCGATTTGGGCGACGACCACGCCCCGAGAGATCCATTTGGAGAGGAACCTGCAGCGCCCAGGCGATGGACGGGTTTTCCTGGTGTTCGAGGACGTCGAGGTGAAGAACGAGCGCCGCCTCGAGTTCGAACTGCCGCGCGACGTTGCCCGGATGATCGACCGACACCTCGGCAACCGCGCGCCGGAGCTCTGCCCCAGGGGCTCGCCTTGGCTCTTTCCCCGGCGCGACGGTCGCGAGTCATCAGTGGAAACGAGTTGTCGACCAGGATCACGAAGACCATCCGTCGCGTAACCGGCTTGGAGATCAATGCGCATCTGTTCCGCCATCTCGCGGTGATGCTTTGGCTCGACGCCAATCCGGGAAGCTACGAGGCCGCGCGTCGCCTCCTGGGCCACGCCGAACTGAGCCATACGCTTAACCACTCCGGCTTCGAGGGCCGTGCGGCGACGCTGGCCTTCTCTGAGCTCATCGCCACCAAGAAGGGAGCCCGATCGTGAGCCTCGTCCTGCCGATGTCGGAATGGCCCGCGGCTGACCGGACGATGTGGGAGACGTTGATCCAGCGCGGCAGTCCTCTCGACGACCAGGGAGCCCTCCCTCCGCCTCCAACCCAGGCTGGGGCGCTTTTTCTTTGGCGAGACCTAGCCACGAGCGCGGCAATCTCACCCTGCACCTCGATCTCCCAGCCCTCGGGCCCGTGCCGGGTTACCACCTGTTCGAGGACGATTCGAGATCATCCTCGCAGAAGGGCTCGACCGCCTGAGCCGCGACCAAGCCGACATCCCCGCTCTCTTTAAGCGGCTGACCTTCGAGGACGTGCAGATCGTTACCCTCGCCGAAGGCGAGATCACCGAACTGCATGTCGGCCTCAAGGGGACGATGAACCAGTTGTTCCTAAAGGATCTCGCCGCGAAGACGCGTCGTGGCCTGCGGGGACGCGTCGACGCTGGTCGCTCGGGTGGCGCCAACAGTTACGGCTACGTCGTGCGCCGACTGGGAACTCGATGGCGCGCCGGTCACCGGTGAGCGCGCCATCAACGCCGCTGAGGCGGAAATTATACGCCGCGTGTTTCGGGAGTTCGCCGGCGGCCGCTCGCCACTCGCCGCGAAGACGCGTCGTGGCCTGCGGGGACGCGTCGACGCTGGTCGCTCGGGTGGCGCCAACAGTTACGGCTACGTCGTGCGCCGACTGGGACTTGATGGCGCGCCGGTCACCGGTGAGCGCGCCATCAACGCCGCTGAGGCGGAAATTATACGCCGCGTGTTTCGGGAGTTCGCCGGCGGCCGCTCGCCACTCGCGATCGCCCGGCGACCCCAGCATCCACGCCGAGGCGATCGGGGTGCTGTGCGGCCTCACCGAACAGGTGGTAACCCGGCACGGGCCCGAGGGCTGGGAGATCGAGGTGCAGGGTGAGATTGCCGCGCTCGTGGCGCTAGGTCTCGCCAAAGAAAAAGCGCCCCAGCCTGGTTGGAGGCGGAGGCGCTTTGTTCGGCGAAAGTGCGGGACCGCATCAGCGAGGACGCCGCCTTCCGCTACTACGACACGGTGATCGCCCGCACCGCCCGCCCGGACCTTCGCCTCTATCTCTACCACTTCCCCGGCATCTCAGGCGTGCCGATCACCCCGCAGGTGGTTCGCCGCCTCGACGAGCGGCACCCAGGCATCATTACCGGCGTGAAGGACTCGGGCGGCGATGCCGACTTCACCGCCGAGCTCGTGCGCCCCTTCTCGCATCTTTCGATCTTCACCGGCAGCGAGACGCACCTGCCCGACCTCATCGCCGTCGGCGCCCGCGGGGCGATATGCGGCCTCGCGAACGTCATGCCGCGTCTGATGCGCGCGCTAATGGACGCGCCCACCACCTTCGACCGGCGGGCGCTCCTGCCGGCGCTGCTCCGGGGCGACGCCATCCTGTCGCGCCGCCAGTTCATCCCAGCCGCCAAGGCGGTCATCGCCGACGCCGCCGGCGACCCCGAGTGGCGCCGGGTAATTCCGCCGTTGCCGGAGCTGCCGCTCCTGGAGCGTCGGCGAGTCGTTGCGGACTTCCGCGCTTGGGACGCAAGCCTCCCGCCGGCGCTGCGCAGCCTCACGGCGGAGCCGCTCGCCGGCAACGTCATCGACCTGCGTCGCGCATGACCTGGCGCGGCGTCTTCCCGGCCGTCACCACCAAGATGAAGCCTTCGGGTGCCGTCGACCTCGCTGCTACCCAGACGAGCATCGATCGGCTGATCGCGAACGGCGTCTCCGGCGTCATCGTGCTGCCGATGCTGGGCGAGAATGCCGCATTGACCCAGGGCGAACGCGATGCCGTCGTTACCGCTGCGCGAGAGGTGGTAGCGGGGCGCGTCCCGATGCTCTCGGGCCTGGCCGAATTGTCTACGGCCGACGCCCGTCTCGCGGCGAGAAACTATAGCCGCTTGGGCGCCGAAGGACTGATGGTCTTCCCGAGCCTCGCCTACCGCACCGACCGCGTGGAAACCGTCGCCTGGTACAAAGCCGTCGCCGGCGAAGGTCTGCCGGTGATGATATACAACAACCCTCTTGCCTACCGGGTTGACGTGGACATCCCGACCCTCGAAGGCCTCGCCGCCGTCCGCGGATCGTCGCGATCAAGGAAGAGACCGGCGACATATCGCCGGGTCACCGATCTCTTCAACGCCTTCGGCGACCGATTCAACGTCTTTTGCGGGGTCGACGACCTTATCCTCGAGAGTCTCGCGCTCGGGGTGGTCGGCTGGGTCTCTGGCATGACCAATGCCTGGCCCGCCGAATGCGTCCGCCTGTTCGATCTCGCACGCTCCGGCCGCACGGCCGAGGCGCTCGCCCTTATCGGCTGATGACTCCAGCCTTCCACCTCGATACCGAGGTCAAGCTCGGACAGCATATCAAACTGGCCGAGCACATGGTCTGTGGCGCGCCCGCTGGCGTCCGCCCCCCGCGCCTCCCGCTTCGCGGTGCAGAAAAGGCGCGAGTTCGAGTTGATCATCCGCAAGACCATCGGGGACCTCGCCAGCCTAACGCAAAAAACCGAAGTATTTGAGGGCAGGTCCGCTATCTTCAGAGAGTTTTCGTGATGTCAGGCCGAGGCTCGGCGTGATCGCTACTGTAGAGGCCGCGCTGTATGCAAGCGAGCCTTATATTAGGAGTGCTGGCAAGAACCGGAACATCAGCGCCAAGCCAATCCTTGCGTGACCCGGATCGCCCGACAACTGGCCTGCTGGCCGGCAGCTTGCGCCAACGCCCTTTCTGCTTCAACGCACTCGTGAGCCTGGAGCCGGATAAGGAGCGGGCGATGGCGTGGCGCGGGAATGCTAACGGGACATTTACTGGATGGCGTTCTGGAGTCGCGGGGTTGGTATAGAACTAAGCCGGGCGGTTCAGACAGTCGCCTTGTAGCGCCGCTCCGGCTTTTCCGGTGCCGGCGGTGGCGGGGCCGCCTTGCGGCCGAGACCGATCTGTTTCGCGAGGACCTGGCGCTGGGCGGAGTAATCGGCGCCACCATCGGGTAGTCCGGCTTGAGGCCCAGCGCGGCCGGCATTGCTCCGGTGTCATTCCATGCTTGCTCATCAGGTGCCGCTTCAGCGTCTTCAGAGCAGGCGAGCGCCTGCGCAGCCCGCTGAGCACCCGACAAACCTGAGTCTCGTTCCCTGACGCGAAAGGGCTTGCTCAAGGCGGGCGCATCGGAACATCTGATGAACACACCCAGCCAGCGAGGCGACATGGACAGGCGGAGCCCGCCTCAGAAGCGGACCGACGACCAAGTGTTTCCGGTCCCCGGCAAGATACTGGTCCCGAACGCGCCAACGGCTCCTTCGAGAACCTACAGCTTCGCCCGCACCCAGCCGAGAGCCTTATTCGCTGTGTCGCGACGCGCCGGCGGAGCTCATCGTCTTCGACCTTCTGGCGCGATCTGACTCACCGCTGCTCGAACGGCCCTTGGCCGAGCTCATACCGTCGCTCCGCGTGATCAGGGATCGCATCCTACACCAGCGACTGTTTCTCGAGCGCCCTTGCGATCGGCGTCGCTGCGGCAGGGACAAGTTTGACGATCTCCTCAATTGCCTCGACGAGTGACGTCGCCGACAGGTCGGACCGAGTGGCGGTGACCAGGTCAGCAGCTCCGGGATCGGCCGGGTCTACGCACCAGAACCCCACGACGATCGGGACGTTCGTGCGGCGCCGGAGCCGCCGCACCGCATACCGCGCATGCGCGATCGAGTCCGGGTTCATGTAAGACAGGCAGATTACTTGGACGCCGTCCAGGTCCAAGCTGGAATAGGTTCCAGTTTCGAGGGCCTGGTACGATGCGACACGCGTGCCGAGACCACGTCGTTCGAACAGCTGGGCAAGGATTGCTGCCGCCACATCGTCGAGATTGCCGCGTCCCCCGGCGCACAACACCGGGCGGTCCTGCCAGTCCACGCCAGGTTCGATCTTCTCGGGCAGACCTGGCTCTGGCGGTCCCTGTTCATCGCCGGACTCGGGAGCCTCGTCTTGCCCAATGGCGTCTTCGTGTTCCGAGAGATTGTCCACGAGGGTCAGCGCGCCGGCGGCAACAAGCGCGCGGCGCTCGTCGGTCAGAACGCCGCGGGCGCGATCGTGTTCAAACATCGAAAGGGCAGGAATCGCGACGTCCTCGAAGTAGGTCAGGACTGAATGCGTCTTGAGATACTCCTCGGCGCGCTCGCTCGCTTCGTCCGGATCACCCGCAAGCAGGCGTTGGTACAGACTTTCGGCCGGCTCGAGCACCGGCTCGCTGCCCAGCAGAACATCCAGGAACCCAAATTGCTGAACATGCCTGCCCAGGACGACAAGACATACGGTGAGAGGTGTCGACAGAAGCAGCCCCACGGGTCCCCAGAGCCAGGTCCAGAAGATCGCCGCGGCGAGGATCGCAATCGAGGAGAGACCGGTGCTGGCGCCATAAAGCCAGGGTTCGACGATGTTGCCACTGATCAGCTCCAGGACGATGAAGAGGGCTCCCGTCCAGAGCAGCATGGTCCAGCCCGGATCGACAGCGATCGAGAGGGCGAGCGGGAAGGTGGCGGCGATGATCGGTCCGATGAACGGGACGAAACGCAGGACGATCGACAGCATGCTCCAGAGCAGCGGATTGGGCACGCCTATCAGCCACAGGCCGATGCCGATGGGAATGCCGTAGGCGACATTCACGACAAGCTGCATCAGCAGATAGCGGCCCACGCGCTCGGCAGCGTCGCTCAGCGCCTGCGTCGTCCGGTGCAGATCGCCGGTGCCGAACAGCCGGATAAAGCGGTCGCGCAGGTCCTCACGCTTCAACAACATGAACACAACAAGGACGATGACAATGCCTGCGGTTGCCAACGGTTGGATCAAGGGGCCGACGATCGTCTGCAGCATCTGCAACGGAGCAGGGTCGGGCTGTCTGATTTGAACGGGGATGGGATCCGGTTCGGATACTTCCGGTTCGAGCGTGGACTTCTCCTGCTCTTCGGCGGGCGCTTCCGTCGCCTCCTCAATGTCATGCTTGAGATCGCGCAACACCTCCGCCGCACGATCAAATAGACCGCCGCCCGGAGCGTCCGACTGCAGGGAACCGATCTTCTCCCGAATGTTGTACTCATAGCGAGGAAGGCTTGCGCCGAGTTGCGAGACCTGACCCGCGACGATGAAACCAAAGATGAAGATGCCTGCAAAGGCGACAAGAACGACCGTGATGACCGCAGGCGTTCGCGGGACCCCCCGATGGCGGAGGATAGCGATCAACGGCGCGAGCGCGAAGCTGAGGAGGCCCGCCAGCGCAAGCGGAACGAAAACATCGCGTCCGAAGTAAAGGGCCGCGATGACCACAACCAAGACCATCAGAGACTGCGCCCCAGCTTCCCGGTGGCGAATCAACTGCTTCGCATGCATCTCCGGTCGAAGCCGAGATGCTACGCCCCGCGGAGGCTGAGCCGAAATCACCGGATCAGCCGCAGGGGGTGATCGTGGCGGGAACGATGTCACCACCCGCTCAGCGCACGGGCTTCCGTGCCCGTCAGAGTACGTTCGTGAACAATGCCAGCAGAATGATTACAACCACTGGGACGCCTAGAAACCAAAGGAACCCTGCCTTGAACACGATTACTACCCTCCCACTTTCAATTGCGATCACCGCTAACGAACACGAAGCCGGTAAGTTCCATGCCGTTCTAATTCGCTCCCATTGGACCCCGAAGAAATGCTCGTCCTCCGCTTACCGGTACTCGGCAACGGGAAGCGGCGTTTTCAGTGCGTTGCATTGCTAGCCCGCAGGTCAGCACAAGGCCGATCCGCTGATCCGGATGCAAATGTGGAAAGTCTTAGCGGACCGGTGCTCGGTAGGGGGCGGCGCCGGAGTGCCGCCCCAAGTCCTCTGGTCAAAAAGTTCAAGAACTGGAACCGCTATAGCGCCGAACTGTCGTCGTCCCGCAATTGGGGGCCTAGAGGCCCCCGTCGCTCTTGTCCGCGACGCGGCTAGCTTCCAGAGGCCGCTCCGATCAGGCGCCTCGGCGTCCTACCTCGTCTCGGTTGAGATCGCGCTCATCCTCGACCTCAACTTCGGTGCGCCTGACACTGTCCGAGACCGTCTCGGTGCGCTCCTGACTTTCGCGACGGAGCCCGATCTCCTCGGTCACCCGCGCCTCCTTTGACACGATCGCCTCCTCGGCATGTTCTTCCGCTTCGATGGTCCGATCCTCGAACGCAGATTCGCCGGCGCCCAGCGCCCGATCTACCGGCCGGCGTTCGATTTCCACCCGATCCTCACGCAGCCGGACATCCTCAGACACGGGCTCCTCGACGACATAGGAGCGCACGCGAACCCGCCCGAGGTTCACGTCTCGCTTGCCTACGCGCAGCTGCTCTTCGACGACCGGGATCGTGTCCGCGTCCCGACCGGCCGCGGTAGCGCCGACGCCGCTTGCAGGCGTGGTGCCGGCGACCAGGCTCTCATCGCGTGCGGGGTCCGCAACGCGCCCCGCGTCGCCACCAAGGACCCCCATACCGGCCGCGGTCATGCCGCCGCTCGTGGAGGCGCCCGGAGCGCTCGTCCAACCCTCTTCGCGCCACGCCGAAGCCCGTTCGTCCAAGTCGACCGAACCTTCGGCATCCAGGATTTCGACGGCCTGGTCATAAACGTCTGGGGAGACGCGAGTTAGCGTCACCAAATATCCCCCACGCCGCAGGCCTTCTGCATAGGCGGCGCTATCTTCCGGCGGGAAGAAAAAGTCCGCGACGCTCTCCCAGAACCCCTTGTTCTCGTGATAGTCATAGTCGCGACCGACGTAGTCCTCCCCTCCGGTCACCCGGACGGAGGCGTCGGTGATCCCTAGCTGTCGCAGCTGCGCTACCGCCGCGTCGGCGGAGGCCCGGTCATCGAAGAACGCGGTCAGGGTCCGGTTCGAATAGCTATCCATCATTTTGCTCCTCTGCGTTAGTAGGAGTCACGACCGCCTGTTGCCGGCGCAGCGAAACGGGTATCTGCACCGTTTCGACCGACCGACGCCGACTGACGTGGATCTCTTCCTTCAGAATCAGCCGCCTTGTGACGACGATCCGCTCCTCGACGACGGGGATGATCGTGACCTCTCCGTCGGTTCTGATCTCCGGAGCCGTGTCGACCTCTCGGTCGATCTGCACCCGGACGACATCGACTTCGGTCGTTGCGAGCTCGGCCGCGGCGACCTCTTCCACGGTTTCGGTGCGGGTCTCGACCCGAACCTGCCCGATCGGTACGGGCCTGGTCTCAACCGCTAACCGCTCTTCGACAACTGCAATCTTCGTGTCCAAGTCCGACACCCTCCGACCTACATCTCGCTCTGCAAACGAGGGGTACCGACCTTCGTTCCGCGGTCGGTCGGTTAATCTCCGGTTAACCGTGGCAGGGTCTCCTGCGCCCACCCCGAACGCATCTGGCTTTGAGAAGAAATGGAAGGGATTAGGATCGAAGACCGGCTTGTAGTGCGGTTTCCGGGCCGCGATCCATCTTTCCGAGCCGGCGTCGAGATCGGGATGCTCGCGACGCTAATGGCCCTGCGGACTCCCGAGTTCGCCCGGTCGATCGCCTCGGACAATCTCGACCAGGCCGCCGCGCTTGCGCGGGAGCTTGGCTATCATCTTCTTGCCACCCAGCCGGAGGGCTTGGGCATGACGCGGGTGACGTTCGGCACCGCCCGACGCCCACCGCGGCTGAAGTTGGTCGATCCTTCGAGCGGACGTCCTTGAGAGCCTTTTCGTTCTCGGCCTTTGCCGCTCGGTTGTAGGCGCGCCAACGCGGAGGTGATCTCTGTTAGGTGCCGCCCAAGTTTCGGAGCAACGTGGGCGATCCCTAAGGTCGTTTGACCCTTGGCAGCCGGAGAGCATGCAAAGTAATTAAGCACTTCGCCAAATAATATTGAAACTCTTCGGATCGCCTCGGGGGGGCTTTAGAACTTAGGCTAGTGAGCCATCCCGCTTAACCGGTCCTTGAAGGCGTCATTTCGCGCCGACTTGCGATCGGGATGATGTTCTGGCGGGAAGATCAAGTTTGCAGCTCGTGCGGCTTGAAAGGTCGCTCCAGTCCCGTCCCGATCTTCCGCACCATCCCGCCCCTACATCAGGGAAAAAAATCTGTGAGCGGTGCAGCTAACTGCGTGCTCGAAAGTTTTGCAGCAAGGAGGCGCGGCGGTGGTCGCGCGGACCAGCAACAAGGAGAATGAAGATGAGGAGATTGCTCGCGAGTACAGCCGTAGCACTGTTGGTCGCGGGCCCGCTGGGGGCTCAGCAGGCCAGTGAGGGAGTCGCCGCGCCCGACGCTCCCGCGACCGCTACCCCTCCAGAAACGGGCGTCCCCGGCGGGCTCTTCTTGCCCTCCATGCCCGACGCAATCTATGCCTCGGAACTGATCGGCATGGACGTCTACAGCTCGGAGACCGACTACGCGGCCGACTACGGCGACGACCGGGCGGTGACGCCGGACGCTCGTTCGCAATGGGACGAGATCGGCCAGATCAACGACGTCGTGCTGTCGCCGGCCGGCGCCGTTCAAGCCGTCCTCGTGGATGTTGGTGGCTTCCTCGGCATAGGAACGCACACCGTTGCGGTCGACATGAGCCAGCTTCATATCCTGCGAGGCGACGACGACGCGCGCTTTGCGGCGGTCACCAGCTCGGCCGACGCCCTCAGGGCTGCACCCGAGTACGAACGACAGATCGACCAGACCGCGGAGGTCGCGGACGCGGCGGCCCCGGGGATGGCCACAGCCCCGACGCGCCCATCGTTCGAGCGCGAAGGCTTCGCCGACGCTGACTACAACCAGCTCACCGCCGAGGACCTCGAGGGCACCGCGGTATACGACGCCAACGACGAGAACATTGGCAGTCTCGAAGAGCTGATCCTGTCTACGGACGGCAAGATCGAACAAGCGGTCATCGACGTCGGAGGCTTCCTCGGCATGGGCGAGCGCCGGATCGGGCTCGCCTTCGATGAGATGCAGGTCATGACGAACGCCGATAACAGCGAGGTCAGGGTCTACATCGACCAAACCCGGGAGACACTCGAACAGCGGCCGGAATATCAGGAGTAGCACTGCCTGGTACGCAGGACGGGGGCCTTCGGCCCCCGTCATATTCCCGCCGGACGGCCCCGCACCGGCATGGGGGGCTACATCGTCGACCTGGACCGCTCGCGGCTCGAGGGCGCTCCCAGCTACAAGGCGGATGAAGACCCTTGGTCGGACGGGGAGGATGGTCGTTCGATCTACGACCACTACGGTCTGGCCTACCCGTACTGAGCGTCGGCTCAGAGCATCGGCGCCCAACGGCGCCGGTGGCTCGGCGATCCGGCGTGCGCTCGCGCGCAGGCCGGCCCTTCCTCCGCAGATCGTCACGGCAAACTTGCCCTTGCGTCGGCGGGAATTGGATCGGCTTTCATTGGGTGATTTCCGCACCAAGAGGCCCAAGGCTGGAGGAACCTCCAATGGCATCCAGTCCGGGCATCTCTACGCCAATCCCAGCCTTGCCTGAGCGGGCAACCTAATCTGCCCACTCCAGAAATGCGCTAGGTTGATCGAAGGGTGCTTTGCATCCACTGTCTCCTCCCGCGGCCGCATCGATGAGATACCTGACGCGGGTCTCAGCCTCCTTAGCAGCATCCATCGGTAGATCGCGACGAAGTCGCCAAAGCGCGCGGTCGAGTGCATCCAGCGTAATCGGCGCGCTTTCTAACAAGGCCAATACCAGCGCCTCGAGCGCGTGTCGGTGTGTTTCCACAGCCTTGACCTGCTGTTCCAACATGAAGAGGCGATCATTGCCCACTACGTTCATCCTGCATGGAAGTGCTGGGCTTCGCTTTAGCGCACGGAGCTCCTAGGCGCACCTCCCGTGATTGTGAGGGACCTCCGAACACTATTACCGCGGTAGAGCGCGTGGCGGCACTCGCTGGCGGGCTAACGCATCGAGCGGCCGATATCTTCGGCCGTTCCGCCGGGCTGGAGCCAAGCTCGAGACATGGCCCGTGCGGCTCGTCACGCCTGAATGTTGGCGCGGCTGTGCGCCGAACTCCTTCCCCAACCTCGCGGTCAATCCTCGCTGCGCAGGTGCGCCACTTTTCCGGATACTTCATGGAGTCCCAGCAGCAGGAACCGGCCCCGAGCTGGAGCGTTGGCAAGTTGGCAACGGAGTGTGCGCTGCCTTCTCAAACCTCGATAGGAAGGGATGACCGATGGGCCTATTCTCCAAGGATATCAAATCTATGGACGATCTCTTCGTCCACACCCTCCAGGATATCTACTACGCCGAGAAGCAGATCGAGAAAGCCCTGCCAAAGATGGTCGAGAAGGCCTCGGCGGCTGACCTGCGCGACGGCTTCGCGAGCCATCTCGAGCAAACTCACGAGCACGTCGCCCGCCTCGAAAAGGTCTTCCAGATGCACGGCCACACCCCAAAAGGCGTGACCTGTCCAGCAATCGACGGGATCATCGCCGAGGCTGACGACATCGCCGCCGATACCGAGAATCCCGAAGTGCTCGACGCAGCGCTCGCCGCCGCTGCCCAGGCGGTGGAGCACTACGAGATCACCCGCTACGGCTCGTTGATCGCCTGGGCGCGGGAGGTCGGACGAGACGATTGTGCCGAGGTCCTCGAACAGACACTCGCCGAAGAGAAGGCCGCGGACGCGAAACTCACACAGCTCGCTGAATCGCGGCTGAACCGCAAGGCAGCTTAGTCCCGTCCGGCCCTTCCAATGCCGGGCCACGTGGGTGGTCGCGATCCGGGCAGGAGCGCGGCCGCCCGGCAAGCTCACACCAAGGTTGGGAGTCTACCGCACTGGGAGCTTAGCCTGGGCTGGTGATGGCGGCAAGTCGGAGGCTTGCTCCTCGTATCCTCGCTCTTTTAAGCTCCAAGATCTTGAGCAAGCCTGCCTTTCGGCTGCCTCGCGCCTGTCTCGGGTCGGATGACCGTGAGGCGCCCGACAGGGTGCTCCTGGACCAGAATTTGCCATCATGCGGCAGGGGCGGGTTGCACAACTCCAAGTCGAGGATCATCAGATGTCGAAGTTGACAGAGACTGTCCGTGAGGGCGCGCAGGCTTTGCTGGAGAAGGCAGATCACCTACAGGAGCGCATTCGCGAGCGTGCCCATGCGATCTGGGAGCGCCAGGGCCGACCGCATGGCCGACACCAAGACCACTGGGAGGAGGCCGAAAAGGAGATCGCGACGGAAACGGCAGCCGCACCCGGAGGAACGCTAACCGGAAGTAAGCCGAAGCGGGTAAAGGGGGAGGTGGTACCGGCGGCCACACCGGCGAAGCACAGCCGCGCGAAGAAGTCGGCACCGCTTGCTGAAGCCGCGACAGCCGCAGAGGCCGCCGAGACCAACACGAGGGTAAAGCGCTAGGCTCCGCCCAAGTCCCCGCGTGCCAATGCTACGACCACGAACCGCCAACCGGTCCCGAAAAAGGGATAGGTGGTCGGAAGATCGGTTCGCACGATCCACACCGAAGCAGCGCATCGACATCGACACCCATGGTGGCGCCCTGCTTCCGGCAGATCGACCAGCGCGAACCTGACGCCGCTGTATCGGAGTGGCAGCAGGTAGGCGGCTTTCCGCGGCAACCGGTCGGGCTAGGTGATGAGCCGCTGCTCTTGCGCGCGAGCAAGCAAGTCGCCATCTGGTCGGCGCCGTCGGGATTGGCCGTAAGCGCGTTGGCAGGGCTAAGGCGCGGAGGCGCCCCGCACCAGCTGGGAGAGAGCGACGTCATGCGGGAGATGCAACTCGAAGCCCTGGACATCTTCCTCCGCCTTTGCGCCGCCGGCCTCCTCGGTTTGGTCATCGGCTTCGAGCGGCGGGTCCACCACAAGGCGATCGGCATCGCTGGGATGATGCTGATCTGCATCGGCAGCACCACCTACATGCTGCTCGGCCGACACTTGGCCGAAGACGACCCCGCCGCGATCAGCCGAACGCTTCAGGGCTTCCTCTCTGGAATCGGCTTTCTCGGCGGCGCGGTGATCTTTAAGAGCGGCTTCGACGTGAAGGGGATCAAGGCGGCGGCGGCGATCTGGATCTCCGGGGCGCTCGGCCTCGCGATTGCCACCTCCTACTGGCCGCTCGGCTTGGTGGCCGGCCTCTTCACCGCCGTCATCCTCTTCGTCGCCGACAGCTTTCCCGACGAGGTCCGCGAGGAGAAGCAGGAGCCGTAGGCGGCTCACCGGTCGATGTCGCCCCGGATCTCGCGGATCTCGCGGTTGAGGAAGAGGCTGATCATCGAGCGGATCAGCACCAGGAGCCCGAGGAACAGCAGGTCGGCCAGCGCCAGGCTCAGCGCCGTATGGATGATGTCCGAGACGATCAGGAGCTCCAGCGCCGAGAGGATGTAGCGGCCGAGCTCCATCCGGTGCCGGTCGATCCGCTCCAGCCGCTCCGCCGCCACGCCCGCGGCTTCCGCCCGTACGAACCCGACGATGAAGCGCAGCGAGCCCACGAGCGTGATGGCGATCGAGGCGATGTCGATGCCGGAGCTGACCCATTCGAGCCAATGCGCCAGCCGCGCCAACTCCCCGTGCAGCACGCCGGGCGACGCCGAGAGCTCCTGCAGCAATCCGTCCATCACAGCCTCCCGGCCAAAGCCCCGCCCGTCTCCCGTCTCGCTCGCCCGGTCCGGCAGCCCGAAGCCCGCGCGTCACTCCACCCCTCCGCACCCGCCAGCGCCGCCGCGTTTCCGCGTATGCAGCATCCGGAGGAGGCCGACCGTCTCGCTCCCCCAAGGTAGGGTGGGTGCTCGCACCCACGCTCGGGCTGGCGATAGGAGAACCGTGCCGTCCTTGCAGACCACGAGATCGGAGTCGAGCCACTGGCGCACGGTCTCCTTCGTCTCTGATGGCCGGAAAAAAGACCCCGACGGTGTTCTTTTCAAGGCGTCCTACGCCGACGCCCTGGGATCTCGACCAAGCGGCTGCCGTGCCGCCCCCGCAGCGGCTCGCGCATGCCGAGAGGAGCCGCGCAGGGCGCGGGGGCGGGGTAAGGCTACCACCACCGCCAGCGGCTCTCCTCTCGGGATCCGCTCGCCTCTGCGAGCCGCTGGTAGCGGTGCGCCGTTTGCCGGGACATGCCCGTGTTGCCGAGCGCGCTCGGCGGCGATCGCGTCGTGCGTCAGCTGCAGCCCCTTGAACACCGTTTCCCGCAGCATCCCGTCGCTGGTCTCGGTGGTGAAGTCGACCTCGGCCTCCAGCACAGGCTCGACCCAGGTGGCCTTGGGCTTGACCACCGCCACCGACAGCGGCGAGCCCTTGCGGATGTAGGGGTCGAGGCGCTCGCGCAGATCCCGAGCGACCAGCTCGGTGTACCCGGTGCCCACCTTGCCGGCGTACAGCAGCCGGTCGCCGTCCCAACGCCCGGCGTAGAGTGACGCGACCTTCCGCGGTGACGCGCCCAACTTCTCGACGAAGGCGACGATCGGGAACGCCCTCCGCACCTTGCACTTCGCCTTGCTCCACGTCTCCGTCCGCCCCGATCGGTACGGCGCATCGCGCTGCTTGGAGACGATCCCCTCAAGCCCCATGCCGCAGGCCTGCGCCAGAATGGTGGGGCCGTCCCCTACGAGATGCTCGCTGTAGCGGAGCGCGTCGGGGCTCTTGGTCAGCAGACCCTCGAGCAGCTGCTTGCACTCGATCAGCGGTGCGGCGCGCAGGTCGAAGCCGTCGAGGTGAAGGAGGTCGAAGGCGAAGCACACGAACCGCTCCCCACGGCCGCCGGCGAGGCTGGAGCGGAGGTGCGCCATGTCCGGCATGCCGCGCTCGTCGAGCACGTCCCAGCAGCCCGTGTGCGCGCGCCCCGCGCCGCCTCGACCAGCGCCCGGAACCGCACGTGCGTGGTCAGGTCCGCCTCCCCCGGGTCCGTCAATGGATCGGCCGGGCGGTGGCCGCGCAGCGCCTGCAGCGTATCCCCCATCCCGTCCCAGGCGCCGTAGTCGACTAACAGCCTGTCGGGCGCAAGCGGGAAACGCGCGTCGAGATCGGCGTCGGCACGCGCCGGTCCCCAGACGAACCCGAGCCCGTCGCCCGTCCGCTCGACCCACCGCTCGCGCCAGAGCGCGTCGTCCCGCTGGAACTGTCGGATCGGCAGTGCGTCGAAGAATTCGTTGGCGATGAGGATCAGCGGCTGCTCCGGCAGCTCCTCCACCCGCGCTGCCCAGCTCGGAGCGTGGGCGGCCAGCGCCCCGGCCTGGACGACGCGCAGCGCCGCGCTCGTCTCGACCAGCCACGGCCGCGCCGCCGCCGCGAAGCCCGGCAGGCGTGCCGCCGCGCGAAGCGCGTCGCGCATCAGCGTCCCGCGGCCCGGCCCGAGCTCGGCCAGCAGAACGGGTTCCGGCCGTCCCATCCCGCACCAGACCTCGGCAGCCCAGGCGCCAACGAGCTCGCCGAACATCTGGCTGATCTCCGGTAGTGAAGTCCCCGCCCGCGCCGAATGGATCCCGCGTCGTGTAGTAGCCGTGCTCCGGATGACCCAGGCAGAGCGCCATGTACTCGTCGAGCCGCATCGGCCCCTCGGCGACATTGGCTGCGCTGAAGAAACGTAAGCTCCTGATCCTGGGTTCAGGGGGGTATGCGCTTTCCAAGCGGGGAAGCAGGATCGCGGCGAAGCTGCCGCAGGCGTAACGATTGTGACGTGAGCTTCATGCACACGACGCTCGCGCACCACGCCAAGGCCAATCGCGCGTTTCGGCTTAAGCGTGGAGGAGTCCATGGACCGGAACGATCCGAAGCCCCCTGCCGAAAAGCTGGCCGAAAGGGCAGAGGTCATGGAGGTCATCTCCGTTCAGCAGACTGACAGCGCCGACCGGCGAACTGAACTCGCCGCCAATCGGACGGTGTTGGCAGCCGAGCGGACCTATGCCGCATGGGTCCGCACCGGGCTGCCGCCCTTGCGGCGGGTGTGGGCGCTCAGGCGCTCCTGGAGGAGGTCGTGCCGGGATGTCTGACCCGGCGGACCGGCAGCGCGCTGGCGTTGTTCAGCGCCTTCTGCTTTTTGCGGCGGTATGGCGCGAACTCAAACCCGGAGCGCCTCCGCCCGAGCCGGATACGCGGAGGATGCCGGCGGCGCTGCTGGTTGCGATCAACGGCTTCCTCGTGTTTGTTTCGCTCATGGCGGTTCTAAGTATTTGGTTGGCGTCGAGCTAGCCAGGCACCAAGGTCGCCGGCCCGCCCAACTCGGGACAACTGCGAATGCGGCATTTGCCGCCGCTGCCTAGCAGCTCAGGCTGCGCGAGGATCACGCCCCGCACCGCAACGGCACTCAGCAGACGACCGTGCAGCTGGTTCGCGTCGCGCGGGCGTTTCGGTCGGTCGGTCATGCCTTTGGCCGGGACGTTGCATCTTGGGCAATACAGCCCCAGGCGAGCTCCCCCTCCCGCTCCGACATGGAAACCCTCCGGCAGGAAGTCAACATTCGCGGGAGACAGCTTCGCTGTACCCACCTTCCCGCAAAATGGACATTTCAGCCTATGGAGACGTGATCGTGCGCCGTCATGCTTCCAATATGGCGCCGCAGCGGCTGCCTTTCAAACGCCGCGTAGCGGCTTCCCTAATTCAAACTGACCCACTACCAGCTCCGTCTTGCCAGCATTCGGCAGCCACCACAGCATGCCGCGTGCCAGCCCCCGTCCGGTTAACCTTCCGCTAACCCTGCCGTTGCGAACGGGTGCGCTGGCTGTCACGATCTACATGCGGGGGGATGGTTGTGATCCCATCGGTCTGGGCGGGATCAGCCCTCTTCGCCGGCCGCCACTCCCCATCTTCCCGCACCACTGAAAGGAATACCCATGACGATCGGTACCGTCCTCCTCGTCCTGCTCATCATCTTTCTGCTTGGCGGCTTCTCCGGGCGCTTCGGCGGCTATGGCTACGGTTACGGCCATGGGGGCGTCGGAGTGATCGGCGTGCTCATCATCATCCTGCTCGTGCTGGTGCTGACCGGGAGACTGTGAACGCCCTACAGCCGCCCCCTTGTGCCCAGCCGCTCGGCTTTCTTCATCTGCTTAGCTGGGCGTAGACGCTGCGGTACACCGCCCCGTAGGCTGGGGCGTGTCCCCATAAACGCCGCAGCCTGATCCGCGATGGCGTGTCCGTTCCCGGGCCCTTTGTGTAGGTCACCCGCGGGAAAAGATGATGACTACGGCCCGACAGCCGTGACTATCCCATCGGTCTCCCTGACGAAGAATTCGGTTCCGCGATCGAACAGCTCGCTAAAGATCTGCGTTTCTCCTCACCCGCGCTCGCTCCTCTCGGCGCCTGCAATTTTGGGTGAGCCCGATCCCGATCCCGCTCGAGGCTACCACGCTCGAGCCCGTGCCCGTGGAAGAAAGGCGCGACGATGACAGCCGAGAAGATGACCGGGACTAGGTCGGGACAGGGTCGGCACTTAGCTTGACCCGGTCGAACAAAGCTCCCCGATGCTCGGTCAGCTCAGATGGCCAAGAACCCTGCCGCCGGGCACTTTACAGTAAACTCCACACTGCGCGCTAGCTGGAGCTCGCGGTGGATCGAGGCCTACCAAGGCGAACCATCGGCAGAGGTCGACCGTGCTAGGTTCGGACCAGCGCGGAGACGTTGCCCACTCGGGCAACCAGATGGACGGCGACGTGCTCTCCGGCCTTGACGAGCGCCACGTCGATCTGCCCCTGCGGCAGCCGGATGTGGCGAAGCGTGGCCGACTCGATGAAGTCAGGCAAGGTGGGCCGGTCGAATAGAACCTGTCCGGCCTCGGGATCGAGGGTCAACCCCAGGCAGGATTGCACGAGCGAAAGCGTGGCACCAGCCGCCCATGCCTGCGGAGAGCAGGCCACCGGATAGAAAGTCGGCCCGTGACTCCGCAGTCGCGGGATGCCGCAAAAGAGCTCCGGCAGCCGCTTCAGATCGATGTATGTTGAGGCCTCGAACAGCCCCTTCAGGATTTGGGTCGCTTCCTTGCGGTATCCGTAGCGTGCCATGCCCGCTGCGATGAGCGCGTTGTCGTGCGGCCAGACGGAGCCATTGTGATAGCTCATCGGATTGTAGCGTGCCTCCGTCGAGGGCACGGTGCGAATGCCCCAGCCGGTGAACGACGACGGTTGCATCAGGTCGCGGATCACCTGTTCCGCCCGCCCGGGCGGCGCAATGCCGGTGAAGAGGGCGTGCCCCGCGTTTGATGAGCGCACCCGGCAGGGTCGTTTGTCACCGTCGAGCGCAAGAACATACGTTCCCAGGCTCTCGTCGAAGAATGCTTCGTCGAAGCGACGCTGCAAGTCATCGGCGCGGCGCGTGAAGGCGGCGATCTCCGTGGCGGGCCGCTGCAGCCGCGCCGCGATCGCCGCAGCCGCGCGCCAGGCGCCGTAGGCATAGGCCTGCACCTCGACCACCGCGACAGGCCCCGCCGCCAGGGTGCCGTCCTCGTGGAAGATGAAATCGTAGCTGTCCTTCCAGCCCTGATTGATTAGACCGCTGACGTTCCGGCGTCCGTACTCGACAAAGCCGTCGCCGTCCCGGTCACCATAGCTGCCAAGCCAGGTCAGCGCCGCTTCCACATTTCCCCAGATCTCGAGTAGCGTCGCGACATCGTCGGTCCGCTGCAGGTAGGCGCCGGCGAGGATGACAAAGAGCGGTGTCGCGTCGACGCTCCCGTAGTAGCGTTGAAACGGCACCTCGCGCAGTTCGGCCATCTCACCGAACCGCATCTCGTGGAGGATCTTCCCCGGCTCCGCGTCGGCCGCCTCGTCGATGTCCGTAGCCTGGTGGGCTGCTAGGTATCTGAGCACACCGTGCGCTATCTCCGGATCGAGCCAGAGGGTCTGCAGCGCTGTTATCAGCGCGTCGCGCCCGAAGACGGTGCTGAACCACGGGATCCCGGCGTAGGGGTAGGGCCCATACGGCGTGTCCGTGACCAGCATGTAGAGATCGGAGACGGCACGTCGCACCGTCTCGTTGAAGACCTCATTGGAGGTGGAGATCGCAGCAGCGCGCGAGGCCGACTGCCGCAGGGACTTCCTTGCTTCCCTCAGGCAGGAGAAGAATGCGCGATGCGGCGACCGGGCGTCGCGGCCTACGCCGCACCTGATCGCAGTGAAAAGCGTCCTGCGTTCACCGGGTGCGAGCTGAATGCTGAAGGCTGCGCTTTCGAAGTCGATCTGGTCGGGCGCCGGTTCGAACTGGAGATGCGTCTCGCGCTCGCGGTCGTCAAGACCAAGGTAGGAGAGCGTAACGGAACTGGCCTCGACGACCGGCGCACGCATCTCGCCGCGGGCTGCGCGCGGCGTCCCGCGGACCTCGAAGATATCCGCGAAATCGGCACCGAACTCGATTTTCAGCCGCACGCTTCTCGTGCGGATGTCGTAGTTGTGCAGCGCCAGCCGTTCGAACACGCGTCCAGTCCAGAGAAAGCGCGTGCGGCGGACATGAATGAGGTCCTGCGCAAGCAACCCGCCTTCGGACTCATCAAGGGATTCCGAATTGGTCAGGTCACAAATCAGGACCGCATTATCGTCGCGCACTGTTGAACTTAGAAGTAGCGGCCGCTGACCCCCGAGCGACAGCCGGAAGTGAGACAGATACCGGGTGTCGCGATGATAGAGGCCCTCAGGGCTGCCCGAGCCCGCAAGGGCGTCCCCGTGATGGTCGAAGACGCCAAAGGTATCGCCCTGCTTCATCGTGCGCAGACGACGCTCCTGCAACGAGGACGCTGCTACCTGAAACTGCGCAGGCGCTTCCGGCGTGAAGCCGTGTCCGGGTTCCTCTTGGCTGCCGGCCGCGGGATGCTGCATACGCTCAGTGTTCGGCTATGCCCTGAGGGGCATGACCGTGTCGTTTTCGGCCGAGAAGGCGCTCGTGCCGCTGCATAGCTCTCGGTACACCTCCTCGTACTCACTGACCATACGTTCCACGGAGAAGCGCCGCTCGAAAGTAGCGCGAACCATGGCTCGATCGAGGCTCCCCAGGTGGCCGGTCGCCGCAACCGCCTCCTCAATCGTCCTGACAATAAAGCCGGTGAACCCTGGATCAACTACCTCCGGCACCGAGCCGCACCTGAATGCCACGACCGGCGTTCCGCAGGCCATCGCCTCGATCATAGCTAAGCCGAAGGGCTCGGGCCAGTCGATTGGAAATATGAGCGCCGAGGCGTTGCCGAGGAACTCGGCTTTCTCTCCCTCGCTGATTTCGCCGACGTATTCGACCAAGGGCGTCCGTCGGACCATCGGCTCGACGACCTCTCGCCAGTAGTCGCGGTCCACCTTGTCGACCTTTGCAGCGATCTTGAGCGGTAGGCCGGCGCGTGCGGCGATCTCGATGGCGCGGTCCGGGCGTTTCTCGGGCGAGATCCGGCCCAAAAAGGCGAGGTAGCCCTCCGGATGCGGGCTAAAGTCCAACAGCGACCGCGGCAGCCCATGATGGATCGTCCGCATCCACCTCACCGGGGGCATGGGCCTGCGCTGGGCCTCGGAGATCGACACTAAGGGGAAGTCCGAGAATCTTCGATAGAACGGTTGCAGATCAGCCAGGTCGAGACGCCCGTGCAGGGTCGTAACTGACGGGGTACTCAGGAGGCGAAGCAGCGGAAACTGCATGATGTCTATGTGAAAGTGCAGCACGTCAAACTGATCGTGAAGTTGCCGCAGGTGGTCGAGCATCAGCATATGATGCGGCAGTGCGTCGGCCACCGCCTCGTCGAGCCGCAGCGCCATTGGGCTGCAACGAACCAGCCGGGCAGCCGTCTGGGAGTCCCCGCTGGCAAACAACGTCACCGCGTGCCCGCGTCGCACGAGCTCCTCGGTTACGTACGAGACGATGCGCTCAGTACCACCGTACAACCTCGGCGGAACGCTCTCCGCCAAAGGCGCAATCTGTGCGATCCTCATTTCAGCGAAAACCTGCGAATGCTTCACTTTTGAAACAGAACTCCTGCTTGGCAGTGCAGTTCCCATCCCTCTTGAGACTTGTTGCTGAGAAGGATGCCCCGGTGGGGCAGTCTGCGGCGTCCGCCGCGCCCGCTTCAATAGCCGCCAATAACCGGCAGGATTTCTCCGCTGATCTAGCTGGAACATTGCGGTGAGGCGAGAAGCACGTGGGCCGGGGCGATCTCCTGCGCCACCCCCGGCGCTTCCTTGTCGCTTGGGTTCAACGGCGTCCAGACAGCGCCCGTGCAACCGCGTTCACGCGGATGCCGCGCCTCAGGAGGTTCCGGCCAATGCCCGAGTGAACGCATGAATGCCGCCCTTGGTCAACGAATAGTCGACGAGGTCCTTGAAGCCGTCGATCCCAGTGACGGAGCCGGTGTTGATGATCGCCGATCCGGGCTTCATGCGTTCCACCGCCGCCTGGGCGAGATGGAAGTAGCCATCGAGGTTGGTCTTCATCGTCTCGTCGAAATGCTCGGGGCTTAGGTCGAGGACGGTGTGGACGGCGGCGGTCTCCTCGGCATCCTTGCGTTCGCTCAGGTAAGCGAGGGCAACGTCGGCGCCTTCGCCGGCGAAGAACACAGCTACTGCGCGGCCGATGCCGGAGTCGCCACCGGAGATCAGCGCAACCTTGCCCTCGAGCTTGCCCGAACCCTTCCAGAACGGAGCGTCGCACATCGGCGCTGGCTCGAGCCTCGCTTCCTCGCCGGGCTTCGCCTGGTGCTGCTCGGGAAACGGTGGCACGGGATATTCGCGTGCTCCCGCCTGCATCGCGGTCGGGGCGGGCTCTTTTACTTGCCGGTCGTCCGCGGCGACCTCGCGTTGGATGTCGCGCTGAATTTCGACGACGGATTCGGGATCGCGGGCTCCAGTGTCGGTCAATGTTCCTCCTTGGGTTTAGCGGCTACTTACGACGAAGAGGTGCCGGAACTCGTCCTTGGCTTTCTCCAGCACGGCGCGGCGGTCATCTGAAGTCTTGCCGGCGCGATTCACATAGAAAGTCAGCATCGACATCGCCGATTGAAACGGCTCGGCCTTGCGGCGCGAACTCGCTTTAGCTGACTGCTTCAGCGATGCCGCGATATGCTTGGGGTCGTCGGACTCGAAGACATGCTCTTCGAGGTCCAACGCATCGCTGTGCTCGGTAACCTCGGCTGACCAGCGGTTGCCGCGGTCGCCTTCGTGCTCACGAGGCATTGCGCTTGCGCGTTGCCGCGGCCTTCTTCGCCGATGCCGAGCGCTCGGCCTTCGTCCGGGATGCCGAGGCCGCACCGCCGATCCTGCCACCCTTCTTCGCCGCTGCATGCATGTCGGGCTTGCCGCGCCCGGGACCGGATTTGTTGCCGCCGCCCAACTCCTTGATCACTGTCGAAGCCAAAGGGCCAGGCACTGCATTCTCAGGTTCACCGCTGCGGCCGACAATGCCGCAGTCGGTATGAAATCAGACCAAAGCCCGCTCAGCTGCCAAACAAGCGCTGAAACTCCGCGCCCCCGCTGCGATCCGCGACCAGCCAGTGAGTCATACGATAGCTGCGCTCTGCCATCGCCGCCGTCCGCCGTTCGTCAACGATACGGCGGACGGCGGGGTCATCCGTTCAGGCGGTCTTTACCTCGATCTTCTTCACCTTCGCCCTTGCCTCCGGCCGCTGCGGCAGCCTGATGGTCAGCACGCCGTTCTTAAACATGGCCTCGGCCTTGTCGCTGTCGACGCCCGCTGGCAGCGGGATGGTGCGGAAGATCGACCCATAGGAGCGCTCGGAAACGTAGTAGCCGCGCTTCTCCTCCTTGCGCTCGATCTGCTTCTCGCCGCGGATCGTCAGCGCTTCGTCGGTCAGCGTCACCTCGACGTCCTTCTGCTCGAGGCCCGGCAGCTCGATCGTCACCTCGACGCCGTTGTCAGTCTCGACCACGTCCGAACGCGGGATGCCGTTGCCGAAGGCGCCGAGTCCGCCGAATGGGCGGCTGGCGTGGCCCCAGAAAGCCTCGAAGGCCCGGTTCATGTCGCGCTGGAGCGTGGCGAGCGGGTTCGGCTCCACGCCCTTCACCTCCCCTGGCTCATCTTTTTGCGCCCAGGGCAAGAGAATCCTTGATCTGCATCTTACTCCTCCTTGACAGGGGCGGGCCGGCTCAGCCCGCCTTGACCTCGATGCGCTTTGGCTTGGCCGCCTCGGCACGCGGCAAGGTCAGCGTAAGCACACCGTTGCTCATCTCGGCGCGGATCGCGGCCTCGTCGATGTCCTCCGAAAGCGTAAATACACGCTCGTAGTCACCCTCGCCGTACTCGGCGTAGACCCGGCGGAAGCCCTCGGGGCTGGTGACGCGGCCGCGGCCGCGGATGGTGAGGACCCGCCGTTCGAGATCGATCTCGACGTCGTCGCGGCCGACGCCCGGCATCTCGAGCATCAGCTTCACGCCCTCGCCGGTGTCGAAGATGTCGACCGGCGGACGGTAGACGGCCACCCCACGAGTGCTCTCCGGGGCGCGCTCCGCCTGCGGAGCGGTTTGGCTCATCTCGGTGCTCATCACTATCCCTCCTCAGTTTGAGGTGATCTGGACGCGGCGCGGCCGGTCAGCCTCTGGGCGCCGCAGCTCGATCTGCAGCACGCCATCGGTCATCCGCGCTTCGATGTGGTCGGGGTCCACCCGATACGGCAGCTGGATCACCCGGCTGAATCGTCCGCAGGCGCGCTCGCGGCGGTGCCAGACGGCGTCATCGCCCGCGGGGGGCTTCCGCTCGCCGGTAATGGTCACGATGTCGTTCTTGACTGAGATGTCGATGTCGGCCGGATCGACGCCGGGAAGCTCGGCGGTGAGCGCCGCACTGTCGGTCCCCTGCCACATGTTAACGGCCGGGAAGCCGCCGGCAAAGGTGCCCGAAGGAGTGAAGACGCGATTAACCTCGTCTTGGAGGCGCCGCATGACGGCAAGTGGATCCCGGTCGAACGCCAGGAACGGTGTAAGTGCCATAGCTCGTTTCCCTCATCAGCAATTTTCGACGCGGACGGCCGGAAGCTGAGCCCCAGGCGCGCCCGGGCCACCCGTCAGGAGGGCAATCCGGAGGGGCTACAGCGCGTGCGGCGCTGATAGCGCGGCGGGCGACGGTCCGCGGCGGCGCACCGTCGGCGATCCGCTTACTCAGCCGGATCAACCACTTGGTGAACCCTGATGGGCGTTCCGCCATAGAAAAAGGGAAGCTGAGGACGATTTTCAAGGGGGCCGCACGGGCAAATCGGCGATTGCAACATCGCGGTTCATCGTCGGAAGCCACAATGGTCGAAACACTCGATGCGGCCTCTGTAACCCCTCCTGCCGATGCTCTGTGGGTGGCACGGTGGGTGTTTTTTGTTGTTCGCAGCCGCGCTGGCGCTCATGTTGCGTGTGTGTGCCCGTCGTGTGGCGCTAACAAAACACGCCCGCGGCGCCTAAAGGCTGCCCTCTCTCGTGGACGCGGATGCTCCTGATCGCCGGGCGGCGGTAGCCACCCTGTCAGGATGCACACTTGCCGAATGACCGGCAGCGGCTGCGGCTGTGCGGTTTCACAGCGACACTGAGGCCGACCGGCATTTTGTATCCTGGGCAAGGCGGCAATCTATTCCGCCGGCACGACATTTCATGTCGTTCTTTGCCCGGGACAACCGCTACTTGACCCGCGGCGCCCGCCTGATGATGAGAGAGCCCGCGCAACACGGCTGCCGATTAAAGTGCTACCGTCAATCCACCGGCGCGAGGCAAAGACCCTCGGTCTCACGCAGGTGGTTGTGAATATCAACCGCCGCGATCTCGGCCTGCGCCATCGCAACCGCGATCTGATTAAGCCCGGTCACCGCGTCCCCGGCAGCATAGCAACCACCGACCGAGCAGCGCTGGCTGGTGTCCGTAATAATTCGTCCCGTGCCATCGACCTTGACGCCGAGTGAAGCAGCGAGCGCGGTGCGGGGCCGGACTCCGAGCCCGGCGTAGACCGCGTCGAAGTGGAGCGCGCGATCTGCCGCGTGGACCCGCACCCCGCCACCGTCTCCGCAGATCTTGTTCACCTCGTCTTCGACGATGGTGACGCCTGCAGCCCGCAGCCGTCCCAGGGCCTGTTCAGTGATCTGGGGTGGACCGCCAAGCGTCACCAGCGTGATCCGCCGAGAATAAGCCCTGAGGAAGAGCGCCTCGCCGGCGGCGCAGGCCCCTGGCCCGACCACCGCGAGATTGAGGCCGATGACTTCAAAGGCGTCACAGATCGGGCAGCAGCGCAGGACACCCTCGCGCACCCGCTCCAACGCGCCGGCAATCTCCGGCAGCACGTCCTCGACGCCGGTAGCAAACAGGAGGAAGCGAGCGTGCCATTGAAGCTCTCCCGCGGTAACTGTGAACCCGCCGTCAGTTTCCCGGGCAATCGAAGTCACCCTCGTCTCCACAGTCGCCTCGCCAAGCGCTGCGAGTTGTTCGCGCATCCGCTGAAGCAGCATCGGCCCGCCGATGCCGTCCGGAAAGGCCGGATGGTTGTGCGAGCGCGGGATCAGGGCCGCGCGGCTGCTCAGGTCGTCAAAGACGACCACGCGGCGGCGGAACCTGGCGAGGAAGATAGCCGCAGTGAGACCAGCCGGCCCGCCGCCGATGATACAGCAATCGCAACCGGTGTTGGGACCATCTGCCAACGCTACCACGCCCTCCAAAGTCGCTGTGCACGAAACATCCTGAGCGGCCTCTCCTATTCCCCGACAGGCTAGGGCCACGCCGAGCTCGCCATTCCTGTGGGAGCCATCAGGCGCATTCGACTTTCCTTTCCTGCGATCCTATTCCCGCAATGGCTCCAGGTGGGTCCGGTCGCCATTCCTCGCGGTCAACCTCATTGGCCGGCCTCGCACCCACAGCCGCCCGATCTCTATTGCCTCCCAGCCGTGTGGCAGCCGCACGGGCCGCTCCGCCCACGTGTCGACATCTCCGGCATTCGGTCTTAGGGCCGTGAGCCCAAGCATCAGGCTCATCAAGAAGCCCCCCATATTGGCGAAGAAGGGACCGGCGCGGGGCTGCTCAGGGAACCTGTCAGGGCGGTACTCGAGGGTTTGTCTGAAGCGTCCGGTGACGAATTGGGCATACCCTTCGTCCATCAGCTTCAAAGCGAGGCGGCTTTCGCCCGCCCTGACCGCCCAGACGCCGTACAAAGCCGACAACATAGGGCTGCCTACATACGAATCGGCCTGCCCCAGATAAAGCGTCAGCGTGGCCGCTTCCTCATCTTCCGCAAGCGGATAACCGAACGGCCAAATCCCCATGAGCGGGTCGGGCGTTGCGCCCTTCTCCTCGTCGCGCCGGTACCCGTCGTGCGACACAATCGCTTTCTCGCGGCGCGGCAACAGCATCCCGTCGGCGATCGCACGCCATTTGTGATCGATTGGCCGATCCAGCCGGCCCGCCGCTGCGATTGCATCTCTGAGCACGACGCCACAGGCCATGTTTGTGAACGCCGCGTTCGCTACAGGCTCTTCGCGTTCGGCGATGCCCATCGAGGCGCGCACTTCATAACCCTTCTTAGTCTTGACGGCGCGGGAAGTTACCCATTCGGCGACACCGGCAAGGACCGGCCAAGCCCGCTCCCGCAAAAATTCTTCGTCGCCTGTCACATCCGCGTAGAGAGCGAAAGACCGCGCCACGTCCAGTGAAGCGTGGTCCTCGTGCCAGGCCGCGGTCCCGGGGATCGGGGTCGCCTCGTCGCCCGATGACGGCGCACTTTCCCACGCAAACTGGATGCCGCGCCGACCCATCAGATGGGCGTTGTGTCGGGCGGCCGGCAGAGTGCGTATCCTGTAATCCAATAGGCTCTCTGCCGCCGCCGGTTGAAGAAAGGTCAGTACTGGGACGGCGAAGGCCTCTATGTCCCACATCACGTGACCATAGTAGTAATGATAGTCATGCCATGTCGCCAAACCAAAGATCGAGGTGGAGGCTGGCGAAGATGCATGCACCGACGTGTTGAGATAGAAAAATGCGGAGTCAGCCAACGCCTGCCACTCGTCACCCGCGCCGATGAGGCGAATACGGCCTTTCCAGATCTCTTCCCATGCGGCTCTGTTTTCTGCGCGAATGCTCTCGAAGCCGTCGAATTTAGCCTTCGCCGCCATTCGCGCTGCGTGCTGATCGGGGTGGTGATGCATGACGCCGCAGACGACGCTCACCAACTGCGTCAGGCGGTATCGTTGTCCCGCCTTGGCACGGAAAGCATAGGTGCTTTCAAGTCGATTGCCGGCAAGCGCCGGTCGTTTGGCTTCGGCGCGGGTGGCCTGGCCTCCTTTCATCTCGGTGACATAAGCGAGGCCCACCTTCCCAACCGCACCGGCACTTTCCCAGAGAAGCGTCCCATCACACGCCGGCTCGGACTCACCGGGCGTTTCGCGCGAGTGGCGGAGCGCCCGACCCGAAATGCCTGATCCATCCACGATAGCCTTGACCTGGAGGTCGCAAGCCGCGTCGGCGACTATGGCTACTTGCTGGCATACCAGGGTGGGATCCTCGCGGCTCGCGAACGTAAGAATTTCGCAAGCCACGGTCACGCCAGAGGAGACATAGGAGAACCGGCTCGCCAGCTCGCCGGTCGCAAAATCGTAGCTTTGCTCGAGTTCCTGAACTTGATGGGGCTGATCCGAGAGCCAAACGGCATTGACCGCCAAATCCCCGGCTAACGGATAGGGCGCCGGAGCGATGGCCTCAATCTGCCGTTCCGGATGTTCCCCCGCAAAGCCACTGACTACGGCCATTCCGGCCATCAAGGGCACCTCCCTGACGCGCAATCCTATCAGGCCATTGCTGACATAAGCGGGGAGTTCCCGTTCGCCGCTGCCTGTCTCCGGGGGTGGACTGATCGGTGTCGATGGCACGTCGGCCTCTTGCTCGTTACTCCGCAATTGGAACGCTCAGCGGTGGGTCCGCGCTGAGGGGAACCGCTGAACGTCCCGACGATTGAGTTGCGCGCGCCTGCCGAGTCTCCTTGGAAAACTCACACATGGGCCGGAAAGGAGCGCTGCTGGACTGAGGCTCACCAGGTCGTCGCGGGACCCAAGCGCGATTTGCCCGCTAGGACAGTTCGGGAACGTCTGTCCGTTGGGCCGGCAGCGAAGGGCTGGATGCTCCTTGAACGAGAGCCGGCGGCTCGCTGTCGTGGTTGCGGAGGTGAACTGTAGTTCTGTGTTCACAACAGCCGTAAACAGTCTGTTGCGCGTCGCTCGCGATCGTTGTCTCTCTTGCTCGGGCACTCCTCAGGATAACTTCGGCTCTGCCGGCGAGCTCCCGAGGCACGCCGCGCACGCTCACCAGCCAGGTGCCGTCTTCCGCGGGCTCGGGGTCGCCAGAGTGGATCGATGCCTCCGAGAGCAGAGCACACGCGATCTCGGCTGAAACCCGATCGCTGAATGTTGCCAGCACGGTGACTGGCGACAAGTCCTGTTTCATAGATGAGCCCCCTTCTTCCTCACACGCAAGAACTCGCCGACCGGTTCAACGTTCCCTGCGTCACCGGCCCCGGTCGAGAGCGGTTCAAATTTGCGCGCCGTACAGGGGAACAGGTGACCGGCGCGTGGGTTAGCAGGCCCCCTCCGCAGGTTCGTCGGTGGTGCGGATCGGCACCCACTGTTGAAGGGACCCTAAAGTGGAGACTGGCAGGATCGACGAGAAGCTCAACCAGTGGCTCATGCGATGGAGGCGCTGGCAGAGCAAATCCTTCAAGCCCAATCGAGCCGGATCGAGAACTTGTGCGGGATCGGCGTCCAAAATTGACCTGTCCTGCGTCATACGGTGCGCATTCCACGGCATCCGGCCAGCTATTCCACGAGCATCCGGCCGGTCGTTCCATGAACATCCGGCCACCTCGGGAGTGGGCCTGCGGGGCGTCCTTTCATCGTTGATCGCGCCGCCGTGGTCAAGGGCATCGGTGGCGCGGAGGGTTGTCCACGGGAGGGACCCGCGCGCCCGGCGCCGCGCCCACCACGAGGCTGGCGGTGTCGGGCGCGTGGGAGGGACCGGTGGGCAACCCGGGGTGGGGGTCGAGGTCACTTCGCGGCCTCCGCTCGGATGTCGCGGCCGTTCTCGGCGCCGGACTTGCGCAGCGACGGTCCGTCGAGGGCGATGCGGTAGGCGTTGTGGACGAGCCGGTCGAGGATGGCGTCGGCGAAGGTGGGCTCGCCGACGACCTCGTGCCAGGTCTCCACCGGGAGCTGGCTGGTGACGATGGTGGAGCGGCGGCCGTAGCGCTCCTCGACGATCTCCATCAGGTCGCGGCGCTGGGGGGCGGTCAGGCGCTCGGGGCCCCAGTCATCCAGGATCAGCAGGTCGACGCGGGCGATCTTGCGGAACAGCCGGTCGAAGCGCCGTCGCCGCGCGCGAGCTCGAGGTCGGCGAAGAGCCGCGGCAGCCGGTGATAGAGGACGGTGCGGTCGGCGCGGCTCGCGGCATGGCCGAGCGCGCAGGCGAGCCAGACTTGCCCACGCCGCAGGGCCCGGTGATCAGGACCGAGCGGTGCCGGTCGATCCACTCGGCGCCGCCGAGGCTCTGGAACAGGGCACGGTCGAGGCCGCGCGGCGTGCGGTAATCCACGTCTTCCATGCAGGCGTTGCTGTGGCGCAGGTTGGCGGCGCGGAGGCGCGACTGGAAGCGGCGGGTGCCGCGCCGGGCCTGCTCGCGGTCGAGCATCAGCCCGATCCAGGCGACGGGATCGAGGCTGCGGCCGCGATCTTGCGTGATCAGTTCGGCGAAGGCTTCGGCCATGCCGTCGAGCTTCAGCGCGCTCAGCGCCTCGTGGGTGGGGTGGGTGAGCAAGGGCATCTCCTTCGGTCAGTGGAAGAATTGCGGGCCGCGGATGTTGGCGTGGGGGATCGGCGGCGCCTCGGGCGGTTGAACGGGCCTGCGGCCGTCGAGGCGGTTGAGCAGGATCGACTTCACCGAGGTCAGGGTGCGGGCGTTGATCGCGAGCGCCCGGTCGCAGGCGGCCTCGAGCCGCTCGGGACCGTGGCTGCGCGCCAGCCGCAGGATGCCGAGGCAGGAGCGGAAGCCCTGCTCGGGGTGCGGTCTGTCGCGCAAGATGACATCGACGAGGATCGCGGTGGCGGGTCCGATGCGGGCGGCACGCTCGCGCAGCTCTGCGGCGTGACCTCGGCATGGCGGCGATGGCTGGCCGGTCTGTGATCGTTCAGCGTGGTGGCGCCCATGTCGCCCGGAGCGGCGCGCCGGTGACAGGCCACGCGTTTGCCGCCGCGGAAGATCTCGACGGTGCTGGCGGTCAGCCGCGCCCAGAGCTGCTGGCGGATCAGCTCGTGCGGGACCGAGTAGTGGTGCCCCTCGAGCCGGACGTGGTAGTCCAGCCCGACCGTCGCCTTGCGCCAGTCGGCATGGACGAAGGGCTCCGGCGGCAGCGGCTGCATCGCCGGGCGCTCGATCGTCTCGAAGAGGTGCTGACGCGAGGCGCCGAGGTGGCGGCTGACGCGGGCGTTCAGGCGGGCGGCCTCCTCGCTGATGGCGGCGTTCAGCTCCTCGAGGCTGAAGAACTGCCGGTTGCGCAGGCGGGCGATGATCCAGCGCTGGACCAGCAGGACCGCGGCCTCGACCTTGGCCTTGTCGCGGGGCTTGTAGGGACGGGCCGGCAGGATCGCGGTGCCGTAATGCGCCGCCATCTCGGCGTAGCTGCGGTTGACCTCCGGCTCATAGAAGCACGCCCGGATCACCCCGGACTTCAGGTTGTCGGACACGACCAGCGCCGGCACCGCGCCGAAGGTGGCGAAGGCGCGGGTGTGGGCGCCGATCCAGTCGGGCAGCGTCTGGCTCCAGCTCGCCTCGGCATAGGTCATGTTCGAGGCGCCCATCACGGCGATGAAGATCTCCGCCGGGCGCGCCGCGCCGGTGGCCGGGTCGGTGACCGTCATCTTCGTGCCGGAATAGTCGACGAACATCCGCTCGCCCGCGACATGGCGCTGGCGCATGACCGGCGAGAGCCGCCCCGTCCAGCGGCGGTAGTGCTCGCAGAAGGCGGAGTAGCCGTAGCCGTCCGGGCGCCGGCCGCGATACTCGTCCCAGAGCAGCGCGAGGGTGACCCCCGGCCGCTTCAGCTCGCGGTGGACCGCCGCCCAGTCCGGCTCGGCGAACCGGCGCCCCTTCGCCGGCGGCGGCGGAGGGAAGAGCAGCCGCTCCAGCGCCGCCTCGTCCAGACCCTCGGGCAGCGGCCAGGACAGGCCCGCCACTTCCGCCCGGCGCAGATACTCCGCGACGGTGGTGCGGCCGACGCCGGCGCTGGGCGCGATCTGCCGGGCGGAACGGCCAGCGCGTGGAGCCGCAATACATCCTTGATCTTCCTCATCGGCAATCTTCGCATCTCGCCTCCCGTCCGCGTTAGAACGCGGCACGATAGGCGGCTTCAGATTGCCCCGCAGGCCCTCAGCGGAGGGTGGCCGGATGCTCGTGGAACCGGTGGCCGGATCGCCGTGGAATGGGTGGCCGGATGTTCATGAAATCGGTGGCCGGATCACCGTGGTGCGCGCACATACGGCACTCCCCGTCCTTTTGATCTGGACGGGTCGCGGAGATGAAGGGCGTGGACACGATCCCGCGGTAGCCGCGAGTTCTATTTGCGAGGCCGGTCGATCAAGGAGCTCTGCCGGAAGCTGCACGTCTCCGGGAACACCGTCCGGAAGATCCTGCGCTCGGTTGAGACCGCCTTCGGCAAGTGCAGGACGGAGCCCGACTGGGGTTACGCCGCCGGTGGGACACCTGAGGGTTCCGCCACCCGAGCGTCGCTTCCGCCGCCTCGTCGATTGCGGCCATGGACTTCGCGAATGGCCGTCTGGTGAACCATGTGCCCCGACCCCGGCACCGAATGGAAGGTGCTGTGCCCGACATCGCGGTGCAGCTGCCCCGATTGCCGATCGGTGTCGATCAGACGTCGAGTTCTCCAGCGATGATGACGACGGGCATAGTGAGCTCACCGTACTTCGCGCGCATCGCGAATGCGTCCAGGATCATCAGGGCAGATTCCGCCGCACTCGAGCGGAGCTGCGAGGGACGAAGCGCAAGGCCTGCCGAAAGCCGTTGGGGAACTTCTGCGGGTCCTCCTCCGGTCCGAAGATCTTCCGCATCAGGGCCGGCCATATGAGGCGGCCGAGGAGAGGCACCACCGGCTGGCCCACCCGCCCGAGCGGCGGGCGCAGGGGCGCCCGCCGTCAGACAAGCGTCGTCCCAGCCGAACTATTCTGCAGCGACCGCCTGCTGGTTGGCCGCGGCATCCGCCAGGCCCGTCAGGGCCTCATCGGTCTTGGCCTCTTCCTGCAGGGTGGCATCGAGGAGTTTGGCCGCATCGGCCATCCCAAGCACTTCCGCCCAGCGCTTCAGCGTGCCGTAGCGGGCGATCTCCTAGTGCTCCACCGCCTGAGCAGCGGCGGTAAGACCGGCGTCGAGGGCCGGGGTCCCCGTGTACTCCGACATCACCTCCTCGCCTTCTTCGATAATACCCTCGATCGCCGGGCAGGTCTTGCCCTGCGCCCGCTTGCCGATGATCTCGACGATCTGCTGCAGGCGCTCCACGTGGCCTTCGGTTTCGGCCTTGTGTTGCTCGAAGGCCTGCTTGAGCTCCGCCGCCTGGGTGCCTCGCTGCATCTTGGGAAGCGCTTTCAGGATGGTGCGACCGTTCCTGGGACAGTCCTAGCCTGCGGGGCGGTCGCTAGGCTCCGGACTCTTTGCCCAGCCCGCTTGCCTCGCGGAGCCGGCTTGCCGCCTCGCGGACCTTGCCCTCCGCTGCGTCGACGATCTCTTCCCCCGAGGGCAGTTTTCCCCAAGTTCCGCCGCCGCCTCGTCGGCGATGTTCAACGCCTCGTCCACCATCGCACTGGCGGTCGCCTTCACCTTGGCTCCCTGCACTTTGGCGAGGGTGCGCGCCGCCTCCATCGCTCGGTCGCTATGCTCGCCGAACGTCTGATCCTCCATCCGCGAGCTCGGAAGAGCCCCTCCCACGGCAGCTCCCAGGGCCATTGCGATTGCTCCAGCGACGAGCGGCTGGTCTTCGATCAAAGTGTCGAGGCCATGACGCATGTTACGGCCCGTCCCGGCAGCGCTGCGACGCGCGGCTCCGGCGCGATGGCGGGCAGCGCTGCCGGCATCGCGCATCGTATCGCTGGCCCGATGGAATCCGGCGCCCGCCGCATGAGATAATCCGGAGGCGCGCTCGCGGACGCCCTCAACCGCTTCGGAGACCCCCTCGCCAACCCGGCCGGCCACGTCGGCTACGCGCTCGCGAAGGCTGCCTCACCTGAAGCGTCTGGGTACTCTGACTTCGGCCACGACCCGTCAGCGCTACTTCCGTACGCCGATGCGCTGGGCATCGACGGCTCTGCGAGCCGATCGCACCCATAACGGACGTACTCTCGGTCTGGGTCTTCCCAATCGCTTCCTTCGTCGCGCGGTTTGCCCGAGCCTGTTATGAGCCAAGCGAGCCCGACGCCGGTCAACAGAGCCGCCAGCGATTGTCCCGCAGCGACCTTCCGCGATTGCGGCTCACCTCGCCCCCATTGTCTCCCACCGCCTTGACGAGTTGATCGACCAAGCTCCCAACCGAGGCCCGGGCCTGCAATTCGTCAATGGTGGCCGAGACGCGCTCGCGCTCGCGATCGACCTCGCGCTCAAGCTCGCTGACGCTGCGATCGCCAGGGTTTGTGTTGAACTCAGCCATCAGATTTTCTCCTTCACCATCGAGACGTCCCCAACCGCGGCGCGGGTTGTCCGCTCCGGGGCTAGGCTGCCGGCCTTGAGATTGTCGATGCCCATCTTCGCCATCACGAAGGCGATGATCGCCAGGGCAACCCCAACGATCACAGCCGACCAGGCCCCGGGAATGCCCGCCTTAGCGAGCGCGGCGACGAGAGCCGCGGCCAAAACGTTCAGCGCCGTGATCGCGAGGACGGCTGCAGCGAGAATGCTGCCTGCGGCGACCAACGCCTGGGTGGCCTTGTCGCTCATTTCCGCACGAAAGAGGTGGACCTCCTTTCGGACCAGTTGCGTTACCTGATCCTGTAAGTCCGCCATCAAAGCGGGCGTGGACCGATCGTGCGGATCAGCTGGGGGTGCAACTTCTCGAACGACCGAAGTCTTCTGCAGGCAGCCTTGCCTTTCCCGGCCGGAACTCGCGGCGACGTTGAGCGTCCTATCAGCGGTGCGAACGAGACCCTGGGATGTGGACATGGCTGACAACGGCGAGGTCGAGCGGCTCCGCAAACAGGCGATGGCGCTGTCACACTTCGGCGGCCATGCCCTGCGGACTCATGATCTGGATGCCCTCCTGCAGGAGGCTGCCAAACTCGTTTCCGAGGCGACTGGCATTGAGCTCGTCAAGGTGCTCGAATTGCTTCCGGACCGCGAGACCATGCTGGTTCGCGCCGGCGTGAACTGGAACCCAGGCGTGGTGGGCCACGCCACTTTCGGCGCGCATCGTGATTCTCCGGCGGGATACGCGCTTCAGGAAAACAAGCCGGTGATATCACCTGACACCGATACCGAGGATCGCTTCGAAATCCCCCGACTGCTGATCGAGCATGGCGTCAAGAGCATGGTCAACGTGGTGATCCGCGGGGAGCGGGCGGCGTGGGGCGTACTCGAGGTCGACTCTCGGCAGCGCCGGGATTTCAACGAGGACGACATCTCATTCCTGCAAAACTATGCCAATCTTCTCGCCGCGGCGATCGAGCGCCTTCAGACCGAGGCGGAGCTCAAGGACGCCGCGGACCGCGGCAGCATCTTACTCGGCGAGCTGCAGCACCGCGTCCGCAACATGTTGCTGAACGTGCGGACCCTCGCGAAACGAACAGCCAGGTCGAGCGCAAGCCTTGAGGGGTTTGTCGTAGCGTTCGACGCGCGGCTCATGGCGCTTGCGCGAACCCAAGAATTGCTGACCCAGGGGTCGGCCGTGAGCGTCAGGCTCGAGGACACGCTTCGGCAGGAACTGAAGGCGCACGGGGCTGATCATGGCAGCCGCGTATTGCTGGCTGGGCCGGATCTGCGTCTTTCCCCCAAGGTCGCGCAGGCACTGGGCATGGCATTCCATGAACTTGCCACCAACGCGAGCAAGTACGGAGCCCTTCGCCAAGACGGCGCCCAACTGAAAGTGAGCTGGCGTACGGTCCCCGGCGAACAGGCGGACCACGTCGTGATCGTGTGGCGGGAGACCGGCGTTCCGCTTGAGGACCCGCCGACGCGTCGCGGCTTCGGCGCCGAGACGCTCGAGCGGAGCCTTCCTTACATGCTCGGCGGGGAGTCCCGGGTGGAGTACCACTCGGACGGTGTGGAATGGACCATCCGGTTTCCCTCTGCAGGCAATGGCATATCCATCGCCGATGAGGTTGAGGATTGAGCCGTGCAGAAGTCTCTCGAGGGCCGGCGAATTCTGGTTGTCGAGGATGAGTTCCTCATAGCGATGGAAGTCGAGGACGTCCTTCGCGCGTTAGGGGCGGAGGTCGTTGGCCCTTTCGGGCGTCTAGAGCCAGCACTCGGAGCGGTGCAGAAAGAGGTCCTCGATGGCGCGGTTCTCGACGTCCGACTCGATGGCGAGACGAGCGAACAAGTAGCCGCGGAACTGGTTTCTCGCGGCGTACCGGTTCTCCTGACGACCGGCTATGAGAGCGAGCAACTGCCGCCGGACCTCCGGCATCTGCCTCGCTTGCGCAAGCCATTCGACGAAAGGGATCTGCGGGATATGCTTGAGCAGGCTTACCGGTAGCCTTCGGAACCGAAATCGTACCAATGAGGCATTTCGTCATACGATAGTCCATGGGGCGCGGGCCCCCATTTAATCGACACTTGGCCAAAGCGAAACGAAACGGCGTCTAGAGTGCCTCTGCCTCGGACAGGCCGTGGCAATGCCGAGAACCTCGCGCTTGCCGTCCTCGTTGCCCGCCACGACCACTATCACGGCACGGCTGACATCCTCCCGCGGTCGCGGACCTTCAGGTAGGTCGCGTCCATCCAGAGGTAGGGGCAGGCGGCTTGCCGAGAACATGGGGTCATGCCGCCCGATATCTACCCGCTGCGCACGCTCTGTCGCTAGGAGGCTCGTCTCCCAACGTTGGGTTCACCTGCGACGAGTTAGCCCGGAACCGGACTTCAAGCAGCTCCACGTCATCAGTATTTTCGACGGCGTGTTTCACGACAAAGTACGTGTAGGACGGGGTGCACGCGTCGTAGCGCGAAACGGGTTCTTAACTCGGCGTCATTCGGCTACGGATATTTGGCTTTAGCGGATGGCTCGTCAGCCGCTCTAACTGGGACGTGCTAGCCACGGAATGAGCAGGGCACACGGTGCAGCGGTTGGAGCGGCAGCCCAAGTTCTTGAGACGCTTGCGGACGCTTGCGTTTGCATCGATTCCGATTGGCGCATCACGTACCTGAATGGAGCCGCAGAGCGACTGTGGGCTCGCGAGCGCGCCGATCTGTTGGGACAGGATATTCTGCAAGTATTCCCGCAGCTTGCCGGATCGGCCAAACACCGTCTGTTGGCGGACGCGTTGAAGACCGGCGAGAGAAGGCAGTTCGAAGCGATCTCACTCGTCACCGGCACGCCAATCGAGCTGGACGTCAATCCTGGTGCCGGTGAACTCGCGATATTCATGCGAGACGTTCGCGACCGCTGGCGACTGAAGCAGGAGCTGGCGGAGCGGGACGCGCTGCTCCGGATGGCCGAGGAGTCGGCTGGGATCGGCATCTGGGATATCGATGTGGCGACCGACACGGTTCAAGGGACCGAGCAGTTCTTTCGCATCATGGGACTGAAGCCGACGGACGAGCCCGTGTCGATGCGCGTGCTGCGCGGCCTGCGCCTGGACGAGGACCGAGAGCGGGTAAACGACGGCTACCGCGAAGCGGTGAAGAGCCATCGAGACACATACGATAGCGAGTACCGCATCCGTCGGCCCGATGGGGCCATTCGGCTGATTTTCGGCCGCGGACGGGTGGTCAGGGACGGTGGTGATACGCCGGTTCGTTACAGCGGCATCGACATCGACATCACCGAGCGGAAGGCGGCGGAGGAGCAACGGGAACTCCTGCTCGCTGAACTCCAGCATCGGATCATGAACACGTTGGGCCTCGTGTCGGCGATGGCAACCCAGACCCTCCGCGATGCCGCACCAGCGGACGTGGCTGCCCTCACGGCGAGGATCGCCGCCCTTGGGCGGGCCTACCATTCGCTAGCCGCCAGAGACTGGCGCACGGCCGAGCTTTCGAGCGTGGTCGAGAACGCCGTCATGCCGCACATGTCGGGCAACGGAAAGTTCCGCATCTCTGGTCCCCCGGTGCAGATCGCCGATCGGCGGGCGCTCGCGCTCAGCCTTGGGCTGAATGAACTGGCCACCAACGCTTCCAAGTATGGGGCGCTCTCGGTTCCCGAAGGCCGAGTGAGGATCTCGTGGCGGATCGCCCGAAACAGCGATGCGCCGCGCCTGCATTTTCGGTGGTCGGAAAGCGGCGGACCGCCTGTGCGCGCCCCGTTGCGCGCCAGCTTTGGCAGCCGGCTCATCCAGCAGTATCTCGCCGATGCGTTCGCCGGCCGAGTTCGGCTGAAGTTCCTCCCGAAAGGCCTCGCCTGCACAATGAGCGCCCCGCTCAGTGAAGCGGAATGAGCCGGCTTCGGACTACTGCGGGCCGGCCCGCGTGCTTGGTTTCGTAGCTTTCCGAAGCGGTGCCACAGCCCTCTCTCCTGATGTCTTGAACAGCCGTCGTAGGGCGAGACGCCTCTGGAGGGTCACATCGCGGCAGGTGGTTTCGGCGGGGCTAAGTTATGGGTCGGAGGGAAATCTGGCCAGCCCTAAATCACGCGGTCCAAGCTCAAGCGGCTTAGCGGCTTTGAGAAGAACAGCGTGTTCGGCGGCATGTCGTGCTCCGAAGGGGAGTTAAGTCCCGAGATCAAAATAAGGCGCCTGCCGGGCCACCGACGGGAAACTTCATGGAGAAGCGCGAGGCCGTCCATGGAGCCGGGCATCTGAAGATCGCTGAAGACCGCAGCAATTGAAGGATGCTTTTCCATGATCCCTATAGCCTGATCGGCATCGCTCACCCTGAAGACCGAGAAGCCTCGTCGCCTCAGGCGATCCGATAGGTCGAGCCTCAGGAAAATATCGTCGTCAACGATAAGAACCTCCATCGACCGTTGCTTCGACTTGCCGTCCGCTCCGCCCTGCAATCTGCTGACATCCCGCTTTGCACGTTCCGGTGAGGAGCAAACCAGTGCCGCACTTTGTCGTTCCAATCCGCCGGCGCGCTATTTCGCTTCTTTGCCCGGCGGTGGTTGCAAAAGCCGCGAGTGGCTGCTTCCTAATCCGAGTCGATCGAGGAGGTTTGTCACAGTAGAGACGTGCCAGTGCCCGCCGCGCCGAATGAGCATGCCGCGGCTGTTCAGTTCCGCCGCAATAGACCGCAGGCTACTTGCGCCACCGGAGCGGATGTCCTCCTCGGCTTGGCCGCCCCTGTCTGCCAAGCATGTCGTGCGGCGAAAGAGCTATGGTCTACCCGGCGGCGGCGCTGGTGGAAAAGCGCCGAGGTCGCCTTTCCTTCGGTCACTGTGTCCGACGTGATCGACGGTGACGATCCGACGGTTGCGGTCTTCGGGCGTGAATAGGTGCCTTGCCGGGAGCAGGTCCGAAGGAGGGCGGGCCGTGAGCGAGCATCGCGGCCCGGCCGCCGCGGTTGCCTGCGGGTGTGGCAGCACATCGTGCCCTTGCGATTGCAAGCCAGCGGCTCGCCGCCGGATGTGCGACTACGGTTCTTCTACCACCGAACCGCGACTTCCGCAGGCGAGCGACGGTGCGTGGCGAGAAAGGCACAGCAGCCGAAATCGACGTAGGAAGCGTTAGCTTGCACTGGACAGGGAGTGATGGCGAATCAGATCATGAGTTCGAGCAGCCAAGATCAAAGGATGCGAAATGCATCGGATCAGCAGACCGACGTCCCATCGTGGATCGAAGAAGTCGCCCGCTCTACTTGCTGGCGTCGCACTTGGCGCCATCGTGGCCGCCTCTGGGCCGGTGATCGCGCAAGCGCCGACGTCTGCCGACCTCGATCGGCTCCTTGCCGTGATCGAGACACAGCAGCAACAGATCGACGCGCTGCGCGCTGAGGTAGACGCGATGAAGTCCGCGCAGGCGCGCTCCGCCCCCGCGGTCGCGGCGCCGCCCGCGCCGGTAGCGGTGTTGCAAGCACCCGCCGTCGACTCCGAAGCCGGGGAGTTCCGCCCCGAGGCCCAGATGGTCGAGGAAGGGTTCATCTGGCGCGATCGCAGTGGCCGCTCGCTCACCCTCTCCGGCCAGCTCAACCCGGCCTTCAACGTCGTCGACGACGGCGTCTCGACGGACGTCTTCATCGTCGACAACGACACCTCGAGCTCGCGCTTCCGCCTCGACGCGGATGCTCCGCTTGGTGAAACCTCGCTCGGGGCAACGATCGAGGTCGGGGTGAGCCCAAACAACTCCAACAGCGTGTCCCAGCTAACGCCGAATGTGGACGCCACTTACGACGTAAGAAAGGCGGAGGTGACCTTCCGCAACGACCTACGGCCGACTGCAGGTCGGCAAGGGGGCGAGCGCAGCGGACGATACCGCCGAATACGATCTGTCGCTTGTGGCCGGCCCGATCATGTATGCAGGTGTCGCTGACATCGCAGGCGGCGTCCTTTTCACCGACGGCGAGGACTTCATCAATCTCGGGTCGGCCGCGGATCCGGACTTCCTGGCGGTGAACGCAGCCTTCTTCGACTTCGATCCCGGCAACCTAGACCGGGTCCGGTATGACTTGCCGATGTTTGGCCCCGCCCAAGGTTCGGTGTCCTTCGGACAAGACGACCAATGGGCGGTGGCCGTGAGCCTCGGTGGCGATTACGGCGACTGGAGCGGCTGGACGTTGGCGATTTAACCGTGCTTGCTGCCGCCTCGCTCTACAATCCGGACGAGGACGGAGTCGACTACGCTTATGCCGGCTCCGCCTCGATCCTGCACGATCCGACCGGACTCAGCCTGACGCTCTCCACCGGCGGGCAGAATGTCGACCAAGGCGACGACGCCTACAATCTCTACGGCAAGATTGGCTATGACACCGAGATCTGGGCGATCGGTCCAACCGGCTTCGGGATTGACTATACCCAGGGCAAGAACATCAGCGGCGAGGGCGACGAGGGTACGTCATACGGCATCGCGGCCGTGCAGCGGATCGAGCGCTATGGGGTCGACCTCTACACCCAGCTTCGCTCTTACTCCCTAAGCAGCGCCACACAGTCGGATGTGAAAGACATCGTCGTCGGGACATTCGGGACTAAGCTGACCTTCTGACCGGCAGCCCGCTGGGGATCCCCTTCGTGAGTCAGGCTCAGCACGCGCTGGTATTAATGGCCAGCGTACTGGCCACTGAGATTTCCCGCGAGGCGCGAGTATCTATGCAGTGAGTACACGTCATGGTATGGGAACGTTTTAGGCCGTAACACTCTTCGATCGGAATTCGTCGGTGACGCGGCTCCCTCCGGGGGGAACGTAAACGAAGTCACCGCGAAGGAGAAGAACTTGGGCTGGAATGTGAATGTCGAAGTCAGGCGTAGCGCGGTACACGGCAGCGGCTTGTTCGCTGCCGAGCCGATCGCGGCCGGAACCAAGGTCTGGCAGGTCGACACCTCCATGCGCGTCTGCGATCGAACGTCGCTGGTCAAGCTGCCCCGCTCACGCTGGCTCAGGCCCTCAAGGCGGGCTACGTGCATGAGCCCTCCGGCCTCTTCGTCTGGTATACCGACGGCATGCAGTTCATGAACCACGGCGAGGGATGCGCCGCCAACGTCGGCCTGCACTATTGGCCCGCGCTCGAGGACGACCACATCGTGGCTCTGCGCGACATCGAGCTGGGCGAGGAGCTTCGCGAGGACTACCGCGGGTGCCTGCGGGCGGGCTGGCGCCGGATCACTGGCTGGCTCCTCTCTATCTCGCCTTCTGCCCGTCGCACTATCGCTTCCTGCTCGAGCTTTTCGCCCTGGAGGAGCCGAGTTATCCGGCCGTTGCAGCGGAAGGCGGTGCGAACCTCCGCACGTGGCGACCAGTGTGTCCAGGAACACGGGCTTCGAGAGGACCGCGGCAAATCCGCACGCCAGACACGCGGCATGAACTGCAGGGCTGACGTTTGCGGTCACCGCGATAATGACAGGGGCATGATCGGCCGCTCGCCTCTGGATTTCCGCGGCGGCGGCAAAGCCGTCAAGCCGCGGCATGTGCAGATCGAGGAGGACGAGCCGTGGCTTCAGCTGGTCCGCCATTTCACGCCCTCGATCCCATCCACCGCGACGACCACCTATAGCCGGTCTTCTGCAGCATGGCGTGCAGGATCAGGGCATTCGTGCGGTTGTCCTCGACGATCAGGATTGCGCCATCCGAAGGGGCAGCCCGATCCTCGCGCGCGATCGTCTGTCGCGCGGTTCAGTTTAAGCCGCATCGCAAACCTCCGCTGGCTGCTCAACTTCGTCGAACGGGATCGAAAGGACAAAGGTCGAGCCAGATCCCAACTCACTCGTAACGCTGATCTCGCCCTCCATCGCGTGAGCGAGCTTCTGGCTAATGGCGAGGCCGAGGCCGGTGCCTTCGGTCACCCGCGACATCGAGCCGTCGACCTGGTAGAAACGCTCGAAGATCCGCGCCAGCGCAGCCTCCGGAATGCCTGGGCCTGTGTCAATTGACGTTCACCGTAAGTCTGACCCTTCCATGACACTCGAGCGCCATGGCAGCATGCACTCTGACAACCCCCTCGTCGGAAAACTTCACGGCGTTTCCGACAAGGTTCGTCAGGATCTGACGGAAAGCCTGGGCGTCTCCGCGGACGCTCAAACCGTCCAGCTCCCCCGGATCGACCTCCAGCCGAATGCCCTTCTTTAACGCAGTGACCTGAATCATATCGGTGACTTCGCCGAGAATCGCCTCGGGCGCGAACGTGCACGGGCTCGAGCTTGCGGTTTCCCAAGTCGATCCGGCTGACCTCGATGAGGTCTGAGATCAGTGACATCTGTGCGGTTGCCGAGCACATCAGCAAGGCTCACGAGCTCCCGTTGCTCGCCGTCCAGATCGGTGATTTCGAGCAGTTGGGCCGCGCCCAGAACCCCATTCATGGGCGTCCTAAGCTCGTGGCTGACATTCGACAGGAACTCGGTCCTGCTGCAGTCCCCCGCCTTCGCTGCTGCCAGGGCCCGTTCGAGACGCCGAGCCGAGCGCACGGCGTATAGCGAGGTGAAGGCGCTGATCGCCGACACGGCGCCGAGCGCCAGCGCCAGCGGGATTGCTGCCCTGCGCAGGATACTGGCGCCGGGACTCGGGGCATCCCAAACCAAATTAGAGATAACCTCGCCACTGTAGTCCCGGAGCGGCACACTTGCTTCGCCCGCCATCACCGTATCCCTGAGCGAGACCTCGGTCGCGAGGAGATGGCGGCCGATCGCGGCGAACCGTTCCTTGGTCAGCTGCATGCCGTGGATCTGAACCGGCAGCGCTGCCGATGCATCTCCGGCGGGGCGCCTTCGACTGGCGTTATTCGCGAGACGGCGAAGATCCAAGGCGAGCCGTCGAACTCAGCGAGAAGCGTGCGCATCTGCTCGGCATCGGGCCCCGAGATCTCCAGAAGACCCAGGATCACGGATATCAGCGGCGCGGGCAGGATATTCTCCTCGCCCTCCGGCGGCGATCCGGCGACCCAGCCGAAGTTCTTTCCCGGCGTGGGAACGAGAATCGCGAGGTCGAAGGTATCGAGCTCGGTCACGCTACTGCCGATGCTGCTGTAGAGCCAGTCCCGGTCGTCCCTCACCACCGCCGCGAACCCCTCGTCCCAGATCGAGTAGTCGCGGACGAGCGTGTAGGTCCCGCTGCGGGTCGACGCGATCTCACTCTCGACCAGCCGCTCGGACAACTCCATCGCCAGCCGATTGTGCTGCGCGGACAGCCAAAGGGCAGTGCCGAGCACGACGACGATCAGGAGCACGACGCCTCCGGCGTGGAGCGCCACGAGACGGCGGGAAAGTCGGAGCGCATCCTCGCGCGGTTCCGCGGCAGGGCCGCCGGCATGACGCTCGCGCCGGGACGGCCGCGACAGCACCGCCACCGCGCCGTGCAGCGTGGCGTTGAGCACTGGATAGACCATCAGCTCCGATAGCAGCTCCCCCTCCATCGCCCAGGTCGTAAGTCCGAGGAGCGCATAGGCGGTCGCCCAGACCGCCCACGGCGCCGTCCTTTCGTGACTCGGGTCCTCGATGACGCTTCTAATCAGGGGGAAAAAGGCGGTGAGCGTGGTCAGGTTGGCCCCGATCAAAAAGACCACGACGGCGACCTCGCGGGTGTCCTCGCCGATCCACCGGCTCCAGGCGAGCGCCGCCGCCCCGAGATAGAGGGCTGTGAGCGCCAAGTCCGCCTGGAAGGAGGCGCGATCCCGCCAATCGTCAGGCCACCATTCTCGCGGCCAGTAGCGCGAAGGGTCGTTCCGGCGCGCGCGCCACCAGCACTGGCCCGCCACATAGATCGCCATACAGCTGCAGACGGCAGGAAGCGCGAGTTCCGCGGCCGACGCCTGCCGGTCCCATTCCAGGAACGTCAGAAGTATCGTGCCATAAGCGAACATCAGCCATGTCACCGGATTGGGCTCGATCTCCTCGTCCCGTAGGTAGAGCAAGTATCCGATGAGCTGCAAAGCACCCGCGAGTAGCCCGACATACAGTATCATCTGGTCGCTATCATCCAACTATTGGCGCGAAGCACACTGCTTTCGCTCCCAGCTGCAAATTCCGCCGTCCGGCACCCGAAGACGTGACCGCTTGGCGTCGGCGGACGAACTACGCCTTTGCGATAGCACGTTAACGAGATTTCTACTAGAGCGAGCAAGGCGCGAGAACGCGTAGAATGAGGAGTGAAGGGTCGGATCGGAGCGGAGACAATGCCGCCTAGAGATCAAACGAACCTAGATCACATCCAATTTCGCAATAAATCAATGACTTGTGTCAACCTACGCTGATCGTGAATCACGATGGGACCCCCATTTGCGCCGTGATTCACCATGGAAACGAGCGGGGTTCTCCACGGGTGCGGCAAACGAGGATCGAGGCGATTTCAGCGGCGGGATCTGCGACGACTGGCGCGGGTGAGTCGGGACGCCGCCCAGGTGCGGCGCCTACTGGCGCTGGCGGTGATCCGCGATGGCGGCACGCGGACGGAAGCGGCGCGGATCGGCGGGGTCGGGCTGCAGATCGTGCGGGACTGGGTGCTGCGCTTTTATGCCGAAGGTCCGACCGGGCGACCCGGAGCCCCGGCAGGACGGGCGCTGGCGGCTGATCGATGCAATGGCTGTGGGAGGAGTTCCGGGTGTCGATGAGCGAGGCGACCGTGGAGCGGGAGCTGCGGGCGCTCGGCTTCCGCAAGCTGTCGGCGCGGCTGAGGCACTACGCCCAAGATCCGGAGGCGAGGAGGCTTTCAAAAAGGTCTTCCGGAGCGCGTGGTGGAGGTCCGGGCCGCGCACCGCGGCAAGCGCATAGAGCTCTGGTTCCAGGACGAGGCCCGCATCGGGCAGAAGAGCAAGCTCACCCGCAGTTGGGCGAAGCGGGGCACCCCGCCGCGCGCGCCGCACGACCAGCGCACCGCCTGGGCCTATATTTTCGGTGCGATCTGCCCGGCCGAAGGCAAGGGCGCCGGCATCGTCCTGCCGTTCTGCGACACACCCGCAATGCAGGAGCATCTCGGCGAGATCAGCGCCACCGTCGCCTCCGACGCCCATGCCGCCCTCCTTCTCGACCGAGCCGGCTGGCATCTCGCCGGCGCGGCTCGTCGTTCCCAAGAACATCACCTTCCTGCCCTTGCCGCCGCGGCCCCCCGGACGCAGCCGGGTCAAAGAGAGACGGCCACGCGCTGCAGGCTCAACCTCTTGCCGCCGCAACCACAGCGAGCGCTGTAAGAAGTTCGGCCCGATCGGCAGCTGCCGCACTCTTCTCAATCTCGCTTTCGCAGCGGAACTACTACAGCTCCATCGGCCGGCGCAATCAAGGTGCGGACCAAATCCAACAGAGCCTCTTCACTAAATGGCTTGCCGAGCAGCGGTCGATTGCGAAAGCCCTCGGGAAGTCCTAAGGGTCCGTGCCCGCTGGCGAAGGCGAATGGCACGCCACGGGCGTCCAGCGCGGTTGCCAGCGCATCCACGGGTTCCCCTGCGAGGGTTGCGTCGAGTAGTGCAGCGTCAAGAGGCTCACTCTCGATCAGCCGCGCCGCGTCGCCGATAATGCCCACGGGCCCGAGCACGGTCGCGCCCGCAGCGGCGAGCTGGTCCGCGATCTGGAGCGCGATCAGTGGCTCGTCCTCGACGACGAGTACTCGGCAGCCCTGAAGGGTCGCCCCTGGCCACACGTAGGGCGCATGATCAGGGCGCAGCAGGCTCTCCGGTGGAAACGCCGCGGACAAGCCAGGTAACGGCAGGCGTATTTCCCAGGCGAGGCCCTCGGGCTCACGCCGCCGCATGGCAGTCCCGCCGTTGACCGCCAAGCTGCGCTCGATCAGCAGGAACCCGCAACCCGGGTTGGCCCCCGCCGCAGCGATTGCCGGACCCCTCTCGCGCCAGTCAAGCGCGAGCCACACGCCGCTTGGGCCGGCCTTGATGTGCCAGGTGATTGTCACCCGCCCGGCGCGACTGCTGAGAGCACCATAACGCCGGGCGTTCTCCGCAAGCTCGTGCAGCATCAGTGCCATCTGCACTGCCACGCGCGCCTCGAGCACCACCGCCGGCCCCTCCATGGCGACCCTCATTCCCCACCGGGCCGCGTGCAGCTCGGCATGGACTATCGCCGCCAGGTCCGCGCCGGCCATCTCGCGGGCGACAAGCAGGTCGTGCACACGGGCCAGCGCCTGCACCCGACCGGTAAAGCTTCGCGCGAACGCCTCGGAGCTGGGACTAAGCCGGAGCGACTGCCCAGCCATTGCCTGGATCGTCGCCAGCGTGTTACGCACGCGATGATTTAACTCCTCGACCAACTGGGACTGCATGTCCCCGGCCGCCCTCCGGGCGCTGATGTCACGAGCGATCTTCGAGGCGCCCACGAGCCGCCCTGCGGCGTCGCGGATCGGCGAGACGGTCAGCGAAACGGCAATACGCCGACCGTCCCTAGCGATCCGCTCGGTGTCGAACGGCTCGAGCCGCTCGCCGCGCTTCAAAGAGGCAAGGACATTGTCCGCTTCGTTGCGCAACTCGGGCGGGATGATCCGCGTAATCGACTCGCCGATCATCTCGTCGGAGCGCCAGCCGAACATCTGCGCCGCGCCCTCGTTCCACGAGGTAATGCGGCCGTCGAGCGACTGGCCAATGATTGAGTCGTTCGAGGAGGCAACGATCGCCGCCAACTGACTCGCGGCGAGGTCGATCAGCTCGGGTGGGTGTGGGTCGAGCATCAGCTCAAGCACGCCGACGAGCTTGTCATCGGCGCCATGCAACAGGGAAGGCCGCGAGAGGAAAGCCGCCTGACTGCCGTCAGGTCGCTCGGCAAAGAGCACCCCGAACTCTGTCGGCGCCTTGCCTTCACGCAGCATACGCGCGGCCGGGCTCGCTGCGGGGTCAAGAACGCCGCCGGAGGCGTCGAGCAACCGCAATGCGCCGCTCCACAACGTGCCCGCGGCTGGTGTTCGGCCCCACAGAGCCGCGGCAGCGTGGTTAAAACGGATCACCCGACCCTCGGCGTCAATCACGCAGGCTGCCACTGCAAGGTCGTGGATGAAATCCCGATCGTGATCTACCAAGATGATGCCCCACTTACGTGCAACTATGCCTCACAAGGTAGAAGGTGCTGATGGCAGAAGTGTCGCACATCTTGTCGGCGATTCCTTCGATCTGCATGATCGAGCCGGAGCGCGCGAATCCCTTCCCCTACCTCGGCCACCTTCTACTCTTTTCACGTCCGCATCTGGATGTCGGGGCAGTAAGCGTTGCGCTTCCTTCGTGGCATCTTGGCTTGCTCGTCTCCTTCAACCGCATCTATGCGGTAAAGCATCTCGATCGCCATTTGCAGGCTTTCCCTCACTGGGCTCCCTTCGGCTGGTGTCTAGGCCAACTGATGCTTTCGCCGTGAGTTCCACCTTAAGAGCCCGATTGCTCCCTACCAAGCCCAGTCAGCGAGTATTCGCGGAAAGCTCAGGGTCCGACCCAGAAGTCCGTGTAGCGCGCGATCCGACGGGCCATCGGCTTGCTCATGGCGATATGGAAGAGGGCTTTGACGGTCTCGGCGGCGCGTTCGACATCGCGGGCGAGTCGCCGATTGATGCAGGCACTAGGCGAAGGTGCGTCGCTCGGTCGGGGGGTCGGCGATGATGCCACGGAGATCGAGGGTAGCGCGATGGGCCTTCATTCTCGGCCGACTGAAACAACCATAACAAATGCAATTGCGATGCCGGGCCGCACTGCATGCAATCCGGGGGCCCTCGAACTCGATGTGCGTCTCATCGTCCCGCGGGGGTTGAACCGCTTGGGGGGCGCAGCTCTCTGTCCCAGCAGTGCCTCCCTTTTTGGCCAACTCCGCAGGAGCCAGAGCGTTTCAGTGGACGACTTCGCGGAGGAACTGCTGAAAGCGGCGTTTGGCTTGCGCCAGGCCATCGGCTCGAAGGACATCGTGCAAGTCCCGCGGAACACCGCCCTCAAGCTGGTTGACCTGCTCCGGGAAGCGGCGGACCGCCTAGCGTCAGCCCAGGCGCAACGCGAGGAGAACGGCGACACCCCGAGCCAGGCGTAGAGACCGAATGCCCGAGGGACGGCCCTTTTCGGTCGGAAGGACCTCGCCATGCTGGTTATGCCCCACGCATCGCCTCGCTCCTATGCGTCGTCGTACTCCTCGGCAAGCCGCATCTCGGCGCGAGCCCGGACCGCCAGGGGCGTTTGGCGTGGAACAGTGCTTCGGCAGCTTAGGTATCTGATACTTCCCCGCTGCGGACACCCAGCAACTGAACTTTGGATTCGTCACGTCGAAAAAGCAGCGCGCGAGATGATTGAAAGAAGCGATCTCATGACGGGGGCCGCGATCGAGCACGAGGGGCGTGGGGTACAGCTGGCAGCGGAAGCCATCGGGTCCAACTTGTACTGCCATCGGGCTCCCTGTGGTCAAGTCTTCGACTGCGTCGGCTTCCACCGGCTCAGCCTCGAGTTGACGTGGGGAAGGTGGACGGCCGCGAGCGGCCGGCATCCGTCATCGGCCCCGGCGTTTCCATCAGGAACAGCGCTTGCGTCTCGGTGCCGCCCTCCAGCGGATCGAAGTCCGGAACGGAGCCGCGATCAGCTTGGCGGCATAGCGACCAGTGGCGCAATGTGCTCGACCCCCACCACTGACCGGCGCCTCGCTCGCTCGTCCGCGCTTCGAAGGGATCTGCGAGCCGAAGGCTCCGGAATGCCGTCCAGATCGTTCATGGAGTTGCTCGCAAAGCCTCGAAGAGGCGCCGTAGCAGGTAGCTCCTGAGAACTGATACTACGGTGAACACAACGCCGATGGCGAGGGTCTAGAGCAGGCTGACGGTCAACCCGAACATCGGAATGTGCGCAAGCTGGACGGCCACAGCAACCGCGTACCCGACCACGACGTTGGCGAGGGCCTCGACCGGCGACATCACCCGGGACTGGCGCATGCCGCCTCCGAAGGCCCAGCCTCTCGAGCAGGTTCAGCACGGTCGAGACCTGCCAACGCCCCCACGGCGGGTCAGCATGCCGTGGGCGTTCAGCTCCGCCGCGATCGCCCGCAGGCTGGTCGCGCCAACCGGAGCGGATGTCCTCCACGACCGGCGCGAGGTCCCGGGCATGCCGGTCGGCGTTCCGCGCGATGGCCGCCCTGAGGGGCGCTCCGCCCTTGCCAGCCCGCTTAAGCGCCGCGGCGCCGTTGGGGGTTGCCGAGCCTGACCCCCTCGGCTCCGAGCCACGCTCAGCGCCTCTTTGACCCGCTTCGAGATCACTTCCCGTTCGGCCTGCGCCACCAGCGCCATCCCGACCGTGAGTAGTTCGCCCCGGGGCAGGTGGACGGCGGCGAACCGGACGCCGCTGTCCCTCAGCGTCAGCAGGAAGGCTGCGTTGCGCGACAATCGGTCGAGCTTGGCGATCACCAACGTCGCCCCAGTGACCTCCGCGTGCAGCGCCTTCCGGAACTCCGGGGCGTATTGCGTCCGCCCTCCATCTGGGCTCATCCCCGTATCCGCAGGCGCCGATCGTTAGTACACGTACAAACGACACATTTGAAAACTCGGCTGCGTGCGTGCTGAAACAACGCAGTCCTAGAAACCGACATTGCGATCGGGACCAAGTGAGGTACCCGGGGGGCCGAAGACCAGGACAAGTGCTGGACCTTCGGCGTCTCGAACAACATCGATGTGGTCGAGATTGGAAAGGAAACAGAAATGAAGTTCGTCAACAGCATTGCCGCCGCCGCTATCGCTTTCGCCGCCGCGGCTCCCGCCTTCGCCGGCACCACCCAGGTTGTCGCGGGGAGTGGCCTCACCCTGACCCAGGCCGCAGCGATCAAGTTCAATGCCGGCACGCGGCAGGACGACCGGCAGGCCGTCTCCGTGACCTCGGGCGAGGGCGGTAACGCCAGCCAGCTCGCGGCAGTGGCTGGCCTCTCGGCCGACGAGGCGGCGACGATGTCGGTCGACCAGATCTTCGTCGCGAAGATCAACCGCGAGGCTCGCGGGGACGACAAGCAGGCCGAGAAGGGTGGCGCCGCCACCATGTCGACCCGCTCGCCCTCCCTCGGCGGCAACGAGCAGCTCGCCGCCTCCGCCGGAGTCTCGGCCGAGGGCAAGAGCCTGACCGAGATCGCCGCGGCCAAGTTCGCCCGCGACACCGACCCGAACCACTGAGGTCGGCGCCCGTCGGTCACCCCGTCCGACGTGACAAGCGGCGACGAGCCGGCCCGTGCTCCTCGGACGGAAGGCGTGCATGCCACGTGCTGAAGCGCGGGCCTGACGCCTGTCCGGTCGGCCGCGTGCCAGCGGCCGAAATCAAGGAAGGAGTTATCGACGAGTTGCGCGGCTTCCGGCAGGCGGACGTCATCGTCGGGATGGACCGACTCTCGAACCGCCTGAGTCTGCATGGCAGCGGCGAGGACCTGAAGTGCACCCACCCCGATCAACGCCCAGGTCAGGAACTTCGTGTCGCGGTGTCGCCGGTCCTCACTATCTGCTTGCGAGACTGTAGTGATCGACTTCCCAGTCGCTCGGACCGAACGCGGGCCGACACCTACATCCCCCAACAACCATGACACTCAGGATTGCGGCTTGCGGCCGAAATGAACAACTTCGCCGCCGGCCGGACCTTCCAGTGCCGCAATCTTCGCGCCGAACCTGTTCGCGGCGCCCCGGAGCGGGTCGTCGGCGAGGTGCGCGTAGCGACGCGTCGTCATCGGGCTGGTGTGGCCGAGCAGGCGCCCGACGATCTCGAGGCTCAGCCCGCTCGACACCAGATGCGAGGCGTGGGTATGCCGGTTGTCGTGCATCCGGTAGTTCGAAAGGCCGGCTGCGGCCGTGACCGATTTCCAGAACCCCTTCAGGTGTGCCAGCGGTCGGTCGGCGATCCGCCCCGGAAAAACGAACGGTACCGAGGCATCCGCCCTCTCCTTGATGGTCAAGAGCAGCGCAAGCGCCGGCGCCGACAGGGGGAGGTGCTCGGTGCGCTTCTGCTTCGTGTGATGTGAGGGCTTCGTCCAGACGCCGCGCTCGAAATCGATATCGCCCCAGCGGGCCGTCAGGACCTCGCCGATGCGCGCCCCGGTCAGGAGTTGCAGGCGGATGGCGTTCGCGGCGATCTGGTTCGGATGCTCGGCGAGCGCGGCGAGCAGGCGGGTGATCTCGTCGTCGGAGAGCCAGCGTTCGCGGCGATCCTCGTGATACCGCTCGATGCCTTTCGCCGGGTTGTCCGCCCGCAACCCCCATTGGACGCCGACTGAAAAAATCTTCGATAGCAAGGACAGGACCCGGTTCGCGCGGTAGGGGGTCGCCTTGAGGCCAGTGTGGAGCAGATGGATGTCGCGCGACTTGATGGCGCCGACCCTCAGGTGCCCGAGCTTCGGTAGGATGATGCCGTTGAGCATCGAGCGGTCGTTGCTGAGGCTTGCAGGCCGCTTTTTCGGCACAGCGTGCTGTTCGAGATAGTCCGCCGCCAGCTCCTTGAAAAAGGGCTCCGCGCGTCTCGCCTTTTCATCACCGATCGGGTCAGCACCGCCGACCGCGGCGCCAAGCAGAACGCGCGCGCGTTCCTTCGCCTTGTGCAAACTCAGCAGCGGCCCGTGAGCGCCGAGGGTTTTTCTGCGTGACACACCCGTCTGGCGGTCGCGATACTGGATCACGTAGCTGCGGACGCCGGTTGGTTTTACCCGCACGCCGAATCCGGCGAGATCTTCGTCCCAGATGATGTACTCGGACGCGTGCGGGCGAAGCCCGTCCACCACCGTTTTCGACAAAGAGCGCTTCGGCATTCGGGCCTACCATGATGTCGGGTAAGCCGGAGGTAAGCACAATGGAGCGAAAAGGCAAGTGATCGAGAGAGCTCCAGCGATGCTGCCGTTCGGCAAGAATCCTGTTTTAGCGCCATAAAGTGAATTACAGTGAAGTCACACGTCCTGGCGAGAAAGGACGTCCCGGTGATTTGTAATCAGAGGGTCGAGAGTTCGAAGTCTCTCTGAGGGCACCACGCAGTAGCGTCCAGCTTCTCTCAGAATTCGGGATCCTCCCGATCATCGGCGGCTACTGACCGGCGCGAGCCGGTCACCCGTCCACGCACGAACTCGAGCCACCTGAGCGCGACATACTCGTCCCGGTCGAGGCCGGCGGGCGTCCGCCGCCAGCGACGGCGGACTTCGGCGACTTCCTCGCCGAGCGTACCCTCCTGCCAGCGGTCGAGCACGAGCGGATGGATGTAGCACTTCCGGCATACCGTTCGCGTGTTGCCGAGCTGTGCGGCGACGGCGTCGACGACCGCGTTCGTCGCGACGGCCAGCTGCCGCTTCGAGCCCGGCGGCGCGAGCTCGGCCAGCAGGCTGACCGCGCGCACCGTGCCGCCCCAGGTGCGGAAGTGCTTCGACGAGAAGGGGCCGCCGGCCGCGTCGCGAATGTAGGCGTTGACGTCCTGCGAGGCGATCCGCCGCGGCTCGCCTTCCTCGTCGAGGTACTGGAACAGGTGCTGTCCCGGCAGGTCCTGGGCGCCCTTGACGATCCGGGCCACGCGGCGGTCGCTCACCTTGAGCCGCCATTCCTTCCCGGACTTGCCCTTGAAGCGGAACCGCAGCGATGCGCCGTCGATCCGCACGTGCCGGTCGCGGAACGTCGTCAGCCCGAAGCTGTTGTTGTCGCGCGCATAGGCGGCGTTGCCGACCCGGATCATCGTGATGTCGAGAAGCCGCGTCACCGTCGCGATCACCTTTTCGCGCGCGAGCCCGCGGCGGCCGAGATCCGCCTCGATCACCCGCCGCAGCCGGGGCAGGGCCCGGGCGAAGTCCACGAGGTTCGCGTACTTGACCTCGTCGCGGCACGCGGTCCAGCGCGGGTGGTAACGGTACTGCTTGCGCCCCCGCGCGTCGAGCCCGGTCACCTGCAGGTGCCAGTCGGGCTCGGGGGCGATCCAGACGCCGGTCCAGGCCGGAGGGATCACCAGCGCGCGGATCCGCTCCAGGACCTCGGGGTCGCTCACCCGCCGACCGTCCGCGCCGTGATACGAGAAGCCCCTTCCGGCGCGCCGCCGCCGGATGCCCGGATCGGAGTCGCTGCCGTAGACGAGCGCGACATCCGCCGCCGCCGTCCTCCGGTCCGATGCCTGGCACGCTTCCTGCTCCACGGCGCTCGAAACGGGTGGGGCCGCGCGAAGTTCCGCCGCGGCATCGACGGGAACGCATGCGGGCGCCGTTTGTTGAAGCCTCGCAAGCAACTGATCGGAGGGCTCGATCATGCCCCGTGGTGACAAGGACGCCTACACGGACAAGCAGAAGCGCAAGGCCGAGCATATCGAGGAGGGCTACGAGAAGCGCGGCGTGCCGGAGGACGAGGCCGAGCGCCGCGCCTGGGCCACCGTCAACAAGGAGTCCGGCGGCGGGAACAAGTCGGGCTCCGGACGGGGCAAGGCCGACACCCACAAATCCGTTAAGAAGGGCGGCCGGATCGGCGGGGCCGCCTCGGCCTCGCGCAGCAAGGCCGAACGCTCGGCATCGGCCAAGAAGGCCGCGGCAACGCGCAAGCGCAATGCCTCGTGAGCACCACGACGCGAAGGGCAAGCGCTGGTCGGCCGAGGTCACGGAGCACAGCGATGCGCTCGACCTCGAGGAGCACGTCTTCGAATCGGACGACCCGCGCCATATCGCCGCGTCGCTGAAGCGGTCGGCCGAGGAAAGCTCTGGCCGCAAGGCCGAGCCGTTCCAGTCGGCCATGTCGATGCTGACATTCTACATCAACCGCGCCGGCAAGAACCTCTCCGCCGATCGGCGCGCGGTGCTGGAAAAGGCCAAGGAAGAGCTCCGCCAGCTCTACGGGCGGGACTAGGCGCGCGAACCCCGCCGCCGGCGCCAGGGTCGCCGCCGCTCCGTGGGCTTGACCGTGCGCTCCCGTTTCGGCTTCGATGCGGGTGCGACACCACCTCGCCGGACACCCCTTCGAACGCGGTTCCCGGCAGATCACGTCATCGCGTCGAGCTGAGCCCGCGCCGCGGCGCTCCGAGGGATCCGAGCATTGGCCACGCTGCGCGACGACCCGAGCGACCAGCCCGGCCATGCCCTGCTCGCCGACCGGGACGTGGTCTTCTACCTGGCGAGCCGGGGGCTCTGGGTCGCGGCGACGCAGATGTGCAACGTCGCCGTCGCCTGGACCGTCTACGACGTCACGCGCAGCGCCTGGGCGCTCGGCCTCGTCGGGCTCGCGGCCTTCGCGCCCAAGCTCTTGCTGACGCTGGTCGCCGGCATCGTCGCCGACCGCTACGACCGCCGCCTGGTCATGGCGGCCTGCCTCGCGGTCGAAGGCGCGACCAGCCTCGGGCTGATGTTGATCGTGCTCGCGCCCACCGTGAACGTCGGGCTCATCTATGCGCTCTTCATCGTCCTCGGCGCCGCCCGCGGCTTCGTCGGGCCGGCGGCGCAGGCGATGGTCGCGAACCTCGTGCCGCGCGCCGAGTTCAGCCGCGTCGTCGGGCTTTCCTCCTCGACCGGGCAGGTCGCGGCGATCGGCGGCCCGGCACTCGGCGGCCTCCTCTACACGCTCGGCGCCTGGGTGCCCTTCGCGGCGGCGGCGGGCTTCTTCCTGGTGGCCACCGTGCTGAACCTGATGATGCGGCCGCGCCCGCCCGCCGGCGGCCGCGGGCCGGTACGGATCGGCGACGCCTTCGCGGGCCTCGCCTTCATCTGGCAGCGCCCGGTGATCCTCGGGGCGATCTCGCTCGATCTCTTCTCAGTGCTGCTCGGCGGCGCCACCGCCCTCCTGCCGATCATCGCCAGCGAGCTCCTGCACGCCGGGCCGGCCGCGCTCGGCGTGCTGCGCGCGATGCCGGCACTCGGCGCGGCGATGGTCGGGCTCGTCCTCGCCCGAGTTCCGATCCAGCGCCGAGTCGGACGCAAGCTATTCACCGCGACGATCGTCTTCGGACTGGCGACGATGGGCCTCGGGCTTTCGACCGACCTTTACCTGACGCTGGCGCTGCTCTGGCTGGTCGGGGCCTCGGACGTCTTCAGCGTGGTGATCCGGCAGACGATGGTGCAGAGCGACACCCCCGACCACATGCGCGGCCGGGTCGCGGCGGTGAACTCGCTCTTCATCGGCGCGTCGAACGAGCTCGGCGAGTTCGAGTCGGGCGTGACCGCGGCGCTGTTCGGCCTCGTCCCGGCGATCCTGCTCGGCGGCTTTGGCACCGTCGTCGTCGCGGTGAGCTGGGCGATCCTGTTTCCCGACCTGCGCCGCCGCGACGCGCTGATCGAGCCGCTGACGACATAATGTAAGGCCGTCCCGAACCCGGCCTCCGGCGTGACGGGCGGTCGGCCGCTGCCCGGCTCGGGGCCCGGGCGAGACGGCGCAGCCGCCGCGCCCCTTTCCGCGCGCCGAGGGTCCGAGCACTACTCGGTTCGCCGGCCAATCAGCGCCTGGCGGTAGGCGGTGCGGATCTCCTCGGTCTGGGCCTCGGCCCGGGCGATCGCGGCCTGGGAGGCGGCGAGCTCGTCCTGCAGTTCGGCGATCCGGCGGGCCGCCTCCGCCTCGATCTCCGCCAGCAGCGTCTCCGCCCGGTGCCGGGCGTCCTCCGCCGCGTGGAGCTGGGTCGCGAGGTCGGCGGTGCGGGCGGCGTTGCGCGGCCCGGCGGTGCCCATCCGTCCGAAGATCCAGCGCAGGATCCAGCCGAGCAGGAAGGCCGCGACCAGCGCCGCCGCGAAGGCGAGCGTCAGGTCATTGCGATCCATCGCCGGCGTCCCCCTCCGCGGTGCCGAGGCTGAAGGCGATGCGCCGGTTCGCCGCCCGCCCGTCGGCGGTGCCGTTGTCGGCGACCGGGTCGGCCTCGCCGTAGCCCCGCGCCGCCAGCCCGGGCAGCGGCAGGTCGTCCGCGCGCAGCGCCGCCAGCACCGCGTCGGCCCGCTCCTGGCTGAGCCGCAGGTTCCCCGACTCCGACCCGGTCGAGTCGGTGTGGCCGGCGATCTCCATGGCGACGTCGGGGCAGGTACGCAGCGCCGCCGCGATCGACGTCAGCAGCTCGGCGCTCTCCGGCGCGATGGTGGCCGACTCGGCGGCGAACTCGATCGACCCCTCGGCGAGGATGGCCTCGATCCTTGCCGCGCAGGTGGCCTCCGGGCCTCCGGCCTCCGCCGCGACCGCCCCCTCGGCGTCGCCCTCGCCGGCCGGCTCCGGCCCGAGCGGGGTGAAGACGATGCGCCGGTTCTGCGCCCGGCCCTCGGCGGTCGCGTTGTCGGCCACCGGATCGGCCTCGCCGTAGCCGCGGGCGGTGACCGCCGGCAGCGGCAGGTCGGGGGCGCGCAGCGCCGCCAGCACCGCCTCGGCGCGCTCGGTGCTCAGCCGGAGGTTGCCGCTGTCGGAGCCTTGCGAATCGGTGTGGCCGCCGATCTCGAAGGCCGCGGCGGGACAGCCGCGCAGCGCCGCCGCGATCGCGGTCACCGCCGGCGCGCTCTCCTCGGCGATGGTCGCCGAGCCGGCGGCGAACTGGATCGATCCTTCGGCGAGGACCGCGTCGATGGCCGCCGCGCAATCGGCGGCGGCGGTGTCGGTCGCCTGCGGCTCTTCCGGCTCCTCCGGCTCGCGCATGTCCTCGGGATCGACGAGGGTGAACTCGATCCGGCGGTTCTCGGCGCGCCCGCTCTCGCTGGCGTTGTCGGCGACAGGATCGTCGGCGCCGAAGCCGCGCGCGCTCAAGCCGACGAAGGGCAGGTCCTCGGCCTCGAGCGCCGCCAGCACCGCCTGCGACCGCACGTCGCTCAGCTGCTGGTTCGCCTCCGCCGAACCCTGCGAATCGGTATGGCCGCCGATCTCGAAGTTGGCGCCCGGGCAGCCGCGCAGCACGTCGGCGATCGCGGCGATCACCCCGCGGCTCACCGGCAGGATCGTCGCCGAGCCGGCGTCGAACTGGATCGACCCGGCGTCGAGGATCGCGCCGATCTCGTCGGCGCAGATCTCGGGCCGCGGCCGCGCCGCCATCTGCAGCGCCGCCGCCGCCTCGGCGTTGAAGCCGACGTCGACCAGCGCGTCGTCGCCGACCTTGGCGGCGAGCAGCGTCGACACGGCCTCGGCCACGTTCTCATCGAGCCCCCAGCCTTCGACGGCGACCTCCTCCGGCGTCACCCGGAGCTTGCCCTCCTTGAGCGTCGCCAGCGCCTCGACGCCGGCCAGCACGCGGCGGGGCCAGCCCTCGGGCAGCGAAGGGTCGATCACCGTCGCGTTCATCACCCGGGCGTGGCCGAAGAGCGCCGCCGCGTAGCTCTCGATCGCCGCGCGCGAGGTGGCGTCCTGCACCGGGCCGGACAGGCGCACCGCGCCGTCGGGGAGAAGGTGGGCCTCGAACCGCGGCGCATAGACCCGGGCGCCGTCGCTGCGGGTCTCCATCCGCGGCGGCGTGACCGTCGTCAGCTGGAAGACGTCGGGCAGCGCGGTGTCGAGCGCGGCGGCGACCTCGGTCAGCTTCTCCACCGGGATCCCCTCGGGCGCCGTCAGCTCCGCGGCGAGGTCGGTGAGCGCGAAGCGCCCGCCGCCGAGCGCCTTCAGCGCGCCGATCCCGCGCGCCACTGCCGCGACCCAGCCGGGCGATGGCGCGCCGAGGCCGATCGCGCACTCCGCCGGCTCGACGAGGCCCGCGTCCCGGGCGGCGGCGATGATCGCGTCCGCCGCCTCGGCGCTTTCGGCGCTGCAGGCGGCGAGCGTCCCGGCGCCGTCGTCGAGCGCGAAGGCGAAGGCGAACGGCGCGATCACCGGCCGTGGCGAGGAGATCTCGAGGGTCAGCGCCACGTCTTCCGGCGCCGCCTTGGCCAGCCGCGCCTCGAGCGCGGCGCGGTCGGGGTCGCTGTCGGTGACGGCGATCACCGTCACCGCGCCGGGCGCCACGCTGACCTTCGCCCGCGGCAGCTCGTGCAGCACCGAGAGGCCGAAGCCGAGCGCCTCGCGCCAGCCCGCCGGCGCCGGCTCGTCCGCCGAACTCGAGCATGTCGGTGACCTTCTCGCTCAAGCCGCCGGCGCCGAGCGCCGAGCGGATCACGTCGCGCCCGCCGGTCTCCGGCACCAGCCCGATCAGCGACACCTCGGCCTCGTTGCGCAAGAGCTCGAGCGCGAAGGCCGGCGGCGGCAGCGGCGCGGCGGCCTTCAGCGTCGTGGTGTCGGTGATGCGCCCCGGCTCGACCACCTGGCGGGCGATCTCGAGCGCACGGAAGCGGCTGGTCTCGTCGGGGGCGGCGCCGGCGAGCGTCACCTTGAGCCCGTCGGTCTCGACGCGCGCCCAGTCCTGCCCGGCCGCCTCGAGCGCGCTCGCGAGCTGGGTCGCCGTCGCCGACTCGAACCAATTGGTGGCCGCTTCGGCGAGCTTCCAGGCCGCCGCCCCGGCGGCCGCGAACACCACGACGGCGAAGAGAATGGCGCGCAGCCGCATGACGTCTCCAGTCCCGGTGGCGGTCTTAGGCCGAAGCCGCCGCCGGATCAAGGCGATCGCCGGTCACAGGATCGCGGCCGCGAGCAGCCCGGCCGTCAGGATCAGCCCGGCGTCGCGGTTCGAGCGGAAGAGCACGAGGCACAGGGCGCTGTCGTCGATGTCGAGCCGACGGAGCTGCCAGTAGAGGTGGAGCCCGAACCCCGCCACGCCGGCGAGCGCCACCGCGCGCGCCGCGCCCGCGAGGCCGGCGGCGAGCACCGCGGCCGCGGCCAGCGCCACCGCCGCGGCGAGAAAGCCGAGCAGCCAGGGCTTCGTGCGCGGGCCGAACAGCCGCGCCGTCGACTTCACCCCGATCAGCGCGTCGTCCTCCCGGTCCTGGTGCGCGTAGATCGTGTCGTAGAACAGCGTCCAGGCGATGCCGGCGGCATAGAGCAGCACCGGCGCCGCGTCGAGGCCGCGCGCATGCGCGGCCCAGGCGAGCAGCGCGCCCCAGTTGAAGGCGAGCCCGAGGAACACCTGCGGCCACCAGGTGAACCGCTTGGCGAACGGATAGACGGCGAGGAGCGCGAGCGAGGCGACCCCGAGCGCGATCGCCTCCGGCGGGAAGCTCACGAGGATCGCGAAGGCGACGAGCGCCTGCGCCACCATCCAGGCCACCGCCTGCCGCGCCGTCACCTGGCCCGAGGGCAGCGGCCGCGACCGCGTCCGCGCCACCCTCGCGTCGATGTCGCGGTCGGTCAGGTCGTTCCAGGTGCATCCCGCGCCGCGCATCAGGAAGGCGCCCGCCGCGCAGCCGACTCCGATCCAGAGGTCGAAGAGCCGCGGCCCGCCCGGATCCGCCGCCACCGCCAGCAGGAGCCCCCACCAGCACGGGATGAGCAGCAGCCAGGTCCCGATCGGCCGGTCGGCGCGCGACAGCCGCAGGTAGGGCCGGGCCGCAGGCGGCGCATGCCGGTCGACCCAGTTGCCGCGGACGGCATCGGCCACCCTTCCCTCGGTCGCTCCGCTCGGCATAGTCTGGCGCGTCATGGGGTGACGTATGGCAGAAGTCGGGACCAAGATCAGGCTTTTTGTGGATGCGGCGCTCGGCCCGGGGGCGGAAGTGATGCTGGCGCCGGACCAGGCGCACTACCTCTTCAACGTGATGCGCGCCACCCACGGCGCGGAGGTGGCGGTCTTCAACGGCCGCGACGGCGAGTGGCTGGCCGAGGTCACCCGGACCGGCAAGCTCCGGGGCGCCGTGACCTGCCGCGCGCCCGGCAGGCCGCAGCGGCATCCGCCCGACGTCTGGCTCGTCTTCGCGCCGATCAAGAAGGCGCGCACCGACTTCATCGTCGAGAAGGCGGCCGAGCTCGGCGCCGCCCGGGTGCTGCCGGTCTTCACCCGCTACTCGAACACCGGGAGGATCCAGCCCGACCGCCTGCGCGCGCATGCCATCGAGGCGGCCGAGCAATGCGGCGAGACCCACGTGCTCGACATCGCCCGGCCGGTCCGGCTCGACGCGCTTCTCGACGCCTGGGACCCGGCGCGACGCATGATGTTCTGCGATGAATCGCGCGACGCCGCCCCCGCCGCCGCGGCGCTGGCCGGCGCAGCGGCCGGGCCCTGGGCGCTGCTGATCGGCCCCGAGGGCGGCTTCGCCCCGGAGGAGAGGGCCCGGCTGCGCGGCCTGTCCTTCGTGCTGCCGGTCACGCTCGGCCCGCGCGTGCTGCGCGCCGACACCGCCGCGGTCGCCGCGCTTGCGCTCTGGCAGGCGACGGTCGGGGACTGGCGATGAGCGCGCTCGCCCCGGCCCGGCCCGAGGACCATGACGCGATCGACGCCTTCCTCGCCCCGCTCACCGCGACCTCGATGTTCCTGCGCAGCAACATCCGCGAGAACGGCGTCACCGGCGGCCCGGCCCCTTTCGCGACCCGGATCTGGATCGATCGCGACGGACAGGCGATCAACGGCGTGATCGGCTTCACGACGCGGGGCATGGTCCTGCTGCAGATGCCGGCCGCCGGGGTGTCCGGCATTGCTCGGGCGGCGCAGACCCTCGCCGGCCAGGCGGCGACGGGAGTCTCGGCCGAGGCGGTGCAGGCGCGGGCCTTTCGCGCCGCCGCCGGCCTCGAGGGCGGGGCGGCGCTCGACAAGGACGAGTGGCTCTACGAGCTCGACCTCGCCGACCTCGCGGTGCCGGCCGGCGACGGCGCCGTCCGCCCGCCCGAGGCCGCCGACGTCCCGCTGCTCGAGCGCTGGCGCGCCGCCTACCACGTCGAGGCGATGGGCACCCCGCCCGCGAGCGCGGCCGAGCTGGCGCAGCGCGACATCGCGGCCATGATCGCCGCCGGCACCTGCCGCCTCTTCGAGCGTGGCGGCGTCCCGGTCGGGATGACGGCGCTGAACGCGCAAGTTCCCGGCTGGGTCCAGGTCGGCAGCGTCTTCACCCCGCCCGAGCTGCGCGGCTCGGGCATCGCGCGCCGGGTGGTCGCCGGCCACCTCGCCGAGCTGCGCGACGCCGGGGTCCGGCGGGCGGTCCTCTTCGCCTCGGACCCGGCCGCGCGCCGCGTCTACGAGACGATCGGCTTCCGCCGGCGGGGCAGCTACGCGCTGGTGCTCTTCCCCGGACCGCGTCCGATCGGAGCAGGCGCATGAGCTTCGTCCGGCCCGAGCTCGCCGCCCGCTTCCGCATCTGGCGCGAGCCGATCGCCTGGGGCGCGCTGGTCGCCGTCGGCGGCTGGCTCGCCTGGCACGGCTACCGGCGGATCGACCTCCTGATCTTCGTCCTCGGACTGGGGCTCGCCGCCACCGGCCTCGGGCTGCTCCGCGGCGCGCTGCGGCGCCTGCGCCTGCACGCCGAGCAGCCGGGCGAGGGGGTCGTGGTGATCGACGAGGCGCGCATCGCCTATCTCGGCCCGCGCGGCGGCGGCTTCGTCGACCTGCCGGCGATCGCCCGCGTCGAGATCGTCACCCGCCCGCACATCCCGCCGGATTCGGCGCATGCCTGGGTGATCACCGCCGACGACGGCGCCCGGCTGACCATCCCGCTCGGCGCCGAGGGGGCCGAGCGGCTGCTCGACGCGCTGAGCCCGCTGCCCGGCATCGACTTCGACGCCGGCGCCGCCGCCGTCGCGGCCCGGCGCGCCGGCCGCGCCGTCGTCTGGCGCCGCGCCGGCTGACGGCTTTCGCGACCCGGCGCGGCGGGACGCGCGCCGCCGCTTGCCTTGCCGGGGCCGGCTGACTAAAGCCTTCTGCGGAACGGAGGCGCGTAGGGTCCCCATGTCGATACCCCAGTCCGGCGGCGGTCAGATCGAGAGCCACGCAGAGCTCGCCGAATACCTCGCCGAAGGGTGCAAACCCGCGGCCGACTGGCGCATCGGCACCGAGCACGAGAAGTTCGGCTACGGCCTCGACGACCACCTCCCGCTGCCCTACGAGGGGCCGCGCTCGATCCGCACCATGCTCGAGGGCCTGCGCGACAGCTACGGCTGGACGTCGGTCGAGGAGGCGGGCAACCTGATCGGCCTGCAGAAGGACCGCGCCAACGTGAGCCTCGAGCCCGGCGGCCAGCTCGAGCTCTCCGGCGCGCCGCTCAGGACCATCCACGAGACCTGCGACGAGGTGAACCAGCACCTGCGCGAGGTGAAGACGATCGCCGACGACATCGGCGCCGGCTTCATCGGCCTCGGCGCCACGCCGGAGTGGACGGCCGAGCAGATGCCGGTGATGCCGAAAGGCCGCTACGCGCTGATGACCCGCTACATGCAGATGGTCGGCAGCCACGGCACCCAGATGATGTATAGGACCTGCACCGTTCAGGTGAACCTCGACTTCGCCTCCGAGGCCGACATGGTGCAGAAGTTCCGGGTCTCGCTGGCGCTGCAGCCGGTGGCCACCGCGCTCTTCGCCGCCTCGCCGTTCTTCGAGGGCAGGGTGAACGGCTGGCAGTCCTGGCGCGCGCGGATCTGGCAGGACACCGACCCGGACCGGACCGGGATGCTGCCCTTCGTCTTCGAGGACGGCATGGGCTTCGAGCGCTATGTCGACTACGCGCTCGACGTGCCGATGTACTTCGTCTACCGCGACGGGCGCTACATCGACGCGCTCGGCCAGTCGTTCCGCGACTTCCTGCGCGGCGAGCTCCCGGCGCTGCCGGGCGAGAAGCCGACCTTCTCCGACTGGGCCGACCACCTGACCACGATCTTCCCCGAAGTGCGGATCAAGCGGTTCATGGAGATGCGCGGCGCCGACGGCGGCCCGTGGCGGCGGCTCTGCGCGCTGCCCGCGCTTTGGGTCGGGCTGCTCTACCACGGACCCTCGCTCGACGCCGCTTGGGATCTCTGCCGCGACTGGACCGCGGAGGAGCGCGACCAGCTCCGCCACGACGCCGGCAAGTACGGCCTGCGCGCCGAGATCCGCGGCCGGCCGCTCGGCGAGCTCGCCGGCGACGTCCTCGAGATCGCCACCGCGGGCCTCAGGGCGCGCGCCCGTCCGGGCGCCGGCGGCATGATCGCCGACGAGACGCATTTCCTCAACGCGCTGCACGAGATCGTCGCCGCCGGCCAGACCCCGGCCGACGAGATGCTGGCCCGATTCGCCGGCGCCTGGGACGGCGACCTCTCCCGCATCTACGCCGACTACAGCTACTGATCCCGCACGATTTGCCTGTCGTCTGACGCCGCCGTGACGCGCCGCTCACGCTGCTGTCACGGGGCCGGGACTAGGGTGAGCCCATCAAAGGAGTTCACCGATGTCACCGATCGCGACTTTCGACGAGGCCCCCCGCGTTCCGATCCGCGCCGCGGTGCTCGACCTGCTCGCGCGTGCCGCTCCCCGCCCCGCCGCCCTCGGCCAGCCGAGCGCCGAGGAGCAGGAGTTCCTCGACACGCTGCGCCGCATCGTCGCGCGCAGCGCCGCCCAGGAGCTCTGGGACAAGTACCACGCTCCCCGGCCCGACAGCCGGTCCTGGGTCTACGCCCGCTATGAGGACTGACGTGGGGCCGCCCGGTCACGCCGATCGGTCCCGCCGCCGCGCTTCCCTCGCGCGCCCGCAGCAGGCCCCGTCAAGCTGAAGTGGCTTGACGGGGCCTGCACGTTCTCAGCCCTACTTGACGTCTCCGCGATCGGCGCTTCGCGCGGCTACCGTCCGCCGCCGATCTTCGGCTCGGTCCCGGCGAGCAGCCGGCCGATATTGGCATGGTGCCGGACGAAGACCAGCGCCGCGACCGCGATCCCGAACCAGATCGCGTCGGGCCGGCCGAGCAGCGCCAGCCAGAGCGGCACCGTCGCCGCCGCGACCAGCGCCGCCAGCGACGAGGTGCGGAAGGCGAAGGCGGTCGCGAGCCACGTCGCGCAGGCGGCGAGGCCCGCCGGCCAGGCGAGCGCGATCGTCAGGCCGAGGAAGGTCGCGACGCCCTTGCCGCCCCGGAAGCGCAGCCAGACCGGGAAACAGTGGCCGAGGAAGGCGGCGAAGCCGGCCACCATCGCCGCGGTCTCGCCGAAGAGCGCCCGGGCGAGCAGCACCGCGACCGCGCCCTTGCCGGCGTCGAGCACCAGCGTCGCGGCGGCGGCCGCCTTGTTGCCGGTCCTGAGCACGTTGGTGGCGCCGATGTTGCCCGAGCCGATGCCGCGCAGATCGCCGAGCCCGAGCGCGCGGGTGATCAAGACGCCGAACGGGATCGAGCCGAGCAGGTAGCCGAGGGCGAAGGCGACGGCCGTGGTCATGCGGGCTCCCGCGCGAACACTTCCACCCCGTCGACCCAGGTGCGGAGCACCCGGCCCTGCATGCGGCGCAGGTCGTAGGGGGTGTTCTTCGACTTCGAGCGCAAGGTGGCGCGGTCGAGCACGAAGGGGGCGTCGGGATCGAAGAGCACGAGGTCGGCCGGCGCGCCCGGCGCGAGACGCCCGGCGTCGAGGCCGAGCAGCCGCGCCGGGTTCAGCGCCAGCGCCCGCCAGAGCGCCGGCAGCGTCAGGTGCCCGGCGTGATGAAGCTGCATCGCCGCCGGCAGCAGCGTCTCGAGCCCGACGGCGCCGCTCGCGGCCTCCTCGAAGGGCAGCCGCTTCTCCTCCTCGTCCTGCGGAGTGTGGAACGAGCCCACGACGTCGATCAGCCCCGCCGCCAGCGCCTCGACCATCGCCACCCGGTCGTCCTCCGAGCGCAGCGGCGGGGTGAGCTTGAAGAAGGTGCGATAGTCGCCGACGTCGAACTCGTTCAGCGTCAGGTGGTGGATCGACACCCCAGCCGTCACCGGCAGCCCCGCCCCCTTGGCGCGCCGCAGCGCCGGCAGGCCCGCGGCCGTCGAGATCTGGTCGGCGTGGTAGCGCGCCCCGGTCGCCTCGGCGAGCGCGAGGTCGCGCTCGAGCGCGATGCGCTCGGCGACCGGCGCCACGTCGGGCAGGCCGAGCGTGCTCGCGAACTGCCCGGTGGTCATGCAGGCGCCCTCGCTCAGCCCCGGGTCCTGCGGGTGGCCGACGACCAGCGCGCCCAAGCCCGCCGCATAGGTCAGGCAGCGCTGGAACACCCGGCTGCTCGCCACCGCCCGCGCGTCGGTGAAGGCGACCGCCCCGGCATCCATCAGGAAGCCGATCTCGGTCATCTCGCGGCCCTCGCGGCCCTTGGTCAGCGCCGCCATCGGCAGCACGTGCACCGGGCTCGCGCCGACCGCCCGGCGCTGCAGGAACTCGAGCTGCTCGGGGCTGTCGATCGCGGGGCGGGTGTCGGGCCGGGTGACCACCGTGGTGACGCCCCCCGCCGCGGCCGCCGCGCCCGCGGTGCGGAAGCTCTCCTTGTGCCGCTCGCCGGGCTCGCCGACCTTGACGCCGATGTCGATGAGCCCCGGCGCGAGGAACCTGCCGCCGCAGTCGGCGCCCGGTCGCGATCCTTCGAAGACCTCGGCGATCCGCCCGGCATCAATGACCAGCCCGCCCGCGACGACGCGGTCGCCCTGGGGATCGACCAGCCGGGCGTTCGCCAGCGTCAGCATCCGGCCACCCCGGCCGGCGCGTTCCTCGCCCGCTGGTTGCGCGCGAGCAGGTCCATCGCCGCCATCCGCACCGCGACGCCCATCTCGACCTGCTCCTGGATCACCGAGACGTTGATGTCGTCGGCGAGCGTGCCGTCGATCTCGACGCCGCGGTTCATCGGCCCCGGGTGCATGACGATCGCGTCGGGCTTCGCGTGGGCGAGCTTCTCGGCGTCGAGCCCGAAGCGGTGGTAGTACTCGCGCATCGAGGGCACCAGCGCGCCGTCCATCCGCTCGCGCTGGAGCCGGAGCATCATCACCACATCGGCACCGGCGATGCCTTCGCGCAGGTCCTGGAACACCTCCGCCCCCATCCGCTCGGCGCCGGCCGGCATCAGCGTCGGCGGCGCGATCAGTCGGATGCGGTTCTCCATCCGCCCGAGCAGCAGGATGTTCGACCGCGCCACCCGCGAATGCGCGATGTCGCCGCAGATCGCCACCGTCAGCCGGGTCAGCGTCCCCTTGCGGCGGCGGATCGTCAGCGCGTCGAGCAGCGCCTGGGTCGGGTGCTCGTGCCGGCCGTCGCCGGCGTTCAGCACCACGCAGTTCACCTTCGAGGCGAGCAGGTTCACCGCGCCCGACGACGGATGCCGGACCACGAGCAGGTCCGGGTGCATCGCGTTCAGCGTCATCGCCGTGTCGATCAGCGTCTCGCCCTTCTTCACCGAGCTCTGCGCAACCGACATGTTCATCACGTTGGCGCCGAGCCGCTTGCCGGCGAGCTCGAAGCTCGCCTGCGTCCGCGTCGAGGCCTCGAAGAACATGTTGATCTGGGTCAGGCCCTTGAGCGCCTCGGCCCGCTTGTCGGCGGCGCGGTTCAGCGCGACGTAGCTGTCGGCGAGGTCGAGCACCGCCTCGATGTCGGCGCGGCTCAGGCCCTCGATGCCGAGCAGGTGGCGGTGCGCGAACAAGGGGCCTCCGGACGCTGACGCGGCCTCTATAGCAGCCGTCGCGGTCCGGGCAAGCGTCGCGGCGGACGACCGGGGACTGGCGCTCGCCGGCGGCTTTGCCTAGGCTGGCGTCCATCCGCCGGAGCCGCCCGTGACCGCCGCACCCCACAGTTTCGCCGCCGCCCTCGCCGCCCTCGCCTGGCAGGTCGAGCTCGGCGCCGACGAGGCGATCGGCGAGGCGCCGGTGAACCGCTTCGACCTCCCGCCGCCCGCCCCGGCGCCCCGGCCCGAGCCCGTCCCGGCCCCGGCGGTCGCGCCCGTGGCGGACGAAGCCGGAACCGCGGCGCTGGCGGTCGCCTGCGGCGACCTCGCGGCGCTCCGGGCGGCGATGCAGGGCTTCGAAGGCTCGGCGCTGCGCCTCGGCGCGCGCAACCTCGTCTTTGCCGACGGCGACCCGCGCGCGCGGGTGATGGTGATCGGCGAGGCGCCCGGCCGCGACGAGGACCGCGCCGGCCTGCCCTTCGTCGGCCGCTCCGGCCAGCTCCTCGACCGCATGCTGGCGGCGATCGGCCTGTCGCGCCGGGCCGAGGATCCGCGCGCCGCCGCCTACATCACCAACGTCCTGCCCTGGCGGCCGCCGCAGAACCGCGACCCCTCGGGCGACGAGGTGGCGCTGCTCGCGCCCTTCCTCTTCCGCCACATCGAGCTCGCCGGCCCCGAGGTGCTGCTGCTCCTCGGCTCGCCGGCGGCCCGCACGGTGCTCGGCACCACCGACGGCGTGACCCGGCTGCGCGGCCGCTGGCTCGACTGGCGCGGCGTGCCGGCGCTCGCGACCTTCCACCCGGCGGCGCTGCTCCGCGACGGGACCAAGAAGCGCGACGCCTGGGCCGACCTCCTGCTGCTCAGGACGCGCCTCGAGGGCACGGCATGAGCGGGATCGACGAAAGCCGCGCCTTCGTGCCGGTCCGGATCGCCGTCCTCACGGTTTCGGACACCCGCGGCCCGGCCGAGGACCGCTCGGGCGACCTCCTGGTCGAGCGGTTGACCGCGGCCGGCCACGTCCTCGCCGACCGGGCGATCGTGCGCGACGAGCAGGGCGAGATCGAGGCGCGGCTCCGGGCCTGGGTCGCCGACCCGGAGGTCGACGCCGTCATCTCGACCGGCGGCACCGGCCTCACCGGCCGCGACGTGACCGTCGAGGCGCACGAGGCCGTCTACGAGAAGGCCTCGCCGGCCTTCGCGACGCTCTTCACCATGCTCTCCTTCCAGAAGGTCGGCACCTCGGCGGTGCAGAGCCGCGCCTGCGCCGGCGTGGCCGGCGGCACCTACCTCTTCGCGCTGCCGGGCTCGCCCGGCGCCTGCCGCGACGCCTGGGACGGCATCCTCGCGCCGCAGCTCGACGCGCGCCACCGCCCCTGCAACTTCGTCGAGATCATGCCGCGCCTCGAGGAGCACACCCGGGGGGGCTGAGCGCCTGGAGCGGCGCACCGGCGCGGACCGTCGCTGGGGCGCATTCCCGCCTGCAGCACCTGAACGACACCGCCGGGAGATAGCCAGGACGGCGGTAGGCGTTCAGTCGTCGTATAGATCGGGCCAGTCGGGTTGTGGCTCGCCGCGGCGGCGGGCCTCGAGTGCGGCCGCCCGCCAGCGCTGACGCCGCAGCAACAGGCCGAGGCTGATGTCGGGAGACTTCTTCCACGCCGGCTTGGCCCGCTTCAGGGGAACAGTCTCGAGCGCCGCGTCCACATCCCGCAGCGCCGCACTGTCCGCGCGCCGCACCAGACGATGCGAACGCGCCTTCGCTCGCGGGATGTTCTTGCGCGACGCCTTGTCGTTCTCGCCATAGTCGTTGCGGCGGTCGCGGACGTAGCTCAACGCCTTCTTCTCCTGGGGCGACTTGCTCCCGCGCCCCGCCGGCTGCATCACATCGTCTTTCATCACCGCCGCTCCAGAACGCATTCCCGATACCTGACACCCGCGACAAAGCCGATCGCGACGGGGCGGATCGTACACCGGAACGCCGAATGCGTCATGCGGCCGATTGGATGTCGCTCTACCCGTTGCCGGGCGGCGCCTGCTGCGCCTGCTGCTGCGCCGCCAGTTGCTGCTGGTGGGCGAGCTCGGCCGCCGCGAGGTCGGCGTCGCGGCGGGCGACGTTCGCGTCGTTCACGGCGCCGGCGTCGCGCCCCTCGGGCTTCAGCAGCGCGCCCTTGTCGGTGCCCCAGGCCAGCGCGGCGTCGCCGTCCTCCTTGTTGCCGTTGTAGATCTCGAAGGCGCGGTCGCCCTGGCCCTTGTTGACGTGCACGTGCTCGATGAAGCGGTGCTTGTAGTTGTCGATCTCGCTGTGGCCCTGGACCCAGCCCTTGCCGCCCGGGCCGTTCAGCGCCGCGGCGATCTTGGTGCCCTGGGCGCCGGTCGTCGCGAGATCGCTGGCGGCGACCTTCACGAAGCCCGAATCGCGGTGGAAGGTGTGAGCGTCCCCGCCGTCCTCGCCGCCTTCGTTGCGCACCGCCTGCAGGTCGATGCCGCCCTTCGACATCCGAAGCGAGTTCTCGCGCAGGAACAGCGCCGCCGAGCGCCAGTCGGTGACGAGCTCGAGCGCCTTGACCGCCTCGTTGATCGCCGCCGAGCGGTTCTCCTCCGGCTTGCTCGGGGTGCCGTTTTCCCAGATCGCGTCGATGGCGTCCTGCCACTTCCTGATCTGGCTGGCGCGCACGCGGGCATTGGCGAGCCCGCGCGCGGCCTGGCGATAGAACGCGGAGCTCATGCCGGCGCTGCCGCCGTCCTCGACCACCTTGGTGTCTCCGTCACCGCCGCGCAGATAGGCGACCGGATCGGCGAAATGCGTCGCGTTGTAGACGTCCGCCGCGAGCTGGAGGACCCCGCTCCGCGCCGCCGCCGAGAGCCGGCGCAGCCCGGCCGCCGGCGCCGACCCGTCGGCCAGCGCCTGGAGCACGCCGAGCCGCGAATGGGCGACCGCAGCGCCGCGAGGGCGGGAGGCGGGCGCGGGCGCGTGCCGTGGGGCGGGGATACGCACAACCAAACTCACTGATCAACCAGAAGATGAGCATACACCGCGCGGCTCGCCTCGGCAAAGAGATTCTCGGCGGGCGTCAGCCCGGCAGTCTCGGCTTGGGATCGAGCGGGAACTTCGGGAAGTAGGGCGCCGCGTCGGCCAGCACGCGCGCATAGGACGGCCGGTGCACGAGGCGGTCGAGGTAGGCCCCGAGCCGCGGTTGCTGCGGACCGAGGGGCAGCACGGTATCCGCATAGAACAGCGCCGGGGCGGCGGCGCAGTCGGCGAGGGTGAAGCGCTCGCCGAGCGCCCAGGGCTCCGGCCGCAGCCGGTCCTCGAGGAACCGGTAGGCGCCGGCGAGGGCGTCCCGCGCCTCGCCGACGCCGTGCGGGTCGTGGCCGCCCTCCGGCCGCAGCGAATCGGTGACGATCTTCTGCATCGGCACCTCGACGTACTGGTCGAAGATCCGGTCCCACATCCGCGCCTTCCAGGCGTCGTCGGGGTCGCCGGGAATCAGCCGGCGGTCGCCGCGGTGGAAGGCGTCGAGGTACTCGATCACCGCCGTCGATTCCGCCACCGTCGCGCCACGTTCGCCGTCCTGAAGCACGGGAAACTTCAGGAGCGGCCAGACCTCGGCGAAGGCGGCGCGCGAGCCGGGGTCGCCGAGGTCGACCACCACGGGCCGGAAGTCGAGCCCGTGCTCGTGGAGGGCGATGAGCGCCTTGTGGCAGAACGAGGCCAGCGGGTGGAAATGCAGCGTGAGCGTCATCGCGGCACTTTGCCCCGACCGTCGGGGATGGCAAGCCTGCCCGCGCTGGCCTCGCCTCATACGGGAGCCGGTTGATCGCTTCGCATCCGAGCGCAGCGCCCGACCGCCCCCATCCCCGGCCGTGCGCCAGCACGGCCTGCGCCTGCCTGCCCCCCGGCAGGCGCACCCTGCCGTCGTGCAGGACGCACCGTCAGTCGCTTACCCGAGCGCCCGCGCGGGGCGGCCGTACGGCAAGGTGCGCCAGCCCAGGCAGGCGCAGGCCGTGCCTCGGCAATCGTCGCAGAGCACAACGCTCGCGCCCGGCGAAGCGATCAGCCGGAATTCGTATCAGGCGGTGGCTTCCCGGCGGCCGGCGGCGCCGCGCGCCGGGGCCTTGACCCCGACGACGACGTCGATATAGGCGCCCTTCGCCCCGAGCTTGAAGGCGTTGGCGGCATCGTGGATGCGCTCCAGCGTGTCCAACTCGACCACCACCGTCACCTGATCATAGCGCGCATCGAAGCTGCCGCAGACCACCTGCGTCAGCATGTCGTTGTACGGCTTCAGGCTCCGCGCGTGCTCGGCGGAGACCTTGGCGATGCCGTCCCGGCCGAGGGCCCAGTACTCCTTGCTCATCTTCATGAACATCATCGCGATGTACTTGTTCTTCTCGCCCAGCGGATGCATGCGGATCCCTCCTTTTGACCGGACCTCGGCTCGAACGCGCTGGCGCGCTGGTCTGGCTCGGTCGGTTGCAGGCAGGGCGGAGCCGTAATGTCGGCGCCGCGCCGGGGGCGTCGGGACGGCGCCCGGGGCACTCGCGAGAGTAGCAGAATCAGCGGCGGCAGGCCATTGCCGCGACGCAGGCGGCCCGGCTCGGGTTCCGATCGCCGAAGGACTCCGACCGACGGACGACGGGCGTTCCCCGATCGCGTCCGGGCAGGTCGAAACCGAAATGACCCAGCGGCCGCGACGGCCATGCCCGAAAGTGCGAAGCATCGGCGATGCCGGGCTCAGTCAGGAAACCAAGGCACCGTCGCGACGACCTCCGCGTAACGATGATTAACCTCGGATCGACTTGCGACAACGGCGCGCGTCCCTCTCGTTTCGACCGTCGACTGCCGGAACCGCGCCGCAGGCGTCCCTGCGGCGGCCGCCGGCTCCCGCGCGGATCTGGTGCATGGATTGTGCATAAGATGTGCATGCGTTGTGCATGCCGCCCCGGACCTCGCCGCCGGCGGCTTTCCGAGCGAAATCCGCGCCTTGCCCCGCCCCGTCAACCAAGGTTAACGCCGCCTAGCTCCAGCCGAAGCCGATCTTGGCCAGCGGCACGCCGCAGAAGCGGTCCTGGCTGCGCCCGGCCTCGGTGCCGCCCATCGCCCGGTAGAAGCGGCAGGCGATCTCGTTCTCGGCCAGGGCCCAGACCGTCAGCCGGTCGAGCCCGTTGGCGCGCAGCTCGCGCCGGGCCGCGGTGAACAGCCGGCGGCCGAGGCCGCAGCCCTGGCACTCGGGCCGCAGGTAGAGCTCGTAGAATCTCGCCCGCGCGTGCCCCCGGCGCCCGGCTGCGCCCGAGGGTCGCGTACCCGGCCAGGACGTCGTCGCAGTCGAGCACCAGCGCGCGAAAGCCGCGCTCGTGCATGCGGTTCCACCAGGACGGGCCGCGGCGGGCGATCATCCGCTCGAGCGTCAGGCCGGGGATGATGCCCGCATAGGTATAGCGCCAGGCCTCGCGATGCACCTCGGCGAGGCCGCGGTCGTCGCCGGTCATCGACCAGCGGGTGGCGATCAGGCCGCCATGCTCGGCACCGTGGCTCATGGGGCAAGAATACCCCGATCCGCGCCGGTTTGCTGCATCTTTCCGCCGGCGCCGGTGGACGTCGGCACCCGAGTGTGCGACATTTTAGCTTACTACCTGCAGACACCGGAACGATGCGCCATGAGCACCAGCGTGACCCGGCCGCGTTCGGAGACCAAGCCGAAGACCGAGCGGCCGAAAGTCTACAAGGTGATCCTTCTCAACGACGACTACACGCCGCGCGATTTCGTCGTGATCGTGCTGCGGGCGGTGTTCCGGATGACCACCTCGCAGGCGCAAGGGGTGATGCTGACCGCGCACATGCGCGGCAGCTGCGTCGTCGCCGTCTTCACCCGCGAGATCGCCGAGACCAAGGCGACCCAGGCGACCGACATGGCGCAGTGCGAGGGCTATCCGCTGATGTTCACCACCGAGCCCGAGGACTGAGCGCGGCCCGCTCCGGTCAGTTGAGCGTCGTGTCCGCCCAGTACCGTGTGCCGGCCGCGGTCGCCGAGACCTTCCAGCCCTGGCCGGTCAGGACGAAGATGGCGCGGCCGTCGACGAACCGCACACCGATGTCCGATTTCGCGTCGCCGAACATGCTCCCCGCCTCGGCGGTCGCGTCGTAGCCCATCGAGACGAACTCGTCGAAGTCCCACGCGTCCTCGAAGAGGATCACTACCTGGGTCTCGAACCCGCCGAGGCCGAGCGACATGCCGACGCCGGCCGTGGCCATGTTCATATAGATGTGCCGTCCCGCCTCGCCGTCCGGGCCGGTTGCGTCTTCGGAGCGCTGAACCGCGACGCCGCGCCCGGCGCCGGCCGCGAGGCCGAGGAGCACGAGCTTGCGGGTGTCGAAGACCGCGGTGCCGGCGCTGCGCTCGTAGAGCTCTTCCGCTTCCGGATGCTCGACGAAGAGCCGCGCCAGCGTCTCGCCGGCCATGGCGTCGAGCTCGTCGCGCGTCTCCTGCGGCGTCGGCTCGTTGGTCATGAGGTCGACGGAGCTGTCCACGCTCTGCTCGATCCTGCCCGCCGCCCCCTCGACGCCCTGCTGCAGCTTCGAGGCCCCCTGTTGCATCCTTTCGCGCAGCGATTGCGCCGGCGCGGAGCTGGCGAGGGCGACGCCGATGAGGGTGAGGAGGGCCAGGCGGGGGGTCGGCATGGGCATCTCCTTCGCGCCTCCGGCCCCCAAGTCTACATCACTCGGTTACGGGCGGTGAAGCGCTGTCGAGGAGCCGTCGAACCGCACGCGGGCTCAGCCCGGCGCCTCGCATCCCTGGATGTCGACGGCGCGGCCGGAGTCGAGCACGGTCACCCGCATCGCGCCGCGCTCGAGCGCCGGGCCGCCGCCGCCGGCGGCCTGGATCGGCGCCCTGGCCACCACGGTGCGCCCGTCGGTCCGGCTCTCCGCCATGCCGATCCAGAGCTCGGGCTGACCCGGCTCGAGCACCGCGAGCTGGTCGGGCCCCGGCGCGGCGGCGAAGGTGACCTCGGCCGTCACCTCGTAGCCCTTGCCGGCCGGCGCCAGCGCGCAGGTGACGCGCGCGACCCCGGCCTCGGCGGCGCTCCACGCCCGCTCGGCCAGCGCCGCCTCGATCGCCGCGCGCCCGCGCGGTGGCGCGCCCGGCTCGAGCCGCACGGCGAGCTCGGCCCGGTCGGGCCGGCAAACGTCGGCACAGACGCCGAAGTCGAGGTCGAGCGCGACGTCGATCGGCGCGTCGGGATCGACCGGCGTCAGCCGCACCGGCAGCACCAGCGTCCCGGCATGGCCGAGGGTCCGCACGCCGAAGCTTTCGAAGATCTCCGGCCGCGGCCACTCGTAGGCGACGGCGGCGAGATTGCGCGACCCCGACCAGTCGAACTCGGGCGGGATGCCGGCCTCGCCCGGAACCCGCCAGTAGGTGTGCCAGCCCGGCGCGAGGCGAATCTCCACCGCCGCCAGCCGGCTGCCGTCGGCCTGCCGCCAGCCCTCGATCAGCGCCACCTCGGACACCGGCTCCGCCAGGGTCTGGGCGACCGCCGGCACGAGGGCCGCGGCCGAGAAGGCGAGGGCGGTGAAGATCAGGCGCATCGATGGCCGGTCCGGTTGCGGTCCGCGGGACATTAGCCACCAAAACCGCGGCTGCCAGTCACAATGCGGCGATGGCGGCCCGCCCTGCCCTTCGCTTGTATTCGCCGCCGATGCGGCCCATGTTCGGCGCATGAGCCCGCGCGATGCCCGGTTCCTCGACGGCCACCTGCTGATCGCCATGCCCGGCATGGGCGATCTCCGCTTCGAGCGCTCGGTCATCTTCATGTGCGCGCATTCCGCCGAGGGCGCGATGGGCCTGATCGTCAACAAGCCGGCGCCGGAGCTCAGCTTCGCCGACCTGCTCGCCCAGCTGAAGATCCCGGCCTCGATCGACCTCAAGGACACCCGCGTGCATTTCGGCGGCCCGGTCGAGCACGGCCGCGGCTTCGTGCTGCACACCACCGACTACACGGTCGAGGAGTCGAGCCTGCACGTCAGCCCCGACTTCTCGATGACCGCCACCGTCGACATCCTGCAGGACATGGCCCGTGGCGAGGGCCCCGACCGGGCGCTGCTTGCGCTCGGCTACGCCGGCTGGGGGCCGGGGCAGCTCGAGGGCGAGATCCAGGCCAACGGCTGGCTCACCGCACCGGCCAATGTCGAGCTGGTGTTCGGCGCGTCCGACACCGACAAGTGGGGCGCCGCGCTGCGCTCGATCTCGATCGATCCGCGGCTCCTCTCCACCGAAGGCGGGCGCGCCTGATGGAGCCGGATGCGGCGGCGATCTACGCCAACAACCGGCGGCATTGGGACGAGCTCACCGCCGTGCACCTCGCACCCGGCGGCTACGACCTCGCGCCGCTCCGCCGCGGCGAGGGCCGGCTGCACGCGATCGAGGAGGCCGAGCTCGGCGAGGCCTTCGGGCCGCTGGCCGGGCAGCGGCTGATCCACCTGCAATGCCATATCGGCAGCGACAGCCTGACGCTGGCGCAGCGCGGCGCCGAGGTCGTCGGCGTCGACTTCTCGCCCGCGGCCGTCGCCGCCGCCGAAGGGCTCGCCGCGGAGCTCGGCCTCGCCGACCGCGCCCGCTTCGTGACCTGCAACCTCTACGACGCGCCGACGGCGGTGGGCGAGGCGGGCGGGTTTGATCTCGCCTTCGTCACCTGGGGCACCATCACCTGGCTGCCCGACATCCGCGGCTGGGCGCGGGTCGTCGCGCATTTCCTCCGGCCCGGCGGGCGGCTCTACCTGGCGGACTCGCATCCCTGCGCGCTGGTCTTCGACGATCTCGCCGCCGGCCCCGACGGCATGCCGGGCTGGTTCGCGCCGTACTTCGCCCGCGAGCCGATCATGATCGACGACACGCGCGACTACGCCAATCCGACGGCGGTGCTCGAGCACCCGCGCGAGATCGGCTTCCTGCACCCGCTCGGCGACATCCTCGCCGCGCTCACCGATGCCGGCCTGTCGGTCCGGTTCCTCCGCGAGCACGACGCCCTCACCTGGCAGATGTTCCGCTGCCTGGTCGCCGGCAGCGACGGGATGTGGCGGTGGCCGGACCGGCCCTGGTTGCCGCTGTCGTTCTCGCTCATGGCCGAACGCCTGCCCTGACGCTCAGGTGCGCGGCGCGGCGGCGCGGGCGAGGCGGTCGTTGAGCGCGAGGCCGAGGCCCTCCCGCGGGATCGGCGCGACGGCGATCCGTTCGGCGCCGGTTTCCGCCGCCAGGGTGTCGGCGGCACGCAGGTGCGCGAAGAGGTTGGCCGCGGCCTCGGCGAGGTCGCCCGCAGGCGAGAGGTTGAGCCCGCCCTCCGGCCCCGGTCCGAAGCCGAGCCAGACCTCGCCAGGCCCGGGCGCGGCCGCATCGAGGCGCAGGCCGGCGCGCGGCGCATAGTGCGAGGCGAGCTGGCCGGGCGCGGTGATCCCGAGCGACGTCGCCGGCGCGACCGGGGCGCCGAGGACCGCGCCGATCCCCTCGACGGGCAGCCCGCCGGGGCGAAGCAGCACGGCCCGCACGCCCTCGAAGCCGATGATCGTCGACTCGAGCCCGAGCGGGCAGGGGCCGCCGTCGAGGACTGCGGCGATGCGGCCGCCGAGCCCGTCGAGCACGTGCTCGCGCGTCGTGGCGCTGACCCGGCCCGACCGGTTCGCCGACGGCGCCGCGAGCGGCCCTCCGAAGGCGGCCAGGAGATCTCGCGCGAGCGGGTGGTCGGGCACCCGCAGCGCGACCGTCGGCAGCCCGGCCGTCACCGCCTCGGCGAGCGCCGCTCCGCGGCGCGGCAGCACCAGCGTCAGCGGGCCGGGCCAGAAGCGCTCGGCCAGCTCGCGGGCCGGCGCGGCGAGCGCGGCGAACGCCTCGGCGGCGGCGAGGTCGGCGACGTGGACGATGAGCGGGTTGTGCGCCGGCCGGCCCTTGGCCGCGAAGATCGCCGCGACCGCGCGCGGGTCGCGGGCATCGGCGCCGAGGCCGTAGACGGTCTCGGTCGGGAAGGCGACGAGCTCGCCCGCGCGCAGCAGCGCGGCGGCCGCGCGCAGGCCGCGGTCGCTGGCGGAGAGCGTGACGGTGTTGCGGTCGGCCATCGCGTGACGCTGCGTCCTGCTTGTGGCCCCGCACGCGCGGGCCTAGAGTCCGCGCCCGCGGCGGGCGGCCCGTGATAGCGGCTCGCCGCGCGGCCGGAAAGCGGCAATCCGCAAGCCCTGGGGGATACCATGACCTACCGCGCGCCCGTCTCGGAGATGCAATTCGTGCTCGACCACGTGCTCGGCGCCGGGCGGCTGGCCGAGACCGAGCGCTTCGCCGAGGCGACGCCGGAGACGGTCGAGGCGGTGCTCGGCGAGGCGGCGCGGCTCGCCGAGGACGTGCTGGCGCCGCTGCGCCGGGCCGGGGACCTCGAGCCCGCGCGGCTCGAGAACGGCGTCGTGCGGGCGACGCCGGGCTTCGCCGCGGCCTACCGGACGCTGGCGGAGGGCGGCTGGGTCGGCATCGCCGCCGACCCCGAGCATGGCGGCATGGGGCTGCCGGTGGTGCTGCTCACCTGCCTCAACGAGATGTGCTCAGGCGCCAACATCGCGCTGTCGCTCTGCCCGCTCCTGACCCAGGGCCAGATCGAGGCGCTCGAGCACCATGCCCCCGAAGCGGTCCGGGCGACGTTCCTGCCGAAGCTCGTCGCCGGCGACTGGACCGGCACGATGAACCTGACCGAGCCGCAGGCGGGCTCCGACGTCGGCGCCGTGCGCACGCGCGCCGAGCCGAACGGCGACGGCACCTACGCGGTCACCGGGCAGAAGATCTTCATCTCCTGGGGCGACCACGACGTCGCCGAGAACGTCTGCCACCTCGTGCTGGCGCGCCTGCCCGACGGTGCGCCCGGCACCCGCGGCATCTCGCTCTTCCTGGTCCCGAAGCTCGTGCCCGACGCCGACGGCCGGCCGGGCGTCGCCAACGGCGTCCGCGCGTTGTCGCTCGAGCACAAGATGGGCCTGCACGGCAGCCCGACCTGCGTGATGGAGTTCGACGCCTCCAAAGGCTGGCTGATCGGCGCCGAGCATCAGGGGATGGCGGCGATGTTCACGATGATGAACAACGCCCGGCTCGGCGTCGGCGTCCAGGGCCTGAGCCAGGCCGACGCCGCGCTGCAGGCGGCGCTCGCCTTCGCCCGCGAGCGGCGGCAGGGGCGCACCCCGGTCGAGGGCCAGGCGACGATCCTCGGCCATGCCGACGTGCGGCGGATGCTGATGACCATGGCGGCGACGGTGGCGACGGCGCGGGCGATCTGCCTCGACTGCGCCTTTTCGATCGACATGGGCACCGCCACTGGCGAGGAGGCCTGGCAGGCGCGGGCGGCGTTCCTGACCCCGATCGCCAAGGCCTTCGGCACCGATGCCGGCTGCGAGGTCTCCGAGCTCGCCATGCAGGTCTTCGGCGGCATGGGCTACGTCGAGGAGACCGGCATCGCGCAGTTCTACCGCGACGTGCGGGTGACGGCGATCTACGAGGGCACCAACGGCATCCAGGCGATGGACATGGTCGGCCGCAAGCTCCAGGACGGCGGCGCGGCGGCGCAGGCGCTGATCGAGATGGTCGAGGAGACCGCGCGCCTCGCCGCCGGCGACCTCGGCGCCCGCCTGGCCGCGGCGGCGCAGGAGCTCGCCGCTACCACCGGCTGGATGGCGGCGGCCGAGATCAACGACCGCTTCGCCGGCGCCTCGCCCTACCTGCGCGCCTTCGCGCTGACGCTCGGCGGCCACTACCTCCTGAAGGCGGCCGCCGCCGAGCCGGACGAAGGGCCGCGGCACGCGCTCGCCGCCTTCCATATCCGCCAGCTCCTGCCGCAGGTGGCCGGGCTCTGCGCCGCCGCCCGCGAGGGCGCGGCGCCGCTCTACGCCTACGATCTGGCATCATAGGTAGTTTGAGAGATCCTGAGATGGTTACGCCGAAAATGGGAGCTGGGTACATTGCGGCAATTGAGGTAGTAGTAGAAAGTCACAAACTATACGTAATTTTGTGTGGCGCACCACTCGTTGCCCTCGTAACCCAACTTCAGTGGGCGCAGTCATTAGATAGTGTGATAATCAAGGTTTTAATGACAGTCTCGGTGTTTTGCTTTGTCGTCGCGGGTGCGTTTGGCGTCTTCTTTTTGGATTTGGCGACGCACTATTTGGCAAAGACAAACCTAGAAAGTGATTTGGATGGAGCGTCCGAGTCACCGTATATGCGGTACGTTGCAGAAATTCACAGTTACGGAATCGGAGAAGTGACCGAAGATCGTCTTGTAATGATCGCTCGCAGATTTACGATGCCCTTGATTTATATTATGGGACTCGGATGGTCGTCTGTCGTAGTGGCGCTCTTGATGGCGATTTGGACTTAACCCATGACTGCGCAATGATTGATTTGTTGACAATGGGCGCTGCAGACCTGGTCCGCTACCCCTTTCTCGAGCTGCCACCCCCCGGCGGGGCGATCGAGATCGCCGAGGGCGTGCTCTGGCTCCGGCTGCCGCTGCCGTTCCGGCCCGACCACCTGAACGTCTATGCGCTCGACGACGGCGACGCCTGGACAATCGTCGACACCGGCCTCGGCACCGACGCCTGCCGCGAGCTCTGGGAGCGGCTGCTCGCCGGGCCGCTCGCCAGGCGCCCGGTCGCCCGCGTCATCCTGACCCATCACCACCCCGATCACGTCGGTCTCGTCGGCTGGTTCCAGGCCCGCGGCGCCGAGCTCTGGGCCACCCGGACCGCCTGGCTGACGGCGCGGATGCTGACCCTCGACGTCCAGGACCGCCCCACGCCCGAGACCCTCGCCTTCTGGCGCGGCGCGGGGATGCCCCCGGAGATTCTGGCGGAACGGGCGGCGACGCGGCCCTTCAACTTCGCCGACCTGGTGGCGCCGATGCCGCTCGGCTACCGGCGCATCGTCGAGGGCGAGGAGATCCTCGCCGGCGGGCGGCGCTGGCGGGTCGAGATCGGCCACGGGCACGCGCCGGAGCAGGCGACGCTCTGGGGCATCGGCCACGACCTCGTCCTCGTCGGCGACCAGATGCTCCCCGGCATCACCCCGAACCTCGGGGTCCACGCCAGCGAGCCCGACGCCGACCCGGTCGGCGACTGGCTCGCCGCAACCGCCCGCCTCGCCGGGCTGGCCGACGAGCGCCACCTGGCGCTCCCCGGCCACCGCCGGCCGTTCCGCGGCCTGCCCGCCCGCCTCGCCGAGTACACGGCGCACGGCGCCGCCGGCCTCGATCGCCTGCGCCGCTTCCTCGCCGAGCCGCGTCGCGCGACGGAGTGCTTCGGCGTCCTCTACGGCCGCAGCATCGGCGCTAGCGAGTACGGGCTGGCGCTCGCCGAGGCGGTCGGCCACCTCAACCACCTGCGCCGCGCGGGCGAGGCCGACCGGCGGCTCGGACCCGACGGCGCCTGGCTCTGGCAGAGCCGCGATTTCGTGCCTGACACCGACGCCGCTTCGCGCTAGAACCCTGCCGAACCGGGCCGGGCCGCCGGCCCGGACGGGGCGAAGGAGTCAGGCATGGCCGAGCACGAGCACAGCGGGTCCGACGTGGCCGAGCACGAGCGGACGTTCGAGGCGTTCATCCGCTTCTGGGTCTACGTCTTCACGGCGGCGATCGCGGTGCTGATCTTCCTCGCGATCTTCAACACCTGACGGCGCATCGCCGAACGCAGACGGATGCGGCGCACCCTCTCTCTCCTCACCGCCGTCCTGGTACTGGCCGGCTGCGAGGTCTATCAGCCGGCGAGCCCCGACGCGATCGCGCTGGCGCGCTACGAGAGCCCCGAGCCGCCCTCGGTGACACTGCTCTCGATGGTCAACGCCAGCTCGGGCCGCTCGGCCCATTCCGGGCTCCTGATCAACGGCTCCCAGCAGGTGCTCTACGACCCGGCCGGCACCTTCACCCATCCCGCGCTGCCCCGGCGCGGCGACATCCACTACGGCATGACGCCGCGCTACGTCGACTACTACGAGCGCTACCACGCCCGGTTCGACTACTTCGTCGAGGCGCAGAAGGTGCCGGTGTCGCGCGCCCAGGCCGACCAGCTGATCGCCAACGCCCAGGCGCAGGGCCAGGCGCTGAAGATGTTCTGCGGCGTGGACGTCGCCGGCGTGCTCCGGCCGGTGCCGCCGTTCGAGGACGTGCGCACGAGCTTCTTCCCCGAGGCGCTGCGCGAGGACTTCACCCGGATCGCCGGCGTCGAGACCCACTACGTCTACGAGAACGACATCGGCAAGAACCGCGACTGGGAGCGCAGCGACACACCCCGCTTCTGACGCGCCGCGGCCGCCTTCGATGAGTGCAGGACGCCATGCCCGACTCGACCCCGCACGTCCCGGATCCCCCGCCCGCGTCGGCGCCGGCCGGTAGCGGCCGGCGGATCTCGGGCATCCTGACCGCGATGGCCGAGGCGGCCAAGGGCGAGCGGGTCTCCTTCGGCGATCTCGTCGACGCCTTCGACGCCCGTGCCTACGGGCCGCTCATCGTGCTCTTCGCCGCGCCGAACGTGCTGCCGGTGGCGCTGCCCGGCATCTCGGCCGTGCTCGGCGCGCCGCTGATCCTCTTGACCGCCCAGCTGATGATCGGCCGGCGCCACCCCTGGCTGCCCGAGTTCCTGCGCCGGCGCTCGCTGGCCCGCACGAGCTTCGAATCGCTGGTGGCGCGGATCGTGCCGCGGCTGCACCGGCTCGAGCGGATGATCCGGCCGCGGTTCCTGCCGCTGACCGGCATCGCCGGCAAGCGCTTCATCGGCGCGGCGGGGCTGCTCCTCGCCACCATCGTCTTCCTGCCGATCCCGTTCGGCAACATGCTGCCGGGGATGGCGCTGGTCCTGATGGCGGTGGGCCTCCTCGGCCGCGACGGCATCGCCGTCCTCGCCGGCGGCCTCATCGGCCTCGTCGGCCTCGCGGTGGTGTCGGGCTTCGTCTACGGCATCGCCCTCGCCGCGATCGCCCTCGTCCGGCACGGCTTCGGCATCTGACCTTCTCCAGAACGGAGCCGGTGTCGCGCCAACCAGGAAGGGATGGTACGTCTTCAAACAGGTGACGGCCGAGCGATGGAGCAGCCAAGGCAGACCGAGTTTACCGCCGACGAGTTCATCGCCTGGGCCCTGGAACAGCCCACCGGGCGATACGAGCTCGACAATGGTACGGTCGTCGCGATGGCGCCGGAGCGCGTGAACCATTCCCGTGCGAAGCTCAACGTCACGATCGCCCTCCGCGACGCTGTCGGTGCGCGCGGCCTGACCTGCGAGGCCATACCGGATGGCGCGTCGGTCAGGGTGAACGACCGGACCGTCTACGGGCCCGACGCGGTCGTCCGGTGCGGGCCGCCCCTGCCCGGGGACGCCGTGGAAATGGGAACCCGCGCCCCCGCGCTCGCATCCCGAACCCGGCATCCGCAAGCGAAAAGGGCAGCGGCACGCCCGCGGGGGGCCGCGTAAGCGGCCGCCCCGGGGGGCGGGCGGCCGCTGCCCGGGCTCGGGGCCCGGGCGGGACGGCTCAACCGGCGCGCTTCCGGTGCGGCCAAAACCCGACCCCGGAAACGGAAAGGCGCCCGCGAAGGGGCGCCCAGCCTTTGGCGTGACCGTCGGTCGGTCAGGAGGTCAGAGGAGGCCTTCGCGCTGCATCTTCTTGCGCGCGAGCTTGCGGGCTCGCCGGATGGCCTCGGCCCGCTCGCGGGCCTTCTTGACGGACGGTTTCTCGAAATGCTGCCGGAGCTTCATCTCGCGGAACACGCCCTCGCGCTGCAGCTTCTTCTTGAGCGCGCGCAACGCCTGATCGACGTTGTTGTCACGAACCATTACCTGCACTTAGCTTTCACCACCTTCCCGGTTGCATGCGTTTCGATAATCGGCAGGAAGGCGCTATATAGCGAGGGACGGTCGCGCTGTCCACAGGTTGGACCGATAAAAATGCGGGAGTTGCCAAGGCCATGAGCGAAGTTCCGATGTCCGAGCACGACCACCTCGCGGCGATCCGCAAGGCGGTGATCGCGGCGGCGCTGCCGCATGTTCCCTTCGACGGCTGGAACGACCGGACGCTCGCCCACGCGGTTGAGGATGCCGGCGTCGACGCCGACCTCGCGCGCCTCGCCTTCCCGCGCGGCGGCGTCGACCTCGCGCTCGCCTACCACTGGGACCGCGACGCCGCCCTCGCCGAAGACCTGGCCGGCGCCGACCTGCTCGGCCTGCGCTTCCGCGACCGCATCGCCCACGCGATCATGCGTCGGCTCGAGCTCTCGGCGCCCGACCACGAGGCGGTCCGCCGCGGCGTCGCGCTCTTCGCGCTGCCGCATCACGCGAGCGACGGCGCGCGCGCGATCTGGCACACCGCCGACACCATCTGGACCGCGCTCGGCGACGACAGCCGCGACTTCAACTGGTATTCGAAGCGCACCACGCTCTCCGCCGTCTATTCATCGGCGCTCCTCTACTGGCTCGGCGACGAGACCCCCGGCGCCTCGGCCACCCGCGAGTTCGTCGGCCGCCGCATCGACAACGTCATGCAGATCGAGGGGGTGAAGGCGAAGATCCGCGGCAACCCGATCGCCGCCGCGATGCTCAAAGGGCCGCAGGCGATCCTTGACCGGGTCCGCGCGCCCGGGGATACTCCGCCCCCTGATCTGCCGGGGTCGTGGCGCCGCAGGCCCTGACGCCGGCCGGCAAATCCGGGAAGGAGCGAGCGTATGGCCTTCGGAGGCAGCATCCTGACGTGGTTCGACGGCCGGTGGCATCCCGGCAACCCGGCGGTGATGCGCGCGGCCGACCACGGCACCTGGCAGGGCACGCTGGTCTTCGACGGCGCCCGCGCCTTCGAGGGCGTCACCCCCGACCTCGACCTGCACTGCGACCGGGTGGTGCGCTCGGCCGCGGCGATGGACCTCGCCGCGCCGCTCGGCGCCCGCGAGATCGAGGCGCTGATCCGCGAGGGCATCGGCCGGCTCGGCACCGACCGCCCGCTCTACCTCCGCCCGATGATGTGGTCGCGCGAGGCCTCGCCGGCGCTGATCGACGCCATCCCCGAATCGACCGTTCTCGCCGTCTGCCTCGAGGAGCTGCCGTTCGCCACGCCCGGCCCGCTGGCGCTGACCGTCTCGCCGTTCCGCCGGCCGCCGCCCGACGCGGCGCTCTGCGAGGCGAAGGCGGCCTGCCACTATCCGAACAACGCCCGCATCGTCCGCGAGGCCCGCGCCCGCGGCTTCCAGAACGCGCTCTCGCTCGACCAGGCCGGCAACGTCGCCGAGACCGCCTCGACCAACGTCTTCCTTGTGCGGGACGGCGTGGTGATGACCCCGGCCGCCAACGGCACCTTCCTCAGCGGCATCACCCGTGCCCGGGTGATCGCGCTCCTGCGCGCCGACGGGGTCGAGGTCGTCGAGGCCACGCTGACGGTCGCCGACTTCGCCGCCGCCGACGAGATCTTCCTGACCGGCAACGCCAACAAGGTGACGCCGGTCACCCGCTTCGAGGCGCGCGAGCTCGGCCCGGGCCGGATGGCGGCGCGGGCGCGGGCGCTCTACTGGGACTACGCTCACCAGACCCGCCGCGCCGCGTGAGCCTGCCCGCCGAGATGCGGGTGGTCGAGATCGCCGAGCCCGGCGGCCCCGAGGTGCTGCGTCCGGCGATCCGCCCGGTGCCGCGGCCGGCGGCCGGCGAGATCCTGATCCGCGTCCGCGCGGCCGGCGTCAACCGGCCCGACGTGCAGCAGCGCCGCGGCGCCTACGCGCCGCCCCCGGACGCCTCGGACCTGCCGGGCCTCGAGGTCGCCGGCGAGGTCGCCGCCGTCGGCCCCGGCGGCTCGACCTGGCAGGTCGGCGACGCGGTCACCGCGCTGCTGCCCGGCGGCGGCTATGCCGAATACGCGCTGACCCACCAGGACCACGCGCTGCCGGTGCCGCGCCCGCTCGACATGCGCGCGGCCGGCGGCGCTCTGCGAGACCTTCTTCACCGTCTGGTCCAACGTCTTCGGCCGCGGCCGCCTCAGAGGCCGGCGAGACCTTCCTCGTCCACGGCGGCACCTCCGGCATCGGCACCACCGCGATCCAGCTCGCCGCCGCCCGCGGCGCGCGCGTCTTCGCCACCGCCGGGTCCGAGGCCAAGGCCCGAGCCTGCCGCGACCTCGGCGCCGAGCTCGCCATCAACTACCGCGAGACCGATTTCGTCGACGCGGTGCGGAGCGCGACCAATGGCCGCGGCGTCGACGTGATCCTCGACATGGTCGGCGGCGACTACCTGCCGCGCGACGTCCGGGCGCTGGCGCTCGACGGCCGGCTGGTGATGATCGCCCACCAGAGCGGCCCCAAGGTCGAGCTCAACTTCGCCCAGGTCATGGTCAAGCGCCTGACCATCACCGGATCGACGCTCCGGCCGCAGTCAATCGAGGCCAAGGCCCGCATCGCCGCCGACCTCCGCCGCGAGGTCTGGCCGCTGCTCGACGCCGGCCGGATCGCGCCCATCATCGACCGGAGCTTCCCGCTCGAGGCCGCCGCCGAGGCGCACGCCTACCTCGAGAGCTCCGCGCACATCGGCAAGATCGTCCTCGACGTCGCCTGACCTCGGGGCAGCGGCGTTAACGATTTAATCCCGACCGTTTTACTAGCCATACGCATTCCATACGGGTTCCATATCAATTCCATATGGCACGGATCCCCGTAAACCTTTGACGTCGCTTCACCAGTCGTCGGAGACCGGCGCGCCCCCCAGCACCTCCGCGAGCCGCCGCCGCGTCGCCGGGGTGACGCCCTCCGGCAGCGCGTCGAGCGCATGGAACCGGGCCGCGACGATCTCGAGCGACGGCCGCGCCGGCCTCGGCTGGCGCGCGCCGCGCGCCACGTAGAGCACCACGTGGCCCCGCCCGCCGCTCGAGTAGACGTGAAAGAGCTCCGACGGCCCGGCAAGCTCGAGCCCGCCCTCCTCCTGCGCCTCGCGCTCCGCCGCCGCCCGGCAGGTCTCGTCCGCATCGACGGCACCGCCCGGCATGTGCAGCCCGGGCAGGTAGGAATGCCGCACCAGGAACACCCGCCCGTCGTCGTCGAGCGCCAAGAGCCGCACCCCGAGGCTGAGCTGCGGCCGGAACACCCTGGCGACGCGGATCACCAGATCGCCGGCCATCTGGTGCAGCGCACCGATCCCCGACCGCCGCGGCTCCACAAACTCGACGTTGTCTCCTGCATGCATGCGGCCGACACTAGGCCGCGCCGCGCGCCGCCGCAACGCGCAGAATTGCGCAGGATCCGGAATGCCTCGCCGGCCGCGGCCGGCTAGGTGACGAGCCACCAGACCTGCCGGAGTCGCTGATGCCACCGCCTCGCCCGACCATGAGCCCGCGCGACTGGGCCCTCCTCCTCTTCCTCTCGGTGCTCTGGGGCGGCTCCTTCTTCTTCAACCAGGTGGCGGTGGCGGCGCTGCCGCCGCTCACGGTCGTCGCGGTCCGCGTCGCGCTGGCGGCGGCGATCCTCCTCGCCGTGCTGCGGACGCTCGGCCTCGCCCTTCCGCGCCAGCCGGCGGCGCTGCGCGCGATCCTGGTGATGGGCCTCCTTAACAACGCCGTCCCGTTCACGCTGATCGTCTGGAGCCAGAGCCAGATCACCTCCGGTGTCGCGGCGATCCTGAACGCGAGCACGCCGCTCTTCACCGTGCTGCTCGCGCACGGGCTGACCGCGGACGAGCGGCTCACGCCCGCCCGCCTCGCTGGCGTGCTGGTCGGCCTCGGCGGGGTCGCGGCGATGCTCGGCACCGCCGGGCTCGGCGCGCACCGGCTCGCCGAGCTCGCCTGCCTCGGCGCTGCGCTCTCATACGCGCTCGCCGGCATCTACGGCCGGCGGCTGCCCGGCCTCGGCTTGCCGCCGCTGGCGAGCGCCGCCGGCCAGATGACGGCCGCGAGCCTCGTCCTCGTGCCGCTCGCCCTCGCGGTCGACCGCCCCTGGGCGCTGCCGCCGCCCGGCCGGGCCGTCATCGCCGCGCTGGTCGGGCTCGCCGCGCTCTCCACCGCGCTTGCCTACGTCGTCTACTTCCGCCTGCTCGCGCGGGTGGGCGCCACGAACCTGCTGCTCGTCACCTTCCTCGTCCCGGCCACGGCGATCCTCCTCGGCGTCGCAGTGCTTGGCGAGGTGCTGACGCCGCGCCACCTCGCCGGCATGGCGCTGATCGGCCTCGGTCTCGCCGCCATCGACGGCCGCGCGCCCACCCTGCTTCGTAAGCGCCTCGCTGCCCGGCGGCTCCGCTGAGGACGCGCGCTACCGGATCGGCGGCATCTCCTGCGCCGACCGCTGCCGGCAGGCGTCGTCGGCGACATCCGCCGCGCAGGCGCGCGGCGCGAGCTCGGGCGTGAGGCAGACCCGCACCTCCGCGATCCGGCTGTCGCGACAGGTCACGATCACGCCGTCCGGGCTGAGCGCCGGGTTCGCCGCGAGGACCGCCGCCTCCACCGCCGCGGCGGTGGCGCGCCCCGCCTCCGGCCGCGGCAGGTCGAGCGCGCCATAGACCCGCCGGGCGCGCGCGAAGTAGTCGCGGGCGGAGAGGCCGGCGCAGCGGCCGTGCTTCTTCCACTGGTACCACGCGAGCCCGCCCGAGCCCATGATGTCGGCCATCGCCGCGGTCTCGCGCCGTGACGGGTCGGCGGCGTCGGTGGTGCAGTCCTCGGGCCAGCCCTCCTCGTACTGCGGCCAGAGCCCGTGTAGGGTGAAGCCGAGGTCGCGGTTCGGGTCGCACTGATCGTCGCGAGCGTCGCCCTCGGCGGCGCACCAGCTCGGCGTCCAGGTCAGCGCGAGCACGTAGTAGTCGAACCCCTGCGCCCACGCCGCCGGAGCCGCGAGCGCGACGCTGAGCAGGGCCGGCGAAAACCACTTTATCATCGCGTGCATCCGCATTATATACCCGGTCGATCCTCCCGCGAAAACCGACCTTCGCGCTCCGGCGCAGCCGAGTTTTCGGCACCGGGAGAGGCTTGTTCGACGAAAGGGATCCCGCCATGGCGCTTCCACTGATGCAAAAGGCGACCGCCGTCTGGCTGGTCGAAAACACGACGCTGACCTTCCGGCAGATCGCCGAGTTCACGGGGCTGCACGAGCTCGAGGTGAACGGCATCGCCGACGGCGAGGTGGCGCAGGGCATCAAGGGATTCGACCCGGTCGCCAACCGCCAGCTCACCGCCGAGGAGATCCGCCGCGGCGAGGGCGACCCGAGCTACCGGCTCCGGCTCTACCACAACCCCGCCGCCGAGGGCGAGATGAAGCGCAAGGGTCCGCGTTACACTCCACTCTCCAAGCGGCAGGACCGGCCGGCGGCGATCGCCTGGCTGGTCAAATTCCACCCGGAGCTCTCCGACGGCCAGATCGCCAAGCTCGTCGGCACCACCAAGCCGACCATCCAGTCGATCCGGGACCGCAGCCACTGGAATATCGCCAACGTCAGCCCCGTCGATCCGGTCGCGCTCGGCCTCTCCAAGCAGAGCGAGCTCGATGCCGCCGTCGCCAAGGCGGTGAAGAAGTCCGCCGCCGAGGGCGGGGTCATGAGCGACGCCGAGCGGATGAAGCTTGTCTCGACCGAGCAGTCTCTGACGATGGACCCCGAGCCGCGGCTGCCCTCGTCGATCTCCGGCCTCGAGAACTTCAAGCTCGGCGCCGGCCGCAAGGACGACCGGCTGTCGCCCGAGGCGGCCAAGGCCGATGCCGAGAGCCTCTTCAACCTCGCGCCCTCGCCGGACGACGACGACGACGAGGCGTAAGGACGGCGGCGACGGCACGCGGTGAGAGCCGCCCGGCGGAGGACGCGATGAAGGCCACGTTCGACTACACCGGCTGCAACGTCTTCGTCGCCGGCGGCACCAGTGGCATCAATCTCGGGATCGCCCGCGCGTTCGCCGCCGCCGGGGCCCGCCTCGGTGTCGGCAGCCGCAGGCAGGAAAAGATCGACGCCGCCGTGGCCGGGCTCGGCAGCGCCGCCGGCCCGGCGCTCGGCTACCGGTTCGACGTGCGCGACCCGGCGGCGGTCGCTGCGGCGCTCGACGGCTTCGCCGCCGCCGCTGGCCCGATCGACGTCCTGGTGTCCGGGGCGGCGGGCAACTTCCCGGCGCTGGCCCGCGACCTCAGCCCGAACGGCTTCAAGGCGGTGATCGACATCGACCTCCTCGGCACCTTCCACGTCATGCGGGCCGCCTATCCGCACATGCGCCGGCCCGGCGGCAGCCTGATCAACATCTCCGCTCCCCAGGCATCGATCGCCTCCGCCTTCCAGGTGCATGTCTGCGCCGCCAAGGCCGGCGTCGACATGGTCACGCGCTGCCTCGCGATCGAATGGGGGCCGGAGGGCTTGCGCGTCAACGGCGTCGTGCCCGGCCCGATCGCCGGAACCGAGGGCATGGCCCGCCTCGCGCCGACGCCGGAGGCGCAGGACCGGGTGACGCGCGAGGTGCCGCTGCGCCGCTGGGGCACGCCCGATGACGTGGCCCGGGCCTGTCTCTTCCTCGGCTCCGAGGCGGCAGGCTACGTCAACGGCGTCGTCGTCGCCGCCGACGGCGGCTGGTCGGTCACCGGCGCGCGGATCGAGATGCCGTCGCTGCCCTGATCCGACGTGGACCGGTCACCGCCAGCGGTCGAGCGCCGCCGCGTCGGCCTCGCGCGCCTCGACCCAGCGGGTGCCGTCGGTCATAGACTCCTTCTTCCAGAACGGCGCACGCGACTTCAGATAGTCCATCAGGAACTCCGCCGCAGCGAAGGCCTCCCCCCGGTGCGCCGAGGCGGTGGCGACCATCATGATCTGCTCGCCGGGCGTCAGGCGCCCGAAGCGATGGATGATCAGGCACGCCTCGAGCGCCCAGCGCCGTCGCGCCTCGGCCTCGATCCCCGCGAGTGCCTTCTCGGTCATGCCCGGGTAGTGCTCGAGCTCCATCGCGGCGAGCCCGCCGCTGTCGCGCACAAGGCCGGAGAAGCTCACCAGCGCCCCGATGTCGCGGCGCCCGGCGCTGAGCGCGGCGAGTTCGGCGCCGAGGTCGAAGTCCTCGCGCTGGACCCGGACCGCCATTCAGCCTCCGGTCATCGGCGGGAAGAACGCCACCTCGCGCACGCCGTCGAGAGGCGCCGCCATGTCGGTGAGCTCCTGGTCGACCGCGACCCGCACCGCCCGCAGGTCGGCGAAGGCGAGTGCGTGGCGCTCGTCGCGGCCGCTGAGCTCGTCGACGAGCTCGGCCACCGTCCCGGCGGTGGTCTCGACCTCCTCCGACGGCTCGCCGACCCGCTCGCGCAGCCAGGCGAAATAGCGCACCGTCAGCGTCATCGCTTGTGGTCCCTGAGGAAAGGCAGGGCCTTCACCAAATAGTCGTAGCCGGTCAGGATCGTGAGGATGCCGGCGACCCAGATCAGCACCAGCCCGCCGTTCGACAGCACCCAGCCGGCCCAGTCGTGGAACCAGTCGCTGACCCAGGGGGTGTTGTGCCGCCGGTCCCATTCGAAGACTCCCGCGAGCAGCAGCACCGGGATCGCCACCATCTGTGCGGTGGTCTTCCACTTCGCGAGGTAGGTCACCGGCAGGTTGGCCTTGGCACCGAGAAACTCGCGCAACCCCGAGACGAACACCTCGCGCAGGAGGATGAACGCGACAGGCACCAGAATCAGTGACTTCAGTCCCCAGAGGCCGACGATCACCGCCAGCGCGATCACCACCATCGCCTTGTCGGCGATCGGGTCGAGCATGCGGCCGAAGTTGGACTCCTGCTGCCAGGCTCGCGCCAGCTTGCCGTCGACGTAGTCAGTCAGCGCCGCCAGGATGAAGAGGGTGAAGGCGAACCAGTCGGCGTAGGGCCGGTCGAAGATCACGAAGGCGAACGCCACCCCCGGGGCCGCAAGCAGCCGGAGCACCGTCAGGATGTTCGGGATGGTCCAGCGCATCGGCGCGAGCACTCCGGGGGCGGCGTCGTCAGCGCCCGTATAGCCTGTCACCCTCCGCCATGGAAGAAGCCGTAGATCGCCTCCGCGAGCGTGTCGGAGATGCCCGGCGCCGCCTTCAGGTCGGCGAGGCCGGCGCGGCTCACCGCCTTCGCGGAGCCGAAATGCGCGAGCAGCGCCCGCTTGCGCACGGCGCCGACGCCGGGGACCTCGTCGAGCGGCGTGGCGCGGGTCTGCGCCGCCCGCTTCGCCCGGTGCGCCCCGATCGCGAAGCGGTGGGCCTCGTCGCGCAGCCGTTGGATGAAGTAGAGTACCGGATCCCGGTGGCCGAGCGCCATCGGCGGCTGGCCGGGGCGGTGGAACTCCTCCTTGCCGGCGTCGCGATCGACGCCCTTTGCGACGCCGATGATCGGTACCTCGTCGATGCCGAGCTCGGCGAGCGCCGCGCAGGCCGCCGCCACCTGTCCGGCGCCGCCGTCGATCAGGACGAGGTCGGGCCAGGCTTCGGACTGCCGGTCCGGATCCTCCTTGGCCAGCCGCGAAAAGCGCCGGGTCAGCACCTCGCGCATCATGCCGAAGTCGTCGCCCGGCACGAGGTCGGTCGCGCGGATGTTGAACTTGCGGTACTGCGACTTCAGGAACCCGTCGGGCCCCGCGACGATCATGCCGCCGACCGCGTTCGTCCCCATGATGTGGCTGTTGTCGTAGACCTCGATCCGCTCCGGCGCTCCGTCCAGCCCGAACTTGTCGGCAATGCCCTCGAGCAGCGCCGTCTGGCTCGCGCTCTCCGCCATCCGGCGCGCCAGCGCCTCGCGGGCGTTGCGTGCCGCCTGCTCGACCAGCCCCGCCTTCTCGCCGCGCTGCGGCTGCACGATCGTCACCTTGCGCCCGAGCTGGCCGGTCAGCGCTTCGGACAAGAGGTCGGCGTTGTCCGGTGGATGGCTGGTCAAGATCACCCGCGGCGGCGTCTTGCTGCCGTAGAACTGCCCGAGGAAGGCCTCGAGGAGCTCCCCCGGCTCCGCCCCGGACCCGGTCCGGGGAAAGTAGGCGCGGTTGCCCCAGTTCTGGTGCGCGCGGATGAAGAAGACCTGCACGCAGGCATGGCCGCCCTCCTGGTGCAGCGCCACCACGTCCGCTTCCGCGACGCCCTCCGGGTTGATGCCCTGGTTCGCCTGCACGTTGGTCAGCGCCCGGATGCGGTCGCGCAGCGCCGCCGCCCGCTCGAACTCCATCCGCCGGCTCGCCTCGGCCATCGTGTCGGCGAGCTGCTCCTGGACCCGCGTCGACTTGCCCGACAGGAACATGACCGCGTCCTCGACCAGCGCCGCGTACTCGGCCGCGCCGATCAGCCCGACGCAGGGCGCGCTGCAGCGCTTGATCTGGTAGAGCAGGCAGGGCCGGGTCCGGCTCTCGAACATCGAATCCGAGCACGAGCGCAGCAGGAACGCCTTCTGCAGCTGGTTGAGGGTCCGGTTCACGCTCCCCGCCGAGGCGAAGGGCCCGAAGTAGCGCCCCGGCTCCTTGCGCAGCCCGCGGTGCTTCCTGATCTGCGGGCACGCATGGTCGGCGGTGACGTGGATGTTGGGGAAGCTCTTGTCGTCGCGGAGCGACACGTTGTAGCGGGGCTTGAGCTGCTTGATCAGGTTCTGCTCGAGCAGCAGCGCCTCGATCTCGCTATCGGTCGTGAGGAACATCATCCCCGCCGTCGCCGCGATCATTCGCGCTATGCGCGAGCTGTGCCCGAAGGGCTTGGCATAGGCCGCGACCCGCTTCCTGAGGTTTCGCGCCTTGCCGACATAAAGCACGTCGCCCCGCGCATCGAGCATCCGATAGACACCCGGCCGCTCGTCGAGGCGGCGCAGATAGTCGCGGATCACGGCGTGGCCGGCCCGAACCGGACCGGCCGCCGCGCCGTCCTCGTCGAAGCCGCGGCCCTCGCCAACTCTTGCCTGCCCGTCTTTCCGCATACTTGATTCTCCCCTCGCCTGCCCGGAAGCGCAACCGAATTCAAGCGGAATCCTGTCCACGATATCTGTGGACAACCCTGGGGAAAAGCTCGCGGCTTCCCGCAATTCCCCTGCAAAACAAGACCGTTTCTCGGTTTGATTAAATTCTAGGCAAAATCGCAACCATCTGATTTCAGGGGCAATTTCGCGATGATAGAATAAATTTCTGGAATCATTGACAAAATCAACACACAAATGTGACGAGCCTGGCGGAGGTGGAAAAGTCAACGCATATGCCCAATCGGGACCCGTTGGGCTAGAGTGGCCTGCCCCCAATAGGTGGCCCGGGTCGAAATCTAATGCATGGTGGGCTTAGCGGCCATGGTTGATGGGCGCGGCTCAGCCGGCCAGAGCACGGCGGGGGGCGCCGGTGGCTTGTAGCCGAGGCTCGAATGCGGGCGCTGTGTATTGTAGTGCTGTCGCCAGCTCTCGATGATGATCCTCGCCTCGGCGAGGCTGTAGAACACCTCCCCGTTCAGCAGCTCGTCTCGGAGCTTGGAATTGAAGCTCTCGCAGTAGCCGTTCTCCCAAGGGCTTCCGGGCTCGATGAACGCGGTCCTGGCCCCAACCGCGGCAATCCACTCTCGTACGGCCTTGGCGATGAACTCGGGACCGTTGTCGGAACGGACATGGCCCGGAACGCCACGCAGGATGAAGAGGTCCGACAGGACGTCTATGACGTCCGTCGACTTCAGCCTCCGGTCGATCCGGATCGCCAGGCACTCACGGGTGAACTCGTCGATGACATTCAGCATGCGGAACTTCCTGCCGTTGTGGGTGCGGTCCTCGACGAAGTCGTATGACCAGACATGGTTGGGTCGCTCGGGCCGAAGCCGCACGCAGGAGCCGTCATTCAGCCAGAGCCGCCGCTTCCTGGGCTGCTTCCTCGGCACCTTGAGCCCCTCCAGACGCCAGATGCGCTCGACCCGCTTGACGTTCACCGCCCAGCCGGCCGCCCGCAGCATTGCGGTGATCCGGCGGTAGCCATAGCGACCGTACTCGGTCGCCAGCGCGACAATGTCGGCGGTGAGCGCCGCATCATCGGCACGCCCTTTCGGCGCCTTTCTTTGCGTCGAGCGATGCTGCCCCAGCACGCGGCACGCCAGCCTCTCGGACACGTCGAATTTCGCCATGACGTGATCGATGCAGCGGCGACGGCGGGCGGGGCTCAGAAGTTTCCCGAGGCGGCCTCGCGGAGGATCAGCTTCTCCAGCGTCAGATCGGAGACTGCCTTCCGCAGCCGCTCGTTCTCCTTCTCGAGGTCCTTCAGCCGCTTCACCTGGTCCGACTTCAGCCCGCCAAACTCCCTGCGCCACCGGTAGTAGGTGAACGGCGTCACGCTGATCGCGCGGATCGCATCCGCAACCGGACGGCCCTGCGACAACAGCACGTCGACCTGCCTCAGCTTCGCGACGATCTCCTCGGGCTTGTGCTTCTTCTGCGGCATTCCTGGCATCCTCCAAAGGCTGAAAGCCTACTTCAGGGAGGGCCACTTTTCAGGGGGCAGACCAATTCAACTCCCAGCACGTCGGGGGTCTGCCACCCGAGATGCTGACCTCCGTCGATGCAGAGGAGCTGCCCGGTCAGCCCAGGGGCGTCGAGGATGAAGGCGAACGCCGCCGCGATCTCCTCCGGGCCGGTGCCGCGGCCGAGCACGGTCGCGGCGCGCTGCGCGGCGAAATGGTCCTCGGTCTGCCGGGCCCCGCGCAGGGTCGGGCCAGGACCGATCGCGTTCACCCGCACGTCCGGCGCCAACCCCTGCGCCGCCGTCCGGGTCAGCGTCCAGAGCGCCGCCTTCGCAATCGTATAGGTGGCAAACTCCGGAGTGAGCTTCCGCACCCGCTGGTCGATCAAGTTGATGACGCTGGCGCGGGCGATCGGCTCGCCGGCGGCATCGCGTCCCGCCGCGGGCGCCTGCGCGGCGAAGGCCTGGGTCAGCTCGAACGGCGCGCGCAGGTTCGAGCCGATGTGGCGGTCCCAGCTCTCCCAGGTCGCCGTCGCGATGGTGTCGCGCTCGAAGATCGACGCGTTGTTGACCAGCACCGTCAGCGGGCGGCCGAGCGCCGTGGCGGCCGCCGGCACGAGCGCAGCCGTCGCCGGCCGGTCCAGGAGGTCGGCTTCCAGCACCGCCGCCCGCACGCCGGCGGCGCGGATCTCGTCGGCCAGCGCTTCGGCAGCCTCGCGGTTGCCGAAGCAGTGGATGGCCACGTCGGCGCCGCGCGCCGCAAGCCGGCGCACCAGGGCCGCGCCGATCCGCTGCGCGCCGCCGGTGACGAGCGCCGCGTCGGTCACGCCTTGCCTCGGAACCGGCATTCGGGCCGGGCGCAGGGCTCGGGCTGGCTGCCGAAGACGTAGGCGCCGCAGTCCGGGCACTTCCACGCCGCCTGGACCACTGCCCCCGGGCGCCGCGCGCCCACGCGCGGCCGCCGCCACCGGCCGATCAAGCTCGCGATCGCCACCGCCACCAGGAGAATCACCGCCAGCCGCACGATCATCGCGCCGGCAGCCCGTATCGGGTCCAGAGCGCCCGCGCCTCGATCGCGTCCAGCGCCTCGCCGACGCCGGGCAGGCCGAGCCGGCGGAACAGCGGCCGGCGCGGCGCGATCACCCCGAAGCGCACCTTGTCGCCGTAGAGCTCGCGCATGACCGGCACCAGGTGGCCGATGCCGTCGGCGAGCCCGGTCTCGACCGCCTGCCGCCCGAGCCAGAACTCGCCGGTGAAGAGGTCGTCGCGGGTCAGCCGGTCGCCGCGCCGCGCCCTGACCTGCGTGATGAAGTTGTCGTGGATCTGCGCCTGCAGCCGCTTCAGCCGCTCGACGTCCTCCGCCCGCTCGGGACGGAACGGGTCGAGCATGCTCTTGTCCTCGCCCGCGGTGTGCACCCGCCGCTCGATGCCGTACCGCGCGATCAGCTCCTGGAACCCGAAGGAAGCCGAGATCACGCCGATCGAGCCGACGATGCTGTTCGCGTCGACATGGATCCGGTCCGCCGCCGTCGCCAGCCAGTAGCCGCCCGACGCCGCGACGTCCTCGACGAAGGCATGGACGGGGACCTTCTTCTCGTCGGCGAGCCGGCGGATCCGGGCCGCGATCAGGCTCGACTGCGCCGGCGCTGCCGCCGGGCGAGTTGATCGCCAGCGCCACCGCCTTCGGCCGCCCGCGCCGGAAGGCGGCCTCGACCAGCGGCGCGAGCCCGGCATCGGTCAGCGCCGGCGCGCCGAGCCGCGGGCCGCTGCCGATCACGCCCTCGAGGCGCAGCACGGTGACGCGGTCGCGCTTGCGCAACAGAGGTCAGGGGATCGTCCATCGCCCCGATGTAGGCTGCCGCACTCGCCCCCGCAAGGCGTCAAACCGTGGCCGCTCCCGACGGGCATGCGGCCGCGAACCCTGCTTGACCTCGGCGCGGTGTCGCCCCCCAATCGCGTCGGCAGGAGGTGCGCATGCCGGAAAGACCGCTGGAGGGGCTGCGGGTGCTGGAGCTGGCGCGGGTGCTCGCCGGCCCCTGGATCGGCCAGACGCTGGCCGACCTCGGCGCCGACGTCATCAAGGTCGAGGCGCCGGCCGGCGACGAGACCCGCGGCTGGGGCCCGCCCTTCGCCGCCGACGGCTCGGCCGCCTACTTCCACGCCTGCAACCGCGGCAAGCGGGCGATCGTCCTCGATTTCGCCGATGCCGCCGACCTCGCGCTCGCCCGCCGGCTCGCCGGCGCGGCGGAGGTCGTGATCGAGAACTTCAAGGTCGGCGGCCTCGCCCGTTTCGGGCTCGACTATGCGTCGGTCGCGGCCGGCAACCCGGCCGTCGTCTATGTCTCCGTGACCGGCTTCGGCCAGGACGGGCCGGCGGCGCCGCGCGCCGGCTACGACTTCATCATCCAGGCGATGGGAGGCATCATGGACCTGACCGGCGAGCCGGACGGCCCGCCGCAGAAGCCGGGCGTCGCCTATGCCGACCTCTTCACCGGGCTATACGGGATTGTCGGTGTCCTCGCCGCGCTGCGGATGCGCGACCGCACCGGGCAAGGCCAGTGGATCGACCTCAGCCTGTTCGACACCCAGCTCGCCGTCCTCGCCAACCAGGCCGCCAACTACCTGACCGGCGGCGTCGTGCCGCGCCGGATGGGCAACGCCCACCCGAACATCACGCCCTATCAGGTCTTCGAGGCGGCGGACGCGCCCCTCGTCGTCGCCTGCGGCAACGACGGCCAGTTCGTCCGCCTCTGCGAGGCGCTGGGGCTCGACCTCCACCGCGAGCCGCGCTTTGCCGCCAACCGCGACCGCCTCGCCCACCGAGGCGCGCTGGTGGCGGCGCTCGGGGCGCGGGTCGCCGCGATGCCGCGGGCGGAGGTGCTGGCGGCGCTGGAGGCGGCCGGCGTTCCGGCGGGGCCGATCAACACCGTCGCCGAGGCCTTCGCCGAGCCGCAGGCCGTCGCGCGCGGGATCGTGCAGGAGATCGCCGGCTCGCGCAGCCCGCGCAGCCCGCTGCGCTTCTCCGCCGCCGAGACCGCCGCCGAGCTGCCGCCGCCCCGCCTCGACGAGCACGGCGCGGCGATCCGCGCCGCGCTGGCCCGCGGCGACGACTGGCCGTAAGGCGCGAGGCTGCCCGGCTACCTCGGTGCGGAATGCGCGCCGGCACCGGCCTTTGGCCGATCAGCGCCCTCGGTCGCGTCCCACCACGCGCCCAACGCATCGATGAGCGGGACCAGCCGCTCTCCGGCGGGGGTCAGATCGTACTCGACGCGAAGCGGATAGCCATCGAACTCGGTCCGCTCGACGATGCCCGCATCCTCGAGCTTGCGTAGCTCCAGCGTCAGCATCTTGTGGGAGATCGTCGGATTGTCCCGACGAAGGTCGCTGAACCGTTTGGTGCCTTCCTGCAGGTAGTAGATCAGCAGCGTCGGCCAGCGGCCGCTGAGGATCTGCATTACCTCCTCGATCGGGCAACGGGAAACCAGCGTCTTCATGGGTCGCTCCTGGTTACGAAAAGGTGCGTAATTTTACTGGGCGCAGCGGCCCGCTAAAGTCTGCCTACGCTGCGCGGCGTGATCCCGGAAATCACGGAGACCAAGAACATGGAACCCATCCTCCTGTACGGCTTCCCGTCCGGAAGCTCCCTCGGGCTCGTTGCCGCGCTCGAATGGCTGGCGCGGCCCTACAGGCTCTGTCGCGTCGACATGCTCGGCGAGATGCGCGAGCCATCCTACCGGAACATCAACCCGCGCGTCGAGACGCCCGCGTTCATCACCGACGACGGCAGGGTGCTGACCGAAACCATGGCGATCGCCGCCTGGCTCGAAGCGCGGGACACCGAGCGGCGGATCAGCTTCGATCCGCGGTCCCGCGAGGCCGACCTGATGCATCAGGTCATGGCGTTCATCAACACCGGCTTCACCGGCGCGTTCGGCCCGCTGTGGGCGGCGATGGAGATGGTGCCGCCCGATCCGGCAATGCAGTCGGCCTTTCGGGAATGGGGCCGCGACGGCGTGATCGAGCGCCACGACAGGCTCGAGGAAATGATCGGCGACGCAAGATTTCTGATTGCCGACCATCCGACACTTGCCGATGGCATCCTGATCGGCGTCGCACGGTGGCTGGACCTCCATGAGGTGGCCGACAAGGGACGCTGGCCGAAGCTCGCGGCATTGAGGCAGCGCATCGAAGCCGATCCGGCGTTCATCTACGCGTCGGCGCTGGAAAATGGCGAGATGCAGCCGGGGAGCGGCGCCTGCGTCGGCCACATCGGGCTTGCGGACCTGACCGAGCGTATCGCCGCGTAGCCATCTTCGAGTGCGGGCCCGGACGACCATCTCCGACACCACATTCGATGAGCGCTTGAATGGTCGCCTGCGCGTCGGAAATGCGGCCGCGCGGGTTGACCTCGGCGCCGATTGCGGCTGTATTCCCCGCGCCCCGCCGGAACAGTTTCCGGCCGACCGGATACGACCGATGCCCGAGCCCCTGACCCTCTACCTCGCCGCGCCGCGCGGCTTCTGCGCCGGCGTCGACCGGGCGATCAAGATCGTCGAGATGGCGCTCGAGAAGTGGGGCGCGCCGGTCTATGTCCGCCACGAGATCGTGCACAACCGCTTCGTCGTCGACGGGCTGCGCGCCAAGGGCGCGGTATTCGTCGAGGAGCTCGGCCAGTGCCCGCCCGACCGGCCGGTGGTGTTCTCGGCGCATGGGGTGGCGAAGTCGGTCCCCGCCGAGGCCGAGGCGCGGCAGATGCTCTACGTCGACGCCACCTGCCCGCTGGTCTCCAAGGTTCATCGCGAGGCCGAGCGCCATCACGAGGCCGGCCTGCAGATGGTGATGATCGGCCATGCGGGCCACCCGGAGGTGATCGGCACCATGGGCCAGCTGCCGCCGGGCGCCGTGATCCTGGTCGAGACGGCGGCCGACGTGGCGGCGATCGCCCCGCGCGACCCCGCCCGGCTTGCCTACATCACCCAGACGACGCTGTCGATCGACGACACCGCCGAGGTGGTCGCGGCGCTGCGCGCGCGCTTTCCGGCGATCGTCGGGCCGGCCCGCGAGGACATCTGCTACGCCACCACCAACCGCCAGGAAGCGGTGAAGGCGATGGCGCCGCAGATCGACGCGCTGCTCGTCATCGGCGCGCCCAACTCGTCGAACTCGCAGCGGCTGGTCGAGGTCGGGCGCAAGGCCGGCTGCGGCTATGCGCAGCTCGTGCAGCGGGCGGCCGACATCGACTGGCGAGCGCTCGACGGCGCGCGGGCGGTCGGGATCACGGCCGGCGCCTCGGCGCCCGAGGTGCTGGTCGAGGAGGTCATCGCCGCCTTCCGCGCCCGCTTCGAGGTGACCGAGCGGCTGGTCGAGACGGCGCGCGAGAGCGTCGAGTTCAAGGTGCCGCGCGTGCTCCGGGCCAAGATGGCATGAGCCGCATCCCGCTGCCGGCGCTGGCGGTCGGCGCCGCCGGTCTGCTGCCGTTCCTCTACGCGGTGCTGATGGTCGTCTCGGAACCCGGCACCTGGCCGACCTTCGGGCTCTTTCCGTCCGAAGCCGCCGGCGGGGTGGTGATCCTCGAGCGCTTCGGCGCGGCGATCCTCGGCTTCATGGGCGGCTGCCTCTGGGGCTTCGCCTCGGCGCCGGGCCGGGCGCCGCGGTTGCTGGTGCTGGCCGCGTCGGCGGTGCCGGCGGTCATCGCGGCGCTGGCGATCCGGCCGAGCCCGGCGCTGTCCTGCGTCTGGCTCGCCTTCGGCTTCGCGGTGCTGCAGGCGATCGACGTCGCCGCGCAGCGCGCCGGGGTGGCGCCCGACTACTGGCTGACCCTGCGCCTGCCGCTGACGGCGGGGGTGATCGCGTGCCTGCTGGTCGGGGCGCTCTATGGCTGACGATATCAAAGGTTTACGAGGATCCGCACCGTATGGAACTCATATGGAATGCGTATGGAATGCATATGGCCAGTAAAACAGTCAGGATTGAATCGTTAACGCCGGCCGCCTATGCCGCATGAGATCGTCGCCTATACCGACGGCGCCTGCTCGGGCAACCCGGGGCCGGGCGGCTGGGGGGTGGTGCTCGTCGCCCGTGACGGCGCGCGGGTGCTGCGGGAGCGCGAGCTCTCGGGCGGCGAGGCGATGACCACCAACAACCGGATGGAGCTGATGGCGGCGATCGCCGCGCTCGAGGCGCTCGAGCGGCCGGCCGAGCTGACCGTGGTGACCGACAGCGCCTACCTGCGCGACGGAGTCACCCGCTGGATCCACGGCTGGAAGGCGAACGGCTGGCTGACGGCCGAGCGCAAGCCGGTCAAGAACGAGGACCTCTGGCGCCGCCTCGACGCCGCCGCCGCCCGCCACCGCGTGGCGTGGGACTGGATCAAGGGCCACGCCGGTCACCCGGAGAACGAGCGCGCTGACGCGCTCGCCCGCGCCGGAATGGCGCCCTACAAGCCGCCGCCGCGCGCGAAGAAGTCGGTCGCCGTCCCCTCCTGAGTCTCGGGCGGGCGTGCCCAGAGGAAAAGCCCGGCGGCGTCGGCCGCGGCGACCGCCTCGGCGCAACCCAGGATCATCACGCCGCCGGCCTCGATCGCGACGCCGCCGAGGCCCGCCGCGGCGGCGGCGCGCAGGGTTCCCGGCCCGATCGCCGGAAGGTCCATCCGGCGGTCCTGGCCCGGCTTCGGCGCCTTGAAGAGGACACCGCGGCCGCGGGCCGGCCGCAGGTTCGCAGGCGTGCGGGCGACGAAATCGAGCAGCGCGTCGGTGCCCTGGATCGACTCGAGCCCAAGGCAGATGCCGCGCGCCACCACCGCCCCCTGGCCGACGTCGACGGCGCCGAGCGCGGCGACGATAGCCGCGGCGCGCGCCGCGTCGCCGCGGTCCGCGGCGCCCGGGGCGACCCGGCCGAGCACGCCGGCGGGCGCCACGAGGTCGGTCAGGATCTCGTGCGGCGCGCGCACCTCGAATCCCTCGGCCTCGAAGATGGCGGCGACGAGGCGCAGCGTCGCGTCGTCGCCGGAGCGGATGCCGCGGATCAGCCGCGGCGCGAGGCGCAGCATGGTCAGATCGAAGCGCAGCAGCCGGAGCGCCGGCCGGGCGAGGCCGCCGGCGAAGGTGACGACGCCGCAGCCGGCGGCGTGCAGGTCGGCGAAGAGCCGCCCCGGGCGCTCGAAGGCGGCGCGCAGCACCGGGTGGCCTTCGGTCCAGTCGAGCGGCACGCCGTCGAAGGCCACCACCCGGTAGGTCCGGCGGCGGCGGGCGCAGTCCTCGGCGATGAGTCGCGGCAGGTCGCCGCGCCCCGCGACGATGGCGAGCCCCTGGCCGGGCATGCGCGGCTCAGTCCGCCGGGGTCGTGAAGGAGCGCGAGGACGCTGTCGCGACGAAGTCGGCGATCTCCGCCACCAGCGGGTTGTCCGGATGGCGCTCGGCGGCGCGGCGCACCCGCTCCTGCAGGTTGCCCTCGCCCGCGAACATCTCGCCGAAGGCCGCGCGCAGGCCGTTGATGTCGTCGCGCGCCGCCTGCCGCCGCTTGAGCCCGACGAGGTTCAGCCCGGCGAGGCGGGCGCGCTCGCCGAGGACGGACCCGTACGGGATGACGTCGGCGGCGACGCCGGCGAGCCCGCCGATCATCGCCCCGCGGCCGAGCCGGACGTGCTGGTGGACGGCGGCGAGGCCGCCCAGCACCACGTAGTCGCCGACCTCGCAGTGGCCGCCGAGGGTCGCGTTGTTGGCCATGATGACGTGGCTGCCGATGATGCAGTCGTGCGCGACATGGGTCGACATCATGAAGAGGTTGTCGTCGCCGACCCTGGTGACGCCGCCGCCACCCGCGGTGCCCGGGTTCATCGTCGTGTGCTCGCGGATCGTGTTGCGCGCGCCGATGACGAGCTCGACCGGCTCGCCGCGGAACTTGAGGTCCTGCGGCACATGGCCGATCGAGGCGAAGGGGAAAACGACGCTCGCCGCGCCGATGCGGGTGCGCCCGGCCACGACGACGTGGCTGTGCAGGACGACCGCGTCTCCGAGCACCACCTCCGGGCCGATGACGCAGTAGGGGCCGATCCGGCAGCCGGCGCCGATCTCGGCACCGGCCTCGACGATGGCGGTGGGGTGTACCTGCGTGGCGGCGTCGGTCGGCATGGCTCAGCCTTTCGCGCTCGCCTCGGCCTGGGTCAGGATCATCGCGGCGAACTCGGCCTCGGCGCAGAGCGTGTCGCCGACCCGCGCCTCGCCGGTGAACTTCCAGATCTTGCCGCGGCCGCGGGCCACGGTCACGTGCAGCTCCAGCGTGTCGCCGGGCGTCACCGCCTTGCGGAACTTCGCGCTGTCGATGCTCATGAAGTAGACGAGGAGGTCCTTGTCGATCAGGTCCAGCGTCTCGACGACCAGCACCGCAGAGGTCTGCGCCATCGCCTCGATGACGAGCACGCCGGGCATCACCGGCCGAACCGGGAAGTGCCCTTCGAAATGCGGCTCGTTGACGGTGACGTTCTTGATGCCGACCGCGTAGCGGTTGACCTCGATGTTGACGACGCGGTCGATCATCAGGAACGGGTAGCGGTGCGGGATCATCCGCTTGATGGTCGCGATGTCCGCCTGGGGCAGCCCGGGATCGATCGCCAGTCCCATCGTCAGTTTCCTCCGTCCGTCCCCTCGGCCGGTGGCGGCGCCGGCGGCGCGTTGCCGCCCGGCGCCGGCCCGGTGGTGCCGGCGTCGATCTCGGCGATCACTTCGTCGGTGATGTTCAGCGACTGGTCTGCCAGGAGCACACTGTTCTCGTCGAAGATCGCCTTGGCGCCGTAGCGGTCCATCAGCGTCACCAGGATCGGCGCCACCTCAGCGTAGAACTGTCGGCGGCGCTGGTCAAACTCCTGCGCGAGCGCGTTGGCGCGGGCGTCCTGCTCGCGCCGCGCCTCCACCACCCGGGTGTCGAAGGCGTCCGAGAGCTTGCGGAACTCGGCGGGCGGCAGCGTCGGGCGTTGCTCGGTCAGCCGGCGCTCCTCCTCCTCGAAGGAAGCGTCGAGCGCGCGGGACTCGGTGCGCAGCGCGTCGCGCTGGCGGCTCTCCTCCTCGAGCAGCGCCTGACCGGCCTTCGACCCGGTCAGGATGGCCTCCTGGTTGATGTAGAGGAACGGCGACGCACCGATGACCTGCGCCGCCGCCGGGCCGGCGAGGAGGGCGAGGGCGACGAGCGCCTGCGCGAGCCGGAGCCGGCCGGACGCCACGGCGTCAGAACCGGGTCTGCACCGAGAAGCGGAAGCGCTCGGTGACGTCGTAGTCCTCGTACTGGATCGGGATCGCGTAGTTGAACCTGAGCGGCGCCAGCGGGGTGTCGACGAAGAGGCTGACGCCGACCGAGGAGCGGATGTGGAACGTGTCGTCCACCTGGCCCATGCTGCCGTTGATGTCGTCGAGCTGCCAGAGCGAGCCGACGTCGGCGAAGACGCCGCCGAAGATCCCGTACTCCTCCGGCAGGCCGAGCGGGAAGCTCGCGTCCAGCCGGAGCACGCTGAAGATGTTGCCGCCGAGCGCGTCGTCGACGTCCTCGTCCTCCTGGGGCGCAAGGCAGGTCACCTCGTCGGGGTCGCCGCAGAAGTCGCGCGGGCCGAGGCCGTTGCGGGCGAAACCGCGGAACGAGTCGCCGCCGGTGTTGAAGCGGTCGGTGATGCGCGTGCCGTCCTTGGCGTAGATGTAGCCGCCCTCGAGCTCGGCCGAGAGGACGAGGTCCTCGTCGAAGAGGCTCGTGTAGGCGCGGGCCGTGCCCTCGGTCTTTGTGTACTGCACGTCGCCGCCGAGGCCGGCCAGATCCTGGCTCGCGGTGAGGATGAAGCCCGCCGTCGGGTCGACCACCGAGTTGCGCCGGTCGTAGGTGTAGGTCAGGCCGATCGCCGAGGTGATCTGCTTGCCTTCCTCGTTGATGATGATGAGCGAGGTGTCCTCGGAGACGTCGCGGATCTCGTCGGACGAGAGCTGGTAGCGCAGCGACAGCCGGCCGTTCTCGCTGAGCGGGAAGCCGATCCGGGGCTCGAAGCCGATGTTGGTGGTTTCCCACGACTGCTCGTCGAGACTGCTGTCGCGGTAGTAGGCCGTGAAGCCGACGAGCAGGTCACGGTCGAAGAGCGCCGGCTCGAAGAAGCCGAGCTGGTAGTTGCTGAACTCGGTGCTCCCCGAGACCGCGCCCGAGAGGGTCTGGCCGCGGCCGAGGAAGTTGCGCTCGGTCAGGCTGATCTGCGCCGAGAGGCCCTCGCTCGACGAGAAGGCGCCGCCGAGGCTGAGCGAGCCGGTCGGCTGCTCCTCGACCTCGACCGCGACCAGCGCCCGGTCCGGGGACGAGCCCGGCCGCACGTTGACGTTGGCGGTCTCGAAATAGCCGAGGCCGCGGATGCGGTCCTGCGCCGCGTTGATCTCGCGGGCGTTGAAGGCGTCACCCTCGACGATGCGGAACTGGCGGCGGACGACCCGGTCGAGGGTGCGGGTGTTGCCGGTGATGTCGATGCGCTCGATGAAGACCCGGTCGCCCTCGAGGATCTCGAAGTTGATGTCGACGGTGCGGGCGGCCTCGTTGCGGGTGACCCGCGGGCGGATCTCGACGAAGGCGTAGCCGGCCTGGCCCGCCTGGTAGGTCATCCGCTGGATGACGCGATCGACCTCGGCGATGTTGTAGATGCCGCGGTCGGCGACCGGCGCGAGCAGCGGCTGGAATGCGGCGGCGTTGAGGCCCGGGATCGACGAGCTGACCGACACCTGGCCGAAGTTGAAGCGCTGGCCCTCGGAGACCGTGAAGGCGAGGAAGAAGCCGTTGCGCTCGCGGGCGAGCTCGGCGGTGGCCGAGAGCACCTGGAAGTCGATGTAGCCGCGCTCGAGGTAGAACTGGCGCAGGAGCTCGCGGTCGACCTCGAGCCGGTCGGCGTCATAGGAGGTGTTGCCGAAGACGAAGCTCAGCCAGTTCGACTGGTTGGTCTGCACCACCCGCCGCAGGCGCCGGTCGGAGAACACCCGGTTGCCGGTGAAGCTGATCCGCTGCACCGAGGTCCGGCGCCCCTCGGAAACCTCGAAGACGAGGTCGACCCGGTTCTCCGACTGGCGGATGATCACCGGGTTGACTTCGGCCGCGTAGCGCCCCGCCGCCCGGTAGGCGTCGATGATGCGCTGCGCGTCCTGCTCGGCCGCCGCCACCGAATAGGCGAGCCGCGGCCGGAGCTGCACGACCGCGCTCAGCTCCTCGTCGTCGAGCGAGTCGTTGCCCTCGAAGGCGATCTGGTTGATCGTCGGGTTCTCCCGCACGGTGATGACGAGCCGCCCGGCCTCGGGCATCACCTGCACGTCCTCGAAGAGCCCGGTGTCGAATAGGTTCCTGACCGCGAGGTTCAGCTGCTCGGGCGTCACCGGCTGGCCGGGCTCGATGCCGGCGAAAACCCGGATCGAGTCCGCCTCGATGCGCTGGTTGCCTGCGACGTCGATCCGGCTGAAGACGGCCGTGCCCTGGGCGAAGGTCACGGGGCCGGCAGCGCCATGGCCAGCACCGCGATCAGGAGAACGAGCCGGGAGAATCCCCAAATCCACAGCCGCTGCCCCATCGGCGTCTTGCCCCTCTGCCCGTGGGCGGTTCGCCGCCCTGTTTGTCAACTCACCATGCGCATGATGTCGTTGTAGGTAGCGAATACCATCAGCAGGAGGATCAAGCCAAGACCAATCGACATCGCGACCTGCATCACCGCCGGGCTCGGCGGCCGTCCCCGCACCGCCTCGACCAGGAACGAGACGAAGTGGCCGCCATCGAGCACCGGGATCGGGAAGAGGTTCAGGAGCCCGATCGCCGTCGAGATCACCGCGATGAGGGCGATGAAGTTCAGGAGGCCCTGCGACGCCGTCTCGCCCGAGATCTGGGCGATGCCGATCGGCCCCTGCAGGTTTTCCGCCCCGATCGCGCCGGTGATGATGCTCTTCAGCCCGTTCAGCGATTGCACGATGACCGCACCCGTGCGCTCGACCCCGTAGCCGAGCGCGGCCCAGGGCGTCGGCGCTTCGGTCGCCGGCAGGTAGAGCGGCGCGCCAGCGACGCCGATCATCACCCGCCGCTCGAAGCCGCCCTCGCCGTCGTCGGTGTCGCGCTCCTGCGGCGTGATGCTGAGCGTCCGGGTCTCGCCGTCCCGCCAGACCGTCAGCGGGATGGTCTGGCCGTCGGAGGCGAGGACGACGGTTCGCAGGTCCTCGAACGACGCGAGCTCGCGCCCGTTCGCGGTCAGGATCACGTCGCCGGGCCGGAGCCCGGCCTCGCTCGCCGGCGACAGCGGCTCGACGCCCTGCACCAGCGGCGGCATCGGGTAGGGGATCGTCAGCTCAACCTCGCCGCCGTCGCGCTCGATGCGGACTTGCATCGGTGCGGGCGTGGGCAGCGCCATCGCGATGCGGTAGAGGTCGTCGAAGCCCGCCACCGGCTGGCCGTCGACCGCCAGCAGCACGTCGCCCGGCCGCAGCGGCTGCTCGACCGACGGCAGCGTCTCGATGGTCCCGACCGTCGGCCGCTCGGTCGGCACGCCCTGCCACATCGCGATCCCGGCGAAGACGACGATCGTCAGCAGGAAGTTGAAGGCCGGTCCCGCCAGCACGGTCAGCATGCGCCGGCCGACCGAGGCGCCGTGGAAGCTCGCGGCCCGCTCGGCGGGATCCATCCGCTGGAGCGCCTTCGGGTCGTGCCGGCTCGAGCCGTCGCTGTCGCCGAGGAACTTCACGTAGCCGCCGAGCGGCAGCGCCGCCACCTGCCAGAGCGTGCCGCGGGCGTCGCGGCGCGACCACAGCACCGGGCCGAAGCCGATCGAGAACACCTCGGAGCTGATGCCGCACCAGCGCGCCACGATGTAGTGGCCGAACTCGTGGACGGCGACCACGATCCCGAGCACGACGACGAACGGCACGATCGTCGAAAGGAAGCCCCCGATCAGGGGAATGCTGGCAATCGCGTCCATCTCGTCACTTTCCGCCGAAGGCTTCGACCCAGACCTCGCCCATCCGCCGCGCCGCGGCGTCGATCGCCGTCACCGCCTCGAGGTCGTAGCCGGGACCACAGGCGGCGGCCTCGGGACCGAGCGTCTCCAGCACATGTTCCACGAGGACCGCCATGTCAAGGAACCCTACCGCGCCGGCGAGGAAGGCGTCGAGCGCCGTTTCCTTGGCAGCGTTAAAGGCGGCGCCGGCGAGGCCGCCCATGTCGAGCACCTGCCGCGCCAGCCTGAGCGCGGGGAACCGCTCGGGATCGGCCGGGGCGAAGTCGAGCCGGCCGAGGGCGGCGAAATCGAGCCGGTCGACCGGCAGCTCCCGCCGCGCCGGCCAGTTGAGCGCGAAGCCGATCGCGCCCCGCATGTCCGAGGGCCCGAGTTGCGCGATGATCGACCCGTCGCGAAAGCCCACCATCGAGTGGACGATCGACTGCGGGTGCACCACGACCTCGATCCGCTCCGGGCGCCACCCCGAAGAGCGCCCGCGCCTCGATCACCTCGAGCGCCTTGTTGAACATCGTGGCGCTGTCGATCGAGATGCGCTCGCCCATGTTCCAGTTCGGGTGCGCCCGCGCCTGCGCCGGCGTCACCGCCGCCATCCGCCGCGCGGCTCCAGTCGCGGAACGGCCCGCCGGACGCGGTGAGCACGATGCCGCTCGACCTCGTCGATCGCCTCGCCGCGGAGCGCCTGGAAGATCGCGCTGTGCTCGCTGTCGACCGGGATCAGCCGGGTGCCGTGGGCGGCGCAGGTGCGGGTGACGAGGTCGCCGGCGCAGACCATGCTCTCCTTGTTGGCGAGCGCCAGCACGCCGCCGTGCTCCGCGAGCCTGAGCCCCGGCGCCAGCCCGGCCGCCCCGACGATCGCCGACATCGCCCAGTCGACCGGCTCGGACGCCGCGGCGAGCAGCGCCTCCGGACCCGCCGCCGCCGCGATGCCGCTGCCCGCGGAGCGCGTCCTCGAGCTCGGCCAGGCGCTCGGCGTCGACGGTGACGGCGGCGCGCGCCCGCAGCCGCCGCGCCTGCTCGGCCAGCAGCCCGACGTTCCCGGCCCCGGTGAGCGCCACCACCTCGTAGGCCTCGGCCCCGCCCTGCGCCTCGAGCAGCGAGACGGTGTTCTGCCCGATCGAGCCGGTCGCTCCGAAGATGCTGACTCGTCGCCGCATGTCTATCTAGCCGGGCCGGCAGCGACTTCACAGGGGCTGAGGCCGAAGGACAATGGTCCGCTCCGGGCCCGATAGCGGACGCGTCAGCATCGCTGCGGCCGCTTTATGGGTACACATCCTAGCCGATCACGCCGAGCCCGAGGCTGTCGCAGATCGCGAAGAACCACACGCCGCCCAGCACCCCGTCGAGCCGGTCCATCAGCCCGCCGTGGCCCGGGAATCAGCCGGCTCGCGTCCTTGACGCCGAACCGTCGCTTGACCGCCGATTCCAGCAGGTCGCCGAACTGCGAGAAGATCGAGATCCCGAGGCTGAGCAGGCCGATCCTGAGCGGGGACCACCCCACCGCCACCCCGAAGGCGATGCCGGTCGCGCCGGCGAAGGCGAGGCCGCCGAGCGCCCCCGACCAGGTCTTGCCGGGGCTCACCCGCGGCCAGAGCTTGCGGCCGCCGAGGCTGCGGCCGACGAAGTAGGCGCCGACATCGGTGGCGACGACGATCAGGACCAGCCAGAGGATCAGGAGCACGCCCTCCGGGTCGCGGGCGCGCAGCACGATGAGCGCGCCGAGCGCCAGCGTCATGTAGAGGAAGCCCGCGACCATCCAAGCGGTCAAACGGCCGGCCGACGAGCGCGACCGGGACGGCGCCGAGCACGAGGCAGGCAAGCCCGGTCGGCGTTCCCCAGAAGGTGGTCGCCACCAGCGCCACCACCCCGGCCAGCACCGCCACCACGAGCGCGGGATCGGCGATCGCCGCCGAGCCGGTCACCATCCGGCGGTACTCCCAGAGCATCAGCGCCAGCACGATCGAGAGGAACCCGGCCACCCAGGCGCCGCCGGCCCAGAGGCCGGCGAGCGCGATCGCCGCCAGCACGATCCCCGAGGCGAGGCGCAGTCCCAGATCGGCGAAGCGGACCGGCCGGGGCTGCGCGCCGGTCATCGCGCCACGGCGCCGAAGCGGCGCTCGCGGCGGCCGAAGCCGCGCACCTGCGCGGCGAACATCTCGGCGGTGAAGTCGGGCCAGCGGGTCTCGACGAACGCGAACTCCGAGTAGGCCGACTGCCAGGGGAGGAAGCCCGAGACGCGATACTCGCCGGAGGTCCGCAGGATCAGGTCCGGGTCCGGCAGCCCGGCGGTGTCGAGGTGATCCTCGATGGTCGAGGGCGTGATCTCGTCCGCCCGGATCAGCCCGGCCCGCACCGCCTCGGCCACGCGCCGGGTCGCGCGCAGGATCTCGTCGCGCCCGCCGTAGTTGATCGCGACGGTCAGGTGCAGCCGGTCGTTGCCCTCGGTCTGCGCCTCGAGCCCGGCCATCAGCGCCTGCAGGTCGGCCTCGAGCCGCTCGCGCCCGCCGATGAAGCGCACCCGCACCCCCTCGGCGACCAGCCGGGCGCCCTCCTTCTTGATGTAGCGCCGGAACAGCCGCATCAGCCCGGTCACCTCGGCGTCGGGCCGCTTCCAGTTCTCGGTCGAGAACGCGAAGAGCGTCAGGTGGCTGATCGCGAGGTCGGGGCAGCTCTCGACGATCTCGCGCACGCGGTCGGCGCCGCGCTTGTGGCCGGCGAGCCGTGGCAGGCCGCGGCTGGTCGCCCAGCGGCCGTTCCCGTCCATGATGATGGCGACGTGACTGGGACCAGGTGCGGCAATCGGCTCGTCATCCATGTACATCGAGTGTAATCTACCTTGTCCCCGACCCGGAACGCCCGGGCCGCGTCAGATCTGCATGATCTCGTCTTGCTTGGTGTTGAGCGCCGCGTCGATCTTGGCGATCGCGGCGTCGGTCAGTTCCTGGATCTCGTCGTGCCAGAGCTTTTCGTCGTCCTCGCCCATTCCCGCCGTCCTGGCCTTCTTCAGCTGGTCCATGCCGTCGCGCCGCACGTTGCGGACCGCGACGCGCGCGTGCTCGGCGTACTGGCCGGCCACCTTGGCGAGGTCGCGCCGGCGCTCCTCGTTCAGCTCCGGGATCGGCAGGCGCAGGATCGTCCCGTCCATCTGCGGGTTGATGCCGAGGCCGGAGTTGCGGATCGCCTTGTCGACCGCGCCGACCAGCGACTTGTCCCAGACGTTGACCAGCACCATCCGCGGCTCGGGCACGGTGATGGTGCCGAGCTGGTTCACCGGCATCGGGCTGCCATAGGCCTCGACGGTCACCGGATCGAGCATCGACGCCGAGGCCCGCCCCGTGCGCAGCGAGGCAAACTCCGTGCGGAGCGCGTTCAGCGCGCCGTCCATGCGCTTTTCCAGCGCCGCGATGTCGATCTCCACGTCCGACATGATCGTCTCCTTGCCCAGGGCCTACCTCACCCGGGTTCAACGATGGTAAACCGTCCGCGCCCCTGCACGATCCCGGCCAGCCCGTTCGGCTCGTCGAGCGCGAAGACGATGATGGGCAGCCGGTTGTCGCGCGCCAGCGCGATCGCCGAGGCGTCCATGACCTTCAGGTTCTTCTGCAGCACCTGGTCGTAGCTGATCCGGTCATAGCGGTGCGCCGCCGGGTTCTTCTTCGGGTCGCTGTCGTAGACGCCGTCGACCTGCGTCCCCTTGAAGAGCGCCTCGCAGGACATCTCGCTCGCGCGGAGGGTCGCCGCCGTGTCGGTGGTGAAGTAGGGGTTGCCGGTGCCGGCCGCGAAGATCACCACCCGCCCCTTCTCGAGGTGCCGGACCGCGCGGCGGCGGATGTAGGGCTCGCAGACCTGGTCCATCGGGATTGCCGAGACGACGCGGGTATGGATGCCGCGCGCCTCGAGCGCCGACTGCATCGCGAGCGCGTTCATCACCGTCGCGAGCATCCCCATGTAGTCGGCGGTGGTGCGCTCCATGCCCTGCGCCGAGCCCTGCAGCCCGCGGAAGATGTTGCCGCCGCCGATCACCATCGCGATCTCGACCCCGAGCCCGTAGAGCGCCTCGACCTCGCCGGCGATCCGCTCGACGGTGGGCGGGTGCAGCCCGTACTGCTGCGGCCCCATCAGCGCCTCGCCGGAGATCTTGAGCAGGATCCGCTTGTACGCGGGGCGGGCGAGCGGTGCCGCCATGGTCGCCACGCCGTCCGTCATGCCTTCGTCCCCGCTGGTGCTGAACGCGCGCCAAAATGGCCGAATTCGAATCGGGTTTCAACGCCTATTCCCCCGCGCTCTTCGCGCCCGCGAAGTGCCGCCGCTTGCCTTCGCCCCGGCGCCGCGGCAGCCTCGCCGACGCCTTCCGGGAGCCGCTCATGCCGTTCGAAGCTCAACGGCCTCATCGGCGCCGCGCTCGCCGCGCTCGGCTTCGTCGCCCGGCCGGCGCTCGCCCGCGTCCGGGTGGGCGCGGCCGAAGGCGGCGCCCGCAGGCACCGCGCCGACGAGCGCGTCGTCGAGAAGGCGACGGCCGACGGCTGGTTCGCCCTCTACGGTTTCGACAGGATGGAACCGCGCCCGATCGACATCGAGGCCAACGTCGTGGCCGCCCGCTGGGAACGCGTCCCGTTCGGCTCGAACCTGATGCTGAGCCGCCAGCTCCCGACGGCCGGGTCAGCCTGCTGAACTGCGACGGCCGCAGCGGTCCGCGCCGGCGAGGTCGAGACCTGGACGGTCGTGTCCGCCGACAATCTGCATGAGCGCCTCGCCCGCGACTTCGGGATCGAGGTCGCGACGGAGATCGCCGCCGAAGCCTGGCGCCGCCTCCCCGCCGACTGAGCGACCCCGGCTCAGCGGCCGGCGGTCTTGGCGACCTCGGCGGCGAAGTCCTCGGTCTCCTTCTCGACGCCCTCGCCGACCGCAAGGCGCGCGAAGCCGATCACCTCGACGCCCGCGTCCTTCGCCGCCTGGCCGACGGTGACGTCCGGGTTGATGACGAACTTCTGGTTGAGGAGCGTCACCTCCTCGAAGAACTTGTTCATCCTTCCCGCGATCATCTTCTCGATCACCGCCTCGGGCTTGCCGCTCTGCCGGGCCTGCTCGCTGAGCACGGCCTTCTCGCGCTCGATCAGCGCCGGATCGAGGTCGGCCTCGCGACAGCGAGGCCGGGCTGGTCGCCGCCACGTGCATGGCGATCTGCTTGCCGATGCCGGTGTCGGCGCCCTTGAGCGCCACCAGCACGCCGATCTTGCCCAGGCCCTCGGCGACGGCGTTGTGCACGTAGGACGCCACCGACTCGCCCTCGACGCCGACCATGCGGCGCAGGTGCAGGTTCTCGCCGATCGTGGTGATCTTCTCGGTGACCGCCGCCTCGACGGTCTTGCCGCCGAGCGCCGCGCCCTTCAGCGCCTCGATGTCGGCGCAGCCGGTCGCCACCTCGGCGATCGCCCGGACGATCTCCTGGAAGTCGGAGTTGCGCGCGACGAAGTCGGTCTCGGAGTTCACCTCGACGGCGACGCCGACGCCGCCCTTCACCGCGACGCCGACCAGGCCCTCGGCGGCGGTGCGCCCGGACTTCTTCGCGGCCTTGGCGAGGCCCTTGGTCCGCAGCCAGTCGATGGCCGCTTCCATGTCGCCGCCGGTCTCGGTCAGCGCCTTCTTGGCGTCCATCATCCCGGCGCCGGAAACCTCGCGCAGCTCCTTCACCATCGTGGCGGTGATCGACATCTCGGATCTCCTGAAAGGTCTGGTGGTCAATAGGGATCGTCGCGGAACCCTCGGCGGGTTCCGCGACGGGGCCGTGACGGTCAGGCCCCGGCCTCGTCCGCGGCGACGTCCTCGACCGGCGCTTCCTCGAGCCCGCCGATGTCGACGCCGGCCGCGCCCATCTGCGCCGCCATGCCGTCGAGGGCCGCGCGGGCGATCAGGTCGCAGTAGAGCGCGATGGCGCGGGCGGCGTCGTCGTTGCCGGGGATCGGGTAGTCGATGCCGTCGGGCGACGAGTTCGAGTCGAGGACGGCGATCACCGGGATGCCGAGCTTCTTCGCCTCGAGGATCGCCGAGATCCTCCTTGTTCGTGTCGATGACGAAGATCATGTCCGGCGTGCCGCCCATCTCGCGGATGCCGCCGAGCGACTGCTGGAGCTTGGCCTGCTCGCGCTCGAGCCCGAGCCGCTCCTTCTTGGTCAGGCCGCTGGCGCCGCCGGCGAGCTTCTCGTCGATCGACTTCAGCCGGGCGATCGACTGCGAGACGGTCTTCCAGTTGGTCAGCGTGCCGCCGAGCCAGCGGTGGTTCATGTAGTACTGCGCCGAGCGCTCGGCCGCTTCCGCGACCGCCTTCTGCGCCTGCCGCTTGGTGCCGACGAAGAGGATGCGGCCACCCTTCGCCACGGTCTGCTGCACCGCGTGCAGCGCCTGGTCGAGCAGCGGCACGGTCTGGGTCAGGTCGATGATGTGGATGCCGTTGCGGTCGCCGTAGATGTACGGCCCCATGCGCGGGTTCCAGCGGTGGGTCTGGTGGCCGAAGTGGACGCCGGCTTCGAGGAGCTGGCGCAGGGTGAATTCAGGCAGAGCCATGGCTCGCGATTTCCTTTTCCGGTTTCGCCGCGGCGGGGAGAAGAGCGTTGTCGCCCAACCGGTGGACTGACGGGGATGTCTCCCCCGCGAGCCGCGCCCCCGCCTGTGGATTTAGAACGGCGGGCAAATAGCCGCTTTCCCGCCCCATTGCAAGGGGACGCACGCCCGCCACCATCTCCCCCCCGACTCGCAGCCCCACACTGGAGGAGGCGCCTGATGAAGCAGCCGCTTCATCAGCGCCTCGGCGCAGATCTTCACTTTCTTCTCTTGCGACGCCGAAACCCGCGCGACGCCGCAGCGCGGCGCGGGCGCATCGCCGCCACAAGCGCGACGCTGACGCGCCGCTCCCGCCGGCGGCCGGTCGTCCGCCGGCGCGCCGTGATCGTTCAGACGGGCCGGGCGCCGGTCACCCGCCAGATCACGTCGCCGACGTCGTCCGCGACAAGGAGCGCGCCGTCGGGGCCGAGCGCGACACCGACCGGGCGGCCGTAGGAGTACTTCTCGTCAGCCGACAGGAAGCCGGTCAGGATGTCGCGTGGCGGCCCGCTCGGGCGCCCGTCGGTGAACGGAACCAGGACGACGCGATAGCCGCTGAGCGTGCTGCGGTTCCACGAGCCGTGCTGGCCGACCGCCATGCCCTCGGGGAAGCCCGGCAGCGTTCCCGCCGGCACCCAGCAGAGCCCGAGCGACGCCGTGTGTCCGCCGAGCGCATAGTCGGGCTGCAGCGCCTTCGCCACCATCGCCGGGTCCTGCGGCACCCGGTCGTCCACCGTCTGCCCCCAGTAGCACCAGGGCCAGCCGTAGAAGCCGCCGTCGCGGACCGAGGTCAGATAGTCGGGCGGGGTCTCGTCGCCGAGCCCGTCGCGCTCGTTGACCGCGGTCCAGAGCACGCCCGTGGTCGGCTCCCACGCCACGCCGACCGGGTTGCGCAGGCCCGAGGCGAAGACGCGGGCGGCGCCGGTCTCGAGGTCGATCTCCCAGATCGCGGCCCGGCCCTCTTCCGCCTCGAGGCCGTTGTCGCCGACGTTGCTGAGCGAGCCGACCCCGGCGTAGAGCCTGCGGCCGTCGGCGCTCGCCAGCAGGCTGCGGGTCCAGTGACCGCCGGGCTTGAAGTCGCAGACCTTTCGTCCGGGTCCGGTGAGCCGCGTGGCGCCCTCGGCGTAGGGGAAGGCGACGACGCCGTCGGTGTTGCCGACGTAGAAGGTGTCGCCGACCAGCGCCATGCCGAACGGCTGGTTCAGCCCGTCGACGAAGGTCTCGCGCACCTCGGCCACGCCGTCGCCGTCGGCGTCGCGCAAGCGAATGATCCGGTTCGGGCTCTTCCCGAGCGCGCCGGCGCGCTTCATCGTGCTCGACATCGCGTAGTCGAAGACGGTCTTCGGCGGAGACGCCTCCTGCAGCGCCTCGGCGACCAGCACGTCGCCGCTCGGCAGAACCTCGATCCAGCGCGGATGGGTGAAGCCGGTGGCGAAGGCGTTGACGGCAAGACCGGGCGCCGCGGCCGGGGTCTGCCCCGCCTCCCAGCCGCGCGCCGTCGGCATCTTCAGCGTCGGGATGCGCTGCGGCTGCGCGGCGGGAATCGCCGGGGTGGCGCCGAGCGCCGGCGCGGCCGAACTGGCGCTCCAGCGCCGCGACAGGATCGCCGCGGCGCCGATGCCGGCGACGACCCGGGCGAACATATCGGACACGGCCACTGGCTCCTCCCCCCCTGCTGTCCTGCCTGTGATAAGGCGCCGGGCGGAATCGACAAGGGCGAAGCCGGAGACGGCGTCAAAGGTTTACGGAGATTCGCTGCATCTGGAAGGCGTATGGAACGCATATGGAAACCATATGGCACCTGAAATAGTCAGGATTGAAGGGTTAACGCGGACGCGTCAGTCCTCCGACCACCGCGTCACCAGCCCCCCGACGCCGTCGAGCGCGCCTGGCGCCAGCGCCCGGGCGAGCAGGCGGTCGGGGTTGGTCGGCGGCGGATAGTCGAGCTTCGCCGCCGCCGCCCGGGTGAAGCCGAACCGGCGGTAATAGGGCTCGTCGCCGACCAGGATGACCCGCGTCCAGCCGAGCTCCGCCGCGCGCTCGAGGCTCTCGGCGATCAGGAGCGCGCCCAGCCCTTCGCCCTGCCGGGTCGGATGCACGGCCACCGGGCCGAGCAGCAGCGCCGCCGTGCGCGCCGGACCCACGCGCACCGGCCAGTACCGGATCGCCCCGGCCAGCGCGTCGTAGTCGTCCCTGGCCAGCACGCTCAGCTCGGCCACCGGGTCGACCCCGTCGCGCAGCCGATAGGAGCTGAGCGCCGTCCGGCCCGGCGCGAAGGCCAGGTCGAAGAGGAACTCCACTTCGGCGCTGTCGGATGGCGTCTCTCGGAGGATGCGGAACATGACGGGGAAGCGTGGGGCGTCGGGGCGGCCGGCCCGACTCGCCCTAGCACGCGCCCGGGGTCGCCGGCAAACCCCCTTCCAAACGCCGCCAGTTCCCGCGGCCCCGGACGGTCACCGCCGCGCGCACGACCCCTCCGCAGCGGCGGCCGCGCCTCCGCCGGAGGCGGATAACGCGCAGGAAACTTTTTCACGTTCTAGGCGAGTGCTGCAGTTCGCGTTAAACTTTTGGTAACCATTTGCCGCGACAAAGGGGGTGTCCAAACGGACAGCTGCTTGCAAATCCTCAGACCCTCCAGTCTGGATAGAGCGCCCCTTCTCTTCCCCCCCAGAGAAGGGGCGCAGTCTTTTCCGGCCAGCGCGCGTACTGATGACCGGCGCCGACCGGCGTCCGCTTTGCAAGGGCGGCCGACAGCTGACTGACAGCGAGTGACGCATCTGCGTTGGCAAGCACTCCAGGGCTGTTCTGTGTTCGGGGGATCGCGATAGTATCCCGAAGAAACAACGCTGAAGGAACGCGCCATGCGGCGGTTCGAAGGCAAGAGAGCGCTCGTAACGGGCGCGGGAAGCGGGATCGGACTAGCAACGGCAAATCGGTTGGCTTCCGAAGGGGCCATGGTTGTCGCCGCGATCTTGGACGAGCCTGAGAGATCGTCCGTTGAGGGATTTGCTGCGCAGGTTCTCGACGTGCGCCGGGAAGCGGACTGGCGTCGCGTTTTGGCCCACGTCGAATCCGTGCATGGCGGTCTCGACGTTCTGGTCAACAACGCCGGGGTCCACCGCGCGGCCAATGCCGAAGCGACGACCCGGGAGATCTGGGATGCGGTGATGGAGGTCAACCTCTACGGGGCGTTTCTCGGCTGCAAGACGGCTATCCCGCTGCTCCGCACCCGGGGCGGCGGCGCAATCGTCAACATCTCGTCTTTCGCCGGGCGCCGTGGCAGCCCAAATCAGATTGCCTATGCCATCAGCAAAGGCGCCATTATCACGATGACCATGGCGCTCGCCTGCGACCACGTTGGCGACCGTATCCGAGTCAACTGCGTCTGCCCGGCATTCACCGATACGCCGATGGTGCGAGGGCTCGCCGAGGCCAGTTCCGATCCAGCGGCATTTTACGAGCGGATTGCCGCGATCACGCCCATGGCCCGCATGGCGACGGCAGATGAAGTGGCGGCGGCCGTTGCCTACCTGGCCAGCGATGACGCCTCATACACGACCGGGATAGCGTTGCCCGTGGATGGGGGCCGGAGCGGCCGGTAGGCAGTTCGGAGGCCGGACACCATGTAATGGGTACACGCCTAGGGCAGCACGGCCCCGGGGTTGAGGATGCCCAGCGGGTCGAGCGCCGCCTTGATCGCCCGGGCGGCGGCGAGCTTGCCCGGATCGCCGTAGCGCAGCAGGTCGCCCGTCTTCAGGCGCCCGACGCCGTGCTCGGCGCTCACCGATCCGCCCAGCGCATGCACGAGGTCGTGCACGGTCATCTTCACCGGCTCGCGCAGCGATTCGTAGCCTGCCCGCCCGACCCCGCGCGGCGGGAAGACGTTGTAGTGCAGGTTGCCGTCGCCGAGATGGCCGAAGCAGTTGATCCGGAGCTCGGGATCGAGCGCCGCGATGGCCGGGCCGGCGCGGTCGACGAACTCGGCCAGGCGCGACGGCGGCAGCGAGATGTCGTGGCTGGAGATCGAGCCGACCAGCCGGTTCGCCTCCGGGATCGATTCGCGGACGCCCCAGAACACCGCCCGCTGGCCCTCGCCCTGCGCGACCAGCACCTCGCCGGCCCGCCCGCGCTCGACCGCCCGGGCCAGCGCCGCCTCCAGGCGATCCCCGGTGCCCGATCCCGCGGCATCCGCGGTTTCGACCAGGACGATCCAGTCGGTCCCCGTGCGCGGCGGCACCGGCACCTGCGGCAGGACCTCGGCGAGGAAGGCGAGGCCCTGCGCGTGGATCAGCTCGAAGGCGGAGATCGTGCTTTCGAGCGACTCGCGCATCCCCTCGAGCAGCGCCAGCGCCGCCGCGGGCGACGCGACCGCGACCCAGGCGGTGGCGACCTCGCCGGGGATGGGGTGCAGCCGGAGGCTCGCGGCGGTGATCAGTCCGAGCGTGCCCTCGGCGCCGATCAGGAGGTGGCGCAGATCGTAGCCCATGTTGTCCTTGACCACCCGGCTCAAGCCCCGGAGCACGCTGCCGTCGGCCATCACCGCCTCGACCCCGAGGCAGAGGTCCCGGGCGTTGCCGTAGCGCAGCACGTTGACGCCGCCGGCGTTGGTGGCGAGCAGACCGCCGATCCGCGCCGACCCCTCGGAGGCGAGGGTGAGCGGAAAGAGCCGGCCGGCGGCGCGGGCGGCCGCCTGCACGTCGGCGAGCACGCAGCCGGCCTCCGCCACCAGCACGTTGTCGGTCAGGTCGAGATCGCGGATCCGGGTCATCCGCTCGAACGAGAGGATCACCGGCAGCGGGCCCTCGCCGAAGATCTGCCCGCCGACGAGCCCGGTCCCGCCCGAATAGGGGATGATCCCGACCCGCGCCGCGGCGCAGAGCGCGACCGCCTGCGCCGCCGCCTCGGTGGACTCCGGCCGCAGCACCGCCGCCGCCCGGCCCTGGAACCGGCCGCGCGGCTCCTCGAGATAGCGCGGCTCCGGCGGGCGGACGGCATCGGCGCCCAGCACGGCGGAGAGCCGTTCGAGCAGCGCCGGCGCGGCCGGTTCGAGCGGGGGGCTCATCCCTCCCCGACCGGCGCGCGGCCGCGCCGGTCGCCGCGCAGGTTGGCGTAGAGCACGTGGTTGCGCCAGCGGCCGCCGATCTGCAGGTAGCTCTGGGCGACGCCCTCGTACTTGAAGCCCGACCGCTCGAGCAGCGCGCGCGACGCCACGTTCTCCGGCAGGCAGGCGGCCTCGATGCGGCTCAGGTCGAGCACGGTGAAGGCGTGATGCACGAGCGCGGCCAGCGCCTCGGTCATCAGCCCCTGCCGGGCGAACTCGGGGCCGATCCAGTAGCCGACCTGCGCCGACTGCGACGGCCCACGGCGGATGTTGTCGAGGGTGATCGCCCCCATCAGCCGGCTGTCCTCGCGCCGGATCAGGAACAGCGCCAGCGCCCGGCCCTCCTCCCGCGCCCGCCAGGCCCAGTAGACGCGGTTGCGGAACGCCTTCCGCGAGAAGTGGTCGGAGGACCAGCTCGGCTCCCAGTCGCGCAGGAACGCCTCGCCGTTGCGGCGCAGGTGCGCCCAGCTGGCGTGGTCGCCCATCTCCGGCAGGCGCAGGGACATCCGCTGCGTCTCGATCGCCGGCGGTGCGCTGCGACGGAAGCTGAGCACGCCCATCTCAGGCCGCGAGCCGCCTCGCCAGCGTGCCCCGGTCGGGCGCGTCGGCGACCGGCCCGAGCAGCGCCAGCGCCGGCTCGGCCTTGGCCGCGAGGTCCTCGGCGAAGGCGCGCAGCCGCTCCGGCGTCACCGCGTCGATCTTGGCGATCGTCTCGTCGATCTCGGGGACCCGGCCCCAGACGCTGAGCATCCGGGCCAGACGCTCGGCCCGCGCCGAGGGGCTCTCGAGCCCCATCAGCATCCCGGCCTTGAGCTGGGCGCGCGCGCGCTCGAGCTCGGCCCGGGAGAAGCCGTCGGCCGCGCGGCGCAGTTCGTCCATCGTCAGGCTGGTCAGCTCGCGGATCTGGTCGGCCCCGGTGCCGGCGTAGAGCGTGATGAGGCCGGTGTCGTCATAGGCGCCGGCCTGGGCGAAGATGGTGTAGCAGAGGCCGCGGCGCTCGCGGAGCTCCTGGAACAGCCGCGACGACATGCCGCCGCCGAGCGCGGTCGCGTAGATCTGCGCCGCGTAGGCGGCGTCCTCGCGGACGCCGGGCGCCTCGAAGGCGAGCGCCATGTGCACCTGCTCGAGGTCGCGCGCCTCGCGCCGCTCGCCGCCGGTGAAGCGTGCCGGCAGCACCGGGAGCCGCGGGCGCCGCGCCAGGCCGCCGAAGAGCCGCTCCGCCGTCGCCCTGATCCGCTCCGGATCCACGGCACCCGCAGCGGCGACGATGATCCGGTCCGGCCCGTAGTGCTCGGCGACGAAGCCCGAGAGGTCGGTCCGCCCGAAGCCCGACACCCGCTCGGCCGGCCCGAGGATGGTGCGGCCGAACGGCTGGCCCGGGTAGGCGACCTCCTGCAGCCAGTCGAAGATGATGTCGTCGGGCGTATCCAGCGCCTGGCCGATCTCCTGCAGGATCACCCCGCGCTCGACCTCGATGTCGGGCGCCTCGAAGAGCGGGTTCAGCACGATGTCGGCGAGGATGTCGAGCGCGCGGCCTGTGTCGGCCTCGAGGACGCGCGCGTAGTAGGCGGTCATCTCCTTGCCGGTGTAGGCGTTGATGTAGCCGCCGACGTCCTCGATCTCCTCGGCGATCGCTTGAGCCGTGCGGGTCGGCGTTCCCTTGAACGCCATGTGCTCGAGGAAGTGCGCGATGCCGTTCTGCTCGTCGCGCTCGTGCCGCCCGCCGGCGGTGAGGAAGACCCCGATCGCGGCCGAGCGCAGCCCCGGCATCGGTTCGACGGCGATCCTGAGCCCGTTGGCCAGCTCGTGGGTCTCGACCGTCATCGCACCGCCTCCCGCCCGATCACGTCCTTGATCGCCTCGATGTCGTTCGCGACCCGCGTGACGCGCTCCGGCCGGCGCATCTGCTCGGCGAGGCGGGGCGGCAGCTCGGGGCGGATGCCGCAGGCGGCTTCCACCGCGTCCGGGAACTTCGCCGGGTGCGCGGTGGCGAGCGTCACCATCGGCACCCGCGGGTCGCCCCGCCGCAGACGGGCGGCATGGAGGCCGACGGCGGTGTGCGGGCAGACGACCACGCCGGCCGTGCGCCAGGTCGCGTCGATCGCCGCCCGGGTTTCCTCCTCGGAGGCGCGGGCGCTGTCGAACTCCGCCCTGAGACGCCCCAGGGCGCCCTGCGCCAGCTCGAAACCGCCGCCGGCGCCGAGCTCGTTCATCAGCGCAGCGACCGCCGGCCCTTCGCGGTCGTAGAGCTCGAAGAGCAGCCGCTCGAAATTTGAGCTGACCTGGATGTCCATCGAAGGACTGATCGACGGGGCGACGGTTCCGCGCCGGTGCGATCCGGTCGCGAGCGTCCGGTGCAGGATGTCGTTCTGGTTGGTGGCGATCACCAGCCGCTCGATCGGCAGCCCCATGCGCTTCGCCACGTAGCCGGCGAAGACGTCGCCGAAGTTGCCGGTCGGCACCGTGAAGCTCACCGGCCGGTGTGGGGCGCCCAGGGCGACGGCCGCCGTGAAGTAGTAGACGGTCTGCGCCAGCACCCGCGCCCAGTTGATCGAGTTGACCCCGGCGAGCCCGACCCCGTCGCGGAACGCATGGTCGTTGAAGAGATCCTTCAGCCGTCCTTGCGCGTCGTCGAAGTCGCCCGCGAGCGCCACCGCGTGCACGTTCGCCTCCGGCGGCGTCGTCATCTGCCGGCGCTGGACCTCCGACACCCGGCCGTCCGGGAAGAGGATGAAGACCTCCACTCCCGCGCGGCCGCGAAACGCCTCGATGGCCGCCGATCCGGTGTCGCCGCTGGTGGCGCCGACGATGGTGAGCCGGCGGCCCGAGCGCTTTAGGCTCGCCTCGAAGAGCCCGCCGATCAGTTGCATCGCCACGTCCTTGAACGCGAGCGTCGGCCCGTGGAAGAGCTCGAGCAGCCAGTCGTGCGGCGCCATCTGCCTGAGCGGCGTCCGGGCGGGGTGGCCGAAGCCGGCATAGGCGCGGTCGACGATGCCGCGGAACTCGGCGTCGGAAAACGCATCTCCGACGAACGGCCGCATGACCCGGAACGCCGTCTCCTCGTAGCTCAGCCCGGCGAGGTCGGCGATCGCCGCCTCGGACATGACCGGCCAGGCTTCCGGGACGTAGAGACCGCCGTCGCGGGCGAGACCGGCCAGCATCGCCTCCTCGAAACCGAGCTTCGGGGCGGTGCCGCGGGTCGAGACGTAGTGCATCAGGGAAAGTAGTCCTTCAGTCGATCCGGCGCTTGATACGATAAAGCAGATAGCCTGTCATCAGCGTCCAGACCACCGCGAGCGCGAACCAGGTCATCGCGTATTGCAGGTGATCATTGGGGATATTGACGGTCACCGGCAGCGGCATCGGGCCGTCGGGATCGTCGCTCGTCGCCGCCACGACCATGACGGGCAGCGTTTCGAGCGCGCCGGCCATCAGATCGGCGTCGCGGGCGAACCAGATGTTCTTCGCGCGGTCCGGCGCGGCGGTGAAGCGGTCGGTCTCGCGGGGCCAGAGCAGCGATCCCTCGGCCGCGATCGGGCCGAGCCGGCGCGCCGCGTCCTTCTCCTCGATCGGGACGAAGCCGCGGTCGAGCAGGATCCGCCTGCCATCCGCGAGCTCGAGCGGCACGATCACCCGGTAGCCGACGCCGCGCACCGGGGCGGAGGTATAGACGTGAAGCTCGCCGGGCTCGATCGAGCCGTCCGCCCGCACGCGGCGATACTGATCGGCCTCGCTGGTCGGCTCAGGCGGCACCGTCACCGGCGCCGCGGCGAGGCGTTCCTCGATCTGCGCGAGGATCTCGGTCTTCCAGGCCAGCCGCTGCAACTGCCAGACCCCGAGCCAGACGAGGACGGCGACCCCGAGCACCCCGAAAAGGAGGGGCGCGATCATCCGCCGGGTCATCGGCGCGCACCGGAATCGCGCGCGTGCAACAAGGAGCGTTTGACGCTCAGGGCCAGAGCGCCGAGAGCGGGAAGCCGATGGCATCGAAGGGAACGAGCCGCACTCCGTCGCTTCCCTGCACCGCGCCGGCCAGCATCCAGGCGCCGTCGCGAAGCGCGAAGGCTTCGAGCAGCTCGGCCTCGGGATCGAGCAGCCAGAGGAAGGGAACCCCGCGGGCGCCGTAGACGGCGCGCTTCTCGGACAGGTCGAAGCGGCGCGTACCCGGGGAGAGGATCTCGCAGACCCAGTCGGGGACGAGGTCGATCGCCGGCATGTCGGGAAAGGTGCCCATGCGCTCGCGCAGCCAGCCGGCGAGGTCGGGCACCAGCACGTCGGCGCCGAGATGGAGCTCGGGCTCGATGGCGAGGAACCACCCGCCCGGGCCCCCGACGCCGTTCTCGAACGGGTCGTCGAGCCGCCCGGCGATCTTGAAGGTCGCTCGGGCATGGCGCGAGGCCGGACGCGGGTGGAGGTGCAGCGCGCCGTTCACGAGCTCAGCGACCATGTTCGCAGGCGCGTCGAGAACGTCCTGGTAGGTCGCCGGCCGGCGAGGTGAGGTGGCGTGCTTGTTCAGGACGACCCCCAGATGTAGATCGAGGCGAAGAGGAAGAGCCAGACCACGTCGACGAAGTGCCAGTACCAGGCGGCGGCCTCGAAGCCGACGTGCTGGGTCGGCGTGAAGTGGCCGGCATAGACCCGCGCCAGGCAGACGATCAGGAAGATCGTGCCGATGATCACGTGGAAGCCGTGGAACCCGGTCGCCATGAAGAACGACGCGCCGTAGATGTTGCCGGCGAAGCCGAAGGCGGCGTGAGAGTACTCGTAAATCTGGAAGACGGAGAACAGCAGGCCGAGCCCGATCGCCAGCCACAGCCCCCATTTGACCTGCTCCCGGTCGTCCTCGTGGACCAACGCATGGTGCGCCCAGGTCGCCGCGCAGCCGGAGCACAGCAGCACCAGGGTGTTGATCAGCGGCAGGTGCCAGGGGTCGAACACCTCGATGCCCTCCGGCGGCCACTGGCCCGGGATCACCTCGACGCCCTCGATCGTCCCCATCGGGTAGAGCGCGTGCTTGAAGAAGGTCCAGAACCAGGCGGAGAAGAACATCACTTCGGAGATGATGAAGAGCACCATCCCGTAGCGCAGCCCGATCTGCACGATCGGCGTGTGGTCGCCGACCTGGGCCTCGGCGATGACCTCGGCCCACCACGACCACATCGTGTAGAGCACCACCACGAGCCCGATCAGCGCCAGCCACGGCCCGCTGTCGTGGAACCAGAGCACCGACCCGCCCAGCATCACGATCGCCCCGACCGCGCCGGTCAGCGGCCAGATGCTCGGCGGCAGGATGTGATAGTCGTGGGTCTTGTGGCCGGCCATGCTCGGGTCCCTCTAATGTTCGATCGTCGGGGCGCGATCGGCCGGCGCCGCCGCGAAGCGGGTTTCGGCCGGACCGGAGAGGCCGGCCTCGGGCAGGTCCGCCCGGTACATCGTATAGGAGAGCGTGATCCCGGTCACGCCGCGCGTCTCCGCATCGTCGAGCATCGACGGGTCGACGAAGAACGTGACCGGCATCTCGACCCGCTCGCCCGGCTGCAGGACCTGCATCTCGAAGCAGAAGCAGGCGATCTTGTCGAAGTAGCCGCCGACCGAGAACGGCACGACGTTGAAGCCGGCCTGGCCGGCGATCGGCTGCGACGTCGGGTTGTAGGCCTCGTAGAAGGCGAGCGCGGTCTCGCCGATGCGCAGTTCCATCGACCGCTGCCTGGGCCGGAACTCCCAGGGCATGTCCGGGGCGGTATTGGCGTCGAAGCTCACGGTCACGGTGCGCTCGGCGATGCCGGCCGCTGGACCGCCGGCCTCGGCGACCGACGTGGTGCCGCCGTAGCCGGTCACCCGGCAGAACCACGAATAGAACGGCACCGCGGCGAAGCTCGCCCCGACCATCACGGCGACGACCCCGCCGAGGACGACCGCCGTGCGACCGTTGGATCCCGGCCGGCCCACCGCTCAGCCCCCCACCTGCGGCACGGTTTCGTAGCTGTGGTCGTAGCCGCGGATGTCGGTGCCCTCGGTCAGCTTCACCACCGTCACGGCGAAGACGAGCAGGACGAAGGCGGCGAGCGTCAGCGCCAGGCCGACGTTCCGGCTCCGGCGACGGCCGTAGATCTCGTGGCTGTCGGGTCGCATCGCCGCCGCCTCAGAACCAGGCCGGCCAGCCGGCCGGGACGGCGCCGAGCGCCCTGAGCGCCGCTTCGGCCAGAAGCAGGACGAAGTGCAGCGTCAGGTACACGATCGAGAACCCGAAGAAGCGCTTCTCCACCCGGTACCGGTCCGCCGCCGCCTCGGCCTCGTCCCGCCGCCAGACCGCCCGGGCGCCGCGCAGGAAGAGCAGGTTCAGGATCAGCGCGCCGGCGAGATAGACGGGCCCGCCGATGCTGCTGAACGCCGGCGCCACCGCGACCGGGGCCAGCACCGCCGCGTAGCCGAGGATGTGGTTGCGCGTCGCCTTCGGCCCCGCCGTCACCGGCAGCATCGGCACCCCGGCGCGCGCGTAGTCGTCGTTGCGGAACAGCGCGAGCGCCCAGAAGTGCGGCGGCGTCCAGAGGAAGATCAGCGCGAACATCGCGAAGCTCTCGACCGCGACCCCGCCGGTCGCGGCGGCCCAGCCGATCATCGGCGGAAACGCCCCGGCGGCGCCGCCGATCACGATGTTCTGCGGCGTCGCCCGCTTGAGCCAGATCGAATAGACGACCGCGTAGAAGAAGATCGTGAAGGCGAGGAGCCCGGCGGCGACCAGGTTCGCGAACAGCGCCAGCATGACGACGGCGAAGCTGGCCAGCACCACGCCGATCGCCAGCGCCTCCTCCCGCGCCACGCGGCCGGAGGGGATCGGCCGCCGGGCGGTGCGCGCCATCAGCGCGTCGATGTCGCTGTCCCACCACATGTTGAGCGCGCCGGACGCCCCGGCGCCGACCGCGATGCAGACGATGGAGGCGAGCGCGATGACCGGATGCACGTGCACCGGGGCGCAGACCAGTCCGACGAAGGCGGTGAACACGACGAGCCGCATCACCCGCGGCTTGAGGAGCTCGAGATAGTCTCCGAACTCCGCGTCGCGGGGGGGCGTGGCGGTGGCCTGGGCCCAGCTTGCGTCGGTCATCGGGCCCTCAGTTTCCCCCAGGGACCTCTCCGGCCGGCGGCGACTCGTCCGGGGTCTCGGTTTCGACGGGCGGTTCCGCTGCTGGCGGGTCCGCCGCGGGCTGCTCCGCTGCCGGCGGTTCCGCGGCTGGCGGTTCCGCTGCTGGCGGTTCCGCTGCCGGCGTTTCCGCTGCCGGCGGTTCCGCCGCGGGCTGCTCGGTGGTCGGCTGTTCGGCGGGCGCGTCGCCTGCAGGCTCCCCGGCCGCCGGCGCGGTGTCGGCGGGTGGCTCCGCCGCGGCGGCGGCGCCGGTTGCGGGTGCCTCGGGCCGGGTGCCGCCGTACTCGTCGATCGCCCAGTCGAGCCAGGCGTCGTAGGCGTCCTGGCTGACGACCTTCACGGTGATCGGCATGTAGGTGTGGTTCTTGCCGCAGAGCTCCGAGCACTGGCCGAAGTAGATGCCTTCCTCCTCGGCCTGGAACCAGGTCTCGTTCAGCCTGCCCGGCACCGCGTCGATCTTCACGCCGAAGGCCGGGATGGTCCAGGCGTGGATCACGTCGGCGCCGGTGACCTGCACGTGCACGACCTTGTCGACCGGCACGACGACCGCAGTATCGGTGGCGAGCAGGTGGACGTCCGGCCCGTAGCCATGCGACTCGAGCTCGTCCTCGGCCAGCATCAGGCTGTCGAAGGTGAGGTCGTTCGCCGGGTAGTAGTACGACCAGTACCACTGGTTGCCGGTCGCCTTCACCGTCAGGTCCGGCGTCGGGACCTCGAGCTGCTTGAACAGGATCGGCAGCGAGAACGAGCCCATGATGATGAGGATCACCACGGGCACCAGGGTCCAAGCGATCTCGACCCGGGTGTTGTGGGTGAACCTGGCCGGCGTCGGGTTGCGGCGGCTGTTGTAGCGGAAGATCACGAACAGGATCAGCCCGACCACCAGGAGCACGATCAGCGCCATGATCGAGTGGATCCAGTTCGACAGCCAGTGCATGTCGTGGGCGACCGGGGTGACCGCGGGCTGGTAGTTGACGCCGCCCGGGACCGGCACGCCGATCACCGGCAGATCCCGCGGCTCGCCGGCCGGCTGGGCGACGGCCCCGGTGGCGGCAGCGAACGTCGCGAGGAGGCCGAGGCCGATCCGGTTGATCTTCATCGCGTCGGTCCCGTTCTTGTGGCCCCCCGCCATCCGGCACCCTCCGGGCTGGCGTGTTGTAGCTGGGGTGAGATCAACCATATTAACGCCTGAAGGACAAGACGTGCCATTGCCGCAGTGCGGGAGCGCCCGCGACCAAACCGCCATCCGGAGCCCCACCATGCCCGAAGCCCCCCGTTTCCGCCCGTTCGAGACCACGCTCGACCCCGATGCCGCGCTCGGCATCCTGCGCGCCGCCACCGAGGGCGCCGACGACGGCGAGCTGTTCCTCGAGCGGCGCCGGGCGGAATCGCTCGTTTTCGACGACGGCCGGCTGCGCAACGCCACCTACGACGCCGCCGAGGGCTTCGGCCTGCGCGCCGTCAACGGCGAGACCGCCGGCTACGCCCACGCGACGGAGATCTCCGAGGCGGCGCTGAAGCGCGCGGCCGAGACGGCGCGCCTCGCGGTCGGCGCCGGGGGCGGCACGCTCGCGGCGCCGCCGAAGCCGACCAACCAGCGCCTCTATACCGACCGCGACCCGTTCGACGACGCCGAGTTCGCCGTCAAGGTCGACATGCTGCGCGAGATCGACGGCTGGTTGCGCGACCTCGACCCGCGCGTCGTCCAGGTGACGGCGAGCCTCGCCGCCTCGATGCAGGAGGTCGAGATCCTGCGCCCGGAGGGCGGGCGCGTCGCCGAGGCGCGGCCGATGGTTCGGCTCAACATCTCGGTGATCGTCGAGGAGAACGGCCGGCGCGAATCGGGCTCGGCCGGCGGCGGCGGCCGGTTCGGCCTGTCGCCGCTGATGGGGACCGAACACTGGAAGTCGGTCGCCCGCGAGGCGCTCCGGATCGCCGCGGTCAACCTGCGGGCGGAGCCGGCGCCGGCCGGGGTCATGGATGTCGTGCTCGGCCCCGGCTGGCCCGGCATCCTGCTGCACGAGGCGATCGGCCACGGGCTCGAGGGCGACTTCAACCGCAAGAAGACCTCGGCCTTCGCCGGGCTGATGGGCCAGCAGATCGCGGCGCCGGGCGTGACCGTGGTCGACGACGGCACCATCCCCGACCGCCGCGGCTCGATCAGCTTCGACGACGAGGGCACGCGCTCCGGCCGCACGGTGCTGATCGAGGACGGCATCCTCGTCGGCTACATGCAGGACCGGCAGAACGCCCGGCTGATGGGCGTGGCGCCGACCGGCAACGGCCGGCGCGAGAGCTTCGCCCACGCGCCGATGCCCAGGATGACCAACACCTTCATGCTCGGGGGCGAGGCCGAGCCCGCGGCGATCCTCGCCGAGCTCCGGGACGGCATCTACGCCACCGGCTTCGGCGGCGGCCAGGTCGACATCACCAACGGCAAGTTCGTCTTCTCCTGCACCGAGGCCTACCGGGTCAGGGACGGCAAGGTCGGCGCGCCGGTCAAGGGCGCGACGCTGATCGGGGACGGCGCCACCGCGCTCAAGGCGATCCGCGCGATCGGCAACGACATGGCGCTCGACCCGGGCATGGGCAACTGCGGCAAGAACGGCCAGTGGGTCCCCGTCGGGGTCGGGCTGCCGACCGTGCTGATCGGCGGCCTCACCGTCGGCGGCAGCGCCGCGTAGAGCGGGGTGAGGCTCGCGCTGGCGTTAACCGTGGTTGTCGGGGCGGGGCAACGCGCGGATCTCGCTCGGAAAGTCGCCGGGCGTGACGGCCGGGGAGGCATGCACAAGTCATGCACGTCGCATGCACAATCCATGCACCGAATCCGTGTGGGAGCCGGCGGCCGCCGCAGGGACGCCTGCGGGAAGATTCCGGCAGTCGACGGTCGAAGCGAGAGGGACCCGCGCCGCCGCCGCAAGTCGATCCGCGGTTAATCATCGTTACCCGGAGGTCGTCGCGACGGCGCTTCGGGTTCTTGACCAAGCCCGGCATCGCCGATGCTTCGAACTTTCGGGCCGAGTCCGTCGGCGATCGAAACTAAACTCATCCCGTCCTACCCGCGGCGCGCCAGGCGGCCACGTAGGCCTCGAGCGCCGCGGTGAGCCCGGCGTGGTCGGTGCCGGCGGCAGCGACCCAGGCTGCCGGCGCCGCCGCCACCAACGGCTCGAGCGCGAGCGGCGGCAGCGTGCCGCCCTCCCGGCCGGCGAGGAGGTGCCCGGCCGGCAGCACCGCGGAGGCGGGGAGGGCGCCGCGCAGCGCGCGCGACAGGTAGAGGCAGGCGTCGTAGTCGATCGCCCGGAGGCCGTCGTCGGCGGCGAGCAGGTTGGGGTTGCGCGGCGTCCGGTCGACGTTGTGCAGGAGCGCGTCCGCCCTGGCGATCGCGGCGAGCGGCGCGGCGGCGAAGCCCTCGACCTCGTCGGCGCGCACCGGCCGCGCCCCCGGCACGAAGGCGACCGCGAGGTTCCAGCCCCAGCTCCGCTGCAGCATGGCGTCGAACTCGTCGGTGCCGGCCATCCAGGGGAACCCCTCGGGCAGCCAGACCGGCTGCGCCGCCGGCACCGGCGCCCCGATCCTGGCCGCGATCCCGAGGGCCAGGAACTCGGTCAGCAGGCCGAAGGGGCCCGGCCCGGCGCCGGCGAACTTCATCACCCAGCGCCGGCCGCCCGCCGTCTCGATCAGCGCCGGGCTGGTGCTGGCCTCGGCGAGGACCTCGAGCACCCGGGCCACCGTCGCTCCGGGTGCCGGTGCGTCGTCCGCGCCCTGGGCCGCCGGGTCCATCTCATGCCGTTCCAAGTGGCGAAACCGCGCTCAACGACGTTTTATCCGCGGGCGGGCAAGGAGAGCGCGGTTGCACCGTCCCGCCCGGGCCCCGAGCCCGGGCAGCGGCCGACCGCCCCCCGGGCGGCCGCTTCTCGGCCGCCCGCGGTCGCGCCGCTGCCCTCGTCGCGGGCGGATGCCGGGTTCGGGACGGCGGGCACGGGGTCCGTCACCTGCACGGTCGTGTTCCGACCCCTCGCAAGGAGGAAGCACGCCGGCTGCACCGTCCCGCCCGGGGCCCCGAGCCCGGGCAGCGGCCAACCGCCCCCCGGGCGGCCGCTTCTCGGCCGCCCGCGGTCGTGCCGCTGCCCTCGTCGCGGGCGGATGCCGGGTTCGGGAGGCGAGGACGGGACCGATCACCGGCAGACCGCCTGGGTGACGATCAGGCGTGCTCGCCCTTGTGCCGCGCCCAGAGCTTCTTGTTGGTGAAGTAGAGCAGCACGGTCAGCAGGCAGAGGAAGAGCACCGCGGTGAGGCCCGCGGTCTTGCGCGCCATCATCTGCGGCTCGGCTGCCCACATCAGGAAGGCGGCGACGTCCTGCCCCATCTGCTCCACCGTCGCCGCGGTGCCGTCCATGTAGGTGACCTGGTCGTCCGACAGCGGCGGCGGCATCGAGATCCAGCCGCCGGCGAAGGTCGCGTTGCCGTAGAGGGTGGCGCCGGCCTCGGTGCGCTCCTCGCCGGTATAGCCGTTCAGCAGCGACGCGATGTGCTCCGGCCCGCCCATGCCGTTGATGAACTGGTTGATCCCGAGTCCCATCGGCCCGTGGAATCCGGCGCGCGCCTTGGCCATCAGGCTGAGATCGGGCGCGTTCGGATCGACCGATCCCGCGAAGTGGTCCGACGGCGTGGCCGGCCGGGTCTCGCCGGTCTCGGCGTCGGTCGCGTCGTGCATCGCCGCGAAGGCGCGCATCTGGTCCTCGGGCAGCGCCGGCCCACCATGCTCGGCGAGCTCGCGGTAGGGCACGAACTTCAGGCCGTGGCAGGCGGCGCAGACCTCGGTGTAGACCTGCAGGCCGCGCTGGAGCTGCGCCTGGTCGAAGCGGCCGAACGGTCCCTCGAAGGAGAAGGCGTAGTCGGTCACATGGCCCTCGGCGTGCCCGGCCTCCTCGTCGTGGGCCTCGGTTCCTGCCTCCTGCGCCAGCGCGCCGCCAGCCGCGAGCGCGAGGGACGCCAGCGCCGCGAGGATCGTCGTCTTCAGCATGGGACCGGCTCCTCCTGCGGGGCTCATTCGGCGGGGTTGCTCGTGGCCGCCCGGGCCATCGCCGCCTCGCCGGTGCCGTAGTGCGCCTTGAAGTCGGCCTCGATCGTCTCGGGCTGCGGCAGCGGCTTCTCGATCACCCCGAGCAGCGGCAGGATCACCAGGAAGAAGGCGAACCAGTAGAGCGTGCCGAGCTGGCTGATGATGACGAAGGGCTGCTCCGCCGGCTGCGAGCCGCACCACATCAGGATGACGAAGTCGACGACGAGCAGCCAGAACCAGACCTTGAACATCGGCCGGTAGCGGCCCGAGCGCACTCGGCTGGTGTCGAGCCAGGGCAGGAGCAGGAGCACGGCGAGCGAGCCGAACATCACGAGCACGCCGGCGAGCTTCGAGTTGATCCAGAGGATGTCGAAGGTGATCGCGCGCAGCATGGCGTAGAACGGCAGGAAGTACCACTCGGGCACGATGTGCGACGGGGTCACCAGCGGATCGGCCTCGATGAAGTTGTCGGGGTGGCCGAGGAAGTTCGGCATGAACCCGACGATCGCCGCGAAGATGGTCAGGACGAAGACCAGCGCGAAGGTGTCCTTGATGACGAAGTAGGGCCAGAACGGCAGCGTGTCCTTCTCCGCCTCCGCCTTCGACGTGCGCCTGACCTCGACCCCGGTCGGGTTGTTGTTGCCGGTGGTGTGGAACGCCCAGATGTGGACGATGACGAGCCCGGCGATGACGAAGGGCAAGAGGTAGTGCAGCGAGAAGAAGTGGGTGAGCGTCGAGTTGTCGACCGAAGGCCCGCCGAGGAGCCAGGTCTGGATCGAGGTGCCGACGATCGGGATGGCGCTGAAGAGCCCGGTGATCACCGTGGCGCCCCAGAACGACATCTGCCCCCAGGGCAGCACGTAGCCCATGAACGCCGTCGCCATCATCAGGAGGAAGATCAGCATCCCGATGATCCAGGTGATCTCGCGCGGGGTCTTGTACGAGCCGTAGTAGAGCCCGCGGAAGATGTGGGCATAGACCGCCAGGAAGAACAGCGACGCCCCGTTCGCGTGCACGTAGCGCAGCGCCCAGCCGCCGTTGACGTTGCGCATGATGTGCTCGACCGACGCGAAGGCACCGGCGACGCTCGGGTTGTAGTGCATGACGAGCGCGACGCCGGTCGCGATCTGCAGGACGAGGCAGAAGGCCAGCACGATGCCCCAGATCCACATCCAGTTGAGGTTCTTGGGCGTCGGGATGAAGAGCGTCGCGTGGATCAGGCCGAGGATCGGCAGCCGGCTCTCGATCCACTTCTCGATGCCGGTCTTCGGTTCGTAGTGGTCGTGCGGGATGCCGCTCATGATTCCGCTCCCTGGCCGAGCTGGACGACGGTGTCGGAGACGAAGGACGCGACCGGGATATGCAGGTTCTCGGGCGCCGGGCCGCTGCGGATGCGGCCGGCCCTGTCGTAGGTCGAGCCGTGGCACGGGCAGAACCAGCCGCCGAACACGCCCGCGTCGCTGAGCGGCACGCAGCCGAGATGGGTGCAGACGCCGATCATCACCAGCCAGCGCTCGTTGTCGCCGAGGACGCGGTTCTCGTCGGTGGCGAGCGCGTCGGCGGGCAGGTTGGGGTTGCGCGCGAGCGGGTCGGGCAGGTCGCGCGGGTCGTCCTCGCGCGCGGCCTCGATGTCCTCCTGGGTGCGGTGGCGGATGAAGACCGGCTTGCCGAGGAACTTCACCGTGATCTGGCTGCCTTCCTCGACGGCCGAGACGTCGACCTGGATGGCGGCCAGCGCCTGCACGTCGGCGCTCGGGTTCATCTGGTTGACCAGCGGCCAGACCGCGGCCGCCGTGACAATTCCCCCGGCCGCCCCGGTCGCGACGTAGAGGAAATCCCTGCGGGTGCCGGTGTGCTCTTCGACGTGGGCCACGCGACCACTCCTCGCCAATGCCCACCCTCGGGGCGCCAATCCGTCCCGGCCGGACACTGGCATCCGCCGGCATTCCGCAGGGATTAGACGGTTCGACCGCGTTGGTCCAGCGGACTCTGCGCCGCGGCGGGGGAATGCCGGGCGCTTCCCGGTGGTTGCGGGGACGCCTCCGGCGCCGGGCGCCGGAGGAAACCGCGGGGCGCGCGCGAGGGGGCGGCGGCTCGTCGCAGGTGGGTCGCGGTCAGGACTTCGAGACGTGCTCGGGCTTGCCCTTGCGCCTGGTCGAGGCCAGCTCCTCGAGCTCGCTCTCGGTCATCAACTCGACCATCTCCCTCGACGCGCCCTTGAGCTCGTCCTTGCCGATCTCGCCGCGCTTGGCGGCCAGCGCCGCGCCGGCCGCCTTCTGCTGCGCCTTGGACTTCGCGGGCATTGCCCTACCTCCGATCTCCGCGAGCTCCGGCCCGCGCGAGCTCAACGGGCGCCGGTGGCGATGGTTCGACGCGACGGCGCAGTTTTGCTAGGGTCCGCCGGAACCGCCTCCCGGCAGCCGGCGTTGGCCGGGGCGTCGGAGGGAGCATGGCGCAGGCAGACTTCAGGGGCCGCACGCCCCGATGGCACGGGGATCGCTGACCGTGGCGCTCGAGACCTACCGGGCCAAGCGCGACTTCAGCGCCACCGCCGAGCCCGCCGGCAGCGACCGGCGCGGCGCGGGCGACGCCTTCGTCGTGCAGAAGCACGCGGCGCGAAGCCTGCACTACGACCTCCGCCTCGAGATCGGCGACGTGCTGGCGAGCTGGGCGGTCACCCGCGGCCCGAGCCTCGTGCCGGGCGAGAAGCGGCTCGCCGTGCATGTCGAGGACCACCCGCTCGACTACGCCGACTTCGAGGGCGAGATCGCCAAGGGCGAGTATGGCGCCGGCGAGGTGATCGTCTGGGACCGCGGCCGCTGGGAGCCCGAGGGCGACCCGGCGCGCGGGCTGCGGAAGGGCCGGCTCGACTTCACCCTCGACGGTGCCAAGCTCAAGGGCCGCTGGCATCTCGTGCGCATGGCGGGCAAGCCCGGCGAGAAGCGGGAGAACTGGCTGCTGATCAAGGGCGGCGACGCCGAGGCCCGCGATCCGAGCGCCCCCGACATTCTCGAGGAGGCGCCCGAGTCGGTGATCTCGGGCCGCACCATCGAGGACATCGCCGCGGGCAAGCCCGCGCCGAAGAAGAAGCCCACTGGCAGGCGGGCGGCCGGCGCGTTCCCGGGGTTCGTCCCGCCGGCGCTGGCCACGCTGCAGCGGAGCCCGCCGGCCGGCGCCGGCTGGGTGCACGAGATCAAGTTCGACGGCTACCGGCTGCAGGCGCAGATCCGCGGGGGCAAGGCGAAGCTCCTGACCCGCAGCGGCCAGGATTGGACCGACCGCTTCGGCGAGGCGGTCCCGGCGGCGCTGGCCGCGCTCGCCTGCAAGACCGCGATCCTCGACGGCGAGCTCGTGGTCGAGGGCGCGGGCGGCGCCTCCGACTTCCCGGCGCTGCAGGCCGACCTCGGCGCCGGCCGCAGCGAGCGCTTTCTCTTCTACCTCTTCGACCTCCTCTATCTCGACGGCGAGGACCTGCGCCGCCTTCCGCTCGTCGAGCGCAAGCGGCGCCTCGCCGCGCTGCTCGCGGACGCCGGCGATCCGCTGCGGCTCAGTGAGCATTTCGAGGAGGACGGCGAGGTGATGCTGCGCCATGCCTGCCGGCTCAGCCTCGAGGGCCTCGTCTCCAAGCGGCGCGACGACCGCTATCCGACCGGCCGCACTCGCTCCTGGATCAAGTCGAAGTGCTCGGACCGGCAGGAGTTCGTCATCGCCGGCTACGTGCCTTCGACCGTGTCGAAGGAGCTGATCGGCTCGCTGGTGCTCGGCTACCATCGCGACGGCAAGCTCGTGCATGCCGGCCGCGTCGGCACCGGGTTCAGCCGCGCGGTCGCCCGCGACCTCGCCGCGCGGCTCGAGCCGCTGCGCCGCAAGACCGCGCCCTTCGCCGGGAAGCTCGCCGCCGACGCCGTTCGCGGCGTCGTCTGGGTCAGGCCCGATCTGGTGGCCGAGGTCGAGTTCCGCGCCTGGACCGCCGACGGCATCCTGCGCCACGCCGCCTTCCGCGGCCTGCGCGAGGACAAGCTGGCGCGCGAGATCGTCCGCGAGGCGCCGGCCGAGACGGAGAGGCCGGCGCCGAGGCCGCGGCCGCAGGTGCGCCTGACCCATCCCGACCGCATCTACTGGCCGGACGCCGGAGTGACCAAGCAGGGCCTCGCCGACTACTACGTCGAGGTCTTTCCGGCGATGGCGCCGCACCTCGTCAATCGCCCGGTCGCGCTGCTGCGCTGCCCGGGCGGCACACAGGGCCAGTGCTTCTTCCAGAAGCATGCCTGGAAGGGGATGAGCCGCGAGATCCTGACCTTCCCTGACCCGCTCGCCGACGACGACAACCCGCTCGTCGCCGTCGATGGCCTGCCCGGCCTGATCGGCCTCGTGCAGGGCGGCGCGCTCGAGATCCACACCTGGCAGTCGACGCTCGCCGACCTCGAGCATCCGGACCAGATCGTCATGGATCTCGACCCCGGCGAGGGCGTGACTTGGGAGGCGATGATCGCCGCCGCCCGCGAGGTGCGCGACCGGCTCGAGGCCGCGGGTCTCGCCGGCTTCGTCAAGACCTCGGGCGGCAAGGGCCTGCACGTCATAGCCCCGCTCGAGCCGCGCGAGGCGGCCGGCTGGGATGCGGTCAAGGGCTTTGCGCACGACATGGCCAAGGCGATGGCGGCCGACGACCCCGACCGCTATGTCGCGACGATCGCCAAGGCGAAGCGCACCGGCCGCATCCTGATCGACTACCTGCGCAACGGCCGCAATAACACCGCGATCGTCGCCTACGGCACCCGCGCCCGCGCCGGCGCTCCGGTCTCGATGCCGCTCGCCTGGGACGAGCTCGGCCCCGACATCGGTCCCGCGCACTTCACCGTCGCCAACGCCCCGGTCCGCGTCGCCGACACCCCCGACCCCTGGGCCGAATTCCGCCGCGCCGCGGTTCCCCTCGACGCCGCGCGCCGGCGCAAGTCGGGCTGACGCGGTTCTTTCACGCAACCGCGGCGCGTCTCGCGAGTTGGGCCCGACATACGGAGGACCCCGCATGACAAGCCATGTTATCGACACCTGCCCCGATGATCTCGCCGTTCTCGGCAACACCCTCGACGACATCACCCGCGCCGGCGCCAGCATCGTCAGCGTGCTCTGGCACCCGAGTCGCATCGACCCGGAAGACCAGGCGGCCGCCTACGATGCGCGCGGCAGCTTCATCATCGTCTCCCGGCCCGACGCGGTCGTATCCGAGGCGGCGCTTCTGGACGCCGATCTGGCGACGGCTTGAGCGCCCCGGGGCCGGAACTCCGCCCCGCGGCGCACGTTTCTCCCCAGAAGCAACCGCAACGGAGGAAGCCATGCAGGAAGCAGCCCTTTCGCACGACACCATTCGCGCCACGACGGTGAAGGGAACCGACGTCTACAACGGCGAAGGCCAGCATCTCGGCCATATCGACGACATCGTCATCGGCAAGCGCAACGGCCATGCCGAGTACGCCATCATGTCGTTCGGCGGGTTCCTCGGGATGGGCGAGAAGTACCATCCGCTCCCCTGGGAGAGCCTGACCTACGACCCCGGCCTCGGCGGCTACGTCGTCAACCTCACGCGCGACCAGCTCGAGGGCGCCCCCAGCTATGCACGCGAGGAGGAGCCGGACTGGAACGACCCAGACTACGGCCGGCGTGTGCGCGGCTACTACGGTTACCCGATCATCTGACGCCCCCAACGTCAGACGTGCGGCGGCGGTCTCCACCGCGCCGGTTGTGCCGCCGAGGGTTCCGCCCCCGGCGGCACAGTTCGTTTTTCGGACGCCTGAAAAAGGCCCGCCACAGGAAATCTGCGGCGGGCCTTTGATGATGGGCGGCGGGGCCGACGCCCGCCGCTCGGGCAGACGTCAGGCCGCGGCGCGGGCGTTCACGTCGGCGTCGGCAAGCTTGCTCAGCGCCTCGTCGGTCGCCAATTCCTGCTGCAGCGTCTCGTCGAGGAGGTCGACCGCCTGCGGCAGGTTGAGCATCTGCGCCCAGCGCTTGAGCGTGCCGTACCGCGCGATCTCGTAGTGCTCGACCGCTTGCGCCGCCGCGACGAGACCGGCGTCGAGCGCCGGGGTGCCCTTGTATTCGTCGAGCACCTCCTCCCCTTCCTCGAGGATCCCGTCGATCGCCGGGCAGGTCTTGCCCTGCGCGCGCTTGCCGAAGATCTCGAAGACCTGCTGCAGGCGCTCGACCTGGCCCTCGGTCTCCTCCTTGTGCTTCTCGAAGGCTTTGCGAACGTCGTCCCCAGAGGCGCCGCGCGCCATCTTCGGCAGCGCCTTCAGGATCTTGCGCTCCGCGTAGTAGATATCCTTGAGCCCGTCGTAGAACAGGCTCTCGAGGTTCTTGTCGGCCATTTCCTTCGCTCCTATGGCTGCTGGTGCGCGGCCAACGTGCGGTGTCGGGCAACGTTCCCCGGTTCGGGCTTTTCGCCGCTACGCCACCGGCAGCATCCGGCCCTCCGCGTCGGAGACGAAGGCGAGGTCGAGCAGCTTCTGCACCTCGGCGGCGTGGCGGAAGCTCGGCTCGCCGTTCTCGCCCGAGAGCAGCGCGATCAGGAACCGCGTCTCGTTGCGCGGCGTCGGGGCGCAGTCGATCGGCCGCCAGGTCTGGGTCTCGATGTCGGGTCCGAGACAGACGTCGAGGCTCGACTCCGTCGTCGTCGACCAGACCTTGAGCGCGCCCTTCTCGCCGTGGATCATCAAATCGAGGTCGTTGGCCTTGCCGGTGGCGTAGCGGCTCATGTGCACGACCCCGAGCGCGCCGTTGGAAAACTCGACTGTCATCGCTACGCTGTCGTTGACGTCGAGCCGGTAGACGTCGATCACTCCGCCATCGGCCTTGTCGAAGGTGCGCATCCGGGCGTGCAGCGCCACCACGTCGAGGCCCGTCCCGTAGGTCACGAAGTCGAGGATGTGCACGCCGATGTCGCCGAGCACTCCCCTCGAGCCATGCGCCGAGGAGAGGCGCCAGAGCCAGCGCTCCTCGGTGCGCCAGTCGCCCCAGTGGCGGCCGGTGAGCCAGCTCTGCAGGTAGCTCGCCTGGACGTGGCGCACCTCGCCGATCTCGCCGGCCGCGATCATGTTGCGGGCGAGCTGCACCGCGGCGGCGTTGCGGTAGGTGAGGTTGACCATGTTGATGAGCCCGGCCCGCTCCGCGGCCGCGGTCATCTCCATCGCGTCGCCGTGGTTGAGCGCTAGCGGCTTCTCGCAGAACACCGACTTGCCGCCAGCGATCAGCGCCAGCGTCGTCGGCTTGTGCGCGCCGTCGGGCGTCGAGTTGACCGCCGCGTCGAACTCGCCCCAGGCGATCGCCTCGTCGAGCGAGCCGAACGCGAAGGGGATCTGGAAGGCGGCCGCGAAGTCGCGCGCCCGCTCGTCGTTGGTGTCGACCGCCGCGACCAGCTGGCAGCCGGGCATCAGCGCGAACCGCTCGGCATGGGCGCGCGCCATCGCCCCGGTGCCGAGCATCATGAGCCGCTTCTCGCCGGTCACCGGAAGCCCTCCTCGCCCGGGACGGTGCAGCGAGGCACCCTTCTGCGGTGATCGGCTCGGGCGCCTTGTCGACCGGCACGTTGGGCGCGTCGGCCACGTCGCGCCAGGGCGGCGCCGGGTTGCGCGCCCAGTGGACGGCGTTCCTGAGCACGGTGTGGATCACCGGGTCGTGGTAGGTCGGATAGGTCTCGTGCCCCGGGCGGAAGTAGAAGATCCGCCCGGCGCCGCGCTGCCAGGTCATCCCGGAGCGGAACACCTCGCCGCCCTCGAACCAGGAGACGAGCACCGTCTCCATCGGCTCAGGGACGAGGAACGGCTCGCCGTACATCTCCTCGTTCGGAAGCTCGATCCGGTCGCCGACGCCGGCGAGGATCGGGTGCGAGCGGTTGATGACCCAGAGCCGCTCGCGCTCGCCCGCCTCGCGCCAGCGCAAGCTGCAGGGCGTGCCCATCAGCCGCTTGAACACCTTGGAGAAGTGCCCCGAGTGCAGCACGATCAGGCCCATGCCCTCGTGGACCCGCTGGACGACGCGCTCGGCGACGGCGTCGGCGACCTCGCCATGCGCCTTGTGCCCCCACCAGAGCAGCACGTCGGTCGCGTCGAGCCGCGCCTGCGGCAGGCCGTGCTCGGGCTCTTCGAGCGTTGCGGTCGCGGCCTCGATCTCCGGGTCGCCCTCGAGCGCCGCGGCGATGGCGCCGTGGATGCCGTCGGGATAGAACTCCCGGACGACCGGGTTCTCGCGCTCGTGCACGAACTCGTTCCAGACGATGGTGCGGATCACGGCCGTCGGTCCCCCTGCGTTGCCGGTCCCGACCTTCTACCCTCGCCCCGCCGCGGGATCCAAGGCTCATCCGGTCCGGGCGATTTCCGGCCGTGAAACAGTGCGGCGCCGGATCCGGGCTTTATTTCTCCCGCGCCGGCCACAGGTGGAGGAGAAGACGGCAATCAGGAAGGCAGGCCGATGGGATACCTCCAGGACGGCGAGTGGCGGGTTCAGCCGCTGGCGCCGAAGACCGCCGACGGGCGGTTCCAGCGCCAGCCGAGCGTGCTGCGCAACTGGATCACCCGCGACGGGGCGCCGGGGCCGAGCGGGCAGGGCGGCTACGCCGCCGAGAGCGGGCGCTACCACCTCTACGTGTCCTACGCCTGCCCGTGGGCGCACCGGACGCTGATCTTCCGCGAGCTCAAGGGGCTCGTGCCCCATATTTCCGTCGACGTCGTGCACCCGTTCCTCGGGCCGGACGGCTGGAGCTTCGACACCGGCTTTCCCGGGGCGACCGGCGACCGGCTGCTCGGCAGCCGGTTCCTGCGTGACGTCTATGTCGCCTCGGACCCGCACGCGACCGGCCGGGTCACGGTGCCGGTCCTCTGGGACACGAAGACCGGCACGATCGTCTCGAACGAGTTGGCCGAGATCATCCGGATGTTGAACTCCGCCTTCGACCACATCACCGGCAACACCCGCGACTTCTGGCCCGCGGATCTGCGGCCGGCGATCGAGGCGGTGAACGAGCGCGTCTATGCCGGTGTCAACAACGGGGTGTATCGCGCCGGGTTCGCCAGGACCCAGGAGGCCTACGACGAGGCGGCGGCCGAGGTCTTCGAGACCCTCGACTGGATCGAGGACCGGCTCGGCCGCGGGCGCTATCTGATGGGCGACCGGCTGACCGAGGCGGACTGGCGGCTGGCGACGACGCTCTTCCGCTTCGATGCCGTCTATCACGGCCACTTCAAGTGCAACCGGCGGCGGATCGTCGACTACGCGAACCTCTGGCACTACGCGCGCGAGCTCTACCAGGTTCCCGGCGTCGCCGGCACGGTGCGCTTCGATCACATCACCACGCACTACTACCGGAGCCACGAGAGCATCAATCCGCGCCGGATCGTGCCGATCGGGCCGGAGATCGACTGGCGGGCGCCGCACGACCGCGCCCGGCGCTCAGCCGCCTGAGCCCTCGCGCTGCGCCGAGGCGTAGCGGCCGCCGTAGTGCTCGACGAGCGCCGCCATGTCCTCGAGCCGGAGCGGCGCGCGCAGGAGCCCGCGGGCGTTCGGGATCAGCTCGAAGATCGCCCCGTCGGAGAGGAAGCCGCGCGCGGTCACCGCGATGATCGGCAGGTCGGGGTTGCGGTAGCTCGCGAAGTCGGCGACGGCGATCGCCTCGCCGTCCGGCAGCTCGACGTCGAGCACCAGCGCCGCGAACGGCGTGCGGCGCAGCGCCGTGCGCGCCTCGGCCGCCGATCCCGCGATCGTGCACACGACCCCCTGCCGCGCGAGGAAGCCCGCCCAGATCCCGGCGAGATCGCGGTCATGCCCGACGATGAGAACCTGCACCCCGCCCGCGCTCCTGCGCCCTGCCCGACGCCTCTATACGCTGCCGCCGCCGCGCGGCAAAGCATTGTCCCTTGCAACGGACCGTCATCATGACGCACAGGGTCGGGGCGGCATCCAGGAGAGCAGGCCATGACCAGCGATATCGTGATCCTCGACGGGGCGCGGACGGCCATCGGCACCTTCGGCGGCAGCCTCGCCGACACCCCGCCGATCAGCCTCGCCGCGACGGCTGCGCGGGCGGCGCTCGAGCGCTCGGGCGTCGAGGCCGGCCAGGTCGGGCACGTGGTCTTCGGCCACGTCATCAACACCGAGCCGCGCGACATGTACCTGAGCCGGGTCGCCGCGATGGAGGCGGGCGTGCCGGAGGAGGTGCCGGCGATGAACGTCAACCGCCTGTGCGGCTCCGGAGTGCAGGCGATCGTCTCGGCGGTGCAGGCGCTCGAGCTCGGCGACGCCGACTTCGCGCTCGCCGGCGGTGCGGAGAACATGTCGCGCTCGCCCTATGCGCTGCAGGCGGCGCGCTGGGGCCAGAAGATGGGCGACACCAAGGCCATCGACATGATGACCGGGGCGCTCACCTGCCCGTTCGGCACCGGCCACATGGGGGTGACGGCCGAGAACGTCGCCGGAGAGCACCAGATCAGCCGCGCCGAGCAGGACGCCTTCGCGCTCGAGAGCCAGACCCGCGCCGCCGCGGCGATCAAGGAAGGCCGCTTCGCCAGCCAGATCGTGCCGGTCGAGGTCAAGGTGAAGCGCGAGACCGTCGCCTTCGCCACCGACGAGCACCCGAAGGCGACCTCGGCGGAGGCGCTCGCCGGCCTCCGGCCGGCGTTCCGCAAGGACGGAACGGTGACGGCGGGCAATGCCAGCGGCATCAACGACGGCGCCGGGGCGCTCGCTCTCGCGACCGCAGCGGCCGCCGACGCCGCCGGGCTGACGCCGAAGGCACGGATCATCGGCTACGCCCATGCCGGGGTGCGGCCGGAGGTGATGGGGATCGGCCCGGTGCCGGCGGTCAGGAAGCTCCTCGAGCGCTGCGGGCTGACCGTCGACGACTTCGACGTGATCGAATCGAACGAGGCCTTCGCCGCGCAGGCGCTCGCCGTCTCGAAGGGGCTCGGCCTCGATCCGGCCAAGGTGAACCCGAACGGCGGCGCGATCGCCCTCGGCCACCCGGTCGGCGCCACCGGCGCGATCATCGCCATCAAGGCGCTCTACGAGCTCGAGCGCATCGGCGGCCGCCGCGCCCTCGTCACCATGTGCATCGGCGGCGGCCAGGGCATCGCGCTGGCCTTCGAGCGGGTCTGACACGAGTTCCGGCTGATCGCTTCGCCGGAAGCGAGCGTTGGCCTCTGCGACGATTGCCGAGGCACGGCCTGCGCCTGCCTGGGCTGGCGCACCTTGCCGTACGCCGCCCCGCGCGGGCGTTCGGGTAAGCGACTGACGGTGCGTCCTGCACGACGGCCGGGTGCGCCTGCCCGGGGGGCAGGCAGGCGCAGGCCGTGCTTGCGCACGGCCGGGCATGAGGGCAACCGGGCGCACCGCTCGGAGGCGAAGTGATCAACCGGATCCCGTATGTCACGGGTTCCGCTCGGATTCTTCGGGCGGGGAGAGGAACGTTGTGATCCGGTCAGCCTGATGTCGTCGACTTGGATCCGCGTTGCTGGGAGCGCGGGGGAAGCGCATACTGGCGTCGCCCGGGGTCGTCACCATTACCGCGGCATTCGACCCCCCGGGCAAGAGGGGGAGAGCATCATGTGCATGAGCAGAGTTGCCGGCGCCGCGATGGCGGCTGCGCTGGTTCTCGCGGGATCCGCCTGGGCCGAGGAGCAGAACCTCAAGTACCGTCTGGTGGTGGTGGACCTGAACCTGACGGATCTGGAGGTTGCGAACGTCCCCGGACGCTCCGTGGGCGTGGCCAAGTCCACCGGCGTCGCGGTCTTCGAGGATGGCCGCATCGCAAAGAAGGACTTTGTCCGTATCTACGACGGCACCGAGGCGAGCGGCGACTTCACCGGGTACAGCACCTTCACATTCGACAACGGCGACGCGCTCACGGCGAAGTTCGTCGCCGCGTGGTCCGAACAGGGATTCGGTGGGGACTATGAGATCCTTTCCGGCACCGGGGCCTACGAAGGCGTGACCGGTACCGGGCGCTTCGACGGGGTCGAGGATCCGTGGGACGGTGCGGACCTCCTCGACGGCACCTTCAAGCTGGAGGTTCCCGGCAGCTGATCCACGCTGGCGCTGGCGCGATCAGGCGCCTGCCAGGATCCAGCGCGCCGCCTTCTCGGCCATCATCAGCACCGGCGCGTTGGTGTTGCCGCTGGGGATCACCGGCATCGCCCCGGCGTCGACGACGCGCAGCCCCGCGACCCGCCCGCCGCGGCCGTCGCGCAGCCGGAGGTGCGGATCGAGCACCGCGTCCGGGTCGCCGTCGCGGCCCATCGCCGTGGTTCCGACCGGATGGAAGATCGTGGTCGCGATGTCGCCGGCGAGCCGGACCAGCTCGTCGTCGCTCTGGTACTGCGGCCCCGGCTTCCACTCCTCGGGCGCGTAGCGGGCGAGCGCCGGCTGCGCGCAGATCCGCCGCGTCACCCGCAGGCTGTCGGCGGCGACCTTCCGGTCCGCGTCGGTCGCGAGGTAGTTCGGCCGGATCAGCGGCGGGTCCTCGGGCCGGGCGCTGGCGATATCGACCCGGCCGCGGCTCGTCGGGTTCAGGTTGCAGACGCTGGCGGTGATCGCCGGGAAGCCGTGCAGCGGCTCGCCGAAGGCGTCGAGGCTCAGCGGCTGCACGTGGAACTCGATGTCGGCGTGGTTCTTCCCCGGCTCCGAGCGGGTGAAGGCGCCGAGCTGGCTCGGCGCCATGCTCATCGGCCCGGTGCGGCGCAGCGCGTATTCGAACGCGATCCGCGCCTTGCCGGCCATGCCGCGCGAGATCTCGTTGAGCGTCCGCGCGCCCCTGACCTTGTAGACGCTGCGGATCTGCAGGTGGTCCTGCAGGTTGCCGCCGAGCGCCGGCAGGTCGGCCACCACATCGATGCCGTGCCCGTGCAGGAGCGCGCCGGGCCCGAGCCCCGAGAGCTGCAGGAGCTTCGGGCTGTTGACCGCGCCGGCGCTCAGCACCACCGCGCGCCGGGCGTCGAGCCGCTCGCCGCTCGACGAGCACGATCCCGGTGCAGCCGAGCCCGTCATCGCGGCGCTCGATGACGAGCCGCGCCGCCTCCGCCCCGGTCCGGAGCACGAGGTTGCGCCGGGCCGCGACCGGCTTCAGGAACGCGCTCGCCGCGTTCCAGCGCCAGCCGCCGCGCTGGTTGACCTCGAAGTAGCCGACGCCCTCGTTGTTGCCGTCGTTGAAGTCGGCCCGCTCGGGGATGCCGGCCTCGACGCAGGCCGCGACGAAGGCCTCGAGAATGTCCCAGCGCAGCCGCTGCCGCTCGACCCGCCACTCGCCCGTGCCGCCGTGGAACCGCGCGAAGCCCGCGTCGCCGCCCGCGTCCATCCGCCAGTGGCTCTCGTGCGCGATGAAGTCGGGCAGCGCGCTCGCCCACGACCAGGCGTCGTCGCCGGTGAGCTCGGCCCAGGCGTCGTAGTCGCGCGCCTGGCCGCGCATGTAGATCATGCCGTTGATCGACGAGCAGCCGCCGAGCACCTTGCCGCGCGGATAGCGCAGCCGCCGTCCGTTCAGGCCGGGATCGGGCTCGGTGAAATACATCCAGTCGGTGCGCGGGTTGCCGATGCAGTAGAGGTAGCCGACCGGGATCCGGACCCAGTGGTAGGCGTCGGAGCCGCCGGCCTCGAGCAGCAGCACCCGGACGCTCGGGTCGGCGCTGAGCCGGTTCGCGAGCAGGCATCCCGCGGTGCCGGCGCCGACGATGATGTAGTCGAACCCGGCGTCCATGCGCTGGAGCCTATGGCGGGAGCGGACCCAGGCTCAAGGGCAAGGGCGCATCCGGATTCCCCCTCGCCGGCCCGCGGGGGCTCGGCTAAGGTCCGGCCGGGGGCGCGCGCGGGGGAGGCATGGCAAACGGAGTTCTCCGGCAAGTCGGTCATCGTGACCGGGGCGGCGCGCGGCATCGGCCTCGCCATCGCCCGGCGCTTCGTGCGGGCCGGCGCCTCGGTCATGCTCGCCGACATCGACGAGGCGCGGCTCGAGCGCGAGGTCGAGACGCTCGAGGGCGAGGGCTTCGACGGCCGGACGCAGGCCTTCGCCGGCGACCTCAGCGAGAAGCTCTCGATGACCAACCTGATGGCGGCGACGATGGACGCCTACGAGGGCATCGACGTGCTCGTCAACGCCGCGCGCCTGCTCGTCGCCTCCGACCCGCTGAACCCGGAGAGCGACCGGGTCGAGGCGATGCTGGCGCAGAACGTCACCGCGAACCTCAGGCTCAGCCAGATCGCGGCGCGGCGGATGATCGAGCTCGGCCGCGACGAGCAGCCGGGCCCGGCCGACCGCGCCATCGTCAACCTTTCCTCGGTGCTCGCCCGCCGGGCGCCGCCGGCGCTCCTCGCCTACTCGGTCAGCTGCGCCGCGCTCGAGCGGCTGACCAGCGCGCTGGCGCTGACGCTCGCGCCGCACCACATCCGGGTGAACGCCGTCGAGGTCGGCGGCATCCCGAGCCGGTCGCTCGCGGCGGCGATGACCGCGATCGAGGACCTGCCCGACGCGCTCGCCGAAGTGACGGCGCTCGGCCGCGCCGGCGACCCGCAGGAATGCGCCGAGGCCGCGCTGTTCCTCGCCTCGCCGGCCGCGAGCTTCATCACCGGCCAGGTTCTCGCCGTCGATGGCGGCCGCCTGCTCGTCGACCCGCTGGCGGCCGGCCGCACCTGACGCGCCGGGGTCAGAACCGGAAGCCGACCTTCAGCGCGGCGGCGACCGCGTGGTTGCCGTCGAAGGTGGCGCGCACGCCCTGCACGTCGGTCTCGGCGTCGCCGAGGAAGCCGTAGGAAATGCCACCGGTGAGCTCGAGGCCCGAGGGCATCGCATAGGTGCCGCCGACCGAGACGGCGGTGTAGCCGTCGTAGGGATCGAGCGCGGTCATGTCCTCGCCGCGCCCGGTCTCGTGCGCGACCTCGACCGCGGCGGAGATGGCGTCGGTGAACTGCCGGCCGAGCCCGAGCTTGTAGGTGAAGGCGTCGGCCTGGAAGCGCACGAGCGGCTCGCCGCCGGTCACGGCCGCAAGCCCCGGGGGCGCCACGGTCCAGTCCTTCCAGTTCACCCAGCGCACCGAGCCGTAGAGCAGGGTGTCGGCCGCGACGCCGGTCTGGAGGTCGAGGTTGAGCGATTGCGGGAGCGTCACGTTGGTGGTGCCGTCGAGCGGCGGCAGGCCGATCGCGCCGGGGAAGCTCTCGGTGCTGTCGAGCTCCAGATCGGCCTCGGAGCCGTAGGTCAGCGCCACCCGGAGCGCGATCTGCGGGATCTCGTAGGCGCCGCCGGCGACCCACCCGACGCCCCAGTCGTCGTCGCCGCTCCAGGCGTAGCCGGAGAGCGGCGCGAAGGCCGGGCCGTCCAAGCCGACGTCGGAGCCGAACCGCGTGGCGCGCAGGCCGCCGTGCAGGCTGAACCGTTCGCCGAGCCGGTAGCGGGCGAGCGCGGTCAGGCCGAGCGAGTGCACCTCGGCCGAGGTGCCGGCATAGGCGAAGGCGCCGGCCGGATAGTCGACGTCGACGCCCCAGGGCTCCTCGACGAGCAGCGCCGCGGACCAGCGCTCGGTGATGTCGGCCTTCACGCCGACGCTGAGGCTCGTCATGTCGCGCGAGACGTTGCCGCTCGACACGCCCGCCGCGTCCGTCCCCTTCAGCGTCGGCATCCAGCGGCCGGCGCTCGCCTCGACGTAGCGGCCGTCCCGGTAGAGCAGCGCGATCGACTGCCCGGACTTGTCGATCCCGCCGGCGACGACGGCGGCTGCGCTGAGAAGCGGGATCGAGGCGAGGAGGAGGAGATGCTTCACGCGGCAGGCCCTCTGCTCCCGACGCGCCGAGGTTGCGGCAGCGCCGGTTGCACAACCTTAACGCGTCAATACTCTCCCGTCACGTGCAGCTAGGGGCCCGGCCGCTGAAGGAAGGCGAGTGATCGACGACCCGCCCGCCGTCCAGCCGCAGCACCCGGTCCATCCGGCTGGCGAGGTCGGGATTGTGAGTCGCGACCAGCGCGGCGAGCCCGCTGTCGCGGACCAGTCCGAGCAGCACGTCGAAGATCCGGCCCGAGGTCTCCGGGTCGAGGTTGCCGGTCGGCTCGTCGGCGAGGAGCAGCCGCGGCCGATTCGCGAGTGCGCGGGCGAAGGCCACGCGTTGCTGCTCACCGCCCGAGAGCTCGGCCGGCCGGTGGTCGAGCCGGTGCCCGAGCCCGACCGCGGCAAGGAGCTCGCTCGCCCGCGCCGAAGCCTGTGCCGGCCGCGCGCCGGCGGCCCGCTGCGGCAGCGCCACGTTCTCGAGCGCCGAGAACTCCGGCAGCAGGTGGTGGAACTGGTAGACGAAGCCGATCGACTCGCGCCGGAGCCGGGTCCGCGCGCCGTCGCCGAGCCCGCCGGCGTCGTCCCCGAGCAGCCGCACCGTGCCGCCGCTCGGCGCGTCGAGGAGCCCGGCGATATGCAGGAGCGTGGACTTGCCCGCCCCCGACGGCGCCACGAGCGCCACCACCTCGCCGGCCTCGAGCGCGAGGCTCGCGCCGTCGAGCACGGTGACCGCCGCCGGCGTGCCGGGGTTGTAGACCTTGGCGACCCCCTCGAGCCGCAGCACCTCACTCATACCGGAGCGCCTCGACGGGGTTCAGCCGGGCGGCGTTGCGGGCGGGGAAGAGCGTGATCAGGAACGAGAGCCCGAGCGCCATCACGGTGACCGCCAGCACGTCCTGCCAGCGCAGCCGCGCCGGGATCTCGGTCAGGTAGCGGATCTCCGGGTTCCAGACCGAGCCTCCGGCGACCCATTCGACCACCGCCTGGATGTCCTGGATGAAGTAGGCGAAGAGGCAGCCGAGGATCACCCCGAGGACGGTGCCGACCACGCCGATCAGCGAACCGCAGAGGAAGAAGATCCGCATCACCGACCCCTGGGTCAGCCCCATGGTCCGCAGGATGCCGATGTCGCGCCCCTTGTTCTTCACCAGCATGACGAGGCCGGAGACGATGTTGAGGCCGGCGATCAGCACGACGAGCGACAGGATGATGAACATCACCCGCCGCTCGACGTCGAGCGCCGAGAGGAACGCGCCCGAGGCGTCGCGCCAGGTCCAGAGCACGCCGCGTGGCCCGGCGGCTTCGGCCAGCGCCGGCACCATCGCATCGATCCGGTCCGGGTGCTCGACCATCACCTCGATCTCGTCGGCCGCCCCCTCGCGGTCGAAGAAGCTCTGCGCCTCGGCGAAGGGCATGTAGACGCGGGTGCGGTCGATGTCGAAGCGGCCGACCCCGAAGATGTAGACGACCGGATAGTCGCTGATCCGCGGCTGGGTGCCGAACGGGGTATCCATGCCCTCGGGCGAGATCAGGGTGATGACGTCGCCGATGCCGACCCCGAGCTCGCGCGCCACCCCGGTGCCGATCGCCACGCCCTCGCCGAGCCGGGCGAGCTCGCCCACCGCCGTCTCCGGATGCGCGACCAGCGGCACGGCCTCGAGGTCGGCGAGCCGGGTGCCGATCACCTCGACGCCCGAGGCGCGCCCGTGCGCCGACAGCATGACCTGCCCGCGGATCAGTGGCGCCGCGTGGGTGACGCCGGGCACCGCCGCGAGCCGCGCGGCCAGGTCGTCGTAGTCGGCGATCAGCCGGCCGGGATTGCCGTTCGGGTCGGTCTCGGGGGCGTAGTAGACGCTGACATGGGCGTTGGCGCCGAGGATGCGGTCGGTGAACTCCTCGCGAAAGCCGAACATCACCGCCTGCACGACGATCAGCGTCGCCACCCCGAGCATCACGCCGACCAGCGCGTACCAGGCGATGACGGAGATGCCGCCCTCCCTGCGCCGCGCGCGCAGGTAGCGCCAGGCGATCAGCCATTCGAAGGCGGCAAAGGGGGGCGGGCTCGTCGTCACACGGATCTCGGTCTGGGCCGGCGGAACCTGTGGAGGAAGCGGGGAAACGTCAACCCACATTTCCCGGCGGGCGCCGGTCAGCGCGGAGGAGCCCCGTAATCGACGTGGCTGCCCACCCGGTGGCGCGCTATACTCCCACGGTTCGACCGCAACAGGGCGCGACGATGCCGAGCCGGGAAGCGCTCGCCTTCTGGGACGCGATGCGCGCGGCGCCGAAGCAGGTCGACCTGGCCCTGCCCGCGCGGCGCGCCGCGGGCGAGCGGGCGGAAGCCGCCACCGCCGAGCTGATGGGCGTGACGTATCGCCCGGCGCCCGAGGTGAGTGGTCTGTGGGCGATCCCGGAGGCCGCCCGACCGGGAGCAGCGATGCTCTATCTCTTCGGTGGCGGCTACGTGCTCGGCTCCGCGCCGTCGCGACGCAAGACCGCCGGGCACCTGGCGAAGGCGGCGCGCGCGACGGTGCTGGTGCCCGGCTACCGGCTGGCGCCCGAGCATCCCTTTCCGGCGGCGATCGAGGACGCGGTCGCGGCCTACCGCTTCCTGCTCGACGGCGGCCGGCGTTCCGACGCGATCGCCATCGCCGGCAACTCGTCTGGCGGCGGGTTGGCTGTGGCCTGCGGCCTTGCGGTCCGCGACCGCGGGCTCGCGGCGCCCGCCGGCGTCGCGGCCATGTCGCCCTGGGCCGACCTGACCTGCTCGGGCGCGAGCATGGCCGGGAACGCCGGCCGGGACATCGAATGCACGCGTGCGAGCCTGCTCGAGATGGCCGGACAGTACCTCGCGGGCCACGTCCCGCGCGATCCGCTGGCGTCGCCGGTGTTCGGCGACTTCGCCGGCGCGGAGCCGCTGCTCTGCGTGGTCGGCAGCGAGGAGGTGCTGCTCGACGACAGCGTGCGGCTTGTCCGCGCCGCCGGCCTAGCGCGGAACGACGCCACGCTTCACGTCGCGGCCGGGATGCAGCATGTCTTTCCGATCTGGGCGGGCGCCTTCCCGGAAGCCGACCGCGAGATCGCGCTGATCGGGGAGTGGGTGGTGCGACGGACGGAAGCCTGACGCCGTTCTCTCAGAGCCCGGCGTAGATCTCGGCGCAGCGCGCCACCGCCGCCTCCGGCGACAGCTCCTCGCTTTCGCCGGAGCGGCGCGAGGTGAGCTCGACCTTGCCGGCGGCGAGGCCGCGCGGGCCGACGGTGATCCGCCAGGGCAGGCCGATCAGGTCCATCGTCGCGAACTTCGCGCCCGCCCGCTCGTCGCGGTCGTCGTAGAGCGGATCGAGCCCGGCGGCGGTCAGGGCGGCGTAGAGCGACTCGCAGGCGGCGTCGGCGGCGGAATCGCCCTGGCGCAGGTTGACGATCCCGACGTGGAACGGGGTGACGCCTTCCGGCCAGACGATGCCCTTGTCGTCGTGGCTCGCCTCGACGATCGCGCCGACCAGGCGCGACACCCCGATGCCGTGCGAGCCCATGTGCACCGGCACCCGCTCGCCCGCCTCGTTCACCACCAGGGCCTTCATCGGCTCCGAGTACTTGGTGCCGAAGTAGAAGACCTGTCCGACCTCGATGCCGCGGCCCTCGACGCGGCGCTCCTCGGGGATCCCGGCGAAGGTCGCCGGGTCGTGCTGCTCGTCGGTGCGGGCGTAGGGACCGGTCCAGGCAGCGACGATCTCGCTGACCTCGCCGCGGTCGGCGTAGTCGATCGCCCGGTCGCCGAGCGTCAGGTCGGTGACGGCGCGGTCGTAGTAGACCCCGCTCTCGCCGGTCGGGGCGAGCACCAGGAACTCGTGGGTGTAGTCGCCGCCGATGGCGCCGGCGGCGGCGCGCATCGGGATCGCCTTCAGGCCCATCCGCTCGTAGGTGCGAATGTAGCTGACCATGTGGCGGTTGTAGGCGTGCAGCGCGTCGGCTTCGGTCAGGTCGAAGTTGTAGCCGTCCTTCATCAGGAACTCGCGCCCGCGCATCACCCCGAAGCGCGGCCGCACCTCGTCGCGGAACTTCCACTGGATGTGGTAGAGCGTCAGCGGCAGGTCCCTGTAGCTCGAAATGGCCGAGCGGAAGATGTCGGTGATCATCTCCTCGTTGGTCGGCCCGTAGAGCATGTCGCGCTGGTGGCGGTCCCTCACGCGCAGCATCTCGGCCCCGTAGGCGTCGTAGCGCCCGCTCTCGCGCCACAGGTCGGCCGACTGCAGCGTCGGCATCAGGAGCGGGATGTGCCCGGCGCGCTGCTGCTCCTCGTGGACGATCTGCTCGATCCGGCGCAGCACCTTGTAGCCGAGCGGCAGCCACGAGTAGATGCCGGCGCTCGCCTGCCGGATCATCCCGGCGCGCAGCATCAGCCGATGACTGGCGATCTGCGCCTCCGCGGGCGTCTCCCTGAGGATCGGAAGGAAATACTGGCTGAGGCGCATCGCGTCGTGGAGCTCCGGGCAAGGGTCCCGCCGATTTAGGCGAAGCGTTTCGCGGGCGCAATGCCGCCGGTCCGCCGCTGGAGTGAAACCAAATCGCAGCAGCTTTCGTTTCTACTGTTGCAGCGAAGTATCGCCCGCCCAGGAAAGTGATCGGAATGCCACAGGTTCTGCTTGTCGCACGGATGTCACCGGTTCACCCTGTGTTCACGGGCGCAGCCGAAGGATGCTGCAGGTGACGAGTAGCGCTGTGATCGATCGGGTTGTCGTAACGGCCCTGAAGCTCGCGGAGCACCATCTCCGCGCCGAAGCCCCGGTCGGGCCGTTCCTGGTCCTGGCCGGGCCGCGTGGCGAAGCGGTTTTGCGCATCGACCCCTCATCCGACAGCGAGCGCCGCCAGCTCTTCGCCAAGGCCGATCTCATTGCCACCGCGCTCGCGGCCGAGGCCTGCGCCTGGGTGTTCGTCACCCGGATCCGCGCCCCCGCCGGGCCCTCGGCCCCCGTCGTCGCGGTCGCGGGCGAGCATGTCGGCGGCAGCGTCCTCGAACTCGCGGCCATCGAGCCGGGCGACGAGGGTCCGACGCTGCGCCGGCTGGCGTCGCCGCTCGGGGGATGCGCGAGCGCGGACGCGGCGTCGCCGCTGCGCGGCTTCGTGCGGAGCCCGAACGTCAGCGAGCGCGACGCGGCGGAAGCGTGGCGGCAGCTCGAGGCGATGGGCATCACGCTCGGGGAGACCCGCCGCGCCCTGCACTGACGCGCCGATGGCCCCGCGCCACCGCCGGTGGTAGGTTCGGGGCGCGAGAGGAGGCGGTCATGCCCGACAAGCCCAAGCCCGAATGCCGGCTGTTCCGGCCCGGCGAGACGACCTATGACGGCAAGCAGGGGTTCACCTACGCCGCCGCGATCTCGGCCGAGAGCGCCGGGTCGACCGGCATCTGCATGCATCTGCTGACGATTCAGCCCGGCGACCGCGCGCGTGCCCATATGCACGAGGGGCACGAGACCGCGATCTACGTGCTCAAGGGCGAATCGGAGATGTGGTACGGCGACCGGCTCGAGAACCACATGCGGGTCCGCGAGGGGGAGATGGTCTATATCCCGGCCGGCGTGCCGCACCTGCCGGCGAACGGTTCGGACAGCCCCTGCGTCGCGGTCATCGCCCGCACGGACCCGAACGAGCAGGAGAGTGTCGTGCTCCTGCCCGAGCTCGAGGCGCTGGTGCCGGCGGGCCGCTGATATCAGAACGGTCAGGATCGCCGTTGCGCAGAGTATTGCCGAAGGCTCGGGAGCATGCCGGCGGGCGTCCATGCCCGCGTGGCACCGTCGCGTGAAGTATATTTCCAAATATATTTATCAAAAAGGTGAAAATAGAGTGAAACGGTGTCTGCGCCACATTTCGGGGCGCATATCCGCAACGTCGATATAGGAGCGCTTTTCTCGATTATCCACTGGCCCGCCCGGAGCGGACCTGCGGGTGCCTGCACCCGCAGGTCCGGGGCTCGTGTAGTGAGCAAGGCCGTAGCGGTTAGGCTGTCCGCTGATCGGGCCGGCCATCGGCGAGCTGGCGCGTCAGGTGCTCGGCTAGCGTGTCGAAGGCGGCGCGTACGCGCGGGGTGGCGCGCAGGTCCTCGTGCATCACGACCCAGGTCGGCAGGCCGGGGGCGAAGTCGGCGGGGAGCACGCGGACGAGCGCCGGGTCGCGCGCCGCGATCCCGACCTGGCAGACGCCGATCCCGACCCCGGCCCGGATCGCGGCGAGCTGGGCGAGGTCGCTGCCCGAGCGAAAGGCGAAGCTGGCGGCGGCGAGCCACGGATACCCGGCGAGGAACGCGCGGAGCGCCGGCGTCTCCCGGTCGAATCCGATCAGGTCGTGGGCGGCGAGGTCGCCGACCCGCGCCGGTGGGGACCGTCCGGCGAGGTAGCCGGCATGGGCGTAGAGGCCGAGCTCGGCGCTGCCGACCCTGCGCGCGACCAGCGCCTCCTGCACCGGCGCGACCATCCGGACCGCGATGTCGGCGTCGCGCCGCAGCAGGTCCTCGACCTCGTTCGAGAGCGCGAGCTCCAACTCGAGCCCCGGATGCCGCCGGCGCAGCGCGGCCAGGATCGGCGGCAGCCGCTCGACCCCGACGATCTCGCTCGCGGTGATCCGCACGGTCCCGCCGACGCCGGCCTCGGTCGTGGTCACCGTCCGGCGCAGCGCCGCGCTCGTCGCGGCCAGCGCCTCGAGGTAGGGCAGCATCGCCCGCGCCGCCTCGGTCGCGACCAGCCCGCGCTGCGAGCGCAGGAACAGCCGCCGGCCGAGCGCGGCCTCGAGCGCGTCGACGTGGCGGCCGATCGTCGGCTGCGTCAGCCCGAGCGCCCGCGCCGCGCCGGAGAGCGACCCCTCGCGCAGCACGGCGTGCAGGCTGCGGTAGAGGTCCCAGGGCGGGGCGTTGCTCATACGTTTCCGTATAGCATTGCCAGAGATTTCCGCAATCGCGTATGACAGCCGGCTGCCCTAGGTTCGTTGCATCGGAACCGAAGGAGATCGAGATGCAGGAAGCAAAGCGGACGGCCCTGGTGCTCGGCGCCACCGGCGGGATCGGCGGCGAGCTGGCGCGTACCCTGGTTCGGCGCGGCTGGCAGGTGCGGGCGATGCACCGCGCCGACCGGGCGGGCGACGGGCTCGAGTGGCGGCGCGGCGACGCGATGAACCCGGAGGACGTGGTCGCGGCGGCGGAGGGCGTCGAGCTCATCGTCCACGCGGTCAACCCGCCGGGCTACCGCAACTGGGGCGAGCTGGTGCTGCCGATGGTGGAGAGCACGATCGCGGCGGCCAGGGCGAGCGGGGCGCGGATCCTGCTGCCCGGCACGATCTACAACTATGGCCCCGACGCCTGGCCGATCCTGCGCGAGACCTCGCCGCAGCATCCGACCTCGCGCAAGGGGGCGATCCGGGTCGAGATGGAGCGGCGGCTGGCCGCGGCGGCCGAGGCCGGCACGCCGGTGCTGATCGTCCGTGCCGGCGACTTCTTCGGGCCGCGGGCCGCCAACAACTGGTTCTCGCAGGGCCTCGTCAAGCCCAGCCGGCCGGTGGCGGCGATCACCACCCCGGGGGCACGCGGGGTCGGGCACCAGTGGGGCTACCTGCCCGACGTCGCCGAGACGATGGCGCGGCTCGCCGAGCGGCCGGCGGTGGCGGCGTTCGAGAGCTTCCACACCGCCGGCCATTGGGACCCGGACGGCACGGCGATGGTCGGCGCGATCCGCCGCGCCGTCGGCGACCCCGGCCTGCCGGTGCGGCGGTTTCCGTGGCGCCTGGTTCGGCTCGCCGCGCCGGTCGTGCCGTTCTTCCGCGAGCTCGTCGAGATGCGCGCGCTCTGGGAGCAGCCGATCAGGATGGCGAACGACCGGCTGGTCGCGGCGATCGGCCCGGAGCCGCACACGCTGCTCGACGCGGCGGTGCGGGCGACGCTGGAGGGGCTCGGGGCGCTGCCGCCGGCCGCGGCGCTGGCGGCGTGACCGTCAGGCCAGCGGCGGGCCGGTGGCACCGCATCCGCGTGGATCACGGACGCCTTCGAAGGGGTCAGGACGGACGCAAAGGAGCCGCCGCCCCGAACCGGCGAAAGCGAGGCACTGCCTCGCGCTGGTTCGTCGGCTGGAGCGCGCGCGCGGATTTGTCACTCGCCAGATCCGCGAAGTGAATGCGGCAGCGTTGCGCTCGTCGCGGGACCGAAGGAGCAATTGGATCCAGTATCAGGCCGCCGGGCCGGCCATCGCCGGCCGGCGGTGGCCGGTCACCGCCGCCCCGGCGTCGCCGGGGAGCCGAAGGAAGACGATGGTCGCGAGCCCGGCGACCACGGCGACGATGAGAAAGGCGACGTGGAAGTCGCCGAGCGCGATGCCGCCGCCGTGCAGCTGCCCGGCGATGTCGAGGATGCCGCCGGCCAGCGCCACGCCGGTGGCGAGCGAGATCTGCTGGGCGACCGCGTTGATCGCCGTCGCCTGGCCGCTGTCGGCGTCGTCGATGTCGCCGAAGACCATGGCGTTGACCCCGGTGAAGCAGAGCGAGCGCAGCACGCCGCCGACGAGCAGCACCGCCATGATCAGCACGAGCGGAGTCGACGGCACAAAGAGCGCGTTGAGCGCGATGAAGGCGGACGAGACGAAGGCGCCGGCGGCGAGCACGGTGCGGAAGCCGAAGCGGCGGAACACCCACTGCGCGCCGAACTTCGAGGCGAGCGCGCCGACCGCGCCGATGAAGGTGATCATCCCCGACTCGAACGGGTTGAGCCCGAAGCCGAGCTGCAGCATCAGCGGCAAGAGGAACGGGATCGCCCCGATCCCGACGCGAAACAGCGAGCCGCCGAGGATGCCCGCCCGGAACAGCGGATAGCGCAGCATCGCCGGATCGAGCAGCGGATGCGGTGTCCGCCTGGCATGGCGCAGGTAGGCGAGGCCGCAGACCACGCCGAGCGCGATGGTCGCATAGCCCCAGGCGAGCGGCAGCGCCGGCAGGCTGACCACCGACATGCCGAAGACGAGCCCGGCGAAGGCGACGCCGCAGAGGACGAAGCCCAAGCCGTCGATCGGGCGGGGCGGGCGCGGCGGGCTCGCCGGCAGGAACCGGCTGACGAGCGCGATGCCGGCGAGCCCGATCGGCACGTTGATCCAGAAGATCCAGTGCCAGCTCAGGTAGGTGGTCAGGAATCCGCCGAGCGGCGGGCCGAGGATCGGGCCGACCATCGCCGGGATGGTCAGCCAGGCCATCGCCGCGACCAGCTCGCTGCGCGGCGTGCCGCGCACGAGGAGGAGCCGCGCCACCGGCGTCATCATCGAGCCGCCGATGCCCTGGAGGAAGCGGGCCAGCACGAAGGCGTGGATCGACCCGGCGAAGGCGCAGGCGATCGAGCCGGCCACGAAGACGCCGATCGCCACCCGGAAGATGGTCTTGGCGCCGAAGCGGTCGGACATCCAGCCGCTGACCGGGATGAAGATGGCGAGCGCCACCAGGTAGGAGGTGACCGCGAGCTTCAGCGCGACGGGCGAGGTCTCGAGGTCGGCGGCGATCGCCGGCAGCGACGTGGCGATGATCGTCGAGTTCGAGCTGCTCCATGAACAGCGCGACCGCGAGAATGATCGGGGTGATCGGCGTCACGTCAGGTCCGGGAGGGCGGGCGCCGCGAGACGGTGCGCCGCGGGGAGGGCAACGCCACGGGCTTAGCCCGGAGGGCCCGTCATGGCAACAAGTTCAGGCGAGGCGCCGCGCGCGCCGGTGGCGATGTTTGCAAAGCGGCAGGCGAAACGCTACATCCGGGACGATGACGCCGGGAGAGCCCGCCTTGGACGAAGCGCTGCCAGGCCGCCTGAACAAGGACGGCATCCGGATCCACAGCCCGGCGGAGTTCGCCGGCATGCGGGTGGCCGGACGGCTGGCGGCCGACATCCTCGACCGGGTCGCCGATCGGGTGGTGCCCGGAGTGACGACGCTCGAGCTCGACCGGGCGGTGCACGAGATGATCGCCGCCGCCGGCGCGACCTCGGCGACCGTCGGCTACAAGGGCTACCGCCACGCCACCTGCATCTCGATCAACCACGTGGTCTGCCACGGCATCCCGTCGGAGAAGCGGCTGCGCGACGGCGACATCCTCAACATCGACGTGACGGTGATCGTCGACGGCTGGTACGGCGATTCGAGCCGGATGTACGTGGCGGGCCGGCCGGCGAGGAAGGCGGAGCGGCTCATCGACATCACCCACGACGCGCTGATGGAGGGCATCGCCCAGATAGCGCCCGGCAACACCTTCGGCGACATCGGCGCGGCGATCCAGCGCTATGCCGAGGCGCATCGCTGCTCGGTGGTGCGCGACTTCTGCGGCCACGGGCTCGGCCGGGTGTTCCACGCCGCGCCGAACGTGCTGCATTACGGCCGCTGGGGCACTGGGCCGGTGCTCGAGCCGGGGATGTTCTTCACCGTCGAGCCGATGATCAACCTCGGGCGGCCGGAGACCAAGATCCTCGACGACGACTGGACCGCGGTCACCAAGGATCGCTCGCTGTCGGCGCAGTTCGAGCACTCGGTCGGCGTCACCGAGACCGGCGTCGAGATCTTCACGCTCTCGCCCGCCGGCCGGTTCCACCCGACCTGGGAACGGCCCGAGGTCGCCTGACTCCGTCAGCGCGCGTCGCGGGGGATGATCGCTCCCGGATGGCCGATGACCTCGGTGGCCATCGCGTGGCCGGCGGCGAGGCAGCGCGCCTCCGGCTCGCCCCGCAGCGCCGCCGCCAGGTAGGCGCCGTTGAAGCTGTCGCCGGCGGCCGTGGTGTCGACGACGCGCGCGGCGGGCGGGAACGCGGGCAGCGCGCCGGCGGGTCCGAGCGGCAGCGGGCCGTCGGCGCCGCGCTTCAGCGCCCCGCGGAGGACGCCGGCGGCGGCGAGCCGCGCCAGCGTCTCCGCCTCGCCCGCGTCGCCCCAGAGCGCCGTCTCGTCGTCGAGCGACGGCAGGCCGATGTCGGTCAGCGCCCAGAACGCGGCGATCTCGCGGCGGGCAGCGTCGGGGTCGGGCCAGAGCCGCGGCCGGTAGTTGGAATCGAAGGCGACGCGGCCGCCGCGCGCGCGAAAGCCGGCCAGGAACGCCGCGAGCGCCCGGCGCGCCTCCGGCGCCAGCACGGCGACGGTGATTCCGGACAGGTAGACGAGGTCGAAGCCGTCGAGCCGCTCCGGCGTCACCTCCGCCGGGGGCAGGAACAGCGTCCGTGCCGCCGAGCTGTCGCGCCAGTAGGTGAAGCTGCGCTCGCCCTTCGCGTCGAGGCTGATCGCGTAGAGGCCCGGCACGCGGTCGGCGCGGCGCTCGACGAGGCCGGTCTCGATCGCCTCGGTTTCGAAGAACGCGAGCATCCGCGCCGACAGCGGGTCGGTTCCGAGCGCGGTGACGTAGGTGACGGCGATCTCCGGCGCCGAGCGCTTGAGGTAGACGGCGGCGTTCAGGGTGTCGCCGGCGAAGCCGACCCGGCCCTCGCCCCGCCCCTCGCGCGGCAGCCTCAGCTCGATCATGCATTCCCCGATAGCGGCGACCCGCATCCTCTCCTCCCGCAGCGATTGACCGCCATCACTACGGGCCCCCGGTCGCCTCGTCGAGCGCGCGGCGCTGCGCGAGCCCGAGGCGGCGCTCGCGGTGGAGGGTGAAGAGCCCGGTGCCGACGACGATGGCGCTGCCGGCCAGCATCCAGCCGTCGGGCCACTCGCCGAACATGACGATCCCGAAGAGCATCGCCCAGACGAGGAGCGTGTAGCGGAACGGCTGCACGAAACCGATCTCGCCTACCCGCATCGACCGGACCCCGAAGATGTAGCCGACGATCAGACACAGCGCGGCGACGGTCAGCGCGAGCATCTGGCGCGGGCCGACCGGCTGCCCAGTCGGTGGCCGCCGCGGCATTCCCGGCGGCCACGGTCAGGGCCAGCGAGGTCACGAACGCGACCGCGGTCCCTGGCGCGTCCGGCGTGAGGCGGCGGGTGGCGAGGTCGCGCGCCACGATGAAGACGATCGCAGCCAGTGCCCAGAGCGCATAGACGGTGAAGCCGTCCGACCCCGGCCGCACGATCACGAGCACGCCCGCGAAGCCGATGGCGATAGCGAGGTAGCGCCGCCAGCCGACCGGCTCGTCGAAGAAGAGGGCCGCCCCCAGCGTCACCGCGAGCGGCACGCTCTGCAGGATCGCGCTCGCGTTGGCGATCGGCATGTTGAAGAGCGCGGTCAGGAAGCAGACCGTGCCGCCGATCTCCGCCACGCAGCGCAGCCCGATCCGCCGCCGGTCGCGCCGCCCCGGACGGAAGCGGTGCGAGCCCTGCCACCACGCGAGGCCGCCGAGCAGCGCGGTCGCGATCAGGCCGCGCAGGAACACCGCCTGGAACAACGGCACCTCGCCGGCGACACTCTTGATGAAGGCGTCGTTGCAGGAGAACCCGGCCATGCAGGCGACCATGTACCCGGCGCCGCGGAGGTTCTCGGCAAGCTGGGCTTCAGAGGTCATGGCGCCCGGTGAGCCGCATGACGTCGAGCGTCGAGACGACGCCGAGGGCGGAACTCGCCAGCATGATCGCGAGCAGCGGCCACGCGCCGGTGTCCGGCCCGAGCACCAGGCCGGCCACGACCGACAGCAAGGCGCCGCCGCCGATCACCAGCGCGCCGCCGAGACCCGAGGCGGAGCCGGCGAGGTGCGGCCGCACCGAGACGATCCCGGCATTGGCGCTCGGCAGCAGGAGGCCGTTGCCGAGCCCGACGAAGAGGATCGAGCCGAAGAAGGCGAGCGGATCCACCACCCCGGCGAGGAAGAACGCCATCGCGAGCAGGATCCCGGCGGTGGCGACGATCCCGCCCGCCAGCATCATGAGGTTGATCCCGACCCCGCCCGCGTAGCGCCCCGAGACGAAGTTGCCGACCATGTAGCCGACCGCGATGAAGCCGAAATGGAACCCGAGCTGCGACGGGCTCATGCCGAGCACCTCGCTCGCCACCCACGGCCCGCCGCCGAGGAAGGCGAAGAAGGCGCCCGAGGCCAGCGTCGCCGTCGCCGAATAGCCCCAGAACCGCCGCGAGCGGAGGAGATCGGGATAGGCGCGCAGCTGCGCGGCGAAGCTCGCCGACGGCGCCAGGTTGGTCTCGCCGAGGTCGGCCCAGATCAGCGCCAGCGTGACCAGGCCAAACGCGAGGGTGAAGACGAACACGGCCTGCCAGCCGAAGCTCTCGTCGAGGAAGCCGCCGATCATCGGCCCGACCATCGGCATCAGCGACATGCCCATGGTGACGTAGCCGATCAGGCTCGCCGCCTGGTCGGTCGGCACCATGTCGCGCACGATCGCCCGGCTGAGCACGAAGCCCGAGGCGATCGTCGCCTGCAGCAGGCGGAAGCCGAGGAAGACCTCGATGCTCGGCGCCAGGATGCAGCCGACGGTGGCGGCGAGGAAGATCGCGAAGCAGCCGAGCAGCACCGGACGCCGCCCGAAGCGATCCGACAGCGGCCCGATCGCCAGCTGCAGGAGCGCGGTCAGGCCGAGATAGGCCGAGATCGCCAGCGCGGCCACGCCGTAGCTGGCGTCGTAGTGCGCGGCGATGCTCGGCAGCGAGGGCAGCACCATGTTGATGTTGAGGGCGCCGACGCCGGTCATCAGGACCAGCGTCACCACGTGCGGCGGCGTCGTCCGGTCGAGCCAGACTGCCTTCGCGGCCGGTGCCGGGCCGCCATGCATTTCCATTCCCGGAGTCCTGCGAAAAAAAAGAAGCCCGGCGGCCCGAGCAGGCGGCCGGGCGGGGACCGGGCGCGGCGAGCGCCCGGCGTCGTCAGCGAACGAGCGCGATCGACCCGGCGGAGGTGCGGCCGTCGCGGCCCGATTCGAGCTCGTAGGTGATCTTCTGTCCGTCGGCGATCGTGTTGAGGCCGGCGCGCTCGAGCGCCGAGACGTGCAGGAACACGTCCTTGCCGCCACCGTCGGGCTGGACGAATCCAAATCCCTTGGTCGCGTTGTACCACTTCACGGTTCCCGTCGCCATGCATCGTCTCCTTGGCAACACCCGCCCGCAGCATGCGGCGGCTCGGGTAGGGTCAAACCGGGCTCGACAGTCTGACCAGCCAGAAGACGAGCGGCATTCCAGGCGAGCAACACTACCGTGGCCCGCCATAATCGGATTCGGCCGCGATAACAAGCCGCTCCTCCGCCGACGCGGCTAGCGGTCCGGAACCTCGGCGTCGGGCTCGCGCAGCCCGAGGACGTCGATCATGTTGTACTGCCCAGGCCCCTGGTCCTGGCCCCAGAGCGCCGCGCGGACCGCGCCGCGGGCGAAGAGCATGCGGTCGCCCGCGACATGGCGGAGCGCCACCCGCTCGCCCGGGCCGGCGAAGACGATCTCGTGCTCGCCGACGACGTCGCCGCCGCGCAGGCTCGCGAAGCCGATCGCGCCTTCGGGCCGCGGCCCGGTCGCCCCGTCGCGCCCGGAGACCGCGACGTCGGCGAGGTTGCGGCCGCGGCCGGCCGCCGCCGCCTCGCCGAGCATCAGCGCGGTGCCCGAGGGCGCGTCGACCTTCGCCCGGTGGTGCATCTCGACGATCTCGATGTCATACTCCGGCCCCAGCACCGCTGCCACCCGCCGGGCAAGCACCGTCAGGAGGTTCACGCCGACGCTCATGTTGCCCGCCCGAACGATCACCGCATGCCGCGCCGCCGCCGCCAGCCGCTCGAGGTGCGGCCGCTCGAGCCCGGTGGTGCCGATGACGTGGGTGAGCCGCGCCTGGGCCGCGAGCTCGGCATGGAGCATCGTCGCCTCCGGCGTGGTGAAGTCGAGCACCGCCTGCGAGCGGGCGAAGACCTCGAGCGGGTCGTCCTCGGCGAGGACGCCGACCGGCGCGCCGCCCATCGCCTCGCCGATATCGCGGCCGGCCCAGGGGTGCCCCGGCCGCACGGTCGCGCCGCTCAGCCGGGTGCCGGGCGTCTCGGCCACCGCCCGCACCAGCATCCGGCCCATCCGGCCGGCGGCACCGACAACCGCGATCCCGACCTCGTCCGCCATCGCTTCGCCTGCCCTTGACACCGCCACGCCCCGATAGGATCTGACCCGCATGGCAAAGACAAGACCCCTCTCCGGCGGCACCCCGAGCCAGCGGCAGCTGCGCGTCGGCGAGGTGATCCGGCGCGCGCTCTCCGAGATCCTGACCCGCGGCGAGGTGCACGACCCCGACCTCGCGCATGTCTCGGTCACGGTCGCCGAGGTCCGGGTCTCGCCCGACCTGCGGCACGCCACCGCCTTCGTGCTGCCGCTCGGCGGGGTCAACACCCGCGAGGTGGTCATGGCGCTCGGCCGCAACCGCGCCGAGATCCGCCGCCTCGTCACCGACCGGATCGACCTGAAGTTCTCGCCGGAGCTCGCCTTCCAGGCCGATACCCGCTTCGACCAGATGGACCGCACCCGCGAGATCCTGCGCTCGCCGGGCGTCCGCCGCGACCTCGAGGACTAAGGAGGGCCGATGCCCCGCCGTCCGCGCGGCCGGCCGCTGCACGGCTGGCTGATCGTCGACAAGCCTGCCGGCCCGACCTCGGCCGCCGTCGTCGCCAAGGCGAGGTGGGCGCTCGGCGCCGCCAAGGCCGGCCATGCCGGCACGCTCGACCCGGCGGCGACCGGCCTGCTCGCCGTGGCGCTCGGCGAGGCGACCAAGACCGTTCCCTTCGTCGCCGACGCCCACAAGGCCTACCGCTTCACCGTCCGCTGGGGCGCCGCCACGACGACCGACGACGCCGAGGGCGCCGTCCTCGCCACCTCGGAGGCGCGCCCGGACGCGGCGGCGATCCGCGCCGCGCTGCCGGCCTTCACCGGCGACATCCGCCAGGTGCCGCCGCAGGTGTCGGCGGTCAAGGTCGAGGGCGAACGCGCCTATGCGCGCGCGCGCGCCGGCGAGGTGCTCGAGCTCGCCGCCCGCCCGCTCACCGTCGAGCGGCTGGAGCTCGTCGGCGTTCCCGACCGCGACAGCGCCGTCCTCGAGATGACCTGCGGCAAGGGCGGCTATGTCCGCAGCCTCGCGCGCGACCTCGGGGAGCGGCTCGGCTGCCTCGGCCACGTCGCGGCGCTCCGGCGCCTCTGGTCCGGGCCGTTCACGCTGGAGGCGGCGGTCGACCTCGCGACGCTCGAGGCCGAGGCCGGCACGCCGGCGCTCGAGGCGCGCCTGCTGCCGGTCCGGGCCGCGCTCGCCGGGCTTCCCGAGCTCGCCTGCCCGGACCACGCCGCGGCGCGCCTGCTCAACGGCAACGCGATGCCGCTGCCGGCGCCGGCGGGGCTCGCCGAGGGCGCCACGGTGTGGGCGAGCCGCGACGGCGTCCCGCTCGCGGTCGGCGTCTGGCGGGCGGGGGCGCTGCATCCGTCCCGCGTCTTCGTGCTCGACCGATGAGGATCGAGCCCTGGCAGCGCCGCGGGCGCGCCGTGGTGCGTCGCGTCACCGCCTATGTCGAGCCGCGGGCGCTGGTGGCGATGATGCTTGCCGCCGCCTGCGTCTGGGCCTTCGTCGGCCTGGCCGACGAGGTGGTCGAGGGCGAGACCGAGAGCTTCGACACCGCCGTGCTCCTCGCGCTCAGGGCGCCCGGCGATCCTGCCGATCCGCTCGGGCCCGGCTGGCTCGAAGAGTTCGGCCGCGACGTCACCGCGCTCGGAGGGGTGGGCGTGCTGGCGCTGATCACGCTCGCCACCGCCGGCTTTCTCTGGCTGCAGGGCAACCGCGGCTCGACGTGGCTCGTGCTGCTGTCGGTCGCGGGCGGGCAGGCGGTCAGCTCGCTCGCCAAGCTCGGCTTCGGCCGGCCGCGCCCGGACCTCGTCCCGCACGGGATGGACGTCTATACCGCGAGCTTCCCGTCCGGGCATTCGATGATGGCCGCCGTCACCTACCTGACCCTTGCCGCGCTGGTCGCCCGGGTCCAGCCGACGCGCGTGCTCAAGGTCTATGTCCTGACCTTGGCCGTGCTGCTCACCCTCGCCGTCGGGGTCAGCCGGGTCTACCTCGGCGTGCATTGGCCGACCGACGTCCTCGCCGGCTGGACCGCCGGCGCGGCCTGGGCGCTCGGCTGCTGGCTCGTCGCCTGGTGGCTCGAAAGCCGCGGCGCCGTCGAGCCGGGGAAGTAAAGCGGCGGGTCATTCGCCCCCCAACTCGGTCCGGAGCGGATTCTTCGCGTCGACAGCAACATGGCGGGATTCGCTCATGCACGGCGCATGCACAACATATGCACAACTCATATGCTAAGGAAAAGACTCAGGATTGAGCGCGGCTCCGAGTGGAAGGCGTGTCAGAGCGGCATGGCGAAATCGGACGCCGCGTCCTCCCAGGCCTCGGGACGGCCCCGCCACGGCCCCCGCGACGCGACCAGCGCCGCGTTACCGCGCCCGAGCGCCAGGCGGCGCAGGTAGCCGCTCGTCGCGTCGCGGGTCTCGTAGTGGACCTGCAGCGGGCCGCCGGCGGCGACGATGGCGCGGTAGGTGTCGAACGCCGCCGCCGGCAGCCAGCCCATCAGCGTGACGCCGGCGGTGCCGATCCCGACGATGTAGCCGACCACCGGCGCGGCCGCGCTGGCGGCATCGAAGACGAAGATGGCGCGGTTGCGTCCGCCGGCATGGCCCGGCCCCTCGACCTCCAGGACCCGGGTCTCGCGGACCTCGCCGCCGCGGCGCTCGCGGCTGACCCGCATATTGACGCTCTCGATCGCAAAGACTGGCATGTCCATACCCCTTTCCGCATGGTTCCCCGAACCGGGCAAGGCCCGGCCGCCGAGGCAAGGTCACCATGCGCAGCGTTGCTTCCGCGTGACTCGCCCGTGAATCCGCCGCCATCCCGAAAGGGACTTGCCCGGCCGCGCGCTGCCGGGGCATGGCAAGGGGGGAACCGAGGAGCGACCATGGAACGGCTCTACCTAGACGATTTCCACGCTGGCCAGCGCTTCACGAGCGGTAGCCACGCGGTGACGGCGGCGGCGATCAAGGCCTTCGCGGCGGAGTTCGACCCGCAGCCCTTCCATCTCGACGAGGCGGAGGCGGGCCCGAGCTTCTTCTCCGGACTCGCCGCCAGCGGCTGGCATACGGCGGCGATCACCATGCGCCTGCTCGTCGAGGGCGGGATGCCGATCGCCGGCGGCGTCATCGGCGCCGGCGGCGAGATCTCCTGGCCGCGCCCGACCCGGCCCGGCGACGTCCTGCGGGTCGTCTGCGAGATCGAGGCGGTCACGCCGTCACGCTCGCGGCCCGAGCGCGGCATGCTGACCGTGCGCTGCGAGACCCTGAACCAACGCGACGAGCCGGCGCAGGTGCTCGTCGCCCGGATGATCGCGTTCCGACGGTCCTAGGTGTGTCCCCCAGCCGGACTGAGCGATCCTTACGTGTCCGCTGTCGGCCCCGAAGCGGTCAACAGTCCTGACGGTGGCCTATGCCCCCACCGTCAATAGACAGCGCACCAGCGCCGCCTGGTTGCTGACACCCGTCTTCTCGAAAATCCGGTTGAGATGGGTGCGAGCCGTGTTCGGGCTGATCCCGAGCTTCTCCGCTACCGCCGGCAGGGCAAGCCCACCGATGATCTCACGCGCCAGGCGCAACTGGGCGGGGGAGAGGCCGTAGACGACGTTGGCGAGCTGCAGTCGGCGACCGATGCGGGCTGGGTTGTCGAGGGCGACGTAGACCTCGCCGTCCTGGACCGTGACCATGCAATAGCGCTGCCCGCCGTGTTCGTCCTCGCCGAGCAGGATTGGAAACTCGCGGACGCGCGCCCGGTCCAGGACTTCCCCTTCGATGAAGCCGACGCCCAGTTCGGCGAAGGTCGTCAGTCCATGCATCCGCCGGATCGCGGCCTGCAATTCACGGTCCCATTTCGGCCGGACCGCGCGCAGTCGGCCTGCTGAAATCGACAGACCCGAGTCCGCCAAAGCCACTTTCATGGCCGGCGAGATATGTGCCACGCGGCCCGACGCATCCACGCGGATGTGCGCTCGGTCGTGGGCGGCATTGCGGACCGGAACGAAGACGAGGTGGGTGATCTTCCAGCTGGCGTCGTGGCGTTCGAGAACCCGGTGCTCCAGCGCCTCCGTCGGGGTCGTGCGGTCGACGTCCGAGGCGTGCCATAGCGTTTCCCTGAACGTCGCGCATGCCATGTCCCCGATGACCTTGATCCGGTGGCCCGCGTGGCGGAACGGGATGATGCCGCTGGTGGTCCCCGCGGCTCTTGCCTCCGCGACGGGCCGGACGGCGGCTTCGATCTCCGCCCATCCGGTCTTGGCGAACAGTCCTCCGGAGTCCCAGAAGATCCCGATCAGGCTTGCAGTCGTCGCGCTGCATCCAGGCCGAGGCCCAGAGCTCCGGATCCCCGTGGGTGGAAGCCCCAGGTCTCCTTGAAGCAGACTTCCTTGATGGCAGCTTCATCGGCGGTTTCGCTGCCATTCATCATCTCCCGAAGTCCGGCGACCAAACTCATTTGCTCACCCCCGGCCTGGCCGAAAGCTACGCGCGTTGGCCGCGCCGCGCAAATCATGCCGAGTGGGCGGCGGTATGTGCGCGCGAGCCGACATGCAGGTGCCGTGCCTCTTTGCCCAGCCGTCGGAACGCGGCGCGAACGGCGGCAAGGGCACGGTTCACCGCCGGCCGAGCGATGGACGCCTTCCCATGGGTTTCGTAGAAATCCTGCTCGTCCGGACGACCGCGGGCGCAATCACGGAAAGCGAGGTCGGCGATGATGAATTCGTTGTGAAGCATTGTCCTTCTCCCTCTTAGGGATCACCGGACGGGTGATGCCCAATGTCCGAAGAATAGCGCGTCGCACCACGAGCCTTGTCACAGGATCGGGCGACACGACCCGACTTGAGCGCAAGGTCGCCAGTGTCGAGACGTGTGTCTGTTCGCGCCGGCCCCTGCAGGTCCGTTTCTGGCGCAAGGCGGCCGCGGCGTCGGAGATTTATGGGTACACGCCCTAGCGCCGCCGGCCGCATCCGGTCTTTTCTTCCGCGGGCAAACCCGCTATAGCGGCCGCGCCGGGCGGGGTCTTCCCGCCGGCCCGTCTCTTCCCGACCCCGCTGGACGACATCCCGGCTGCGGCCGCCGAAGGGCCGGACGACTCAACGCTTCATGAAAAGGACCCGTTCGATGTCGATCACGCCCGACGTGAAGGAACAGCTGATCAAGGACTATGCGACCAAGGCCGGCGACACCGGCTCGCCCGAGGTCCAGGTCGCGATCCTGACCAGCCGCATCAATACGCTGACCGAGCATTTCAAGAGCCACGTCAAGGACAACCACTCGCGGCGCGGGCTGCTGAAGATGGTGTCCCAGCGCCGCAAGCTCCTCGACTACGTCAAGGGCAAGGACGAGGCCCGCTACCAGTCGCTGATCGGCCGCCTCGGCATCCGCCGCTGACCCTCCGACCCGGGCGCGCCGCTGGCGCGCCCGGTCGCATGTGCGCCGGCGGCGCGCAGGGAACCCCCAAAAGCCGCCATTGTCCGCCGGGCCCCTCCGACCCCGAGGGATCGCCCTCCACAGCAAGCAACGGGGTCCGCGGGCATGCCCCGCGTTGCACGGCGCCGGGCCAGGGGGTCCGCCGCCGAACCGTCAAGGAAGAGACATGTTCAACATCGTCAAGAAATCGATCGAGTGGGGCCATGACACGCTCACGCTCGAAACCGGAAGGATCGCCCGGCAGGCCGATGCCGCCGTGGTCGCCACCTATGGCGAGACCAGCGTGCTCGCGACCGTCGTCTACGAGAAGAGCGCCAAGGCCGGCCAGGACTTCTTCCCGCTGACCGTCCACTACCAGGAGAAGACCTACGCCGCCGGCAAGATCCCGGGCGGCTTCTTCAAGCGCGAGGCGCGGCCGTCCGAGAAGGAGGTGCTGACCTCCCGCCTGATCGACCGGCCGATCCGGCCCCTCTTCGTCGAGGGCTTCCGAAACGAGGTCCAGGTCATCGCCACCGTCCTCTCCTACGACATGGAGAACGACCCCGACATCGTCGGCATGATCGCCGCCTCGGCCGCGCTCACGCTGTCGGGCGTGCCGTTCATGGGCCCGATCGGCGCGGCGCGGGTCGGCTTCGTCGAGGGCGCCTACGTGCTGAACCCGGCCGTCGACGACATGGAGAAGCTGCGCGACAACCCCGAGCAGCGCCTCGACCTGATCGTCGCCGGCACCAAGGACGCGGTCATGATGGTCGAGTCCGAGGCCTACGAGCTCTCCGAGGCCGAGATGCTCGGCGCGGTCAAGTTCGGCCACGAGCAGATGCAGCCGGTGATCGACCTGATCATCGACATGGCCGAGGACGCCGCGAGGGAGCCGTTCGCCTTCGCCGCCGCGGACACGGCCGCGCTCTACGAGCGCGCCAGGGCCGCCGGCGGCGAGGCGATGCGCGCGGCCTTCGGCATCGGCAACAAGCTCGAGCGCCAGGACGCCGTCGCCGCGGCGAAGGCCACGATCCTCGCCGGGCTGAGCGAGGAGGAGCAGGCCGACCCGGCGCTCGACTCGGTGATCAAGAAGCTCGAATCCGACGTCGTGCGCGGGGACATCCTCGACCACGGCCGCCGCATCGACGGCCGTGACCTCGTGACGGTCCGGCCGATCGTCTCCGAGGTCGGCGTGCTGCCGCGCACCCACGGCTCGGCGCTCTTCACCCGTGGCGAGACGCAGGCGCTGGTCGTGACGACGCTGGGCACCGGCGACGACGAGCAGATGATCGACGCGCTGCACGGCACCTCGCGGTCGAACTTCCTGCTGCACTACAACTTCCCGCCCTACTCGGTCGGCGAGACCGGCCGGATGGGCTCGCCCGGGCGCCGCGAGATCGGCCACGGCAAGCTCGCCTGGCGGGCGCTGCAGGCGGTGCTGCCGGCGGCGACCGACTTCCCCTACACGATCCGCATCGTCTCGGAGATCACCGAGTCGAACGGCTCGTCGTCGATGGCGACGGTCTGCGGCTCGTCGCTGTCGATGATGGACGGCGGCGTGCCCTTGAAGGCGCCGGTCGCCGGCGTCGCCATGGGGCTGATCCTCGAGGGCGACAAGTACGCGGTCATCACCGACATCCTCGGCGACGAGGACCATCTCGGCGACATGGACTTCAAGGTCGCCGGCACCGCGAACGGCATCACCTCGCTGCAGATGGACATCAAGGTCGCCGGCATCACGCCCGTGATCATGGAGCAGGCCCTCGCCCAGGCGAAGGACGGCCGAATGCACATCCTCGGCGAGATGGCGAACGCGCTGAGCGCGGGCCGGTCGGAGTTCTCCGCCCATGCGCCGCGCATCGAGACGATGCAGATCGCGGTCGACAAGATCCGCGAGGTGATCGGCTCGGGCGGCAAGGTGATCCGCTCGATCGTCGAGGAGTCGGGCGCCAAGGTCGATATCAACGACGACGGCACGATCAAGATCGCGAGCGCGAACTCGGCCGCGATCGAGAAGGCGCGCGAGCTGATCGGCGCCATCGTGGACGAGCCGGAGATCGGCAAGGTCTACACCGGCAAGGTCGTGAAGATCATGGACTTCGGCGCGTTCGTGAACTTCTTCGGCAAGCGCGACGGGTTGGTGCACGTGAGCCAGCTGTCGAGCGAGCGGGTCGGCCACCCGAAGGACATCCTGCAGGAAGGCCAGTCGGTGAAGGTCAAGCTCATGGGCTTCGACGAGCGCGGCAAGGTCCGCCTGTCGATGAAGGCCGTCGACCAGGAGACCGGCAAGGAGAAGGTCGACGAGGGCGCCGCGGCCGAGTAGGCGCAGGCAACGACCTCGCGCATCCCGAAGGCCCCGCCCGCGTGCGGGGCCTTTTTCAGTGTGCTGCGGCCGGCTCCAGGATGCCGAAAAGCTGGAGGCCGAAGGCGAAGAGCTGGACCGCAACCGCGGTCAGCAGGACGCCGAAGACGATCTCCGAGACGACGAGCGACGTCGGGTTCACCCGCTTGGCGACCTTGTCGATGTTGCTGAAGATCAGATAGTCGAACGCGCCGACCACCAGCAGCAGGCCGAGCACGAGCGCCGAGGCGGCGACGGAGCCGGCCGCTTCGGAGGCGATGATGAGGACGGTGATTCCGACCGGATTGAACAGGTAGGGCACCGCCAGCGGATAGACCGCGAGCTTTTGCGGATCGCTCGGCGCGGCCGGGACCTCGTGCACCACCTCCTCGCCCGGCCCGAGCGCCATCCGCACCGCCAAGAGCGCCAGGATGATGCCGCCGGCGACCGCCACCGCTCCCGGAGTGATGTGAAGCAGTCGCAGCAGCAGGGCGCCGGTGAAGAAGACGATCACCGCGGCGACGACGGCGGTCGTCACCATACGCCGGCCGATGGCGCGCTGCTCCTCGGGCGCGAAGGCCTTGGTCTTCTCGAGGAAGGGCACCAGCGCGATCTTGGGGCCGATCCCGATCAGCAGCAGCAGGAACAGCGTGAGGGCGGTGTCGAGGGTGATGGTCGAAAAATCCATGGGTCGCTTTCGTGATGTGCGCCTGACGGATCGCGGTCGAGGCTCGCCAGCACCTCCATACAGGCCGGCCGGAGGCTCTGGAAGGGGGCACGGCGCGCGCGACGGGAGGCGCTTGACACGTCATGCCTCCGGCCCGATCGTCACCGCCGCGCAGTGGGCGCATGCAGATCGAGATGTCCGACAGCGCCGACCCCCGCGAACCCGAACGAGGCACGGCTGCGGAGACGCCGCGCGATCCGGTGCGTCGCTGGACCGTCATCGTCGCCGGCGTCCTCGTGTTCCTGCTGGTGCTGCAGATCGCCAGCGACCGGACCGCGCCGGTCACTTCGATCGGGACGGCCGAGGGGCTGGTGCTGCCGATCTCCTCGCGGGTCTCGGGCGAGCTGCTGCGGGTCGCGGTCAGCGACAACGAGACCGTCGAGGCGGGCGTCCTCCTCGCCGAGATCGACCCGACGCCGTTCCGGCTGGCGGTGGAGGCGGCCGAGGCGGAGCTCGCGCGGGTCGGGCAGTCGATCGGCGCCTCGACCGCCGAGGTGGCGGCGGCGGCGGCCAAGCTTGCCGAGGCGCAGGCGGTGCTGACCAACAGCCGGGCCCAGGCCGAGCGCACGCTCGCCCTCGTCGAGCGCGGCGTCACGCCGGCCGCCCAGGGCGACGAGGCGATCGCCGCCGTCGCTTCCGGCGAAGCCTCGGTGGCGGCGGCCGAGGCCGACCTGCGCCGCGCCGAGGAGGCGCTGGGACCGGCGGGCGCGGACAATCCGCAGCTCAGGGCCGCGCAGTCGGCGCTGGAGACGGCGCAGTTCAACCTGACGCAGACGCGGATCGTGGCGCCGACGCGCGGCCGGGTCACCAACTTCAGCCTCGGGCCGGGCCAGACCGCGACCGCAGGACAGCCGATCCTGACCATGATCGACCTGCAGGGCGGCTGGATCGTCGCCTGGTTCCGCGAGAACCAGCTCGAGAACATCAGGGCCGGCGACGCGGCCGGGCTGGTGCTCGACGTGATGCCGGGCCGGGTCCTGCCGGCCCGGGTCGCCTCGTTCGGCGGCGGCATCGACACGGTGAACCAGTCGACGACCCCGGGCGGGTTGGTGGCGACGCCGCCGCAGAATACCTGGCTGAGCGAGCCGCAGCGCTTCGCGGTTCGCCTCGACTTCGACCCGCCCGACAGCATGCCGCGCGGGATCGTGCGGCTCGGCTCGCAGGCGACGGTGATGGTCTATACCGACGAGGCGGTGTGGCTTCGGCCGGTCTGGCGGCTCCTCATCCGGGTCCGCGCGCTGATCTCCTATGTCTACTGACCCGGCCCGCGCGCCGCAGGTGCTGCGCGTGGCACTGGTCACGCCCGTGGTCTACGGGGTCGCGGTCTGGATCGGCGTGACCCTGCCCTTCGTCGCTCCCCTGCTCTTCGCCACGCTCGCGCTGAAGATGCCGGCACCGCCGCCGCTCGCGGGCGCCGTGCTGCTCGCGCTTCTGCTCCTGCTGCTGCCACTCGGCCTCGCGAGCATCGCGGCGGGTCTGGCTCAGCATCCGCATCTGCTGGTCGGGTTCGTCGGCCTGGTGCTGTTCCATGCGTTCCGGCTGCAGGCGGTGCCAAAGACGGCCCTGGTCGGCGTGCTGCTGCAGACCTTCGTGATCATGCTCCCGATGGTGACCGGCCAGTCCGAGCTGGCCGGCAACGTGCTCTCGGGGGCATTCGCGCTCAACGGCGTGCTGGCCGTTGCCGGCCTTTACCTCGGCTTCGCGCTGTTTCCCGCGCGTCTTCCCGTTTCTCCCGCGCCGCCGCCGCCGGCTTCGGCCGACCCGCTGGATCGAACGCGAAACGCCGCCGTGGCGACGATGGTCATGCTGCCGGCGTTCATGCTGCTGCTGGCCTTCGAGCTGAGCTCGGCGATCCGGGTGCTGTTCACGATGGCCGTCGTGCTTGCCTCGCTCAGCCGCCGCGACGTGCGCGAGACCGGCGTGGAAAGCGTGCTCTCGGCGGTCCTGGCGGGGGTGCTGGCAGTCGCCTTCACGATGCTCTACGCGTTCTGGCCCGAGCCTGGCGCCGCGCTGCTGCTGATGGCCTTCCTCGGGCTTCTCGCGGTTCCGTACGCCTTCGACGGGCCGCATCGTGGCGCGGTGGCGCTCGCCTACCCGCTGGTATGGCTCCTGCTCGGCACCGCGGAGGGGAGCACGGTCTCGAGGACGCTCGAGTGGAGCCTCTATTCGGTCGCGGGCGTGTTCTACGCGGTCGGGGCGCGCGCGTTGCTGCTGGCGATGCTCGGCTGGCAACCGGAGCCGAGACGTGCGTCGCACTGACCGCGGGGCAACCTTCCTTTGCGGCCCCTCGGAAGGAAGCGCGCCGGCTCAGCCGTCCCGCCCGGGCCCCGAGCCCGGGCAGCGGCCGCCCGCCCCCCGGGGCGGCCGCTTCTCGGCCGCCCGCGGTCGTGCCGCTGCCCTCTTCGCGGGCGGATGCCGGGTGCGGACGTAGCGTGTCCATTGCGGCAACATTCGTTGACGACCCGCTCCGCAAACGGATCAACCCGCAATCGCGTCACCCGCCGAACGACTGGTCGCGGTTGCGCTTCAGCCTGCGCCTGGCCCGCGAGCTGCGCCACTTCTGCAGGCGCTCCTTGAGCCGGAGCCCGCCCGGCTTCTTGCCGTAGGCGCCGCGCGTCTCGCCGAAGAGCTGGCGGGCATAAACCTTTCCGTCGCCCTTGTACGCGCGCCCCTCCACGTGGACCGGGATGAAGGTGTGGGAGGGGAAGATCACGATGTCCGGCGCGCAGCGTTCGATCATCTCGGCGACGAACTTGTTGCCGGTCGTCATCCACGGGCGGTCGAGATCGGACGGGCGGAGCCTGGCGAGCTCGTCGACCAGCTGGCCGACGAACCGGTTGCCGGGCTCGCAGGCGAGGATCGGCGACACGAGCTGCCCGCGCAGGAACTCGTTCTCGTAGACGGTGTAGGCACAGGCGCGGGGGAACAGCTCCTCGGTGTTCTCGAGGCAGATGCTGTCGGCCTCCGGCATGAAGCCGCCGGCGCGGAGCAGGATCTCGTAGCGCATGATGTCGGCAGCGCCGGCGTACTCGCCGCGCCGCAGGTACTCGTCGAGGATCGCGCGGTTGCGGAACGTCGTCCCGGCGAGATACGCGTTGTCGTAGAGCGTGTAGTCCCAGTCCGGATGCTTGTCGCGCCAGCTCTGCATCCACGCGGTCGGCGGGGTGCGCGGGCCGATCCAGATATGCGACAGCTTCCTCGGGATCTGCACGTCGGTTCCCCTCGCGGGACACCCCGGCACTACATGCCGCGCGCGGCCCGGGGTCAACAGGCGCCTTCGCGCTTCCGCGCTTGCGCCGCCACGGCCGCATCGTATGCTTGGCACGCCCGCTGGGGGGCGACGGGTGCAGGCAGGGGGGACACGCCATGCTGGGGCCAGCCCGACGGGCCGCTGCGGCGGCGCTCTTCGGCTTCGCCGCTCTGGCCGGGGATGCCGGCGCCGAGCCGTTCCGGCTGATCGTCACCGAACCGACCGCGCCCCTGGTGCCAAACTCGGTGATGGATCTCGCGGTCGAGCTCGGCTACTTCGCCCGCGAGGGCGTCGAGGTCGAGCTCGTGCGGGTGCAGCACACGCCTTCCGCGGTCGCCGCGCTGCAGGCCGGCGAGGGGGAGATGGCGAACATCTCGGCCGATGCCGCGCTGCTCGTCATCGCCAACGGCCACATGGATCTGAAGGCGGTGGTCTCGCCCAACAAGACGCTGCCGTTCCTGATCGCCGGCACCGAGGAGATCGGCGCGCTGTCCGACCTCGAGGGCCGCAGCTTCGGGATCGGGCGGATCGGCAGCCTCGACCACACGCTGACCGTCCAGGTGATGGCCGCCGTCGGGATCGATGCGGACCGCGTCGAGTTCGTCGCCATCGGCCAGCCGAACCTGCGCGCCCAGGCGCTCGCGGCCCGGCAGATCGACGCGACCACAATTTCGATCGGGACCTGGCTGACGATGCCCGATCGCAGCGGGCTCGCCATGCTGGTGCAGCCCGACGACTTCTTTGCCGCGGCGCCGGTGGTGAACAAGCTGAACGTCGTCCCCGACACGGTGCTGGCGGCGCGGCGCGACGACGTCGCCGCCGTGGTCCGGGCGCTGGTCAAGGCCTCGCGCGACCTCGCGGCCGACCATGACCTCTGGATCGAGGCGATGGCCAAGGCCCGGCCCGACGTGGACCGGAAGACGCTCGCGACGCTTGCGCGGCTCTTCGCCGGCAGCTGGAGCGTCAACGGCGGGCTGAACCGCGAGGAGCTCGAGGCGACCGCCGCGTGGGCGTTCGGAGGCGCCGAATTCGCCGGCCTCCCGCCGATCGCCACCGAGGACTGGGTCGACTTCGGCTTCGTCGCAGAGGTGCTCGAGGCCGAAGGGGTCGCGCCCGCCAACGACCGGCCGGGCTTCTGATCGAGCGGCGCGCCTCGCTGGCGACCGCCCCCGGGGTGCGCGATACCGGCGGGATGGAGGACGCGATGACCCCGGCCGACCGTGACGCCTACCTCGCCTTCTTCCGCGCCGCGGGGGCGCTCAAGGACACGCTCCGGAGCGGGCACACCGCGCAGGGGCGCCCGGAGAGCACGGCCGAGCATACCTGGCGGCTCTGCCTGATGGCGGTGGCGCTCGAGGAGGCGCTCGACGTCGACCTCAAGCGGCTCTTGCAGCTCCTGATCGTCCATGACCTCGGCGAGGCGGTGAGCGGCGACATTCCGGCGCCGCAGCAGGCCGGCGACAAGACCGGCGACGAGCGCGCCGACCTGGCGACGCTGCTCGCGAGGCTGCCGGCGCCGGCGGCGGCGCGGCTGATGGCGCTCTGGGACGAGTACAACGCCGTCGCGACGCCCGAGGCGCGGCTCGCCAAGGGCCTCGACCGGCTCGAGACGGTGCTGACCCATGTCGAGGGCGCGAACGCGCCCGGCTTCGACTATGCGTTCAACCTCGGCTACGGGCGGGCGCTGACCGACGCCCACCCGCTGATCGCGGCGCTGCGCGAGCCGATCGACGCCGAGACCGCGCGGCTGGCCGGGCGGGACGAGTAGCTCCGCCGCTTCTGAGTGTCGGGTTGCCGCGGTACCGCCGGCTCGGCTTTGCGGGACCTCTCGGGCTTGGCGATTTCGACCGTCGGCGAAATCGGCCGCGACTGCCCCGGGCAGCCGCGTCCGATTTGGCACCGCCGGTCCCGGCGGCACCCCCTCGGCCCCCGCGCTCGCGCGCTCCGGCCGACGACCCGGCGCGACGCAATGCGTCGCTTTTTGCCGGTTCGGGGGCCAGCCGCAGCGGAGCACCGAGGCGGTCAGGCGGATCTCGCCCGAGCCATCGCACAATTCTGTCCGATCCGGCACCGCCCTAGCGGTTGTCGGGCTGGCTGCGCACCAGCTCGAGGCCGCGCCGGGTGATCCGGTACGGCCGGCCTTCCTGCGAGCGGATCGCCCGGCGGCGCTTGAGCCGCCGGAACAGCTCGAGGTCGACGCCGGGCATCAGCCAGCCCTCGCGGTTGATGCAATGCACGTCGTGGATGCGCCCGCGCGGGCACTTTACCGGGTCGGATCTCGCCGCCCTGGGCCAGCGCGTGCAGCACGCGCTGTTCGTGTCGGGAAATGTCCATGTCGGCAGTTCTTCGATAGCGAACGAACGAAGGCGCCGCCGCAGCCTTGCGCGTGCGGGGCACCGGCTCTGCCTGCCTCACCCCGCGGGGCGAGGCGCTATCGGATGACGGACTGCATAGACATCCGGGGCGAATACGCCGAATCGGCGGGTTTCGTCAATCATTTCCGAGCTTCGTTGCGATGCCGGGCGGCTTCGGCTATTGAGGGGCCGATCCGACGCGGGAGGCGTTGCGATGCAGCCTGAATCGTCCGCGCCGCTTTGGCGCTCGATCGCCGTCCTCGTCGGCCGGCTGATCTTCGCCGGAGTCTTCGCGATGGCCGCGGGCTTCAAGTTCGCCGGCATGGCCGACACCGCGGGCTACATCGCCGCCGCCGGGTTTCCGTTTCCGCTGGCTCTGGCCTGGCTGGCGGCGATCTTCGAGGTGGGGCTCGTCCTCGCCTTCCTGACCGGTGCCTGGTTTGCCGAGGCGGCGCTCGTCGCCGCGGCCTATGTGCTCTTCCTCGCCTTCGCCTTCCACGGCCCGGGGCGGTGGGAGGGCAACCAGGTCGAGTTCGGCTTCTTCGTCGACCACTTCAGCTTCATCGCCGGCCTGCTCTTCGCCGCCGCGCACGGGCCGGGGCGCTGGGCGGTGCGGCGGTCGGCGATCGGCTGACGGGTGGCGGAGGGCCTCGAGCGCTTCGTCGCGGCGCAGGACCCGGTCTGGCCGCGGGTGAAGGCGGAGCTCGCCGCCGGCGCCAAGCGCAGCCACTGGATGTGGTTCGTCTTTCCGCAGATCGCCGGCCTCGGCACCAGCGCGATGTCGGTGCGCTACGCGCTCGCCTCGGTCGCCGAGGCGCGCGGCTACCTCGCCCACCCGGTGCTCGGGGCGCGGCTGCGCGAGGCGACCGACCTCATGCTCGGGCACGCGGGCCGGCCGGCCGAGACGGTGCTGGGCGGCATCGACGCGGTGAAGTTCCGCTCGTCGATGACGCTGTTCGAGGCGGCCGACCCGGCCGAGCCGCGCTTCCGCCGGGCGCTCGAGGCGTTCTTCGGCGGCAAGGCCGACCCGCGCACGCTGGCGCTGCTCGGGGCCTGAGCGATGGCGCGCGAGCCCTACGACCCGGCGGCCGAAGGCGCGGCGATGGCCTTCGCCGGGCGGATGTCCTACGGCGACTATCTGCGGCTCGAGCAGATCCTCGATGCGCAGGCGCCGCTGTCGGATGCGCATGACGAGATGCTGTTCATCATCCAGCACCAGACCTCGGAGCTCTGGATGCGGCTGGCGATCCACGAGCTCGACGCCGCGCGCGCGGCGCTCGAGGCGGGGGCGCTGCCGCCGGCCTTCAAGATGCTGGCGCGAGTCGCCCGGATCTTCGAGCAGCTGAACTCGGCCTGGGACGTGCTGCGGACGATGACGCCGAGCGAGTACACGAGCTTCCGCGCGGCGCTCGGCCAGTCGAGCGGCTTCCAATCGTACCAGTACCGGCGGATCGAGTTCATCGTCGGCAACCGCAATCGGGCGATGCTGCGCCCGCACGCCCACCGTCCGGAGGTCGCCGCGGCGCTCGAGGCCGAGCTCGCCCGGCCGTCCCTCTACGACGCGGCGCTGCGGCTGGTCGCGCGGCACGGCATCGCGATGCCGGCGTCGGTCCTCGAGCGCGACGTCGCCGAGCCCTACACGCCGTCGCCAGGGGTGCAGGCGGCCTGGGCCGAGGTCTATCGGGCGCCGGAGCGGCACTGGCCGCTCTACGAGCTCGCCGAGAAGCTGGTCGACTTCGAGGACTATTTCCGGCGCTGGCGCTTCAACCACGTCACCACGGTCGAGCGGGTCATCGGCTTCAAGCGCGGCACCGGCGGCACCGGCGGCGTCAGCTACCTCAAGCGGATGCTGGCGGTCGAGCTGTTCCCCGAGCTCTGGCACGTCCGGACCGAGCTCTAGGCGTTAACCTTGGTTGACAGGGCGGGGCAAGGCGCGGATTTCGCTCGGAAAGCCGCCGGGGGTGATCTCCGGGGCGGCACGCACAACCTATGCACATCGTATGCACAACTCATGCACCGGATCCGCGCAAGAGCCGGCGGCCGCCGCAGGGATGCCTGCAGAACGATTCCGGCAATCGACGGTCGAAACGAGAGGTGTGCGCGCCGTCTTGCCAAGTCGATCCGCGGTTAATCATCGTTACCCGGAAGTCGTCGCCAAGACGACCCGGTTTCTTGACCAAGCGATGCGCCGCCCATGCTTCGACCTTTCGGGCATGGACGTCGCGGCCTCCGGGTCATTTCGCAGGGTGCAGCTACTCGGGCAGGCCGGCGCGTCGCAGGCCTTCCACCAACCTGGCCAGGTCCTGTGGGCGGCGGATCGGGAAGGGCTCGAGGAGGTTCGAGATGCGCAGGGCCGGGTCGAGGCGGCGGAGGTGCCCCATTGTTTCCTTCGCCTCCGCGATCTCGCCATGGCTTGCCTGACTCGCCGCGAGGATGCAGGTGCCGGCACGGCCGCCGGGCTGGGTGCGAACCGACGTCCTTGCCCAGGCGATCGCCTCGGCGTCCCGCCCGGCGAAGAAATGCGCCCAGGCGGTCCCGACCTGCATCATCGCGATCTGCGGGTCGTGCGGGCTCAGGCGCATGACGTGGGCGAGCTGGGTCAGCGCCAGCTCCGGCTCGCCGTACCAGACGTTGGCCCAGCCGCTGAAGTACCATGCCATCGCCAAGTTGGGGTTGAGCGCGAGCGCCCGCTCGAGGAGCGCGGCGCCGTCGCCGGTATCGCCGGCGACGAAGTTGAGGCCGACTCCGGCGGTGGCGAGCGCCACCGCGTCGTCAGGGCCGAGCTCGGCCGCCCGCCGGGCGAGCCGCTGCGCCTCCGCAACATCGGCGGCATGATCGGTGGCCCAGCCGATGGCCTTGCGCTGGGACAGGCAGCGGGCCGACATGCCCCAGGCCGCGGCGAAGTCCGGATCGAGCTCGATCGCCTTCCCGAACAGGCGCAGCGCCTCGGCATTCGCCTCGCGCTTCCACTTGTGGACCTCGGCCATCCCGCGCAGGAAATAGTCATAGGCGTCGAGGCTTGCCGTCGGCTTGCGGCGGGCGCGGTCGATCTCGGCCTTCTCGAGCTCGGGGGCGAGGGCGCCGACCACGCTGGCCGTCACCTGGTCCTGAAGCGCGAAGATGTCCTCGAGCTTGCCCTCGAAGCTGTCTGCCCAGAGGTGAGTGCCGGTGGTGGCGTCGATGAGGCGTCCCATGATGCGAACGCGGCCCGCCGCGGCGCGAACGCTGCCTTCGAGCACGTAGCGCACGCCGAGCTCGCGCCCGACCTGCTTCACGTCGACGGCGCGGCCCTTGTAGGTGAAGCTCGAGTTGCGGGCGATCACGAAGAGCCAGCGCATCCGCGACAGCGCGGTGATGATCTCCTCGACGACGCCGTCGGCGAAGTACTCCTGCTCGGGGTCGCCGCCAAGGCTCTGGAACGGAAGGACGGCGACCGACGGCCGGTCCGGCAGCGGCGGAGCGGGGTCGGGCACGCCAGTCCCGGTAGCGCGGGCGTCGTCGGGTTCGCGATCCTGGCGGATCGCCTCGCTGAGCCGAGTGGTCTCGGGCTCGGGCCGCACGCCGAGCTCGCGGTGCAGGCGGTCGCGCAGGGCGTCGTAGAGGCGTAGCGCCCGGGCCGCCTCGCCGCGGTCGGCGTGCATGCGCATCAGGGCGCGGCAGGCATCCTCGCGGAACGGGTCGAGATCCAGCAGCCGGCGCGCGGCGGCGGCGGCCCGGTCCCGAACCCCGTCGGCGAGCGACCGCGCCATGAGGCTGGCCGCGGCCTCCTCCGCCCGTCCGCGCAGCCGCTCGCGCTCGATGCGCAGCCATTCCTCGAAGGCGGCATCGCGGATGCCGATGCCGTCGAGCAGATCGCCGCGGTAGAGCGCCAACGCCTTCTCCGCCGCTTCGGGCGTGCCTTCGGCAAGCAGCCGCTCGAACGCGGCAACGTCCACCGTCATTGACGCGGGATCGAGGCGAACCGACTGGCGATCGGCGACGAGCGGATCGCCGTCGCGGCCCAGGGCGACGCGGAGCCGCGCGAGGGCGTGCTTGAGGCTATCACGTGCGTGGGGATCACCGCGGTCGCCCCAGAGCAGGCCCGCGAGCTTGTCGCGGGTGTAGGCGGCGCCGGGGGTCAGAGCAAGGACGGCGAGCAGCGCCCGGTCCTTCTGCCCCGGCAGGTCGCGCGCCGCGCCGTCCGCCCGAATCTCGAAGCCGCCGAGCAGAGTCACCGCCACCGGCGCCATGCGGTCCTCCTGCACGGCTGTTCCGGCCCATCCTCGCGCATTCTTCCCGCGGGGGCCAACGATCCGTTCCCGCCGGGCCGCTTTTTCCCGCCGCGGTCACGCTCGGTTCCCGGAAGCGACCCGGGCGCGGGCGTAGGCTGTAGTCGCCAACATCGGGGCACAAGGAGCGCGAGAGATGAAGACGGATCGCGATTGCATGCGGGAAGGCCACGCGGTCGGCACGCCCGACTGGGCGGGACTGATGCCCGTCGGGGTCGCCGCGCTGGGGCCGCCGACGCGGCCTGTCGAGCGGCTCATGGGCACGCAGCGGGCGGTGTATCGGCTGATCGTATGGTTGGGAAGCCTTCGGGCGCAGCCGAGCGCGCCGGAGGCGGGCGTCCCGGTTCCGCAGACGGATACGCCGGCGGGCGCTTAGCCCAGGGACCGGCCTCGGGCCGTCACACCTTGCCGTGGCAGTGCTTGTACTTCTTGCCCGAGCCGCAGGGGCAGGGGTCGTTGCGGCCGCTCGCGCCCCAGGTGCCGGGGTCGGCGGGGTCGACGCCGGCGGCGAGCGCGCCGGCGCCGGCCATTGCCGGGACCCGCTGCTCGGCGACCGCGGGACGCGGGGCCTGCGCCGCGGCGCGGGCCTGCATCTCGGCCATCCTCGCCTGCTGCTCCTCCTGGGTCATCACCTGGACATGCGCCAGCATGCGGGTGACCTCGCTGCGCAGCCGCGTGAGCAGCGACTCGAAGAGCTGGAAGCCCTCGGACTTGTACTCGTTCAGCGGATCGCGCTGGGCGTAGCCGCGGAAGCCGACGACGCTCCGCAGGTGGTCGAGGGTGACGAGGTGCTCGCGCCAGTTGGCGTCGATCGTCTGCAGCAGCACCTGCTTCTCGATCGCCCGCATCGTCTCGGCGCCGTAGCGCGCGGCCTTTGCCGCCATCTGCTCGTCGGTCGCCTTCAGGAGCCGCTCGCGGATGATCCTCGTCGTCGACGCCCTCCTCGTCGGCCCAGGCCTGCAGCGGCAGGTCGACCCCGAAGGTCTGCTTCACCTGCGCGGTGAGCCCGTCGATGTCCCACTGGTCGGCGTAGGCGCGCGGCGGCACGTGCTCGTCGACCAGGTCGTCGACCACCTGGTGGCGCATGTCGCGGGCGACGTCGGAGAGGTCCTGCGCCTCCATGATCTCCCGGCGCTGGGCGAAGATCGCCTTGCGCTGGTCGTTCATCACGTCGTCGTACTTGAGCAGGTTCTTGCGGATGTCGAAGTTGCGCGCCTCGACCTTGCCCTGCGCCTTCTCGAGCGCCTTGTTGACCCAGGGGTGGACGATCGCCTCGCCCTCCTTCATGCCGAGCCGGCCGAGCATCGAGTTCGAGCCGGTCGGAGCCGAAGATCCGCATCAGGTCGTCCTCGAGCGAGAGGTAGAAGTTCGTCCGCCCGGGGTCGCCCTGCCGGCCGGAGCGGCCGCGGAGCTGGTTGTCGATGCGCCGGCTCTCGTGGCGCTCGGTGGCGAGCACGTAGAGCCCGCCGGCGCCGAGCACCTTCGTCTTGGCGTCGGCGACCTCGGCCTCGACCCGCCGGCGCAGCGCCACCGGGTCGGCCGGCGTGCCGGCCTTCTCGGCCGCCTCGAGCTCACCCACCACCCGCATGTCGACGTTGCCGCCGAGCTGGATGTCGGTGCCGCGGCCGGCCATGTTGGTGGCGATCGTCACCGCGCCCGGCACGCCGGCCTCGGCGATGATCTGCGCCTCCTGCTCGTGGTAGCGGGCGTTCAGCACGTTGTGCGGGATCTTCGCCGCCTTCAGCATCTCCGAGAGCGTCTCGGACTTCTCGATCGAGGTGGTGCCGACGAGGATCGGCTGGCCGGCCTCGTGCGCCCGCTTGATCTCCTCGACGATCGCCTCGTACTTCTCGCGGGCGGTGCGGAAGACCTGGTCGTCGTGGTCCTTGCGGATCACCGGCATGTTGGTCGGCACCTCGACGACGCCGAGCTTGTAGATCTCGAAGAACTCGTCGGCCTCGGTCGCGGCGGTGCCGGTCATGCCGGCGAGCTTCTCGTAGAGGCGGAAGTAGTTCTGGAAGGTGACGCTCGCGAGGGTGACGTTCTCCGGGCGGATCGCCACGCCCTCCTTCGCCTCGATCGCCTGGTGCAGGCCTTCCGAGAGGCGGCGGCCCGACATCATCCGGCCGGTGAACTCGTCGATCAGGACCACCTCGCCGTTGCGGACGATGTAGTCCTTGTCGCGGTGGAAGAGGACGTGCGCGCGGAGCGCCTGGTTGACGTGGTGGACGATGTTGGTGCTCTCGGGATCGTAGAGCGTCGCGTCCTGCGCGAGCAGCTCCATCTCGCGCAGCCGGCGCTCGACGAACTCGTTGCCGTCCTCGGTGAGCGTCGTCGAGCGCTGCTTCTCGTCGAGGTCGTAGTGCTCGCGGGTGAGCTTCGGGATCAGCTTGTCGATCGCGATGTAGAGCTCGGAGCGGTCCTCGCTCGGGCCGGAGATGATCAGCGGCGTGCGCGCCTCGTCGATCAGGATCGAATCGACCTCGTCGACGATCGCGAAGTAGTGATCGCGCTGCAGCACCTGGGCGAGGTCGGCCTTCATGTTGTCGCGCAGGTAGTCGAAGCCGAGCTCGTTGTTGGTCGCGTAGGTGACGTCGGCGTCGTAGGCGACCTTCTTCGCCGCCTCCTCCATGCCCGGCACCACCACGCCGACGCTCAGGCCCAGCGCGTGATAGACGAGGCCCATCCACTCGGCGTCGCGGCGGGCGAGGTAGTCGTTGACGGTGACGACGTGCACGCCGCGCCCGGTCAGCGCGTTGAGGTAGACCGGGAGCGTCGCCATCAGCGTCTTGCCCTCGCCGGTCTTCATCTCGGAGATGTTGCCCTGGTGCAGGAAGATGCCGCCCATGAGCTGCACGTCGAAGGGGCGCAGGCCGAGCGCGCGGCGCGCCGCCTCGCGGGCGTTGGCGAAGGCCTCGGGCAGCAGGTCGTCGAGCGTCGCGCCCTTGGCGAGCCGCTCGCGGAGCTCGGCGGTCTTGGCGCGGATCGCGGCGTCGTCGAGCGCCTGGAACTGCGGCTCCAGCGCGTTGATCGCGTCGACGAGCGGGCGGGTCGCCTTGATCTTGCGGTCGTTCGGCGTGCCGAAGACCTTCTTCGCGATCGTCCCGAAACCCATCATGAAACGGTTGTCCTCAAATCCTTGCGGGCCTGCCCGGCGCCGCTCCGCCGATCTCCGCGGCCCACCGATTTGTCATGACGGGGGCGCTTGTTCACGCGCGCCGAACGGTATAAGTGATCCGCGAGGCGCGAGCAGCCCTGCTTCGGCCGCACCGGGATGTAAGCGGGTGTGCCGCGCCTGTCAACGGCGCCCCCGACGGGCGCCCCGCCACGGAATTACCTGGGTCCGTCGTCGCCGGCGGCCCGACGGGAGATCGAAGATGCGCAGCCTTCTGACCGCCGCCCTCCTGGCCGGCTCCGCGCTCGCCGCGCCGGCCCTGGCGCAGGACAAGCCCTACGACGCCGCGACGGTGGTCGCCACCGTCAACGGCACCGAGATCACCCTCGGCCACGTGATCGCGATGCGCGACCGCCTGCCCGAGCAGTACCAGAACCTGCCCGACGACGTGCTGATGACCGGCCTCGTCGACCAGCTCGTCGACCAGGAGCTGCTCGCCGAGATGCAGTCGCCGTCGCCCGAGACCGACCCGCTGCAGGTCAAGCTCACCGTCGACAACGAGCGCCGCGGCGCCCTCGCCGGCATCGCCGCCAACGCGACGGTGGCCGACGCCGTCGACGAGGCGAAGGTGCAGGCGGCCTACGACGCCCAGATCGCCGCCTTCCAGCCGCAGCCCGAGTTCAGCGCCGCGCACATCCTCGTCGACGACGAGGAGAAGGCGAAGGCGCTCAAGGCCGAGATCGACGGCGGCGCCGACTTCGCCGAGGTGGCCAAGGCGAACTCCACCGACGGCTCGGCCGCGTCGGGCGGCGACCTCGGCTGGTTCGGGCTCGGCCAGATGGTGCCGGAGTTCGAGACCGCGGTCTCCGGCATGGAGGTCGGCGACGTCTCGGCGCCGGTGCAGACGCAGTTCGGCTGGCACCTGATCAAGCTCAACGAAAAGCGCGAGACGACCCCGCCGCCGCTCGAGCAGGCCCGTCCCGAGATCGAGAACCAGCTGCGCCAGGCAGGCGCTCGAGGCGAGGCTCGCCGAGCTGCGCGCCGCCGCCACGATCGAGAGGCCCGAGACCGGCACGCCGCCGGCGGCGATCCGCGAGAGCGACCTGCTGACCAACTGAGGCCGCCGGTGGCAGGCAAGCCGACGCAGGTCTCGCCGCTCGCGCCGGCAGCCTTCCCGGCGCTGCCGGCCGTCGACGGCGTGCGCTTCGCCGCCGCCGAGGCCGGGGTGCGCTACCAGGGCCGCCTCGACGTGATGCTGGCCGAGATCGCCCCCGGCGCCGCGATCGCCGGGGTCTTCACCCGCTCCGCGACGCGCGCCGGCGCCGGTGCTCTGGTGCGAGGAGAAGCTCGCGGCGCTGCAGATGGCCGCGGAGCGCCCCGCGGGCGGCTTCGCGATCCTCGTCAACTCCGGCAACGCCAACGCCTTCACCGGCTCGAACGGCCGCGCCGCGGTCGAGGCGACGGTCGCGGCCACCGCCGGCGGCGCTCGGGGTGCCGCCCGACCACGTCTTCGTCGCCTCGACCGGCGTGATCGGCGAGCCGCTGCCGGCCGAGCGCATCGTCGCCGCGCTCGGCGGCCTCGCCGCCGGCCTGTCGGCCGACGCCGCCGAGCGGGCGGCCCGCGCGATCATGACCACCGACACCTTCCCCAAGGGCGCGGTGGCCCGGCTCGACCTCGGCGGCGTGCCGGTGACGATCACCGGCTTCGCCAAGGGCTCGGGGATGATCGCGCCCGGACATGGCGACGATGCTGGTCTTCCTCTTCACCGACGCCGCGGTCGCCGCCGGGCCTGCTGCAGGAGATGGTGACGCGCGCCAGCGACGCGACCTTCAACTGCATCACCGTCGACGGCGACACCTCGACCTCCGACACGCTGCTGATGGCCGCCACCGGCCGCGCGGCGATGGCGCCGATCGCCACCGCCGACGACCCCCGGCTCGCGCCATTCGAGGCGGCGCTGACCGAGGTGATGCGCGACCTCGCCCAGCAGGTCGTGCGCGACGGCGAGGGCGCGACCAAGTTCGTCGAGGTCCGGGTGACCGGCGCCGAGACTCCGGCCGACGCGCGCCAGCGTCGGCCTCTCGATCGCCAACTCGCCGCTGGTCAAGACCGCGATCGCCGGCGAGGACCCGAACTGGGGCCGCATCGTCATGGCGGTCGGCAAGTCCGGCGCGGCCGCCGACCGCGACCGGCTGACCATCCGCTTCGGCGACATCCTGGTCGCCGAGAAGGGCTGGGTGGCGCCCTCCTACCGCGAGGCGGCCGGCGCCGCCTACATGAAGAACCCGGAGCTTGTCATCGGCGTCGATCTCGGCCTCGGCAACGGCGCGGCGACGGTCTGGACCTGCGACCTGACCAAGCGCTACATCGAGATCAACGCGGACTACCGTTCTTGAAGGACGGGCCCGTCGTGAAGCTCGTCCTCGTCGCCGCGGTCGCGCTGATCGACCCCGACGGGCGGGTGCTCCTCGCCCGCCGCCCGGAGGGCAAGGCGATGGCCGGCCTCTGGGAGTTCCCCGGCGGCAAGGTCGAGCCCGGCGAGACGCCGGAGGCCGCGCTGATTCGCGAGCTCGACGAGGAGCTCGGCATCGACACCTGGGCGAGCTGCCTCGCGCCGCTCAGCTTCGCGAGCCACGCCTACCCGGACTTCCACCTGCTGATGCCGCTCTACGCCTGCCGCAAGTGGCAGGGCGTGCCGCAGCCGCGCGAGCACGACAGCGCTGAAATGGGTGGCCGTTCGCGACCTGCCGCACTATCCCATGCCCCCGGCCGACCGGCCGCTGCTCGCGGTGCTGCGCGACTGGCTGTGATGCGCAATTGTCACATAAGTGTCGATTTCAGGTGACGGCCCCGATCATCTGCGTTAACGTTTTCCTAAAAGGATAATGCAATACTTCACAAGCAGTACCTCAGGGTTGGAAACCGCTATGTACCAGACCATCCAGGTGTCGAGTTGTGTGTCGGTCCAGGGCGACCTCGTCGAGCATCTTCCGAACGGCGATGTGATCATCCGCGACGGGATGCACGTCTACCGCGGCCGGCCGATCGCGCCGATCGCCGCGCCGGCCTCGCCGTTCGCGAGCCTCCGGGCCGTCCCGATCGCCGCGCGACCGAGGACTGACGCCGCTCAGATCCAGCCGGCCAGCTCGCGCTCGAGGATCGCGAGCATCATCTCCACGTGCGCCGCATCGGCGTTGAGGCAGGGGATGTAGGTGAAGTTCCTCGCCGCCGGCGTGCAGGAAGGCCTCGCGGATCTCGCCGTTGATCTCCTCCAGCGTCTCGACGCAGTCCGACGAGAAGACCGGCGCCATCACCGCGATGTGGCGCCGCCCGGCCTGCGGCCAGCCGCGCCACCTCCTCGACCGTGTAGGGCTTCAGCCATTCCTCGCGCCCGAAGCGCGACTGGAAGGTCACCACGACCTCGTCGTCCGGGAAGCCCAGCCGGTCGCGCAGCAGCCGCGTCGTCTTGTGGCAGTGGCAATAGTACGGGTCGCCCTCGGTCAGGTAGCGCTCGGGCATCCCGTGGTAGCTGGTGACGAGCACGTCCGGCCGGCGGGCGAGGCCGGCATAGGCCGCCTCCACCGACTGCGCCAGCGCCTCGATGTAGAGCGGGTGGTCGTAGTAGGCCGGCACCGTGCGGAACGCCGGCTGCCAGCGCAGCGCCATCAGCGCCCGGAACGCCTCGTCGTTGGCGGTCGCGGTCGTCGGTCGCCGAATACTGCGGGTAGAGCGGGAAGAACACGATCCGCTCGCAGCCCTGCGCCTGCAGCCGCTCGATCACCGAGCGCGTCGACGGGATTGCCGTAGCGCATCGCGAAGTCGACGATCACGCGGTCGCCGTGCCGCTCGGCCATGCGCGCCGCCACCGCCTCGGCCTGCGCGCGGGTGATCGTGCGCAGCGGGCTCTCGTCGATGCTCGGTGTTCCAGATCTTGCGGTAGTTGGCGCCGGAGGTGAACGGCCGCCTGGTCAGGATCACCGTCTGCAGCAGCGGCTGCCAGAGCCAGCGCGGGTAGTCGATCACCCGCCGGTCCGACAGGAACTCGTCGAGATAGCGCCGCATCGACCAGTAGTCGGTGGCGTCCGGCGTGCCGAGGTTGGCGAGGACGACGCCGATCCGCGCCTCGGGCACCGGCGGATGGTCCGGCCCGGCATGCGCGAGGCGGCCGTGCGCGCGGACGGCGATGGGGGTCGGTTTCGTTCATTGCGGCCCTCGCTCTCATTCGCTCCGGCACCTTGAGCGCGTCGGCGAGCCGCGCCTTGGCCGAGCCGGGCCGCAGCGGCTGCGGCTGGTCCGGGCGCCGGCGCCCAGCCGGTCAGGAAGATCACCTCGAAGGTCGCCGGCACCCGGCCGTCGGCGAGCCCGAACCGCTCGGCGTAGATCGCGCAGGCCCGCGCCAGCATCTCGCGCGCGCATCGGCCGGCGCAGCCGGTCGCGCATCACGTTGGTCTCGCCCATCGCCCGCAGGTCGCGCATCAGATGTACCGGCGTCGGGTAGCTGACGTCGAAGCTCCGGCTGTCGGCCACCGGCAGCGCGAAGCCCGCCCGCTGCAGCAGCCCGCCGAGGTCGCGGATCTCGCCCATCGGCGCGACCCGCGGGCTGAGGCCGCCCAGCGCCTCGACCTCGGCCTCGGCCAGCGCGGCGCGCAGCTCGTCGAGCGTCTCGCCGCCGAAGAGCGCCGCGAGGAAGAGCCCGTCGGGCCGGAGCGCGCGGCGCGCCTGCACGAGCTGCCCGACCGGGTCGTTCGCCCAGTGCAGCGCGAGCGCGTGCACGACGAGGTCGTGCGTCTCCGCGGCCAGCGGCAGCACGTCGGCATCGGCCACCGTCCGGGGGCTCGCCACCCCGGCCTCGGCGAGCGCCGCGGAGCCAGGCGCCCGGCAGCCAGCCCGACGACGGCGGGGGCGAGAAACGATCTCTTAACCTCCGTCAGCCTTTCTGCGATCTCGCCGGCCACGGCCGCGTGCAGGAAGTCCGCCGGCCCGAGCCGGGCGGCGCGGGCGCGGCGGCGGGCGAGCAGGTCGGTGTCGAACAGGGCAGGCGGGCCTTGCATGCGCGGGTCTCCTCGCCCGCGAACATAGCCACCCGAAGGGGGCTTTGCCATGCTGCAGGCGCTGAAGACGACGCTGATCGACACGATCTACCCGCCGCGCTGCCTCGCCTGCACCGCGGCGACCGACCAGCCGCACGGCCTCTGCCCGGCCTGCTGGCGCGACACCCATTTCATCGCCGGCACCACCTGCCGCAGCTGCGGCGTGCCGCTGATCGGCGAGGCCGGCGCCGAGGACGTCTGCGAGAGCTGCCTGCGCCATCCGCCCGCCTGGGACCGCGGCGCCGCGGCGATCCTCTACGCCGGCGCCGGCCGCCGCATGGTGCTCGCGCTCAAGCACGGCGACCGGCTCGACATGGTGCGCCCGCTCGCCGGCTGGATGGCCGCCGCCGGGCGCGACATCCTCGCCGCCGCCGACGTGGTCGCGCCGGTGCCGCTGCACTGGCGCCGGCTGCTCGGCCGCCGCTACAACCAGTCGGCCGAGCTGGCGCGGCGGCTCGGCCGCATCGCCGGCCGCCCTGTCGTCGGCGACCTCCTGCTGCGCCGGCGCGCCACCGCGCCGCAGGACGGCAACCGCGCGGCGCGCGCGGCCAACCAGGCCGGCGCCTTCGCGGTCAACCCGCGCCGCGCCGCCGCGGTCGCCGGCCGCTCGGTGGTCGCTCGTCGACGACGTCCTGACCTCGGGCGCCACGCTCTCGGCCTGCGCCGAGTGCCTGCGCGTCGCCGGCGCCGCGCGGGTCGACGTGCTGGCCCTGGCCCGCGTTGCCTTCGAGGATTCGCTCGGCCTATAGTCGGCCGGCGATGAAGCCCGTCACCATCTACACCACGCCGTTCTGCGGCTATTGCCTCGCGGCGAAGCGGCTGCTGAGCGGACAAGGGCGTGGACCTGACCGAGATCGACGTCTTCGCGGAGCCGGAGCGCCGCGCCGAGATGGTGCAGCGCGCGTTCGGCCGCAGCACGGTGCCGCAGGTCTTCATCGGCGACGACGCACGTCGGCGGCTTCGACGAGGTCTACGCGCTCGACCGGAGCCGGCAAGCTCGACCCGATGCTGAAGGGCGGCTGACGCCGGTGCGGGCGGCGCTGATCCAGCTCACGCTCCGGCGACGACCCGCCCGGCGAACCTCGCCGTCACCGAGGCGCTGGTCCGCGAGGCCGCGGCCGGCGGCGCCGCGCTGGCGCTGACGCCCGAGTGCACCAACATCGTCTCCGCCGACCGCGCCCGCCAGCGCGAGGTGCTGGTGGCGGAGGCCGAGGACGCGACCCTCGCCCGGCTCCGCGCCGTCGCCGCCGAGCTCGGCCTCTGGCTCGTCATCGGCTCGCTCTGCCTCAGGAGCCGCGACCCGGACGGCCGCTTCGTCAACCGGTCGCTTCCTGATCGGCCCGGACGGCGGCGATCCGCGCCGCTACGACAAGATCCACATGTTCGACGTCGAGCTCGACGCCGGCGAGAGCTACCGCGAGTCCGCCGCCTACCGCCCCGGCGAGCGCGCCGTCCTCGCCGAGGCCGCGGGCCTCAGGCTCGGGCTCACCGTCTGCTACGACCTGCGCTTCCCGCACCTCTACCGCGACCTCGCCAAGGCCGGCGCCGAGGTGCTGACGGTGCCCTCCGCCTTCACCGTGCCGACCGGCCGGGCGCACTGGGAGGTGCTGCTGCGCGCCCGCGCCATCGAGACCGGCGCCTACGTGCTCGCCCCGGCCCAGTCCGGCACCCACGCCGCCCGCGCGGGGCGCGGCGCGGCAGACCTGGGGCCACAGCCTCGCCGTCGCGCCCTGGGGCGAGGTCCTCGCCGACGCCGGCGACGGCCCCGGGGTCGCCTTCGTCGAGATCGACCCGGCCGAGGTCGTGCACGCCCGCGCGCGGATCCCCTCGCTCGGCCACGACCGCGCCTACACCCCGCCGGAGGCGCCGTGACCGACCTCCCGCGCGACCCGGTGGTCATCGCGCTCTTCAGCGAGATCGTCATGGTGGAGACGCTCGCCCGCACCCGGCTCACCCGGATGCTGCCGCGCGGCATGGAGCTGTCGCACTTCATGGTGCTGAACCACTTCGCCCGCCTCGGCGGCGAGAAGACCCCGGGGCAGCTCGCCCGGGTCTTCCACGTGACCAAGGGTGCGATGTCGAACACCGTCGGCCGCCTCGACGCCGCCGGCTACGTCCACGTCCGCCCCGACTGGGAGGATGGCCGGCGCAAATGGGTCTCGATCAGCCCGGCCGGCCTCGCCGCCCGCAACCGGGCGGTCGCGGCGATCGCGCCGGTCTTCGACGACGTGGTCGGCGGCCTAGGCATCGAGCGGATGCGCGGCGCGCTGCCGCTCTTGCGCGCGCTGCGCGAGCTGCTCGACCCGGACTGATGGACACGGCGAGGAGACGCGGATGGCCGACGTAGCGCCGAACCGGCTGGACCGACCGGTGGATCCGGGGCGCGACCACATCCTCGGCCCCGACAGCGCCGGCATCACGCTCGTCGAGTATGGCAGCTATGCCTGCCCGTACTGCCGGGCAGCCAACGAGCACATCGTCGCCGCGCGCGGCGCGCTCGGCGAGCGGCTGCGCTACGTGTTCCGGCACAAGCCGCTGACCGGCAGCGACATTGCGCGGCGCGCGGCCGAGCTCGTCGAGCTCGCTCCCGACGCCGACGCGTTCTGGCGCGCGCACGAGACCCTGATGACCCGCTCGGCAGTGCTGACCGAGGACGACCTCGCCGTCGTCGCCGCCGAATTCGATCGCGCCGGCGACCGGGCGGCGCTGGCCAAGGCCCGCGGCCGCGTCAAGGCCGACGAGACGAGCGCCAAGGCGAGCGGCGTCCTCGTCACGCCCACCTTCTACATGAACGGGCGGCGCTACGACGGCCCCTGGGACGAGAGTTCGTTCACCGACGCGATGCTCGGCACCCTCGGCCACCGCGTCCGCGCCGCCGCGGTCGACTTCGCCGCCTGGGCCCCCTCGGCCGGCCTCCTGCTGCTGCTCGCCACCGTCATCGCGATCGCCTTGAGCAACAGCCCGCTCGGCCCGGGCTTCGCCGCCTTCTGGCAGCACGAGGCGGGCGTCGTGCTCGGCACGAAGGGCTTCCAGCTCACGCTGCTGCACTGGGTCAACGATGCGCTGCTGACGGTCTTCTTCCTCGTGGTCGGCCTCGAGATCAAGCGCGAGTTCACCGTCGGCCACCTCGCCAGGCTGCGCGCCGCGGCGCTGCCGATCGCCGGGGCGCTGGGCGGCATGGTCGTGCCGGCGCTGATCTACGTCGCGCTCGTGCCCGTAGGTCCCTGGTCGCACGGCTGGGGGGTGCCGATGGCGACCGACACCGCCTTCGCCGTCGCGCTGATCGCGGTGATGGGCGCGCGGGTGCCGGTCGAGCTCCGGATCTTCCTGACCGCGGCGGCGATCGTCGACGACATCGGCGCCATCATCGTCGTCGCGCTGTTCTATTCCGATGCGCTGCACGTCGGCGCGCTCGGCGCCGCGGCGGCCGTCACCGCCGGTCTCGCGCTCCTCAACCGGTCGCACGTCTATGCGCTCGCGCCCTACACGCTGCTCGGTGTCGCGCTCTGGTTCTTCGTCCACGAGAGCGGCCTGCACGCGACGCTCGCCGGCGTGCTGCTCGCGCTCTTCATCCCGACCCGCCAACCGCCCGACTTCCGCGCGCTGGTGACACAGGCGACGGCGATCGTGAGCACCGAGGCCAAGCGCAGCACCGAGGCGCTGCACGCCGGCCCGTCGCTGCCGGCGCTCCGCATGCTCGACTCGATCCACGACCGGCTCGAGTCGCCGGCCGACCGGCTGCTTCGCAATGCCGGCGCCCGCTCGAGCTACCTCGTGCTGCCGATCTTCGCGCTGGCCAACGCCGGGGTCGCCATCGCGCCCGCGGTGATCGAGGGACGAGCGGGACTGATGCTGCCGATCGTCGCCGGCCTCCTCGTCGGCAAGCCGCTCGGCATCTTCGCCGCCTCGGCACTCGCGGTCCGGACCGGCCTCGCGATCAAGCCCGACGCCTACAGCTGGCGCCAGCTCGCCGGGGCCGGGGCGCTGGCCGGCATCGGCTTCACCATGTCGCTCTTCATCGCCGGCCAGGCCTTCCCCGACCCCGCCGACTTCGCCGCCGCCAAGCTCGCGGTCTTTGCCGCCTCGATCCTCGCCGCGCTCACCGGCGCGGCGCTGCTCTGGAACGCCCGCACCCCCGAGGCCACGGCCGACCAGCCGCTGGTCGGCTCGCCGGCAAATGTTGAAGCCCGGTAAAGTTCACGCGACAACAATATCGCGTGTTCAGGACGCCGGCCGCAGGCTCGCCGTCACGTAGTTGACGCTGAGGTCGCGGTCCGACAGGCGCCAGCGCCAGCCGAGCGGGTCGAAGACGAAGCCCTTGCGGTCGACCGGCGCGAGGCCGGCGCCGCGCAGGAGGGCGAAGAGTTCGTCCGGGGTGATGAAGCGCCGCCAATCGTGGGTGCCCCTGGGCAGCCAGCGCATCACCCGCTCGGCGCCGACGATCGCCATCAGGTAGCTCTTCGGGTTCCGGTTGATCGTCGAGCAGATCATCATGCCGCCCGGCCTCATCAACGCGCGGCAGGCGGCGAGGTACGCCGCCGGATCGGGCACGTGCTCGACGACCTCCATGTTGAGCACCACGTCGAAGCGCTCGCCCGCCGCCGCGAGGCCCTCCGCCGTGCCGTGCCGGTAGTCGATGGCGAGGCCCGACTGCGCCGCGTGCAGCGCGGCGACGGGGATGTTGCGCGCCGCCGCGTCGACGCCGGTGACCTCGGCGCCGAGCCGCGCCATCGGCTCGGCGAGGAGCCCGCCGCCGCAGCCGATGTCGAGGAGCCGGAGGCCGGCGAAGGGCCGCGGCGCCTTCGGGTCGCGACCGAACTCGGCCGCGATCTGGTCGACGATGTAGTAGAGCCTGCAGGGGTTCAGCATGTGCAGCGGCTTGAACTTGCCCTCCGGATCCCACCACTCGGCGGCCATCGCCTCGAACTTGGCGACCTCGGCGGCGTCAACCGTACCGGCGATCTGCGTTGCACTCATTCGGCCAACCTGCGATTGTCCAAGCGTATGTCGGGATAGATAGCGCGCCTATGAAGGAAAACCCGAGCCACTCCGGCACCGGCACCCGCAGCGGACTCTACCCCCCGATCGAGCCGTTCCGCCAGCAGGTGATGGAGATGCCCGGGGGGCACCGGGTTTACGTCGAGCAATGCGGCCGGCCCGACGGCGCGCCGGTCATCGTGCTGCACGGCGGCCCGGGCGGCGGCTGCAGCCCTGGCATGCGGCGCTTCTTCGACCCCAAGCACTACCGCGCCATCCTGTTCGACCAGCGCGGCTGCGGCCGCTCGAGCCCGAACGCCGTGGTCGAGAACAACACCACCTGGGACCTCGTCGCCGACATCGAGCGCATCCGCGAGGAGCTGAGGATCGAGCGCTGGACCGTGTTCGGCGGCTCCTGGGGCGCCTGCCTCGGCCTCATCTACGCGCAGACGCACCCCGACCGGGTCGAGGCGCTGGTGCTGCGCGGCGTCTTCACGATGACCGAGGCCGAGCTCCGCTGGTTCTATGGCGGCGGCGCCGGCGGGTTCTGGCCGGAGCCGTGGAAGGCGTTCTCGCAGATGATCCCCGAGGACGAGCGCCACGACCTGATCGGCGCCTACCACAAGCGGCTGTTCGGCCCCGACCAGGCCGAGCAGACCCGCTTCGCCCGCGCCTGGGCCGGCTGGGAGAGCGCGCTTGCCGTGCTCGATCCTGGCGAGGCGCGCGGCTACCCGTCCTCGGCCTACTCGCTCGCCTTCGCCCGGCTCGAGAACCACTACTTCACCCACGGCGGCTTCCTCGACGGCGACGGGCACGTCCTGCGGCACATGCCGCGGATCGCCGGTATGCCCGGCCACATCGTCCAGGGCCGCTACGACATGATCTGCCCGCCGCACACCGCGCATGCGCTGCACGAGGCCTGGCCCGGCTCGACGCTCCGGATGGTCACCGCTGCCGGCCACGCGCTGTCCGAGCCCGGCATCAGCGCCGAGCTCGTCGCGATCATGGACGCGCTGCGCGCGCGTTAGAGGTGGCGTTAACCTTGATTGACGGGGCGGGGCCATGGCGCGGATCTCGCTTGGGAAAGCCGCCGGGGGCGATGTCCGGGAGGCATGCACAATGCATGCACATCGTATGCACAATCCATGCACCGAATCCGCGCCGGCGCCGGCGGCGGCCGCGGGGATGCCTGCGGCACGGTTCGGGCAGTCGACGGTCGAAACGAGAGGGATGCGCGCCGGTCCGGCCAAGTCGATCCGCGGTTAATCATCGTTACCCGAAGGTCGTCGCGACGGGACTTCCGCTCCTTGACCAGGCCCGGCATCGCCGATGCTTCGAACTTTCAGGCATGGCCATCGCGGCCCCCGGCTGATTTCGGTCCCGATCGGCCCGGACGCGACGGCGCAGTCCCCAGGAGGCGTTGTTCCGAACTTGCGTTCGATTTAACCAAGCCCAATCGGCTTGCTCGAGGATTTCGCCAGTGGGATGGCAAGCCCTAGGGTATGGGTCGCATGGACGCCTCAGGCGGCCGGCCGCTGCTTCACGAAGGTGATCTTGCGATGACCGGAGTCATCGTCACAGTAGACCTCGGCTTCGGCCCAGCCATTCTTCAGGTAGAAATGATTGGCATCAGCGTTTTCTTCAAAGCTGTCTAGACGCAATGTCGAATACGTCCGAAACAATGACCTCTCGCAGTGCTTCAGCAATCGCGTTCCGGCGCCTTTTCGTTGGAACGCGCGGTCTATCATTAAGAGGTCGATCGCATCATCCTTGCAGATGCAGAACCCTGCAATGTCGCCATCGATCGCGATCACGGAACAATTTTCCATATTGTCCCGCACATGCCGATCGCAGGCGTCGCTTTCAATGAATTCAGCCACGAGGCCATTGCCGAGGAACGGTCCATAGCTGGCGGGGATGGTTCTCCGGGCGATGGCGCACAGCTTGTCCACGTCCGTTGGGGCGCCCCTGCGTATTCGCATTCCGCTCATTCGGGGAAGCATTACGAGCAAATTGAATCCCTGCAAGCTCAGCTACCTCGGTTCTGATGAACGACCTCCGGAACGGACTGGGCGCGCAAACCCCGGCTGCGCCGCTTCTGCGATCGAATCGGGATCCGGCGACAAAAAAAAGGCGGCTGGCCGAGCCAGCCGCCAAGTCAGTCAGGGAGGAAGCAACCGGACGCAACGGTTGCGGCGTGAGCCCAGCGCCGCCGCCTCAGCGGCACTGGGCAATGGTGTAGTCGCCGACCCGGGCGAGCAGGGTGTCGAGCGGGGTCATCACCGGCCCGAAGCCCGGACGGTAGTGGTCGGCGTAGAACTGCGGCAGCGGGTAGCGGCCGTCGCCCATCGGATCGGTCATCCGCTCGAGGCTCTCCTCGATCATCTCCCGCACCGGCAGGCGGAGGACCAGGTGGTCGAGCGTGCTCTGCACGAACTCGACCGACCTGATCCGGTCCGGCACGACGGCGATGCCGTCGAGCTGCGTCTTGAGCTCCGCGACGTCGCGCGGGCGGGTGGCCGCATCGGTCGCCCACTGGGCGACCAGCCGGCCCATCTCGATATAGTCGGCGACCTCGATCCGCGGGATCGGCTGGCTGGCGACGCTGTGGGTGTCGAGCATGGCAGTACCTCCGGGAAGGGATTGCGACGGCGCGGCGGGCGGCGCATCGTCGTCGGTCGGGTGCAGCCGGGCGCCTTCGGCGAACCGGTAATGACGCTGCAGGAAGCAGGCCATCTCGGCCATCGAGCCGGGGGTTCCGTCGCGGAACACCACGGCGGTGGCGGCCTCGAGATCCTTGTCGTCCTCGGCCGCCGGCAGGGCGGCGGCGATCGTCTCGCCCATGATCACCGAGCCGAGCGCGCCGAGCGACCTGCCGTCGGTATCGGCCTCGGCCTCGAGCATCAGGTAGAGCGTCAGCGGCGGATCGGCCGCCAGCCGGTCGACGTCCACCGGCGCGAGGCCCGCCTCCGCGAGCCAGGCGCCGGTGGCGCGGGTCCAGTTGGTCTCGTCCTGCGCGAAGCACCCTTCGAACAGGCGCGGCTCCGCCCGGGACGCCTGGTGGATCAGCGACCCTACCGAGCGTAACCCGCCGCGCGCACAGGCAATCAGGTCGCGCAGGACGAGACCATCGGCGGACCCGTCCGTCCCCACCCCCAACCCGGTCGCGAAGGGGCGCGCGACGTGCGGCCCCAGCGCCCGGGCCCTCTGCGGGACGGACGTTCCGATGGCGAAGAAGCGTGAGAAGTCGACCAGCCATTCCTCGGTCAGCGGCATGTCGTGCGGCCGGCCGGTCGAGGTGTGGCGCACGAGGTTGCGAAGCCCCATGACCTCCAGCTGGTCGTTCAATGCATAGACCTCGCGGACGAGCCCGTGGCCCATCCGCCCGACCCCGGCCATGAACTCGCGCGGGGTGCGGAAGACCGCGGCGCCCGACAGCCGGCGCGGGTCGGCGGCTGTGTAGCGGTCGCGGAACCGCGGCATCAGCCAGGTGCCGAGCAGGTCGCGCCGGATCACGTCGCGGTAGATGTCGCGGTTGATCCGGCGGGCGAGCCCGAACGCCGTCTCGGGCGAGCGGGTCTCGGCCAGCGTCGCGGCGATCGCATTGTGCATCAGCACCCAGAGCATCTGCATCTGGCCGAGCAGCAGGTTCGAGTCGGAGAACGTGTTCGGGACCAGCACCTCGCTGCGGGTCTCGACCGGCCGGGCGTCGACATGCGGGCAGGACGTGCGCGGCAGGTCGCGCGCGGCGCCCCAGGCCGGCGACGACGGCGTCGGCCGCGCCCGGCCGACGCGGAGCAGGTGCCGTCCGGCGCCCGCCTCGAGCGGCACCTGGTAGCAGAAGGCGTCGTGCTTCGGCCCGTCCCCGTAGATCAGCCCGAGGTCGAGCAGGTTGCCGGCGGGCACCGTCTCGCGGGTCGGGAAGTCGAGGTCGTGCACGACGAATTGCGCGAGATAGGTCGCGCCGGCGGGAATGTCGGACTTGGCGCCGGGGCGCCGGGTGGCGCCGATCCTGGCGGCGATCTTCTCCAGGGCCTCGCGGCCCGCGCCCGTCTCCGGGTCCCCGATCGCGGCGAACCGGTCCTGGGACCCGGGCGTTCCGAAGAGGTTGCTGGCGGGTGCGGGGGCGTCGACGATCTGCGACATGGCGTTCTTGCTCTTTCCGTTTGCGTCCGGTGTCCCTGTGCTATCGCATCCCGCGTTACACGAACGTGACTCGCGGACGGCCCCGCAGCCGCCTTCCCGTCAATAAAACGTAAAAACAGCCATTCGAGCCGGCACCTTCGCCGCAAGTCACCGTAGCGACACGAAGCGAGAGATGAAGATGGACGCGCCGATTTCCGCCCCCTAGCCGAGGTGCACCGCCGCTTCGACCTGCAGCACGCGCTGACCCGCGGCGGGGTGGCGCCGACCTTGGCCGAGCGTCGCGACCGGCTCGACCGGCTGCCCCGGATGCTCGCGCCAACGAGGCGCCCTACAGCACGGCCATCTCCGAGGAGTTCGGCAACCGCTCGGCGGACGAGACGCGGATGCTCGAGATCGGGGCTGGTGCTGAACGCCATCCGCTACGCCCGCAAGAATCTCCGGCGCTGGATACGACCGGAGCGGCGGCACGTCGACATAGCGTTCCAGCCGGCGAGGCCGAGGTGCGGCACGAGCCGCTCGGGGTCATCGGCATGACAGCGTCGCCCGATTTAGAGGCCCAGAGCGGGCGGTCATCATCTTCTGGACATTCGCTGGCTGCTTGCCCACCCGTGACCGCGAAACGCTGCATGGTGGTATGTCGCGCGGCAAGTCCATGCTCTAACTCTGCGGCACGCGTGAGTTTTGCGCGCTGCTCGTTTGGGTCCCGATCGCAGTTTCGGCCGTCTTGTTGACCTATTGTTGGCCTGGATCGGCGGTAAAATAATACCCCACCACGGAGCGCATAGGGTATTGAGATCGCGTAAGATTTTGGTTGCGGGGGTAGGATTTGAACCTACGACCTTCAGGTTATGAGCCTGACGAGCTACCGGGCTGCTCCACCCCGCGGCGGTGTTGGGCCGGCCGGTCCGAGCGGGGCTCGGGCGGCCGGGGCGGTGAAGAGAGCGCGGGGTGCGTGGGCTTTTCAGGTTTGGCGGTGACCTACTCTCCCGCGTCTTGGGACGCAGTACCATCGGCGCGGCGGCGCTTAACGGCCGAGTTCGGGATGGGATCGGGTGTTTCGCTCGCGCTAGTGCCACCAAACCGGCAAAGCCCACGGGGGGCGGGCGCGGGCGGTGAAGCCCGGGTCGCTGTCTCCCCCGTGCACACGAGACGGTCTTTCCGTCGTCTGACGACCTGGCCTTCGGGTCGACTTCCGCCGGGCGAGGCGGGACCTGCCTTCTTCCGGATCGGATCGAAGCCTGTCGGGCGATTAGTACCGGTCAGCTGAACGCATTGCTGCGCTTACACCTCCGGCCTATCGACGTGGTGGTCTTCCACGGCCCTCAAGGGAGACCTGGTTTCGAGGGGGGCTTCCCGCTTAGATGCCTTCAGCGGTTATCCTGTCCGCACATAGCTACCCTGCACTGCCGTTGGCACGACAACAGGTCCACCAGTGGTGCGTTCACCCCGGTCCTCTCGTACTAGGGGCAACTCCTCTCAAGTCTCCGACACCCACGGCAGATAGGGACCGAACTGTCTCACGACGTTCTAAACCCAGCTCACGTACCACTTTAAACGGCGAACAGCCGTACCCTTGGGACCTTCTCCAGCCCCAGGATGTGATGAGCCGACATCGAGGTGCCAAACACTGCCGTCGATATGGACTCTTGGGCAGTATCAGCCTGTTATCCCCGGCGTACCTTTTATCCGTTGAGCGATGGCCCTTCCACGCGGGACCACCGGATCACTATGGCCGACTTTCGTCTCTGCTCGACTTGTCAGTCTCGCAGTCAGGCGGGCTTATGCCATTGCACTCGACGGTTGATTTCCGACCAACCTGAGCCCACCATCGCGCGCCTCCGTTACTCTTTGGGAGGCGACCGCCCCAGTCAAACTACCCGCCACACAGGGTCCCGGAACCGGATGACGGTCCGCGGTTAGACATCAGGCAAGGCAAGGGTGGTATCTCAAGGGCGGCTCCCCGGAGAACTGGCGTCCCCGCTTCAAAGCCTGCCACCTATCCTGCACATGCCTGGCCTGATGCCAGTGTGAAGCTGTAGTAAAGGTGCACGGGGTCTTTCCGTCTGACCGCGGGAACCCCGCATCTTCACGGGGAGTTCAATTTCGCTGAGTCTACGTTGGAGACAGCGGGGAAGTCGTTACGCCATTCGTGCAGGTCGGAACTTACCCGACAAGGAATTTCGCTACCTTAGGACCGTTATAGTTACGGCCGCCGTTTACCGGGGCTTCAATTCGGAGCTTGCACCCCTCCTTTTAACCTTCCGGCACCGGGCAGGCGTCAGACCCTATACGTCGCCTTTGGGCTTCGCAGAGTCCTGTGTTTTTAGTAAACAGTCGCCACCCCCTGGTCTGTGCCCCCCGCCCCTGGTTGCCCAGAGACGGGGCCTCCTTCTCCCGAAGTTACGGAGGCATTTTGCCGAGTTCCTTCAACGTAGTTCTCTCAAGCGCCT
>CAVXOH010000008.1:370000-428612 GCA_963763295.1 uncultured Alphaproteobacteria bacterium
AGCGGGCGCCGACATAGGCGCCGACGTCCATCGCCCGCTGGATCGCCTCGTCGGAGGCAGGACCGCCGTAGGGGTTGCCGGCGGCGGCGACGATGCCACCGAGGACGAGGGCGCCGAGCATCTGCTGCTGCTGCTGCTTGGGGATGTGGCCGGCGATGTGGTGGGCGGCCTCGTGCGACAGGACGAAGGCGATCTCGTCGTCGGAGCGCATCTCGCGCAGCAGGGACCCGCTCATCACCACCACCGGGCGGCCGTCGCGGCCGCGGGTCTGGAACGCGTTCGGCGGCATCCGCGGGTCGGTCTCGAGGCTGACGCGGAAGTCGCAGTAGCCCGCGGGCGCGCCCCGGGCGGCCTCGCGGCAGAACGCCTCGGCGGCGGGCTCGACCCGGGCGGCGACGCGGGCGAAGTCGCCGGGGCTCCGCGGGCTGCCGCCCTGGACCGGCGCCACGACCGCCGGGCCGCCGGCCTCGGGCACCGCGTAGGTGGTGCCGCAGGCGGCGAGGGCGAGGCAGAGGGCGGCGGCGGCGAACTTCATCGGCGGGCTCCGGTGGTTTGGCGCCGCAGTGTCGTCAATTGGCGGCGGCTGTCCAGTCACGACCCGCAGAGGCGCCTGTCCGCAGTTCGGTCCGCGTGGGGGAGAACGCTCATGCAGTTGATTTTGCTAAGTAAGCCAACCCAGAGTTCACCCCGTTGAAACCATGGGATTCGGGTGCGATGCGTTGTTGACGCGGCGCGTGCGGAGACGATGATGGGCGCCATGACCCCGTTCGACACCGTGCTCGCGGCGATCGACGCCGCCAATGCCGCCGACCCGAACCGCGAACCCGATGGGCGGCCGGCGGCGCTCGTCTATGGCGAGCGGATGTCGCAGGAGCTGGCGCGGCGTTTTCCGGGCGCGTCGGAGCACTTGCGGATCGCGGCGCGGGGCCAGCACGTGGAGCGCTGGAAGATCGCGCGGGGCGACTATCCGGAGGGGCGTGCCGGCTATCTCGCCTGGCGGACGGACGAGGCGCGGGCGCATGGCGAGCGCGTCGGCGGGATGATGGTTGAGGCCGGCTCCGCGGAGGCGGACCGGGCGCGGGTGGCGAGCCTGCTGCGCAAGGAGGGGCTGAAGCGCGACGCCGAGGTCCAGGCGCTCGAGGACGTGATCTGCTTCGTGTTCCTGCGCTGGTATTTCAAGGACTTCGCGGCGAAGCACGGCGATCTCGACATCGAGCGGATCGTCACGAAGACGGCGCGCAAGATGTCGCCGGAAGCCCGCGCCGCGGTGGCGGCCGAGTTCGCGCTGCCGCCGGAGCTCGCGCGGGCGTTCGCGGAGTAGCCGCGAGCCTCGGCAAAGGTTTACGGCGATTTGCGCGATCTGGAACGCATATGGAATGCATATGGAATCCATATGGCAGGTAAAACAGTCAGGATTGAATTCGTTAACGTGGATCCGGTTCGCGAGCTTGCCACGGCGCCCCGACTGGACTAAGTTCATCTGGTCTAGTCCGGGAGTTTCGGAATGCGGTCGGTCAACATCCACGAAGCGAAGACCCAGCTGTCGCGGCTGGTGGAGGCCGCGGCGCGCGGAGAGAGCTTCATCATCGCCAAGGCGGGCAAGCCGATGGTAAAGGTGGTGGCGGTCGACGCGCCCGAAGCCGGGGCGGAGCGGCGGCTCGGGTTCCTCGCCGGCCAGTTCCGCGTGCCGGACGACTTCGACCGGATGGCGGCGGGCGAAATCGAGGCGCTGTTCGGCGGCAAGGCGTGAGGCTGCTTCTCGACACTCACCTCCTGCTCTGGGCGGCCGCGGAGCCGGAGCGGCTGCCTGCCGCGGGGGCGGCGCTGATCGAGGACGCGGGCAACACGCTCCTCTTCAGCGCGGCGAGCCTCTGGGAAGTGGCGATCAAGGCGGGGCTCGGGCGGGCCGACTTCACGGTGGACGCGGGGATGCTGCGGCGGGGGCTGGTCGACAACGGCTACGACGAGCTGCCGATCACCGCCGCGCACGCCTGCGCCGTCGGGACGCTGCCGCCGCTGCACCGCGATCCGTTCGACCGGATGCTGGTCGCCCAGGCGCTTGTCGAGGGCGTGAGCCTGGTGACGGCGGACGAGGGGCTCGCGGGGTATCCGGGGGCGGTGCGGGTGGTGTGAAGGGATCGGCGCTGCCGCCGGAGCTCGCGCGTGCCGGCGCGGGCTCCGGGGAATGAGTTTGCGGAACGGGCCTGAGAATACTAGCCTCATCTGGTGAGGCGGGCTTAGTGCGCCGCCTCACGAGGGGGAGCGAAACCAACATGTCCAGCGAAGACGACGTGCGTGCGGCGTCGAGTAAGTTCTATGGCGCCCTGAACCGAATGGCCGATGGCGACAGCAGCGCGATGGCGGACGTCTGGTCGCACGGCGCGTCCGTCACCAGCATGCACCCGATCGGCGGCCGGCAGGTCGGCTGGGACGCGGTCGCGGAGTTGTTTGCCCAGGTGGCGAAGCTCGCCGCGGGCGGCAAGGTCGCGCTGACCGACCAGCTGATCCAGGTCGCCGGCGACATCGCCTACGAGATCGGCGTCGAGGGCGGGGACGTCACGCTCGGCGGCCATCCGGTGGTGATCGACCACCGCGTCACCAACGTCTACCGCCGGGAGGACGGCGCGTGGCGGATGGTCCACCACCACACCGACACGTCGCCCGCGATGCTCGACGTGCTCGCCAAGCTGAAGGCGTCCGGCGGGTAGCGCCGGCTCCCCGGGAGCCCGGGCTTGTGGTGACAAGGGTGGGTGGATCACCCACCCTACGTGCTCATTCGCCATGCTCACTACTGAGCAAAAGAATGTAATTTGCAAACGCGCTACAAGCAACAAGCATGTATCGTGCATCGCCCTGCTTCAACTTGGGCACATCCATAAGCGCGTGCCGTATGCCTTGTGAATCCGAGGTGTACCCGTAGAGCTTAAGGAACCCCGCCGACAGAGCGGGGTGAAGCCCGTATTGCTGCGACAACACTTTTAATGGGCCATCAAGTCCGGCACTTTTGCTACCTAAGGCAAAATTGATCGCCGCTTCAACCGCCGAGATAGATTCATTTATACTATTTCGGTAGTCCGGATCAGATCGATTGCTATAATGGCGGATTGCTATCGAAATGTGTTCTCTAACGGCTTTCGAATGATGCCGTTCGACTGCAATCTCTATCTCCTGGACTTCCTCTGGATTGGAAATGCGGACGAGATCCTTTCCGGCGAACCTGAAAACACACAATTCCCGCTCGAACACGAGATTGCAAAGCTCTCTGTAGCGCGAAGAGGCATCTCCAGAGGTGCCGTTGGCACCTGGAGTATCCGCGACGAATTCAACGAAATCGTACAGGTCTGGAAACTCCAAATTGTAGAACCGCGTCCGCAGCTGTCCAAGCGCCGCTTCAGGATAAGCAGGGATTGAATCAACGGATTCCCGCAAGAATTCAAACCAAACTCTATTGCACATGAGCTTGAATCCTGGATCGGTCCATCGATTGTAGCCAGCCGGATCGCTTACTTCAATTCTTTTCAAGTACACTTCTCGGAACACGTCCCAGAGCCCGTTTCTGAGGGAGGCCGGTATCTCACGCTCGTCCAGCTCGACGGGTGGAGGCCGGTAGCCATGTCGCTCAGAAAAGCGAGCCATCAGCCGAGTGCCTCCTCAAACTCCCGCCACTCCCCCGCGCTCATGCCGACGTCCTCGCGCGTGACGGTCTCCCCCGCCAGCATCCGCCGCAGCGCCGCCATCCCCTTCCCCGAGAACGTCACCGCGTTCAGCCGGTAGTCCTCGAACGCCGCGTAGGCCGCAGGCACCCAGTCCTTCACCACCTCGCAGAGCACCTCGGCATAGGCGCGGATCTCGTACTGGGCGTGGGGGTCGGCGCGGAGGCGGAGGAAGTGGAAGAGGTTGTGGAGGTCGATCTTCCAGTACCACTGGGTGTAGACGTTGGCCGGGAGGTTCATCCGGGCGAGCTCGCGGGCGAGGCCCTGCTGGCCCTCGGTCGAGAGCATCGCCTCGTAGTGGTCGTAGGCGGTGTCGGCGTCGCGGCGGAGGAGGGCGAGGACGCGGGCGGCCTCCTCGCCCGAAAGCGTCTCGCCGCGGCCCTGGTTGTTGACGCGGGACTGGGCGGCGAGGTGGGCGGGGTCGGGGATGTAGAACTCGCGGTCGAGGATCGAGTAGCGCGCCGAGTACTCGTTGACGTTGGCGGTGCGGTGGCGGATCCACTGGCGGGCGACGAAGACCGGGAGCTTCACGTGCAGCTTGATCTCGCACATCTCGAAGGGGGTCGAGTGCCAGTGCCGCATCAGGTAGCGGATCAGGCCGGCGTCGTCGCGGGCGGTCTTGGTGCCGGCGCCGTAGGAGACGCGGGCGGCCTGGACGATGGCGGCGTCGTCGCCCATGTAGTCGACGACGCGGACGAAGCCGTGGTCGAGCACGGGGATCGGCTCGCCGAGGCGGGCCTCGAGGCCGGGGGCGACCGGGCGGCGGGTGGTGGATTCGCTCAGGGCGGCGGCGATCTCGGCCTTCTGTTCCAACGTCAGCGACATATGGGTAGCCTCGTCATCAGGAGCCCGGGGCGGGAATCGGGCGCAAACCAGATCTAGCATTAGAGCCGAAGGGAGCCACAATATGAAGACGAAATATCTGCATACGATGGTGCGGGTGAAGGATCTGGAGCAGTCGAAGGCGTTCTACGAGCTGCTGGGCCTGCGCGAGATCCGGCGCAACGAGAACGAGAAGGGCCGATACACGCTGGTCTTCATGGCGCCCGAGGGCCAGGACGAGGCGCCGGTCGAGCTCACCCACAACTGGGACGGCGACGACGGGCTGCCCTCGGACAGCCGGCATTTCGGGCATCTCGCCTACGGGGTGGAGAACATCTACGACACCTGCGCGAAGCTGCAGGCGGCCGGAGTCGTGATCAACCGGCCGCCGCGCGACGGGCACATGGCCTTCGTGCGCTCGCCCGACAACGTGTCGATCGAGCTTTTGCAGATGGGCAAGGCGCTGGATCCGGCCGAGCCGTGGAAGAGCATGGAGAACACCGGGCATTGGTGAGCCGTTGCTGAGGCTTCGGACCGCGCTTCTCGCAGCGCTCCTCGCCGCGCCCCTCGCCGGCGGGGCGGCGCCGGCGGAGGCCTGCCGGCTGGCGCTGTCGCTCGGGCTCGACGTGTCGTCCTCGGTCGACGCGCGCGAGTACCGGCTGCAGACCGAGGGGCTCGCGGCGGCGCTGCTCGCGCCCGAGATCGTGGGCGCGTTCCTCGCGGCGCCCGAGGCGCCGGTGATGCTGCAGATCTACGAGTGGAGCGGCTGGCAGCAGCAGCTGGTGCGGCAGGAATGGGTGACGATCCGGGGCGAGGGCGACCTCGAGGCGGTGGCGGCGCGGCTGCTGACGCAGGAGCGCAGCTTCGAGCAGTACCCGACGGCGCTCGGCTTCGCGCTCCTATTCGGCGGGCGCGAGCTCGAGCGGCGCGGCGACTGCCGCAACCGCACGCTCGACCTCTCGGGCGACGGCACCAACAACGACGGGGTGGCGCCCGAAGTGGCGCGGCGCGACTACCCGCTCGACGGCATCACCGTGAACGGGCTGGTGATCGGGGCGAACGTGGTGACGCTCGGCCGCTACTACCAGCAGTTCGTCATCCAGGGGCCGGGGGCCTTCGTCGAGGTGGCCGACGACTATGCCGACTTCGAGCAGGCGATGCGGCGCAAGCTGCTGCGCGAGCTCGGGGCGATGGAGATGAGCGGCGACCCGCGGCGCGGGTGGCGCTGAGGCTTCATACCAGCGGCCGAAGCCGGCCGCAGGTGGCGGCGACGGGGCCATGCGCCAGCTCAGGCAGGCGCAGACCTTGCCTCGGCCGATGTCGCGAAGGTCACCCCGAGAGGCCGCTCAGTGCTTGCGGAACTTGTCGAGGCTGACGACCTCGCCCTCGCCGGCCTTGGCGGGCGCGGGCTCCGGCGGGGCGCCGAACTCGGCCACCGGCGCGTCGTCGGCCTCCTCGTGGGCGTCGAACCGGACGCCGAACTCGACCGAGGGATCGACGAAGGTCTTGACCGCCTCGAAGGGCACGACCATCGGCTCGAGGACGTTGCCGAAGTTGAGGGTCACGCTGAAGCGGTCCTTCATCACCGCGAGATCCTCGAACCACTCCTGCAGCACGATCGTCATTTCCTTCGGGTAGCGCGCCCTGAGCGCCGGGCTCATGTCGACGCCGGGATGGGCGGTGTCGAAGGTGATGAAGAAGTGGTGCTTGCCCGGAAGCCCGCTGCGCGCGACCTGCGACAGCACTTCCGCCATCATCTGGCGGAGCGCCTTGTGCATCAGCTGGCCGTAGTTGATCGACTTCGACATGCCACTCGGAGTCCGTTCAGGATGCGCCGACCTTAGCCGATTTTCTCGCGGAGGAAAGCCGGTTCTCGGGGGCGCGCCGCGAGGGCGGAGTGATTCGATTGACCGGCGGCGAGGGTGTTGGGAAAGTGCAGGCTTCTGTTGCCAGGTGCCTGCGAACCCCGCCCTGACCGGCAAAGGCCAGGGGCTTAGATTTCGGTTTTGCTACTGCTTACGCAGCGAGCGCCACCGGAGCACGGTTGTCGTTGGCAACTGTACTGTTCGAGCCGGTAACGGTGGCATCCTGCCGGGTGAAAGCATAACGCCTTTACACGTCCGTCGATCCTGTTTCGGCCCCATCTGCCCCCAACGAGGGATTTTGGTGGAGCCGCCGGGTACCGCCCCCGGGTCCGATCCGCTTATTCCGCGCGCGTTTATCACCATAGTCCCCGTGAGGGGACAGGGCGAATATAGGGTGCGGCGGCCTCGCTTGGAAGGGGGAATGCGGAGGACGCATTCTGCGGACTTGACTAAAAAGCTCGGGAATGCCTAGAGGGCAGCGAGACCCTTCATCCGCCAGCGATCCTCGCCGCCTGCGCGACGGTGCCAGCACTTCCAGCTACGCAAGGAACTGCCGGCATGCCGATCCGACCCTCCCGTCTTGCGTTCACCGCCTGCGCCGTGCTGGCCGCCGGGGCGGCGGGCGCACAGGACATCGTCGAACTGCCGACCCTCACCGTCGAGGGCGACGCCAACCGGGGGTTCTTCGGCGAGACCTTCGCCCAGTCGGCCGGCTCGGTGATGAAGGCGGACACGCCGATCCTCGACACGCCGCGCTCGGTCAGCATCGTCACCCAGCAGCAGATCGAGGCGCGCGGCGCGCAGAACGTCACGCAGGCGCTGCAGTACACGCCGGGGGTGATGGCCGGCTACGGCGGCAACGACAACCGCGGCGACTGGCTCTACGTGCGCGGCTTCGAGCCGACGCAGTTCCTCGACGGGCTGCAGTCCTATTTCGGCTACTACAACAACGCCCGGCCGGAGGTCTTCCTGCTCGACAGCGTCGCGGTGCTGAAGGGGCCGGCGGGGATGCTCTACGGCAACGGCGCGGTCGGCGGCATCGTCAACGCGAGCTCGAAGCTGCCGGACCCGAGCGCGCCGAACATCGTCCAGCTCGAGTTCGGCACCAACGACCGCTTCCAGTCGGGCATCGACGTCGGCGGCTCGCTGGGGTCGGACGGCAAGCTTTTCTACCGGCTGGTCGGGCTCGGCCGCAGCGCCGACGGGCCGGTCGACTACTCGAACGACGACGCCGCCGCCTTCATGCCGTCGCTGACCTGGATGCCGACCGACGCCACGCAGGTGACCGTGCTCGGCTTCACCCAGAAGAACGACACCAGCCCGATGATCCAGTTCCTGTCGCCCTACGGCACGCTCCTGTCGGCGGAGGCGTTCGCGAACGGCGACTTCCTGCCCGCGGACGTCTTCGTCGGCGAGCCGAGCTTCGACTACTACAACGCCGAGCGCTCGGCGGTGTCGCTCTTTGCCGACCACCGCTTCAATGAGGTCTGGGGCGTCGGCGGGTCGCTGCGCTACACCGCCTCGAGCGTCGACTATGCGCAGGCCTGGTGGGCCTATGACCACTTCGACACCGGCCGCTACCGGCCGGACGGGCTGATCGACCGGACGGGGGAACTGGCCGAGAACGACTCGCATGCCTGGGTCGGCGATCTGCACGCGACGGCCGACTTCGCGCTCGGCGCCACGCAGCACGCCGCGATGTTCGGTGTCGCCGTCACCGACGGCCGGTTCAACTACGACTACGGGCCTGCGCTCACCAACGGCCCGATCGACCCGTTCGACCCGGTCTATCTGGGCATGGCGCCGGGCGGCGGGATCGTCGACTATCCCGAGTACTCGCTCAAGCAGCAGTCGGTCTATGCGCAGGACCGGATCACCTTCATCGACCGCCTCTATCTCGACCTCGGGCTGCGCTACGACTGGATCGAGCAGGAGTCGCAGGACTGGGGCGCGCCCGATGCGCCGCAGCCGCTCGACGACGCGGAGCTCTCGACGAGCGCGGCGCTGCTCTATGCCATGGAGAACGGCGTCTCGCCCTACGTCAGCTATTCCGAATCCTTCTACCAGGAGACGGTCGGCACCGACGCGTTCGGCGATCCGTTCCAGCCGACCCGCGGCCGCCAGTACGAGGCGGGCGTCAAGTACCAGCCGCCGGGCACCAGCTCGATCTTCACCGCGGCGGTGTTCGAGATCGCCAAGTCGAACACGCTGGTCACCGATCCGACCAATCCGAACTTCCAGATCCAGGAGGGCGAGGCCAAGTCGCGCGGGCTCGAGCTCGGCGCCCAGGCCGACTGGCGCGGCTTTTCGGTCGACGCCGCCTACACCTATCTCGACACCGAGAACGAGGCGGGCGAGCGCTTTCCCGGCGTGCCGCAGAACCAGGCCTCGGCCTGGCTGCAATACGACGCCGCGGGCCGGCTCGCCGGGCTCATCGGGGGGTTCGGCATCCGCTATGTCGGCTCGACCCTGAGCGGCGGCGTCGAGACGCCGAGCGTCACCCTCTACGACGCGATGCTCGGCTACCAGTGGGACCGCTACCTCGTGCAGCTGACCGGGCGCAACCTCGCGGACAAGACCTATGTGGTGAACTGCGACCCGTTCACCTGCTACTACGGCGACACCCGGACGATCGGCCTCTCGCTGACCGCGCAGTTCTGATCGGGCCGTCGTGGACTGTCGCGACCGTTTGCCGGATCATGGCGCGGTTTCGCAGCAGGAGCGTTGCCGATGGCCGGTCCCGTCGCCCATGTCCACCCGCTCGGCCGCGATGGCGAGTCGGAGCCCGCCGACGCACCGTCCGACCGCGTGCTCGCCGGGTCCGGCATCGCCCGGGTCTGGAACGCGTTCAGCGATGCCGATGGCCGGTTCCACGCCGGCATCTGGCAGGCCGAGCCCGGCACCCTCGCGGTCAGCTACACCGAGACCGAGCTCTGCGTGCTGGTCGAGGGGCGGGTGCGGCTCACCGCCTCCGATGGCAGCGTCGAGTTCGGCCCGGGCGACGCGTTCGTCATCGCCGGCGGGTTCCGCGGCAGCTGGGAGTCGATCGGCCGAGTCACCAAGCTTTACGCGATCCTCGAGCCTTCCGCCTGAGGACGCCCGATACTGGATCCGGTTGATCACGTCGCCTCCGAGCGTAGCGCCCCGCCGCGCTCATCCCCGGCCGTGCGCAAGCACGGCCTGCGCCCCCGGCAGGCGCATCCGGCCGTTGTGCCGGACGCACTGTCGGGCGCTTACCCGAGCGCCCGTGCGGGGTCAGCCGCAGGGCAACGTGCGCCAGCCCGGGCAGGCGCAGGCCGTGCCTCGGCAACCGCCGCCGATGCCAACGCTCGGCGCCCGATCCGAAGGAATCGACCGGATCCAGTCTCAGAACACGCCGGGGACGAGACGGTAGCGGGTGGCGCGCATCAGGTCGCGATAGGCGGCGTCGGCGCCGAGGACACGCTCCTCGGCGAGGATGCGGCCGACCTGAAGCGCCCAGAGACAGGCGATCAGGCCGAGGTTCCACAGGCTCGGCTCGGCGACGAGGAGGCCGATCTGGGTCAGCATGTAGCCCGCGTACATCGGGTGCCGGACCAGGAGATAGGGGCCGGACGCCTTGACGCCGCGGTTCGCCGCCACGACGCCGAAGCTGCGGCGCAGCGTGAGCTTGGCGGTCAGGTGGACGGCGAAGCCGGTCAGCATCAGCGACCATGACACCGCCGGCGGTACCAGCGGCGCCGCGGCGGAGGGCAGCAGCAGGAGCGGCATGAAGGTGCCGGCAAAGCCGAGGATCCAGTCCGACGGCCGGCGCGAGATGCTGTCGGCGGGCCGGCGGAAGATGACGAAGCCGACCACGACGGCCTGGTCGACGAGGAAGAGCAGGGTGACCGCCGATCCGGTCTCGACGAAGCTCGCGACCATGCGCTGGGCGAAGAGCGCGTAGGCGGCGGTCAGGACGAGCTTCTCGGCGAGGTCGAGAACGCCGGTCGATCGGAGCGCTGCCGGCATCGTCGGGTCCTCGCGGCTCCCGCCCCACCTGCGGGGCGCGGGCGGCAGCATGCGGGGGAAACCTTTCGCGCCGGTTTATGCGATTCAGTGCCCGCAGCGGGTGAGCACGAAGAGCGCCAGCCTGTTCATCTCGAACGCCTCGGTCAGCGTCTGGCCGGCGAGCGCGAGCCAGCGCTCCTGCAGCTCGAAGGCCTCGGCCTCGCGCGCGCCCGGGCAGTCGAAGACGCGGCCGGGCGTGTTCTGCAGGTGGTGCACCATCTCGTGCACGAGGATCGACATCTCGGCCGGCGTCGATCCGGTCCAGCCCTGCGGCAGGAAGATGGTGCCGGCCGCGTCGTCGTAGAGCGCGACGACGCTGAGCGTCGGCGCCGTACCGCCTTCCGCGCCGTAGCGCAGCCGGCGCATCCGCTCGGCATCGGCGAACTCGATCCGCGGCAGCGCGGCCGGGGCGGGCGCGCCGAGCTCGTCGGCCACCCAGGCGGCGACGGCGGCGGTCAGGTCGGCGATCGGCAGGCCGCGCGCCGACCAGTCGGCGGCCGCGGCGGTGCCGGGGCCGGTGAGGGCCACGGCGAGGACGAGCGCAGCCGCGCGGGCGCGGCGGCTCCAGGTGCATTCCGCGAGGTCGAGACGTCCCATCTGCTTGTCCCCCGTCCGGCGCGCGACATTGCGCGTCGAAGGAACATTGGTCCTTGGCCGTCAAGGCGTGGGCGAAGCCTGCGGAAGTCCGGCATCAAGCGGTCGTGAATTCAGCGAAGCGCGTGGCGATCGGTCAGAATTCGGGCAAGCACGCGGTCGAAGCCGCGCCCGTCCGCGACGGTCCCGGTCTCGAGCGTGATGGTGGCGTCGAGGTCGTCGGCGGCGAGGAAGCAGCGCTCGAACTGGTCGAGCCCGATCTCCTCCGGCCCGTCCGGGACGGAGCCGTCGTCGGGCAGGTGGCTGCCGATTGGATCCTCGATGCGCAGGCGCAGCACCCAGGTGCCGCTGCCGGCCGGCGGCGCCACCTCGAGCACGCCGACGGTCGTCACCACGGCAACCTCGTCCTCGGCATCGAGCCCATCGCCGGCGACCGGGCCGTCCTCGGCGAGGAACTCGCGGCTCGCGCGCACGTCGAGCCGCGACGCCCGGCCGGCCATGAACTCGGCCTTGAGCCAGTCGACGAGGTGCCGGGGGGTGAGGTCGATTTCGCGCTCCATCGAGCCGTCCTAGTACTCCCCGGTTTCCATGAGGTCCGAGCCGTCGAGGAGGCGGTCGAGCCCCTCGTCGAGATGATCGGCCACGTGCGGGTGCTTGAGCAGGTAGCCGGCGGTCGCGCCCTCGTGGCGGTCGACGGCGAGGGCCAGCGCCTCCTCCCACTCCTCGGGCTCCATGTCGCCGCGGCCGATCCACATCAGCGCGACGATCTCGGCCTGCTGGTCGGGCTCGAGATCCTCGATCTCGGCCTCGATCTCGGCGCGCGTCATGTTGTCGGGGGTGTCCTGCAGCGTCGCCGGCCCCTCGTCGTCGGACGGGTTCGACCCGGAATCGGGCGACACCATCTCCTCCTGCGCCATCACCGCCCTGAGCTTCAGGATCAGCATGCGCAGGAACTCCGGATTGAGGCTGAGCTCGTCCATGACTTCCCCGGATTCAACCGCGGGGGGCAATCTAGCACGGGATCGGAGGCCGCGCGACAGGCGTTCTCCGGGCGAATTCGCCCGGATGGGCGACAGGCGGCGCCAGCGACGAGGCTCAGTTCGGCATCGGGCCGCCGCGCGCGTATCCCCGGCCCTTAGGAAATCTCGACACGACGGGTGATCTGACCGTTGCTTTCCCAGTAGGTGTGCTTCTTCGCGATCCAGGGGTCGTCCATGGCCGGCTGGACCTGCCCCGACGCGTCGATCGCGCGGGAGGTGACCGCGTGCTCGCCCGGCGCGGGGTCCGGCCAGTCGATGGACCAGACCTTCCAGGCGTGCTCGGCCTCCTCGGTGTGGTCGATCGTCGCCGGCTGCCAGGGTCCGTCGTCGATCTTCACCTCCACCTTCTCGATCGGCGCGCCCCAGGCGACGCCCTCCACGCGGTAGCCCTCGTCGTTCCGGGTGACGCGCGAGGGCGCCGATTTCAGCCGGGTGCGGCCGACCGAGGTCTCGGCCCAGACCGTCTCGCCGTCGTGCTCCTCCTCGCGGATGGTGACGTAGTCGCGGCCCATGAACAGGCTCGCGAAACGCCGGTCGCGGATCTCGATGCGCTTGAGCCACTTGACGTTGGCGATGCCGTACCAGCCAGGGGCGATCAGCCGCAGCGGGGCGCCGTTCGGCGCCGGAAGGTCCGCACCGTTCATCGCGTAGCAGAGGATGTTGTCGGGGCTCATGGCTTCCTCGATCGACATGCTGCGCGCGAAGTTCTGGTGCATCGTCACGTTGCGGGTGTCGTCGTGGATCTCGATGTCGCCGGCGTCCGTGCCCCAGAAGACGACCTCGATGCCATTGTCCAGCACGCCCGCCTCCTCGAGGACGGCGGCCAGCGGCGTGCCGGCCCAGGCGGCGTTGCCGATGCCGCCGGTGAAGAAGGGGAAGCCATGGTTGCCGGAGCACTCGATGGTGAACGTCACCTCCTGCCGCGGCCGCGCCTTGATGTCGGCGAGCGACAGGTCGAGCGGCCTATCCACGAGACCGTCGACCGTGAGGCTCCAGCTGCTGGCATCGATGGTCGGCCGGTCGAAATGCGCGATGCTGAAGAACCGGTCGTTCGGCGTTATCCACGCATCCAGATCCTCCCACACGAGCTGGGTCTGGATCACCTCCGGGACCGGGTTGGGGTCCGGCTGGTCGAGCCAGGGAATGACGACGTCGCCCGGCCTGGTCGGAAAGGCCGTGGCAGATCGGGCGGAGGAGAAGGCCGCCAGCGTGGCCAGGGCGGCGCCGCCGTGAACGAGAATGTCTCTGCGGTGAAGATCAAGCACGATTGCATCACTCCTCTAAGTTGAGGTTTGTGCCAACTATCTCCTGAACTGAGACGGCCAATATAACTTCACGTCCCAATCTAACAAGATACCACCTTCCTCGTACGGACGGAAGTCACGAATTCAATGCGGGGACTGTCGTCCCCGCGATTCCCGACCGCTGACCCCACGGGGCAAATCCGGTTGGCGGGAACGCGGAGCGCCGCTATTAGGGCGATGGGAAACTCGCGAGGAGGGATGACGGGATGGCCGCGACGCGCACGGAGACCGACAGCTTCGGGCCGCTGGAGGTGCCGGCCGAGCGCTACTGGGGGGCGCAGACGCAGCGCTCGATCCAGAACTTTCCGATCGGCTGGGAGACGCAGCCGGTGGAACTGGTGCGCGCGCTCGGCGTGATCAAGCAGGCGGCGGCGGACGTGAACATGGCGAGCGGCGACCTCGACCCGAAGCTCGGCGAGGCGATCGCGGCGGCGGCGGCGGAAGTCGCGGCCGGCACGTGGGACGCCGAGTTCCCGCTGGTGGTGTGGCAGACCGGCTCGGGCACGCAGTCGAACATGAACGCCAACGAGGTGATCTCGAACCGGGCGATCGAGATGCTCGGCGGCGAGATCGGCTCGAAGCAGCCGGTGCACCCGAACGACCACGTCAACATGAGCCAGTCGTCGAACGACACCTTCCCGACGGCGATGCACATCGCGGTCGCGGTCACCGCGCGCGACGTGACGCTGCCCGGGCTGCAGAAGCTGCACGGCGCGCTGGTCGACAAGGTGGCGGCGTTCAGGGACATCATCAAGATCGGCCGCACCCATACGCAGGACGCGACGCCGCTGACGCTCGGCCAGGAGTTCGGCGGCTATGCGTTCCAGGTCGAGCAGGCGATCAGGCGGGTGACCGCGGCGCTTCACAACATCTATCCGCTGGCGCAGGGCGGCACGGCGGTCGGCACCGGGCTCAACACGCGGGCGGGCTTCGCCGAGGCGATCGCCGGGCGGATCGCCGAGATCACCGGGCTTCCCTTCGTCACCGCGCCGAACAAGTTCGAGGCGCTGGCGGCGAACGACGCGATGGTCGAGATGTCGGGGGCGCTGAAGACGGTGGCGGTGTCGCTCTTCAAGATCGCCAACGACATCCGGCTGCTCGGCAGCGGGCCGCGCAGCGGCCTCGGCGAACTGATCCTGCCCGAGAACGAGCCCGGCTCGTCGATCATGCCGGGCAAGGTGAACCCGACCCAGGCCGAGGCGCTGACGATGGCCTGCGCCCAGGTGATGGGCAACGACGCCGCCGTCGGCTTCGCCGGCAGCCAAGGCCATTTCGAGCTCAACGTCTACAAGCCGATGATCCTCTACAACGTGCTCCAGGCGATGACGCTGCTCGGCGACGCCGCCGCCTCGTTCGCCGACAACTGCGTCGCCGGCATCAAGGCGGACGAGGAGCGGATCGCGAAGCTGATGCGCGAGAGCCTGATGCTCGTCACCGCGCTGGCGCCGACGATCGGCTACGACAACGCGACGACGGTGGCCAAGACCGCGCACAAGAACGGCACGACGCTGAAGGAGGAGGCGGTCCGTCTCGGCTTTGTCGACGCCGAAACGTTTGATAGGGTGGTCCAGCCGGGCGACATGATCGGGCCGAGGACCTAGGGGGAAGCCATGCAGTGGCGCGGCCGCAGGACCAGCAGCAACGTCGAGGACCGGCGCGGCGGCGGGGGCGGCATGGTCCGGACCGGCGGCATCGGCGGGATCGGCGTCGTGATCGTGCTCCTGATCGGGATCTTCTTCGGCGTCGACCTGACGCCGCTGCTCGGCCCGGGCGGCGGTACCGTCGTCACCGAGGCGCCTTCCGGGCCGAACGAGATCGACGACGAGACCGAGGGCTTCGTGGCGGTGGTGCTGGCGGAGACCGAGGACATCTGGGGCGCGATGTTCCAGCAGTCGGGGCTGCAGTACGCTGAGCCGCGGCTGGTGCTGTTCTCGGGCACGACCCCGTCGGCCTGCGGCTTCGCGCAGTCGGCGATGGGGCCGTTCTACTGCCCGAACGACCAGGCCGTCTATCTCGACACCGATTTCTTCCGGGTCATGCAGCAGCAGCTCGGATCGGAGGGCGAGTTCGCCCGCGCCTACGTGATCGCGCACGAGGTCGGCCACCACGTGCAGGACGAGCTCGGCGTGCTCGAGCAGGTGAACGCCCAGCGCAGCCGGGTCGGCGAGCGGCAGTCGAACGCGCTGTCGGTCCGGGTCGAGCTGCAGGCCGACTGCTACGCCGGGATCTGGGCGAACGCGGTGCAGGAGCGGCTGCAGCTGACCGAGGACGACATCCGGAGCGCGCTCGACACCGCGGCGCGGATCGGCGACGACGCGCTGCAGCGGGCGAGCCAGGGCGTGGTCGTGCCCGACAGCTTCACCCACGGGTCGAGCGAGCAGCGGCAGGAGTGGTTCCACCGCGGCTTCCGGAGCGGCGACCCCGAACAGTGCGACTCCTTCTCGGCGCGGGGCATCTGATGGGCGAGGTGGTGAACCTGCGCACCGTCCGCAAGCAGCGCGGCCGCGTCGAGGCGCGCCGGCGGGCGGCAAAGCGCGACGGCGACGCAGCGGAGGCCGAGCGGCTGCGGCGGGAGGCGGAGCTCGAGCGGCGGCGGCTCGACGCCCACCGGCGCGACGATCCGGAGTCGTGAGCTGCCGGGCCGGCCGGAGAAGCACTCGCTGACGCTGAAGGGGCACCGGACCTCGGTCTCGCTCGAGCCGGAGTTCTGGCGCGCGTTCCGGGAGATCGCCGAGGGCGAGGGCCGGGCGCTCAACGACCTCGCCGCCGAGATCGACGCGGCGCGCGGCGCCGATCGCGGCCTCGCCTCGGCGATCCGGGTGCACGTGCTAGCCTGGTTCCGCGCACGGGCGGGCGCTGGTGTTAACCTTGATTGACGGGCGGGGCAAGGCGCGGATTTCGCTCGGAAAGCCGCCGGGGGTGATGCTTGGGGAGGCATGCACAACGCATGCACATCCTATGCACAATCCATGCACCAGATCCGTGCCGGAGCCGGCGGCCGTCGCAGGAACGCCTGCGGCACGAATCCGACAGTCGGCGGCCGGAACGAGAGGGGCGCGCGCCGTCCGGCCAAGTCGATTCGTGGTTAATCATCGTTACCAGCAGGTATTCGTGAGCGCGCTTCGTTTTTTTGACCAGGCCAACCATCGCCTATACATGGAACTTTCGGGCATGGCCATCGATCGGTGTCCGTCGGCGATCGAGAACCCGCGCGCCGGCCTGATAGGGGATCCGGTTGATCACTTCGCCTCCGAGCGCAGCGCCCGGCCGCCCTCATGCCCGGCCGTGCGCAAGCACGGCCGTCGTGCAGGACGCACCGTCGGTCGCTTGCCCGAGCCGCCCGCGCGGGACGGCGTACGGCAAGGTGCGCCAGCCCAGGCAGGCGCAGGCCGTGCCTCGGCAATCGTCGCAGAGGCCAACGCGCTCGCATCCGGCGAAGCGATCAGCCGGAATTCGTATGAACCATCCTGCTCTAGCCGATGCGGGCGAGGGCGGGGAAGGTGTCGAGGAGCCAGAAGGAGACGCTCGAGAAGGCGCCGGTCAGCATCATCAGGCCGACGCCGACCAGGAGGACGCCGAGGGCGCGCTCGACCGCGGCCATGTGCCGCTTGAGGCCGGCCATCAGGCCGAGGGCGCGGCCGAGGAAGAGCGCGGTCAGCAGGAACGGGACGCCGAGGCCGAGCGCGTAGGCGCCCATCAGCAGGAGCCCGCGGCCGGCGGAGCCGCCCTGGGCGGCGAGCGACAGGATGGCGCCAAGCACCGGGCCGATGCAGGGGGTCCAGCCGAAGGCGAAGGCGAGCCCGAAGACGTAGGCGCCGAGCGCGGTTCCGGTCTCGCCGCGCGCCTCGAAGCGGGCTTCGCGCGCGAGGAACGGCAGGCGCAGCACGCCGAGGAAATGCAGGCCGAAGAGCGTGACGACGATCCCGGCCGCGATGCCCATCTCGCGCTGCCAGGCGAGGAGGCTGCGGCCGAGCGCCGAGGCGGCGAGGCCGAGCAGGAGGAAGACGGTCGAGAGCCCGAGGACGAAGAAGAGGGCGGCGCGCAGCGTCCCCGCCTCGCGGCGGCCGAGCCCCTCCATCGAGGTGCCGGCCATGAAGGCGAGGTAGGGCGGCACGATCGGAAGCACGCAGGGCGAGAGGAAGCTCAGCACGCCCGCGGCGGCCGCGACGAAGAGCGCGGGAACGATCGAAGCGTCCCAGAGATCGATCCCGAACATGCTGCCGCCATTGGCTTTCCCGGCCGGCACCCTAGCGGTTCGCCGCGGGGGCGTCATCGGCCTCGCGCGTCACAATGCCGTGGACAGCCGGGCCGGCCGTCGCTAGCTCTCGGCCGATGGAATGGGATGCCGAGCTCGACGCGCGGGGGCTGCTCTGCCCGCTGCCGGTCCTGAAGGCGCGCAAGCGCCTCGGCGCGCTCGCGCCGGGGGCGGTGCTGCGGGTCCTGGCTGACGATCCGGCGGCGCTGGTCGACATCCCGCACTTCTGCAGCGAGACCGGGCACGCGCTGGTCGGGCAGTCCGACCTCGGGCACCCGTGCCACGCCTACCTGATCCGGCGCCGCGCCTGATGCTGGAGCCGGCTGATTCCTTCGGCCCGGGCGACGAGCGCAACGGTGCCGCATTCACTTCGCGGATTTGGCGAGTGACAAATCCGCGCGCGCCTGCCTGCCCCTTGGCAGGCGCGTAAACGCACCTGCCAGGCAGGCGCGCGCGGATTACGAACCGACGGTGATGCCCGACCCCCCTCGGCCTCCGCGCTCGCGCGCTCCGGCCGACGAACCGGCGCGAGGCAGTGCCTCGCTTTCGCCGGTTCGGGGCGCGGCTCCTCTGATCGATTCAACGGGATCCAGTATGAAGGCTCAGGCGAGGCCGACAAAGTCCGCGGCGGCGTAGGCCGTGGAACGGATCCCGCCGTCCTCGATCAGCATCTCGAACTCGGGCACAGTATTGCCGGCGGTGTTCCCGCGCACCACGGTATTGCTTCCGATCTCGGTGATCCAGAGGTGGCCGACCGCGTAGCCGCCGAGGATGAAGTCCTGGTCGCCGCCGCGGCTGCGCGACGCGTCGAGCGGCGACAGGTCGATCAGGTCGCCGACGGCGGCGCCGGGGCCGTCGAAGCCGCGGATGGCGTCGCGGGTGGTGCCGCCGCCGGGGCTGAAGACGAACACGTCGCCGCCCGCGCCGCCGATGAGCACGTCGGCCCCGGGGCCGCCGTCGAGGCGGTCGGCGCCCCGGCCGCCGCTGAGGACGTCGCTGCCGTTCCCGCCGCTCAGCGCGTTGCGCGCGGCGTTGCCGATGATCGTGTCGTTGCCGGGGCCGCCGACGGCATTCTCGATCAGCGAGCGCGGGTCGCCTCGGTACTGGAGGGCGTTGTAGACGTTGCCGCTGGCGATGCCGCCGTGGGGACCGCCGCCGAGCCGGGCGGACTGGGCGGTCGAGAGGGTCGAGCTCGCGCCGGGGGTGAGATCCAGCCGGACGCCGGTCGTGTAGTTGGAGGCGTCGTAGGTGTCGATGCCGCCGCCGTCCCAGATGGTATCGAAGATCCGGTTGGCCCCGGGCGCGAAGGCGCGGGCGCCGTTCACGAAGGAGGCGCCGGTCGTCGGACTCCACGCGTAGGTGGTGTCGCCGGAATTGGCGGTGAAGTCGGCGCCGTAGAGATACTGGAGTGCTGCGATGTCGTACATCATGAACGACCGGGCATAGCCCCAGGTCTCGTTGTAGACCTGCCGGGCGTCCGATCCGACGTAGGACCGGTAGGTCATCACCGAGTATTCCATCGAATCGGATGCCGCCGGCAGCGCGCCGAAGCCGCCGCCCTCGTGGCCGTGCTTGAGGCCGAGCGCATGGCCGAGCTCGTGGAGGATGATGAAGCCGTCGTAGTTGCCGGCGACCGGCGCCGCGCCGGACGGGCCGAAGAAGACGTCGCCGCCGGCGTCGTCCGCCGACGGCCCGTAGGTGTAGGCGGTCGGCGGATCGCCCGTGTTGGCCAGCCGGATCGTGCCGTCGCCGGAGCCGTTTCCGGCGAAGCCGATCGGCAGCGCGGTGAACCCCGCGACCGAGAACGACCGAAGGCCCGGCGGCTGGCCGAGGGCTGCGTCGCTGAGCGCGGCGTGCACGGCGGCGAGCTGGCGGTCGTCGAGCGGCCGGAAGTCGGTGAGTGCCTCAGGATGCGACGCCGGGTAGTCGGAGCGGCGGTCGGGGTTGGAATAGGTGATCGGGCCCGCCCACTTGACGCCCTGGAGCAGGCCGTCGATCCGACGGTCGCCGGAGGCGTCCACCGTGGTCACGGCCTGCGTCGCGGCTGCACTTGGAGGCATGCCGTTGCCCTCTTCGCCGGTGCGTCATTCAGCCCGCCCGCTCGAACTCGAGCGGGCTGTGCGGCAGGTTTCTGCACGTCCTGTCGCGCGCCGCAACAGGAAACGTCCGGCGCCCGCTTGCGGGGTGGCTAGAGGCCCTTCGAGCGGTAGCTGGCGGCGACCCGGCCGATCGACACCAGATAGGCGGCGACCCTGAGGTCGTCGACGTCGTTGCGGCCGTGCCAGACCTCGCGCATCGACTGGTAGGCGGTGCGCATGGTGTCGTCGAGGCCGGAGCGCACGAGCTCGAGCTCGCCGGCGCCGCGCACGTACTCGCGCTTGAAGGTGTCGGTCAGGCCCTGGCTGGCCCCGGATTCGCGCAGGATGCGGTCGAGCTCGTTGACGAGGAGCGCGTTCTGGGCTTCCTCCTGCCGCCGCTGCATCCGGCCGAAGCGGATGTGGCTAAGGTTCTTCACCCACTCGAAGTAGCTGACCGTGACGCCGCCGGCGTTCGCGTAGAGGTCGGGGATGATGACGATGCCCTTGCTGCGCAGGATGTCGTCGGCGCCGGCGGTGATCGGGCCGTTCGCCGCCTCGATGATCAGCGGCGCCCGGATGCGGTCGGCGTTGCCGAGGTTGATCACCAACTCCATCGCCGCGGGGACGAGGATGTCGCAGTCGTGCTCGAGGACCGCGGAGCCGTCCTCGACATAGGTGCCCTGGGGGAAGTCCTTGACGCCGCCGGTGGCGGCGACATGGGTCTTGAGGAACTCGATCGGAATGCCGGCCTCGTTGAGGACGGCGCCGTCGCGCTCGATGACGGCGATGACGATCGCGCCGTCCTCCTCGGCGAGGAACTTCGCCGCATGGTAGCCGACGTTGCCGAGGCCCTGGACGATCACCCGCTTGCCCTCGAGCGAGCCGGCGAGGCGGGCGGCCTTCACGTCCTCGGGGTGGCGGAAGAACTCGCGCAGCGCGTACTGGACGCCGCGGCCGGTGGCCTCGACCCGGCCCTGGATGCCGCCGGCGTTGAGCGGCTTGCCGGTGACGCAGGCCGAGGCGTTGATGTCGGTGGTGTTCATCCGCTTATACTGGTCGACGATCCAGGCCATCTCGCGCTCGCCGGTGCCCATGTCGGGCGCGGGCACGTTCTGCGACGGGTTGATCAGGTCGCGCTTGCAGAGCTCGAAGGCGAAGCGGCGGGTGATCATCTCCATCTCGTGGTCGTTCCACTCGCGGGGATCGAGCCGGAGGCCGCCCTTGGAGCCGCCGAAGGGTACCTCGACGAGGCTGCATTTGTAGGTCATCAGCGCGGCCAGCGCCTCGACCTCGTCCTGGTGCACGGCCATCGAGAAGCGGATGCCGCCCTTGACCGGCTCCATGTGCTCGGAATGGACGCTCCGATAGCCGGTGAAGGTGTGGATCGCGCCACGCAGCCGGACCCCGAAGCGGACGGTGTAGGTGGAGTTGCAGACCCGGATCTTCTCCTCGAGCCCCGGGCTCAGGTCCATCAGCCGCACCGCGCGGTTGAACATGAGGTCGACGGATTCGCGGAAGCTCGGCTCGCGAAGCGGGGCGTTCATGCTGTCCTCCCAGCGTTCGGCCGGTACCCGGCCTTTCCGCCAATAGATCACTCCTCAGGCCGCGGAACAAGCGGACGCCGCTGCAACCGTCGCGAAAGCCAGTGAGCCGGGCGCGATTAACCAATCGGAAAGATCTCTCGGGTGAAGGCTGGCCGGGCTAGCCGGGCCTTCCGCGAAAAGTCGTTGCAGTTCAGGTGGATACGGTGGCGCTGGCCCGCAGACGCTGGCGCCGCCGGCCAGATTGCGCGAATTCTAGTCAACCTGTATGGATGTGGGGGGTGATCTGCGCCCGCCCGCGGGATGGCCGCGAGCTGACTGGTACCCGGTGCAGTGTGTGAAGAGTGAGTGTGACGGATGACTGCAATCATGAAAATCAGGGCGTTCGCGCCGGTCGCGCGCCTGGCCTGCGCCGCGGCGATCGCCGTGGCCGCCTCCGCCGGGGGTGTCGCGGCTGCGACGCTCGTCGGCACCTTCCCGGGCAACGATCCGTTCGGCGGCCAGGAGAAGGGCCTCTATGGCACGTTCGGCACGCATGAGATCAGCTCGCCCTCGCTCGCGAAGTGTGACGTGGACTCGCTGTCGTGCGACTGGGAGAACGGCGCCGTCGAAGGCGAGGACTACACGAGCGCGTTCAGCATCGGGTTCGACGGCGACAGGTCCGGCACCTGGAGCTTCGCGGCGAACCCGTCGCTCACGCATGGTCCCGCCTACATGGTCGTGAAGGCCGCGACCAACTGGGCGCTCTACGCGCTCGACGGCGCGCTGTCGGGCGACTGGTCGACCGCGGGCCTGATGACCCCGAACGGCAAGAACCAGGCCGGGGTCTCGCACATCTCGTTCTACAACAGCGCGGCGCCCGTGCCGCTGCCGGCCGCCGGCTGGCTGCTGATCGCGGGCCTCGGCGGACTCGGCGCGCTGGCGCGCCGCCGCAAGGCAGCCGCGGCCTGATCCTCCTCGGCGGCCCGGATCCCGCGGTCCGGGCCCCACAGGTGGGAGTGATCGCAAGCGGTCAGAGTGGCTTGTGTGGGGGGGTGTGACAGTGACTGCAACGACCAGACTCCGGGCCTTCGGTCCGATCGTTCGTCTTGCCTGCGCGGTGGCGGTCGTCGTGGCGGCTTCCGCCGGTGGTGCCGGGGCGGCGACGCTCGTCGGGATCTTCGACAGGGACAGTGCCTGGGGGCACCGGGATCCGTTCGGGGGCAAGAACGGAGGGCTCTACGGCAGCTTCAACGGGGTCGAGATCGCCTCGCCCTCGCTGGCGACGAGATCGGCACGGGCCTGGCCTGCACCTGGAAGAACGGCGCGGTGGTCGGCGCGGACTACACGGGCGCCTTCAGCATCGGCTTCGACGGCGGCATGACGGGCACGTGGAGCTTTGCCGCCGACGCCTCGCTCACGCATCGGCCCGCGTACATGGCGGTGAAGGTGCCGTCGGCCTGGGCGCTCTATGCGCTCGACGGCGCGCTGTCGGGCACGTGGTCGACGGCCGGGCTGATGACCCCGAACGGCAGGCGGCAGGCGCCGGTCTCGCACATCTCGTTCTACAACGGTGCGGCGCCGGTGCCGCTGCCGGCCGCCGGCTGGCTGCTCATGGCGGGACTGGGCGGGATCGGGGCGGTGGCGCGGCGGCGCCGGGGCGCGGCGGCCTGACCGGCAGCGGCGTCAAGGGTTTACCGGCATCGGTGCGGTCTGGCAGGCGTATGGAACGCATGTGGAAGGCGTGTAGGAAAAGAGTTGGGATTTAGGCGTCAGCGGCAGGCGGAGCGCACCACACGACCCCTCGGAAGGAGGGGCGCCGGTTGAGCCGTCCCGCCCGGGCCTCGAGCCCGGGCAGCGGCCGCCCGCCCCCGGGGCGGCCGCTTGCGCGGCCCCCCGCGGGCGTGCCGCTGCCCTCGTCGCGGGCGGATCCCGGGTTCGGGGCGGCGAGCACGGGGGGCTATCACTGCACTGTCGTGTGGTGCAGGCGGGGCCTCAGGTCCGGGCGCCGGCTACGCCGTCCCGCCCGGGCCCCGAGCCCGGGCAGCGGCCGCCCGCCCCCGGGGCGGCCGCTTGCGCGGCCCCCCGCGGGCGTGCCGCTGCCCTCTTCGCGGGCGGATGCCGGGTTCGGCTCACTGCACTGTCGTGTAGTGCTGGCGCGGCCTCAGGCGCGGGGCGCCGGCGGCCGGGCGCGGCGCGTGGGCGCGGCGGCGGCTGGGTCCTCGGGCCAGGCGTGTTTTGGGTAGCGGCCGCGCAGGTCACGGCGCACGTCGGCGTAGGAGGTGGCCCAGAAGCCGGGGAGGTCGGCGGTGGTCTGCACCGGGCGCGCGGCCGGGGAAAGGAGCTCGATGACGAGCGGGGTGCCGGCGGCGCCAACGGTCGGGTGGCGGGTGAGCCCGAACATCTCCTGCAGGCGGACCGAGACCCGCGGCGCGGCGCCGGAATAGTCGATCGGCAGCGTGGTGCCGGTCGGCGCGGTGATCGAAGCCGGCGCCAGGCGGTCGAGGCGCTGCCGGTCGGCGCGGTCGAGGCGGGACTGGAGCGCGGCCAGGAGGTCGAGGCGCGCGAGGTCGGCGGCGCGGCTCATCCCGGCGAGCCAGGGGCCGAGCCAGGCGTCGAGGCCGGCGAGGAGCCCGGCCGGCGACAGGTCGGGCAGGTCGGGGGCGCCATTCGCCCGCAGCCAGGCGACGCGGGCGGCGAAGCGGCGGGCGGCGGGCGTCCAGGGCAGCGCGTCGAGCCCGAGGTCGCGGACGCCGTCGAGGAGCGCGCTCGCGACAGCCTCGGGCGGGGCGCCTGGCCAGGGCCGATCCTCGAGCGCGAGGGCGCCGAGCATCAGGCGCTCGCGGGCGACCACGGCACGGTCGCGGCGCGACCATTCGCAGACCTGCTCGCGGCGGAGGCGATGGGCGTGGAGCGCGCGCAGGTCCGACTCGGCGACCGGCAGGGCGAGGCGGATCGCGGCCTCGCGCGGGTCGCCGTCGAGGTCGGCGGCGACGAGCCAGGGCGTCGCGGCGAGCCCGTCGTCGAGGCGTAGCGCGGCGCCGTTGCCGCCCGCGAGCAGGTAGCGCGGGGCCGGGCCGGGTCGGCGCTGGCCGATGCGGTCGGGATAGGCGAGCGAGAGCGCGGCGCCGGGGGCGAGGCCCGGCCCGGGCGCGGCGGGCGCCAGCGCGCGCAGGCGTTTCGCCTCGGCGCGGATCGCGGCGAGCGCGGGGTCGCCGGCCGGGCGGCGCAGCGCCTCGAGCCGGAGCGCGAGGTCGGCGCCGCGGCCGCGCAGCGGGTCGCGGGCCTCGACGAGGGCGGCGAGGTCGGCGGCGAGCGGGGCGGCGCCCTGGCGGGCGCTCTCGATCAGCATGTGGCCGAGGCGCGGGTGCAGCGGCAGGGCGGCGATGGCGCGGCCACGGGCGGTGATCCGGCCCGCGGCGTCGAGGGCGCCGAGATCGGCGAGGAGCGCGCGGGCCTCGGCGAAGGCGGCGGCCGGCGGCGGGGTCAGGAAGGCGAGGCCGTCGGGCGAGGCGGTGCCCCAGAGCGCGAGCTCGAGCGCGAGGCCGGCGAGGTCCGCGCTGGCGATCTCGGGCGGCGGGAAGAGGGCGAGCGCCCCCTCCTCGCCGCGGGTCCAGAGGCGGTAGCACCAGCCGGGCGCGACCCGGCCGGCGCGGCCGCGGCGCTGCTCGGCCTCGGCGCGGGTCACCCGCTCGGTGACGAGGCGGGTCATGCCGGAGCCGGGGTCGAAGCGGGCGCGCCGCGCCCGGCCGGCGTCGACGACGAGGCGGACGTCGGGGATGGTCAGCGAGGTCTCGGCAATCGCGGTGGCGAGGACCAGCCGGCGCCCCCGCGCCAGCGGCGCGAGGGCACGGCGCTGCTCGGCGAAGGGCAGGCCGCCGTGCAGCGGCTGGAGCACCACGTCCGGCGGCAGGCGCGGCGCGAGGCGCGCGGCGGTGCGGGCGATCTCGGCCTGGCCGGGCAGGAAGACCAGCGCGCCGCCCTCGGTCTCGGCGAGCGCCGCGAGCACCAGTTCGGCGGCGGCGTCCTCGAGGCGAGGCCCCTTCCCCGGCCCGCCCGACCACGGCCGGTCGAGCCAGCGGGTCTCGACAGGCCAGGCGCGGCCCTCGGCGGTGAGGACCGGCGCGTCGTCCATCAGCGCGGCGACCGGCGCGGCGTCGAGGGTCGCCGACATCACGAGGAGGCGGAGGTCGGGACGCAGCGCGCCGCGGACCTCGAGCGCGAGCGCGAGGCCGAGGTCGGCCTGTAGGGCGCGCTCGTGGAACTCGTCGAAGATCACGCAGCCGACGCCGGGCAGGTCGGGCGCGGACTGGAGCATCCGGGTCAGGATGCCCTCGGTCACCACCTCGATCCGGCTGCCCGGCACCGCCTCGCCGCGGATGCGGTAGCCGATGCGGCGGCCGACCGGCTCACCGAGGCCCTCGGCCAGCCGCTCGGCGGCGGCGCGCGCGGCGACGCGGCGCGGCTCGAGCATTAGGATGCGGCCGGGGGTGCCGGCCTCGAGCAGGAAGAGCGGCACCCGGGTGGTCTTGCCGGCGCCGGGCGGCGCCTGCAGCACCGCGCGGCCGGCGTCCTCGAGCGCCTGCCCGAGCGCGGGCAGGACCGGCTCGATCGGCAGCACGGGCGGGGTCAGCCCCGCCGTTCGAGCACGGCCCTGCCGAAGTCGGTCCGGGTCTCGATACGCCGGAGCTCGGCCGATCCGTCGCCGTTGGCGTGGAAGACCAGTCGGAACGGGAACTCGCGCGCGCTCGCCATGCTGCTCGCCTCGCCCTCGATCCGGGCGTAGCTGCCGCCGCAGGCGATCTCGGCGCCGGCGGCCTCGGGGCGGCCGAGCACCAGCCGCGACCGGCGCGTGCCGTCGAAGACGTCGATGCTGGTGTCGCAGACGTCGCTCGCCGGCTGGTCGAAGAGGACCGCGAGCCCGGCCGAGATCGGGTCGAGCGTGCCGCCCTGCTTCGCCGGATCGGGCGCAGAGTCGCGCGGGGGTTCGATCGAGACCCGGACCGGGGCGCCGCGGTTGAAGTCGATCTCCGTGCGCTTGGGCCCCTTCGGCGACTTGGAATCGGCCCGGTAGGTTGCCGGCACCACGGTACCCTTGCCGGAGACCGAGCCGGTCGCGGTGCCGTCGAAGTAGAAGCTGACGAAGGCGCCGAGGACCCCGGCGGCCTCGATGCGGCTCGCGGCCGAGTAGTTCGTGCCGGAGCGCGCGCTCTCGAAGCTCATGGCGCCGACGCGGATTCCGGCGATGTAGAAGTCGAAGTCGGCCCGCTCGGCGGCCGCCGGACCGGCGGCGAGCGAGAGGGCCAGGAGCAGGCCGGCTCGGGTACGGATCATCGCTCGGGTTCTCCCGCTCAGGTTGGACAAGCCGGTTCCGGGTATGCCAAACAGGCCGCCGGAGGCCAAGGGGCGAACGGCCGGCCGCCGTGACGCTTGCGTGATGGAGAGGCGATGGACGGCGGAGCTTCGCTGGCGGGACGGGTCGCGGCCGGCGACCGGCGCGCGCTGGCGCGGGCGATCACGCTCGTCGAATCGACCCGGGCCGACCACCGGGCGGCGGCGCGCGCGCTCCTCGACGCGCTCGGGACCCCGCCGCGGCCGGCGCTCGGGTCGGGCTGACCGGGACGCCGGGCGTCGGCAAGTCGAGCTTCATCGAGAGCCTCGGGCTGATGCTGACCGGGGGCGGCGCGCGGCTCGCGGTGCTGGCGGTCGATCCCTCCTCGACGCGGTCGGGCGGCTCGATCCTCGGCGACAAGACCCGGATGGAGCGGCTGGCGCGGGCGCAGGCCGCTTTCATCCGGCCGAGCCCGAGCCAGGCGGCGCTCGGCGGCGTCGGCCGGCGGACCCGCGAGACGATCCGGCTGGTCGAGGCCTGGGGCGCCGGCGTGGTGCTGGTCGAGACGGTCGGCGTCGGGCAGTCGGAGACGATGGTCGCGGAGATGACCGACGTCTTCGTGCTCCTGATCGCGCCGGGCGGCGGCGACGAGCTGCAGGGGGTCAAGCGCGGCATCATGGAGATGGCGGACCTGATCCTCGTCAACAAGGCGGACGGAGCGCACGAGCCCGAGGCGGTCAGGACCCGCGCCGACTATGCGGGCGCGCTGCGGCTGCTCCGGCCGCGGCCCGGCGACCCGGCGGGGTGGCCGAGGGCCTTGACGGTGTCGGCGCTGACCGGGGCGGGGCTGCCCGAGGCCTGGGCGGCGGTCGAGGCGCTGGCGGCGGCCCGGCGGGCGAGCGGCGCCTTCGAGGATCGGCGGCGGCGGCAGGCGGAGGCCTGGTTCGCCCATGCACTCGAGACCGGGCTGATCGCGCGGCTCGGCACCGATCCGGCGACGGCGGCGCGGCGGCAGGCGCTGGCGGCGCAGGTGGCGGCGGGGGAGATCGCCCCGGACGTCGCCGCCGAGGGCCTGCTCGCGGCCATCTTCGGCAAGGAGTAGATCGATGGGACGGTTCTTCAGGAACGACCTGCACGAGGAGTTCGGGATCTGGCCGCTCGCCTACACGGCGTTCGGCGGACCCGACGTCGGCGTGATCGCGGCGGTCGGGGCGGCGGTCGGCGACGGCGACGACGGCGCCTTCCACGACGCCTGGATCGCCGCCGGGGACCGGTTCCTGGCCGAAGCGGCGAACGTGCGTGGACGCGACAGCCGCTGCCGGCTGACGCTCTCGACGGCCCCGGGCAGGGCGAGGTGCTGATCGAGCAGGGCGTGCCGATGCGCCCGGACTGGGAGACGGTGATCCGCCCGGTGGTCGACTTCGCCCTGACGCTGCCCGGGATAGACGCCGACCGGATCGCGCTCTGGGGCTGGAGCCTCGGCGGCTACCTCGCGTTGCGCGGCGCCTCGGGCGAGCCGCGGCTCGCCGCCTGCGTCGCCGACCCGGGGCTGCGGGCGGTGATGACCGAGGCGACGCTGTCGCGCTTCGGCGTCAGGCTGGCCGGGGCGGCGCAGCCGGGCACGTTGCTCGAGGCGGCGCTCGAGCAGGCTGTGAAGGCGAGCCCGCACATGCGCTGGGCACTGCTGCAGCGCGGAGTTCTGGGTGCACGGCGTGAAGAGCCTCGGGGAGTACGCCGAGGCCGCGCTCGCCATGACCCTCGAGGGGCGGGTCGGCGACATCCGTTGCCCGACGCTGCTGACGACCGCGGAGAACGATCCGCTGTCGCAGGTCGCCGAGGCGCTGCTGGCCGAGTTCGCCTGCCCGAAGGCGCTGCTGCGCTTCACCGCCGCCGAGGGCGCCGGCGACCACTGCGAGGTGCAGAACCGGTCGCTCGCGACGCTGCGGGTGCTCGACTGGCTCGATGCGACCCTCGGCGGCGGCGCTTGACCCTTGACGGGCCGAGCGGCCGCCGCTATCAGGCCGCTTCCAGATTCCGGGCGCGGGCGGATGTCGCGTGCCATTCGTGATGCAAGGACGAACCCGATGTCGCGCCGCTGCGAACTGACCGGCAAGAGCCCGATGGTTGGCCACAACGTCAGCCACGCCAACAACAAGACCAAGCGGCGGTTCCTTCCGAACCTGACCGAGGTGTCGCTGACCAGCGAAACGCTGAACCAGACCCACCGCTTCCGCATCGCGGCCGCGGCGCTCAGGAGCGTCGACCACCGGGGCGGGCTCGACGCCTTCCTCGCCAAGGCGCCGGATGCCGAGCTCTCGGCGCGCGCGCTGAAGCTCAAGCGCGACATCGCCAAGGCCCGGGCGGCCGGCTGACCCGACGACCGACGGCTTTCGCGGCCCCGCCCGACGGCGGGGCCGCTTGCGTTCCGGGGTTCGAGGTGATTCGGATCCGGCTGCCCGACGGCTCGCGCCACGCAGGTTATCCTCGTCGATTATGGTTATGATTTAACAAAGCTTTAATGCAATCCGCGTGATGCCGGCATCATTGGCAAAAATATCCTCGCCCGGTCCCGATTTCGCTTGATTAGAGGGACACGAGGCCTCATATGCGATCGCACGACGCCAACGCACGCGCCTCTGTAAGACCCCCGAAAGACGGGAGACTCACGCAGCGACGGTAACGTCTCTTTTGGGAACTCCGGGGTTTCAACTCCCTGGGACTGATGGAGATGCGCATGCGACACGCTGCCGCTTTTGCGGGTCAGCCCGCTCGAACTCTACGACATTCATCCGGCCGAGAGCGCCGTCACCGCGCAGCAGGATGCCTACATCCGCTCGCGCGACTTCGACCGCCCGACCGTCGTCTTCGACCTCGACGTGATGCGGGCCAAGTACCGCGCGCTCGAGGCCGGCCTCGGCGACGCGACGATCCACTATGCGGTGAAGGCGAACCCGGCGCCCGAGGTGGTGGCGGCGGTGGCGGCGCTTGGCGGGCACTTCGACGCCGCCTCGCGCGGCGAGATCGATCTCTGCCTGTCGCTCGGCGTCGCCCCGAGCCGCATCGCCTTCGGCAACACGATCAAGCGGGCGAGCGACATCGCCCATGCCCACGCGATGGGCGTCGAGCAGTTCGCGGCCGACGCCGAGGAGGAGCTCTACAAGCTCGCCGAGCACGCGCCCGGCGCGCGGGTGATCATCCGGATGCTGGTCGAGGCGAGCGAGGCCGACTGGCCGCTCGGCCGCAAGTTCGGCTGCTCGCGGCGCGAGGCGCTGCGGCTGATGGACCTCGGCCGCTACCTCGGGCTCGACGTCGCCGGCATCTCGTTCCATGCCGGCAGCCAGATGCGCGAGCCCGCGATGTGGGCGCTGGCGCTCGATGCCGCGCACGCGCTCTGGGCCGAGGCGGCCGAGGCGGGGCACGGCTTGCGCATCCTCAACATCGGCGGCGGCTTCCCCGCCTTCTACGGCCAGCCGCTGCCGGCGACCGAGGACTACGCCGCCGAGGTGATGCGGATGGTGCGCCACCGCTTCGGCGCCGAGGTCGCGGTGATGGCCGAGCCCGGCCGTGGCCTCGTGGCCGAGGCCGGCGTGATCGTCGCCGAGGTGCTGCTCGTCGCGCGGAAGGACCAGGACGACCTGGTGCGCTGGGTCTATCTCGACATCGGCAAGTTCTCCGGGCTCGCCGAGACCATCGACGAGGCGATCCGCTACCAGTTCGAGACGCGGCACGGCGACGACGACACCGGCGCCTGCATCCTCGCCGGCCCGTCCTGCGACTCGGCCGACGTGCTCTACGAGAAGCGCCCCGTCCAGCTGCCGCTCGGGCTCGAGTCGGGCGACAAGGTGCGGATTCTCTGCACCGGCGCCTACACGACGAGCTACTCGTCGGTCGGCTTCAACGGCTTCCCGCCGCTCGAGGCGGTGTTCCTCGGCTGAGCCTGGAATGGTGCGGATCGCGCAGGTCACCGATCCGCACCTGACCGCGACGGGTCCCACTCCCGGCGGCTACGACGCGGCGGCGGCGCTCGCCGCGGTGCTGGCGCGGATCGCGGCGCTCGATCCCGCGCCCACGTTGGTGATGCTGACGGGCGACCTGACCGAGAACGGCTCGCCGGACGAGTACCGCCGCCTGCGCGAGATGCTGGCCGGGTTCCCGCTGCCGCTGGCGGCGATCCCGGGCAACCACGACCGGCGCGGCGTCTTCGCCGCCGGGCTCGCCGGCGGCGGCATCGCGATCGGCGCCGGGCCGTTCCTGCAGGTCGCCGCGGACGCGGGCCCGGTCCGGGTGCTCGGGCTCGACAGCCTGGGCGAGGAGAGCGAGGCCGCGGGGAGCCTCTGCGACGCGCGGCTCGCCTGGGTCGCGGCGCGGCTCGCCGAGGACGCGCGGCCGGTGGTCATCTTCCTGCATCATCCGCCGTTCCCGATCGGGCAGCCCCATGCCGACGCCTCGCTATGCCGCGACGGCGGCCGGCTCGGCGAGATCGTCGCCCGCCACGCCCAAGTGCTGGCGGTGGCCTGCGGGCATGCCCATCTCGCGGCGCAGGTCGCCTGGGCCGGCACGCTCGGCCGGGTCTGCCCGGCGGTGGCGTGGGAGGCGCCGCTCGACCTGCCACTCGACGAACCGTTCCGGCTCGAGCCGCAGGCGCCGGGCTTCGAGCTGCACGACTGGAGCCCGTCGCGCGGCCTCGTCTCGCACGGGATCAGGATCGCGTGAGCATCGGGCCGCGGGAGGCGAGATTCGGCGCGACAGCGGTTACGTCGAAGGACTACGATGCCCCGGTCCGCCGAGGCGCCACGGAGAAGCTCATGGCCGCACGAAGGGGAGGCAGCGCGATTTTCGCCTCCTACAACATCCACAAGTGCGTCGGCGTCGACCGGCGGTTCGACCCGGACCGGGTGATGGCGGTGATCGGCGAGATCGGTCCCGACGTGATCGCGCTCCAGGAGGCCGACCGCCGCTTCGGCGACCGGGCGGGCCTGCTCGACCTGCCGCGGCTGGCGAAGGAGACCGGCCTCGTGCCGGTGCCGGTCACCAACGGGCACCGCGGGCACGGCTGGCACGGCAACGTCGTGCTCGTGCGCGAGGGCGCGGTGCAGGGCCTGCACCAGATCGCGCTGCCGGGCCTCGAGCCGCGCGGCGCGCTCGTCGTCGACATCGACCTCGCGGCCGGGCCGGTGCGGGTGGTGGCGGCGCATCTGGGGCTGTTCCGCCACTCGCGGCTGCTGCAGGCCGAGGCGCTGCTTTCGCATGCGGGCGAGGGCACCGGGCGCCCGGTGGTTCTGATGGGCGACCTCAACGAATGGCGCCGCCGCGGGCGCTCGGCGCTGAACCGGCTCGAGCCCGGCTTCGGGCCGGTCGGCGGCGTCGCGAGCTTCCCGGCCTACTTCCCGGTGCTGGCGCTCGACCGGGTGCTGGCGCAGCCGCCGGCCATCCTCGAGCGGCTCGAGGCGCACGAGAGCGCGCTCGCGCGGCTCGCGTCCGACCATCTGCCGGTGAAGGCGGTGATCCGGCTCGACGGCACCGAGCAGGCCGCGGCCGCCGCCCCGTTCCCGGCGCGGCCGAGGCGGCGGCTGCTGGCGCGGCTTCTCGCCGACGACAGGCCGGCGCCATGACCGCGCTCCGGGTTGCGCTGGCGGCGGCGCTGGCGGCCGCCGGGCTCTGCGGCGCCGCGCAGGCGAACGTGCCGTTTCCCCGCGCCGACGCGAACGACGACGGCTACGTCACCTATCCGGAAGCGCTCCGGGTGATGCCGCGGCTGGCCGAGGTGCATTTCCGCAAGTGCGACCCGGACGGCGACGGGCGCATCGACGCGCGCGAATATCCGCTCCTCGACAACTTCTACTGGCTCAACTACGTGGGAAGCTGATCGGCCTTGCCGCGCTGCGGCAAAGCGGCGATAAGGCGCCGTCCCCGCAATCCGGCGCCGTCATGACCCAAGCCTCGGCCAACGTGAACATCATGATCAAGGCCGCGCGCAAGGCGGCGAGGAGCCTGCTGCGCGATTTCGGCGAGGTCGAGAACCTGCAGGTCTCCTCCAAGGGGCCGGGAGACTTCGTCAGCAAGGCGGACATCAAGGCCGAGCAGCTGATCCGCGACGAGCTGATGGAAGCGCGTCCGAACTACGGCTGGGTCGGCGAGGAGAGTGTCGAGACCAGGGGCGCCGATCCGACCCGGCGCTGGATCGTCGACCCGCTCGACGGCACGACGAACTTCCTGCACGGCCTGCCGCACTGGGCGGTGTCGATCGGTCTCGAGCACAAGGGCGAGATCGTGGCGGGCGTCGTCTACGACCCGACCAAGGACGAGATGTTCGTCGCCGAGAAGGGCGCCGGCGCCTATGTCAACGACCGCAGGCTCAGGGTCTCGGGGCGGCGCGACCTGATCGAGACGATCTTCGCCACCGGCATCCCGTTCGGCGGCCGGCCGGAGCTGCCGCGCACGCTGCGCGAGCTCGCCGCGCTGACGCCGCAGACCGCCGGCATCCGCCGCTGGGGCTCGGCGGCGCTCGACCTCGCCTATGTCGCGTCCGGGCGCTGCGACGGCTACTGGGAGCGCGGGCTGAACCCCTGGGACGTGGCGGCCGGGCTCCTCCTCGTGCGCGAGGCCGGCGGCTTCGTCGGCACCATCGAGGGCGACGGCGACCCGCTGAGCGACGGCAGCCTGGCAGCCGCCAACCCCAACGTCTTCGAGCCGCTGCGGACAATCCTGCGGGGCGCTTGAGAGCTGGCGGAGGGCGCCGTGGACCAGGACGCCGTTCGTGCGCTGTTCGACCGGCAGATCCGGCAAGCGCTGTCGGACGCGTCGCCGCCCGCCCACGGCGCGGTGCGCGCGGTCGGCGCGGACGGGGACTGGGCGGCCGTCGTCTGGTCCGACCTCGATGCGGCGACGGCAGACCGCGCGATCGCCGAGCAGGTCGACCGCTTCGCACCGCTCGGGCGCGACTTCGAGTGGAAGCTCTACGCGCACGACCGGCCGGCCGACCTCGGCGAGCGGCTGGTCGCGGCCGGCTTTTGCCCGGAGGCGGAGGAGGCGCTGCTCGTCGCCGATGTCGCCGACCTCCCCGCCGAGGTCACCCTGCCCGAGGGCGTGCAACTCTTTCCCGTGACCGATGCCAGCGGCGTGCGGCTGATGATCAGGGCGCACGAGGCGGCCTTCGGGACCGATCACTCGGCCATGGAGCGCAGGCTGCTCGGCCAGCTCGAGGAGGAGCCCGATGCTCTGGCCGCCGTCGTCGCGATGGCCGGCGACGTGCCGGTCTGCGCGGGCAGGATCGAGTTCCACCGCGGGACACGGTTCGCCAGCCTCTGGGGCGGCGGCACCGCGGCGGCCTGGCGCGGCCGCGGCGTCTACCGGGCCGTTGTCGCCTACCGCGCCCGTCTCGCGGCCGAGCGCGGCTACCGGTATCTGCAGGTCGACGCCCTGCCTGACAGTGAGCCAATCCTGGTCCGGCTCGGCTTCGTCCGACTGAGCACGACGGTCCCCTACCTGTACCAGCGCTAGGCGGGTGCGGCCTTGGCCCTTGCGAAACCACCGGGGGTTGGGTCAAGTCTTGACTCCGCGGCCGGGCGGCGGGCGGGCGCGGGCTCGGGGGAACCACTTCGATGTTTCTGGTCTGCGGCGAGGCCCTGTTCGACTTCTTCCTCGAGCGCGAGGTGGGGCCCGCGGCTGCCACCTATGACGCGCGCGCCGGCGGCTCGCCGTTCAACGTGGCGATCGGGCTGGCGCGGCTCGGGCAGGCGTCCGGGCTCCTCACCGGGCTCTCGTCCGACCTCCTCGGGCAGCGCCTGGCCCAGGTGCTCGCCGACGAGGGGGTCTCGACCGCCTACGCGATCGCGACCGACCGCCCGACCACGCTCAGCCTCGTCGGGCTCGACACCCACGGGGTGCCGGCCTACCAGTTCTACGACAACGGCTCGGCCGACACCGGCGTGATCGAGGCCGACCTGCCGGACCTGGGGCCGGAGGTGTCCGGGCTGCATCTCGGGTCGTACTCGCTCGCCGCCGTCCCCGTCGCCGACGCCTTCGCGGCGCTCGCCGCGCGCAACCGCGACCGCTTCATCTCGGTCGACCCGAACGTCCGACCGACGGTCGAGCCCGACATGGACGTCTGGCGCGAGCGGCTGGCCGTGCTCTTCCCGCTCGCCGATGTCGTGAAGATCAGCACTGAGGATCTCGAGCTCCTGCGGCCGGGGATATCCGCCGAGGCGCTGGCCGCCGACCTGACCGCGCAGGGTGTGCGGCTCGTCGTGGTCACCGATGGCGGCGAGGCGGCGGCGGGCTGGACTTCCGGCGGGCTTCATGCGACGGCGAAGCCGCCGAAGGTCACTGTGGTCGACACCGTCGGCGCGGGCGACACCTTCCAGGCGGCGCTGCTCGCCCGGCTGCTGAGGACGCCCGGCGGGCCGCAGGCGGCGCTGGCGGAGCTCGACGGCGACCGGCTCGCGGCAATCCTCGGCTACGCGGCCCGGGCCGCTGCCATCACCTGCTCGCGGCGCGGCGCCGACCTGCCGCGGGCCGCGGAACTGACCGACTGAAGGACAACTCGCGATGGTCTCAACCGTCATCCCGGTGCAGCCGTTCGATCTGGTGATCTTCGGGGCGACCGGCGATCTCTCGCACCGCAAGATCCTGCCGAGCCTGTTCCGCCGGATGGCCGTCCACCAGATGCCGACCGGCTCGCGGGTGATCGGCGCGGCGCGCTCGAAGATGAGCAAGGCCGAGTTCCGCAAGAGCGTGCGTGAATCGCTCATGCAGTATCGTGGAATCGAAGCTCCTGAAGCCCGAGCTGGTCGAGGAGTTCCTCAACAGCGTCGACTATGTGGCGATCGATGCGACGGGCGAGGGCGGGTGGACGACTCTCGCCAGGCGGCTCGATGAGAAGCCTCAGCAGATCCGCGCGTTCTACCTGTCGGTCGCGCCGTCGCTGTTCGCGGCGATCGCCCAGCGGCTTGCCGATGCCGCGATCGCGACGCCGGACAGCCGGATCGTCGTGGAGAAGCCGCTCGGGCACGACCTCGCCTCGGCCAGGGCGCTCAACGCCGAGCTGCGCAAGCACTTCGCCGAGGCGCAGATCTACCGGATCGACCATTACCTCGGGAAGGAGACCGTGCAGAACCTGATGGCGATCCGCTTCGCCAACGCGCTCTTCGAGCCGCTCTGGAACTCGCACTACGTCGAGCAGGTGCAGATCACCGTCGCCGAGTCGATCGGCGTCGCCGGGCGCGGCGCCTATTACGACAAGTCGGGCGCGATGCGGGACATGGTGCAGAACCACATGATGCAGCTCCTCTGCCTGACCGCCATGGAGCCGCCGTCGAAGTTCGATCCCGACGCCGTGCGCGACGAGAAGCTCAAGGTCATCCGCGCCCTCGACCCGCTGAAGCTCGGCGACACGGTGCGCGGCCAGTACCGCGCCGGCGGCGGCGACGGCAGCTACCTCGATCACGTCGGCAACCCGGTCAGCCGCACCGAGAGCTTCATCGCCATCCGGGCGCACATCGCCAACTGGCGCTGGTCGGGAACGCCGTTCTATCTCCGGACCGGCAAGAAGATGTCGTCCCGGATGTCGGAGATCTGCGTGGTCTTCAAGCATCCGCCGCACACGATCTTCCCCCAGGTCGAGGCGCTGCGCGGCAATGCGCTGATCATCCGCCTGCAGCCGAACGAGGGCATCACCCTGCGCGTCGCGATCAAGGATCCGGGACCCGGCGGGATGCGGCTCGTCGAGGTGCCGCTCGACATGACCTTCGCGAGCACGCTCGGACCCGACGGCGAGATGCCCGAGGCCTACGAGCGGCTGATCATGGACGTGATCCGCGGCAACCAGACGCTCTTCATGCGCGGCGACGAGGTCGAGGCGGCCTGGGAGTGGGCCGACCCGATCGTGGCGGCCTGGGAGGAGAGCGGCTCGCGGCCGCTGCCCTACGACCCCGGCAGCGCCGGGCCGATCGACGCCTACAAGCTGACCGGCGGCGACGGGCATCTCTGGCGCGAGATCGCCGCATGATCGAGGTGGCGCGGCAGGCCTATCCCGACCGCGACACGCTGATGCGCGACCTCGCCGAGCTGGTCGCCGACCAGCTCCGCGGTGCCCACGGCAGCAAGGGGCGCGCGACGCTGGCCGTGCCGGGCGGCACGACACCCGCGCCGTTCCTCGCGGCGCTGTCGGAGGCGGACCTCCCCTGGGCGGACGTGTCGGTGCTGCCGACCGACGAGCGGATGGTTTCCGAGCTGAGCTCGCGCTCGAACGCCCGGCTGATCCGTGAGAGCCTGCTGCAGGGCCCGGCGTCGGCGGCCCGCTTCGTCGACATGTACGAGCCCCTCCTCGGGGCGCGGCGGGCGCGGGTGGCGGCGGTGCTGCCGATCGACGTGGCGGTGCTCGGCATGGGCGCCGACATGCACACCGCCTCGCTCTTTCCCGGAGCGCCGGAGCTCGCGGAGGCGCTGGCGGAGGCGGCGCCGGAGATCGTCGAGATCCATCCGCCGGGGCAGCCCGAGGCCCGCCTCACGCTGACGGCGCCGGTGTTGCGCGCGGCCTCGGTGATCCACATCCTGATTACCGGGCCGGACAAGCTCGCGGCGCTCGAGGCGGCGCTCGCCGGCGGGCCGGTGGCCGAGGCGCCGGTGCGGGCGGTGCTGACCGCGCCGTGCCCGGTGACGGTGCACTATGCCGAGTGAGGGGAGCTAGCCATGTCGCTCAACGCCAGCGTCGCCCACGTGACCGAGAGGATCGTCGAACGCTCGGCGCCGCTCAGGCGCCCCTATCTCGATCGGATGGCGCAGGCGCGCGACCAGGGGCCGAGCCGGGCGCACCTCTCCTGCGGCAACCAGGCGCACGCCTACGCGGCGATGAGCGACGCCGACAAGACGGTGCTCGTCCGCGAGACCGCCGGCAACCTCGGGATCGTCACCGCCTACAACGACATGCTCTCGGCGCACCAGCCGTTCGAGACCTACCCGGCGCTGATCCGCCAGGCGGCGCGCGAGGTCGGCGGCACCGCCCAGGTGGCGGGCGGGGTTCCGGCGATGTGCGACGGCGTCACCCAGGGCCAGGTGGGCATGGAGCTCGTCGCTCTTCTCGCGCGACGTCATCGCGATGGCGGCGGGGATCGCGCTCTCGCACAACGTCTTCGATTCGACCGTCTATCTCGGGGTCTGCGACAAGATCGTGCCGGGGCTCGTCATCGCCGCGGCGACCTTCGGGCACCTGCCGGCGGTGTTCCTCCCCGCAGGGCCGATGACGAGCGGCATCCCGAACGACGCCAAGGCAAAGGTGCGCCAGCAGTTCGCCACCGGCGAGGTCGGGCGCGCCGCGCTGATGGAGGCCGAGATGGCCTCCTACCACGGGCCGGGCACCTGCACCTTCTACGGCACCGCCAACACCAACCAGATGCTGATGGAGTTCATGGGCCTGCACCTGCCGGGGTCGAGCTTCGTCAACCCGGGCACGCCGCTCCGCGAGGCGCTGACGATCGAGGGGGCGAAGCGGGCGCTGGCGATCTCGGCGCTCGGCAACGAATACACGCCGGTCTGCGACGTGCTCGACGAACGAGCGTTCGTCAACGGCATCGTCGGGCTGAACGCCACCGGCGGGTCGACCAACCTGCTCATCCACCTGATCGCCATGGCGCGGGCGGCGGGGATCATCCTCGACTGGGAGGACTTCGCCGAGCTCTCGGACGCGACGCCGCTGATGGCGCGGGTCTATCCGAACGGGCTCGCCGACGTGAACCATTTCCACGCCGCGGGCGGCCTCGGCTTCATGATCGGCGAGCTGCTCGGGGCCGGCCTGTTGCATCCCGACACCCGGACGGTCGCCGGGCGACGGCCTCGCGCGCTATACCCGCGAGCCGAAGCTGATCGACGGGACGCTGGTCTGGGACGAGGGGACGGCGGAGACGCTCAACGACAAGATCGTGCGCCCCGCCTCCGACCCGTTCCAGCCGACCGGCGGAACGCGGCGGCTGAAGGGAAACCTCGGGACCGGGGTGATGAAGGTCTCGGCGGTGGCGCCGGAGCGGCAGGTGGTCGAGGCGCCGGTCCGGGTGTTCCACGACCAGGAGGAGGTCAAGAAGGCGTTCCGCGCCGGCGAGTTCACCGCGGATACCGTCGTCGTCGTCCGCTTCCAGGGGCCGAAGGCGAACGGGATGCCGGAGCTGCACAGCCTGACGCCGGTGCTCGCGGTGCTGCAGGACCGCGGGCTCAAGGTCGCGCTCGTCACCGACGGGCGGATGTCGGGCGCGTCGGGCAAGGTGCCCTCGGCCATCCACGTCAGCCCCGAGGCGCTCGACGGCGGGCCGCTGGCGCGGCTGCACGACGGCGACTTCGTGCGCGTCGACGCGGTCGCCGGGCACGCTCGACGTGCTGACGCCGGGGGTGCTCGAGCGGCCGAACGTGCGCCCGGATCTCGTGGCGAACGGCTACGGCGTCGGGCGCGAGCTCTTCGGCGTCTTCCGCAACAACGTCGGCCCGGCCGAGGCCGGCGCCTCGCCGTTCTGATCCCCGGAAGGAAGCGTGATGACGCCCAAGGATGCCTCGACGTTCGCCCGCGAGATCTGCGGCCTCGCGCCGGTGATCCCGGTGCTGGTGGTGACGGAGCCCGCGCACGCGGTGCCGCTGGCAAAGGCGCTGGTGGCGGGCGGCCTGCCGGTGCTCGAGGTGACGCTGCGCACGCCGGCGGCGCTCGAGGTGATCCGCGCGATGGCGGGCGTCGAGGGCGGCGTCGTCGGCGCCGGGACGCTGCTGACGCCCGAGGACGTGAGGAACGCCAAGGCGGCGGGCGCCCGCTTCGGGGTGTCGCCCGGCATCACCGACGCGCTCGTCGAGGCCTGCGAGGCGGAGGAGCTGCCGCTGCTCGGCGGCACCGCGACGGTGTCGGAGGCGATGCGGATGCTCGAGCGCGGCTACGACGTGGCGAAGTTCTTCCCGGCCGAGGCGAACGGCGGCGCGAAGTCGCTGAAGGCCTTCGCCGGGCCGCTGCCGCAGATGAGCTTCTGCCCGACCGGCGGCGTCACGCCGGCCGAACGCGCCCGACTACCTGGCGCTGCCGAACGTGCTCTGCGTCGGCGGCTCCTGGGTGGCGGAGGCGAAGCTGCTGAACGAGGGCAGCTGGGACGAGGTCGAGCGGCTCGCCCGCGAGGCAAGCCGGCTGAAGGGGTAGCGCGATGACCGATGCGATCTGGCAGGGGCTTGCCGAGGCCGGCAAGGCGGCGCGGGAGACGCCGGATCCTCGCGCTCTTCGAGCGCGATCCCGAGCGCTTCGACGCCTTCTCGGTACGGCTCGGCGACATGCTGCTCGACTTCTCGAAGACCGCGATCGACGCCCGGTCGCTGACGCTGCTGATCGAGCTCGCCGCCGCCCGCGGCGTTCCCGAGCGGCGGGACCTGATGTTCACCGGCGCGAGGATCAACACGACCGAGAACCGGCCGGTGCTGCACATCGCGCTCCGCAACCGCTCGGGCAAGCCGATCCTCGTCGACGGCCGCGACGTGATGCCGGAGGTCGACGGCGTCCTCGACCGCATGGCGGCCTTCGCCGACGGCGTGCGCTCGGGCGCGATCGCCGCGACCGACGGCGGCAAGTTCACCGACGTCGTCAACATCGGCATCGGCGGCTCCGACCTCGGGCCGGCGATGGCGACGCTGGCGCTGGCGCCCTATCACGACGGGCCGCGGTCGCACTACGTCTCCAACGTCGACGGCGCGCATATCCACGACACCCTGGCCGGGCTCGACCCGAAGCGCACGCTCGTCATCGTCGCCTCGAAGACCTTCACCACGATCGAGACGATGACCAACGCCCGCACGGCGCAGGACCTGGCTGCAGGCGACGCTCGGCGAGTTCGCCGGCCGCCACTTGGCGGCCGTCTCCACCGCGCTCGACAAGACCGCCGCGTTCGGCATCGACCCCGAGCGCGTCTTCGGCTTCTGGGACTGGGTCGGCGGGCGCTACTCGGTCTGGGGCGCGGTCGGCCTGCCGGTGATGATCGCCGTCGGGCCGCGAGAACTTCGCCGAGTTCCTGACCGGCGCCCACGAGATGGACCAGCACTTCCTGAACGCGCCGCTTGCCGGAGAACATGCCGGTGCTGCTCGGCCTCGTCGGCATCTGGCACCGCAACGTCATCGGCTACCCGACGCGGGCGGTGCTGCCCTATGACCAGCGGCTGCTGCGGCTGCCGGCCTATCTGCAGCAGCTCGACATGGAATCGAACGGCAAGCGGGTGACGCTCGACGGCTCGCCGGTCGCCAGCGCGACCGGCCCGGTGGTCTGGGGCGAGCCCGGCACCAACGGCCAGCACGCGTTCTACCAGCTGATCCACCAGGGGACCGACGTGGTCCCCTGCGAGTTCATGGTCGCCGCGATCGGCCACGAGCCGGCGCTCGAGCACCACCACCAGCTCCTGCTCGCCAACTGCCTCGCCCAGTCCGAGGCGCTGATGCGCGGCCGCACGCTGGCCGAGGCGGAGGCGACGGTCGAGGATCCGGCCCTGGCGCCGCACAAGGTCTTCCCCGGCAACCGCCCGTCGACGACGCTGATCTACGCGACGCTCGACCCGCGGACGCTCGGGCGGATCATCGCGCTCTACGAGCACCGGGTGTTCGTCGAGGGCGTGATCTGGGGGATCAACAGCTTCGACCAGTGGGGCGTCGAGCTCGGCAAGGAGCTCGCCACCGCGCTCTTGCCGCTGGTCGAGCGCGGGTCCGGGTTCGAGGGCAAGGACGGCTCGACGGCGGGGCTGCTCGAGACGATCACCGCGCTGCGGGAATGAGCGATGCCGCTCGATAGAGGCGAGCCTGATCCGCCGGTCAGCGCGCTGCACGCGGATGCGCAGGTGCTGGTCGCGAACAAGCCGTCCGGTCTCCTGACGGTGCCGGCGAAGCCGCCGGGGCCGGCCGACTGCCTCGAGGCCCGGATCCGGGCCGCCTGGCCCGAGGTGCTGCTCGTGCACCGGCTCGACCGCGACACCTCGGGCGTCATCGTCTTCGCCCGCACCCGGCTCGCCCAGCGCCACCTGGGCTGGCAGTTCGAGCGCCGGCAGGTCGCCAAGACCTACGTCGCGCGCGTGGAGGGAACCGTGGCCGGCGGGGCGGGGCGAATCGACCTGCCGCTGATCTGCGACTGGCCGAACCGGCCGCGCCAGATGGTCTGCCATGCGCGCGGCAAGCCGGCCCGGACCGACTGGCGCGTCGTCGGGCGGGAGCAAGGGGCGACGCGGCTCGAGCTGCGGCCGCTGACCGGGCGCAGCCACCAGATCCGCGTGCATCTGGCGGCGCTCGGGCACCCGATCCTCGGCGATCCGTTCTACGGTGACGCCAGCGCGGCCGACCGGCTGCAGCTCCACGCGGCGCGGATCGGGTTTCGGCACCCGGAGGGCGGGGGATGGGTGGAGTTCGCGGCGGCGCTGCCGTTCTGACCGGAGGGCCAATGGTTTACGGAGATCCGGGCCGTATGGATCGCGTATGGAAGGCATATGGAAACCGTATGGCACCTGAAACAGTCGGGATCAGGCGTTAACGCGATGGCCGAGAGCGTGCTCAGCCTGCGGGTGACCGGCCGGGTGCAGGGCGTCAACTATCGCGGCTGGACCCAGGACACCGCGGAGCGGCTAGGGGTACGCGGCTGGGTGCGCAACGAGCCCGACGGATCGGTCAGCGCGCTTGTCGCCGGCCCCGAGGCGAGCGTGGCCGCGCTCCTCGCGGCGATGCGGCGCGGACCGCCGTCGGCGCGGGTCGCCGACCTCGCCGCCGCGCCGGCGGAAGGCGCCGCGGTGCCGGCCGGATTCGAGATCAGGCGGCGCTGAGCGTCACGTAGGCCCGCCGCCAGGGTGGTCCTCGGTCAGAAGGCCGCCATCCACACTGCACGGAGGGGGCGCAGGACCTCAGCCGTCGCTGACTCGAATGCGGCATCCGCCCGCGCAGAGGGCAGCGGCACGCCGGCGGGGGGCCGCGTGAGCGGCCGCCCCGGGGGGCGGGGGGCCGCGTGAGCGGCCGCCCCGGGGGCGGGCGGCCGCTGCCCGGGCTCGGGGCCCGGGCGGGACGGCTCATCCGGCGCGCTTCTCCTGACTGTTTGGAGATGGCCGCCATCTTCGTGCGTCGCTCGCCGGTCAGAGCCATGCGGCGCCCCGGACGCCCGAGCTGTCGCCGTGGACGTTCGGCACCAGGCGGGTATTGAACCTCTCGCCGAAGACGTGCGGCTCGATCAGGCGCGGCACGTTCTCGTAGAGGCGGGCGACGTTCGAGAGGCCGCCGCCGAGGACGATGACGTCGGGGTCGAGCACGTTGACGAGAACCGCGAGCGAGCGCCCGAGGCGGTCCTCGTAGCGGCGCATGGTCTCCTCGGCGAGCGCGTCGCCGGCGGCGGCGAGCGCGACGATCTCGGCGGCACGCGGCGCGTCCTCGGCCGGGACCCCGGACCGGCGGGCGAAGTCGGCGGCGAGGTTCGGGCCCGAGAGCCAGGCTTCGGTGTGGCCGGCGACCCCGCAGGAGCAGATCGGGCCCGGGCGCTCGTCGTCGAGCGGGAACGGCAGCGCGATGTGGCCCCACTCGCCGCCGATCGCGTTGATGCCTTCGATCAGCCGGCCGTGCGCGACGACGCCGCCGCCGACGCCGGTGCCGAGGATGGCGCCGAACACGACCTGCGCCCCGGCGCCGGCGCCGTCGACCGCCTCGGAGAGCGCGAAGCAGTTGGCGTCGTTGGCGATCTTCACCGGCCGGCCGAGCGCGGCGGCGAGGTCGCCCTGCAGGTCGCGGCCGTGCAGCCAGGTGGAATTGCCCATCGAGACGCGGCCGGTGGCGCGGTCGACCGAGCCGGGCACGCCGATGCCCACGGTCTCGATCCGGCCGCCGGCGCCGGCCTCGAGCCGCTCGAGCAGCCGGCCGATCGCCCGGATGCCGCCGTCGTAGTCGAAGCGCGGGGTCGGCACGCGGGCGCGGGCGCGCTCGCCACCGTCGGGGCCGAGCACGATGCCCTCGATCTTGGTGCCGCCGTAGTCGAGCCCGAGCCGCATCGCGTCCCCCGTTTCTGGCCGAGTATCGCGGAGAGGTGAGGGCTGCGCAACCGGCGCCGCGGATCCGGAGCAACAGGCTGATATGACAGAGCTTTTGCGATATGGAAGGCGTATGGAACGCATACGGAATGCATATGGCTGAAACCGGGGCGCGTGGCCGGGATCGGCGGCCACGCCTCGGGCGACCCGGGCTTCGGGGCGAAGGCGTTTCCCGCCGCCGAACACGGGCACCATTGCAGACGTAACCCGATTCGGCCTCCGCGAAGTCATCCGGACATCCGCACGGCCAATGGTGCGCGTGCCGTTGCTGGCGGCTGTGCGGCAGTGCTGCCCCGCAGAGCGATGCCGCATTCGCACCATTGAACCACCCGTTTTCGATACGGGAACCAAGACATGGATTTGTACAGCCTTGCCCAATTCCTGACGGCAACGCTCATTCTTTTCGCGGCGCCCGGCCCGGTGATGGCAATCGTTTCTCATAGTACGTTGCGGTACGGAATGGTGGCCGGCTTCCGGACAGTGGTCGGCGTCGGGCTCGGTGAGCTGTGCTTGCTCGGGGCAACGTTCGCGGGTTTGACGCTTTCCGGTGAACTCCTGCCGGCGATGTTTCGATGGCTTTCGCTTGCCGGTGCGCTCTATCTCATCTGGCTCGCCGCAGAGGCGGTTCTCGTCCGCCGCCGGGCCTCGTCAAAGTCAGGGTCGACCCGCTGCCGCGAGCCGATCCTGGAGGGGCTGACGATCGCCTTAGCAAATCCTGCAGCGCTTCTCTTCTGCACCGCTTTCTTCCCGCAATTCATCAACCCTGATCATTCGATCTCCGAACAGATGATCGTGCTTAGCGCGGTATATGTTTGCACCCGCCTGGCTTTCGGCTCTGCTTGCGTCCTCGCTGTTGCGCGGTTGCCGGCTGGCTGGACGCGGCTCGGCAGGGTCGCGGATCTGGGAAGCGCCATCGTCTATCTCTCGGTCGCGACCCTCACCGTCCTCGCGTTCATAGGGGCGTCGGCGTGATGATCGCTGCCTCACGATCTCGCGGCCCGGTCCGACCCGGCCTCTTTCGCGCCCCGGCGCGATGCTCTATGCGCATGGGCATGCTCTGGAGGCTCCCGGCGCTCGGCAAGATCAGCAGGATCGGCATCGTGCCGCCGCGCGCGGAGCCGGATCGCGCCGGGGTGGCGATCGCGCTCATCGTCAAGGACGAGGCGCGGCACATCCGCGAATGGGCGGCCTTCCACCTGCGCGCAGGGGTGAGCCGCTTCCTGATCTACGACAACGGCAGCAGCGACGGGACGATCGACATCCTGCGCGAGACGCTGCCCGCGGCGGCGCGCGTCGTCGTGCCGTGGCGGCAGGTCTTCTCCGACGCCTGGCTCGGGCGCGAGATCCACAACCAGGTGCTCGCCTATGCGCACGCCGCCTCGAACTTCGGCGGCGGCTTCCGCTGGATGGCCTTCATCGACGCCGACGAGTTCCTGGTGCCGAAGCGGGCGGCGAGCATCCCCGAGGCGCTCGCCCATCTCGGGGAGGCGCGCAACCTCTCGCTGCCCTGGCACATGTTCGGCCGCTCCGGCCACGTCGCGCCGCCCGAGGGCGGGGTCCTGCCCAACTACCTGCGGCGGGCGCGCGACCCGATGAGCGAGGTGCGCGGGGTGCGCGCGTTCAAGTGCCTGGTCGATCCCTGCCACCTGACGGCGGTGCGCGTGCATTCGATGGAGACCGACGGCTCGGGGCGCACGCGCAACGACCGGGGCGTCGAGGTCGATGAGCGGGAGCGCACCGCGCCGGGGTTCTATTCGGCCGACCACCTGCAGCTCAACCACTACTACACGCGCTCGGAGCAGGAGCTCGCGGCCAAGATCGGGCGTGGCCCCAACCTCACGGCGAAGCGGTCCGAGTACGAGAGGAAGGTGCGCCGTACCGTCGCCAACATCGAGGCGGACGAGGTCGAGGACCGCGCCGCGCTCGACTATCTCGCGCGGATCGGAGCGGAGGCGCCATGCGGACCGAGCTGATCGTCGCGACCTACAACAGCCCGCGGGCGCTCGTGCTCTGCCTGACCTCGGTGGCCCGGCAGAGCGTGCTGCCCGACTCGATCTGCATCGCCGACGACGGCTCGGGGCCGGAGACCAGGGCCGCGCTCGATGCCTTCGCCGCCGCGCATCCGGAGCTCACGTTCCGCCACGTCTGGCACGAGGACCGCGGGTTCGAGAAGAGCGCGATCCTCAACAAGGCGATCGCGACCTCGGAGGCCGACCTCCTCGTCTTCATCGACGGCGACGTGCTGATCCATCCGGACTTCATCGCCCGCCACGTGGCGCTGGCGCGTCCGGGCACGTTCTCGACCGGCAGCCTGATCCGGCTCGACGCCGAGGCGACCGCGCGCGTCACGCCAGAGCTGATCGAGGCGGGCACCGTCTTCGACCGCGGGTGGCTGAAGGCGAACCGCGCGATCGACCGCTTCGGCACCTGGCTGAAGACGATGCCGTTCCCGCGGCCGGTGATGGCCTGCCTCGACCGGGCGACGCCGGTGCAGCGGGCGCTCTGCGGCGCCAACGCCTCGGTGTTCCGGGCCGACGCGCTGAAGGTCAACGGCTTCGACGAGACGCTCAGGTACGGCGGCGAGGACAAGGAGTTCGGCGTGCGGCTGAAGAACGCCGGGGTGCGCGGCCGGCACCTGCGCTACACCGCGCCGCTCGTCCACCTCGACCACCCGCGCAGCTATGCCGACCCGGCGCTGATCGCGCGGCAGAAAGCGCGGGTGCGCGAGGTGCGCCGCTCGGGGCTGGCGGTGACCCCCGACGGCATCGTCAAGGCCGGTCGGCCGCCGGCGTAGCGCCCGGTCGCCGGCCGGCCGCGCGGGGTTGCGCCGCCCGGCGGCTTGGCTATCGTGGCGGCGCGCCGGGGGAGGAGCCACATGACCACATCGACCGCATCGGCCGGGCCGCTCCCGCATGCCGAGGACCGCGCCGGGCCCTGGGTCGGGCGGGCCTGGGACCCGGCCGAGGGCGGCCCCTGCGTGGTGACGCTCAGGGGCGAGGACGTCGTCGACGTCACGTCGCCCGACATCGCGACGGTTCGCGACCTCCTCGAGCTCGACGACCCGCCCGGGCGCCTCGCGCGCGGCGGACGGGCGGCGGCTCGGCAGCCTGGCCGAGCTGGCGGCGGCGGCGCTGGCCGGCGACACGACCCGGCCCCGTCTCGTCGCGCCCTGCGACCTGCAGGCGCTCAAGGCCTGCGGCGTGACCTTCGCGCGCTCGATGGTCGAGCGGGTGATCGAGGAGCGCGCCGCCGGCGACCCGGCGAAGGCCGAGGCGATCCGCGGCCGGATCGCCGGGCTGATCGGCGCCTCGTTGCGCGACATCGGCCCGGCAGCGAGGCGGCGGCGGCGGCAAAGGCGGCGCTGATCGCCGAGGGGCTGTGGTCGCAGTACCTCGAGGTCGGGCATCGGGCCGGACGCCGAGGTCTTCACCAAGGGCCAGCCGATGTCGGCGGTGGGCTGGGGCGCCGACCGTCGGGCTGCACCCGGTCTCGCGCTGGAACAACCCCGAGCCCGAGGTGGTGCTCGCGGTGTCGAGCCGCGGGCGCATCGTCGGCGCCAGCGCTCGGCAACGACGTGAACCTGCGCGACGTCGAGGGGCGCTCGGCGCTCCTGCTCGGCAAGGCCAAGGACAACAACGCCGCCTGCGCGATCGGGCCGTTCATCCGGCTTTTCGACGACGGCTTCGGCGCTCGACGACGTGCGCGCGGCGGAGCTCGACGATGACGGTCGAGGGCACCGACGGCTTCCGCCTCGAGGGCCGCTCGTCGATGCGCGAGATCAGCCGCGACCCGGCCGACCTCGTCGCCCAGACGATCGGGCGGCACCACCAGTACCCGGACGGGCTGATGCTGTTCCTCGGCACGATGTTCGCGCCGGTGCAGGACCGCGACGGCGCCGGCCAGGGCTTCACCCACCACGGCGGCGACGTCGTCACCATCTCCGCGCCCGGGCTCGGGGCGCTCGTCAACACCGTGGGCCTCTCGACCGAGGCCCCCGAATGGACCTTCGGCACCGGCGCGCTGATGCGCAACCTCGCCGGCCGGGGCCTGCTCGCGACCGAAAGGACCTGACCGCATGACGCTGCACATGAACCTGATCGACGGCGAATGGGTGAAGGGCGAGGCGGTGCCGAACCTGAACCCGGCGAACGTCAAGGAGGTGGTCGGCGAATACGCGCGCGCCACCGCCGAGGACGCCGCCGCCGCGATCGCGGCGGCGAAGGCGGCGTTCCCGGCCTGGTCGCGGTCGGGGCCGCTCGAGCGGCACGGCGTGCTGCGCAAGGCCGCCGACGAGATCACCGCGCGCAAGGAGGAGCTCGGCCGGCTCCTGTCGCGCGAGGAGGGCAAGACGCTCGCCGAGGGCATCGGCGAGACGGTGCGCGCGGCGCAGATCTTCGACTTCTTCGCCGGCGAGTGCCTGCGGCTCGCGGGCGAGATCGTGCCGTCGGTCCGGCCCGGCGTCGGCGTCGAGATGACCCGCGAGGCGGTGGGCGTGGTCGGGCTGATCACGCCCTGGAACTTCCCGATCGCGATCCCGGCCTGGAAGATCGCGCCGGCGCTCGCCTACGGCAACACCGTCGTCATCAAGCCGGCCGACCTGGTGCCGGGCTGCACCTGGGCGATCGTCGACATCCTGCAGCGGGCCGGCCTGCCGAAGGGGGTGCTGAACCTCGTCATGGGCAAGGGCTCGGTGGTCGGCCAGGCGATCCTCGACAGCCCGGACGTCAGCGCGATCAGCTTCACCGGCAGCCAGGGGACCGGCGCCCGCGTCGCGCGAGGCGAGCGATCAAGGTGCATGCGCCGCTTCCAGCTCGAGATGGGCGGCAAGAACCCGCTCGTGGTCCTCGACGACGCCGACCTCGGCGATGGCCGTCGACTGCGCGGTCAACGGCGCCTACTTCTCGACCGGTCAGCGCTGCACCGCCTCGTCGCGGCTGATCGTGACCGAAGGGCATCCACGACCGCTTCGTCGCGGCCGTCGCCGAGAAGCTGAAGGCGCTGAAGGTCGACGACCCGCTGAAGGAGGGCACCCATATCGGGCCGGTGGTCGACGCGGGCCAGCTCAAGCAGGACGAGGACTACATCGCGATCGGCAAGGGCGAGGGGGCCGAGCTCGTCTGGGGCGGCGAGCGGCTGGAGCGCGCCGACCGAGGGCTTCTACCTGTCGCCGGCGCTCTTCACCGGGGCGACCAACGCGATGCGGATCAGCCGGGAGGAGATCTTCGGCCCGGTCGGCGAGCGTGATCAGGGTCAAGGACTACGACGAGGCGCTCGAGGTCGCGAACGACACGCCCGTTCGGGCTCTCGGCCGGGATCTGCACGACCTCGCTCAAGCACGCGACGCACTTCAAGCGCAACGCCGAGGCGGGGATGGTGATGGTGAACCTGCCGACGGCCGGGCGTCGACTTCCACGTGCCCTTCGGCGGCCGCAAGGGCTCGAGCTACGGCCCGCGCGAGCAGGGCCGCTACGCGCAGGAGTTCTACACGGTGGTCAAGACCGCCTACACGCTGCGCCTGACTGCCGGGGCGCATCCGGGTCGGGGTCGGCGGCTGGACGTTCGAGCCCTGGCGCGGGCCGTTCTATCCCGACGACCTGCGCGCAGCAGCGCGAGCTCGAGTTCGCGAGCCGCAAGCTGACGACGATCGAGATCAACGGCACCTACTACGGCTCGCAGAAGCCGGCGAGCTTCCGCAAGTGGCACGAGGAGACGCCCGAGGACTTCGTCTTCGCGGTCAAGGGGCCGCGCTTCGCCACCAACCGGCGGGTGCTGGCCGAGGCGGGCGAGTCGATCGAGCGCTTCTTCGGCTCCGGCGTGATGGAGCTGAAGGACAAGCTCGGGCCGATCAACTGGCAGCTCATGGCGACCAAGAAGTTCGATCCCGACGACTTCGCGGCGCTTCCTCGCGCTGCTGCCGCAGGCGGTCGACGGGCCGCCAGATCCGCCACGCCGTCGAGGTGCGGCACGCGAGCTTCGCGGTGCCCGAGTTCGTGGCGCTCGCCCGCGAGCACGGTGTCGCGGTCATCGCCGCCGGCGGACTCGAAGTACCCGGCGATCCCCGACCCGACCGCGCCCTTCGTCTATGCCCGCATCATGGGCACGCGCCGAGGACGAGCCGCACGGCTATTCCGCGGCCGAGCTCGACACCTGGGCGGCGCGCGCGCGAGCCTGGGCCGAAGGCGGGATGCCCGACGGGCCTCGAGCCCGTCGCGCCGCCGGCCGAGCCGGCGGCGCGCGACGTCTTCGTCTACGTGATCAGCGGCGCGAAGGTGCGCAACCCGGCCGCGGCGATGGCGCTGATCGAGCGGCTGGGGTGAAGCTCGCAGGACGGCCCAGCAAGGAGCGCGCCGGCTCCACCGTCCCGCCCGGGCCCCGAGCCCGGGCAGCGGCCGCCCGCCCCCCGGGGCGCCCGCTTACGCGGCCCCCCGCGGGCGTGCCGCTGCCCTCTGTGCGCGTGGATGCCGCATGCGACGGGCATAGCCAGCCGCCGCCGCCGATGCTACATGTTCGCTGTCCGTTCACGGAGGCTTTGCGATGGCCCGACGCGCCGGCAGCGCCGACCTGCCGCTTCACAACGGCCGGGTGCCGGCCTGGCTCGGCCAGCGGATGGCGCGGCTCGGGGCGGTGATCGCCGAGGCGATCGTTCTCGACCATGGCCGCGACGAGTTCCTGCGCCGGCTCGCGCATCCATTCTGGTTCCAGTCGTTCGGCGCGGTGATGGGGATGGACTGGCACTCGTCCGGCATCACCACGAGCGTGCTCGGCGCGCTCAAGCGCGGGCTCGCGCCGCGCGAGGCCGAGCTCGGCCTCTTCGTCTGCGGCGGCCGCGGCAGCCACTCGCGCCGCACCCCGGACGAGCTCACTGCGATCGGCATGCGCACCGGCCTCGACGGCGCGGCGCTGGCGCGGGCGAGCCGGCTGGTCGCCAAGGTCGACAGCGCGGCGGTGCAGGACGGCTTCGAGCTCTACCTGCACGGCTTCGTGCTCGCCGCCGACGGCAAGTGGGTCGTGGTCCAGCAGGGCATGCGCGGCGAGACCCGCACCGCGCGGCGCTACCACTGGCTCTCCGAGGGCCTCAGGAGCTTCGTCGAGGCGCCGCACGCGGCGATCGACGGCCGCGGGGTCGGCGAGATCGTCAACCTGACCGACACGCGCGCCGCCGCCTCGCGGGAGCGGCAGCTCGACCTGCTGCGCGAGCTCGGCCCGGGCGGCATCTCGCGCGAGGTGGCGGCGATCGAGGGCCGCGCCGAGGCGCCGCTGCTGCCGCATCTCGTCATGCCGGCACACCACGACGTCCGGCCGAAGGACGTGCTGATCCGCCGGCTGCACGGGGCGCTCGCCGCCGCCGCCGACCGCGGCCCGGCCGACTTCGCCGAGCTCCTTCTGGTGCCGGGCGTCGGCGCCCGCACCGTGCGCTCGCTCGCGATGGTCGCCGAGGTGATCCACGGCGCGCCCTGCCGCTTCGCCGATCCCGCCCGCTTCTCGCTCGCCCACGGGGGCAAGGACCGCGAGCCGTTCCCGGTGCCGACGCAGGTCTATGACCGCACCATCGCCGTCCTGAAGGCGGCGGTGGCGAAGGCGCGGCTCGGCGACGACGAGCGGCTCGGCGCGATCCGGCGCCTCGACGCGCAGGCGCGCCGGCTCGAGGCGCGCGCCGGCGCGCCCGACCTCGCCGCCTACGTCGCTGCCGAGCGGCGCGCTTCGCCGGACTACCGCGGCCGCAGCGTCTTCGGCTGGGAGCCGCGGCCGGAGCGGGCGGCGCGCTCCTGAGCCGGCGGTGGTGCGGGTGGTCTGCATTGAATTGCCGTCTCCCAGCATCTCCGCCTGCCGCATCCTTAATGCCTTGTAACTGAAATCGTTCGTACTTTAGCTAAATCCTGTTGCCTCTGGCTGCAGCTTGTGTCAGGCAATCTCACATCGAAAGGTGGACAGAGAGGTGGACTGGATTGCGCGCGATCAACCGGCTCAGCGCATTGCAGATTAAGAACGCTGCCCCTGGCAAGTACGCCGACGGCGGTGGGCTGTGGCTTCACAAGCGCCCTGATGGCGGCGCACAATGGTTTCTCCGGATCACTGTCGGAGGCCGGCGGCGGGAGATGGGTTTGGGGTCGCTCGCGGACGTCCCGCTCAAGGATGCCCGCACTGCGGCAGAACAATGGCGCAGGGTAGCAGCGACAGGCCGCGACCCGGTGAAGGAACGTGAGCGGCTCAGGCGAGAAGCGGCAGCCGAGAGGCCGACGCTTGCTGTGGTGGCGACGGAGGCATTCGAAGCCCGCAAGGCCCAGCTGAAGGGAGATGGCGTTGCCGGCCGCTGGTTCTCGCCTCTCCAGCTGCATGTGCTGCCGAAGCTCGGGAGGGTGCCTATCGAGGATTTGGACCAGAACGACATCAGGACGGTCTTGGCCCCGATCTGGCACGAGAAGGGTGAGACGGCGAATAAGGCGATCAGCCGCCTCAAGGTGATCTTCAAGCACGCCGTGGCAAAGGGGCTCGATGTCGACCTGCAGGCCACCGACAAGGCGCGGGTGCTGCTCGGGAAGTCGCGGCAGAAAACCGAGCATATCGCCGCCCTGCCGTGGGCAGAGGTGCCGGCCTTCTACGCAACCCTGACCGAGGGGAGTATCTGCCATCTGGCGCTCAGGCTTCTCATCCTGACGGCGGCCCGCTCCTCCGAGGTGCGCTTCGTTCGGCAGGACGAGATCGATGGCACGACCTGGGTGATTCCGGGCGAGCGCATGAAGGCCGGCGTGACGCACCGTATCCCGCTGTCGGAGGAGGCCTTGGCAGTCATCGCGCAGGCAGCCAGGCACGAGCGGGGCGGCTATTTCTTCCCGAGCGTCCGCAAGGGCGTGATCAGCGATGCCACTATGTCGCGCATGATGGAGCGGCGCGGCATGGCGGAGCGGCCGCACGGCTTTCGCAGCAGCTTCCGCGACTGGTGTGCGGAGACGACCGACACCCCGCGCGAGGTCGCCGAGGCGGCGCTCGCCCATGCCGACGGGACCAAGACCGAGCGCGCGTATCGTCGGACAGATTATCTGGAACAGCGCCGGGTGCTCATGGGAGAGTGGGCAAGGTTCGTGACAGGCAGCAGCGCGGATGTCGTTTCGCTCAAGGTCGGGAAGACGGCATAGGACTGCGTCTTCCTCTTGCGCCCTTCGGCATCGGGATCGTCAACCGGGCAGCATCGACCGTCAAACGAGTTGTGGAAAGCGCGTTTCGGCATACGGTGGTATGCAGTTAGAGGGCAGATCACAGCGGACGTTTGAAACCTGGGCGGGCGAGAGGTGCAGCAACCTCTCTTGCGATCCTATGTTCCTCTCATCAGCGCGAGCCAGCGGTGCCCGTCGACCGGGACCGGAGGCCGGGCCGCAGTCCGCTAGCGACGGTCCGTCAGCACGAGAGCGGGCTCCGCCACTTTGTCTTTGTCACGTCCGCCGGGGCGAATGCCGGCGCTCTGGCACTTCTGTCACTTTTGTCACCTGTCACCTCGGTAAGCCGCCCGTCATTTGTCTCCATCAGGTCGGGGCAGGAGAGATGGCGGCACTTCTGTCACTTCTGTCACCTGTCACCTCGGTAGTGTGGCCGTAGGTGCTGTCCTTCGCTATGCCTCCCAGATAAGAGGATTGCAGACAAAGAGCTGCTGCGATCGACCGCCAGTGACCCGCTCCTGGCGACGAACAATGCCGGATCCCTCCAGTATATTCAGGGCTGCCTTGTCGTCTCCCGGTGACTTGAGACCTGAGAGCTTCCTGCGATAGATTTCCCGAACACTCAGGTCAGCGGGTTTTTCTTCCATGATCAGTTTCAGCAGACGCCTTGCCGAACGCTCGGCCGGATTTCCCGCTGCTGCGGCATAGGTCCGTCGTGCCATCGGGACCAGGTAGGCGGTTGCGAACCGGATGGCCCTCTCCACACACGCGGCCGAGACCTCATTCGGCGGTGAGGAGTGCCGGGAGACAGTCCAGTCGAGGAAAGAGAGAAGCAGAGCAAACCGCACCGCGGTCCCCGGCAGCTTGCCGATAAACGAAACCAGCAGTCCCTCCCCCTCGGCCTCTTTCTCCAGCCGGCTGACCTCGATGATGAATTTGTCCAACTGCTCTTGTGCCGCCCCCGAGAACGGCAAGAAGATCGGGGCTGGCTCCCCCTCTTCGTCCTCTCCCATTTCCAGACTGAGGAGCCGACCGAAAGCGTTCACTGCGAAGCGGGGATCGATGCTGGTGCTAGGTCGCTTAGGCGGTGACAAAAGGGGCCAAAAGGGACAGAAGCGCGCGACCAGCCCATCATCGTCGGGTTTGAGCAGCAGGCTGGTCAGCGGCTCGGGCTGGATCGCACCCACCAGCGAGACCGTCAGTCGGTGGACCACCAGCCGGTCCTTCGACACGCGATCGACTGCGTAGCGGCGACCACCGAAAGCCTCGATCCAGAACGGCCGGTCCGAGTTGCCGGTGTTGTATCGGTTCATGCCCCCGAGCCACCCCGCCAACTCGTCCCGAACGACGAGCGTACCCCGCGCCTGCCGCGCGAGGATTTTCGTCAACCCCTCGACGGTGGCGTCGTTGACCTCGAGCTTGGGCATGTGCGGCTCTTCGCCCGCGTCCGCCGCTGGCGGCCGAGACGGGAGAGCATTTCCCTTTTTCGCCGCCTGCTTGGCTTTCTCGCGCCAGGCCATGAGGTGGACGTCGGCCTGCTCCTTCGCCTCGAGCCAGCGCTTGTGGGCTGGCTCAGCCTCTGACTGCAGTCGGTCTGCCAGCGTCTGCAGGGGCGCGCGAACGGCATCGAGAGCGGGGCTCTTGCGGGCGCTGGGATTGCCCACAAGCATGACCCAGAAGATCGGTGGCTCCTTCCAGTCGCCATAAGGACGTGCCCAGCGGGCGTTCCCGATCAGCGATCCCGCCACCGCCACCAAGGCCCCCGCGACATAGTCGACCGGCGCGCCCTTTCCTTCCGCCGCACGTTCGAGCCACGCTCCCCACTCGGGGCCGACGATGGCCTGAACCGGAAGAACCGGGGGAAGTTCGCGCTCGGGCTCGAGCAACGTGAGGTCAGGGGCCGGCCACGCCCGGTCCATTGCGGCGGACGCACCCACCGTTCTCACACCATCCTCCCGGGAGGCCGACGTCGCCGCCTTCGGGCCGCGAGGCTCCTTCAGGCCCGCCGCGATGCCAGAGCGGATTGTCGCCTCGGCCTCCTGGACCCCGAGGCCGGCCGCCACGGCAGCGGCGCGCAGTTCGCCCTCGACGAGCGATCGCTCACAGTGACCGTCAGCCACGATCTGGCCAAGCTTGAAGGCAGCCCGGTTCAGCCTGTCATTGCGCGACCCGGGTGGCGCAGCGGCGACCCCCGCCACTTCATCGCGCAGCGCGGCAACCGCCCAGCTGGCGCCGCTGCCGCGCATGTCGCCCGGCTGGCGCATCACCCGCTCAGGCTCCTCGAGCAGGGCGCGGAGCTTCTCCGGGAGCTCGGGGACTTCGCCTGCAAGGAGGCGCTCGCCCATCGGCTCCGAGAACCACCAGTAGCCGCCCCCCGTCGCGGAGCTCGGTGGCACGATGACGTAGCCGCCCTCTCCCCGGGTGTCGATCCCGGGGCGATCCTGCCGACGGTGTTGCGCCAGCCCTCGCCCGGCCAGCGGAAGTAGGCGTGGCCCCCGCCGGATGGCGTGCGAACCGCGATCTCGGCACGGGGAAGCCCCAACGCGCGGTAGGCGGCCATTCCGTCGACCTTCTCATCGACGTCAATATCGACGACGTAGAGCCCCGAGCAGGCGCCAGTCGGGAGGCCGATCATCGCTTCCGGCCACCGGTTCCACCATTCGCGGAGCTGCGCCTCGTCGATGCTGGCCGTGCTCGGCCAGGCGGCGATGAGCGGCCGCTTGTCCAGACTGCAAGGAAAGACTGGGAGACCTGCGGCAGCATAGGCGAGGGCGGCCGCCAGCATCTCGCTGCCGGTGCCGTCCCCGGCGTTGATGGCTGGCGCCGACCCGGGGGCGGGGACGCCTGCCGAAAGATGGTGCTCGTGCTGCATCAGGCACCGCAACGATCGCGAAACGCGGCCCGTCCCTCGATGAAGTCGATGATCTCGGCAATGCGCCAGCGGTTGTTGCCGCCAATGCGGATGGGCAAGGGAAAGGTGCCCGCCTCCATCGCGCGATAGATCGTGGCGCGGCTGAGCGCGGTCATCTCGATCAGGTCGCGCATGCGGAGCAGGCGATGCGCCTCGGTGGGCTGAAGGGAAGGGAAGGATTGAGCGGACATGGGGAGACCTCGGGATTCGCTTTGATGCTTCAAGGCTCCGCGAATCCGGGGAACCGGTCGTCCCGCCCCGCGCGAAAAAATTCTCTGGGAGCGGGGAATTCTGACGTTAAGTACCTAGGATTGCACAAATATCTTTTTTTCCGACAAGGACGACCCCTCCGGCGATCTCGGCGATCCTTAGGATGTCGGACCGGTTAGCCGTGTTCCGGCGAGAAACAAGGACCCAACATCATGCTTTCGCCATTCAACTCTACCCTCCGCTACGACGACCCACGGGAGATCAACTCCGCGATGCTCTTCGCGGCGGCCGAAGCGTCCTTCACGGGCGCTCCCTGGCTCCTCCTGATCGGGCCTGAGGCCGATCATCCTGAGCCCTATGTGCCGGAGATCCTGCCGAGCGCCGCCTTTGACGCTCTCTCGCCGTGCAGCCGGGCGCTCTTCCTGAGCGAGGCGCGCGCGGCTCTCAGCGATTATTTTGAGCAGCGGCAGGTCGAGAGCGACGACCCCGATGAAACGCAGAGCGCGATCGGAAAGTGGGGCAAACGGCTGAGGGACGGCGACGACAGGCCGATCGTCCGCCTTGCCTTCGAGTTCGAGGATTTTGCGGGATCCCTGCGCGAATTCGGACGCAAGCTCGACCGGCTGACCCGACAGCATCCGGCTCTCACCGATCTTCACATGAACTTTGCAGACAAGCTCGCCGTGCTCGACTTCATTGTCGATCAGTTCGACGAGCACGCCGAGATGGCCGCCAGCGGGGTCCGTCTCGCGTCTGCCTCGGACGTGTAGCTCCACGTCCTTGGGCCCGTGGGCTGAACCTCGCGGGCCCTCGCAGACCCGGCTCTAGCCAAAAACCTCGGAGATCAAATTGCAGAACACGTCGCACGCCGTGATGGCGCAGCGGTTCGAGAGGCGCGACAGCCTCGACGACTTCCCCAGCCCGCCCTGGGCCACGAGAGCGCTTCTCGAATATATCATCCAACCCTTGGGCGACGCCGGACATCTGTCCTGCCTCGAGCCTGCGTGTGGGCGCGGTCATATGGCACGCACCCTTGCCGAGTACTTCGGAAGGGTTCAGGCCTCTGACGTCCACCCCTACGGCTTCGGCGACGTCGTGGACTTCACCCTTGGCACGCCGGAGGTCGGCCAGTTTGGCTGGGTGGTGACCAATCCGCCATTCCGGCTGTCCGAGGTCTTCTTCCACCGCGCAATGTCGAGCGCGCGGCTCGGCGTGGCCTTCCTGACCCGGACCGTCTTCGTCGAGGGCGTTGGCAGGCACGCCCGGATGTTTGCGCCGCATCCGCCGAGCAAGGTCGCGGTGTTCACCGAACGGGTGCCGATGGTTCGCGGTCGTCTCGATGGGAAGGCGTCCACGGCCACCAGCTACTCCTGGATCATCTGGCAGAAGACCTGTGCGGGACCGACCGAACTCGCGTGGATCCCGCCGTGCCGGAAGCGGCTCGAGCGGGCCGATGACTATGCGGCCAGCGCCGGAACGGAAATGGAAAGCGAGGGGCCAGTTGGCAGGACCTTGCACTAACCAGGTCCACCCGCGCGGTGGCGGGCGTGCGGGGCGACCGCCCTGCCGGCCGCTTGCAAGACAGCGCTCCCCACCGGCGTCAGGCCCGGCAACAGGCCGGGCAACCAAGCTACAAAAGGAACAGGCTTGAGATGGACACAGGACAACGCCTCCTCGATGACATGGGCGGCCGCACATTCCACACCATACTTGCCGACCCGCCCTGGCAGTTCGAAAACCGGACCGGGAAGGTGGCGCCCGAGCATCGCCGTCTGATGCGCTATCCGACGATGACGCTCCCCGAGATCAAGGCGCTGCCGGTGGCGCAGATCGTTGTGGAGCCCGCCCATCTCTACCTCTGGGTGCCGAACGCCCTGCTGCCGGAGGGCCTCGAGGTAATCCGGGCCTGGGGCTTCAAGTACAAGACGGTCATAGTCTGGCACAAGGTGCGCAAGGACGGCGCCTCGGACGGCCGCGGCGTCGGCTTCTACTTCCGCAACGTCACCGAGACCATACTGTTCGGCGTGCGGGGCAAGCAGGCGCGCACACTCGCGCCGGCGCGGTCGCAGGTGAACCTGATCGCCACCCGTAAGCGCGAGCACAGCCGCAAGCCGGATGAACTTTACCCGATCATCGAGGACTGCAGCCCAGGGCCGTATATCGAGCTCTTCGCGCGCGGCACCCGACCCGGCTGGACGGGCTGGGGCGACGAGGCCAGTTTGCCGGTCGCCGCCGAGTAGGTGACGACAACATCAGTTCGCATCCGCGTTTACGGGATAGCTTCAGCGTAGAGGAGTAGCGCGACACCGGCCGCGCCGGTTGCCGGCCCGGCGGCCCTCAGCTGACGCCGCACCCGCGGCACTGGAGCCGACCCGTCCGTCCGCAAGCCCGCGGCGCCGTAGAGTTGCAACCCGGTCCAGGCAACCGTTGCAGCGACGGCGTCCGCAACGGCAGCTCGGCCGGCGACCGAGGCACCGTCATCGTCCGCTACCGCATCTGAGGCTGAACGGCCCAGGGCTGCCGTCGCTTTGATACCCGACCCGGAGGACTACACCGATGACCGCACCGCACCACGGCGGCAGCTCCGCGCGCCTGTCGGACGCCGACCTCGAGCTGATGCTAGCGCGCCGCCGAGGAAGGCGCGCGCCGGGCGCTTTCCGACGTCGGGCTCGGCGGCAAGGACGCCGTGCTCACCATCCACGACATGCGCTCGCTCGGCGTTATGTAGCAAACGCACCAAG